>CAWEAZ010000023.1:0-244083 GCA_963807155.1 uncultured beta proteobacterium
TCGGGCTGCGCAACATGACGCACAAGGATGCGGCATTGGCAGAGATGCAGCGCGTGCTAAAGCCCGGCGGCCGATTACTCGTGCTGGAGTTTTCGCGTGTTTGGCAGCCAATCGCCCCCATATACGACGCGTATTCGTTGAACGTATTGCCGTGGCTGGGCGAAAAGATTGCTAACGATGCCGAAAGTTACCGCTATCTCGCCGAATCGGTGCGCATGCATCCACCACAAGACGAATTGGCCAAAATGATGGAACATGCTGGGTTCGATAGCGTCCAATGGTTCAATCTCACCGCCGGTGTATGCGCACTGCACGTCGGCACGAAGTATGAGTAGTGGAGGTCACATGAAACATTTCACAGCGAAGAGTCTGACTGCATTGATGATCGGCTTCGTCGCCGCCACGTTTGCGTTTGATGCGGACGCGCAGCGCCGCTTTGGTGGGGGCAAGAACCTCGGACGGCAATCGGCGCCGGTCCAACAAAGACAGGCCACGCCGCCGCAACAGCAGACCCCGCAGGCAGGCAATCAACAGCAGACCCCAGCCGCAGCGGCAGCGGCAGGTCCGGGCGCCGCAGCCGCAGCACCGCGCAGTCCATGGCGTGGTGCGTTAATGGGGCTCGCCGCCGGTTTGGGCATCGCTGCCTTGGCGTCGTATCTCGGTTTCGGCGAAGCGCTGACGATGTTCCTGACGGTGCTGCTGATCGGCATGGCGCTGTTGCTGATCGCGGGCTTTGTGATGCGGCGTATGCGCGGCGGCACACCGCAGCCCGCGTATGGAACCGCTGCCGGTCGCACGGATCCGAGCACAGGTTCACCGGGCACTTACAAACATGTCGGCTATGAGAGCGCTCCGGTGCCTGCGCGCAGTTCAGAAACTCCTTTTGTAGCGGGTGCACGTCCCGGTTCGGCAATGGATCAGTTTGCGCGTGGTAATGGGGCGGCGGGCAGCGCGCCGTGGGGAATTCCGGCCGGTTTCGATAGCGCGGGGTTTCTGACTGCTGCCAAAGCGAACTACGTCAAGCTGCAACAGGCGTGGGACAGCGGAGATCTGGCCGAGCTATCCGAGTTCACGAGCAACGATATGTTTATCACGCTGACGCACGAGCTGCGCGCGCGCGGCGGAAAGTCGACGACGGAAGTCGTGACACTCGATGCCGATTTATTGGGTATCGAATCGACCGCCGATGAGCACATCGCGAGCGTGAAGTTCGACGGCACGTTAAAGGTCGATGGCGAGGTTGAACGCGTTTCCGAGGTGTGGAATCTGGCCAAACCTGTGCGCGGCGGCGGTTGGGTGCTGGCAGGCATACAACAGCTTGCGTAACGCATGTCGATGGAATCCGGAGGGCGCTGCGGCGCCCTCTTTCACTTCGGCCACTGATGATTGATCAGCTAGCGAACTCGGCGGCAATCGCGCTGCTTAACCGCACGTTGGCGCACGAGCAGTGGGCGCGCGACAAGCTGGCACCGTTCGCAGGGCGGAGCGCCCGCTTCGACGCAGCACCGTTTGCGTTGACGCTGCAGGTAACCGACGATGGCACGTTCGCAGTGGCTGACAAAGGCGAGCCCGCAGTCACTATTGGAGTTGCACTTTCTTCGTTGCCGCTTGCGATGTTGGACCCGCAAGCAGCGATGAAGGACGTGCGTCTTAGCGGTGATGCCGAGTTTGCGCAGGCCCTCGCATTCGTGCTGCAGAACCTGCGGCCCGAGCCGGAAGAAGAGCTGTCGCGCTTTATCGGCGACGCGGCTGCGCAACGCTTGGTTGGCTTCATGCGCGCAAGCGCGTCCCAGTGGAAGCAAATAGCCGAGAACATGCTCGACAACACTGCGCACTACGTCGTGACCGAGAACCCGATGGTGGTCGGCCGCGACGACCTCGAAAACTTCAATCAGGACGTCAATCATTTACGCGACGCGGTGGCGCGGATTGAAAAGCGAATCGATCTGTTGGTGCGTGCGTAGCGCCGAGCCGTAGTCAGCCGTCGTACACCCTACAATCGCCGCCCATGCGGCTCCTGCGCCTTATTCGCATCCTGGCGGTCGTCTGGCGCTACCGCCTTGATGAAATCGTCGTAACGAGTTTAAAAAATCGAGCGCTGGTGCGGCTGGTCGATTGGACGACCTTCGGCGCACCGCGAGAGCCCCGTGCGGTTCGGCTGCGTCGCGCTCTCGAAGATCTCGGTCCGATTTTCGTCAAGTTCGGGCAGGTGCTGTCGACACGGCGCGATCTGTTGCCACCTGATATAGCCGACGAGCTCGCGCGGCTGCAGGATCGCGTACCGCCTTTTGCGTCCGAGATTGCGATGCGCGAGATCGAGCGCGGCTTGCGTCGGCCGATCAATGCGGTGTTTTCGTCGTTTGACCGCGAGCCGGTAGCGTCGGCGTCGATAGCGCAGGTGCACTTCGCGATGCTGAAAGAAGGTGCGCACGCCGGCAAGGAGGTCGCCGTGAAGGTGTTACGGCCGAACATGCTGCAGGCGATCGAAAGAGATTTGTCTCTACTCGATACCGCGGCGCGCCTGGTTGAACGCCTGTGGCGTGACGGCAAGCGCCTACGACCACGCGCAGTCGTCAAGGAATTCGACCGCTATCTGCACGACGAGCTTGATTTGATGCGCGAAGCAGCGAACGCGTCGCAACTGCGACGCAACTTTGCTGGCTCACCGCTCTTCCTCGTGCCTGAGATGTACTTTGACTACTGCAGCGATAACGTGCTGGTCATGCAGCGCATGACCGGAATTCCTATCAGCCGCATGGATCGGTTGTTGGAAGCGGGCATCGACATCCAGAAGCTGTCGCGTGACGGCGTCACGATCTTTTTCACGCAGGTCTTTGATCATGCGTTCTTTCACGCCGACATGCATCCCGGCAACATTCTGGTCGGCACCGAAGGCGAAGATTTCAACAAGTACATTGGGCTCGACTTCGGCATCGTCGGAACGTTGAGCGAGAGCGACAAGAATTATCTGGCGCAGAACTTTCTCGCGTTCTTTCAGCACGACTACAAGCGTGTCGCCGAGTTGCATATCGAATCGGGCTGGGTGCCCGAAGACACCCGCGTCGATGAGTTGGAAAACGCGGTGCGCGCGTGTTGCGAGCCGGTGTTCGACAAACCGCTCAAGGACATCTCGCTCGGCCAGGTTCTGTTGCGGCTGTTCCAGGCGTCGCAGCGCTTTAACGTCGAAGTGCAGCCGCAACTTGTTTTGTTGCAGAAGACGTTGCTTAACATCGAAGGCCTCGGCCGCCAGCTTGATCCCGAGCTCGATCTGTGGAAAACCGCGAAGCCGTTTCTCGAGCGCTGGATGGAAGATCAAGTGGGCTGGCGCGGTATGGAAGCTCGCTTGAAGCGCGAGGCGATGCAATGGACGTATCTGCTGCCGCAGCTGCCGCGCCTAATGCACACTGCGCTGACCCGGCATGGCGATGCTGACCGGCTGATTGAGGAGGTGCGCATGCTGCGACGTGAGCAACAGCGCACGAACAACTGGTATGCCGCGGCGACGTTTCTGTTGCTGCTGGTGGTTGCGCTGGCGGGTTGGGCCGTGTGGCGCGCCTGATGCCGTTGAGATCTTTGACGTATTAGGACGTGCACGCAATTGACGTAAATCATGACTTCGCTACTGTCCAACTCGACAAACACACTTCTTTCCAAATGGAACTTCTGCTCCGATCGATTCGCTGCGCGCTTTGCATAGCGCTCGCGCTTGTATTGACGGCGTGCGGGGGCGGCGGCGATTCGAACACCGCGCCGGTGCCCGCTCCTCCGCAGTCGGCGGCTTTTGCGCCAAGGACATGCAGCGGTACCGAAGCATTTTCGGTCTTGGCCGATGTGAGCGTGATGGTCGGCAAGGCCGCTGGTGCAGTAGTGGCCGGTTGCAGCGGCCCGATCAGCAGTGTGCAATGGACGCAAACGGAGGGGCCTAGCGTCTCGCTGCTATCGGCGAAGACGCAGGCAATCAGCTTTGAGCCGCCGAGCGCCGGCACATATAGTTTCACTGTCAGCTTTCTTGACGCAGCTGGAGCTCAGCAGACAGCAAGCGTCAGCGTCAATGCGGTCGCGCCGTCGACACCGGTCGCGGTGTTGGTACGTGTCGACCACGCAGCGCGCGCGGGCGGAAACGTATCTTTGCGTGCGTGGCCGGCATTGGCGTCTGGTGAAACCAACACATGGGCGCAGATCTCCGGCCCAACAGTAACGCTCGAGCGAGCGACCCCGACCGCGTTTTATTCATTGCGCCCCAGGTCACGCGCGATAGCGCGCTCGTTTTCCGCGTGACGCGCCGCGCGGCCAGCGGCGCGATCGACACTGACGATGCTTACGTGCTGGTCGAAAACTACGCACAAGCGCCGCCGGATCCGAGCGGCAGCTTGCCGTTCGTGTTCAGCGACCTGCACGTATCACGCACCTATCCGTATCGAGCGGGCGGTCCATTAGCGGGTGTGCTCGTACGCTGTACCTACGAAGCCAACTTGCAATACACCGGCGGCGCGACCAATTTGTGCCCGCTGTCGGCGCTGCCGTTCTTGCACGAGACAACGGCAGGTGCCGTGCCGACAGTCGACCAGATCATGGATCGCGTTGTTGTGTCGCACGACTGGATGGGTGAAACATTCGAGCAGCTGCTGCGGACGCAGGCTTCACAGGACATGCTGCGGCTGTTCAATGGCGTTACCGCGATCGTAATCGGCGCACAGGTGAGGCCAAGCTTCTACTACGCGTTGACCGGCGCAATCTATCTGGACGCGGAAAATTTCTGGCTGACCGCCGCGCAGCGCGATGTGATCAATGAAGCGCCGGACTTTCGCTCAGATTTCGATCGCGACCTGATGTATTCCGGCGTCTGGCGCTACACACAGAACAATCAAAATATTTTTCTGCCGTTTCCTGCGACGTCGAGAATTTCGCGCGATATTTCCTATCTGCTCGCCGAAGCGGGCTGGCTGCTCTATCACGAGCTCGCGCACGCATCGGACTTCCTGCCGCCTTCAGTCCGAGCTTCGCTAAACAGTTCGTTGTCCGCCTGGGGCAATATTTCACCGCGCTATCAGGCGGGGCAGCTGCCGTCGGACCAGATGTCGGCAAGTTTTCCGCTGCAATCGACCCAACTGGCGGGCCTGGCGCAGGTGAAATTCTTCGGTGCCACCGCCGATGCGACGCAGCGCGGGTATACGCCGAACGATGTAGCCAATTTCTTCGCGGCCGATCGTGCAACAGACGAGTACAACTACTCGACCACGCGTGAAGACCTTGCGATGACGTTTGAAGAATTCATGATGGTGCGCAATCACATGTGGCGCCGTGACGTGGCGATCACCGACAAGATCGGACCCGCTACAACGAGCTCGAACCTGATCGTTCGCTTCGGGCAGCGCGGGCGCATCGGTGAAGCGGCGATCAAGCCGCGCGCGCAGCTGGCGGTGCAGGAGTTGGCGCCTTGGGTGCTGCAGGCTGATCCGAATGCGGTGACGAGCTTGCCGGCGCCGATCGCGATGCGCGCCGGAGACTCCTGGGCGAGCAATTTGGTCGTTCCCGCGCCGCCTGGCGGATTGTTAGCGCCGCTGGCGCTCCGCACGCCGCTCGACTTTGTCTCCGACCGTGCGTTGCTGGCACGCGCAGTCGTCGGACCTCACGGTCATGGCCACTGGACACCCAATGAACGCTGGTTGAAACGAACGGGGACGAGCCGATGAGCGCGTGCCTGGAAATTATGTGCGGCAACTGGCGTCGGGGTCTCACCGCTTCGTTGCTCGGTCTCGTCAGCTTGCTTGCGGCGAGCTCCGCCTGCGGTCAATCACCGTCGGTCGCATCCACCGATCGTGGTCTGTTCTGGAAGGTCGAGAAAGACGGACGGACGAGCTATCTCTTGGGCACCGTGCACGCATGGAAGCGCGAGTGGCTGCCGCTTAACCCAATGATCGAAAAAGCGTTTGCGGACTCCAAGACGCTTGCGGTTGAAGTCGACGCTGCGAAGATGGATATCGCCGGCGCCATGCAGCGAATGATGCTGGCAGGCAACGAAACCCTCGAAACGCGGCTTGGCAAATCACTGTACGACCAAACCGCAGCGGAAGCCGCCAAGCTCCAAGTACCCGAGGCGGCAATTGCGAAGGTGAAGCCGTGGGGCGCGATGTTGATTCTGGCCGCGATCAAACTGCAGCAACTGGGCTTTAGCCCTGACGCCGGAATCGACAACTACCTGATTCAGAAAGCTAACGCAGGCGGCAAGCGAGTAGTCGAGTTGGAGTCGGGTGAAGGGCAGCTGGCGATGTTGGACGGCTTGAGCGCGCGACTGCAGAAGGCGATGTTGACTGACTTCCTCGACAATATGGAGGGCACGCGGCAGATCATCGGTGACATCGTCAGCGCCTGGAAAAAAGGTGACGCCGACGGCGCTTTCAAGCTGAATCAGAAGGGCTTCAACGATCCGGAAGCCAAGCGTGAGTTCGACGACAAGTTTCTGTATCAGCGCGACGTGGCGATGACTCGCAAGATCGAAGAGTTGCTGCGGCAGCCCGGGCCACATTTCATCGCGGTCGGGTCGTTGCATCTGGTGGGGCCGAAAAGCATTGTCGAGCAGCTCAAGGCCAAGGGCTTTCGCGTCGAGCAGATCTAGGAAGCTCTGCAAAACTACTGCGCGGGCCAATCTTGGGCCTCCGGTGCTCAACGTACCGCTCGTACGCCTCCGCTCCTCGGCCCGACCTTGACCCACTCGCTACGTTTTTCAGAAGCTTCCCTTTCCTGCGCGAAGCTGCTTCATAATGCGCGCCGTTTTCCCTTGCCAGTACTGACGGCCCGAAGCTATGACATTGCTCGGCTTTATCGCGCTGTATCTGATCGCATCGATCGGTATCGGCGTCTACGCCGCGACTCGCGTTAGAAATACTGCGGACTATGCACTGGCGGGGCGTTCGTTGCCGCTGTTCGTCATCGTCGCCACCACGTTTGCGACATGGTTCGGTTCCGAGACCGTGCTTGGCATTCCGTCAAAGTTCGTCGAGGGGGGATTTCGCAACACCGTCGAAGATCCGTTCGGTGCGGGCCTATGCCTCGTCCTCGTTGGGATGTTCTTCGCACGCAAGCTGTACAACATGGATCTGTTGACGATCGGCGATTTTTATCGGCGCCGTTACGGCCGCGGTGTCGAGATTTTCAGCTCGATCGTGATTCTGATTTCTTATCTCGGGTGGGTCGCGGCGCAAATTACCGCGCTTGGGCTGGTGTTCAATCTGCTGTCGGCCGGTGGCATCAGCGTGGCTTGGGGCATGGTGCTCGGTACGGTGATCGTGCTCGTGTACACATTGTTCGGCGGCATGTGGTCAGTCGCGCTGACCGACACGTTCCAGATGGTGATCATCATCGTCGGCCTATCGCTGATCGCGATCTTTGCGGCCGATCAGGCGGGCGGTGCCGGCAAAGTGATCGAGTACGCGCAATCGCGCGAGATGTTCCGGTTCTTTCCAGACGGCGGAGCGCGCGAGTGGCTGTTCTGGACCGGCGCGGCGATCACGATCATGATCGGCTCGATTCCGCAGCAGGACGTGTTTCAGCGCGTGATGTCGGCGAAGGACGCTGACACGTCGGTCAAGGGCCCGATCATCGGCGGCATCTCGTACATGGTGTTCGCGTTGGTGCCGATCTTTATCGGGCTCTCTGCATTTCTGGTGATGCCAGAGGCGGCCAACGCATTGCTGAAAGAAGACTCGCAAAAAATCCTGCCGACGCTTGGTGATGGAGCACATGCCCGTGTGGCTGCAGGTCGCGTTCTTCGGCGCGCTGCTGGCGGCGATCATGTCAACCGCATCGGCCACGTTGCTTGCACCTTCGACGACGTTCGTCGAAAACGTGCTGAAGAACTTCGTCAAGATGACCGACAAGCAGGAACTGCTGTACATGCGATTGACGGTGGTCGCATTCACCGCATGCGTGCTGATCTATTCGATCATCATGATCGGCACGCCGATCTACGAGCTGGTTTCGAAGGCGTATCAGTTTCCGGTCGTCGGCGCGTTCTGGCCGCTGGTGTGCGGGCTTTACTGGCGGCGCTCGACGACGCCGGGTGCGATCTCGTCGATCATCCTCGGCATGGGCACGTGGGCACTACTGGAATTCACGCCGCTCGGGCAACAGTTCCCGCCCGTGCTCGGAGGATTTTTGATGGCGGCAGTTGGAATGTTCGGCGGTTCGCTGCTATCAGCGCCAGCGCCGCGTGCTCAGGTTGCCGAGTAGGCGCACTAGCTAACCGGCTTGCGCCGCGAGCGCCCTGAAATCCTGCGCGTAGTCGTTCAGTTTCTTGTCGAGTGCGGCACGTTGTTCGGGCGTCGCGTGATTAATTAATTGTGCGATCAACTCGGCGCTGCCACGCCGGTACGACTCGGCGCGGGCGCGGCGCTCGGCTTCTGGTGCCACATTGAGATGCGTGAAATAGGTACGCAGCCAGCGTGCGGCAACCTCTTCGGTGGGGCGATCTGCCTGAATCTTGCGCAGTAGCGCTGAGGAACTCGCGCTGGCGACGCTCGCGCTCATCGATCCACCATGTCGCATCGGTGGGCCGGTTCGCCAACGACTTGCGGATGATCTCTTTCTGCTCGTCCGTGAGTTTGCCGAACCAAGATTCCGCGCGCTCGCCATACTTCTTGGCCCTTTCGGCGCCGGAGTCTTTTTCAAGGCGAACAAATTCGCGGCGGGCCTTCGTAGCATCGTTGGCGGTCTTCTTGGCGGCGCGGTCGATTTGTTCCGGCGACAGACTCAGCGCGAGGTGCGCGATATCGGGTGCCGCCTTGTCGGCCGCCGTCATCATCCGCGCGTTCAGTTGTTGGTTGAAATCCATCACATCGGCGGCGGTGATGCGGCCACCGAGCTTCGCGCGCGTCTTGTCGATAAACGCGACGTAATCGCGCAACTGCGTTGTGCGATGCCAGGCGAGCAGCGCATTGACCCGCTCCTTGACCGTCTGCTCTTGCTCGTCGGTCAAATCCAGGTAGCCATCCAGTTGAAGCAGCGCCAGCGTGTCGGCGTTGTTGTAGCCGATCTTTATCGCTGCGCAGCTTGCTAACGACACCGCAAAGGCGGCAATTGCCGCCAGACGACTAACGCGCCCGGCGGTAGAACCGGTTATCGGTGAACTAGAATCGTTGCGCAATCGGACCTCCGCTCATTACCCAAACCGCATGAACATCGTGATACTTGCTGCAGGCCAAGGTACGCGGATGGGCCCCGCGCGCGCCAAACCTCTGCCGAAAGTACTGCACCTCGTTGCCGGCCGCCCAATGCTGGCCCACGTGCTCGATGCGGTCGCCGGCGCCACGACCGGAATGCCCGTCAATATAGTGGTTGTCGTCGGCTACGGCGCAAAGCAAGTGCAAGAAGCGTTCCCTGCGGAACCAAAGAGCGAACGCTCGCTACGCTACGTCGAGCAGTCGCCGCAGTTGGGAACCGGCCACGCCGTGCAGCAGGCGGAGCCGCTGTTGGACGATGCTGCACCCACGTTGGTTCTGTACGGGGACGTGCCGTTGATCCGACCGTCTACGTTGCGGCGGTTGTTCACGGCCGGCGGCGATGTTGCGCTGCTAACGGTGCAATTGGCGCAGCCGTCTGGCTACGGGCGCATCGTGCGCGATTGGCGCGGCAACGTGCTGCGCATCGTCGAAGAGCGCGACGCAGACGACGATGAACGCAAATTGACCGAGGTGAACACCGGCATTTTGATGGCGCCCACTGTCAAGCTGAAGCGTTGGCTGAAAGCATTGTCGAATGAAAATGCGCAGCGCGAGTATTACCTTCCCGATGTGATCGCACATGCGGTCGCAGAGCATTGCCGGGTGGTCGCCGTCGAATGCAGCGATCGCGACGAAACGCGTGGTGTTAACAGCAAGGAACAGTTGGCCAACATCGAGCGCATCGCGCAGCGGCGAATTGCAAGCGAGCTGATGGAGCGCGGCACAACATTGGCCGATCCGGCGCGTATTGACGTGCGAGGCAACGTAAATGTCGGGAGCGACGTCTCGATCGATGTCGGGCTGTGTCTTCGAGGGACAGGTCGATCTTGCCGACGGTGTTCGCATCGGTGCCTATTGCGTGCTGCGTAATTGCTCAATCGGCGCAGGCACCGAGGTGTTGCCGTTTACACACATGGACGGCGCGACGATCGGTGCTGGTGCGCGCATCGGCCCGTACTCACGCCTGCGTCCTGGAGCGCTGCTGGCGGATGAAGTTCACATCGGCAATTTCGTCGAGGTCAAGGCGAGCACGCTGGGCCGCGGTTCGAAAGCGAACCATCTGGCGTACGTCGGCGACGCAACGGTGGGAGCCAACGTCAATATCGGCGCAGGTACCATCACCGCCAATTACGACGGTGCGCGTAAGCATCGCACCGTCATCGGCGATGACGTATCGATCGGCTCGAACGCGGTGCTGGTGGCGCCGGTCACGATCGGTCAGGGTGCGACGATTGCGGGCGGCTCGACCATCTCCAAGAATGCGCCTGAAGGCAAGCTGACCGTCGCACGCGCGAAGCAGACGACACTGGACGGCTGGAAGCGGCCGACGAAAGAAAAGAAAGGTTAGACAGCATCTATGTGCGGCATCGTAGGCGCGGTTGCGACGCGCGATATCACTCCGATCCTCGTCGAAGGGCTGCGCCGGCTCGAATATCGCGGCTATGACTCGTGCGGAGTGGCGTTGCTGCAGGACGGAGAGCTGACGCGGTCACGCAGCACCGCGCGGGTTGCGGAGCTTCAGTCCCAGATCAAGCAGTCGGCGCTGGCGGGCAATCTCGGCATCTCGCACACGCGGTGGGCGACGCACGGCGCGCCGGTCACCGGAAATGCGCATCCACATTTTTCACGCGATGAAGTCGCTGTCGTGCACAACGGCATCATCGAAAATTACGAATCGATTCGCGCGGACCTGAAAAGCGCCGGATACGAGTTCGTCACCGAAACCGATAGCGAAGTTATTGCGCATCTGATTCATCAGCTGTATCGCGGCGATCTGCTGGCTGCCGTGCGTGCTGCGGTGGCGCGATTCAAAGGTGCGTATGCGATCGCAGTGATGCACAAGGGCGAGCCGCAACGATTGGTCGGCGCGCGCAGCGGATCTCCGCTGGTGGTCGGGCTCGGCAATGACGAAAATTTTCTGGCGTCGGACGCATTGGCGCTCGCAGGCACTACCGACCAGATCATTTATCTGGAAGACGGCGATGTCGTCGATATCGAACTGAAGCGTGTGCGAATCGTCGATGCGTCGGGTGCGCCGGCGCAGCGGCAGGTGCAGACGGTCAAGGTGGTTGCCGGCGGCGCCGATCTCGGCCCGTATCAGCACTACATGCAAAAGGAGATTTTCGAGCAGCCGCGCGCGATTAGCGACACGATCGAAAGCATCGAATCGATCACGCCGGATCTGTTCGGTGAGAAAGCGGCGGAAGTGCTGGCCGCCGTCGACTCCGCGCTGATTCTTGCGTGCGGCACCAGTTACTACGCCGGATTGACCGCGAAGGTCTGGCTCGAATCGATCGCCGGACTGCCGACGCAAGTCGAAATCGCGAGCGAGTACCGCTACCGCGACAGCGTGCCGAACCCGCGCACGCTCGTGGTCGTGATCTCGCAATCCGGCGAGACGGCTGATACGCTGGCCGCGCTGAAGCACGCGCAGTCGCTCGGGATGAGGCACACGCTCGGCATCATCAACGTGGCGACCAGCGCGATGGCGCGGCAAACTGCGCTGCAGTTTTTCACGCGCGCCGGCGTTGAGATCGGTGTGGCGTCGACCAAGGCATTCACGACGCAGTTGGTCGCATTGTTTCTATTGACGCTTGACGATCGCAAAGCTGCGCGGCCGTCTCGATGCAGAAGCGGAGCACGAACACATCCGCGCGTTGCGCCATCTGCCCTCCGCGCTGCAAGCGGTGCTCGCACTCGAGCCGCAGGTGATCGCGTGGTCGCAGCAGTTCTCGCGCAAGGAGCACGCGTTGTTTCTTGGCCGCGGCCTGCATTACCCGATCGCGCTCGAGGGAGCGTTGAAGCTGAAAGAGATCAGCTACATCCACGCCGAGGCTTACCCGGCCGGCGAGCTGAAGCACGGCCCGCTGGCACTGGTCACCGGCGGAAATGCCGGTCGTCACTGTGGCGCCTAACGATGCGCTGGTCGAAAAACTGAAATCGAACATGCAGGAAGTGCGCGCGCGAGGCGGCGAGCTATATGTCTTCGCCGATGCCGACACGCAGATCGAATCTGCGCCGGGCATTCACGTCATCAAGCTGCCCGAGCACTACGGACCGCTGTCGCCGATCCTGCACGTCGTGCCGCTGCAATTGCTCGCGTATCACACCGCTGTCGTGCGGAAGACGGACGTCGATAAACCGAGAAATCTTGCGAAGTCGGTGACCGTCGAGTGACTAGCTAGATCAGGTTGTAATTCAAAGCGGCCATGCCTCGGCGCGGCAGCGCTTCGGCAGCACAAACGTCATGCGGTCCATTAGCCAATACATCATGCGCGTACCCAGCGCCGGGCGCCCGGTTTCGATCACCGATTTCAGCGTATTCAAAATCGTTGTAGAGCCGCGAGCCATGTCTTTCGCGGTGCGAGTTCCTGCCGTAACGTTGTCGACGGTGAGCGTGACCTCGATGCCGCCTGCAACCGGTTTCAGCTCGTAAATGACGACGCATTCCGGTTCGTCGTACTGGGTGAAGCGGAAGGTATGCGCGAACCGATGCGGCGGATCGAACTCCCGTACTTCGCCGATCACCAGCGTGAACTTGCCATCCCCGGTTCGCATCTGCATCTTCGCGCCCGGCGCCAGGCGCTGCGCATGCAACCAAGCGTTGAATATGGCGGCTTGCGGCTCGTTGTTCTTCGTCAGTTCGCGCCAGATGTCTTCGATCCTGCCGCGAATGACAATCTTGTTCACCAGTCTTTTTGCGCTCGCTTCTGCCATGCTCAGCTCTCCTTTTTTTCCACTGCATACTTCAATCGCGTCAATCGGCTTGCCCAAAACTCAGAGTAATCATCGCTCCACCGCTCGTGAATCAATTGCAGCGGCGCTGCATTCATAAACAGCGACCGCTCGCGCCCCTGCTTATCCGAAACGATCAGTCCGGCATCCTCAAGCGTGTTCAGGTGCTTGAGTACGCCGATACGACTCATCTCAAAATGATCAGCCACGTACCCGACGGTGCAGCCCGGCATCAGCCGGATGATGTCAAGCATCTGGCGGCGCGATGTGCTTGCCAGCGATAGAAACACGGCGTCGAGTTCGGGTTCGGTCATCGTGATAACAAGTAACTAATAGGTTACATATTAGTTCAGGCTTTGTCAAATATCGATGAGGGCTGCGCTGTCGAGTTGGTTGGCGCGTGATAACCTTGCTTATGCGCGTAGACCAGATATTCCTGCGACCCTGTTTCCCGTAGCCAATTTCCGCGTGCGCGAACGCCTCGCAAGCGGGCAAGTCGAACCGCTGTTGCTGTTCGACGACTCGTAAGCAGATGGATGTGGAAGTAAGCGCTACACGCAAGACGGCTGTTGAACCAATCGATGTACTCGCATTTCCACCCGACGCTCTGGAGTTGCAGCGCCGGCAGGCGTCCGAGGCAAAGCGGTGGCGAGAATTGGAGCGGCGCGCCGGTATCGCACGGTTTTTCGGTGTCGGAATGTTCCTGGCATGGGCTGCTGACGTGGGAGCTGCCTTTGAGATGGCGCACGCCAGCTCGGCATTATTCGGCGTCGGCTAGTGTTCCGCTCGCCGTCGCCGTCGTTGTCGCCCATCTCTACGGGCAATGGGCGCTTGAGCGCGCCGCTCGAGGCTTGGCTGAGGTGGGGCAGCGCTACGCAGATGTGACGCTCCGCGAAGCGACACCTTTATTGGCTTTCGCTAAGAACAATGCGGTGGTCGCGCAATATCTACGATGCGTGGGACGGCAGCAGCGTGCATTGCTGCGCCTTGAACGCATGGCGCTGTACGCGTGGATTGATGGTGACCGGGGAGAAGCGAACCGGCGCTAGCCAACTGCGCAGCGCACTGCCACCTCACCACCGGTCAAAAACTCTTAACGTGTGCTTTTTTTGATATCACTCTTTACGTCACCGAACGCCGAGCGAACTTTGCCGCCGACCTTTTCGGCAGTGCCCTTCGCCTCAAGGTCTTTATCGTCCGTCGCCTTGCCGACCGTTTCCTTGATCTTGCCGGTCACCGTGTTGGTACGGCCCTTAACCTGATCCTTGTTCATACCGCCTCCATGTTGTACCGGGCTTATCCCGGGACGCATAGCGATTGCAAGACGGTATGCCCGGACGGCTAGCTGTTACACGCGCAGCCGCAGCTCGGCGGGAACGGTGCCGGGATAGAGTTTTTCGAGCACTCCGACGGTCAACTTCGCGATGCTGGCCTGCAATTCGGGCATCAGCTCCTCGTGTGGTGACGTTCCCAACGCGGCATCCCAGAGCGCGCGGAACGCAGCCTCGTGTTGACTGAACTGCCGCTCGACTTCATCGCGCCAGAACGGCGGCGCCTCGCCCTCAACATACTTTCCACGGCCGCGCCCAAAATGCGCAACTGCCAAGTAGCGCAACACGCTCGAGCGCACCAACGCGTTCAGAAAATCAGACGACCAGCGCGCTTCGGGTTGATCCGCCCCGGCCAACCGATTCATTCCGCGCGCGATTCCCGCACCGCTAAGTCCACCGATGACACCCCCGACCAGCATGCCGGCGCCTAAGGTCAATCCGCCCGCGACGACGTCCGCTTTCAACCCCGCCAGCGCGCCGGTGACAACGCTGCCCCATAGCGCAGCGCGGGTTTCATCGACGCGCTCCTGAATAGCAAAGTGGGCTCGCATTCGTTCCAGAACGGTGTCGGCGGCTTCGCCTTGCAGCCCATGCACTTGAATCAAGCGATCGGTTGTATTGCGAATGCTTGCGTCCAGTCGCGCGGCAAGCGACCGCATCGAGCGCTCGCGCGTGGCATCGAGAGCGTCGCGCTTGATCCCTATCGAGTGCATCAACTTTTGGGCGGTCGACGCCGAGACCGGCGCGACCAGCTCGAAGTCGCTCGCGGCGCGCGACAGATGCTCCGCAAGCACTTGCATTGCGGTATCAAAGCGCTCGACGTTGCGTACAGTCCAGGTGCTGACCAGACGCGCGTAAGCGGCTCGCTTTGACTCAGGCAATCGGCGGCCGACGGCGTCGAGCAGCACGCGCTCCTGCACCCAGCAGCGTGCGAACGCATCGAGCGCCAGCACTTCGCTCGCCACACCCAGCGATTCGAGATGCGCGCTCCAGCGCTGCGCTTCTGCGCGTTCTTCGTCCGCCGGGCGCGGCGGGCCGGTCTGATTCAGCAGCACGACGACCGGCTTGCCGACCCAGCGCAACACCTGCGCCTCGAATGCCACGTAGCCGGCATCACGTGGATCTTCTGCAGCGTTGACCAGATACAGCACTACATCGGAGTTATCGCGCGCAGCGCGCACTGCCTGTTGGTTGCACCAGAAGGGACGATCGCTGTAGCGGTCCCATACCTCGCGCAATAGCCACCCGATCGGGTTATCGGCTAGCCGAAGGCGCTGCACCAGGCGTGCGGAATCGCCGAAGCCCGGTGTATCCCACAGCCGCAGCTCATCGCCCATTTCGGTTTTCAGCAGCGTGTGCGCTTCGGCGATCTCGGTCACGTGCGGGGCGTCTCTCACATCACCGATGTCGCGGCCGAGCAACGTACGTGCGAGCGTTGTCTTACCGGCGTTGGTATGCGAGATCAACGTGATCTCAACCGTTGCGACGTCCGAACTCATCGTCAATGCTCATGTTGACGCGGCGGGTGCCGCAAGCACGCGCTCGAGTTCACGCTCGAGCGCCGGCAAATCCGGTGCCGACAGATCCGCGAATGCAGCGTCCAGTTCGAGTGCGCGGCAGAAATAGCGCCATGCGCTGCGCCGCTCTTCCAATCGCGCCTCCGCGCCCGCCTGCGTGCCAAGCCGGCGCCGATAGCCTGACTCGTCGATCAGCACTGCCAGGCGTCGAGTAGAGGGTGTACTGCGTAACGCTTTCAGAAACGTACCGTGATTCTCGTTTTCCGGTGTCGCCGCCAAGCTAAACAGCGCCAGCGTTAGCGTCACTTGCGGATCGGCAGTCAACGTCTGACTCACCGTGCTTTCCGCCCCGAACGTAATGGTCGGATGCAGCGTGACGTCGGCGTCGTCGCCGAGCAATGCTCACCGCCACTGCGCGCAGGCCGTTCAATGCGGCTTCATCAACGGTGTAGCTGTAGGGAATCACGCGCAGCCGCGCCGTGCCCGCGGTGAAAGATCCGGCGAGGCGGCGGAAGTAAGGCTCGCTCATATCGAAAGCGAAACGTTGCGAGCGACGCTGTTCTTGCCAGCGGGCGATCAGCGCGAGCGCAAGGCGCGGCACGATGACGATGGCGCCGACCGTGACCGCGTAGAGGTGAATCCAGAGCGCCGCATTGGCGTTGCCGGGCGTCCCGCTGGTGAAACGCAGCGCGGCAATCTGATCGACCGAAGGAAACGGAACGCCGATCAACTGGGCGGCGGGCGAAAGAAAGAAGGACAGCAATGCGTGCACTGCGGAGGCGTCAAGGAACGTGCTCTCCCAACCCGCCCGATACTCGAATACGAGCCCGCGCACGTACAACCCCGCCACTGCCCCCAATGCGAACAGCGCCGCGGCCAGGTGAAGCACGCGCGCGGCGCGCGCCGCCATCAGCGGCGCGACGAGTGCACTCCACTGCGGCACAAAAGTACTCACTGCCGCGGCGGCAGTTCCGGTGACGTTGCGCACCGCACGTTGGGAGCCAGCCGCCAACCAGCGGCGCAGACCGCGCAGTTCGGGCTCGACGCCGCTTGCACGCATCACCACGCGCAGCACTAACAGGAGGTAAATGGCAACATTCCAAATCACGATGGCCAGCAGCGGGAAGGCGATGATGTTGACGTGCTGCCGATCGGCAATGTGCTCGAGCAATGCGCCGAGTACGAACGCCAGAGCCGGCAGTGCGATGCCAATCCACGCGGGCCAATCAAACGCGGATGCGGCGCGCGCAATCGCCGGCGCACGCCGCGGCAGCGTTTCAGCAAGCAGCGCAGCGCGCTGTCCTATGAATGATTCGGCGGTCGCTGCCTGGCGCCGCTCGCTGGCGCGCCAGCGTGCGAGTTCCGCCGCCGCCCGGCTGGCGTGCGTGCGGTCTTCGTTAGTGAAAATGGCGCGCTCGGTGTCTGCGCTCTCGACGGCGCGGACCAGCACTACATCACGGGCGATTTGCTCGTTCACGCCTTATTATCGCGGGACGGGACAAACGCAACCGTGCCTTCTTAACGCCTGCAAAGTGAGGAGACTAGATATGGCGACCAAACGCACTACACATCGCAGCACGTCTGGCAAGAAGCTGTATGCAGTCAGGGACGCGAAGGGAAGGTTCAAGGACATTCAAACATTCGAGCGTGCGCATCGGGCTGATTTGGCTAAAAAGAGTGGCGTCGAAAAGAAGACGGCCGCCAAGAAAAAAAAGAAGTAACAAAAGTAGTTTCAGCGTTCAAACGAACAACGACTGAGAGGGGTCGATGGACAAGTCGCGCTGCATAAGTGGCATTACGGGCCACGCATTGGTGTTGGGAGGCTCGGGCGGCCTGGGTGCCGAGATCGTGCGGACGCTGGCGTGTAGCGGTGCCTCGGCGGTGTCGTTCACGTACGGGCGCAACAAGAAAGCGGCCGACGAACTCGTAGCTGAGTTGCGCGCAGACGGCATCAAGGCGTTTGCCGCGCCGGCGGACTTGAGCGATGAGCCCGGATTCAACAAGGTCCTCGACGACGCGGTCGCCAACATCGGCCAGGAAATTTCGCTCGCCATCAACTCGATCGGAATCTCGCCCAACATTCCGATCGAAGAGCAAACGCTCGACGGTCCCGACGGCTGGCGTCGTGTATTCGAGATCAACGTGTTCGGCTGCTTCATCAGCACCCGCGCGATCGCCGAGCGGATGAAAAAGCGCGGCGTCAAGGGCTCGATCGTGCTGGTGACGTCGACCAACGGCATCAATTCGCAGTCGCAGATATCAACGCACTACGATTCGTCGAAAGCCGCGCAGGGTCACATGATGAAGATCTTCGCCGAGCACTACGCGCCGGCCGGCGTCCGCATCAACGGTGTGGCGCCGGGTTGGATCGAAACCAGCATGAACGACACACTGCCGGCCGACGAGCGTGCGAACGAAATCAGCAAGATCTGGGCAGGCCGCTTCGCAGAACCGCGCGAGATTGCATCGTTCATCGTGTTCGTCGGCGGTGCCGGCGGCTCCTACGCCGTCGGGCAGAACTTCATGGTGGATGGCGGCTATCGCTAAGTTGCGGTGATGGATGCGCGCCGTGCTTTGCGCAAGCTCGGCGCGGTGCCGCGCTGGCTGCTCGGGCTGGCCATCATCGCGGTGTTCGTCGCGATCGCGCTGCTGCCTCAAGGCCGTGAAGGGCTGTTCGGCCGGCTCGAAGCGATTGCATACGACGCGCGCCTCGCGACCACGCTCGGCAAAGGCGGTGACCCGCAGGTCGTGATTGTCGATATCGACGAAGCGAGCTTGCGGCAGCAGGGCCGCTGGCCCTGGTCGCGCGACAAGGTGTCGTTGCTGACTCGACAGATTTTCGACAAGCATCATGCGCGCGCGATTGCGTTTGACGTCGTGTTTGCCGAGCGCGACCGCTCTGGCGGAGCCGACGTGTTATCGGCCTTGGGCTCGACGAGTTGCGCGGCGTTCCAGGATACAAGGATGCGATCGAGCGGCTCGTTCCGCAGCTCGATTTCGATGCGCAGCTGGCGAAGGCATTTACCACGCGCGACGTCGTGTTGAGCTTCGGCTTCGTTGCTGATCCGATTCGTGTGGGCACGCTGCCGCCGCCTTCGTTCAGCGAATCGCAACTGGCGCAGCAGGGCGCGCACATACGTATCGCACCGGAGCCCGGCTACGTTGCCAATCTAGCGGTGTTGCAGCAGGCTGCCACTGCGGGCGGTCACTTCGATCCCGTGTTCGACGCCGACAACGTCGTGCGGCGTGTGCCGATGCTGAAGCGCTACGGTGATGGCTACTACCCATCGTTGACGCTGGCGGTGCTCGGCGTCTCGCTCGAAGCGAAAACGATCAAGCCGATCACCGACAGCAATGGCGATCTCGAATGGATCGACGTCGGTGGCTTGCGGATTCCGGTCGCACCGGATGGCACGGCGTTGGTGCCGTATCGCGGACCGCGCGGAACTTTCAAGTACATCTCCGCGACCGAAGTGATGCAGGACCGTGTGCCGGCCGATGCATTTGCCGGCGCGATCGTGCTGGTCGGCACCAGCGCCAAAGGGGCTGCAGGATTTGCGGCCGACGCCTGTCGCGCCCGACTACCCAGGTGTCGAGATTCACGCGAGCTTGTTAACCGGCATGCTGAATGACGAAATGCTGTCGGTGCCGCCGGGCGCCAACGAAGCGTTGGCGATTGCGATGGTGATCGGCGGGCTGCTCGCGCTCTTTGCGCTGCCGTATCGCCGCCCATTGATCGGCACGCTCGGCGTGCTCGCGCTGATCGCGGTTGCGATCGGCGGCAATTTATATCTCTGGCACTCCTCGCGTGTCGTCTATCCGCTGGCGGCGCTCGTCGTACTGCTGGTTGCATTGGGTGCGCTGAACCTGCTGACAGGTTTCGTGCGCGAAGCGCAAGCGATCCGCCAGCTGTCCGACATGTTCGGTGAGTATGTGCCACGCGAAAGAGTCGAGCAGATGCGCGAGAGCGGCGAGCGCTTCAGCATGCAGGGCGAAAGCCGCGAGATGACGGTGCTGTTTTCCGACGTTCGCAACTTCACCGCGCTGTCAGAGAATCTCGCGCCCGCGGACCTGTCGGCGATGCTGAACACCTATCTGACGCGCATCACCGAGATCATCCACACGCATCACGGAACGATCGATAAGTACATCGGTGACGCGGTGATGGCGTTCTGGGGTGCGCCACTGGCGAACGAAGAGCACGCCACCGACGCGGTCCGTGCTGCGCTCGCGATGAACGCCGCGTTGCCGAAGCTGCGCGAGGAATTCACGGCACGCGGTTGGCCCGCGTTGTCGATCGGCGCCGGACTCAACAGCGGCACGATGAACGTCGGTGACATGGGATCGCAGTTCCGAAAGGCCTATACGGTGCTCGGAGACGCGGTGAACCTCGCATCACGCCTGGAAGGATTGACCAAGGTTTACGGCGTCCCGATCCTGATCGGCGAAGACACGCGCAAGGCGGCACCCGGCATCATCTGCCGCGAAATCGATCGTGTGCGCGTCAAGGGACGCGATACACCGGTGACGATTTATCAGCCGCTCGCAGAGTCGCTTACGCCTGGTGAGCGCGCGGAGCTGGATCGCTATCACGCCGCACTCGCGCTCTACCGCGAGCGCAAGTTCAGACGAGGCCGCGGCGGCATTTACATCGCTCGCCGCCGATCACAGCGAATGCGCTCTCTACGCGCTGTACATGGAGCGCGCTAGGAGCTACGAACGCCAGGCGCCGCCGGTCGATTGGGACGGCGCAACGGCGTTCGATACCAAGTAGCTACTGAAATTTGCTGCGCAGCGGATGAAGCGTGGCTCCCATGCGCTGGTGTACTGCATTGACTGCCTTCAGCGGGCGGAGCATGACCTTGAACTCTGTGATCTGGCCTTCTGCGTTCCACTTGATCAGGTCCACGCCGTTGACGCTGACTCCGTCGATCTCGGTTTCAAACTCAAGCGCAGCGTCAGACGGCCCAACGACCTCACGGACATAGCGAAAAGTTTCGTTGACGAAAACATCGAGTGCCGCAGACAGATACCAGGCAGTCAGCTTTTTGCCACGCTGCGGCGTGTGAACCACGGGCGAATAGAACGCCACGTCTTCGGCCAGCAGTTGGTTTAGGCCCGAGGCGTCGTGCGTCTCAACAATGCGATGCCAGATCGTTAGTGGGCTATTCATGCGAAGTCTCCAGACGAGCCGACTCGGCAGCGGCACAGGCGGCGCAGATGCACGATGAGCCTCGGCAGGCGAGTGGCACGCGGCTGAGCAGCTCAGGGCTAAAAGAAGCGGCTTCGCACCAACAGGTGTTGTCGAAGTTGCCACTGCTCGCGGGGCCGCAGCCGTTCGGACCTCCGCACAGCGGACAGGTGAGCGGAGATGGCGCAAGCGAAGAGTCAGAGCGGCGTTGTTCCATTTGCTGACATGCTGTTCTCGTGTTGCATAGCGAAGGTTAGCTGTTGCTGTGCCCGTCCTCAGTTATCTCGCGGTCGTAGTACTCAACCGTATTCTCGGCGCGGAACATTTTTCGGAGCCTCCGCGCCCACAGTCGTTGGAGGTCCGCTCGAGCGAAGGGTTAGGCTTCACTCAGGTAGCCACGCTCCAGCTGTTGCTGTTGGTTCTCAAAGATCGCCATGGCTGTCTTCATGCGCAGGAACCCAAACTTCCGGTAGAAGGGCTCCTTGCCCGGCACGGCATAGAGAATGATCTTCTTGTGCCCGCGAGACCTCTCGACGAAGTAGCCGACGATCTGTTTTCCCAGGCCCGTGCGTTGATGGCTCGGCAGGACCGCGATGTCGCAGATGTAAGAACAGTCCGCGCCGTCGGCCAGTGCCCGACCTGCTGCGACGAGGCGAGCGTTGTCGTACACAAAGCACGTGAACATGCTGTTAGAGAACACCGTCTGTAGGTGCGATGGCTTCTTGTCGCCAAGCGGCGCCACTCGGTACAGCGCGGAGAGCTCTTCCCAGTCAACTCCGTCGATGAGTGCTTCCATTCCAGCGCCACGCGATCTCTCCTCGTGAAGCCTAACGATCAGGGTAACCGGCGCGCCGCGCCGACGTTCGCCAAATAGAAGTCATGAATCGGCGCGTCCGGTTGACCGCAAGGTTAGACCGCTCACGGCGACGGGATGAACGATGGATTGGCCGCCAGAAGCAAGACGCCTGCGTGAATGGCCGCGCCGAGCGCTGCGGCGCGCACGGCGAGGCCACGGCTAACGTGCGGAAGTACCTGCCGAAGCGCGTAGACGACGAGAGGAACGTAGAGGAACGCGGCCGTGACGGTGCCCGGTGAATAGGTGAAGGTGACGACGCTGCCGACAATATGCAGCGCGGCATTGATGCCGAGAACAGTCGCAAGCGTGACGACGAGCCAAGCCCAGGAAGGCCGGGCTAGAACGAGGACGACGGCAGCGACCATGAGGAGCCAGAAAATGGCGTTGATGAGGAGGAACTGAGGGTTCGAGATGTGCCGCCCCGATAGGTTCGCGACGTACGCCGGGAAGTGAAACCAATACTCCTCGACGATGTGAAGGCCGTACGCGAGCGGAAACAACCAGACCCAGAGCCCGGTCGAACATGAGCTGGTGCCAACGCTCTGACCCACTTACTTGAGCGGCCTAACGCCGTCTTCAATGACGCCGAGTGAGCGCAGCGAACGAGGGAACACCCGCGCGCAGTGCGGGTACGTCCGCTGGAACACATAGTTGGACGGCACTCATGTCTTGGCCTGGGCTGCGCGTGCTCGATGCGATCTAATCTCTTGTTTGGTCATTTGCGGTAATTGATCGCTGATGCTGTCCCAAGGTGCCCTCAGCTCGACATAGATGTGTTTGTCTGGCCTTATTCTCGGATCATCATCGAGCAACCCCGCCGGCACGAACCATGACCCGCCGTGTGTTGAGTTCGGCACCGGACATCCGCAGCGACTGCAGAAGCACTGGCGGTAAGGAGGCGGAGCTTCAACGACTGGTGCTTCAAACGTCTTTATCAGTTCTTTCCCTTCAATCAGGCGGAAGTCCGCTCCTTGGACTAGCAGGCCTGCTCCGTAGGCTGAGCCGCTGGCCTTACGGCACCGACTGCAGTGGCAGAGCTCGAATGGACCTGATGTTTGAGCGAACTCGAACTTGACGCCACCGCAGAGACAACTGCCTCGGACCATTGCGTACCTCCCGGCTATCCGTCTAGTGACGTCCAATTTGTTTTAGATAGCAAGCGAACTGCTGGATAACATGACCATGGTGCGCTGCTCGAGCTCGTAAGTTATTGATTTCGGATCGACGACCGCAATTAACACTATCAGAGAAACGCAGCGCGCAAAACGCTTCAGAGAGGCCACGCGCTATGGCCGCGCGGCGGTCACATCGGCGTCAACTCGACGTCGATTCGAGAGTTTCGAATTTCTCGAACCAGCTTTTTAAGGTCAGCTACTGCCGTCGATATCCGACAACGCCGCGAATGTAGTTCGCCATGCCAGACGACACGTCGAAGTTGTAGCCCAGCCCAACGCCGGTGCCGGTGTTGCCCACCAGAAATCCGTCGAAGCTTGCGCCCTGGATTGCGAGGCACCCGCCGCCGACACAACTCGCTGCGGGTGCAGAGTCCGTGAATCGTCCTGCGATTAGGGACGTATTGCCGCTCATCGAATAGACCGCACCCGTGAAGCCGACTTGCAGGCCGATCAGTGACGCGGTGGCTTGGCCGAAATCAATGGACACTTGGCCGCCCGACACCAGCGTGCCCGTCTGTCCGTTCATGCTCATCGTCGGCGACGTTCCGCCGACCGGGTTGTAATTCACGCGGCCCGAAGTTGGCAGGTTGGTTGCGGCATTGCCGTAGATGTAGTGCAGCGGTTCTCCATTGCGACTGGTTGGATCACCGGCCGGACCTGTTTCAATGGTTGAACCGGCACCTGCCCAGCGTCCCCAGTTCAGATTGCCGGCTAATGCATCACTGCCGACATCGGCGAGCATTGCAGTTCCGAGCGTCGCTCTGACGTTGAGGTCATTGATTGCGATCACCGCGCCGGCCTGATTCAGCGTTGCCGTCGTCGTTGGGCTGTCGCCGATCGACGTGCTCGGTGAAACCATTACGCCGATCGCACCGGCGAACGTCGGCGGGGGCGACGGGGGCGGTGGTGGTGGTGGCGGCGGCGGCGGAGGTGGTGGCGGAGGTGGTGGTGGAGGTGCAGGTGGCGCCGGGGGCGGCAGTGGCGGACGCTCGCGATCTTCGGTCGCCTGATATCCGACGTCACCCTGCAAGGTGGTAGCAGGCGGCGGCGGCTCCGGTACCTTGGGCAGGCTTAACGACGCCAGCAGTGTTGTCGGCGCCGTCGACTCGACGCGAGTCAACATGAACTCGGGTGGTGTCAGTACGCGTTGCGGCACGTTGTTGTCGGGCACGAGGAAATACTCGCGAGCACCGAACTCGACCTGTGCACCGAATGCCGTCACCGCAAGCCGCCCGTCGAAGACAGCGCCGTGCACTCCGGCCGGGGCTGTGGTTCCGTTGGCGCGGCGACATTGATCGGGCGCGCACGTCATTAGTTCGTAGTGCGTGCCGCGAATACCGATCGTCGCTTGCGACGTCAGCACTTGATACTGGTCTCGATTGATGCGGCCGATCTGTCCGGTTATGGTGCGGAAGCCGCCTTTGACCAGCCGAAATACTGCTCGCTCGGGACCGCTGCCCGGGCTCTGAAAACTGTAGCCGTCGATATGAAATTCGGAGTCGGGTCGCAGCGCGACCAGCGCGTCGTCAGAGAAGCGCAACTGCGCATGGCTTTGCGCACCTGTGATGACGCGATCGCCGACGCGCACCTCGCCGCCTTGCGCGAGCTTTACTCTGATCGTTGGCACGCTGGACGGCGACTTCGCCAACCGCCATCACAACTCTGCCAGCCGTCTGCGCAACCGCTTTCGCGATTGGCAGCATTGTCACGCTCAGCCCAACCACGCCGATAGCCGTTCGCAATCGCATTGCACGTTCCCCGACTCTCGCCGCTATTACGCGGCGCATCATCGCGTGCCGAGAAAACTGTGAAACGCTTGAAACGACCTGCTATTGCCTCCGATAACCGACGACGCCCCGGATGAAGTCCAGCACGCTACTGCCTACGATGATGCCGTAGCCCATGCCGACGCCGGTGCCGGTGTTGCCTACCAGGAATCCGGTGAATCCCGATGCTGCGATCGGCTGACAGGAAGCGCCGGTGCAGTTTGCGGTACCGAGCGCCGTCGCAAAGTTACCTGCGGCCAGTGGCGCGGTGCCACTCAACGTGTAGGTCGCGCCCGTGAACCCGACCTGCAGGGCGGTGAGCTGAGCAACCGCTTGACCAAAGTCGATCACCATCGTGCCGCCGGAGAGCAGCGTGCCCGTCTGCCCAGTGGATTGGAGCGTTGGTGTTGTGCCACCGACCGGGTTGTAGTTCACGCGCCCGTTGGTGGGAAGATTGGTCGCAGCAGCGCCATAGATGTAGTGCAACGGCTGCCCGCCCAAATTCATTTGGCCGCCGACGATCGACGAGCCTGCGCCAACCCAGCGGCCCCAGTTCAGATTGCCGGACAGCGCATCGCTGCCGACATCCGCAAGTGTTGCGGTGCCGAGTGTCGCACTGAACGCCGGATGCGTAATCGTGGTGACAGCGCCATTGCTGTTTAACGTCACCTGCAGTTGCGGGTTGCCGCTCACATCGACGAATGGCACCGGACCGACAAATGCGCCGATCGTGCCGTTGAATGTCGGCGGCGTAGGTGGCGGCACGGGAGGTGGCGTCGGGGGCGGTGGTGTCGGGGGCTGCGGCGGCGGCGGCGGGGGTGGCGGCAGCGCCAGGCGTTGCTTGCTGAGATCTTCCGTCGACTGATACCGGTCGTCTTCCAGCGCGCTGGTGTGTTGTTGTGAGACGCGGATCCACACGGATGAATCCCCCGCTGGCTGCCCGATTTGAAGCGACGCGATGTTCTGCCGTGCGGGTGCGGCGTTCACGCGGGTCAGCATGAATTCGGGCGGCGACAACAGGCGCTGCGGCACATCGTTGTCTGGAACGAAGAAGTATTCGCGCGCGCCGAACTCGGCTTGTTCGCCGCGCGCCGCGACCGCGAGGCGTCCGTCATAGACGCCGCCGTAAAGACCCGCAGCGGCTGCGGTGCCGTCGCGACGCGTGCACTGCAAAGGCGCGCAGATCAGCAACTCATAGCTCGTTCCGCGAATGCCGATCGTCGCCTGCGTCGTCAGCACTTGATACTGATCGCGATTGACGCGGCCGATCTGACCGGTCACCGTGCGAAAGCCGCCTCTGACCAATCTGAACACCGCGCGCTCGGGGCCGCTCCCCGGCGATTGAAAGCTGTAGCCATCGAGCAGAAATTCGGACTCCGGCCGCAGCGCGACCAACGCTTCGTCGGAAAAGCGCAGTTGCGCATGACTCTGCACAGCGGTCGTGACGCGATCGCCGACCTGCACATCGGACCCTTGCGTCAGCTTGACGCGATCGGCTGCGCGCTGCGCGGCTACGTCTCCGACAGCCATCACGACGCGCGCGGCGGTTTGCGCTACTGCCTTCGCCATCGGTAGCAGCGCGAGAGAAAATCCCAGGGCTCCGGCGATTCCGTAGCGCAGACGCATGGCCGCTCCTAATGGCTGATCGTTACTTGAATTCGAAACGCGCTTTGGCCATGACGGTATGGCGATCGAAGCTGAACAACTCCAGGTTCGAATCGTTGCGTGCATACGTGTACTCGAGCCGCCCCGACCAACCACCGCCGAAGTAATACACCGCTCGTGCAGCTGCGCTCCAATAGTCGTCTTCGCGCGTCACGCCGAGCAGCGGCACTTCAGCGTCATATTCGCTGCGCGTGTAACCGACCGAAGCGCTCAACGCCCAGCGCGGCGACGGTGACACGACGAGGTCGAAGTTGACGCCTGAGAGCGTGCGCACCAGATCGGGCCGATCGCGCCGGGTGTCTTCCTCGCCATAGAACACGCCAATGTTGATCGCCGGCTGCCAGTTGACGAGCCAGGCGCGCCGGTAATTGATCGCAATCGCGGCGAGATCGGCATCCCGCACATCGTTCACCCGAATACGACAGCCGCGCGAACTGCGGCACGACCGCAATGCTAGAGACAGGTGACAGCGCATAGCGCCATTCGAATCCGCCGCCTGTGCTGCGGCGGTAGTTGTCGCCGTCGATTCGCAGATCGCCGTAGGTCGCCGACAGCGCGAAGATATTCGGGCCGCGTTCATAGCTGACGCCCGCGCTTGCGGCCAGCACGCCTAGATCGAAATCGTGCTCGCTCTGATAAAACGTGCCCTGCGCATCGAACGATCCGAACACCGACCAGCCCGGCGCGAACGGCTGATTGATCTGACCGCCAATCGCGGCGAAGCCGAAGCCGTCGGATTTCTCGACGCCGGTATCGAGTACCGTCACGGGTCCGAGCACCGGCAACGAGATATCGGCCTGCGCCACGCCGCCGTTGACATTGCTGTCGTAGCCGATGCCGGCTTCGAAATACAGCAGCGTGCGCCGTCGATACAGTGACTCGCGCTGGAACAGCGCATCGAGGTAACGGTTGATGCCTGCCTGCACGTCAGCCGGCGGCTTCAACGTCTGAATCGCTTCGAATTCGGTGCGTGCGCGAACGTCGTCGCCTGCATGGTAATAAGCGCGCGCCAGCTCTAGCCTGCCGCGCGCATCTTCAGGGTTCAGCAGTACATAGCGCTCAAGCGCGATGGCACCTTCTCCGGCGCGTCCGATGTCGACCAATGCAATGCCGCACCACAGGTCGCGCTGCGGAAAATCACGCTCGGACTTGCAAAAGCGCTCGTAGGCTTGCGCTGATCGGCCCGATTCGACCAATGCTCGCAGCTGCGCCGTCTCGGCTTCAGTGACCTGTGCGTGCGCCGCTGATACAACACAAACAGCGGCCAAAAGCGTCGCGCACTTTGTCCCACCCCCCGCAATCGCCCCTGGCATGTTGTTGTCTTCTCCCACCGCGTACCGATGTTCGAGCGCGGGGCAGACTAGCATCGGCACTGTCGCAGTGACAAGGTTGTAAGTGACGAAAGGTGGTGCGATTTTTAACCTTTCGGTAGCCGCGGCGGATACGTACACTCGCCCGTCGTCGCGTTGGCATCGATAAGACGGCACGGACAGGCCGCAAATCAGCACTGGGGAAGCGTGAGACACCAGTCGTTTCTGCAATACGCGCGTTGGCGTTACTTCAAGCTTGCGCTGTTGATCTCGCTGCTGTCGGCCGTGGCCTATGTCGTCTATCGCCCCGCGCAAGGGCCGCACGGCAGCACCTGGGTCGGCTACACGCTCGGCACGGTCGGCGCGTTGTTAATCCTGATGTTGCTGTGGTTCGGCGTGCGCAAGCGCCGCTATCGCTCCCACGTCGGGCAGGTGCAAGGATGGCTGTCGGCACATGTCTACCTGGGCACGTCACTCGTCGTCATCGTAACGTTGCATGCCGCCTTCGAAGTCGGCTGGAACGTGCACACGCTCGCGTATGCGCTGATGCTGCTGGTGATTGCGAGCGGAATGGTCGGTGCATACGCTTACACGCGCTATCCGCGACTGATCACCGACAATTTGCGCGACGACACGCTCGATTCGCTGCTGCTCGGCATCACCGATCTCGATCGACAGGCGCGCTCGGCGGCGCTCGGATTACCCGATGACATCAACGCAGCGGTGCTGCGCGCGGCGCAACAGACGCGCGTCGGCGGCAGTGCTTGGCGCCAGCTCGCTGGACACGATCCGCGCTGCTCAACCGCTCAGGCGCTAGCGCTGGTGGAGCGTGCGTCGAACGGTTTGCCGCCGGCGCAGCAAGCCGCGTCGCAGTCGGTTTACGCACTGTTGCTACGCAAGTCAGAGCTATTGCGTCGCGCGCGGCGTGATGTCTCCCTGCGCGCATGGCAGCAGTTGTGGCTGTACCTGCATGTGCCGCTGTCGGTCGCGTTACTCGCTGCGTTGATCGCGCACGTCGTCGCGGTATTCGCGTACTGGTGATCGACGGATGAAAATTCGCATCGCCAACATCACGCGCAGCCGAAGCGGTCAGCCGGTACGTGCCGAGCGCATCGTCGAGGCCGACGTCATCACAATTGGTCGCGCCGCCGGCAGCACGCTGTATCTGCCTGACCCCCGCATCGCACTCGAACACGCGCAAATCGCGCGCGGCAGCGATGGTGATTGGTTGACGCTGCTGAAGGACGGTGGCGGAGCGAACCGGTTGCGACTCACACCCGGAGGGTCGATCGACATCGGGCCTTTCGTTCTCGGCGTCGAGCAGGCGCCTGAGGGCATCGATCTGGCGCTGACGACTGAACTCGTGCGCCCGCTGCCTGACGACGCGGCCATTCACGCCACTCGTACCAGCTTGCGCCAGACCTGGTTGACGCAGCGTGTGCCGGCATTGCTGCTTTTCGTGCTGGTGTTGGCTGCGTTTCTGGCGGCACCGCTCCTGAATGCATTCGATCCCGATTCGCGCGCAGCATTTTCGAAGCGGCCGTTAACGCCGGATCTGGCATGGAACCCGGGTGAGCTCGCC
Source organism: uncultured beta proteobacterium (assembly GCA_963807155.1). GTDB lineage: Bacteria > Pseudomonadota > Gammaproteobacteria > Burkholderiales > Burkholderiaceae_F > JACCZX01. Next base: position 29,347 of record CAWEAZ010000023.1, read on the forward strand.
GCGCCGCATCACATGCTGAACCGGCGTTGTGAAGCGTGTCACGAAAAGCCGTTCGCGCGTGTGCGCGATGAGGCGTGCGCGGCGTGTCACAAGAACGTCTCTGGGCACGCGCGCGAGGCGCAACTGCAGCACATGCTGTTCGGCACGCAGCGCTGCGCGGCATGCCATACCGATCACAAAGGAGCAATGGCTTTGGCCACTCCGACGACTGCAGATTGCGTTGGCTGTCATGCACAACTGAAGTCAAAGGCGTCCGATACATCGGTGGCGGACGCCGCGGATTTTGCTGCTGCCCATCCTGAATTCAAGGTGACGCTATGGCGCGGGCCTGGCAAGAAGCCTCACGATTTTGTTCGCGTCGCACGCGACGACAAACGCCAGCTGATCGAACGCTCCGGCCTGAAGTTTCCGCACGACGTGCATTTGAAGCCAGGGCTGCAGGGGCCAAAAGGTAAAGAGAAGCTCGCGTGCGGCGACTGCCATCAGGGCGAATCGAGCGGTACGGGCGAGGACTTCAAGCCACTCAGCATGCAGTCGCACTGCCAACGCTGTCACTCGCTCGAGTTCGAGCCGTTGTTGTCGACGCGCGAGGCGCCGCATGGCGATATCGAGCGCGTTGTCGCGGCGATCGGCGCGTTCTACGAAAGCGCTGCGCTGAATAATCTGCCGGTGGACGCTGCGCCGGCGGCCCCGCTCGAGCGGGGAGTCGGCACCAGCGGAGTCGTCAGCTCAGCGGAGCGCGCGCGAGCGCTCGCGTGGGCACAACGCAAGACGCGCGCGGTCGCGCAGGATCTGATCGAAGTGCGTGCGTGCCCAATCTGCCACGAAGTGACGCGCGCAACAGGCAGCGCTTCATGGAAAGTCGAGCCGGTGTTCGTTTCACAGCAGTGGATGCCCGGCGCCCGGTTCGAGCACGCATCGCATGCAGCATCGCCGTGCAGCGATTGTCACAAGGTCGAAAAGTCGAAGCGCTCCGAGGACGTCGCGATGCCTGGCATTGCGACGTGCCGTGCGTGTCATGGCGGCAATCAGCCGATGCCCAACAAACTGACGGCGACATGTCTGACGTGCCACGTGTTTCACACACCCGGGCGACAGGCCATGGTCGCTGACGGCAAGCCGGTGCGGGTGTTGAGTTCACCGTTGCCCATTCAGCCGATCAAGCGTCCAGCGCCGGAGCCGACGAAGTGATGCGCGCCATCTTCGTCCTCGTTGCTTTGATGCTGACGAGTTGCGGCAGTGGTGGCGATGGCAGTGGAGCGGGCGGCTGCACAGGAAATTGCCAGTCCGCAGCGCCGATAGCGCTCACTGTGTCCGATGTTGAGAGGGTGATCGCGCAGGCGGTCGGCGAAGCGCAGGCGCGCAATGCTCCGGCCACGATTGCGGTCGTTGATCGAGTCGGCAACGTGCTCGGCGTGTTTCGGATGATCGGTGGCGCCGCGACGTTCGCAATTCGTTCAGGCCGCAACGTGCAGGGCGGACTGGAAGGTATCGACGTGTTGCCTTCCGAACTGGCCGCAATCGCCAAGGCGGTGACCGGCGCGTACCTGTCGTCCGAAGGAAACGCGTTCTCCACACGCACCGCAAGCCAGATCGTGCAGGAGAATTTCAACCCGCGCGAAACGGGGCAGCCTTCGGGTCCGCTGTTCGGTGTGCAGTTTTCGCAGCTCTCGTGCTCGGACGTCGTTCGGCATGCGAGCGCTGGAACCATCGGGCCAAAGCGCTCGCCGCTGGGCCTGTCGGCCGATCCGGGTGGATTGCCGCTTTACAAGAGCGGCGCGCTGGTCGGCGGAGTCGGCGTCATTGCCGATGGCGTGTATTCGATCGATTTGGATATTCAGAACATCGACGCGGACGTTGATGAGTTGATTGCGGTGGCGGCGTCTTCCGGTTTTGCGGCGCCGGCGGATCGGCGCGCCGATCGCATCACGGCCGATGGCCGCACACTGCGCTTTACCGATAGCGAGGCGATAGCAAGCAATCCGGCGCTCTCCGCGGCATTTGCAGCATTGGTCGGCGCCACGGGCAGTGCTCGTCAACGTGCCCGGCTATGGCGGGTCGCCGATCGCGGCCGGTACTCCGTTCGGTACCGCGAGCTTCCGGCGTTCGTGCCGAAAGCCAACCGCCGTTAGCAGCATTAGGCGCACACGTTCTGGTCGATGCCGCTAACGCCAATCGTTTTGCTCCACGCGCCGGCACCGACGGCTTGCTGACAACCGCCGAAACGACGCAGCTACTTGTCAGCGCGCTCGACATTGCCAACCGCGCACGCGCCCAGATACGCAGGCCGCTTGGCTCGGCGGCGCAAGTGACGATTTCGGTGGTGGATACGCAAGGCGCAATCGTCGGTGTGGTTCGAACACCGGACGCGCCGGTGTTCGGCATCGATGTATCGGTGCAGAAGGCGCGTGCCGCCGCGTTCTTCTCGAACGTCAGCGCAGCGGCGGCGCTGTCCGCGTTGCCGCCGGCGGCGTACTTGTCGCCTCCCGCTGTGTCACCGATCTCAACCTATGTTGCTGCCACCCGCGCGCTGTTCGCCAATGCCAACACGTTTGGCGACGGCATTGCATTCAGTGCGCGATCGATCGGCAACATCGCGCGTCCGGCGTTTCCGGATGGTGTCGACTTCGCGAACCCCGGCCCGCTATCGAAGCCGATTGCATCGTGGAGTCCGTTCAACGACGGGCTGCAGCTCGATCTGGTTTACAACAAGCTGATTGCTTCGCTCGCAGCGGGTGACAACGGTATCGGCTGCACCGGAATTGCGGCGCTCGCCAACGGCATTCAGATTTTCCCGGGGGGCGTGCCGATCTATCGCGGCAGTCAGTTGATCGGCGCGATCGGTGTTTCCGGAGATGGCGTCGATCAGGACGACATGGTGGCGTTCCTTGGCGTCGCCAATGCGGGGCGCGCGTTGAATACCGGCTTGTCGAACGCGCTGCCCTCTATGCGCGCGGATACGCTGGTGCCGCAGGGCACGGGCACACGGCTGCGCTATGCGCAATGTCCGCAGGCGCCTTTTCTGAACAGCAGCGAACAGAATGTTTGCGCAGGACTGTGAGCCGATGAAGGCATCGCTGAGCCTGCACGCACTGGCCTGGCTCGGCGCGACGCTCGCGAATGCCACGGACGCGCAACCCACGACGCCGATCAACGCTGCGACGCCCGCGCGTGGACGCGCGGTGTCGTCGGAACTGGTGATGCGAGTCGATAGCGTGCCCGTGTACGCGCAGCCATTTGATGTCGCGCAACTGAAGCGCGAGATCGACAAGGGGGCGAGCAAGCGCGAGCGCAGCGTGACGGAGATGCAGCTACGGCCACGTCCGATCGCAACGCTGAAGAGCGGCGCGCGTGTGAAAGCCGATTGGCGCGACGGTGACTGGTATCGCGTGCGTTTGGACGGCGGCCGGGTTGGCTGGGTGCTGCAAATTACCGACAGCGGTATTTCGAACTTCACTGTCGCGGGCACCCCTGTTGCGCCACGTGTCGCCGCGCCGAGCAAACCTACCGAAACAGTCCCTGATCTGGCAGCTGAGCAGGTGCCCGATGATCGAGTGACGCAGTCGCGCCCGATGGGCAAGCCGCTAAAGGAAGAGATTCCGCCAATCGATCCGAGCCGCGTCGAACCGCCGTCACGACTTGATCCACGCGAAACGCTCCCACTGCCGGATCGCTGGCGGCTCGCGGATCAGCTGAAGCTGGTCACCCCGCGTTTGCTGGACCCGTACAACCCCAATGTGCTGAAGGGCGATCGCCCGATCCTTGGCACGAGCGACTGGTTCTTCAACCTGGGCGTCGTGTCGGACACATTGTTCGAGCTGCGTCGGGTGCCGACCGGAGTGGGCCCGCAAACGTCAGAGCGCGCGCAAGCCAACGACGTGTTCGGTCGCGGCGCGCAATCGACGTTCATGCAGAGCGTCGTACTCAATTTTGCGCTGATCAAGGGCAACACGACGTTCCGCCCGCCCGACTACGAAATCCGCTTCGTGCCGGTGCTGAATTTCAACGTCAACAATGTCGATGAGGTGCGCGCGTTGCGTATCGATCCGCGCAGCGGAACACGACGGCAGGATCAACACATCGGCGTGCAGGAACTGTTCGTCGACAAGCATCTGCGCGATGTGTCCGACCGCTACGACTTCGACAGCGTGCGCGTTGGCATTCAGCCGTTTCAATCCGACTTTCGAGGATTCCTGTTCAACGACGTGCCGCTCGGTGTACGACTGTTCGGCACCCGCGCGAACAACCAATGGCAGTACAACATCGGCTGCATTCCGCCGTATCGAGAAGGACACGAACAGCGGTCTGAACGATATCGGCCAGCCGGCTGCGCGACGACGATGTGTTCGCCTTCAATCTGTACCGGCAGGACTTTCCGGTGCTCGGCTTCACGTTGCAGGGCACTGTCGTGCACAACATCAACCGCGAAGACGACCGCAATCAGTTCTGACCGCAACGGATTCCTGGTGCGCCCGGCGGCGATCGGCGACATGCGCGCGCATCGTTATCACGTGACGTATCTCGGAATCAACGGCGACGGCCACTTTGGGCGCGTGAACATCAGCGCGTCGACGTACGCTGCGCTCGGCAGCGATACCCGCGGCGCACTCTCCCAGCAACCGCAGGACATTCGCGCGGCGTTCGCCGCGGTTGAAGCGTCGTACGACTTCAGCTGGCTGCGAACGCGTGCGACATTGCTCGCCGCGAGCGGTGACAAGGATCCGTTCGACGGCAAGGCCACCGGCTTCGATGCGATCTTCGAAAACCCGCAGATCGCCGGCGCCGATACAAGTTACTGGATCCGTCAGGCGGTGCCGTTGATCGGTGGCGGCGGAGTCGCGCTGTCCGGCCGGAACGGCGTGCTGCCGTCGCTGCGCTCGTCGAAGGACCAAGGGCAGTCGAACTTCGTCAATCCGGGCCTTCTGCTGGCGGGCATCGGCGCCGACGCCGACGTGTTGCCGGCATTGCGCGTGATCGGCAACCTGAACTACCTGCGCTTTCTGAACACGAGCAGCGTGTCGGTGCTGCGCAATCAGGGCTCAGTCGATCGCGAGATCGGCACGGATGTTTCGGCGGCGATTCAGTATCGCCCGTTCTTCAATCAGAACATCGTGTTGAATGCGTCGGTGGCCGCGCTGGTGCCCGGGCGCGGCTTGAAGCAGCTTTATCAAACCGACAAGACGCAGTATTCGGTGTTGTTCAACGTGTTGCTCACGTACTGATGCGCTCGCGACTGCACATTGATCGGAGCTCGCGCTGGCGGCAGCACTTGCTCGCGCCGGGCGACTGCAGCGAACAACGAAACGCCGGTCAAGCGCAGTTACAGTCGCGCACGCCGCCGCACCGGAACGGCAGACGCTGGCAGAAGCCGAACTGAAGTCCGCCGGCTGCACGACCTGCCACGAGAAGACCGACGCGCCGACGATGCACGCGAACACGGCGGTCATCCTGGGCTGCACCGATTGCCATGGCGGTGACGCTGCGATCAAGCGGCCCGCTGCAGCGCGCGCCGGCCGACGTCCGCGTATCGCCGCGCGCAGGAGCTCGCGCACGTCCTGCCGCGCTTGCCGAAGAGCTGGGGCTATCCGGCGAGCGCGACGATGCCGCGCACGCTATACGTTGCTAAACAGCGAAGCGCCCGAGTACGTGCGCTTCGTCAACCCCGGCGATTACCGAGTCGCGCGTGATGCTTGCGGCGCGTGTCACCTGCCGATCATCCAGGCGGCAGAGCGCAGCTTGATGTCGACCTCGGCAATGCTGTGGGGCGGAGCGTCGTACAACAACGGCATCCTGCCGTTCAAGCGCTATCTGCTTGGCGAGGCGTACACGACGAAGGGTGAAGCGGCATCGATCAAGAATCCGATCGCACCGACAGCGAACATGACCGCGCGGGGCATCCTGCCGCAGCTATATCCGCTGCCTGCGTGGGAAACGGTGCCGCCCGCCGATGTGTTTCGCGTGTTCGAAGGCGGCGGCAAGGTCATCGCTTCGCAGTTTCCGGAAATCGGATTGCCGAATCTGGCTGGACAGATTCAGCGTCTGGACGAGCCCGGGCGTCCCGATATCAAGGCGAGCAATCGCGGCCCGGGGACCGGCAATCGCATCGCGGTGCCGTTGATCAACATCACGAAGACCCGACTCAATGATCCGCATATGTGGTTCATGGGGACCAACGATCACCCCGGCGACTTTCGCGCGTCGGGCTGCAGCGGCTGCCATAGCGTGTATGCGAACGATCGTGATCCGCGCCATTCGGGACCGTATGCGAAGCATCGGTCACCTCGGGCCGTTCGCAGTCGGTCGACCCGACAATCCCCAAGGATCGCTCGGGCCATCCGTTGAAGCATCAATTCACGCGTTCAATTCCGTCGTCGCAGTGCATGGTGTGCCACATGCATCAGCCGAACGTGTTCGTCAATTCGTTCTACGGCTACACGATGTGGGATTACGAGGCCGACGCGCCGAGCATGTGGCCGGAGAAGCAGCGCTACCCGACAGACAAGGAAATCCGCGCCACTAACGAGCGCAATCCCGAAGAAGCGGCGATCCGCGGCAAGTGGAGCGACCCGGCGTTCCTGCAGCGCGTGTCCGAATTGAATCCATACCTGCGAGACACGCAGTTTGCCGACTATCACGGACACGGCTGGAATTTCCGCGCGGTGTACAAGCGCGATCGCAAAGGCACGTTGCTCGACAAGGACGGCAAGGCCGTCGCCGACGACGATCCGCAAAAATTCAAAAAGGCGGTGCACCTGTCGTCGGTGCATGTCGATGTGGGCATGCACTGCGTCGATTGCCACTTCGGCCAGGACACGCACGGCAACGGACACTTGTACGGCGAAGTTGCGGCAGCGATCGAGATCGACTGCACCGATTGCCACGGCACTGCGAAGGCGTATCCGACGCTGCGCACCAGCGGCCCGGCGGCGCCGCAGATCGGCAACGATCTGTCGTTGCTGCGAACGCCCGACGGCCGGCGCCGATTCGAGTGGCGCGACGGCAAGCTGTACCAGCGCTCAGCGCTTGATCCTCAGCGCGAGTGGGAAATGTCGCTGGTCAAGGACACGGTGACGCCGGGCCATCCGCAATACAACGAGAAAGCCGCCCGCGCCAAGTTGATGGAGCGTTTGAGTCCAGCGGGGTTGCCTATGCGATGGGGACCGGGCGTCGATGCCAACGTACTTGCGCATGGTGACGACAAGATGGCGTGCTACACATGTCACTTGTCATGGACGACCAGCTGCGCCGGCTGTCATCTGCCGATTCAGGCCAACTGGAAAAGCGAACGCTTGCATTACGAAGGCGGATCGACGCGTAACTACGCGACGTACAACCCGCAGGTGGCGCGCGATGACATGTTTCAGCTCGGTCGCCACGGCGATGCGAAGAATTACAAGATCGCGCCGGTGCGTTCGAGCTCGGCGCTGGTGTTGTCGTCGACCGATATCAACCGCGCGCGTATTTACATCCAGCAGCCACCGATTTCCGCCGCCGGCTATTCGTCGCAGGCGTTTGCGCCGCACTATCCGCACACCGAGCGCAAGACCGAGACGAAGACGTGCAGCGATTGCCACGTGTCGCAGGCCAACGACAACAACGCGATCATGGCGCAGTTGCTGCTGCAGGGAACGAACTTCGTCAACTTCGTCGGCTTCAATGCATGGGTCGGCGGCGAGCGGCACGTCGGCGCAGTGCAAGTCACTGAATGGGACGAACCGCAGGCGGTGATCGGCAGCTATCTGCACCGTTACGCGTATCCGGATTGGTTCGGCGAGCACGAAAAGCGCGGACGCGAGCTGAAGACCGAGCACTCGCATCGCAGCGGCAGCGCAGCGTGCGTGCAAGTGCGCGGCGAGTATCTATTTTCCGCCGAAGGCGCCGGCGGGCTTGCGGGTGTACGACGTCGCAAGCATCGCGAACAAGAATGTTTCGCAGCGGATTATCAGCGCGCCGTTTTCTCCGCTCGGCCATGACACGCGAGTCGCATCAAAGAATGCAACATGCGTTGCGCTGCCGACCAATCAGCCGATTGCGCCGACGCGGATGGATTCGAATGCCGCGCTGATGCGCGACGTGAATCTCGAGCAGCCGTTTCATCCGATCTATCGCTACGCGGCGATCACCGATAGCGTCGAAGGATTGATACTGGTCAATGTCGACACGCTGGCAGACGGCAATGCACGCAACAACCGGCTTAAGCGCGCGGTGACGTGGAACGGTGGCAGCGAGAATCCTGGCGTGCTCAATGGCGCGCGCCATGTCGTGCTCGGCGGGTCGACCGCCTACATCGCCGCTGACGCCGGCATCGTGATCGTTGATCTCGCCGCGCCGCTGCAGCCGAAATTGACCGCGATCGTGCCGCTCTCCGGAGCTCGCGCAAGTGCACTGCAATTTCGATATCTGTTCGCGCTCGATGCGACCGGCTTGCGCGTCATCGACGTGACCGTGCCTGCGCAAGCCGCGACTGACCACTGCAACGGTTGCGCTCGCCGATGCGCGACGGATTTACGTTGCGCGCACGTATGCGTACATCGCCGCCGGCCGCGAAGGGCTGGCGATCATCGATGTCGAGCAACCCGAGACGCCGCGCTTGCTGACGCTCTACACGGCCGACGGCCAGCTGAACGACGCACGCGATGTGATCGTCGGTTCGACCAACGCTTCGCTATTCGCCTACGTGGCCGACGGCGTCAACGGGCTAAAGGTCGTGCAGCTGACCGCACCCGACACGCAGCCAAAGTTCTACGGCTTCAGCCCCGAGCCGAAACCGAAGCTGATCGCCTGGCGCAAGACAGCGAGTCCCGCCATTGCACTGTCCAAGGGTCTCGACCGCGACCGCGCGGTCGACGAAACCGGCGGGCAGATCGCGGTGTTCGGCCGAATCGGATCGCGTCCGTTCACATTGCCCGAGATGCAGAAGCTGTATCTGCGTCCGGACAACAGCGTGTGGCGGGTGACGGATGAAGTGCAGCGACAAGACTTTGTGCCCGCGTCGCGAAAGGAAGCTGCGATGACGCGCGTTTGCCTCGTTCTGGCGATTGCGCTCGCCACGTCAGTGCACGCACAGCCGTTGCCGTATCAGAGCGCGCACCAGAGCGTCGGCGTCGTCAGCTGCGGCAGCACGCTGTGCCACGGCTCGATTCGCGCGGTTCCTGAGTCGAATGTTTTGCAGAGCGAATATGTGACGTGGACACGCCTCGACAAGCATGCACGCGCCTATTCGATCCTGTTCATCCGCGCAATCGAAGAAGATTGCCGGGAATCTCGGCATCAAGAGCGCGCATGAAGACCGACTGTGCGTCGACTGTCACGCGCACGCTCCCGCACCGGCGCAACGAGGCGAGCGATTTCGGGTTGACGACGGCGTTTCATGCGAAGGCTGTCATGGCCCGGCACAGCGCTGGTTGCCGGCGCACGTCGAACGTGGAGCCACGCATGCGCGCAACGTCGAACATGGTCTGTTTCCCACCGACGACGCCGTGCAGCGCGCGCGCCTGTGCCTGTCGTGCCACCTCGGCAATCGCGATCGATTGGTCACGCATCGATTGATGGGCGCCGGCCATCCACGCTTGAGCTTCGAGCTCGACACCTTCACTACTGTCGAGCCTGCGCACTTCAAGGCCGACTCCGATTACGCGAAGCGCAAGCGGTTATGGGACGGCGTGCAGGTGTGGGCGATCGGACAGGCCATTGCAGTGTCGCAGACACTGGAGCTGTTAGCCGACCCGAAGATCGGGCGCGACGGGTTCTTTCCAGAGCTCGTGTTCTTCGATTGCCACGCGTGCCATCGATCGATGAAAAGCGGGCGCTGGGCGCCGCGCGCCGACGGTCTTGGGCCTGGCGTGCCGCGCTTGAATGATGCGAATCTGCTGATGGTGCGGCAGATCGCAAAGGTCGCGGCGCCCGATCTCGCCGCACGCATCAGCGCAGCGACGACGCAATTGCACCAGGCAGTCAGCCAGAAGAGCGGCGATCCGATGCAGGTAGCCGGCGAATTGCGCGAGTTGATGAATGCGCTGATCTCGAGGCTCGCGAATCGCAGCTTCAATGCAGCCGATCTGCGCGCGATCGTGCAAGGATTGCTCGATGACGGCCGCAGCCGGCGTCTATCGCGACTATTCAGGCGCAGAACAGGCGACACTCGCGATTGGCTCTCTGACCAATTTCATGTTTCAGCGCGGCATGTTGAAGTCGGCTGCGCCGGCTAATCGCGCGCTATCGCGTTTGCAGGCTGCAGTCGCCGACGATGAGAATTTCAAGCCCGAGCAGTTTCAGGCGGCCTTGACACAGTTCAACGACGTGCTGGCGTCGGTGAGAGCCATGAACGACAAGTTTCAAATCGCGATCATCGGAGCCGGTCCAGGCGGGCTGTCGGCGGCCGCGCGTGCAGCGGAGTTGAAGGTCTCGCATGTGCTGCTCGAGGCCAGCGATCACCTCGCCGACACGATCTACAAATATCAGAAGCGCAAGCATGTGATGGCCGAACCGGGAGTACTGCCGCTGCGCAGCCCGCTTCCGTTTGCGCGCAGGTACGCGCGAAGTCATTTTGGATGGCTGGGACGCATCGATCGCGAAGCTCGGCGTCAACGTCAGGCACCGCGCTGCAGTCACCGCAATTACCGGCGCCGCGCCCACGTTCGAAATCGCGCTCAGCGGTGGCGACAAGATTTCTGCCGAAGCGATCGTGCTCGGCATCGGCCTGCAGGGCAATCTGCGCAAGCTAGGCGTGGCCGGCGAAGACCTTCCGTTCGTGCAGTACCAGCTGGATGATCCCGATGAATACGAAGGCGAGACGATCGTGATCGTCGGAGCCGGCGATGCAGCCATCGAAAATGCACTCGCGCTGGCGGTGCAAAACCGCGTGGTGATGATCAATCGCAACGAAGAGTTCGCGCGCTGCAAGGAAGGCAACTTGAAGGCGGTGCTCGCTGCGATCGAGTCCGGCCAGATCGATTGTCGCTATGGTGCGGCGCCGACCAGTGTTGAGCTCTCAGCGGGTGAAGAAAACGCGGGCGGCAAGCCAGGCGTTTTCAACGCCAAAACACCGGCGGGACTCGAGCCGATCCCATGCAATCGTGTGATTGCACGTCTTGGCGCGATTCCTCCGCGCAAGATGGTCGAGTCGTTCGGCATCGCGTTTCCGAACAATGATCCGGCAGCGGTACCGCAGCTCTCGCCGACGTACGAATCGAACGTCAAGGGGATCTACGTCGTCGGTGCACTCGGCGGGTATCCGCTGATCAAGCAGGCGATGAATCAGGGCTACGAGGTGGTCGAGAGCATCCTTGGCCGCGCGGTCGAGCCCGCTGACGAACCGCTGCTGCGCAAGAAGTTCGCCGGACTGCGCAGCGCGCGCACCGTCAATGATGCGCTGGCGCTGATTCAAGAGAACGTGCCGCTGCTGGCCGGCATCACGACTCTGCAATTGCGCGAGTTCATGCTCGACAGCGAAATCCGAACGCCGGCGGCGGGCGAGGTGATTTTTCAACGCAACGATTACTCGAACAGCTTTTATTCCATCGTTGAAGGGAGCGTAGAGGTTGAAATTCCTGGAGGCGAACGTTCCGGTCAGAAGATCGTGGTCGCGAAAGGTCAATTTTTCGGCGAACTCGGCCTGATCTCCGGGCGGCGTCGCGCAGCCACCGTGCGTGCGGGTCGCGACTGCGTGCTGATTGAAACACCGCGGCGCGCGATGCTGAAGTTGATCGCGTCGGTGGATAGCGTGCGCAAACTGCTTGATCAGGAAGCTTTGAAGCGTGCGCTGCGAGCGTATCTGTCGCAGGATCTGTCCGACGACGACCTACAGATTCTTGCCGCGTCCGCGCAGGTCAAGAAGTACACGACGGGCACCGATCTGTTTCGCGAAGGCGATGTGGCCGATGGGCTCTATCTGATTCGGCGCGGTTCGGTGACGGTGTCGCGGATGATCGGCGGCAAAGAAATCGTGCTCGCCTATGTGGCCGCCGGCAATGTCGTTGGCGAAATGGCACTGCTAAATACCGCACCGCGGATGGCGACAGTACGCGCTGCGGTCAATACCGAGGCGATCGTGCTTGAACCGACTGCGTTCAATCAAGTCGTCGCACGCGACGCAACACTGCGCGGCAAGCTGCAGCAGTTGGCGATGTCGCGCATGAAGAAGAACGTTGCGATGGAAGCCGACACATCGTCCGGCAGCCTGGTCAGCTATCTGATGCAACAGGGGCTGGGTGAGGCGACCGACGTGTTGTTGATCGACGAAAGCCTGTGCATCCGTTGCAACAACTGCGAGAAAGCGTGCGCCGACACTCATCAGGGAACGTCACGCTTGAATCGCGAAGCGGGGCCGACGTTCGCCAGCGTGCATGTGCCGACGTCATGCCGTCACTGCGAGCATCCGCACTGCATGAAGGAATGTCCGCCGGATGCAATCCATCGCTCGCCCAACGGCGAAGTATTCATCGCCGATACCTGCATTGGTTGCGGAAACTGCGTTCGTAATTGCCCGTACGGTGTGATTCAGATGGCGCCCGCCGATGGTCGGCGCGCCGGCGCTGGCGTCTTGATGTGGTTGCTCGGTCTCGGACGCGAGCCCGGTAGCGAGGTCAAAAGCAAAGATAAGAATGCCGCGAAGCGTGCCGTCAAGTGCGACATGTGCCGCGAGTTATCGGGCGGACCGGCTTGTGTACGCGCGTGCCCGACCGGCGCCGCGCTGCGTGTTTCGCCTGAACGATTTCTCGACTACGCCGGCGATCAACGAAAATAATTTCGCGGTGGCGGCCGGTCGCGCATCGCACCGGCGATCGTTTGTCCGAGATTGATGTGGCACGCGTGCTCATAAGCTGCGCGCATCGGGGTCAAGTGAAAAATGGCAGGCCGCCGCATCAGTGTCTCGAAAAACTGAGCGCGCTTGTCATCGAAGAACTGCCACGCGGCGACGTCGTCATCAAGAGCGATAAGTGGTCGCTGCTCGCCGAACACTTCCCAGGAATAACGCTCGAAGTCATCGGGCGCGGCGCCTAGCCGCATCAGATCGAGATCGAGGACCGCAGTCGACTCGGCATGGCGCGGTACGTGATCGGTCGTGTCAATGATGATCGCAAACGCGGAGTCGAGCACCGCTACGTCGACGGCAGGCGCGTAGACGCGCATCAATTGCGCCGACAGCGTCTCGTTGTCGCCGCGTTGCGCGCCGGGGACGTAAATCGCGTCGTGCGCCAACACCGCGAAGGTTTGCGCTGCAGACAGCTTCAGCTCGTGCTTCAACGCCGCGTCGAACATCTCACGAATGTGGACGCGGTTGTGGTAGTAGCGATGCGGCTCATCGTAGAACCTGAGCAGTTGCTCGGCGGCGCGGGGTTGTAGCCCGGCGTCGAGCGCAGGCTTCAGGCCTACGTGAGACGCGTCAATCGCCTTTGCCTTCATGTAATGATGATAGTCACGCCAGCCCGTGATCTAAAAAGGCGCCGCAATGAGCTTTTCCCCTCTAGATCCGCAGTTTGAGGCACGCGTTCGTGCGAGCTTCGCGCGGCAGCGGGCGATGGACACGATCGGCGCCACGCTCGCCGAGTCGAACCCGGTTTGGTGGAAGTCGAGTTGCCGTACAGCGTGGATCTCACGCAGCAGCATGGGTTCCTGCACGCAGGCATCGTAGCCACAATATTGGACAGCGCTGTGGGTATGCGGCGTTTAGTCTGATGGCGCCCGGATGTTGCAGTGCTGACCGTTGAGTACAAGATCAACCTGCTGAGACCCGCTCAGGGCGATCGATTCGTTGCCAGAGGGCTGGTCGTGCGAGCCGGACAAACGATTACCGTGTGTTCCGGCGATGTTCTTGCGCACATCGGATCGGCCGAAAAATTGGTGGCGACGATGCTGGCCACCGTCTTCACTGCGCCAGAGCGGGACGGATTAAGACAGTAGCGGCAGCTACGTCAAACAAATAGCGGCAGCGTGGCCGGCGCGAAATATTGCAGGTTCGGCAGTACGTCTGCCAACTGTGTATCGGATAGTCCCATCCAGCGCGCGAAGCTCGCGGCGTACTGATCGACCGACGTCGTTGGGATGAAGCGGCCTTGACCGGCATCGTCATTGGTGCCGATGGCGACCACTGGGAACTGCCCATAGATATCGCGCCCCTTCACTGCGCCGCCAACTACAAGATGGTGTGCACCCCATCCGTGATCGGAGCCGTCGCCATTCGAAGCCAACGTGCGGCCGAAGTCGGATGCCGTAAACGTCGTGACTTGATTGCGAACGTTTAACTCACCGAGCGCGGCATCGAACGCACTGACCGCGGCCGCGAGCTGGGTCAGCAAGGGCGGGTGTGAACCGCTCAGAAATGCGTGGTTATCGAAACCGCCCATCGAAACAAAAATGACCTGCCGCTTCGCCCCCACTCCGTTGCGCGCGGCAATCAAACGCGCCGCCATTTTCAGTTGTGCCGCCAACCCGCCGTCGGGAAATACCGTCTGCAGCGCTGGCATACCCGCCATTGCATCGCGAAGGTCCTGGTTAGCCGTGAGTCCGCGCTGTATCAGGCGCGTATGGTCGTTCTCAAGTACGTGCGTCCGCTGTTCGGTTACCAGCCGACGCAATAATTGCGATGCGGTGGCCGAACCGAACAAGCTCGCGTTGGCGACAGAGTTCACGGTGACAGCACCGCCCGGTCCGACCTGATACTGCTGAGTCGTCTGGCCCGACGCCCACACCGCGTTGCCCGAAATCGACACACTAGTAAACGTTGACTTTGCATTTGCGCCGGCCAGTACGTCGCCGATTCGGCCGCCCCAGCCGTACTGCGCACCTTCAGGCACTGACGCCTGCCACACCGACTGTTGGTCGTTATGCGAAAACAGCTTCGGCGGCAGCGGCACTGAACGATTCTGATATTGCGCACGGGTCGTTGGACGCAACAGAGGCCCGACGTTGGCAACGATCGCAGCACGGCCGGCGTCGAACAACGTAGCGATCGGTTGCAGCTCGGGTGGCAGCGCGAATTGGCGTCCCCCCAGATTCGTGACCGGCGTCAGGGGCAGCAACGTGTTATGCGGCCGGGCGATGCCGCCGCGCGCGGTTTGGTATCCGGCATATGACGTGGCGTCGTACGGAATGACCGTGTTGTGATTGTCGTTGCCGCCGTAAAGAAAGATGCACACCAGCGCCTTGTAGTCATTGGCGGTTTGCGCCGACGCTGCGCCGAGCGCGGCGAGATTCAGCGCGAACGGAGCGCCGGTGCCAAGCGCAGCCATGCGCGCAGACCAGCTGAGGAAGTTGCGGCGTGAGGCATTGAGAGTCATGGCGTTTTCCTTTCAGCGCTGCACGATGAAGTCGGGCGAAGCCATGGTGAACAGCAGCGCCAGCCGTACGCGATTGCCGCGCGCATCGAAGGTGGTAAGAGGAACTGACGCCATCGCTTCGCGTGCCAGGGCTCTGGTGGTCGCGCTCATCGTGCCGTAGGTCAGACGCTCGTCGATGCGGGTTAAGCAATGCATCGACATCGTCAGCGATCGCGCGCTCCGCCTGGTAATCAGCGGTCAAATCATTCAGAAAGCCCGCGCCGCCAAGTAGCGCCATGCCTTCGACAAAATTGATGTAGCTCGACGCGCTCGTCTCGCTCGTGATCTGCATCTCGGGTGCGACCAGCCCCACCGTCGCGGCGCCGGTGTTTGGCGGCACATAGCCTGGCCGATAAAAATTGAATACCGATGGCGAGCGGAATGGCGCCTGCCCGATGCCGCTCGATGGATCGTCGGTGAAGAACACGTTGTAGTTGCCGGAAGTCGACTTGACGCTAAACGCGCGGATCCACGCACTGAGCCGCAGCACGGGCTCGCGCAGCTTCCCGAATTGCGGGTCGTTGAGCTTCGCCATATCGCGCGCTTCGGGGTCGAGCAGGATTGCGCGCCACACCGCACGCATGTCGCCGCGCACGCCCTGGCCGTTATCGTTGAATGCCGCACTGACGCGTGCGACATACGCCGGACTTGGGTTGCTGGTGACCGTGCGCTGAATCAACTGCTTGCCTACAAATGGACCGACGTTCGGGTGATTGAATAAATGGTCGAGCGCCTGCTTCAGCGATTCCTGACCGCCGGTGCCTGCGGGAATCGTCTTGCCGAGAAAGGTTTTGACGGATGCCGAATGGAACTGTGGATACAGCTCCATCGGCTTCAGCGCGCGATCGTCGGTGACCAGCAGTCCGCGATTTGCCTGAAATGATGCGTCATCTTTCGTTGGCGATGACCAGCTCCATCCGGTCAACACACGCGCCAGTCCGATCACGTCATCGTTCGAATAGGTTTCGATCGGTTCGCGTCGTGAGTCGAGTTTCACCGTCCCGTCCGCGTTCAACTCGACGAGCCCAATCGTGAAGAGCTGCATCACCTCGCGCGCGTAGTTCTCGTCGGGTACTCGCCCGGTGGCCGGGTCTTCCTTTTGATTGGCAAGATGCGACAGATACAGGCCCATCATCGGGCTTAAGGTGACGTCTTCCAGCAGCTGGCGAAAGTTTCCAAAAGCGTCGCGCCCGAGCAGATCCATATAGGTCGCGATGCCTTGCGGGTAACTCATCACGTTGTTGTCGACCATCGAGATCACGAACAGCTGCGACAACGAATACATCGCGCGCTGTCGCAATTGATCGGGTGCGATCGCGGCCTTGGTCCAGAAACTCGAAAGCAACGGAAACTGCCCGACAAACTGCGGCGTGATCGTGTCGCCGAACGCAGGTACCGCCGGCAAATGCAGCGATGCCTGCGAATTGAATTGCTCGTCAAGCCACGCTGAATAACCAAGAGCCACGACACGATCGATATCGGCTGGCGCAGGGCCGAAGGTCGCCTGCGTCAGAAAGCGCGCCGCTTCGTTACGAGTCGGCGGAACGGTCGGTGTGTTGTTAGGCGGCGGAGTTCCATTGCCCGGGGGTGGAGCGACGCCTTCACTACCTCCGCCTCCGCACGCGGTCAACGCCAAGGTTGAAACGGTTGCCGCGGCAACCAGCCAAGCCTTCAGGCGCGCAAGTACGGCGGAACTGATGCGGCGGTTGCCCGCAAGTGCACTGGTAGTCATCTCCTCGTCTCCGCGCCTGATTTTCTGAGCGCATCGTGACCCGGCATCTGCCGCGTGTGGATGTCGATTGGTGTCCTTTGTGTCGTTGTTGACACGTTCAGTTCGCGACCAGGCGTCAAACATGTAACGTTGCCGCATGATTCCGGGCACCAACGCCGCGCTATCCGTGCTGTTGATCGACGACGATGTCGAACTGGTGCGTTTACTGACGCAACTCTTCGCCCGCGAGGGCATCGCACTGCGCAGCGCAACCACCGGCGCGGCCGGCCTCGACTGGTCTGAATCCCCTGCCGTCGCTCGTACTGCTCGATCTGATGTTGCCGGACATGCACGGCAAGGAAGTATTCCGCCGCCTGCGTGAACGCCTGCCCGAACTCCCCGTCATCATGCTGACGGCGAAGGGCGACCCGGTCGATCGCGTAATCGGTCTGGAGCTCGGCGCCGACGATTACGTGCCCAAACCGTTCGACCCGCGTGAGCTGATTGCACGCGTGCGTACCGTGTTGCGTCGGTCACGGGCCGATGCTGGTGCAGTGCGCAGCACACCGGCCACGTTGCTGCAATTCGGCAAGCTCGTGCTCGACACCAGTGCGCGCACGCTCACCGCGGATTCGGTCGAAGTGCCGCTGACCAATATCGAGTTTCGGCTGCTGCTCGAGCTCGTCAAGCATCCGGGGGTTGCGCTTTCGCGCGAAGCGTTGACGCGCGCGGCGCAAGTCGGCAATTACCGCCCGCTCGATCGTGCGGTCGACGTGCAGATCGCCCGCCTGCGCCGCAAGCTCAGACAAGCCGATACCGACGCGAAGTGGATCGTTACCGCGCGCGGCGAAGGTTACGTGTGGGCGCCACCAGCAGCCGCGAATCGAAGGAGCGTCGATACGTGAAGTTGCTTCCGCTGCCGATGTTCGGCCGTATCTTCATCGCCCTGCTGGTGATGACCATCAGTGCATTGATACTGATCGCCGCGACGTTTAGCGACTATCAGGAACGCGTGACTGCGTTGACGCTCGCGCCGATGTGGGCGGCTGCCATCAGAACCGAACAGGAGCAGCCCGGCGCACCGCGCCGCGAGCTCGATCTGCGCATGCGCATTCACGTTCTCACGGGTGCGCCACCGGCGCAGGCCTATTCAATTGCGTCGGATCGCCGTACGGTTGCGTTAACTGATGCGCTCGCGCAATCCGGCATCAGCGTGATCGATACGAAGCTCGACGATACGTCGGAGTTGCCCGTCACATGGCTGCAGGTTCAGCCTGCGCAGGGTGAAGCGCGCTGGGTCGGTCTCACCGGCGGTGTGCAGCCATCATCGTTTCGTATGCGCGCGTGGGGCGTGCTCGGCGTGCTGATTCTGGTGATTACCGTCGCGGCTTGGTTCACGAGCCGCTGGGTGGTGCGCCCGATGGCGCGTCTTTCGAATCAGGTCGACGCGATCGGCCGTGGCGAAGTGCCGACGGAAATCGTGCGCGGTACGCGCGAGATCGAAAGGCTCGGGTTGGCGCTGACGACGATGGCGCGGCAGCGCGCTGCGTTCGACGAGCAGCGCCGCGTGATGCTGATGGGGGTGTCGCACGATCTGCGCTCGCCGTTGACGCGCATTCGCGTCGCTGCCGACCTGCTAGACCAACAAGCTCCGCTGCGAGACCTGATCGTCCGCAATGTCGAGCATGCCGACGCCATTATCGAAAGCTTTTTATCGTACGTGCGAACCGACGCTGAGCACGTCGGAGACGACGTTGACCTCAGCGGTGTCGCCAACAGCGCCGCACGATTGGCCGGGCTGCCTGCTGCTCAAATACGCATCGCGCCGAAGGTGTTCGTGCCCGGTAACGCGACGATGCTGCAGCGGCTGCTGACGAACCTGCTCGATAACGCGGCGCGGCACGGCGCGCCGCCGATCCTGCTTTCACTGGCGATCAATCGCGATGCACACGAAGCGATGTTGATCGTGGAAGATCACGGGCCGGGAATTGTCGATGCCCAACGGATGTTGCAGCCATTCGAACGCGGCGACGCGAGCCGGGCGCAGGGCGGCGCAGGACTCGGTCTCGCGATCGTCGCGCGCATCGTTGAAAGGCATGCGGGAATGCTGGACATCAGCGCCGTCGATGGCGGCGGTACACGCGTGACTGTGCGCCTGCCGCTGGCGGCTCCGGCGCGCGCAACGGAAAGAGAGTTCGGCTAGGCCGAAGTTTTCTTCTTCGACCGCGGCGCCGTATCGACCGGGTCGGACTCGTCGAAGTTCTCCGGCGTCTTGGGCACGTCTGGCAGTACTTCGGCTACGCGGTTGCGCGCATCCGTGTCTTGTTGCCCGCTTTGCAAGTCGTCGTGTGCTTGCTTGATAACTCTGCGCGTGCCGCTCAACTGCTGATCGGCCGACTCGTCGCGCTCATTCGGCTGACGTAACTGACGCGGAGTTGCCGCGGGATCGTCTGTCGCGAGCACACGCTTGGTGCCGCCAGATTCCAAGTCTTCCTTATCGCCCGTATCCCGCGTCCGCGCTCTATTTGTTCTCCACTCTTTTTCATCGATATCCATTGCAGGCACAGCAGTGAGAACTCCGGCACGTCGTAGGACGACGTGCCGGAGGTGTTCCTGCATTATCCGCTTAGCTAACTTTTACAGAGATGCGCTGCGGTCGCGCCTGCTCGTGTTTCGGAATGCGCACTTTCAGTACGCCATCCTTCAGCTGCGCCTCGATGCGGCCCGCGTCGAGCTCACGGCTCAGCGTAAAGCTGCGGCGGTAGCGCGGGATGCGGACCTCCGCGTATGTCGCCTCCAGCGCCTGCGGCGTAGCCGCGGTTATCGCTCCTTCAATTGAGAGCGCATCGTTTTCCACCTTGATCTCGAGCGATTCCTTCGAGACGCCTGGCATATCCGCGATCAACGTGATGCCAGAGTCGTCTTCCAGCACGTCGACTCGAGGCGTCATCGCCTGAGATTCCCGGCGCGCGGTACCCGACCGCAATGCATCCTGACGCGATGATTCTTGCGCTGGGTCACTCTGGCGATTTGTCTCTTGACGGCTTGCCGCTGCACGCGGCGCCTCAGCAACAAAACTGTCTTGCATGATCAACCTCCTGAGCTCCTTACGTTTATTGAACGGTGATGCGTTTCGGCAGGGCAGACTCGCGGCGACTGATGCTGACGTGCAGCACTCCATCGCGGTAGTTCGCGTTCACCTTTGTCGAGTCAATGTCCTCTGGCAGGCTAATTGCGCGCCGAAACGGGCCGGCAAACCGCTCGTTGCCATAGATATTGACCTTGCTGTCTTCAAGGGGCAGCCCCGACTGGCGTTCGCCCGAAATTGACAGCACGCCTCGATCGATCGTCAGCTCGATCTGCTTTGGATCGATGCCCGGCGCGAAGGCGTAGATTTCAACACTGGTCGCCGTGTTGCCAATATTGATTGCCGGAAACGCGCCCGGCGCAGCGGACCGGATACTCGTGGGCAATCCCGACCATCCGGAGAGTTCGTCAAGTTCCCGGCGAAGCCGATCGAAATCACCGAACAGGCCGGGGTACGTCACCATCGATGCAAACATTTCTCGTCCTCCTTTCCTCGTTGCACTTGCAGCAAATCGGTTTCGACTCCTAGGAGCCGCACGCGCAAGTTCGGAGCTCCTGGGCGCAATTTCAAGGGGTACCCGTTACCCAAATAAAGGGGTTCGGCGGGTTCGGCGGGCACGCGTTTGGCTTCGGACACTGCTTTGCCGACGAGGGTGCCCGGTGGAACAGAAGTGGCCGCAGCAGCTGTGGATCGTCCGCCATGGTCAAAGCGCAGGCAACGTCGCGCGTGATTCAGCCGAGGCCGCGCGGCTGCCCTTGATCGACATCGCGGAGCGCGACATCGATGTTCCGTTGTCGCCGTTGGGTGAACAGCAGTCGATCGCGCTCGGCCAATGGTTCGGCCGCCTGCCGCGGGCTGCCCAACCGAACGTCGTGCTGTGCTCACCCTATGTGCGAGCCCGCCAGACTGCCCGGTTGGTGTTGGAGGCGGCAGGTATTGCTGCCGATTCGCACATCCTTCAAGCAGACGAGCGGCTGCGGGAAAAGGAGTTCGGAATCCTCGATCGGCTGACGACGTTCGGCATACGCGAGCGCCATCCCCAGTTGAGCGAGCAGCGTGCGCACGTCGGCAAATTCTATTTTCGCCCGCCGGGTGGCGAGAGCTGGTGCGACGTGATTCTGCGGCTGCGCAGCGTGATTGACACGATGACGCGCGAGTATCGCGGCGAGCGCGTATTGATTGTTGCGCATCAGGTCATCGTCAATTGCTTTCGCTACTTGCTTGAGCGTATGAACGAAGCGCAGATCCTCGAGCTCGATCGCGTCGCCGACGTTCCTAACTGCGCCGTGATGCATTACGAATTCGATCGCACTGAGGGCAAGAACGGCAAGCTCGTCACCCGATTAATCAATTTTGTCGCTCCTCTCGCCGAGGCGGGTACACCGATCACGACCGAGGCCGACGTGCCGGCGGCAGCCGAAGCCATGAGGGACACTGGCTCCGTAACCGACGCAGATCTCGTCGAAGTCGATGACGAATGTCTGCGTCGCTGGCCGCTGCCACAACCCGACGCCGATGGCGACAAGGAAGAGCGCGGTCGCGTGCTGATCATCGCCGGCTCGCGTGAAATGCCTGGCGCTGTGATCCTTGCGGCGAATGCGGCGCTGAACGCGGGAGCAGGCAAGCTGACGGTGGCGACCGTCGCAAGCGTCGCAAGGCTGATCGCTACGGTAATTCCCGAAGCGCGGGTGATAGAGCTGGCTGAGACCGAAGCGGGCGGCATCGATCGAAGCGCGGTCGAGCGCGTGCGAGAGTTGTTGCCGCAGTTCGACGCGGTTTTGATCGGGCCTGGCATGCAAGACGAGCCGGCGGTCTGCGATTTCTGCGCGGAACTGTTGCAGCATCTATCGACACCAGTGCTGGTTCTCGACGCGGCCGCGATGGGCGTTGTCAATCAAGCACCGAACTTCTCGAGCCCGACGATCCTCACTCCGCACGCGGGCGAGCTCGCGCATCTGACGGGTCGCGACAAAGACGACATTACTGCGCAGCCGGCCGACGCAGCAGCATATGCATCGCGACGGTGGAACGCGGTTGTTGCGTTGAAAGGTGCAACGACTTTTATCGCGGCACCAGACGGCGCTCTTTGGCGGCACGACCGTGGCAATGTTGGCCTCGCGATTTCCGGCTCCGGTGACGTCCTGGCCGGTGTCATCGCCGGCCTGGCATCGCGTGGCGCATCGGCGGAACAAGCAGCGGTATGGGGCGTCGCTTTACATGCGCGCGCGGGCGAGCGATTGGCGGCACGCTCGGGACCGCTCGGCTATCTGGCGCGCGATTTGTCGGCGGAATTGCCTGCGCTGATGGCAGCGCTCGCCTAATCGCGTTCAAAAACGCGTGAAGCGATGTAATTCAACGTCAATAGAAGCGCAGCACCAGCGCCGACGCGTAACCCACATCGGGCGGGGACTCGCAGGCTCGGGCATGAACGCGACCGGTGGCGAAAAGGTGGCCGTTGCGTCGTCTTCACTACGCGATGGAATTTCCCGCTGGCTCGGATCCTCCGGCTTCGTCGGTGCATCAACGATTTCGCATCGATCCGTGCGTGCGCGCATAGACCCAGGTGAACTCCGCGCCTAGCAGAAATATCTGAGCCGAGTAATACACCCAGACCAGAATGATGATTAACGATCCGGCTGCGCCAAAGCCGGAGGCAATTCCGCTTTTGCCGACGTAAAGGCCGATAAGAAAACGCCCGACCGTGAACAAGAGCGCCGTCACTGCAGCGCCGAGCCACACGTCGTGCCAGCGGATTTTTACGCGCGGCATGATCTTGTAGATCATGGCGAAGGCCAGTGTGGTGACGAGATAGCCGACCACAATGTTGACGACCTGCGCCAGTACTTCCCAGCCCCCGAATGCGCCGCTCCACCACCTTCCGAGCGCCGCGACCGCGGCACTCAGCACGAGTGAAACGATCAGCAGAAATGCAATGCCGAGGATCATGCCGAACGAAAGCAGGCGCGCCCGTATCAGACCCCACCAGCCACTTGTTTTGTCTCGCTCCGGGGCACGCCATATGCGATCCAGTGCGTCCTGCAGTTCCCCGAACACTGTGGTTGCGCCAATGAACAGAAGCACGAATCCGATCACGGTCGCCGTGATGCCTTCGGTGGGTTTATTGACGCTGGTAAGAATGTCTTCGACGGCCTTCGCAGCATCGGTGCCCATCAGCCCGCGTAACTGACCGAAGATTTCGCCGCGGGCAGCCTCGGGTCCGAAGATCAAACCGGCCACCGAAATGACGATCAGCAGCACCGGTGCCAGTGAGAACAAGGTGTAGTAAGACAAAGCCGCGCCCATGCTGGGTGCGTAGTCGTCGATCCACGCTGTAACAGCGGCTTTGATCAGTGGCCACCAGTTCTTCACATGCCAGCTCATTGACCGCCCTCCGCGACGTTGGTGTGGCGCACTACGCAATCTGTATGCCTGTTCTCGAGTTGTCGAGGCAGGCCTGCCACG
Source organism: uncultured beta proteobacterium (assembly GCA_963807155.1). GTDB lineage: Bacteria > Pseudomonadota > Gammaproteobacteria > Burkholderiales > Burkholderiaceae_F > JACCZX01. Next base: position 52,925 of record CAWEAZ010000023.1, read on the forward strand.
TGCCATGCGACCCCGCAACAATGTTCACCGGACTAACATCGCTCACGCATGGTGACCTTCGACACGATCTCGGACGTTGAGGCATGGGCCAGGCAGCACGGAGGCTTGGACGCGGTCAATGAGGCGCTTGCACGGGGTGCGTTTGGCAACGATGCGCAATCGATTCGCACTGCGATTCGTTATGTCGAGCGCGAAGAACTGAAGATCGCGGAGCGGCTCGGCATTGAGGATCGGCGTGGACGTGCAACAACCTCTGCGGAGCAGTACGCGCATGCAGCTCAGCGAAGTGCGCAAGAGGCGCTGATCAGCCGCTGGATAGCGATCGTCGCCGCGTTGATCGCCGTAGCCGCCGCGGTATGGCCGATGATCCGCTGACCACGACCGCTAACAACATCACATCTGACGGAACAGGTGCAGATAGCTGCGACTGACCGGTAGAACCTCGTCGCGGCCCTTCAGGTGAATGTCGGCAGTCTCATTGAGACCGCGCTTGACATGACTGATTGCGCGCAGGTTCACCACCACGGAGCGATGTACCTGTGCGAACTGCACTGGGTCAAGCTGCGGCAGCAACTCCTTTAGCGGCGTGCGAATCAGCGCCTCGACAGGCTTGCCTTGATCGCCGCGCCAGCCGATCAGCGTGTACTTTTCATCGGAGCGCAGGAAGTCGATTTCATCGACCGCGATCAGCCGCAGCGACTGCCCTACGGTGGCGCGGATCCAGTGCAGCGGTATCGGTGCCGCATCCTGCTTCAGCTTGGCCGCGAGCTGTTGCAACAGCGCTTCGGTGTTCAGCGCCGGCTGCGCGGTTCGCAGCCGCTCTTGCAATCGCGCCACCGTGTCGGCCAACCGCGCAGGTTCCACCGGCTTCACAAGGTAATCAAGCGCGCCCTCCGCAAAAGCCTGAACTGCATACTGGTCGAAAGCGGTGACGAACACGACGTGAGCGCGGCGGCCGATAAGACGCGCCGCCTGGACACCCGTGAGTCCTGGCATGTGCACATCAAGAAAACAGATATCGGGTTGCTGCGCTTCGAAGTGATCGACCGCCTCGCGGCCGTTGCGTGCTCGCGCGACTACCTCCAGCTCGGGCCAGGCATCGCCAAGCTGGCGAGCAAGCTTGTCGCGCAACAACGGTTCATCGTCCGCGATTAGCGCAGTCGGTCGGCGCGGTGTCATGTGTTGCCCCGCTGTACGGGGAAGGCGAGCTCGGCGCATACGCCGCCAGTCTGCTGCGCCGACAAGCTCAAATGGGCATCGCCACCGAAAGCCAGTTGCAGGCGTTCACGCAATGCGGACAGGCCGGTGCCGAGTCCGTCACCCGCTCGCTGCAGTCCGACGCCGGTGTCGGTGACGCGCACGTAGCAGCGATTCTCGTGCACGCGCACGCTGACTTCGATGCGACCGCCCTGCTCGCTCGGATCAATGCCGTGCCGCACGGCGTTTTCCACCAGCGTCAGCAGCGTCATTGGGGGACATCGCAGTTCCAGTGCTTCCGCGTCGGCTTGTAGCGAGAACTGCAGGCGATCGGGCATGCGCATGTGCATGAGCTCAAGATAGGCCCGCGCCAGCTGCAACTCCTGGCCGAGCGTTGTTGCCGGGTCGTGCAGGCGCGGCACTGCGGCGCGAAGGTAGGCGATCAGACTCTCGAGCACCTTCGACGCCTGCGGCGAACCCGTTTCGACGAGCGCTTGTACGTTGGCCAACGTGTTGAATAAGAAAGTGCGGCTGTACCTGCGCCTGCAGCAAATGCATGCGAGTGTCGAGCGCCTGGCGCGCCAACTCGCTGCGCTCGAGTTCGAACGCAAGCGCCTGGTTGCGCGCAAGCTCATCGCGCTGTCGCACCATGGCGCCCAACGCGATCCAGAGAGCGACCATGATCCCTAGAACAGTCAGGCTGATGTAGCCGACCACACGTGCCTGGTTTTGCCCAAACTGCGGGCTCCCACCAAGCGTCACCCAATAGGCGAGCAGCGCACCCAGCGGCACCGCGACCACGACCGCAATGAGCTGCAGCACCCAGCGCGCAAGCCAGTTAGGCATCCGCGCCGGCCACCGTTCAGTCAGTCCGAAGGCGAGCATCGCCACCAGACCGACGATGATGCTGCGTGCGACAACCACCACGGTCGACGATTGCGACGACAGGCTAAGCAGCAATCCCAGCGGAACCGCGGTCGCGAGGGTGAACAACAACCGCTTCCAGCCCAACATCACCGCCAGGGCATGTGGCTTTGCAGAAACCGTAGACGAGGACATGGTTTGACGATAGCCCAGACGCTGCATTCGCTGGGGTCGGGCGCGCTGGCGGTGCGACGAGCAGCGTTCTTTTGGGGTCGAGTGACTGTCGAAATGGCGGCTGAAACGACGCCGGTCGCATGGGCGTCGATTTTGCTGGTGCACTTCCGTTAATTCTGATGCGGAGAGTCTCACCCGATGATTCATCATGTGTCCGTCGGCACGACGGATATTAAGCGCTCGCGTGTCTTTTACGATCCCGTTCTGAAACTGCTGGGGCTGCGGCTTCTCAGTGCCGACCACGCATCAGCGGAGACTGTCACCGCAGGTTTGAGACCAACGGCGTAGCGGTCAGGTTTTCCGCGGACTGGTCCGCTAGCGGGAATATCGTTTGCCGTCACCGCTGCAGAGATGACGTCGTCCGCCAGTCTGCGAGGGATCCAGTGGGCAGTTCCTCATTAAAAACATCGCTGGACTCGGAGTTGCCCTTTCAGCGCAAACAATGGCGTATCGAGCGTATCGGCTGGACAGCAATGGCGGTGCTCATTCTCTATGCGCTCGCTGGGGGCCTGGGCGGCGGGGGTCCGCTATCGAACGCTGAAGTTGTTGCGGTGGATGGTAGTGCGCGCGTGCGGTACGAGAAATTTGCCCGCCAGCTCACCCCGACCACTGTTGAGATAAACGTCACCCAGCCGCCTGACGGACGTCCCACGCAGCTTCATGTGGATGGCAGTTACCTCAGTTCCACGACGATCAAGTTGATTGTTCCGGAGCCGGATACCACGACGATCGCGGATAACGGATACGTGTTCGGGTTCAAACGCTCGTCAGGCGTCGCGGATACGAAAATCCGGCTGCAACTGGAGCCTCAGCGGATTGGCACGGCGAACGGGTGGCTCGTCATCAATAACGGCGAGAAGCTCGCAATCAATCAGTTTGTTTTCCCCTAAGGACAACTCATGGAATCGGTACTGCGTGCAGCAACGATCTACATCGCGCTCATGATCATCCTTCGTCTGGCGGGTAAACGCTCGCTTGCCCAGATCACGACGTTCGACTTTGTTCTGCTTCTGATCATCGGCGAGGCGACCCAGCAGGCGCTGCTGGGACAAGACTATTCGATCACCAATGCCATCATCGTCGTGATCACTCTCGTGACATTAGATATTGGGCTTTCTTGGGTTAAGCGTCACTCAAAAACCCTCGACAAGGTACTCGACGACGTACCGCTGGTGATTGTCGAGGACGGCGTAGCACTTAAGGACCGGATGGACAAAGCCAGAGTCGACGAAGAAGACGTGTTAAACGCAGCACGTCACTTGCAAGGCCTGGAACGGCTCGATCAGATTCGGTACGCCGTGCTGGAACGCAGCGGTGGCATATCGATCGTGCCCAAGAAAAGCGCCTTGTAGGCGCGACATCCGGCCGGTCGTGCGGCAGCGGCTAACGGGACTCGGAAGTGCGGAGGCAGCCAAATAGTGCTCATGCTCGACGAGTACATTGGTTAAGGCGTCGATGTCGACCGGCTTCACGAAGTGATGATCGAAGCCGGCCGCCTTCGATTTGCGCCGGTCCTCTTCCTGCCCCCACCCGCTCAGAGCAACCAGTAACAGTCGCTCGCCGCACGGCAGCGCACGGATTTGTTTGGCGGCTTCGTAGCCGCTCATATGAGGTAAGCCAATATCCAGCAGCGCAATATCGGGAAGGTAGGACGCCGCTGAGCGGACTGCCTCGAGGCCGTCGTGTGCCATTAGAGTCTGGTAACCCAACATCCTCAAGCATTGCGACAAGCTGTCAGCGCTGTCTACGTTGTCATCCACGACGAGCACGCGAATGTTTTTTGATTGGTGAGACGTAAGCGCGGGACGCCGGCTCCTGTGGAGATAACTTCGCATCAGCTACGGCCAACGGGAGATTGACTACGAACTGGCTGCCGCGTCCCTGCCCCTCGCTGTGCGCTTCGACTGAGCCACCGTGCTGTTCCACTAGGCTCTTGACCAAAGCAAGGCCGATGCCGAGCCCGCCCTGCGCACGCTCCAACGTCCGATCAATCTGAGCGAACATCTCGAACACGTGCGGCAGCATTCCGGCCGGAATGCCGACGCCGGAATCTTTAACAGAGATCCGCGCATGGTCGTTTGCGCGTTCAGCGGCGATTTCAATGCGCCCCTGTTGCGGCGTGTACTTGGCCGCATTGTTCAATAGATTGGCAATAACTTGAGTGATACGAGTCACGTCGACGTCAACGATCAACGCTCCAGGAGGGGGCAGCCGCAGAGTCAATTCATGTTTTCCAGCATCGATCAAAGGCCGACTCGTTTCAACTGCAGCCTGCACCACGCTGGCGAGATCGGCGTGCTCTCGGCGAAGCTCCACCTTTCCCTGGCTGATGCGGCTCACGTCGAGCAGATCATCGACCAGATGAATCATCTGTTGTAGTTGACGCTCGATGATGCTGCGCGCGTTTTCGTGAATGACGGACTCGTCGGTAAGCCGCATGATCTGAAGGGCGTTGCGGATCGGTGCCAATGGATTGCGTAACTCATGCGCCAAAGTTGCCAGAAACTCGTCCTTGCGACGATCGGCTTCTTTCAAGCGCGCCTGGCTTTCGCGCAGAGCCACGTCGGCCAGCTCCTGTTCGGTCCGAGCAGCATTAATCGCTTCTTCCGCCCGAACTCTATCCGTGATGTCCCGAATCACGGCCAAGTGACCTATTGACTCGCCGGCCGCATTGCGTAGCTCCGAGACTGTCGACTCGACGTGAATTGCGATGCCGTCGCTTCTAGTATGAATCGAGTGGACTCGATACGGCCCCGACTCAGGCAGGGTCTGCGTCGTAGACGAGTTTTCGTCAGCGTGCGGCCAGCTCTCCTCGTACAGCTCCGATTTCAGGCGCCCAAGCGTGTCGGACGCCTCCTTGCCGTACTGACGCTCGGCGGCGGCATTCATGAAAATAACGTGCTCGGCGATTGTCAAAGGCAACGACGGCATCCTCCATCTGCGCGAGGACGTCCTTGCGGAGTTTGTTGCTTGCCGCATTCGCACTGTCTAACGTGTAGATGTCGTTGCCGACCACTAGCGCATCCACATCGCCACTGCGAATCGCCGCCAGCGTGTCCTCTGCTTCCTTCAAACGGGCAGTTAGCTCCGCGTTCTCGGTCAGCAGGTTTTCAGGATCAGCCGCCCCGATTGAGTCAGGCGTTTGCAAAAAGTTAGCGAGTCGAACGCATGGGTGGACTAACTCGCGTGCACGCCGAGACGTTCCAACAAACCTTCGACGTTCGACATGTCACCGATAAAGCGGCGCAACGGAGCCGGGGCCAGCTTTACGAGGGTTGGGGCCGCTACGATTTGATCCTTCATCGCCATCGCGACGTTGTCAGCGATATCGAGAATTTCCAGCTGGTACCGTCCCTTCAGATGCTCGTCGCAGATCTTCCGCGCATTTACCACGGCGCGCGCCGATAGCGCAGTGGCGCCGCTCACGTAGAGCCGAAAGATGTAGTTTTGCGGTCCGCCGCCACCGTTAGCTGACCCGGTTTTCATGCGCCTGCCTTGCGTATCGGCTGCACGTCGAGGCCCACCAGTACACGTTCCTCGTTGGAAAGGTCTCCAATTATTTTTCTTATCGGCTCCGGAAACTTTCGCACCAACGTGGGCACCGCAAGAATCTGATCGCCCGCTGCCAATCGAGGATTCACCAGCAGGTCGATCACCTCAATGAAATAGCGCCCCGCCAAATGCGTTTCACACAGGCGTTTCAGGTTTTCCAATGCGGCGTTCGACTTTGCGGTGCGGCCCGCGACGTACAACCGGAGCTGCCATTCCGCTGTTTTGGGTATAGCCGCAGTCTTCTTGGAAGCAGTCTTAGACGACCGTGTGACCATCAGTCGCCCTTTTTCGTACCGCGACGCCGCGGACTTGAGCGCGACGAGGGCCGCTTTGCTTTGGCTGCGCTCGGAGAAGGATCGGGTTTGTCCTTCGGAAAGCGCATGGCAATAGGGGGGCCAAGCGCCGCAATTTGTGCATCGATTGCAGCGCGCTGACTCGCCAGATCGCGCAAGCTGCGAGCATGATCAAGCTCGCGCAGCCTGACGGCCGCCAGTTCTTCCGCCTGCTGGGTTATGCGTGCTGTTCCCGTCAGCACTCGCGCTCCTGACAAATAGACATCAATCAGTTCGACGCCTCGGCGAGTCAGCTTGAACTCGCGTACCTGATTCGAATGCTCCATACCGCGGGATTTAAGCACCTGCAGCGTTCGGGTGCGCTCGCCGTTATTCTCGTAATTGCCTAGTACCAGCCATGTGTCCATCAATGACGACACCCCAACTTCGGAGTCAGCCCGCGGCACCGCGGTATCGGTCGTCAGGCTTGTGAACATCGCCGTGATGCCGTGCTTGTTTAAGGAAATCTATCAGCCTCATCAGCGTCGGTTTTAGCGAGACATCTTCGCGTTCCATCGTCAGGTTGCTGATGGGATCTACGACCACCACTGCCGGACGGAACTGCCGAACGCTTTCGTACATCGAGACAAGATGCTGCTCCAGGCCCTGCAACGTGGGTCGCGACGCGTGGACTTGAAGCAGTCCTTTGCTCACCCACCGCCCCAGATCTATTCCTATGGAGCGCATGTTGCGCAGCAATTGGCTCTCTGACTCCTCATAGGCAAACAGAAGTGCTCGTTCACCGCGCGCACACGCAGCGTTTGCAAACGACGCGCCTACGCTGCTTTTGCCGGTGCCGGGAGAACCGGAAACCAAAACGCTGGTGCCGCGGTAAACACCTTTGCCCCCCAGCATCTGGTCCAGACCTTGAATGCCGGAAGCGATGCGTTGGTTGTAAGCCTTGTGATCGAGCCGCAGCGATGTAATAGGTACCACTGTGAACCCACTAGCACCAATGACGAACGGATATTCATTGGTGCCATGGGCTGAGCCGCGATACTTGACGACGCGCAGTCTGCGCGTGGAAACCTGATCGATGATTCGATGGTCGAGCAGAATTACACAATCGGCGACGTACTCTTCGAGTCCGTAACGGGTCAGCGAATGTTCGCCTCGCTCGCCGGTAATCACGGCGGTCATTCCGCGATCCTTTAGCCATCTGAACAGGCGCCGCAGCTCGGCACGCAGCACGGCTTGATTCGGTATGCCGGCGAACAGCGCTTCGATGGTATCGAGTACCACGCGCTTGGCGCCGATCCGATCGATGGCGTGTGCCAGGCGAATAAAAAGCCCCTCAAGATCGTATTCGCCCGTTTCCTCGATCTCGCTGCGTTCGATGTGGACGAAGTCGAGTGCGATCTTTCGCTGTTTCTGCAGTTTCTCGAGATCGAAGCCCAGGGAGCGCACGTTTTCGGTCAACTCGCCGGCGCTTTCCTCAAACATCATGAAGACGCCGGGCTCGCCATACTGGACGGCGCCGCGGACCAGGAATTCGGCGGCCAACATCGTCTTGCCGCAACCTGCCGCCCCACAAACAAGCGTCGGCCTTCCTCTCGGCAGTCCTCCGTTTGTGACCTCATCCAGCCCGTGGATGCCGGTGGGAGCCTTCTGCAGGCTGGGACCTTCAACTACACGAGAAGGGACTGAACGGTTTGCCGGCATGCTGAAAGCTCATTGTTGGTGAGCTTCCAGTTTACGGTGACCGCCAAATCAACAAATGCAGGGCGCCTTGCGAAAGATGCGGCGGCTTTGCGCCACCGCATCTGACTCCTCAGCCAGCAACACTCAAGCCATCGCAAGTTCTGGAGTGCGCCGTTCTGTACGCGGGCGCTCGCTAGCTCTTCAGAGCCGACTTCTCGCGCATGATTTCTTCCTTCCGGGCCGCTAGCTGCTCGCCCAATGCGACAGTGTCGACCTTCGCTCTGCGCACCTTCGGAAAAATCTCGCCTTCCTCTTCCTGGACGTGATGGTCGATGTACTCACCCAGCACCTTGACCTTGGCGTCATAGTGACCGTCGGAAGGTGACGATGCTTCGATCTGAGCGATCAAGTCTTTGGCACTCGCATGCTCGATGTCGGCTTCGTCGATGAGTTCGACCTTGTCGATCGCGGCGCGCGCAGCCGGATAAAAAATTTCCTCTTCCGCGGTTGCATGCGCGGTGAGCTCTGCACAGATCATCGCCGCCAGATCCTGCTTCTGCTTGTCAGACGCTTCAGCCTTGGCAAGGCGGTCATATTGCTTGAACAGTTTCTTCACGCGTGCGTGATCGGCCGTCAGCTGGGCAATCGCTTCATTCTTCGGCGTTTTGCTGGCCCCGCTGGAACGGCGAGGTGTGGATTTGCTGACCGCTCTTTTCTTGGATGCTTGCTTGGACGATGATTTCTTAGTTGCCATGGTGTTCTCCGCTAGAGACGAAAAGGGGCCGCCCGTCGGCAGGCCTGCTGTGCAAGCTATGGCAACCCATATGCCCGAGCCCGCACAAACACCGCAAGCGCGCTCCGACGGCCAAAATTGGCGGCGGATCCAGTGCTACAGCATTTCTTCGCGCGCTTTTTCGGCGTGCGCGGCACCTAGCGCCGTCTTCACTTCTCTTTCTTCTTCCGGCGGCGGTAGAACCGCGGGCATCCCAAGCGACTGAATCCACAACTCGCGGCACCAGCCCTTGCTGTGATAAATATGCTCGTCCTCCTGATCCTCGACTTCTTTACAGGCGGCCGTCAGGGCGTTCTTCTCTTTGCCGGTGGACTTCTCTGCGTATTTTGAAAGAAGTTCCCAGTTCAAATGGTCCTTGGTTTCGGCGAAGACCACGCACTCGCAGGCAACGAGCTCCGCTGCCTCCGGTTCACCGCCGCTCGCGAGGGCCATTTGCATGGCTTGCACCAGCGATTCACCAATGTGCTGCACGACCTGCCGACCTGGTGTCTGCGCCTCCTGATCAAGGCCAAACGTGGCCAACAGTTGACGCACGACTTCAACGTGACGCTCGGTTTGTTCCAGATACTTTGTCCATTCTTCCTCGAGCTCATCGTTGACGACGCACTCCAGAGCGGTCGTGTAGACCTCCACCCCACCCAACTCGGTCTCGAGCATTTGATACAAAAGTTCCTTCAGCTGTTCGTTCACTGTTGCCTCCAAGCAGGTGTGTCTAACGGGCGCTAAGTACAGCGGCGAAGCGAATAGGCAATTGCTGCGCCTGTCAGCCGCCGACTCTTATCGAGCGCTGTGCGCCGTGGTTAATCGAGCGCCACGGACGAACACGCAGCGTTAGCCGCCTTGCGAACTCACGGTCATTTGCGAGAATGAAGTAGCACTCGCCCGTCTCCGAAGGGCTGTAGATTCCAAGCGTGCGATACGCAACATCAAGCGAGAAGCCGCTTGTAGTGGGAGCGGAGGCGCGCGTTCAGACAGCTGCTGAACGCGCAGGTACAAGCCGGGTTCGATGTGAATCATTAAACGGGAGGCGGGTCCATTTGCCGTTCAAAGTGCCGGTGCCTCGCGATGGCTTTTACGAACGCATCGGCGAACGTCGCATCCACTCGGCCCTTCACAATTAGCAACCCCGGATCACCGCTGCCGTCAGGTAATTTCGGCGAAATTCCCGCACCCTCGAGCAAGGCACTAGCCCCTTCCAGCGCAAGAATCGGTTTGCAGTGCCGGTATTGGAGTTTCAGGAATTCCATCGCCTGACCGCTGTTACCCAGGGTTTCGATCGCTGTCTTTCCACTGGGTAATACGAGCGCGTCAAACACGACGGACGGGGCGGTTTCCATTGTGATTTCGACTTCGATCGCGTCACTTGACGCGGACTGAACGGCGCCAAGACGATGACCGACATACGTCGCTACTGCTCCTTGAGCGGTCAGTGCGTCGTAGATTGACTGCAACTCGGTCGAGTCGACTCCATCCGCGACGAGTAGAGCCACCTTGCGCGTGCGAATCGAACCATCGCCCGGTCGCGAACGAAGCGACAGTGCACCCGAACTCGTCACCTCCGCGCGCGCCGGTTTGGCGAGCACGCGCGGCAATGGATCGGGCAAGTCGATGCCAAGACCTTGAGCGACTCGCGAAGCAAGATCGCGATCGACGTTCATCAAGCCAGCGACCATTCGAGCTCGAACAGCCGGCGTTTGCACCTTCGTCAGTTCGAATCGAAACGCTTCGACGATATGGTTCTGTTCGACGGCGGTTTGGCTGTTATAGAAAAGCGTGGCCTGCGTGTAGTGATCTGCGAACTTCTCAGGCTTGCCGCGCAACTTGTCGTCTCGTATCGGTTCTGGAAACGACGTAAACCCCAGTTTGCCGGCTTGGAACGGACATCCGCCGCCGAGCGAATTCGGCTCGTAAGCGACGCGTCCGCGAGGGATCGCCTGCCGCTGAATGCCGTCACGCTGATTGTTGTGCACCTGTGCGATCGGACGCATTGATCGGCAGTTCGTGAAAGTTCGGGCCACCGAGGCGGCTTAACTGCGTGTCGTGATACGAAAAGTTGCGCCCCTGAAGCAGAGGGTCGTTGCTGAAGTCGATGCCCGGTACGACGTGCTGAGTGCAAAACGCGACCTGCTCGGTCTCGGCAAAGAAGTTGTCTGGATTGCGGTTCAGCACCATCCTGCCGACCGGGTCGCAGCGGGACCAACTCTTCCGGAATGATCTTGGTGGGGTCCAGGACGTCGAAGCTGAACGACTCAGCTTGTTCCTCGGTGAAGATCTTGCAGCGCCAACTCATATTCCGGATAAGCGCCGCCTTCGATCGCCTCCCACAAGTCGCGGCGATGGAAATCGGGATCGGCGCCGCTGATCCTGACGGCTTCATCCCACACGACCGAATGCGTGCCCAGGATCGGGTTCCAGTGAAATTTGACGAACACCGATTCGCCGCGAGCATTCACGAGGCGAAACGTATGCACACCAAAGCCCTGCATCATTCGATAGCTGCGCGGGATCGCTCGATCCGACATCACCCACATCAGCATGTGCGTGATCTCTGGCATCAAGCTCGCAAAGTCCCAGAACGTGTCGTGCGCACTTGCGGCCTGCGGCATCGCATGATGCGGCTCGGGTTTAACGGCGTGTACCAGGTCCGGAAACTTCATCGCGTCTTGAATGAAGAAAACCGGAATGTTGTTGCCGACCAGATCCCAGTTGCCTTGATCGGTATAAAACTTGACGGCAAATCCGCGAACGTCGCGCGCGAGATCGGATGAGCCGCGTTCGCCGGCGACGGTTGAAAAGCGGACGAATACCGGCGTGCGTTTGCCGGCTTCCTGAAATGGTGCGGCCATCGTCAGATCTGTCAGCGCTTCATAACTCTCGAAGTAGCCATGCGCTGCCGAACCGCGCGCGTGAACGACGCGCTCCGGAATCCGCTCGTGATCGAAGTGCGTGATTTTTTCGCGCAGGATGAAATCTTCCAGCAACGTCGGCCCGCGCAAGCCTGCCTTCAGCGAGTTCTGGTTGTCTGAAATTGCGACGCCCTGATTAGTCGTCAGCGCGCGGCCGGCAGAGTCGACGCGTACCTTTTCCAGTGGCGCGTTGTTGGGGTTTTCTCCGAGCGCAGCCGGACGGCCCGTCTTGTCGCCCGTATTCGACTCGGTAATCGTGCTGGCCGAAACGTCGGTCGATGGGGGGTTCTCGCTTTGACCTTGAGGAGGGTTCAAAGGCTGCCTTGCGACCGTACTCGGCCGCCTTGATGGCGTTCGAAGGAAATGCTCGCGAGAGCTCATCGGTGCCGGCCATCTTTTCGGCAAGGCGGTCCGCGGAGGCCTGAGCACGGACATCCGGATTGGAGCTTGCCATGTCCCGTACAGACGCGGATCGAGCTGTTCCGTCTTTCGAGACACGTGCTGGCGTGCGCGCCGATGGCCCACTCACCGTTGATTTATCCGAGCCTCCGGCTGCAGGCTTCTGTGGCTGCCTGGATGTTGCTGGAGGTGATTTACTACTAGAGCGCTTTGTTGCCATTCATATTCCTGAAGTAAATTGGGAAAAAAAGCGACAGCACACACGTGCTGCCGCCGATATGTTTAGTACTCAGAGCTAGCCAAACTCCTGCTTGCTTCCTCGTTGGTCTTGGAAAAATAAGCCCCGCCGAAGCGGGGCTGTAAGTCAAACCAAAAACGTTCTTAATACTCTGTATCCCACCCAGCGCGCGCGGAGCGCTTGGCTTTTTCCCAGCCCAGACGCGATTTGCCCTTGACCGTTTCATAGTCACGGGCAAGCGAGTGCTCGACTTCTTCGAACTTGGCGTTCGCATTTCTTGCACGCGCTTCGGCGCCGAGTTGATAGCTTGGTTTGTAGTCGTCGTACGTCATTCCGCTTTCGTAGTACGGCTCGCGGTCGTAGCGGTCGCGCCAGTGGCTATCGACCACGGTCGGGTCGATACTCTCCGCAACCGCTTTTCCGGCCAGGCCACCAGCGACTGCGCCGATTGCTGCGCCCACCACTGTTCCCACCGGACCCGCGGCCAACGTGCCGGCCGCTGCGCCCGCTGCAATGCCGCCCGCCGCCGCACCAACGCCCGTGCCAACCGGATGCGAGCCTGGTGTGCCCGTCAACGGATCGCGATTGGCATCCGGAGTGGGGTCAAGGCCTTTCTTTGTCTCGATTCATGTGCTCTCCCTTGTGAAATTGCAGAAATCGTTAGCGCACGGCGCCGCGACGGAACAGGTTGACGATCGCTAGCAGAATGATTGCGCCGATCAAAGAAACAACTAACGCGCCGAGACTGAACGCATCTTGATTGATAGTGGGAATGCCCACCAATGGGCTGATTAGCCATCCGCCCAGCAATGCGCCGACAATGCCTACAACGATGTTCAGGAAAATGCCTTGCTGTGCATCGGTCTTCATAATCATGCTGGCGACCCATCCGATCAGACCGCCGATAACAATCCAAATAATGAAATTCATATTTGATCCCTCTCTGGGCAAGTGTTTAGGAACTACGGGGCAGCTAAGGCAAGCGCTATGCCCAACCGAAATTGAGTGTTTCCGGGAGTGGTCACTTGCCTGCTGAGCCTTGGGACACCGTCATCATTGGCGGCGGGCCGGCAGGGCTGGCAGCGGCGTTGGTGCTCGGCCGCTGCTGCCGCCGGGTGCTCGTGTGTGATGACGGCAAGCCGCGCAATCGGGCTTCCAAGGCACTACATGGATTCTTGACGCGCGATGGAATTTCACCCGCGGAGTTTCTGCAGGTGGCGCGTCAGGAACTCCAGCGTTATCAGAACGTAGAGTTATTAAATAGTGAGGTCACTGACGTCGCGCGCGATTCGAAGAACACGTTTCGCGTCGCAATAGACGACGATCGTTCCGAGCTCACGCGGAAAATTCTGATCGCAACCGGTGTCGTCGACCAGCTGCCGTCGATCGCGCGCATCGAAGAGTTCTGGGGCAAAAGCGTTCATCAATGTCCGTACTGCGACGGCTGGGAGCTGCGCGGTGCGCCGATCGCGGTTTATGGCAAGCGCGCGCGAGGACTGGAAATGGCGCGTGCAATAACGGCTTGGACTTCGGATATCGCGCTTTGCACAGACGGGCGTGCCGGATTCAGTGGCGATGTCCGCATGCACCTCGAGCGCAACGGCATCCAAGTCATTGAAGAGGGCGTCGCCTCACTCGAGGGTACGGATGGACAGCTTGAGGCGGTGGTTTTCGAGAGCGGCCGACGGCTGCCACGGCGCGCGCTGTTTTTTGATACGCCGTGCGTCTCGCGCTCGCAGCTCGCTCGCAAGCTCGGTTGCCAGATCACGAGAAAGGGCGCCATTCGGTGCGGGCAATACGAAGCGACCAGTGTTCCGGGCGTCTTCGTCGCTGGCAATCTGATCAAGGACGTTCAACTGGCGATCGTCGCGGCCGCAGAAGGCACACGTGCGGCGTTCGGCATCAATCGATCGCTGACACGCGAAGATTTCGAGCGGCGCGCAACCGGTGTGCAGCACGTCGAGCATCCGTCCGTCGACGACATAAGACGTCGCGCGGCGTAGGCCGCAAACGTAGGTCACATGAATGCTTGACCAGCTACTGCTGCAGGCCGTCAAAGCGCTGGTGTACTACGCGGCGTTGATCGTGATCATGCGTCTGGCGGGAAAGCGGTTGGCGGGGCAAACGACAACCTTCGATTTGATTGTGCTGATCACGCTCGCCGTCGTGATTCAAAGCACCGCACTCGATGAGGGGTGGCTAAACGCGGTCGTGTTCGTCGTTACGGTGTTTGCGGTGCATCGCGGTCTGGCTGTGTGGTGCGCGCATTCGACTTGGGTTCGACATCTGGTGCGCGGCAAGCCGAGCGTGCTGGTCCGTGACGGCCAGCGTCATCGAGCAGGCGCTGAATCGTGAGGGCGTCAGCCGCGAGGAATTGCAGGCGGGGCTGCGCAAGCTCGGCTATGACTCTCCGGAATCAGTGAAGCTCGCGGTTCTGGAGGAAACAGGCCACATCTCCGCGGTCGGCGCCGACGGCGCGAGTCCCAGGGTCATACCGGAGCGGTTGAATCCATAACTGCCGGTGTCTCTGCGTCCGCGGGCGCAACATGCTGCTCAAAAAAGTCGAGCATCACCACGGTGGCATCGGGGCCGCGCGCATCGGCAAACGAGCCTGCGCTGTCGCCGCCCGACCACTTATGTCCGGCCCCGCGTATCACCCAGTGTTCAACCATGCTGACGCCGTTCGACGTCAGCATAGCGTGTCCGGTGAACGGCGTGACTCGCTGCGGTCGCATGAATCGTCTGCTCGCTCATCTTTAGCGGCGAATCCGGATTCAGCAGCCGGTGTGTTTCGACGGCGTACTGAACCAGCCGCTCGCTGTTGGCAGGGTTGACCGTCTGGTCGGCATCGCCGTGGAGGGCGATCAGCGGCACCGCGCGCCCAACCGCGGTGATTGCGCCAACTGCTGACGCGAAAGCCGGTTGGCCGGTTTTCATCACGGCGAACGCGGATGCCACGTCGTGCGCGGCTCGCGCCGGTAATCCCGAATGAACGCCGACCGCGGCGAATAACTCTGGATATTCACGCGCCATGATGGCAGCCATTGCACCACCCGCCGACAGGCCGGCAACATAGATGCGCTGTGTATCGACTCGGTACTCGTCGATCACTTGCCGCACGATGCCGGCAATGATCGCGGGCTCGCCGAGGCCCGCCTGCTGATCGAGCGGGCGAAACCAGTTCCAGCACCGGTGCGCGTTGGCGCGTTGAATCTGTTCTGGGTAGACGACCAGGCAGCGTTTGTCTTCGGCCCATCGATTGGCACGCGTTCCGGTCGCAAAATCGTCGGGGCCTTGGGTGCAGCCGTGCAGCATCACTACGAGTGGCAGCGCCGCAGCTGTATCGCCGGACGGAATGTAAAGCTTGAAATTTCGCGCGCCAGCGTGGCCTGAATAGCGTTGCTCGAGAAACTGGCCCGACGCGGTCGGCAACACCCACGGCTGTGGTGACGGCGTGCTCGACTCGGCCTTGCGAACTGGATCGACAACCACGACGTTCGCGTCCGTATCAGACCGGCGCGCTTGGTGGGGTCGCGCGCTGCGGGCGCAGCAGTCCCTGAATGAACCGCGTCGCCGCCATCGGCCCGCGCGTGCGAACCAGCTGCGTCGCATCTCGCATCGCTTTCATGAACTGCTTGTCAACTTTCAACCGACCTCCGGGTTACTTGATACGAGACGCAAGCGCGCGTTTGACGCTTGCGCTTGCGTGAAGAGTGCCCAACACAACGATCGATTCGATCGTTTTCAGTGCCAGGGCAGGCGGGACGTCCTCGGCAATACTGGCCAAGCCGAGAACCTGGATCTGCAGCCGCTCGCCGCGCGCACGCGCGGCTTCCAGGTCCTTGCGCGAATAGTGATGAATCCCGAGCACCAGACTGCGTCGGCTGACCGTCTGACGCAGTGTGTCCGCGTGCGATGCAATCTGATTGCGGATCGCAGTGCGAATCAAGTCGGTGCGGTTCGAATAGAAGCCCTCGCGTACCAGCAGGTCGATATGCCCAAGGTCAACGTAGCCGACGTTGATCGTGATTTTTTCGGAATCGGATTGCTTGACTGGAATGCCGGCCATTTGCGATATCTTACCATCCATAGACCATCTAACTGGATGGTGACACTGGGCCGCCGACATTCGCACGGTGGATCGGCGGTAGGCGCGGGTGCACCCAGCGCAGGTCGTGCCTGCGCCCTACAATGCACGGCTCAATTCGGTCGCGCGTCCGGCGCCACCGGAATTCTCCGAAATGACCCGCACAAAGATCATCGACGAAGAGTTGAATGCCGTCGCCGCGCACCTGCGCGAGCGGCGGCCGGCCATATTGGACGCGTGGCGCGCTGCCGCCGACGCCGACCCGCAGTTGACGACCTCCGACTCGCTGCCGCGGTCGCAATTCAACGACCACATTCCAGATGTGCTCGACGTCTTCGAACGGAGATTGGAGGCGTGGCCGAATGATCCACAACGTCTCGACACGCAGCAAAAGAAGGATGCAGCGTCGCACGGTCTGCAGCGCTGGCAGCAGGGCTACCGACTACGCGAGGTGACACGCGAGTGGGGGCACCTTCAGCTGGTGCTGCTCGACGAGCTGGAAAACTACGCGACCACGCGTAAGCAACACGCGGCAGAGGCGATGCCAATTGCTCGGCGCGTGGTCAGCGAGTTATGTGCAGCAAGTGTCAGCGACAGTGTTTCGGAGTATTTCGAACTCGAAAAGCTCGAGGCCGAAGGGCATGTACGAGACCTGGCGCGAGCGCTAAACGACGAGCGCAAGCTGCAGCGAGACCGCTCGGAGCTCTGGCGGCAAGCGGCGCACGACCTGCGCGGCCACGTCGGCGCCGTGCTGAATGCGACGACCGGACTCAGCTCAAGTGCTGCAACGGATGCGATTCGCGAGAAGTTTTTGTCGCTGTTGCAGAGAAGCACGTCGTCGCTGCACAGGATGCTGGACGATGTGATGAACCTGGCGCGGCTGCAGGCGGGCCATGAGCAACTCGAGGTTAAAGAGTTCGATGCGGCACGCTTGTTGCGTGATCTGTGCGATGGGTTGCATGCGCAAGCCCAAGACCGCAACTTGTATCTGAAAGCGGACGGTCCTGATTCGCTAATCGTCGAGGGTGACGCGGTAAAGGTTCGCCGGATTGCGCAAAACTTGCTACTCAACGCGCTGCGGTACACGCGCGCCGGCGGCGTGACCGTCAGTTGGGGCGACAGCAAGGAGAACGACGCCGAACGTTGGATGTTCTCGGTGCAGGACACCGGCCCCGGGTTTCACTCGGGTCCCGGTGCGCCGCTCGTCAGCGCTTTGAAGGCAGCCACGATTGCTTCGCACGAGATCGATCGCAAGGCCGGCGTTGATCCCGAGGCTGCCGATGAGAACGGCTCCGCGATTGACGACGATCCGCGCGCGGTCAGTCAACAAAGGGGTGAGGGCGTCGGCTTGTCGATCGTCAAGCGTTTAAGCGACTGCTGAACGCCACGATTGAGTTGGAGTCGAGCGCAGAGCTCGGCACGATTTTCCGGGTGATACTGCCGCGCCGATATCAGCCAGAGCCACCGCAATGAGTCGCTTGCTCGCGCTGCTGGTCGTGCTCCTCTTGAGTGCCATCGCATCGCCTGCAGCGGCGCATGACACCTGGCTGCAACCGCGCCGCACTTCCGTCTCACCGGGCGCGATCGCTCAGATCGATTTGACCAGCGGCGACAAGTTTGCAACGTTCGATGCGGCGATCAAGCCCGACCGAATCGGGACCGCGCGCGCTCGTCTGAATGGCAAGACATTCGATGTTCAGCCAGGTGCGCCCGAGAAAAAATCGCTCGAGCTTCGGGTGCCGTTATCCGATCCTGGCATCGCCACGATATGGTTGTCGCTGGCGCCGAAATTGATTGAACTGAATCGCAAGGAAGTCCAACACTATCTTGATGAAATTGGCGCGCCTGCGTTGTTGACTCAGGCGTGGTACGCCGGCAAAGGTTCGAAGCCCTGGCGCGAGATCTACAGCAAACACGCGAAGACGTTTGTGCATGTCGGTCGTCCTGGCCGCACGAAAGCCGATCGGTCATGGAGTGAGCCGGTTGGCATGCCGCTCGAAATCATTCCCGAAAAAGATCCGACGGCGTTGCGTGCCGGTGATGAATTTCCGGTCCGCGTGCTGAGAAACGGAGCGCCGCTGGCCGACTTCTCGCTGGGCATTGTGCGCGAAGGCCGAACGAATCGGAGTTTCAAGAAGACCGATGTCGAGGGACGCGCTGTCTTCAAGGTAGCGCGTGCCGGAAAATGGCTGTTGCGGGGGACCGAGCTGCGCTCGTCGAATAAGCCGGCGACTGATTGGGAAAGCGATTTCACGACACTGTCATTCGTGGTGCAGTGATGGCGAACTCCGCGCGTTGGAAAAAACTGTGGCCGGCGTTCATATGGCTGCTGACGGCATCAGTTGCGTCGGCGCAATCGCAGTCAGCTGGCGCACCGAACCGCGTCGACATTACCCCGCGGCTGGTGACGTCGGGGCAGCCATCCGCCGAAGCGCTTGCGGGTCTTGCGGCGCAGGGGTTCGAGGCGGTGATCTACCTCGCGCCGCCGACGGTGTCCGATGCGGTGCGCGACGAGGCGCTTATCGTGGCCAGGCAAGGCCTGATGTTCGTCAATATTCCCATCAAGTTTGATAATCCGACCGAGAAAGACTTCGAGGCTTTTACGTCCGTGCTGTCCGCGCTTGCGACGCGCAAGGTGCTTGTTCACTGTCAAATCAATCTGCGCGCTTCGTCGATGGTGTTTCTGCACCGAGTCATTACGGCGAAGGAGGATCCGCGTGTCGCGTATGACGCGGTGGCCAGAGTGTGGTCCCCGGACGGCGCATGGAAGACGCTGATGCGGACGCTGCTGCGAAAAAACGGCGTCAACTTTGATCCCTATTGAGCAAGATGATCTTCAATACTCGTATCGCTTACACGACGCTCGCTGTCGTCGCGCTTGGCTTGATCGGCGTCGCATTGCTGCTGCAGCATGTCGTCGGGCTTGACCCGTGCCCGCTGTGCATTTTTCAACGTATCGCTTACTTCGCGTTCGCCTTGTTTGCGCTGATCGCTGCGTGGCTCAGCCCGCGCACGGCAAGCCGCTGGTTTGGTGGGCTGGCGCTGCTGTCGGCACTCGCTGGGGTTGGCGTTGCAGGCAGGCACGTGTGGCTGCAGATGAATCCGCAAGGGATGTCGTGCGGCCCCGGCCTGGCGGCGATGCTCGAGAACTTTCCGCTGACCGACGTGCTGCCCAAGGTGTTTCGCGGTAGCGGCGATTGTTCCGAATCCGCCTGGACGTTGCTTGGTTTGACGATTGCCGATTGGTCGTTGCTGTGGTTCGTGATTCTGTCGGTAGCAACGATCTACATCCTGTTCGCGCGGCGTTTTCGGCCGCTTATCGTTCATTAGGGGCGCTTACATCTAGCAACAATCCTCGCAGTTCGGAAAGAGACGGCAGTACGCACCCGCGCCTACGCTGCCGT
Source organism: uncultured beta proteobacterium (assembly GCA_963807155.1). GTDB lineage: Bacteria > Pseudomonadota > Gammaproteobacteria > Burkholderiales > Burkholderiaceae_F > JACCZX01. The sequence continues at coordinate 72,572 of CAWEAZ010000023.1, forward strand.
TGTGGTTGAAGCGTCAATTACGGACGCTCAATCTAATAACCGAACCGGAGCGAGAGATGAATACAGTTCTACGAAAGGTCACCGACTTTCGCCTTATCACGCTGGCAGTCGCAAGCGCGCTGGCGATTGCGGCGGCCAATGCCGACGCACGAGCGGGTGAGGCGCGCAGCGCACAAAGCAGCGCAAAGCACAGCGGTACAACCAGCGTTCAACGCAGCCGTGGCACCGATGGCGCAGTCGATGCCACACGAACCAACCGCAAAGGCGGCGTGACGACGGTTGATCGTTACAGAGATGGCACCGGCACGACCGACGCAACCATCACCGGCCCGCACGGCGGTGTGACGAGTGTCGATCGCTCCCGAGGCGCCGATGGAGTTGTCGATAAATCCGTTACCGGTCCCCGCGGAGGCGTTACGACGACCGACCGTTCGCGTGGCAGCGACGGCTTGGTCGACAAGACCGTCACAGGCCCGAAGGGCGGCGTCACGACGGTTGACCGTACGCGCGGCGCGGATGGTGCAGTAGACAAGACAGTGGTCGGTCCAAAGGGCGGCGTGACGACAGTCGATCGCTCGCGTGGTGCCGACGGTGCCATCGACAAGACAGTTACGGGTCCGAAAGGGACAGACAACGACGGTCGATCGCTTGCGCGGAGCCGACGGCGTCATCGATGCAACCGTAACGGGTCCGAATGGAAACACGAGCACGATCGATCGCAGCCGCGGAGCCGACGGTGCAGTTGACAGCACGCGCACCGGCGCTAACGGTAGTACGACTACCGTGGATCGCACGCGCGGCGCTGATGGACTCACTGACAAGACCGTGGTCGGTCCCAAAGGCGGCGTTAGCACGGTCGATCGCACACGCGGCGCAGACGGCGCAGTGGACTCGGTAACGACCGGGCCCAAAGGCGGCACGACTACCGTCGAGCGCAGCATCAACGCCGATGGCACGATCAATCGCACGGTAACCAAGACGACGCCCGCGAAATAGTTTCTCCCTGCAGCAAAATTGAGCGCGAGTCATCGCGCTCTTTTTTTGCCCGCGTTTTCCTTCTTTGAGTTCGCTTCTCTAAACTCGCGCGATGCACATCTGTGTCATCGGCGCCGGAGTGATCGGCCTGACTTCCGCTTACTTTCTGCAGAGCGAAGGCCATAGCGTCACGATCGTCGAGCGCGAAGCCGCGGCCGGGCAGGCTGCCAGCGCTGCCAACGGCGCGCAGCTTTCGTACGCATTCGTCGCGCCGCTCGCGGATGCTTCGGTGCCGCCTCGCCTGCCGAGTCTTTTCCTGACGCGCGACTCGCCGTTGAAGCTGCACTTCCGTTTTGATCCGGTGCAGTGGCGCTGGGCCATTGAGTTCCTCCGCCACGCGAACACCGCGGACGCGCGCCGGACCACCGCGGGCCTCCTGAAACTCGCCGAGCTGTCGCGCGAATTTATCGAACCGCTAATCGAAGGTGAAGGAATCGAATGTCACTTCACGCGCGGCGGCAAGCTCGTTGTCTATCCCGACACCCGGTCGCTCGCGTCGGCGCAGGCGCAAGTGCTCTATCAAGCGGGCCTGGGCAGCAGGCAAACCGTGTTGACGCGCGCGCAGTGTGTCGAGCATGAACCGGCACTCGAGGCATATGCCCATCGCATTGCCGGAGGCGTGTGGACCGCGAGTGATGCGGCGGCTGATTGCGGCGAATTCTGCGTGCAACTGGCACAACGCATCGTGCAGCGCGGTGGTGACTTGCAGTTGGGCCGTTCCGCAAGTCATTTCGATATCGACGGAACGAGCGTGCGTGCGTTGGTGACCGACCAGGGACCGCTGCGCGCCGACGCGTATGTGCTTGCGGCCGGGATCGGCGCGCCGGCGATTGCGATGACCGCTGGAATTCATCTTCCTATTTATCCGCTGAAGGGTTATTCGATCACCGTACGGCCTGCAATGGATGCAGTACGTTTACGAACTTCGATAACCGACGCACGGCGCAAAGTTGTGTTTGCGCCACTCGGCGACCGCGTGCGTGTCGCAGGCTTCGTCGAAATCGGCTCGAAGGGAAACGAAATTCCACCGGCACGCACCAGCGCACTACTCGATGCCGTGCGCGAAGTCCTTGGCTACGACGTGATCGATGGCGATATCCGTCCGTGGGCCGGTCAACGCCCGGCGACGCCGAGCGGACGGCCCATCATTGGCCGCACTCCGATCGAGCACCTGTACCTGAACGTCGGCCACGGCGCACTGGGGTGGACGCTGGCCGGGGGAAGCGCGCGACTGGTGTGCGACGCAATTGCCGGCCGCACTCCTACAATCGACGTCAAACCCTATACCTACCAATAACCATGCATCACGAATCGCATATTCTGCATCGCCAGTTGCGTGGCAACTATCCGGTTGCAGTGAGCGCGGAAGGTTGCTGGATCACCGACAGCGCGGGTAAGAAGTATCTGGATGCGTCCGGCGGCGCAGCGGTGACGTGTCTGGGTCACGGCCATCCCGATGTACTCGCTGCGATGCATGCGCAGATCGATCGCATCGCGTACGCACACACTAGTTTTTTTTCAACCGAAGTGGCCGAACAGTTAGCCGACACTCTGATTGCGTCTGCGCCCGCCGGTACTTCGCACGCTTATCTGGTCTCCGGCGGGTTCGGAGGCGATGGAGGCCGCGCTGAAGCTCGCGCGGCAGTATTTCGTTGAGAGAGGCGAGCCGCGGCGCGCGCGATTTATCGCACGCCGCAACAGCTATCACGGCAATACGCTGGGAGCGCTTGCGGTTGGTGGGAATCAGTGGCGTCGCCGGCAGTTTGCACCGTTGCTGATCGACGTCGAGCACGTGGCGCCGACGTATGCATATCGCGACCAGCGCGATGACGAATCGGCCGAGCAGTACGGTGAACGCCTCGCGCAGGAACTGCAGGCTACGGTCGAACGCATCGGCGGCGAAAACGTCATCGCATTCGTCGCTGAAACCGTCGGCGGTGCAACGAGCGGCGCATTGACTCCTCCGCCGGGGTATTTCAAGCGCGTGCGCGAAATCTGCGACCGGCACGGCATGCTGCTGATCCTCGACGAAGTGATGTGCGGCATGGGCAGAACCGGCACCTTGCATGCGTGCGAACAAGAAGGCATCGCGCCTGACCTGATGGCAATTGCGAAGGGTCTCGGCGGCGGCTATCAGCCGGTCGGCGCGGTGCTGATCAGCGCGAAGGTGATTGACGCGATCAATGCAGGCTCGGGGTTTTTTCAGCATGGCCATACGTACATCGGCCATCCGGTGGCGTGCGCGGCCGCGCTCGCTGTGCAGCAGGTTCTCGCGCGCGACAAATTGGTCGAGCGCTGTGCGCAACAGGGTGCGCGGCTCGGCGTCAGATTGAGCGAAGCGTTTCGCGAACATCCACATGTTGGGGATGTGCGGGGACGCGGACTGTTTCAGGCGATCGAGCTGGTTGCCGATCGCGCGAGCAGGCAGCCCTTCGAACCGGCGCTCAAGCTCCATGCAAAAGTGAAAAAGGCCGCGATGGACGCCGGGCTGATGTGCTATCCGATGGGCGGCACGATCGATGGTGCCCGGGGCGATCACGTGCTGCTCGCTCCGCCCTTCATCATCAAGGACGACGAACTCGATCTGCTGATCGGGCGGCTGACCGAGGCCGTGAACTCCGCGGTGCAATCGATCGGGCGCTGAGCCCTTTCGTAAAGGGTTGCTAGGGTTTGCGATGCCTTCGAGCCGGCCGCCGCCGGGCCGCTTAGTCTTGCGCCGTGCTGCCGCGACGCGTAACGTGCCCGTTCCTCAGAGGGGATTCAAGGAGACAGACAATGAAGTTCAGAATTTCAATCTGCGCGGCCTCATTTGCGGCCGCGTTTACCGTCGCTGCAACGTTGCCAGGTGTAGCGGGCGCGCAGCAGCAACGCTTTATTACGATCGGCACCGGCGGTGTGACGGGTGTTTATTACCCGGCCGGCGGTGCAATCTGCCGCATCGTCAATCGCGATCGCGCGAAGCACGGGCTGCGCTGCTCGGTGGAGTCCACCGGTGGCTCGGTAGCCAACGTCAATCTGCTGAAGTCGGGCGAGATCGAGTTCGGTGTCGCGCAATCGGACGTGCAGTTCTTGGCGTCGAAGGGACAGGGAGGGTTCCAGAAAGACGGGGCGGTCAGTGACTTGCGCGCGGTGTTTGCCCTCCATCCGGAGCCGTTTACGGTGCTCGCACGCAAGGAATCGAATATCGCCAAGTTCGAAGACTTCAAAGGCAAGCGCTTCAACGTCGGCAATCCTGGTTCAGGTACGCGCTCGTCAATGGAAGAGTTGATTGGTGCGATGGGCTGGAAAATGGCCGATTTCTCACTCGCTTCGGAGCTGCGTCCTGACGAACACGGATCAGCTTTATGCGATGGCAAGATCGACGGCTTTTTCTACGGCGTCGGCCATCCCTCGGCCAATATTCAGGATCCGACCACGATATGCGGTGCAAAGCTGGTCTCGCTGACCGGCGCAGCGGTCGACAAGCTGGTCAAGGAAAAGCCGTATTACGCCGTCGCGACGATTCCGGGCGGGATGTATCCGAACAATCCGAACCCAACGACGACGTTTGGTGTGCAGGCAACCGTCGTTTCGTCGGCCAAGGTACCCGCCGACGTGGTCTACACGATCACCAAGGCGGTGTTCGACAATCTCGACGAGTTCAAGAAGCTGCATCCGGCACTGGCCAATTTGAAGCCGGAAGACATGATCAAGAATGGTTTATCCGCGCCATTGCACGAGGGCGCGGTGCGCTACTACAAGGAAAAAGGCTGGATTAAGTAGGCGTTCATCTGCAGCGAATAACGACGGGCGGCGAGACCGCCCGTCTGCGCTTTTGGGGGAGCGATGGAAAACAAGAGGCTGGAAGACAACGTCGCGCCGACCGCAGAGATGCAGTTGGGCGAACTAGATCAAGTCAAACAGCTCGTCGTCGATGCCGACCTGGGTGGACGCTCGACCGTTGGACTGCATGGAAAGGTCATGCTGGGCGTCGGCCTGGCGTGGGTCCTCTTCCAGCTCTGGTACGCATCGCCGCTCCCGTTTGCGCTGCGCTTCGGCGTGTTCAACGACACCGAGGCGCGCTCGATCCATTTAGCGACGGGGCTGTTCCTCGCGTTCCTTGCGTTTCCGGCGAGCAAGCGATCGCCGCGTAACTACGTACCGGTTCTCGATTGGATCTTCGCTGTTGCAGGCGCGTTTGCCGCCGGCTACCTTTATTTGTTCTACAACGAGCTTGCGACACGGCCGGGTGCGCCGACCCAGTTTGACGTAGTCGTCGGCGTCGTCGGCGTTTTGTTGTTGCTTGAGGCGACGCGGCGCGCAGTCGGCTTGCCGATGGCGGTACTCGCCGTGATTTTCCTTTTCTATGTGCTGGCCGGCGCGTATCTGCCCGATGTGATCGCGCATAAAGGCGCGTCGATTCCGCGCATGATTTCTCACATGTGGCTCGTCACCGAAGGCGTGTTCGGCATCGCACTCGGCGTATCGGTCGCATTTATTTTCGTGTTCGTGCTGTTCGGCACGCTGCTCGATCGTGCGGGTGGCGGCAACTACATGATGCAGGTGAGCTTCGCGTTGTTGGGCCACATGCGCGGCGGACCGGCGAAAGTCGCGGTCGTATCGTCGGCATTGAACGGCCTGATCTCGGGCTCATCGGTCAGCAACGTTGTATCCGGCGGGATCTTCACGATTCCGTTGATGAAGAAGGCCGGTTACGGAGGCGTCAAGGCGGCCGCGATCGAAACGGCGTCGTCGGTCAACGGCCAGATCATGCCGCCGGTGATGGGCGCCGCTGCATTTCTGATGGTGGAGTACGTCGGGATTCCTTATTCGGAAATCATCCGGCACGCCTTCATTCCTGCGGTGATCAGCTATATCGCTCTGTTCTACATCGTGCATCTCGAGGCGATGCGGCTTGGCATGGAGCCAATGGCGAAAGTGCGCCAGCGGACCGCCGGCGCAGCACTGCTCGCGTGGGCGCTTGGGCTGGCGGGAACGATCGCTGCGATCGGCGCGATCTACTACGTTGCGATCGGCACGCAGATGGCCTTCGGTGCTGCGGCCCCTTGGATTCTTGGCGCGCTGCTGATTGCGCTTTACATCTACAGCACCTGGGTCGCCGCGCGCGAGCCCGATCTGCCGCTCGACATCGATATCGACAACCCGGTGTTGCCACCCGCGTGGCCGACGGTGAAAGCGGGGATGCACTTCCTGATTCCGATCGGTGTGCTGCTGTGGTGTTTGATGGTGGAAGAGCTGTCACCGGGACTGTCTGCGTTCTACGCGATCGTCGCGCAAGTCATCTTGATGGCGACACAGCGTCCGATGATCGAGTTTTTCAGGGGCAAGAAAAGCTTCGGCATCGAATTCAAGCGTGGGGTCGGTGAGGTCATCCACGGTTGCAACGATGGCGCACGCAACATGATCGGCATCGCGGTCGCCACCGGCTGCGCTGGCCTGATCGTCGGCGCGATCACGTTGACCGGGCTGGGTTTGCGCATGACCGACTTCGTCGAGCTCGTTTCGGGCGGCAACGTGATGGTGATGCTGCTGTTCACCGCGTTTGTCTGCTTCGTGCTCGGCATGGGCGTACCAACAACAGCCAACTACATCCTGGTCGCGACGCTGATGGCGCCGGTGATCGTCGAGCTCGGCGCGCAGTCGGGTCTGGTGATTCCACTGATCGCCGTGCATCTGTTCGTCTTTTATTACGGGATCATGGGCGACATCACTCCGCCTGTGGGTCTTGCCAGCTTCGCCGCGGCCGCGATCGCAAAGGAAGATCCAATCCAGGTCGGCATCCAGGGTTCGGTCTACGCGCTGCGCACCGTGCTGTTGCCGTTTATTTGGATCTTCAACCCGGCGCTGCTTCTGATCGACATTCATGGCTGGTGGGAAGCCGCGCTGGTCGCATCGACGGCAACGATCGCGTCGCTGACGTTCGCCGCCGCGACTCTTGGGTGGTTGCGTACCAAGTGTCGATGGTGGGAGGTCGTGCTACTGCTGATCGCCACGTTCATATTGTTCCGCCCCGACTGGTTCGCCGACCGCATCGCACCCGAGTACACCGACGCACCCGCCTCCCGCTTCTACGAGATCGCCAGCAGCCTCGACACAGGTGATCGGCTGGTTTTCGTGATCAAGGGGCAGACGATGGAGGGCGAGGATCTAAACAAGACCGTCGCTGTGCAACTCGGCCCCCGCACTGGCGACGGAAAGAACCCGGCGGTTGATTCGCGCAAGCGATTGGCCGACGCGGGTTTAACCGTCAGCGGCTTGGGTGAACAACTGCAAGTCAGTGCAGTGCGCTTCGGCAGCCGCGCCGCGAAGGCGCGAATTGAGCAGGGCTATGACATCGTGTCGGTCAAGGTGCCAAACGAGCGCATCAGCGCGCACTGGTTTTATTTGCCCGGCCTGGCGATTGCGATACTTGTTTGGCTGATGCAGGGCTGGCGCGTTCACCGGCGTGTAACGCCTCAGCCGGTGTGAAATCGCTTCCTGGGACAGCAGGCGCTAACCTAAGCGCACTGGCCTTCAATTTATCCTGTCCACGAAAGATCTCATGGCTACTCGTCGAAGGCGCGCTAACCAATCACTCGCGGTGAAGGCCGCGGAACTTGCTTTTGCAGTGCCCCAGGTCGTCGCGCACCGCGTTACTCGCATGGCGGCTTCGGGCCTCAAGCTTTCAGCAGTCGACCGTAAGGAGTTTGAGCGTATGGTCGCCGAAAAGAACGCTGCGTTCGTTGAGTCTTGGAATGCGATGGCTGTGCAAGCCGTGCTCGCAAACCAAGCGCTGGCAGCCTCATTCTTCAAGGCATTCTTGGCCGTCCGCGCAGGTAAGAAGCCGTCTGCCGCACGATCGGCGGCTCAGCTTCAGCGCGCTGCGCTTGGCGTTCTGGGCAAGGGGTTTGCCCCTGTGCACCGTAAAGCAGTTGCCAACGCCAAGCGTCTTGGTCGCACAAAGCTTCGCTAGAAAGGAGGTTGATCATGGCAAGCAATCCTGTCGGTTGGTTTGAAATCTACGTGCAAGACATGAATCGGGCCAAAGCGTTCTACGAGTCTGTCTTCAAGACTCAATTGCAGAAATTGGAGAACCCTGGCATCGAGATGTGGACTTTTCCAATGCAGCCGGAAGCTAACGGTGCATCGGGGGCCCTTATCCGAATGGAAGGCTTTCCGTCGGGGGGCAACAGCACGATTGTGTATTTCATCTGCGCGGACTGCTCCGTCGAGGCGAAGCGTGCCTCAACGCAAGGCGGCAAGATCTTCAAGGATAAATTTTCAATCGGGCAGCACGGCTTCATCGCCTTGGTGACCGACACCGAGGGCAACATGATTGGCCTGCACTCGATGAAATAGAGGTGGCGTCTGGCATCCGCACGATGAAGATATCCGCCTGGACCGTGCGACGCCTGCATGCGCTCGACGACGCGCAGATCGACGAACTCGCCGGCGTATTGATCGACTGCGTTGACGGCGGTGCGTCGGTGAGTTTCATGCGTCCCCTGCCGCACGTGCGCGCTGTCGCGTTCTGGCGTGGTGTCGCACAGGGCGTCGCCGCGGGCGAGCGCGCGCTGCTGGTTGCCGAAGATGCAGTTGGCATTTGCGGCACCGTGCACCTCGTTCTTAGCCAGCCCGAGAATCAACCGCACCGCGCCGAGCTGTCGAAGATGCTGGTGCATCGACGCGCCCGCTGCCAAGGTGTCGGAGCAGCGCTATTGCAAGCTGCCGAAGACACAGCGCGCGAATGCCGCAAGTCGCTACTGGTGCTCGACACCGCGAGTGACGAAGCCGAGCGCCTGTACGAGCGTCAGGGCTGGATGCGTGTGGGTGTGATTCCAGGGTATGCGCTGCTGCCCGAGGGTGGGCTCTGCTCCACTACGCTGTACTACCGCAATCTCAGCGCCTAGCTCAGCGCAATCGCCTCGGTCCCTACGCCGTGCAACGCGTACGATTGAGCCGATGTTGAAGATCGAAATTGCGGAAGTCGAGACGGCCGCCAAAGAGCTCTACGTGCGGGCGCTGAAGCAGTTGCCGCCGGATATCAAGGCGGGATTCGCGCGACTGTCAGCCGCCGAGACCGACTCAACCGGACAACGCGTGCTCGGCACGATGCTGTCGAACATCGAGGTCGCGGAGCGCACTGACAACCTGCTGTGCCAGGACACCGGCATCCCAATTTATAACGTGACGATCGGCCGCGGTGTCACCGTGGACGGCGCGCAGCTGAAGCAGGCGATTCGTCGTGGTTGTGAACGCGCTACCCGTGAGCTTCCGTTTCGCTCGTCGATTGTGCATCCGATCACGCGTGTCAATGAGCAGACGTCGTGTGGGCCTGGAGTGCCGGTGATCCACTTCGATTTCGACGCGAGCGACGAGTTATCGATCGAAATGATTCCGAAGGGCTCTGGGTCGGAGAACAACTCGTTTCTGAAGATGGCGATTCCGGCCGACGGTGTCGATGCGATCAAGACATTCGTGATCGACTGCGTGCTGAATGCCGGAGGTAGAACTTGCCCGCCGACGATCGTCGGTGTCGGCATCGGCGGCACCGCGGATTTGTGTGTGCATCTTGCGAAGCGCGCAGCGGTGCGACCGCTGGGTTCGGCGTGCAGCGATGCCGGAAGGAGCCAGGCTCGAGGTCGCGCATTAAGTAGCGCGGTGAATTCGCTCGGCGTCGGCCCGCAAGGCCTGGGAGGAGACAGCACCGCCTTCGCGGTGCACGTCGAGCTGGCGGCCACGCATATCACGATGAATCCGGTAGCGGTGAACATGCAATGTCATTCCGCCCGGCGTGCGCGGGCGACCTTCAGTGCGCGCGGCGTCGAGTACGGGTTTTAGCGATGGCGCATTACGACCTTGCTACGCCGATCACCGAGCAGCAGGTGCGCGCGCTGCGTGTCAATGACACCGTCACGCTGCAGAAGACGTTGTTCGGCCTGCGCGACGCGACCTTGATTCATCTGTTCGATCGCGGCCGCAAGACGCGCTTCGATCTGCATGGGCATGCAGTGATTCACACCGCGCCGAACGTCAAGCAGGTGCCGCGCTCGAACGAGAATCCCGCCGGTTACGAGCCACTGTGCGTCGGCACGACGACGTCGGCGCGGATGGAGCGCTTCACGCGCGATCTGATGTCGGCACACGGCGTGCGCATCATCATCGGCAAGGGCGGCATGGGCGACCAAACGCTTTCGGCATTCACTGAACTGGGCGGCGCCTATCTGGCGATTGTCGGTGGCGCTGCCGCGCTCGAAACCACGTGGATCGAACGCATTGAAGATGTCGATCTTGACGACCTCAATCCCGAGTCGCTGTGGCGCTTTGCCATTCGCGACTTCGGCCCCTTGTTGGTCGCAATGGACAGCCACGGCGCTAGCCTGTACGACACGATAGCCAGCGATGCACAGGCGCGGCGCGCGGATGTACTGCGATCACTCGGCGTAAAGGTCTGAGAAAGTTGACGCAGAGCCGTAGCTTGCGCAGATTGCAAACCGACATCCTGATCCTTGGGTCCGGCGGTGCTGGCTTGTTTGCCGCCTTGCATGCAAAGCAGGCGGCCCCCGAGTTGTCGGTCACCGTCTCGGTGAAAGGGCTGCTTGGAAAATGCGGATGCACGCGCATGGTTCAGGGCGGATACAACGTCGCGCTGGCGGCCGACGACTCGGTCGAGCGTCACTTCATGGACACGATCGAAGGCGGCGCGTGGCTCTCCGATCAGGACCTGGCGTGGACATTGGTGTCGACCGCGCTCGAGCGTGTGCGCGAGCTTGAGAACGAGCTCGGCTGCCTGTTCGATCGCAATCCCGACGGCACGATTCATCAAAAGGCGTTTGCCGGACAAACATTTGATCGCACTGTTCACAAGGGGGACCTCACCGGCATCGAAATCATCAATCGGCTCGCCGAACAGGTCTGGGCTCGCGACATCGAGCGGCTCGAAGAGCATCGCGCGATCGAGCTGATCAAGACGCCGAGCGGCGATGCGATCGCTGGCGTGCTGCATATCGACATGCGCACCGGCGAGTACGTGTTCGTGCAGGCGCGCGCGGTGCTGCTCGCAACCGGCGGCGGACCGACGATGTACAAATATCACACGCCGTCAGGGGATAAGAGCTGCGATGGGTTGGCGATGGCGCTGCGCGCGGGTCTGACGTTGCGCGACATGGAGATGGTCCAGTTTCACCCCACCGGATTGCTTGCTGGAAGCGATACGCGCATGACGGGCACCGTCTTGGAAGAAGGTTTGCGCGGCGCAGGGGGCTACCTGCTGAACGGTGCGCGTGAGCGCTTCATGCAGCAGCACGACGCGCGCGCCGAGCGTGCGACGCGCGACATCGTGTCCCGCGCGATATTCGCCGAGATGCGCAACGGCAACACAACTCCGAACGGCGGTGTCTATCTTGCGATGAATCACTTGGGTGCCGAGCACGTGCGTGCGGCCTTCAAGGGCATGGTCGAGCGCTGCGCCGATTGCGGTTTCGATCTCGCCGGCGGCATGGTCGAAGTCGTGCCGACCGCCCACTACATGATGGGCGGCGTGCTGTTCAACGGCGACTGCAGCACATCGCTGTGCGGATTGTTCGCGGCCGGTGAAGACACTGGCGGCGTACATGGCGCCAATCGCCTCGGCGGTAACGGCGTTGCAAACTCGACCGTGTTTGGCGGCATCGCGGGCGATTCGATGGCGGCGTGGGTACGCGCTCGAAGGCGCCTGGCGCGCGCCCGATGAAGCAGCGCTGCAGGAAGCGATCGCCATCGCCGAGAAGCCCTTCGGTCAGAAGCCCGGCAATGTCGAAGAAATTCGCGAAGCATTGCTCGAATGCATGTGGGAAGACGTCGGCATCGTGCGCGATGCCGAGGGATTGACGCGCGCAGCCCGACGTTTGAACGAGCTCGATGATCAGCTAGACAGGATTGGAATGGCGAGCGAAGAGCGCGCGTTCAATCTGACGTGGCACGACTGGCTGAACCTGTCCAACCTGATTCTTGTCAGCCAATCGATTCAGAGCGCTGCAGCGAAGCGCGAGGAGTCGCGTGGCGCGCATTTTCGTCAGGACTTTCCGCAGCGTGGCTCTCTCGAAGATTCTTCATACGTCACCGTACGCTTCGACGGAGAGTTTCAACTCGGCGAGCAACCCGTGCGCTTTACTCGTGTAAGACCCGGCCAAACGTTGCTGACGCGATGATCGTGATCAGCGAATTCATGGATGAATCCGCGGTCCAGTCGCTGCGCGCGGAATTCGAGGTTCTTCACGAAGCTTCGCTGGTGGACCGCCCTGCAGATTTGCACGCCGCGATGAAGCTTGCCGACGCATTGATTGTGCGCAACCGGACGCAGGTCAACGCGGCGCTGATTGCGGGTGCGCCGACGCTGAAAGTGGTGGGCAGGCTCGGTGTCGGGCTCGACAACATCGACACCGCGGCGTGTTCAGCACGTGGCATCGAAGTGATTGCCGCGACCGGCGCCAATGCGGTGTCGGTCGCCGAATACGTTGTCACGACGGCGATGATGCTGTTGCGTGGCGTTTACGGCTCATCGGCTGAAGTCGCTGCGGGTCGTTGGCCGCGCGCGCAACTGTCGCACGGCCATGAGCTCCGCGGCAAGACACTCGGACTGATCGGGTTCGGCTCGATCGGCCGCGTCACCGCGCGGCTCGCGCACAACCTTGGCATGATGTCGTTGCGCACGATCCGATGGTTGCGGACGATGATGCGGCATGGCGCGAACATGGTGTCGCGAGCCGAAGTCTCGAGACGCTGCTCGCCGAAGCCGATGTGGTCTCGCTGCACGTGCCGTTGATCGCGCAGACGCGCGGAATGCTGAACGCTTCGCGCATTGCGTTAATGAAGCGCGGCGCAATTGTGATCAACACAGCGCGCGGCGGCATCGTCGACGAAAGTGCGTTGATCGCCGCGTTGCGAAGCGGTGCATTGGGCGGTGCGGCGCTCGACGTGTTCGAGCACGAACCGCTCGCAGCAAGCCCTGCCTGGGCCGACGTTCCGAATCTGATTCTTACGCCGCACGTGGCGGGAGTCACGGCGGAAGCCAACGCGCGCGTCAGCGACATGATCGCGCAGCGAGTGGCCGCCTCGCTGCGCGCGATGAACAGGCGATGACTATCGTTTCGCTGCAACGTCTGGAATCGATGATTGAACGCGCGCTCACCAGCGCTGGCGCCGGTCACTCGATGGCTTCGTCGACGGCGCGCGCATTGGTGGCGGCCGACGCGCAGGGTCTGACTTCGCACGGTGCCGCGCGCGTAACGCAATACGTTGCGCACTTGAAGAACGGCCGCGCGAACGGGAAGGCTGTTGCGCGCATCGTTCGAGAGAAACCGGCGGCATGCTTGATCGATGCGGAAAGTGGCCTCGCGTTTCCGGCGTGTGCATTGGCTGTGACTGAATCGATCAAGCGAGCGCAAACGCAAGGCATCGGATTCGCGGCGGTGACAAACAGCCATCACTTCGGTGTGGCTGCGTATCACTTGAACGCCGTGGCTGAGCAACACATGGTCGGCCTTGCATTCAGCAATTCGCCCGCTGCAATGCCGGCGTGGAAGGGGTCGCGCGCGCTTTTCGGTACCAATCCGATCGCGGCAGTGTTTCCACGCAGTGCGGCCGCACCCTTGACCATCGATCTGTCGCTATCGGAGGTCGCGCGCGGCAAGGTGATGCTCGCGGCACAGCAAGGCAAGCCGATTCCGTTGGGATGGGCACTCGATCGCGCCGGCAAACCGACGACCGACGCCAAAGCCGCACTCGACGGCATGATGCTTCCTGCAGGGGGCGTCAAGGGCGCGATGCTTGCGCTAATCGTCGAGCTGCTTTGCACATCGCTAACCGGCGCGCACTTCGGCTACGAGGCCGATTCCTTTTTTGTCGACGTAGGTAATCAGCCGCGGCTGGGGCAGGCGTTTCTGGTCATCGATCCGGCAGCATTAGCCGGCGCAAACGTGTATCACGCGCGAGTCGAAGTATTGATCGAGGCAATGTGCGCCGATCCTGACGTGCGATTGCCCGGAGAGCGCAGGGCGGAGCTTGCGCAACGCGCCGTTGTCGACGGAATCGAAATTCCGGATGCGTTACTCGCGACATTGACTAGGCTGGCCGAATTGGAGCCGAGACCAGAATGAAGTGCATCATCATGCTGGCGCACGGGTCGCGCGACGCGCAATGGATCACTCCGTTCGAGCAGATTCGCGCGGCGGTAGAGCGTCGCAGGCCCGAGTGTGCTGTTGCGCTGGCCTACCTGGAACATTCGACGCCTGACTTCATGGGCGCCGTTGACGATCTCGTTGTGCGCGGAGCAACGTTTATCAATGTCGTGCCGTTGTTTCTCGGCCCCGGTGGTCACGTCCGTGACGACGTACCGCAGATGATCGAGCGCGCGACCGTCAAGCACCCGCGCTTGAAGTTCGACCTCAAGCCGTTTATCGGTGACGATCGCTCCGTGCTCGATGCGATCGCCGCTTACGCGGCGTCGTGACTCTGCAATCGTCGATCGCAGATGTTATGGGCCCGCTGCGTGTCCGCTGTCCTGTGCGACGCCATGTTCCGCAAGAGATGAACCCGCGATCACGCCGAGCTCGCACAGCCTGTCTATTTGAGCGTCGTTGAAGCCGGCTTCGCGTAACAGATGCCTCGTTGTGTTCACCCATGCGCGGCGCCGCGCGCTGCGGAAGTTTGACTCCAGCCACTCGGATCGGGCTTGCAATCATCCGCGCGGTATCGCCGTTCGGATACGCGTAGCCGAGCACGCTGCTGCGCTCGTGCACGTAGGGGTTCTCGAGTGCCTGCGCAATGTCGTAGACAGGAGAAACCGGAACCTTGCCCGATAGCCGCTTGATCCACGTGTCGGTCGGCTGCTTCATCAGCGCGCCATCGAGCAATTGCGTGACTCGATCACGATTTTTCAGCCGTGCCGAGAACACCGCGAGCTCCGGGTCGTCGATCCATTCGGGGTGCCCAAGCTCGCGCGCCAAGATCGGCCAGAACTTTTCCTTGTTGCACATGATGAAGAGCCATCCGTCCTGCGTGCGATACAACTGACTCGGCACGAGGCTCGGGTGCCCGCTGCGCGCAGTACGTCCGGTCACGGTGCCGGCGTTCAGATACCAGGTGCCCGGATAGTTCAGGTTATGCAGCGCGACGTCGAACAGCGAGGTATCGATGTCCATGCCGCTGCCGCTTTCGCGCGCCTTCGTAACACCGGCGAGTAAGCCGAAAGCTGCGGCTAGACCTGTCATCAGATCGACGATTGACAGGCCGTAGCGTGTCGGCGGGCCATCGGGCTCGCCAGTCAATGTCAGGTGGCCCGTTTCGGCTTGCATCAAATAGTCGTAGCCCGGCCACGCAGTCCGCGAACCCTCTCGGCCATAAGCCGACAGATGCGCGCAGACGATGCGCGGATTGAACTGCTTCAGCTTGTCGTACGTGAGGCCGAGCTTTACCGGCAAATCGCCGCGCAAGTTGTCGAGCACCGCGTCGGCCTTGGCGACCAGCTTTTGAAATACGGCTTTGCCCTCGGGATGCTTCAAGTCGAGCGTCAGGCTTTTCTTGTTGCGGTTAAAGGTTTGGAAGAAGTGGCTGTCTTCCACGCCAAAGAAGTGCGGTCCAACGTGGCGGCCCACATCGCCGCCGTCTTTGTGATTCTCGATCTTGATGATTTCGGCGCCGAGGTCGGCAAGATACGACGTGCCGAATGGTCCGGCGCCGTATTGCTCGACCGCGAGCACGCGCAGGCCGGACAGTGGAAGTTTCGAATCGGTCTTTGTCATCTCGTTCAATCCGTTGGGTCCTGCGCTAGTAGCGATTCGAGCGCTTGCACGTTCGCGAGCTTGTCGAGCGCCAGTACCTGATCGCACACCGCTTGTGCGTGGCTGCGTGAAAAGTAGAGCGTGGCGTTATCGAAGAATTTCTCGCGCACCTCTTCATTCGACAACGGCCGCTCGGCATGGCCACGGTTAATGGGCTCTCGATGTCGCAAAGTGCTGCCATCGTCGAGCGTGACTCTGACCTCGCCGGTGTAGTGGCGCGGAAAGGTCGAACCGGTGTCTTCGAGGTAGTCGATGCGATCCATCAACGCGAGCGCGGCGGGATCTCCGAACGCTTCCGGCGTCAGCTCCTTCAAGCCGAGCTTGCCGCGCAATAGTCCGCTCGCAACGGCGTAGACCAGGCTGAACTTGGCGTCGTAATCGCTGGTTGGCCGCCGCTTGTTGGCGACGGGCTCGCAGACCGATTGCACGACTCCTGCCGGCACGTGCACTTCGACCTTACGAATTCGCGAGGCATCGACACCCTGGCGATGCAGAGCAATCGCCGCGTCGGCACTGGCGTGCACAAAGTGGCACATCGGGAACGGCTTGATGGCGACGTTCTCGACTTCCCACTGCGTAGCCGAACCGTCGGTCTTGACTCCCGCGGTAGCAAGCGATAAATCGATGCGCTCGTGCTCGGCTTCGCCCAGATAGCAGCGGTAAAAACCGTAGCGCCCCTCGTAGGGTGCCTGCGGTGCCTTGATTCCATTGGCGGCGAACGTCGCGGCGGTGATCGCAGCCTGCGCGGCCCAACCGGGATGCATGCGCTTGGTCCACGCGCCGTCTTCGATGAACTGCAGGCTGCCGCTTGCCATCGACAGCGCAATGCCCTGCGCATGTACGAGCCCGGCATCGTCGAGGCCGAGCAATCGGCCGGCTGCCAGCGTGCTGGCGAATGCACCGACCACACCGGTCGGGTGAAATCCGTGTGCATGCAACCCACCCCGCATTGCGGTCGAAATGCGAGCGCCGGCTTCTACCGCAGCGATATAAGCAGCCAGCATCTCGGCGCCGGTAGCGCTGCGCTGGCCGGCCATTGCGAACACGGTTGGCAACACGCTGACGGTCAAATGAATAATGCCGGTCATGTGCGTGTCGTCGTAATCCAGCCCATGGCACAGCACGCCGTTCAGAAGCGCTGCGTCGCGTTGCGGAAGTCGACGCGCAAATCCAATCACGGCGCGCTCGCCCTGTCCTTCCGACAATGCGTGCGTGGCCTGGGAGAAGTGCGAGGCGAACTGCTCTTTGCGGGCGGCCAATGCACAACCGATTGCATCGAGCATCAGATGACGTGCCCTGAGGCTCACGGCCGCGGGCACCTGGTCAAGGCGCATGCGGCTGACGAAGCCCGACAGCGTGCGAGCGATCGTGTCGGCGGGTGCAAGCATGCTTTCCATTACTCGACCTTTGCGCCGGAGTCCTTGACCACCTTGGTCCATTTGGCAAGCTCGCTCTTGATGAAGGCACCGAGCTCTTCCGAGGTCATCTGCATCGGCTCGACGCCCTGGCCTACGAACTGGTCGCGAATCTCTTTGCTGTTAAGTGCCTTGTTCACTTCGGTATTGAGCTTCGCAACAATCGGTGCCGGCGTATTCGCAGGAGCCATGATCGCGATCCAGGGCACGCCGCTAAAGCCGGGGTAGCCGAGTTCCGCGACGGTTGGGATATCGGGTGCAGTGGTCAGGCGTTTGGAGCTGCTGACCGCGAGTGCGCGCAGCTTGCCCTGTTTGATGAATGGAAGAACGGCGACCGAAGTTTCGAACATCACGTTCACCTGGCCACCGATCAAATCCGTCAGCGCCGGAGGACCGCCCTTGTACGGAATGTGTGTCATGTCGACGCCGGCAGCGCCACGGAACATTTCCATCACCAAATGGTTGGTGACGCCGCTGCCGCCGGAGGCATAGTTGACCGCCTTCGGTTTTGCCTTGGCAGCTGCAACCAGCTCTTTAAGGTTCGTCGCCGGGAAGGATGGGTTCGTCACCAACACCAGCGGCACGATCGCGATCCCTGCGACCGGCGCGAAATCCTTGATCGGGTCGTAGGGTAGCTTCGAGTACAGGCCCGGATTGACTGCCAGCGGTCCGCTAGAGCTCACCAGCAACGTGTAGCCGTCTGGCGGGCGCAGACATCGCCGCTTGAGTCGCAATGATGCCGGCGGCGCCGGGTTTGTTTTCGACGACGAACTGCTGGCCTAGTTGCAGGCTGAGCTTCTGCGCGATGGCGCGACCCAGCGTATCGGTCGCCTGGCCCGGCGGAAAACCGATCAGCATGCGTACCGGTTTGTTCGGGTAGTCGGCTTGTGCCGCCGCTGGCATCACCGAGGCGCCGAGCCACAGCGCTGTGGCTGTGCAGACTAAGCGGCGGATCAACGTCCTGTTTGCTGTCATCCATGTCTCCTAGGTCTATTTGTACGGACAATATAAATGGACCCAAAACGGATGTCAATCGGACTTTTTGAAGCGAGTTTTCCAACGGCGGCCCCGCGGAGTGCGGTGCCGCTACTTGCGCAACTGCATCTGGTACGTGAACCGGTCGCTCGGATGCACGTTGTCGGCCAATTCGAGCAGCCTTCCGTCGTCGCTGTAGTAGCGACGCACGATGCGAAGAGCGGGTGCGCCGACCGGCGCTCCCAAATTGGCGGCATCGTCAGCATCGAGCACCACGCCCTGAAAATCCTGCTCGACGCGTTCGATTGGAATCTTGTACTCGTTCTCGATCAGCGCATACACGGCGGTCTTACGCGCACGCAACCTCGTTTCGATACCCTTTAATACCGGGTTCAAGTACAGCCGCGTCAGGCAGAACGGACGGTCACCGTGCCCGTTGGTCTTGGCCTCGTGGCGCATCCCTACGGCGTAAATCCACTCTTCGCCCGCTTTCACGCCGAACTCACGGGCCTGCGCCTTGGTCAGCGCCACCTTGCCGATGTAAATCAGCCGCAGCTCGGTGTCTTGCGCGTACTGCAGCAGGTCGCGCAAAGATGCTGCATCGTGGCTGTAGCGCGCGTCGTCCGGTGTTGCGACTACGACAGTGCCGACCCGCTGACGGCGCACCACCAGCCCGGCCGAAGACAGAATGCGAACCGCCGCGCGTGCGGTGAAGCGGCTGATGCCGAATTGTTCGCACAACTCGAGCTCGGTCGGTAGCCGTGCGCCGACCGGATACGAACCGTCGGCAATGCTTCGCTTCAGCTCGCGTGCGATCTGCAAGTAGCGCGGTTGCCCGTCGTCGAATTGATTCTTGGCGCGGCGCGATGCGGGGCGCCGCTTGCTCTTTGACTTGGAAGCCTTCGCCGATACGCCAGGCGAATTGCGATGTGTGCTCACGGTAAAGATTTCAACACACAGCCGAGCCTTGACATCCGCATTCAACCTCTTCCATAATGTCCGGACATTTCAGAGCTTAACTCATATCTGCATGCCGTCAAGCTCATTTGCAAGCTGCGCCCCGCTCGATGTTGTTTGTTTCGGGCGAGAAGGCTGAACGCTTTCCGAAAGCGATGGCTGCCGGAGCCGATCTGGTGTGCATCGATCTCGAAGACGCGGTGCATGCTGAGCGAAAACAACTTGCGCGCGAGCAGGTCCTCGGCTGGTTGAGTAAGAACACATCACCGGAAGGACCGGCGATCGCGCTGCGCATTAACGGTCTGCGCACGCTCGAAGGACTGCGCGATGTGCTGGCACTGAGCGAATCCGGAGTACATCTTGACTGGTTGCTGGTACCCAAGGTTGAAGACGCCGCTGATCTTCAGGCGCTGCATTCCTGGGTGGGCGCTCAGTTACCAGCGGCTGACCGCGTTGATCGAGACGCCGCGTGGAATTGAAAACGCTCTATCGATCGCGCACGCCGGTGGCAAGCTCGCCGCGCTGATGCTCGGAGGTGCCGATCTCGCAGCCGAGCTCGGCGCGCAGTTCGGCTGGGAAGGGTTGCTTCACGCTCGCGGCCGTCTGGTCAACGCAGCGAAAGCCGCCGGACTGCAAGCGTGGGACGTGCCGCATATTGATCTGAAGCGGCCCGACGATCTGAGCGAGGAAACACGCAAAGTTCTGGCGCTTGGCTTCGGCTGCAAGACCGCGATCCATCCGCAGCAGATCGCACTCATTCATGCGGCGTTTGCGCCATCGCCTGCTGAGCTGGCGTGGGCAAAAGCCTTGTTGCAGGCGATACCGGATGGCCCGACCGACGGCGCATTCATTTTCGAAGGCCGCATGGTCGACGCACCGGTATTGCGCAAAGCGCGCCGTGTCGTCGAACTCTCGAGCCTCAATCAATAGGAGCAGACATGGTTCAAGTCATAAAGCAGGTGGGCGAAAAGCGCTATCGCGAAACCTTCGGTCGTCATTACGAAGAGTTCACGATCGGAGACATCTACGAACACCGTCCGGGACGCACCATTACCGAAACCGACAACACGTGGTTCACGCTGTTGACGATGAACACGCACCCGATGCATTTCGACGCCGAGTATGCGAAGAAGAGCGAGTTCGGCAAGTGCATCGTCTGCAGTCCGTTCACGGTGGCGCTGATGGTCGGCATGAGCGTGACCGACGTCAGCCAGAAGGCGATCGCGAACCTCGGATGGAGCGATATCAAGCTGACGTTTCCGTTGTTTGCCGGCGATACGCTGTATGCGACGTCCGAAGTGCTCGACAAGCGTGAATCGAGCTCGCGGCCGGGCGCCGGCATCGTCACGGTGCGCACGGTCGGTACGAATCAAAACGGCAAGGAAGTGTGCACCTTCGGCCGCACGATGCTGATCGCCAAGCGTGGCCACAGCGTCGAAGACAAAGTCAACTACTAGAAGAAAACGGAGACAAACAATGGACACGCGAGTAAGCCCGCCGCCCGACGACCAGCAACAATTCGTCGATGCGGTCGAGACCTGGGTGGAGAAAGAGCTGCGACCAGTCGCCCGCAAGTACGACCTCGCCGACGAGTATCCGCACGACATCGTCGAGCAGATGAAAGAGCTCGGACTGTTCGGCGCGACGATCGGTGAGGAGTACGGCGGGTTGGGCCTGTCGGCATGGACCTATGCGCAGATCGTAATCAAGGTCGCAGGGGCGTGGATGGCGCCATCGGGCATCTTCAACTCGCACCTGATCGTGGCGTCGGCGATCGAGCGCAACGGCACCGAGGAGCAGAAACAAAAATATCTTCCGAGGATGGCGACCGGCGAGCTGCGCGGCAGCATCGGCTTGACCGAGCCAAACGCGGGTTCGGACCTGCAGGCGATCCGCACGACGGCGAAACTCGATGGCGATGACTACGTCGTCAACGGCAGCAAGATGTGGATCACCAACAGCATGTACGGACACTTCACGCTGCTGTTGGTGAAGACCGACCCTGATGCACAACCGCGCCACAAAGGGATGAGTCTGCTGATTGCCGAGAAAGGTCCCGGCTACAACGTCAACAAGCTGAAGAAAATGGGGTATCGCTCGATCGACACGTGCGAAATCAATTTCGACAATTACCGCGTCTCTAAAGACAATCTGCTGGGTGGCGTCGAGGGCAAGGGATTCGTGCAGACCGCGGGCGGACTCGAGCTGGGCCGCATCAACGTCGCAGCGCGCGGTACGGGGATCGCCGAGGGCGCTCTGAAACTTTCGCTCCGCTATGCACAGGAGCGCAGTGCGTTCGGCAAACCGATCTGGCAACACCAGGCCGTGCAGATGAAACTCGCCGACATGGTGACGCAGGTCGAGGGGTCGAAGCGATTGATTGAGCAGGCGGCGCGCAAATTCGACCGCGGCGAGCGCTGCGATCTAGAAGCCGCGATGGCGAAGCTCGCAGGCTCGGAGGCCGGCGCGTACTGTGCACAGGAAGGCATGCGCATCTTCGGTGGCTACAGCTATTCGGTGGAATACGACATCGAGCGCTATTACCGCGACGCGATGCTGATGTGCATCGGTGAGGGCACCAACGAAATATTGCGAACCGTGATCGCCAAGCAATTGGTCGATCGTTATCGCATCTGATTCGTAAACTGCGAATCCTAGGCGGCGCGCGCGACCACAGCGTCGCGCTCGCTTGAACGTTCGAGTGCGCCGCGTAATGCTTCACCTATCAGCAACATCACGGGCCCGGCACCTACGTCCGGCGGCGAAACGGCTGCGGTGGCCAGTGTTCCCAGCCAATGCCGCGAATCAGCGAGGCTGACGCTTTCCAGCACGGCAATCGGCGTCGAAGCCAGCTGGCCATCTCCGATCAGTCGCTGTGCGGTGGCTGCGATGTGTCGCCCTGCCATGTAGACGCCGAGCGAACCTCCCGCTCGAAGGCTCTCGATCGCAGGCGCCCATGTAGCGTCGTCATGCTCGTCGCACACGCACGGTGTCAGAAACGTCACGGCACGAGCGACGCCGCGCAGCGTCAGGGAAGCCTGCAACTCGGCGGCTGCCGCGCTCGCCGCAGTAATTCCCGGCACGACCTCAAACGCGATTCCGGCTGCACGCAACGCCTGCATTTCTTCATCAAGCCGGCCGAAGACGGAAGGGTCGCCGCCTTTCAGTCTTACGACGCACGATGCCTTGCGCGCACAATCGACCAGCATCTTGTTAATGAAGCGCTGTGCTGTGGACGGACGCTGTGCGCGCTTGCCGACCGCGATGTGCTTAGCGTGCGGTGCCAATTCGAGCACCGATCTTTCGACTAATGCGTCGTGCAGCACGTAGTCGGCGCGCGCGAGAACGCCCACGGCGCGCAGCGTCAGCAAATCAGCGGCGCCGGGACCGGCTCCGACGAAATACACGCGCGACGCTGACGTGTGCGAATGACTCATTTGTCGTGCTCCGCTAACTCGCGTGCGTTCGGTCGCTGCATGCCGGCGAAACGCCGGCAGAGGATTGTCGGCAGCGCCCTGGTACGCATCTGAAAAGGTTCGCATCTTCGCCGCAGCTTTGACGTGGTCTTGATCGGCTCGCAGCAGAAACGATGTAAACCCAACGCGGCGCATAAAAAACAATTGATCGATCAACACATCACCGATCGCACGCAGATCGCCGCCGTACTGGTAGCGGCTGCGCAAAACCGCCGCAGTGGAATAACCGCGCCCGTCGTTGAACACCGGAAAATCGATCGCAATCAACGGCACCACTTCCAGATAGGGGACGAGTGCGGCCGGATCGTCTGTGGGCAACAGACGTACGCCGTGTGCAATCGATGGCGATTGCGTCAGATACTGATTCAGCGGCAGCAGAGCCGCATCGCTTTCGTTCGGAATAACCGCCGGGTCGCACGCCACTGACCAGTCGTCGGCGATCCAGGCTCCATCGGCAGTCAACACTGGTGCGCGATTCATGCGCTCACCTCTGCATGGCGTTCGTGCGCGTGCGCACCTTCGCGATAAACGCGCTCTTTGAACGGCGGCAGTCCAACGCGCACGACCGTGTCGATAAAGCGTTCGCCGTCCTCGCGCAACGACACGAAGGTGTCGATCAGCCGCTCGACGACGTCGGGCATTTGCTCGGCCTTGAACGACGGGCCGATGATGCGGCCGATCGCGACGCGTTCGCTGCCGGCCGAAGATCCATCGGCGCCGCCCAGCGATACCTGATACCACTCGTCGCCGTCCTTATCGACACCCAGGATGCCGATATGCCCGACGTGATGATGGCCGCACGAGTTGATGCAGCCCGAGATATTGATGTTGATTTCGCCGATGTCGTGCAGGTAATCGAGATCGTCGAAGCGACGCTGAATGCTCTCGGCGATCGGAATCGATTTCGCATTGGCAAGCGAACAGAAATCTCCGCCCGGGCACGCGATGATGTCGGTCAGTAATCCGACGTTCGGTGTCGCCAGCCCTGCAGCCTTCGCCTCCTGCCACAGCGTACGCAGCCGATCGAGCCGGACATCCGGAAGAATCAAATTCTGTTCGTGCGAAACGCGGATCTCTCCAAAACCGAAGCGTTCGGCCCAGTCAGCAACCAGCTCCATCTGCTCCGCAGTGGCGTCGCCGGGAGCCACTCCGGTTGGCTTCAACGACAGCACGACCGAGCGATAGCCCGATACACGGTGCGGCTTGACGCTGCGCTCGACCCAGCGCGCGAATGCGCGATCTGAGATGTCAAGCGCTTGCTCGTCGAGCACCGTATACGGCGCAGGTGCAAAGTAGCTCGCAACGCGATGCAATTCGTCGTCGGTCACCGTCGATGGTCCGTCGGCAAACGGCGCAAAGTCTTCCTCGACCTGGCGCGCGAACTCTTCGATGCCCAGCGAGCGCACCAGGATCTTGATACGCGCTTTGTGAATGTTGTCGCGCCGGCCATGCCGGTTATAGACACGCAGGATCGACTCGATGTAAGTCAAATACTGTTGCCACGGTAGAAATTCGCGAATTACTGCGCCGATGATCGGTGTGCGCCCCATGCCGCCGCCGACGAGTACGCGGAAGCCGAGCGCGCCGTCCGGCGCCCGTGTCAGATGCAATCCGATGTCATGAAATGCGACCGCCGCACGATCCTCGCGAGCACCGTTGATCGCGATCTTGAACTTGCGTGGCAGCCAGGTGAACTCCGGATGAAACGATGACCATTGGCGCAGGATTTCGCAGAACGCGCGCGGATCGATCAGCTCGTCTGCCGCCACACCGGCAAATTCGTCGCTGGTGATATTGCGCACCGCGTTGCCGCTCGTCTGAATCGCATGCATCTCGACCGCCGCGAGTTCTTCGAGAATGTCCGGTGAGTCTTCGAGGCGGATCCAGTTGAACTGGAGGTTCTGACGCGTTGTGAAGTGCCCGTACCCGCGGTCGTACCGGCGCGCGATATGCGCCAGCGTGCGCAGCTGCCGTGCCGAGATCACCCCGTACGGGATCGCGATGCGCAACATCGGTGCGTGGCGTTGCACGTACAAGCCGTTGCGCAAGCGCAGCGGTTTGAACTCGTCTTCAGACAACTGTCCGCTCAAAAAGCGTGCGGTCTGGTCGCGATATTCGGCCACGCGCTCGGCCACCAGCGTGCGGTCGACTTGATCGTATTGATACATCGCGTGCGCGAGAGATGACGGTTGCAGAATCTAGCCGTCTGCATCGTGCGCGACCGATGAAATCGAGCTTTGCTTATCGAACCGTGCGATAAGGCTTATTCCAGCGACAGCATTGCTTGAAACGATTTGTTCGTTGGCGCGGGTGCAGACCCCAAATAATGACGCTTGGAACACCGACCCAGTCACTATGAGCGAAATCATCGACGCGCCCCAGCGCGCCAGCAACGACGCGGAAGCCGAGGCCGAGCGCATTCTCGATATCGCCCGCACGCGCCTGGAGGCGACCGAAGGTGCCTACACGGGTGCAGTGACGCCGCCCGAGGCGTGGCGGTTGTACAAAGAGGGTCACGCACGGCTGGTGGACGTACGCACGGCCCCCGAAGTCCGATATGTGGGATGCGTGCCGGGCGCTTTGCAGGCCGAATGGCATGGCTCCGACCCTGCGCAGGTCGAGCGCTTCCTGCACGATCTGAGGGCGGTGGCGCAGCCGGACGAGACGGTTCTGCTGCTGTGTCGCAGCGGTGTGCGGTCACACCACGCAGCACGTGTCGCGCGCGAGGCCGGCTATCGAAGTGTGTTCAACGTCTTGGAAGGTTTCGAGGGTCAGCGCAATCATGCACATCAGCGCGGCTTTATCGACGGCTGGCGATCGCACGGCTTGCCCTGGGTTCAAGACTAGCCAGAGCGCTATGAGGTGTGCGGGCGACTGAGCTGTTGAAAACCTGGCGCGCGCACCGACATGCTCCGCATGGGTGCTCGCCCGACTTCTGATTTCTTGCCGCCCGGCGCCGCCGATTACGGTGTCCTGCCCGACGCTACCGCGCGTGTCGATGATGCTTCGTTGCTCGACGCTTATTCGACGACGATCGTCAGCGTCGTCGAGCGAGTTGGGCCAGCGGTCGGGTTCGTATCGATTCAGCGCCGGCTAAACGGGGAACAGCGCCAAAGCGCCAGCCGCCAGGCCAGTGGCACAGGATCGGGCTTCGTATTCACTCCCGATGGCTACATGCTGACGAACAGTCATGTCGTGCATGACGCCAGCTCGATCCGCATTGCGTTTCCAAGCGGACGCGAGTTCGATGCCGACCTGGTCGGCGAAGACCCGGAAACCGATGTCGCGCTGATTCGCGTCGGCGCCGACCATATGCCGATCGCGCAACTCGGTCATTCAGGAAAGCTCAAGGTCGGACAGATCGCCGTTGCGATCGGTAATCCGCTCGGGTTCCAAAACACGGTGACGACCGGTGTCGTTTCAGCGCTTGGTCGCACGTTGCGCGCTTCGAGCGGCAGACTGATGGACGACATCATCCAGACCGATGCCGCTTTGAATCCGGGCAACTCCGGCGGGCCACTGGTCAACTCGGCGGGTGAAGTGATTGGGTTGAACACGGCGATGATCGCGGGTGCGCAGTCGATTTGCTTTGCAACCGGGATCGACACGGTGCGCTGGGTTATTAGTCAGCTGTTCGCCCATGGCAGGGTGAAGCGTGCGTTTGTTGGCATCAGCGGGACTACCGTGCCGATCGACCGGCGCCTGCAGCGCGCATTCGCACTTGATCAAGCCACTGGCGTGCGTGTGATCGAGGTACAGGCGCATTCGCCGGCCAAGCTCAGCGGAATCGAGGATGGCGACCTGCTGATCGGCCTCGACGGGACGGCGGTTACCGGTGTCGATACGTTGCAACGAATGCTGAACGGCGATCGCATTGGCAAGCTATGCGCAGTGCGATTGATACGCCGCGGACGCTTACTGCACTTCGCAATCACACCGCGCGACGAGCACTGATCTAAATCGAGGCGAGCGCGCGAGCAAGGTCGCGTTGCAGATCGTCGACGTGTTCCACTCCGACCGATAGTCTTACCAGTGCATCGCCGATCCCGAGTTGCGCGCGCTGCGCCGGCGGAATCGTGGCGTGCGTCATGATGGCCGGATGCTCGATCAGACTCTCGACGCCCCCGAGACTTTCGGCGAGTGCAAACACTTCGCAATGTTCGAGGAAGCGTCGGCTACCCGTCAGATCGGTCGCGAGATCGACCGAGATCATGCCGCCGTAGCCGTGCATTTGTCGGCGCGCAAGCGTGTGATGCGGATGCGACGGCAATCCTGGGTAGCGAACCTGCTTGACCTTCGGCTGTGCTTCGAGCCACTGTGCCAAAGCCAGCGCGTTCTCGCAGTGCCGCTGCATGCGTAGCGCGAGTGTCTTGATTCCGCGCAGTGTCAGAAAACTATCGAACGGGCCGGCGATCGCACCGACCGCATTCTGCAAAAAGCCTACTTGCTCGCGCATCGGAGCGAGCCGCTCGTCACCCGCAACGATTGCGACTCCGCCGATGATGTCCGAGTGTCCGTTCAGATACTTCGTCGTTGAATGCACAACCACATCGAAGCCGGACTCGAGCGGGCGCTGCACCCACGGACTCGCGAACGTGTTGTCGGCAACCGCGACGATGTTCCGCGCGCGGCAAAGTTTTGCGATCGCTGCAAGGTCAGCCAACTTCAGCAGCGGATTGCTGGGCGTTTCGACCCACACCATCTTTGTTTCGGGCCGCAATGCGGCGGTCAACTGATCGAGATTCGACATGTCGACGAACGTGAATGCATGCCCGGCGCTGCGCTTGCGCACCCGCTCGAACAGTCGAAACGTGCCGCCGTACAAATCGTCGCCGGCCACGACATGCGCGCCGGCGTCCAGAGTTTCGAGCACGGTCGCGATCGCCGCCATGCCCGATGCGAACGCATACGCTTGAGCGCCGCTCTCCAGGTCCGCCACGCAACGCTCGAGCGCCCAGCGCGTCGGGTTGTGCGAGCGGCCGTAGTCGAGTCCCTTGTGCACGCCCGGACTCTGTTGCACGAACGTCGACGTCGCGTAGATCGGCGGCATGATCGCGCCAGTCGACGGATCCGGCGACTGACCGGCGTGAATCACGCGCGTAGCAAAGTCGAGCTCGTTAGCCTTGGTTTTCATGTCAGTTTCTTGCGCAAGTGATTCAATAGATCGAACCGCGTAACGAGACCATAGAACTGTTTGTCATCGGCGATGATCGCGACCAGGCCGCGATCCAGTATGGCTCGCAAAGTGTCGAGGCTTGCATCGGGTCGCACGGTATCAAGCTTTTTCGTCATCGCTCCGCTGACCGGCGAGTGAAAGCGCGCCGCGTCGTCGTGCACCGTCAACAGCAGATCGGACTCATCGATCACGCCCAGCAGTTGCTTCTTGTCGAGCACCGGCAGCTGCGAGACCTCAGCCAGTCGCATCCGTTGAAACGCGGTCATCAACGTATCACTCGGTCCTACAGCGACGACGGCACCTTCGTCGAAGCGGCGGGCGATCAGATCGCGCAGGTCGCCCGTCTGCGGCCGCTTCAGCAAGCCCTGATCGATCATCCATTGGTCGTTGTAGACCTTCGACAGATAGCGCGTGCCGGTGTCGCAGACGAAGCTGACGACTCTCTTCGCTGTTTTCTGTTCACGACAAAATCGAAGAGCAGCCGCCAGCAGTGTTCCGGTCGATGAGCCGCCCGAAATACCTTCGGCACGCAACAACTCGCGCGCGGTTGCAAAGCTTTCTTCGTCGCTGATCGAGTACGCGTGTTTGACGCCACTTAGATCCGCGATCGGCGGAATGAAGTCTTCGCCGATACCTTCAACGGCCCACGAGCCGGCTTCGCCAATCTTGCCGCTCTTTACGTACTCGGCGAGGATCGATCCAACGGGATCGGCCAGCACGAACTCCACCGCGGGATCAATCCTGCGGAAGTATCGTGTCAGCCCCGTGATTGTTCCGGCGGAGCCCACACCAACGACGATCGCGTCAAGCCGGTGTTCGCATTGCTTCCAGATCTCGGGTCCGGTCGTTTGCTCGTGCGCGTCAGGGTTGTCCGGGTTGCCGAACTGATTCGCGAAAAATGCGCCGGGAATTTCCGCCGCGAGTCGAGCGGCGGCGTCCTGGTAGTACTCGGGATGGCCTTTGCCGACATCCGATCGCGTCAGGTTCACTTCGGCGCCGAGCGCTTTCAAGTGCAGCACTTTTTCGCTCGACATCTTGTCGGGCACCACGAGCACGACTCGATAGCCCTTTGCGCGTGCGACCAGCGCAAGACCCAGGCCGGTGTTGCCCGCGGTCGCTTCGACCACGGTGCCGCCCGGCTTCAATTCGCCGCGCCGCTCGGCGCCCTCGATCATCGAGCGGCCAATCCGGTCCTTGATCGAACCGCCGGGGTTCTGCGATTCGAGCTTCAGGAACAACGTGCACGGCCCTGTATCGAGCCGCGTCACCTGAATCATCGGCGTGTTGCCAATCAGGTCGAGCACCGCCGGTGCAGTTTGAGCCGGTTTCGAATCCTTCAGCGCCATCTCGCAATTGTGCACTCGTCATTCACGTGCGCTTCACACGTGTTTCATTTCACTCTGCACAATGGCGTCACTTCGGAGACTTGCCTATGCGAATTCGTACGTTGGCCCTTGGCGTCATGCTGTCGTTGGTTGCGGCCGTCGCCGCGCAGGACGCAGCGAAAGTCGAGTCGTTCAGTCCGCAGGGGCAGATCAAGGACGTGCGGCAGGTCGTCGCGCGCTTTTCGCAGCCAATGGTGAGCTTCGGCGATCCGCGCAGCGAAGCGCCGTTTGATATTGAGTGTGCTGGCAAGGGTCGCGGTCGGTGGGCCGACGCGCGCAACTGGCTGTACGACTTCGATCAGGACCTACCGGCCGGAATCGAATGCAACTTCAAGACGAAGCCGGGACTGAAGACGTTCGCCGGCACCGAAGTCGCAGCGCAAACATTCCGCTTTTCGACCGGCGGGCCGTCGATCCGCGGCGCATGGCCCGATGAAGGCGAAGAGCGCATCGACGAGGCGCAAGTGTTTTTGCTCGCGCTCGATGCGCATGCAGACCTGGCGAGCGTGCGCGCGAATGCCTATTGCGCGGTCGACGGCATCGGCGAGCGTTTGCCGTTGAACATCATCGAAGGCAAGGAGCGCGAGCGAATCTTGGCGGAACAGAAAAATCGCGCGCGCGTTTTGTTCGACGTCATCTTCAAGCGCGGCAATCGTGGTGTGGCCTCGGTCAAAGACGTTCGCCTGGTCGATGCGCCGATTCTCGTTGCGAGCTGCGGGCGGCCGCTGCCGGCAGGCGCGAACGTGCGGCTCGTCTGGGGCGCGGGCATCAAGACCGCGAATGGCATTGCGACCACCGAAGTGCAAACGCTTCCGTATCAAGTGCGTCCGCAGTTTTCCGCGCGTTTCACGTGTCAGCGTGTCAACGCGAATGCCGGGTGCATTCCTGTGTTGCCGGTGCAGCTCGAATTCACCGCGCCGGTCGCGCGTGGCATCGCATCGAAGATCGAAGTGCGTGCAGCCGACGGGCAGGTGCATCGCCCGACGATCGATCCCAACGTCGCCACCGTCGATGCCGTCGAGTTCAAGGGTCCGTTCGCGGAACGCAGCGAAGCGACCGTCGTGCTGCCGGTCGATTTGAAAGACGATGCGGGCCGTACGCTTGCCAACGCCGCGGCGTTTCCGATGAAGGTACGCATCGACGACGATCCGCCGCTGGTCAAGTTTCCGTCGCGCTTCGGCATTCTCGAAGTCAACGCGCAGCCGGCATTGCCGGTGACGGTGCGCAATGTCGAACCGATGCTCGATGCCTACGCGCTCGATGTCGCCAAAGCACCGAAAGACGGCAGCCAAGGGCCGCATCAAGCGCATTGACACCGATGACGACGCCGCGCTTGCCCAGTGGATGCGTCGAATACTGCGTGAGCCATCGGAAGACATCCGTCGCAGGAACGGCGAATACCTGAAGCCCGGCTCGGTGCCGATGCTGTCGGACGCCGAACGCGCAGCGGCGCAGCCAATCGACATTCCGCGCGCGGAACCGAAGATGGCGATGCAGGTGATCGGCATTCCGCTGCCGCAGCCCGGGCTGTACGCAGTCGAGATTGCAAGCGCGCGTCTCGGGCAGGCGCTGCATGCTGAAGACAAGCCGTACTACGTCTCCGGCGGCGCGCTGGTTACCAATCTGGCGGTGCATTTCAAGCACGGGCGCGAATCGTCGCTTGCATGGGTGACTCGGCTCGACGACGGCAAGCCCGTCGGTGGCGCGCAGGTCAGAGTGACCGACTGCCTCGGCAAGCGATGGTGGGACGGGGCGACCGATGCAAATGGCATCGCGCGGATTGAGCGCGAGCTGCCGCGGCAAAACCGTTGGCAGGATTGTCCGCACGCACCGAATGCGTACCTGGTCAGCGCGCGCATCGACGGTGACATGTCGTTGATGCTCTCCAGTTGGAACGAAGGCATCCGGCCGTGGCAATTCAACCTCGGCGGAGGGTCGAGTGCAGAGCCGGTAATCGCACACACAGTGTTTGATCGCGCGTTGTTCCGCGCCGGCGAAACCGTATCGATGAAACATGTGATCCGTCGAAGAGTTGGGACGGGATTTGCCGCGGTCGAGACGCGCAACCTGCCGCGCCAGTTGCAGCTGATTCATTCGGGCAGCGGGCAGCGCTTCGGCTTGCCGGTGACGTGGAACAACGGCACTGCACTGAACACATGGAATATTCCCAAGGACGCAAAGCTCGGTGAATACACGGTGCTGTTCATGGATTCCGAGCGCGGGCGCAGATTGCAAGGCGGATCATTCCGCGTTGAACAGTTTCGCGTGCCGCTGATGAAGGCGGTTCTTAAACCGCCATCGAAGTCAGTCGTCAATGCAAGCCAAGTCACGATCGATGCGCAGTTGAGTTATCTGTCAGGCGGGCCCGCCGCCGGGGCGCCGGTCAAGTTTCGAAGCCGCATCGTGCCGAGCTCGCAATCATTCCCGGACTACGACGAGTTCAGCTTCGGCGGCGCGGTGCCGAAAGTTGGCATCGAAGCCGAAGCGCCGTATGACGAGTCCGCGCAGGATGAGCCGGAAGCCACCGGCGGCGCGGCGCGCGTGCAGGACGTCTCGCTCGACGCGAACGGTGGTGCGCGCGTCGTCTTCGACAAGCTGTCGTCTGCGGACAAGAAGGAGCAGCAAACGCGTGCGCTCGAAGTCGAAATGGAATACGCCGATCCGAACGGCCAGATTCTCACTGCGTTTACGCAAACGCTGCTGACACCGTCTGCGCTGGTGGTCGGCCTGGCGCCAGACGGCAGTTTTTTCAAGCGCGATTCGTTGCGCTTCAAAGCTGTCGTTCTCGACAGCGCCGGCAAACCGCAAGCCGGCAAGGATGTCAGCGTCGATGCATACAGCCGCACGCGCTTTCGCGTATCGCAAGCGATTGCTCGGCGGCTTCTACGCCTACGAGCAGACGGTCGAGGTCAAGCGATTGAAGCAGGTATGCCGCGGCACCAGCGACGCCCGCGGCCTCGTTTTGTGTTCGGGCTCGGCACCGGCGAGCGGCGATTTGATTCTGGTTGCACGCACCGATGACGCGCAAGGCAACGCGGCGATCGCGACACGCGATGTGTACGTCGCTGGCAGCGATGACAGCTGGTTCGAGGCGGGCCAAAGCGATCGCATCGATTTGATCGCTGACAAGCGTTCGTACGAACCCGGCGAAACCGCGCGCTACGAAGTGCGCATGCCCTACCGCACTGCGACCGCGCTGATCACTGTTGAGCGTGAAGGCGTGCTCGAGTCACGTGTGGTGACGATCGATTCGAAATCACCCTACATCGAAGTGCCGATGCTCGGCCACTACGGCCCGAATGCGTACGTCTCCGCGCTGGTCGTGCGTGGCCGAGTCGAGCCCGAAATGCCGGGCCGCTTCGCGTGGCTGCGGCGAATGATCTATCGCGCGGCGAAGTTCGTCGGGCTGGTGGACGAAGTGCCGGTCGAACGCGACACCCGGCCCACTGCCTTGGTCGATTTAACCAAGCCGTCGTACCGGCTCGGCATGGCGCAGGTCAAGGTCGGCTGGAAGGCGTACGAGCTGCGCGTCAAGGTCGAGCCTGAGAAGCCGGTTTACAAAGTGCGCGACCGTGCGGCGGTGATCGTCACGGTGACCGATCCGAACGGCCAGCCGATGGCGAATGCCGAGCTTGCAGTCGCCGCCGTTGATGAAGGACTGCTCGCTCTCGCTTCGAACCGGTCGTGGGATCTGCTCGGCGCGATGATGCAGCGGCGGCCGATCGAAGTCGAAACGTCGACCGCGCAATCGCAGGTGATCGGTAAGCGCCACTTCGGCAAGAAGGCAGTGGCGGCCGGCGGCGGTGGCGGCGGAGAAAACGCGCGCGAGTTGTTCGATACGTTGCTGATGTGGAATCCGCGCGTCACGCTTGATGAGAATGGTCGCGCGCGAATCGAAGTGCCGCTGAACGATTCGCTGACGTCGTTTCGTATCGAGGCAATTGCGAACACGACCAGCGGTGAATCGCGGTTCGGTTCGGGCGGCGCAGCGATTCGCACGACACAGGACGTGATGCTGTTCGCCGGGCTGCCGCCGTTCGTGCGCGAAGGTGATCGCTTCGACGCGCAGGTGACGGTACGCAACGGTGCCGATCGTCCGCTCGAGCTTGCAATCAACGCCACGATGGAAGGCGACGGCGCATCAGCCACCAAGTTGCCGCCGAGCCATGGTCTCCCTCGCAGCGGGTGGTGCGCAAACGATCTCGTTGCCTGCGCAAGTTCCGTTCGGCGTCAAGCAATTGCAGTGGCAGATCACCGCGCGTGAAACGAACGCAGCGGGATCCGACACGATCAAGATCTCGCAAGCGGTCGGCGTTGCGGTTCCGGTGCGCGTCTATCAACAGACGCTGCTGCAGCTCGAACCGACCAAGGCCACAAGTTTTCCGGTCGAACTGCCGAAAGGTGCGATCGCCGGCCGCGGTGGCGTCGAGGTCAAGCTCGCACGCTCGCTCGGCGGCAGCGCCGACACGATCAAGCAGTGGATGGCCGCTTACCCATTCACATGCCTCGAACAACGCGCGTCGGTCGCCGTTGCGCTCGAAGACCCGATGCGCTGGCAGCGCGTGATGGACAGCCTGCCCGCGCTGCTCGATCGCGACGGCCTGGCGAAGTTTTTTCCGAGTCCGTGGAATGACGGCGACGACACGCTGACGTCCTACTTACTGACGATTGCGCAAGAGGCGGGATACGAAATTCCGGAAGCCGCGCGCGAGCGCATGTTGCGCGGTCTGACGGACTTCGTTGCCGGCAAAGTCGTGCGCTACACCGCGTTGCCGACGGCGGACCTCGCAATTCGCAAGGTCGCAGCGATCGACGCGCTTGCTCGCTACGGCAAAGCCGAGCCGCGCATGCTCGAATCGATCGAAATCGCGCCGAACCTGTGGCCAACGTCGGCGGTGCTCGACTGGATGTCGCTGCTGAAGAAGCTGCAGACCATTCCGAAGCGCAACGAGCGCCTGGCAGAAGCGCAACAGATCCTCCGCTCGCGGATGACGTTCTCCGGAACGACTCTGGTGTTCTCGACTGAGAAGTCGGACTACCTGTGGTGGCTGATGGTCTCGCCCGATCGCAACGCGGTGCGCGCGCTGGCTCTGCTGAGCGACGATGCCACGTTCAAGGACGAGATGCCGCGGATGGCGCGCGGTGCGCTGTCGCGGCAGCAGGCAGGCAAGTGGAATACGACGCTGGCCAACGCGTGGGGCGTGCTCGCTCTGCGGCGATTTCAGTCGCGCTTCGAAGGCGAAGCAGTCACCGGTCGCAGCATCGTCAGCGTCGGCAGCGATCCACACACGCTCGACTGGAAATCGGCGCAATCGCGCGCAACAAACGATCCAACGAAAGGCACGCCGATCGGTGCCGGTGTCGATACGCAATTCGCGTGGCCGGCAAGTGTCGAACCGCTGTCAATCGTGCACGAAGGCTCGGGGCGACCCTGGGCGTTCGTGACGTCGCGCGCAGCGTTGCCGCTCGACAAGCCGCTGTTCGCTGGCTATCAAATCAAGCGCAGCGTCACGCCGATCGAGCAGAAGACCGCCAACGTGTGGGCGCGCGGTGACGTGTATCGCGTCACGCTCGAGGTCGAGGCGCAGGCCGACATGACCTGGGTCGTGATCAGCGATCCGATTCCGGCTGGCGCCGCGGTGCTCGGCAGCGGCCTCGGCGGTGACTCGCGGCAGCTCGCCTCCAATGAGCGCCGCGACGGCATGGCATGGCCAGCCTACGAAGAGCGCGCGTTCGAAGGCTTCCGTGCGTACTACCGCTATGTGCCGAAAGGCAAGCTGAAGGTCGAATACACCGTGCGATTGAATAACGCCGGTGCGTTCTCGATGCCGCCGACCCGGGTCGAAGCGATGTACGCGCCCGAATCGTTCGCCGAGCTGCCAGTGGCCTCGATCGAGGTGCGGCCATGATGCGCAAGCTAATCGCTGCAATCGGTACCGCTACTGTTGTCGGCGTTGCTGTCACTAGCGCTGATCGCGGCGCTGACACCGACGCCGAGCTTTGACGAGCTTCGCGCCAGCACGCTCGGCTCCGAATCGACGCTGCTGTCGCGCGACGGTGAGCCGCTGCAGCGCCTGCGCGTCGACATGACGCGCCGTCAACTCGAATGGACCGCGCTCGACTCGATGTCGCCGTCGCTGGTACGCGCGGTCGTGGCCGCAGAAGATCACCGCTTCTGGTGGCACTTCGGCTTCGATCCGGCAAGCGGCTTCTCTGCCTTGATGGATCAGTTTGGCAATGGACGTGGGCGCGGCGCAAGCACGATCACGATGCAGCTCGCCGGCCTGATGATTGAAGGCGATCGATTCGGCCGCCGCTCGTTCGAAGAAAAGCTCGTGCAGTT
Source organism: uncultured beta proteobacterium (assembly GCA_963807155.1). Taxonomy (GTDB): domain Bacteria; phylum Pseudomonadota; class Gammaproteobacteria; order Burkholderiales; family Burkholderiaceae_F; genus JACCZX01. Next base: position 108,132 of record CAWEAZ010000023.1, read on the forward strand.
TCGCTACGCGATTGCGCTTGAGCATCGCTGGTCAAAGCAGCAAATCATCGAGGCGTATCTGAATCTGGTGCCATTGCGCGGTGAGCTGGTGGGCATTCGCGCTGCGTCGCTTGGCCTTTTCGGTCACGCACCCGACGCGCTTGACGAAGCCGAAAGCGCGGTCGTCGCGGCGCTGGTGCGCAGTCCGTCGGCGTCGCGCTCCATCGTCGCCCGTCGCGCATGCTCGGTGATGAAGAAACTGGATAGAGCCGAAGAATGTCCGCGTGCTGAGATGGCGGCGTCCACGTTGCCGTCATTTCCGATGGCAATGAGCGGACTCGATGAAGCGCCTCATCTTGCGCGGCGATTGTTGACGCGCGCCGGCACGTCGGTGCGATCGACGCTCGACGCTCCTCTGCAGCGCTTTGCCGCCGAGACGTTGCGCAATCGACTGGCATCACTGGCCGACAGAAACGTCGAAGACGGAGCGGTGATCGTGCTCGACAACGCCAGCGGTGATGTGCTCGCCTACGTCGGCTCGAGCGGAGATTTGTCGGGCGCGGCCGCGGTCGACGGCGCCGCTGCGCTTAGACAGCCCGGCTCGACGCTGAAGCCTTTCTTGTATGGAGTAGCAATCGAACAGCGCTGGCTGACCGCCGCATCGCTGCTTGACGACGCGCCGCTCGCATTGACCACGCCGAGCGGGTTATATGTTCCGCAAAACTATGAGCGCGATTTCAAAGGCGCCGTGTCGGTGCGCTCAGCACTTGCTGCATCTCTGAATGTTCCGGCGGTGCGAACGCTGCAGCTTGTCGGAGTTGAGCGTTTTCGGCAAACGCTGCAATCGTTCGGCATGTCGAGCGTCAAGCACGACGGCGAGTATTACGGCTACGGGCTCGCGCTCGGCGGCGGCGAGACCAGCTTGCTCGCGCTGACCAATGCGTACCGCGCATTCGCCAATGGCGGAGTGTGGTCGCCCGCGCATTTGCAGATTGAACGAAGCGTCGGCGATGGCGGCGAAGCGGTGCGGGTGCTCTCCGCCGAAGCGAGCTTCATCGTGTCCGACATTCTGGCCGACTCTGCCGCGCGCGCATCGACGTTCGGACTTGCGAGTCCGTTATCAACGCGTTCTTGGGCGGCAGTGAAAACCGGCACCAGCAAAGGCATGCGCGATAACTGGGCAATCGGCTACACCGACCGATACACCGTCGGTGTGTGGGTCGGCAATTTTTCGGGAGCGCCGATGTGGGACGTGTCGGGTGTCACCGGCGCTGCGCCGATCTGGCGCGAGATCGTCGATCACTTGCATGCGCGCCAGCCGAGCCGCGCACCGAGTGCGCCTGCCGGTGTCGTACAGCGCGAAGTCGTCTTCGCGCCGGCAGTCGAACCGTCGCGCCGCGAGTGGTTTATCGCGGGAACAGAGTCAAGCGCGAATCGACCAAACGTCACAACGATCAGTATGCCGACGGCAGAAGCAGCGCCGCGCATCGTTGCGCCCGCCGACGGTACTGTGATCGCACCCGACCCCGATATTCCGGCGTCGCGCCAATCGATGTTGGTGCGCGTCGATGCGCCGCAAGCAACGCGCGTATGCCTGAAGCTCGGTGCTCGATCGCTCGCGCCGTGCGGTGTGCGCGAGGCGATGGTCAAGCTTCCGCCGCCGGGCCGTCATCAAATCCGACTGGAAACCGTTGACGGCGCGCTGCTGGCGCAGGCATCGGTTGAAGTGCGCGGCGTGCCACGCTAAGTACTTCGTAGCTCGGCAACAATCGCCGAACCACTGCGCTATCGTGGTGCCCCGGTGCGCCATGATCAGTCCCTCCAACGATCTCATCTCTCTGCGCAACTCGCTTGCGCGTCGCGTGGCCTATCGCACCGAAAGCCAGAACCCCGAGCGCGCCACAGAACTCCGGCGTTACCTGACTGACGAGATCGGACCGTCGCTCGCGGAGCTTGGCTTCACATGGAACTTGTGGGACAACCCGGTCGCTGGCGCGCCGCCGATGCTGTTTGCCGAGCGCATCGAAGATCGCTTGGCGACCACGATGCTGACGTATGGTCACGGCGACGTTGTGCTTGGCTACGACGCACAGTGGACTAAGGCTGGCTCGCCCTGGGTGCTCGAGGAACGAGGCAATCGCTGGTACGGCCGCGGCACAGCGGACAACAAGGGGCAGCACTCAATCATCATCGCGGCGCTCGCCAAGGTACTTGCCACGCGCGGAGCGCTCGGCTTTAACGTCAAGTGCCTGATAGAGATGGGCGAGGAGGTCGGCTCGCCGGGCCTGCGCATGATCTGCGAGTCACACAAGAGTGAGCTTGCGGCCGATGTTTTCATCGCGAGCGATGGACCACGCCTGCGCACCGACACACCGACGCTATTCCTGGGTTCGCGCGGCGCGTTTAACTTCACTCTCGACGTTCAGTTGCGCACCGGTGCTCATCACTCAGGCAACTGGGGTGGCCTGCTGGCCAATCCCGGCACGATCCTCGCGCATGCGATTGCGTCGATGGTCGATGCGCGCGGCGCGATCACCGTCGAAGGGTTGCGGCCGCCACCGATGCCCGCAACGGTGAAACAGGCACTCGCGAAGATTGAACCCGGTGAACCCGATGGGCCGGCAATTGACATCGACTGGGGCGAGCCCGGACTGTCACCGGCCGAGCGCGTCTTTGGCTGGAACACGCTCGAGGTGTTGGCCTTCAAGACCGGTAATCCCGAGCATCCGGTCAACGCGATTCCGGCGGGTGCGCGTGCGCACATGCAGGTGCGCTTTGTCGCCGGATGCGATCACACGACATTTATTCCGGCGATCCGCGCGCACCTCGATAAGTGCGGCTTCACCCAGGTCAAAGTCGCCGCTGACCGCAGCGAAACGATGGCCGCCACGCGGCTCGACCCCGACAATCCCTGGGTACGCTGGGCTGCCGAAAGCATCGAGGCATCGACCGGCCGCGTGCCGGCAATCCTGCCCAATCTCGGCGGTTCATTGCCGAACGATTGCTTTGCCGAAGTGCTCGGCTTGCCCACGCTGTGGGTGCCACATTCCTATCCAGCGTGTTCGCAGCACGCACCCGATGAGCATCTGCTCAGCAACGTTGCAGAAGAAGGATTGCGAATCATGGCAGGCTTGTTCGACGCGCTGCCTCGATTTGTCAACGCTGTCGGGCTCACAGAAAAATCTAGGAAACCGAATCCAAAAGCCGCTTAAAGGCGTATCGCTGCTGTAAGTTCGCGCTTCTTGTGACGACAACGTACGTCCGCCCATTAGATAAGTCTCTCCATGGCCGCCGCCTCGATAACGTCTACCGCGCCGCCGAGCTATCTCTACTACCGCCATACGCTGCCGGTGCGGATCATGCATTGGACGAATTTCATCGCGCTGACCGTGCTGTTCATGAGCGGGCTGCACATCTTCAACGCGCACTCGGCACTGTACTGGGGAGATTCTTCTTATTCTGGGCGCCCACCGTTGCTGCAAATCACGACGCGCGATGGTGGCACGGGTGAGCGTATCGGCGTCACACGCTTGTTCGGCCGCGAGTTCGAAACCACCGGCGTGCTCGGGCTTTCGAAATATCCGAACGGTGAACCTAACGCGCACGCGTTTCCTTCGTGGCTCACGATTCCCGGCGGATATTCGCTTGCGATGGCGCGCGACTGGCATTTCTTCTTCGCGTGGATCTTCGTTCTCAACGGTGTCGCGTACGTGCTGTATTCATTGTTCAGCCGTCACTTGATGCGCGATCTGACACCAACGGGCAGAGAGCTGCGTGGCATCGGCACGTCAATCGTCGATCACGTGAAGTTCAAGCATCCGAGCGGCGAGGCTGCGAAGCGGTACAACGTGCTGCAAAAGCTCGCGTACCTGAGCGTGATTTTCGTTCTGCTGCCGCTGGTGATCCTGGCGGGATGGGCGATGTCGCCGTGGCTCAATTCCATCCTGCCGGGCTGGGTCGATCTGCTCGGCGGACGGCAATCGGCGCGCACGATTCATTTCATCGTTGCCTGGCTGCTGTTTCTGTTTCTCGCGGTGCACGTGTTCGAAGTCATCATCAGCGGATTCTGGAATCACATCAGGTCGATGATTACCGGCCGCTATCGAATCAAGACAGGAGCGTGATATGAGCGCTGACAATCAATCAAAGCGACGTTTCTTATTGACCGCGGGCAGCCTCAGCACGCTTTGGCTAACCGGCTGCGATCGGTTGTCGGAAACCGAATGGTTTCCGAAAGTGTTACGCACGCATGAAACGCTGAGCCGCGGCGTGCATAAGGTGCTCGGTTCGCGTCCTTCGATGGCGCAGGAATTTACCGAGGCCGATTTGTCGCCGTTTTTTCGCAGCAACGGCACGTCGATGCCCGAGGGTGACGAGTACCAGGCGCTCGCCAAGAACGGATTTGCCAACTGGCAGCTCGAAGTCGGCGGGCTGGTCGAGAAACCCGTCAAGCTGTCACTGGCGGAACTGCGCGCAATGCCACGTCGAACGCAGATCACGCGTCATGATTGCGTCGAAGGCTGGAGCGCGATCGGAAAATGGACCGGAGTGCCGTTATCAAACGTCTTGGCCCTGGTGAAGCCGCAGGCGAGCGCGCGCTACGTCGTGTTCCATTGCGCCGATGCAATGGGAGGCAGCCTGACGCCCGAGTACTACTACGAGAGCATCGATATGGACGATGCGCTGCATCCGCAAACGATGCTCGCGTACGGATTGAACGGGAAGGATCTGCCGATTGCCAACGGTGCGCCGATTCGTTTGCGTGTCGAGCGGCAACTTGGCTACAAGCACGCCAAATATTTGATGCGTGTCGAGCTCGTCGAAAGCTTTGCGAATATCGCCGGCGGCAAAGGCGGATATTGGGAAGACAACGGCTACCAGTGGTACGCCGGCATTTGAAGCGGTGGGTGCCGCTGCTGTGGGTCGCGGTCTCCGCCGCGACAGCCCAGCAAGTTTCGTTGGACGACGGTAAGCGAGTGGAGCGCACCGATTGCGCATCGGTCGTCATCGTCAAGTGCGATCGGCCTGCAGCCGAAAATCAGCTGGGCACTTCAGACCAGACCCGACAGCAGTCGCGCCGCACCGAGCCGCGCCGACAAAGTCCGCTGCTGCAGCAGCTCGACGGCGTGGTTGTCGAGGGAGAAGCGCTTCGGCGACGTAGCATCGAGGAAATGATGAACATGGGACTGCCGCCCGTACTGCCGCGCGACGGCAACTACACGTTCGACACGGGCGAAGGAACAAAGTGCACGTGCATGAATGTGTGTCCGCCCTGGCCACTCCCGTGTTGCACATGCTCTGGCCACATGAGTCGTTACCGGTCCATGCCCGGCTCGTCACCGCTGAATTGAAAGCCGCACTTTCGCTCGCTGAAACTACGCTAAGGCAGTCTTTCTTGCGAGTTCCAAGACACCAGCGTCGCGCTAGCGTTATCGCATGCACTGGCAAGCGGTAGAAACGATTCCGATCCGAATGGGTGCACGAGTGCCGTCCGCGCGTGCCGATGCGATCTGCGATGCGTTACTGAAGCGTGCGGTGCCGTTGTCGCGAATGGACCAGGGCCGGCTCCAGCCGCTGGCTACCGCAGCGCTGGTGCGTGATGGAGATCGCGTCGGGCTAGTGACTGCCGCGCACATATTCGAGCGCGCGCATTGGGGAGATCTTGCCGTGCCATTGCCGCGCGACGGACGCGTTGCACGCCTGCATTCAGCACGCGTTCGCCTTGTGATGCATCCCGATAACGACGTCGCGATTCTATGGATCGGTGATCGATCGCTGGCGCAGCGACTATGCGCAAATTGGGAAGCCAGCTCGACGGCGGGCTCGACGGTGATCGGCTCGGCTGCCTCGACGTTTGTGCTCGCCGGCTATCCAGCGTGCAATGCACGTCGAATCGACGGCTGCGTCTATACCAAGCCGCTGGTTTTGTTTACAGAATCGGTTGACGCGGAGCGCTATCTCTACGCGCGCACCGCTGAGCGCACCGATGACGTGACCGTCTGGACGCCGGAGCTGGACGGAGTATCGGGTGCGATGCTGTGGAGAATCAGCGACGAAGAAGACGACGATGTCGCGTGCGTGCTGCAGCCGGCTGCTATTCAGGTGGCATTCACGCACAACGCGCATTTGCGCGCGGAATCGATAGCGTGTGTGCTTGAATTGTTGAAGACCTCGCGACCGCAATAGCTGCGGGTATCCTGCCGGGTGTCGGCTTGACCATAGCGGGGCTTGAACATGCGACTGCTTCACACGATGCTGCGCGTCGGCGACATGCAGCGCTCGATCGATTTCTATACGAAGTCGATGGGGATGCAATTGCTGCGAACAACCGACCGTCCGGATCAAAAGTATTCACTTGCATTCGTGGGCTATGCCGATGAGTCGCAGCAGGCGGTGATCGAGCTGACCTACAACTACGGTGTGACGAGTTACGACCTCGGCAGCGGCTTCGGACATATCGCTGTCGGCGTTGACGATATCCATGGCACCTGCGAACGCGTCAAGGCGGCCGGCGCCCTGGTGACACGCGAGCCGGGCCCAGTCAAAGGCGGCACGACGGTCATTGCGTTCGTTCAGGATCCCGACGGATACAAGATCGAGCTGATCCAGCGCTAGTAGCGAAGCTCGACTAAGCCGGCTAGGAACCGCCTTTCGTGGCTGGTTGGTTGTCCCTCGGAATAGGGTCGAGGTCAGGCTCAACAAAAGACGCGCGCGCATCCGGGGAGAACAGAACACTTGCCGAGTAATGCGTGAGCATGATCTTGCTATCGAGCAACTCCGGGTTCTTTGCGATGAACTCGGCGGCCGACGTGCTGGTGGATCGGTTCATGAAATGTCGAACCGCAAGCACCCACGCCCGGGTAAGTGTTTCGTGAAACTTCGAGCGTGGAATGCTGTTGTGCTCGAGGAATTTCAGGAGCGCATCACGCATCTTCTGAACAGCTGCGTCAGTGTCGTACTCAGTGAGATAGACGTACGCCAGCCGTACATGAGCTTCATGATTGAACTGCGCAGGCGCGACAGCGCAGGTCTCGAAGGCCGACCGAAAGTTGCGATCGTCTTCGGAGGGTTCGTGCGATAGCGGGCGATTCAATTGCTGAGCTCAATGAAGGCGCTAGGGCTCTGGATCAACGGAGATTGCATTGAAGCTTGCCTCGCCTTCCAAGAGGCGCTGGAAGTACAGCGCGCACTCATCGTCCTGGGTCATTTTCTCGCTTCCGAGGAGCTTCTCTTTGACAGAGCGGTGCTTGTCGATCTGAAGTATCCACTCGCGTTCACCGCCTTCTTCCTCCGAGGCGCTTGAGCCGAGCAAGTAGGGGCGGCCCTTCCATTCGACCGACGAGTACCAGCCCCAATCTTCGGCATCCGGCTCGGACATATCAATCTCTGGCAGCACCTGACTTCGGAGCCACAGAAGCAGGGACTCGCCCGGGATGGGGTTTATCGGGTTAGGACGCTCCTTTGAGACGTCGAACTTACTCGTGGTGAAGCGAATAACGCGCGCCATCGTGTGTGCAAGGTTCCTATCAGTTGGGTCGACCGCGAGTCCACGCGGGGGCGCAGTAAGAGAGCCTCACGCCCGTCCCGCCGCAGCGTTCACGGCAACTGGATCCACGCCAAGCTTGTTGGCGGCATCGAGAATCTCATTCCAAGTCGTCGCATCGACCGGAACTCCGTGCGCGGTGCGCTGTGCAACCTTCTCGCGCTCGGGTTCGCCCGCGATGCGCACCGAGTCGAAGCCTTCACGCGGCGGCGATGCCTTGACCCAGTCGATGAAGGTAAGCGTTTCGCGCTCGAAGGCTGAGCGGTCCGCGAGCGCGGCGGGGTCGATCAGCACGGTCAGCATGCCGTTCAGAATGCGTTTCTGAGTGACATCTTCGGAGTGGTGCGTCATGCCGGCGGCAAGTGCGCCGCCGAGCAGCTCGCACAGCAGCGCCAGTCCGTAGCCCTTGTGCTCGCCGAAGGCGAGCAGTGCACCGAAGGGCGGGTTAACGCCAAAGCGCGGCTCGCGTGTAGGGCGTCCTCGATCGTCAAGCAGGGAGTCGGGCGGCACGAGCTCGCCCTTGTTAAACGCGACACGCGTTTTGCCCTGCGCCAGCACGCTCGTTGCAAAGTCAAGAATCACAGGCTCGCTACCCGTGAGCGGAATGCCGGCGGCGAACGGGTTGGTGCCGAAGCGTGCATCGGCGCCGCCGTACGGCGCGACGATGCTGCGTGCGATCACGTTGACGAAGTGAAGCGAAACGAGACCGGCCCGTGTCGCTTGTTCAGCCCATGCGCCGATGCGGCCCAGATGATGCGAATTGCCGAGCGCGACGATGCAACTGCCGTTCTGCAGCGCGCGCGCGATTCCAAGCTCCATCGCTTCCCGGCCGATGACCTGGCCAAAGCCCGCACCGCCGTCGAGTCGCAGCAACGTACCCGCATCGAGGACGGTCCTCACGTGCTGGTTTGGCACCAGGCCGCGTTGTTGATACGCGTCGACGTAGCGCGGCAGCATGCCGATACCATGCGAGTCGTGACCGGTCAGGTTGGCCTCGATCAGATTGCCGGCAACCGCCTCGACTTCAGCGTCGTTGCTGCCGAACCCTCGCATCACAAGGCGAATCGCAGCGCTTAGGCGCGTAACGTCGATCGTGTAAGAGTCCATCAGTGTGCGTTCACAATTTTGGTTGAGCCCAGCGTGGCGCGATCGTAGACTGAGATGAGATCAGCACATAACGGAGGAGACATGATTGACCATCGACGCGCCCTGATCCATGCCATCGGCGCCGCGCTGGCGCTGGCCGCTGCGCCCGCCATTGCGCAGACACCGCCATCGAATTGGCCTAACAAGCCGATCCGCTACATCGTTAACTTCGCTCCGGGCGGTACGACCGACATTCTGGCGCGCACGATCGGCGAAAGACTCGGCGCAGCGCTCGGTCAGCCGATCGTGGTCGAGAACAAGCCCGGGCAAGGGGGTTCGATCGGAGCGGCCGAGCTGGCGCGCGCCGCTCCCGACGGCTACACGATCGGCGGCGGCACGATCAGCTCGCACGCCATTAACGCCACGCTGTACGACAAGCTTTCTTACGACCCGGTGACGAGCTTTGCGCCGATCACGATGTATGCGACGCAGCCCAACGTGCTGCTGGTTCATCCGAGCGTGCCGGCCAAGAACCTGACCGAGTTCATCGCGCTGCTGAAGGCCAACCCCAACAAGTACGCGTTTGGCTCAGCCGGTAACGGCACCTCGCAGCACATCTCGGGCGAGCTGTTCAAGGTGATGGCTGGTGTGAGCATGCAGCACATACCCTATCGCGGCAGCGGTCAGATGATGCCGGAGCTACTGGGAGGCACTCTGCCGGTGGCATTCGACAATATCGCGACTGCAGTCCAGCACGTGAATGCAGGAAAGCTGCGCGCGCTTGCGGTGACAAGCGCCACACGCTCCATCGTGTCGCCCGACGTGCCGACGATGGCGGAGGCCGGGCTCGCAGGCTATGACATCAGCTCGTGGCAGGCGGTGTTTGCCCCTGCGGGCACACCGGCGCCGATCATCGAGCGTCTGTACACCGAAATCTCGCGCATTCTGAAGACGCCGGATATCCAGAAGCGGCTCAGCGATCTGGGTCTCAACGTCAGCGAGATGACACCGAGTCAGTTGACGGCGGTGATCAAGAGCGACGTGCCGCGGCTTGGCAAGATCGTAAGAGACGGCGCGAGCAAGACCGGCGTCTCAGAGCGGATTGATTCTCGGTATGTCTCTGGCGATAGCGTTGCGGCTAGTCGCGATGCAGATCGATACTTATTTCGGTTGGATTCTGCGCCCACGTACGCAATGCGCCGAGTGCACGCTCGACATGGCGGCTGGGGTTCAAGTTGATGTAGTGATAGACGACTTTGCCGCTCGGTGCGATGACGTACGTGATGCGGTTTGCATATTCGGGGCGCGTTTTTAGCACGGCGTCGTAGGACTTGATCACGTTCATTGTCGGATCGGCTGCGACCGAGAATCGGTTTTGACATGCCTGTGTCGAAAATTTAGCCAGCACTTCGATGTCGTCGGCCGACACACCGATGACCGATGCACCCAGCGCGTTGAAGCGCGGGATCGCTTCAGCAAATTCGTGCGCCTCGGCCGAGCAGCCATCGGAAAAGGCCGCAGGAAAGAAATATAGAACCACCGGGCCTTTCTTCAGTGATTCCGCCAGCGAAAACTTGTAAATTGCGCCGCCGAGTGCGGCAGACGCGGTGAAATCAGGAGCATCCTCGCCGATGTCGAGCGCAGCGTGCGGCAGGGGCACACAAGGTAAAAGCGAAAATGGCGCAAGCCAGAAAGCGATGCATGTGAAATTCCGTGTCGAAGCCGTGCAGAAGGCCTCGCAGATTCTCGCGGGAGTCTTCAGCGTGCGCAAGGCATTTGCGTCGATCGTCTACCCGGTGGTTTTGCTGATACTCGCCGGCTGCGGCACGCTGCCGCTCGTCCCGAGGCTCCGCATTCAGCGGCGCGCCCGCCCTCGTCCGACAGTCCGCTGGCGCGAATCGCGGCCGCGTCGAGTCCCTCACCGGAATTGTCGGGCTTTCGGCTGATGCCACTCGGCGTGTTCTCGCTCGACGCGCGGATCGAGCTTGCGGACCGCGCGCGTCACACGCTCGACGTTCAGTACTACCACATCCATAACGACGCGACCGGGCGCCTGTTGCTGCGCCACCTGCGCGACGCGGCGTTGCGCGGCGTGCGGGTGCGCTTGCTGGTAGACGATCTGTACACGGTCGGTGGCGACGCGCTGTTTTCAGGCCTCGCGGCGTTCGACAACGTCGAGGTCCGGCTTTTCAATCCGTTCTGTTGCGGGCGCGACCAGCATCCTCAACAAGTACACCGCTTCGTTGTTCGACTTCGGCCGGCTGAATCACCGGATGCACAACAAGCTATTCATCGCCGACGGTGCAATCGTCGTCGCCGGCGGACGCAACGTCGCCGACGAATACTTCCAGCGCAGCATGGGGGCGAACTTCGTCGACATGGATGCGTTCATCGTCGGCGCGGTCGTGCCGCAGTTCGCAGTCGATTTTTGACACGTACTGGAACAGCCCGTACGTCTATCCGGTGCAGACGATCATCGACGTCGGTGTTGAGCGTACGCAGCTGCGCGAGCGCTTCAATCAGCTGGTCGATGACGGTGAACAGATGATGTCGCTGGTGCTACCGCCGATCGACGTGCTGGGTTACGGTGCGATCAGCGAGGATCTCGACGCCGGACGTTTGGGCCTGATCTGGGCACCGGCCGTCGCGTTCGCGGATCCGCCCGCCAAGGTAACCGCGAGGACCGATGAGGCGGCGCGCGACATGAGCGTTGCGATGAATGTGATGGATCGTGTGATCGCGGCCAGCCAGGAAGTCGTGATCTCGTCGCCGTACCTGATTCCCGGCTCGACGGGCGTTGCAGCGTTCAGTGATCTTGGCAAGCGCAACGTCAAGGTCACGATCCTGACCAACTCGCTGGCGGCTACCGACGAGCCGCTGGTGCACACCGGCTATTCGCGCTATCGCGTGGCGATGCTGAATCAGGCGTCGATCTGTACGAGTTGAGCCCACTACGCATTCAGCGCAACTGGCGCCTCGGGTTTCTCGGATCATCCACGGGCCGGCTGCACGCGAAGACCGCGGTGATTGATCGCTCGTTGGTGTTCATCGGCTCGATGAATCTAGATCCGCGCTCGGCGACCAAGAATACGGAGCTCGGCATGATCGTCGAAAGCCCGGAGCTCGCAAAGGAAGTGCTGCGCGTGATCCATATCAGCAAGCTGCAGAGCGCCTATCGGGTGCGTTTGGCGCTCCGATCAGCGCAGCCTCGAATGGCTGACGATGGACGACGAGAAAGAAGATCGATACTGACCACCGAACCCGATTCCACCTTCTTTCTGCGTCTGCAGAATTTTCTGTTCGTCCCCGTTTATTCCGGAAGATCAGCTGTAAGGTAGATCCGCACGCGTTGCAGCCGAAAATCACATGTCGCATCACTCGAGCTTGCCGATCCGCTTGACCGCCTCGGTCATCACCTGCGCGTCGGCTTTCCAGTAGGCGGCGAACTGCGGCGCATCCATGTACTCGATCGGGCTGCCGGCATTCAATATCGTTTGCTGCAGCGCTGGATCACTCATCAACTTGCGCAGCGTCGAGCGCAGCTTTTCAATCACCGGGTCCGGCGTCGACGCGGGCGCGAACAACGCCGACCACTGAGCGAACTGAACGTTGTACCCACGCTCTTTGAGGCTTGGCACGCCGGGCAATGTGACCAACGGCGCATCGCCCCAGTGTGCAAGCGCGCGCAGGCGCCCCGCGCGAATGTGCTGCACGACGCTCGCAGGGCCGCTGGAGATGGCGTCGACATGTCCGCCCAGCAACGCGATGACGGCGGGTCCGGCGCCAGCGTACGGAATATGAATCATTCGAAAGCCCGCCGCCGATTTCAACATCTCCATCGGCACGTGCATCGTGCCGTAGTTACCCGAGCTGCCGTAGTTGTACGCCGCAGGTTTACGTCGCGCATCGGCAATGAAGTCCTCGAGCGTCTGCCACGGAGAGTCCGCGCGCACGACAAGAACCGTCGGATCAGCCGTGATGCGCGCGATCGGCTTGAACTGATCGAGCTGGAACAGCGGCTTGCGTTCCAGGATCTTGTCGGCCTCGGGCAGGATCGAAATTGACGACAAGCTCAACAGCAGCGTGTAACCGTCGGCCGTGGCGCGCGCAGCGTGGCCGATCCCGACCGCGCCACCAGCGCCGCTCTTGTTATCGATCACGACCGGCTGCTTCAACTCCCGCGACATCGCCTCGGCCACCGGCCGCGCCACCGTGTCGGCGACGCCGCCCGGCGGAAACGGAACCACGAGCGTGATAGTTTTGTCCGGGTATTGCGCATGCGTTGCTGGCGAAGCCAGCGAGAACACCAGCAATACAAGGCACAGTTGCAACAAGCGGTGCATACAGTCTCCTACGCAGATTTGTTCCAATGCTAGCTCCAGTTCCGCAGCCGCTGACGATCCGAGTTTCCGAAACCGAAACAGTCTCTGCGTTGTTGTGCAGGCCGGAGCACGCTCGCGCTTGCTATGTGCTCGCGCACGGCGCGGGCGCGGGGATGAACCACCCGTTCATGGCCGCCGTTTCCGACGGCCTCGCCGAACGCGGCATCGCAACGCTGCGCTACCAATTTCCATTCATCGAGCGCGGCTCGAAGCGTCCGGACTCTCCTGCCCTTGCGCACGCCACCGTACGCGCGGCGATAGCGATGGCGTCCAACCTTGTGTCTGACCTACCGCTGTTTGCAGGCGGAAAGTCCTTCGGCGGTCGCATGACTTCGCAGGCTCAATCCAAGGCAGCGCTGCCGCACATTCGTGGACTCATATTTCTGGGCTTTCCACTTCATCCTGCCAACAAGCCGTCGCAGGAACGCGCCGCGCATCTGGCGCAGGTCGGGTGTCCGATGCTCTTCCTGCAAGGAACACGCGACGAACTTGCTGACGTCGAGCTGATTCGTAACGTGACCGAGCAGCTTGGCGAGCGGGCGATGTTGCACCTATTCGACGACGCCGATCATTCGTTCCATGTGCGCGCACGCAGCGGGCAAACAGACAAGCAAGTGCTTGACTCAATGCTCGATGCGATCGTGGCCTGGATCACGACGCGGTGATCTTTTCCTGCGCGGCGCTTTTAGCAGCACCCACGCCGGTGCGTGGTCGCTGGCGCCGGCTTCGCCGCGAATGGCCTTGTCGACACCGGCGTCCGTGATCCGGCTCGATAGCGACGGGCTGATCAGCAGGTGGTCGATGCGGAGGCCGGCGTCGCGGCCCCAACGCCCGCGCTTGTAGTCCCAGAACGTGTACATCGGTTGATCGGGGTGCAGTGAACGGATCGCATCGGTCCATCCCTGCTCGACCAGCCGTCTGAAGCGCTCGCGACTCGCCGGCTGCACCAGCGCATCGTCGTCCCATGACTTGGTCGGATAAATGTCAGCCGGAGTCGGCACGACGTTGTAGTCGCCGGCAAGCACGACCGGTACATCGGTATCGATCAGATTGCGCGCATGTGCGATCAGCCGATCCAGCCATGCGAGTTTGTAGTCGAACTTCGGCCCTGGCTGCGGGTTGCCGTTCGGCGCATAGATACAAGCAATCAATATCCCGTCGATCGCCGCTTCGAGATAACGGCTTTGAGTGTCGCTGGCATCGCCGGGCAACGTTCGGTGCGTAACGATCGGCTTTGCGTCGCGCGCAAGGATCGCTACCCCGTTCCAGGTCGGTTGCCCGCACCACGCGGCCCCGTAACCCGCGGATTCAATCGCCGCAGTCGGAAATTCGCGATCGGCCGCCTTCAGTTCTTGCAAACAAACAACATCCGGTTTTGCAATATCGAGCCACGCCAGCAGGTTTTCTAACCGGCGGTTGATGTTGTTGATATTGAAGGTGGCGATTTTCATCAGCGCTATCACGGGTTAGAGGAATGCGGGCGCTGTTTGGCGTGCAAGTAAGCGCTGCCTGCTACGGCGCGATCGGATTTAACACGCCCTTCCATGCCCGACAGACGGTAGGTGTTGTCGGCACGTGTTGGCATTGTTCCTGATTGTCACTGTGGCGGCCGTATGGTGAGCTGCGCATTACAAACCAAGGAGAGTTACTCAATGCTATTCAAACCCAGTATGAGTGCGGAAATTCACGATTGGATAACGCCGCCGCAGGTGGAAGTTGTAAAAGTTGCCACGCATTCGGAACAGCTTGCACGCATTCAGCAGCGCGCCAAGGAGCTGCAGGAAGCGATGGGGCCGCGCTATCTGTGTCACGAAAAGAATCGCGTGCGGCGCCTGGACGGAAAGTCGTACCGGCCACGCACCGCCAGTAGCAATGTGCGGGCCATGAAGCGCGCCGCCTGAATCGGGGTTATCTTGAGTGCGGAGGGAGAGCCGCGTCAGTGGCAGCGGGTAGTGCCACACGCGGCTCGTTGCAGATATGAAAAATAGTCAGTTCTCGTTGTTCGTAGTGGCCGCCCTCTTCCTTGCCGGATGTGCGACTCAGGGCGAAGGCCCGCAGAACCCCGCCCTGATGCAAGGTGCCAGCGCTGTACCGAAGGAAAGCGTGGCGGCCGAGAGATGTCCTGAGTCGTATCAGAGGCAAGAGTCAAGGCAGGGTGCTTTTCACCGCGCGATACAGTGTTAGCAAGTCAGTTCGCTGAGCGAACTCTATGCGCTCGCTGAGCGGCCCAGCGCGCCGGATGCTTTCGCCGTATGCGTTGCTATCGCGTCCATCAGTGCCGGCGACAGACAGTCATAAGGCTCCAGCTTCAGCTCCTTCAGCCGCGTTCTGACCGCGCCCATGTTGGCCGGGTCGAAACCTGACTCGATGATCGACGAAACGAATGCCGCGAATTCGGGCGGCGCCCATCCGCTATCGCGCGATAGCTCGGTGTGGATGAAGTCCAGACCGAAAAATGGATGATTCTTGTTTTCGATGCGTCCGAACATGTGCACGCCGCACTCCTTGCATGCGTGCCGCTTGATCGTCGCAGTCTCATCCACGACTTTTAGCTTGTCCTGATTTGCCGTCACGCTGACCTTGTCGCGCGGTACTACAGCAACCTGCGAAAACACCGAGCCCGTTGGCTTCCAGCACTTGGTGCAGCCGCACACGTGGTTGTGCGCCACCTGGCCGCCGATCGATACCGTCACCTTCTTATCGGAGCAATGACACGACAAAGTACCGCCAGTGAAACCGGGGGCGGCGGGCTTACTGCCTTGATCGACCTGCGGATGAATGGAGACCGGCTTGGCCATTTCGAGCTCTCCTTTCGTGCGAAGAAATGAGGGAGCGATGCTGCTCCCTCGCGAGGCGAAAGTCGACTGTCTACTTCACTGCGAAGCAGTAAAACAAGCCATCGCCGCCGGTGGGGCGTACCTGCTCCTGGCCGCACCCGAGCGTGGGATGCGAGGAATTCCATGACGTTGCCCAGGCATGGTCGATTGGACCGGCGCGATCGTAATGGCCGGTCATCGCGGCACCGTCGGCTCCGCTCTTGGTCCAGTTGCCGCAGGTCATGTCGGCAAACGGAGTCCCTGGAAATGCCGTGCCGTCAGGCCGCGAACCGGTCAAGATGTCGTGCTTGTTGGGCTTCTCGGTGCGGTCGTTGACAGGCTGGCCCTTTTTCGTCGAGCGCTGTGTCCTTCGTCACGTTGTTCTTGGCCGAGTGCAGCTCGTCGACACTGCTGGCGATCATCACGCCCTTGGCGTTATGCCACGGCCCGCTCCGATCCGATCGCGCGCATGCACGACCTTCGGGTCGTTCAGCGCCGTCCCTGGGTGCTCAAATAAGCGCGCCAGGTGCGGTTGCCTGCTCCGGCGGCCTTTGCGAGCGACTGGCAGTGCTGGTCCGCGCCCTCGAGGCCACCGAGATCGGCGCCCTTGCCAGAGCCAACGCTGGTGACGAAAAACGTCATGCTCGGGGCTTGGCGGTGGACTGCATGGTCGAACAGCTGACGAGTGTCAATACGCCGCGCGCCAACCAACAATGTGTTTCGGATTGCTTTGTACATAGATGTCTCCTGTCCGATCTGTTCTGCGATTTTTATTTCTCTTGCGGCCGCGCGGCATTTCTCCGCGGTCGTCAGAATAAAAGCGTTACCGCGCGAGTGCGGGTTTCCAACGCCTAGTACTTTCCCCCAAGCACAAAGCGTGCGATGCCCGAAGCCACTTCAGCTTCCTGACCGATGAAGCCATGTGGCGAGCGGCCCTCGCACGCTTCGGTCAACGACTCTCCGGCCGCACTGCCGGGCCCGCCGGTCACCGTCACGACCTCTTCACGAGCGCTGCTCGTTCGCGCGGTGATATTGCCCATCAGGTTGGCCGGCGACCGGATGCAGTTGTCTGCCGCGTGGCCGACGACAAGCAGCGGCATCGTGATCGCTTCCAGCTTCAGATCAAACACGGATTGCGCCACCCACGCCTTTCTCGCTCCGCTCTGTCCGGCAGTCACTGGCGACGTCAGAACGACACCCGCGGGCGCCGCCGCACCCGAAAGCCGCGACGCAGCATTCACCGCGGAAATTGAGCCGCGGCTCGTACCTGCGAGCCAGACAGTTGCCTTCGTGCGGGCCTGAACGTCGGCAATGACCTTGCCGAGGTCTTCGGCGTGCCGCGCGTGAGTCCGAAAGCCCTCCAATCCATCGACGCCCTGATGAGTCGACGGGGCATCGACCAGCGCCGTGAAAAAACCGGCCGCGCGAAAGTGCGGTATCGATCGCACCAGCGAATTGCCTCTAAGTGCCCGCGGGCAACCTGCATCGTCGAGATTCACGTAGCCGGTCCCACCCGCGAGCAAGACCAGCGCGATGGGTCTGCCGTGCGAGTTTGTCTGCGTCGGTTGCGCAAGCGAATAGCGAGTCGTGCTGCCGTCATGAGTATCGACGGTGATGACTTCGCCGCAACGGGCAATGACGGCGTTGGCGCCGGGCTGCGCAAAGGACGCGGACGAACCCAACAGCAGCAAGCACAGTGCGAGAAACCTCTTCAACATCGCGCTCGCTCCATGTCAGATGCACGAGGCTAGAGCGATTGCTCGGCCAACGCGCATTCCTCGCGCAGTTTCATGTACGCCCAGTTTGTCGCCTGTCGCAGATCTTCCGAGTCGACGCAGGTGATCGGGCTTACTCCACCGTACGCGGCAAGGTCATCGGCGGCTTGTTGCATCAAAACGGGCATCTGCCGAGTCACTTCCTTCAAACGCAAGACAGCGAACACGGTGTTTCCGGTGGGCAGCTCGTGCAGCACCACATTGGCGAACGCTTCGTGCAGTCCGCGAAGATCATTCGCATCGAATTCCCGTTCACGGTAACCGGCAAAGCCGTCCTGCACTCCAGTGTTCGCCCTTTCGATCAGTGTTCGCGCTTTTTCCGCGAGCGCGAACAAAACGTCCAACTTGTTGACGTTCGTATCACGGCGTTGTCTCTGTAGGGCTTTGAGCGTCGACCTGTGCAGCAAGAACGAAATCAGGAAGGCGGCAACGATGGCAACGATGGATCCGACAGCCTGTACCCAAGACGCCAATGTGTGACCGTCCATTGGTCGATGGTAAACGGGCCGCAGTCTTCCCAAGAAGTCGTTTTATGTTACACCGACATCGAGTTCGGTTGTCACATCGTCATGCGGCGCCGTGCGCTTCGACGTAAAGCGCGTAAAGCGAATGGCAGCTCGCCATGTACAAGCGATTTCTCTTGGCGCCGCCGAAGGCGAGGTTCGCGCAGCGCTCTGGCAAACGGATAAAGCCGATCGCCTTGCCCTGCGGGTTGAACACCATCACGCCATCCAGGTCTGCCGAGGTTGCGCCGGGCGCGCCGCTCCATCCCCAACCGCACCATAGGTTGCCGTCCATGTCGACCTTGATGCCGTCGATTGCGCCGGGACCGTTGGCATCGACCACTTTGGTCTTATTCGATATCGCGCCGTTCGCAGCGACGTCGTAACTCCAGATCAGGCGATTGGGCTGCGCCCGGCTTTCGACGACATACAGCTTCTTCTCGTCAGGCGAAAACGCAATGCCATTGGGCCCGGCCAGTTCCGCAGTAACGAGAGCGAGCTTCCCATCGGGAGCGATGCGATATACCGAGTGAGGCAACTCGGGCGTCGCCTTGTCGCCTTCCCAGTTGCCGCTGATGCCAAACGGCGGATCGGTAAACCAGATGGAGCCGTCAGATCTGCACACGATGTCATTCGGCGAGTTAAGCCGCTTGCCGTCGAACTTGTCGGCCAGTACGGTGATCCTGCCGTCGTACTCGGTGCGCGTCACGCTGCGCGTCAGATGCTCGCACGCCAGCAGCCGTCCCTGGCGGTCGCGCGCCAAGCCGTTGGAGAAGTTGGATGGGTGGCGAAAGACTGAGAAGGTGCCTGCGGCTTCGTCGTAACGCATGATTCGATTGTTCGGAATATCGCTGAGCAGCAGGTAGCGGCCGTCACCGAACCACACCGGGCCTTCGGCCCAGCGCATGCCGCTGCCAACCTGTTCGATGCTGCTGCTGTAGATGCGGTACTTGCTGAAACTCGGATCGAGAATTTGCACCGATGGGTCCGGGTAGCGCTGATTCGGCTTGAATTCGAACGATTGCGCGCTGACGACACTGCCGAGCGCCGCCAAACCCGTACGTTCCATCCTTATCTCCTGGTGGTGAAGCTGGTTTTACTTATTTGTTGTGATTGTTGCCGAAACTTAAGTACTGTTCCAGTCACCCTCCATGCCCTATCGTAAGTGCGCTGAAGCGCTGCGATAGCATCCGCGGAAGCCTTCACTCACTTTGAGTCGAACTCCAGTGCGTCAGCTGCTCGCAATCCTATCGATCACGTTCGTCGCTGCGACCGCGGTCGCGCAGCCGCGCGAAGCCGAGCGTTTCAACGCCTGGCTTGACGCGACGTGGGAGGAAATACTGGTGCGTCAGCCAATCCTGGCCACTTCGATTGGAGATCCGCGTTACAACGACCGCATCGTCAATTTCACGACGGCGGCGTGGCGAGCGGACAACCGGCGTTTCATCGAGCGGCAACTGAAGGAGCTCAAAGGCTTCAACCGCACCGCGCTCTCCGGTCAGGATCGCTTGTCGTACGACATCCTGAAGCTCGAGCTCGAGCAGTCGCTTGAAGGTTTGCGCTTCCCGGATTGGATGCAACCGGTCGATCAGCAGGGAGGTTTGCCGAGCTTCCTTGCGCAGATGGGATCGGGCGGCTCGATCCAGCCGTTTCGCACCACCAAGGATTACGACGATTGGCACAAACGGCTACGCGACGCGGTGCCGATCTTGGACGGAATGATCGACAACATGCGCACCGGCCTCGCGAAGGGCGTGACGCAACCAACGATCGTTATGGAAAAGGTGCTGCCGCAGCTTGCGGTGCTGGCGGTGACTGATCCCGAGCAGAGCGTGTTCTGGGGGCCGATCAAGAATTTCCCCGACGCTGTGCCCACCGCCGACCGTGAGCGGATCACAGCCGCGCTTCGCGCGCTGATCAAGGAACAGGTGGGGCCCGCTTACCAGCGCATGCACGACTTCGTGCGCGACCAGTACATTCCAAAAGCTCGCAAGACCACCGCCTGGTCCGCACTGCCTGACGGCAAGGCCTGGTACGCCTACCGCGTGAAGCGCAGCACCACCACCGCGATGTCACCCGATGCGATTCACACGCTGGGACAGCGCGAAGTGCAGCGGATCCTGGACGAGATGGATCAGGTTCGACGCGAAGTGAAGTTCGAGGGTGATCTCCATGCTTTCTTCAAGCACTTGCAAAATGATTCACGCTACTACTACTCCAAGCCTGAGGATCTGATTGCCGGCTACCGAGAGCTACAGAAAAAGATCAACGCATTGCTACCCAGGCTTTTCGACATAGCACCCAAGGCCGACTACGAGGTCCGTGAGGTCGAAGCATTCCGCGCAGCGAGCGCAGCCGGCGCCTCGTACATTGATCCGTCGGCCGATGGCTCGCGCCCAGGCATTTTCTATATCAACACATACAACCTGAAGGCCCAGCCGATCTTCGGTATGGAAACGCTGTCGCTGCATGAAGCGTCACCCGGTCACCACTTTCAGAACTCGATTGCGCAAGAAGTCGAGTCGCTGCCGAAGTTCCGCCGCTTTGGCACTTTCTATGTCGCGTATTCGGAGGGCTGGGCGCTCTACGCCGAGAGTATCGGCAAGGAGCTCGGGCTCTTTTCGGATCCTTATCAGTGGTACGGCCGCTTGTCTGACGAGCAGTTGCGCGCAATGCGATTGGTCGTCGACACGGGCCTGCACAACAAAGGATGGACGCGGCAGCAGGCAATTGATTACATGCTCACCAATTCGTCGATGGCCGAAAGCGACGTCATTGCTGAGGTCGAGCGCTACATCGTCAGCCCGGGCCAGGCACTGGGTTACAAGATTGGCCAGTTGGAGATCAGCAAGCTGCGACGCGAAGCTGAACGAGCGCTAGGACCAAGGTTCGACGTCAAGAAATTTCATCGCGTGTTACTGATCGACGGCCCGCTGCCGATGCGCGTGCTCGGTGCCCAGGTACGCGACTGGATCGCAAAGGAAAATTCGATCCCGGTGCATCGCTCTCCTTGAGCGCGACACTGCCCTATTCCGGAAACGGGATGTTGGCGCGACAGCAGGCTGCTACCGATCGCGCTGCTCATGCGAGCTGGACGGCCAGAATTTATCCATCGACAAGTAAGTAAAGGACGCGGACCAAGCGATCAGCAGCAGGCCGTTCAGCGCTTCAACCCCCGCGAGAAGTCGCACCGGACCTAACGGCGCGATGTCGCCCAAGCCTAGCGACGTATAAGTCTCCGCTGAAAAGTACACGCACTCGAGAAAGGTTATTGCCCTGTCACCGGCCAGACTGCCCTCGCTGGGGTAATGAACCAGTGCGAACAGGGCCACCGCATACAGTGCTATCTCTACTACATGAGCAACGAGCGTTCCGAAGATCACAGCCAACAGCTTGGTGCGTCCGGGAATGCGAAGTCGCGGAAGTCCCACATGCAAACCATGCAGGACTTCGTTGTGAATCAGCGTCGTCAGTGCGACAAGCAGCAGAGACGCGACGGCTACTGCGAGCATGTGTTGGGTACCGGGGAACATATGCAAGCTCACTTTACGGAGCTTACGATCATAGTTCCCAGTAGGGACTTCATGGCAATGACAACCACTTTTCTGATGCTGCCGCCACAGACGTCGATCACGCGCGAATGGGCGAAGCGCTTGGCATCCGCGCAACCGGATGTGTCCGTCATCGTCGCCGAGAATGAAACCGAAGCCGCGGCAGCCATTGCACGCGCGGACGCGGCGTTTGGCACGGTGTCGCCGGCTCTGCTGCGCGCGGCTTCGCGTTTGCGCTGGATTCAGGCACCGCAGGCAGCGCCGCCCGCCGGCTGGTACTACCCCGAGTTGATCGCGCATCCCGTAGTGGTGACAAATTTTCGCGAGATCTTCAATGACCACATCGGCGCGCACATCATGGCGTTCGTTCTCGCCTTCGCGCGCGGGCTGCATCGGTATCTGCCGCAACAAATGAAGCGCGAGTGGAGCCCGGCGCCGCACGACACCGGCGTCATTCACTTGCCCGAGGCAACGGCGCTTATCGTTGGTGTGGGGGGTATTGGTGCGGAGAGCTGCGCGGCTCGCTGCCGCCTTCGGAATGAAAGTGCTCGGGGTCGATTCGCGCCGCCGGGACACGCCGCCGGGTGTGACGGAGCTACATCCTCAGGATGCACTGGACTCACTGCTGCCACGCGCTGACTTCGTGATACTGACCGTTCCGCATACACCTTCCACCGAAGGGTTTCATGAATCGCGCGCGGTTCAAGCTGATGAAGCGCAGCGCGTTCTTCATCAATATTGGCCGTGGCATGACAACGCGTCTTGACGATCTTGTCGCCGCGCTTAACGCGGGCGAGATCGCCGGTGCAGCGCTCGATGTTTTCGAACAGGAGCCGCTGCCGGCGGATCATCCGCTGTGGACTACACCGGGCGTACTGATCACGCCGCACACGGCGGGCTACGGTCCGTATCTCGATGATCGGCGTTACGACATTATTTCCGATAACTGCCGCCGCTTCATTGCCGGGCAGCCGCTCCGAAACGTGGTCGACAAGTCCAGCTGGTTCTGAAGGCGCAACACCGCGTCATCAGGCCGGCGCCGCCGGCGCAATGAGGTGGCATCAAGGCAGAGTCTGTTTACTCAACAGGTACTTCAAGGTCGAGTAAGGGGGCGTACTGCTGCGATCCGAAAATGTCGGGGTCGCCAGGACTGCCGCTGGGTCGCAGCCTGTAGATAGTGAATTTGATTGCGCTGGCCGGATCGAATTCGACGAAATCGGAAATGCGCTCCGGCAAGATCGCATACAGGCGAGCCATCGTATCGCGCGTAATCACCTGGGTGCGTTTCACGCGTTCGTAAACAGCGCGGTCGCTGAAGATGATGTCGAACGTAATCTTGTCGACGCCCGCATTCTTGCTGCGGATCGTCTTTGCGAGCTCCGACAGTTTCTGCGTCCTCGCGATGCTCACTAGTTGCCCGCCGTGGTCATGTGAGTTGGAAACAGCTCGAGCGGATCGTCGCACCTCAGGGTGTGATTGATCGTCCAGCGATACGCTGGGCTTGCGTGCAGCACTTCATCGAGTGCGAAAGCGACCGAGCCCGCAGACCCTTTGACCTCAGGAAGGCGCGCGTAAAACATCTGCCGAGTGCCAGTGATGCAAACTTCTTCGGCCATGACGGCCGTGGGTGCGACGGCTTGCACCATGATGCATAGCTCGTGCGCAGGCCTGTTTTTCAGCGGCTCGAGATCGCCCATCACGCCATTACGACCGTACACGTTGTAGTAGAGCTCGTAACCGGTCTCACCAAAGCGCTCACGTACCTTCTCCCGAGCCCACTCGATCACCTGATCGACATGCGCAATTGTGTACGGGTCGCGAATGCCGACCAGTCCAACGTAGCGCTCGCCAATCTTGCCTGCACCTTCGAGCTTGACGCGAAACTCGTCGGCCTTTCGAAATATTGCGCCCGTGATGCGTGTCGTCTTATCCGCAATCTGTTCGTAGTGACACTCGGACATATCAAGCGTGCCACCGGCCACATGCTCGAAGTACGGATTTGACCGCTCATACATCGCATGTCCTGCGACCGAGGCGACCGTGCAACGCTGGGCAGGATGCATCGCTGTCACGCGCACATCGTCGGCGGTGATCTCGCCGAGCACCGTCTCCTTGCCGCCGTACGGCTCGGCACAGAACGACGCGCACTCGAGCACCTTGCCCAGGTAATAGGCGTGATTTTCAGGAAACCCGTGGTGCAGCGCAGGGGCAGCGAACACAGCACTGTCGGAGCTGCGCCCGCCGATGATGACGTCCGACCCGCGCTTCAAAAGCTCTATGTACGGGTGAGCGGCGGCCATGCCCACGATGCGCTCGGTCGCGTCGAGTTCGTCTTCGGTGAGCGCAGGGCGGCCATCAAGCCCTTCGACCGTGTCGCCGGCGCGAATGCATTCGCGCACGCGCTCCTTTTGCACCTCAGAGTAGAAATATCCGACGTTGAAGCGGCGTAGCGCGTGTTTGGCCGCGAGCTCCTGGATGATTCGAACGTACAGATCGACTCGACTGTTGGATCCAGTGTCTCCAGACGAACCGATGATCATCGGTACGCCGAGCTCGCGCGATGCGAGCAGCATGTGTTCCAGATCGTGCGTTTGCCACGCAAGCGGGCTGGTCGACGTGTCGCTGCCCAGCGGCACCGGGCCGACGTCGTCGCTGCCTGAATCGGCCGCAATGACATCCGGCCGCTCGGCCACGCCGAGTTTGAAGCTGTCCAAGCGAATCGGTGCGAAGCCCAGGTGTCCGTTCGGGCAAATGATCTTCAGCGAGCGCATGCTGTAGTTTACTTTTCGCTACGATGGTTTTTTAGGAGAACTCCATGCCGAAGGCTTTGTCGCTGGTCACGGGCTTGTTAAGCGCTGTCCTCATTGCGGCGCCGGCTGCTGCACAGGACGCGATCCCGAAAATGATGAAGATCATCGTGCCTTTTTCGCCGGGCGCGAATAACGATGCGATTGCGCGCGCGATTGCAGATCCGCTTTCCAAACGGCTAGGCAACACGATCATCGTCGAGAACCGGCCCGGTGCCGGCGGAGCGATCGGAGCGACGGAGGTTTCAAAATCGCCCAAAGACGGTTCGGTGCTGCTGCTGACATCGTCGACGTTCTTGACGACGGCCGCGACGCAGCCCAAGGTGTCCTACGATCCCGTCACCGGTTTTGCGCCAGTAGCAGTGGTTGCGCAAGGTCCATTGTTGTTGGCCGTATCTGCTGCCACTTCGATCAAGACGCCGTCCGATCTCATTTCGGCTGCACGCGCCAAGCCGGCAGATCTCTCGTACGGCTCTGCGGGCGTCGGCTCGGTCGGTCAAATGGCCGCCGAGCTGTTGAATGCAAATGCGCAAATCAAGATGACACACGTTCCGTACAAAGGCGCCGCCAACGCGATCATTGATCTTGCCAGCGGTCAAATCCAAGTAATGCTATCGAACTACAGCTCACTTTCGCCGATGCTGAAGGCGGGCAGAGTGCGCGCCGTGGCAGTTACGTCCAAACAGGCAAGCCCGGCGTTTCCAGATCTGCCGCCGCTAGCTGCGACTGTGCCTGGTTACTCGATCGAGATCTGGACCGGTGTTTTTGCCCCGGCTGGCACGCCGGCGGCGATCGTCGAGCGTTTGAACCGCGAGATCAATGTGATCTCGGCATCACCCGAGCTAAAGGCACTGCTCGAGCCCGACGGCGCCACCCCGATGTCGATCAGCGCGAGTGCGTTTGCCACGATCGTCAAGCAGGACTTGGCGCAATGGAAGCAAATCGCGGCCGATAACAAGATTGTCGCGGAGTAACTGGGTCTTCTGACGATCGAGCGGTCAGTCGATCGCTCGAAAAGGCAAGCTACTCCGTTCGGCCGCCGCGTTTGTCAGGCTCGAACGGACTCAACGCACGTAGTCGCCACATTCCTCGCCGCTTTTCAGGCCGTGCGTCTGCGCGGGTAACGGTAGAAAGCGGAATGTCGAGTCCCGCACCCCGTCCCTCCAAGTCCAGGCAGCCTGTGGCGGCCGCTGCTCCCGCCGCGGAAGCGCGCCCGCGCGCGCGGTTGATCGATCTGCCGCGACTGCGGAATGCAGAGCCGTCGCAGCGCCTGCAGCTGATCGCCGTCACTGCTGTCACGGTGCTTTGGTTTGCGTTCACCGTGTGGGCTTCGTCGTTCTACTTTGATGCGCTGGCGAATGCCGTTGGGCTCGCTGCCGCGATCTTCTTCATCGGCGGCCTCGCACTGGTGCCGAGCGTGATGAACATGTTCGTCGTGGTGAGCTTGCTGACGGATCGTCGCCCGCCGCGTCGCGCGCTCGCCAAGTATCCGGCGTTGTCGGTGCTGATGTACGTGCGCGACCAGG
Organism: uncultured beta proteobacterium; assembly: GCA_963807155.1. Taxonomy (GTDB): domain Bacteria; phylum Pseudomonadota; class Gammaproteobacteria; order Burkholderiales; family Burkholderiaceae_F; genus JACCZX01. Next base: position 134,100 of record CAWEAZ010000023.1, read on the forward strand.
GGCAATCGATTGCCGAGACGATTGAAAGCATCCGCCGCCAGGAGTATCCAGGACCCTTCGAGGTCATCTTGATCGATGACGCCTCGACCGATCACACAGCGCACATCGTGCGCGGCATGGGTTACCGATGGATCAAGGTGCTGCGCCAGACCAAGGGTCGCGGCAAAGCGGCGGCACTTAACCGTGCGCTCGAAACGGCGCAGCACGATCTGATCGTCACGCTCGACGCGGATGCGATCCTGTTTGGCGATGCGCTGTGGAGCATGGTGGAACGCTATGTCGCCTCCGAAAAAGACGTGCGAGCAATCTCCGGCTGCGTGCTCGTCCGCAACTCGCGCGAAAACTGGCTAACCCGTGCCCAGGAGTGGGACTACTTTCACGGACTGGCTTCGATGAAGCGACTGCAGTCGCAGTACCAAGGGACGGTCGTCGCCGAAGCGGCGTTCACAATTTATGACCGCGCGGTGCTCAAGGAAGTGGGTGGCTGGCGTTCCGACGTTGCGGAAGAGGTCTTGCTGACGTGGGACATGTTGCAGCGAGGTTGGCGCGTTGGCTTTGCCGAGGACGCCTGCTGCTTCATCATTGTCCCTGTGGAATTGAAAACGTTTGTGCGGCAACGCGTGCGCCACGCCCGCACGACTCTGCGCGCGCTGCGCGAGCTGCCGCCCGCATTGGCCAAGCGGAAGTCCATGCCGTTCGTCGTCTGGCACCTGCTGTTTCCATGGACCGACCTCGCGTTCACGCTGGGCTTCGTTCCGGGCGCTGTTCTGTGCGTGGTGTACAGCAGCAACCTGTTGATGGGATCGATGGCGGTGACACTGCTGCCAGCCGTACTGCTGATGAATGTCGCAATCTTCTTCGTGATGCGCTCGATGTTCCACGCTCACGGGCTGAAGATCCGGCGCAATGTCGGCGGCCTGATCGTCTACATATTTGGTTACAGCCTGCTGCTGCAACCCGCGCGTGCGATGGGTTATCTGATGGGCTTGATGCGCCCGCGCACAAAGAAGGCCTAAAGGCCTTCCCGCTACCCGGTACTAGCCGCACGGCTAGCGCATCGATTCAACTCGGAAACTTAGAACTCGCTCGCGAGGCCCGCCAAGGGCTCTCCGCGAGCCCAGCGGCTGAGATTACTCAGGAACATGCGCGCGACGCGCTCTCGGTTGCCGTCGGAAAAACCGGCGCTGTGAGGCGTGACGATCACATTGGGAAGTGTCCACAACGGAGAGCTTGACGGCAGCGGCTCGTGCGCGAAGACATCGAGGTACGCGCCGGCGAGAGCGCCGCTGCTAAGCGCGGCAATCAGTGCGTCCTCGTCGACAACGTCACCGCGGGCCACGTTGACTACGTGGGCCCCGCGCGGCAGCAGCGCGAGCGCCGCCGCGTCAACAAGAAAGCGCGTTTCCGCGCTGAGCGGGCAGCACAGCACCAGCCAGTCCGCTTGCGGCAGCAGCTGATGAAGCTGCGGGTACTGCACTGTCGGAATGTCCGCACCCGCCGACAGTGATGACTGACGCGCGACTGCGACTCGCAGACCGAGTGCCTGAAGCAGTGCACCGATCCGCTGCCCGATCGGGCCCCAGCCGACGACAACCGCCGACTGCCCTTCCAGGTCGCGCGGGACTCCGGACGCGAACAGCGGCGCCCAGCGCCGCTCACGCTGCGCGTCCAGCAACAATGGCAGGCGGCGCGCGAGCGCGAGGATCCCCGCTAACGCGCTGACAGCCACCACCGGAGCGTTCGCGCCGGAAGAAGTGGTGACCTGCACGCCGCGTTCGCGCCAATGTCACGTAGACAGGCCGGTCGGCTCCCGCCGAATGCACATGCACCCATTGCAGGCTGGGCGCCGCGAGCAGTGCGTCGTAGAACACCTGCGTCGCTGGCTGCACCTCGTGTTTGGTGGACAGACCGGTGACGTCGCGTGAAACGAAGGCAACGTCGAAGTCCGTTCCCGTGTCCCCCGGTGCGACAGGGATCCACGACGCACCGCCGAGCGCGTCGCTCACGCGGGCAGAGAGGTCGCGCGCCGCTGAAGATGAGAGCAGCAGACGCAACGGCCTCGCGGCGTTGCCCGCGCTCGTTACTCGGCGGTCGCCTTCGAGTCTCGCACGATGACCTTCCACTTCTCGTACTCCTTCTGCACGAACTGGGCAAACTGTTCGGGCGTGCCACCGGCCGGGTCGGCGCCCTCGCGGATCATCTGCGCTTCGAGCGAAGGCAGCACTTCGTTGACGGCCTTGTTCAACTCGGCGATCACATTTTGCGGCGTGCCCTTCGGCGCGAAGAAGCCGAACCACGAGCCCGCCTCGAATCCGGGGAAGGTCTTTTCCGAGACGGTGGGAACGTCGGGCAGCGCGCGCGAGCGCTGAACGCTGGTGACAGCCAGCGCGCGCAGCTTGCCAGCCTGAATGTGCTGGATGACGGACGGAATCGTCGCGAACATGAACTGCACGCGACCGGTCAGCAAATCGTTGAGCGCGTCGGCGCCCTTGTAAGGAACGTGCACGGTGTCAGCGCCGGTGCGCTGGGTCAGCATGAAACCGGAAAGGTGCGACGAGGTGCCGATGCCGGTGGAGCCGTAGTTGAGCTTGCCCGGGTTGGCCTTCATGTACGTAATGAATTCGTCCAGCGTGTTGGCTGGCACCGATGGATGCACCACGAGGACGTTCGGGACATCGGCGATCTTCACGATCGGCACGAGGTCCACCAGCGGATTGATGTTCAGCTTCTTGTACAGCGACGGGTTGACTGCGATCGGCCCGACGGAGTTGACGATCAGCGTGTAGCCATCGGGAGTTGCGCGTGCGGCCAGCTCGGTGCCGATGTTGCCGCCGCCACCCGGCTTGTTGTCGACGACGAACTGCTGCTTCAGCCGCTCGGACAGCTTCTGGCTCACACCGCGCGTGAGGATGTCGGTCGTGCCGCCGGCCGTGAAGGCGACCAGTACGCGGACCGGACGATTCGGATAGTCACTCGTCTGCGCGGAGGCAGGAGCGGTGGCGACGCAGGCTGCAGCCATCGCTACAAAGGTATGGCAGCGCATGCTGCGGATAGGCCAGTTCATGTTGTTCTCTCCTGAAATAACTCGGTGTCAGTCGCGATAACTGGGATCGATGCGGTCGAGCTTGCGCAGCAGGGCAGCCCACTCCATCAGGCCATACGGACGTCGCGTACCGGGCTGGTAGTTGTTCCAAGTTTCCTCCAGCACTTTCTGCGGCACCTTCGCGCAGCTCCGTGTTGCACGACATGGCCGCGATCTGCGAGCGGCAGGCGAGCTCAAGACGATGCGTCCAGTTGAACGCTTCGCCGGCAGTGCGGCCGACAACGAGCGCACCGTGGTTGCGCAGGATCAAGGCTTCGCCGCTGCCGAGGTCGCGGACGAGCGACTCCTTCTCGGCCTCATTCAGCGCCACGCCCTCGTACTCGTGATAGCCAATCTTCAGAAAGCGCATCGCGGTCTGCGTAATCGGCAGCAGCCCGCAGTCGAGCGATGAAACGGCCATCGAGGCCCAACTGTGCGTGTGGATCACGCAGCCGACTTCGTGACGCGCCTCGTGCACTGCGCTGTGGATCACGTAGCCCGCTTTGTTGACGCCGTAGTTGAGGGCTCCGAAGTCCGGTTGCGACAGGATGTTGCCGGCGAGGTCCAGCTTGATCAGGCACGATGCGGTGATCTCCTCGTACATCATCCCGTAAGGATTGATCAGGAAAGCTTCCTCTCCCGGCACGCGCACCGAGATGTGATTGGCCATCATGTCCGACATGCCGTAGAGATCGACCAGCCGATAGCACGCGGCCAGGTCGACACGAGCCTGCCATTCTTCGGAAGAGCATCGGTCCTTCATCGAGGGGATCTGAAGCACGCCGTCACGCATTCGAATTTCTCCTGTCCGTCACTCGGTTCCCAACTGCAAGCGGTTCGGCCGATCGCCAATAAACTCTACCCTCTCACTCAAGCTCGATATGACATCCACTACTCCGCTGCGCATCGGCATCCTCGACGGGGACGACATCGGCCGCGAGATTGTGCCCGCCTCCGTCGAAGTCAGCCGCGCCGCTGCCGAACTGCACGGCGTGGCGATCGACTGGCATCCACTGCCCATTGGCGCGCGAGCGCTCGAGACGCACGGCCACACGCTGCCGCCCGAGACGATGGCGACGCTAAAGACACTGGACGGCTGGATCCTCGGGCCCATTGGTCATCGCGCCTATCCGAAGGTGCCGAACGCGATCAACCCGCACCCGATCCTGCGCAAGCAGTTCAATCTGTTCGCGAACGTCCGTCCGACGCGCTCGTATCCCGACATCGGATGCCTGCACGACGGCGTCGACCTGGTGATCGTGCGCGAGAACAACGAGGGCTTCCAGCCCGATCGCAACATGGTCGCTGGCTCCGGCGAATTCCGCCCGACGGACGAGGTGACGCTCTCGGTGCGCGTCATCACGCGCACCGGCAGCCGCCGCGTCGCGCGCGCTGCCTTCGAACTTGCGCGCCAGCGGCGCAAGCACCTCACCTATGTCCACAAGGACACGGTGTTCAAGCTCAGCTGCGGCATGTTCGTCGAAGAGTGCAAGAAGCTCGCGGCCGAATACCCCGATGTGCTGGTCGACGACGTGATCGTCGACACGTTCGCGATGCGACTCGTACGCGACCCGCAAAGCTTCGACGTCGTGGTGACGACCAACATGTTCGGCGACATCCTGTCCGACGAGGCGGCAGGCCTGGTCGGTGGTCTCGGCATGGCCCCAGGTCTATGCATCGGTGATGGCGACGTCGCGATGGCGCAGGCGACGCACGGGTCCGCACCTGACATTGCCGGCCGCGGCATTGCGAACCCGTACGCGATGATCGAGTCCACTCGGCTGATGTTCGAGTGGCTGGGACATAGCCGCGACAACAAAGGCGCGGTGAAGATGGCGGCGTCGATGTCCCGCGCTACGACCTCGGCGCTGGCCGACGCGCAAGCGCGCACAGGCGATATTCGCGGCAAGGGAAACACCGCGAGCTTCACGCGGGCGGTGGTGCAGAGTTTGAATGTCTGAGGCTGATGTCACCGGGCGGTTGGCGCGCTATATGGCGCAGGCGCGTGAGTGCGGCCTTCCGCCGCACGTGTCGCGCGAAGCCAGACATCGCATTCTCGACACGCTGGCGGCGATGGTGTCGGGATCGCAACTCAAACCCGGCGAGATGGCGATCCGCTACGCGCGCGCGCAGGGCGGTGTCGCGGAAGCGTCCGTACTTGCCACCGATATCGTGACCTCTGCGGTAAACGCAGCGCTCGTCAACGGCATGTTCGCGCACGCCGACGAGACCGACGACTTCGAACCGGTGACGAAGGCTCATCCCGGCAGCGCGATCGTGCCCGCGGCGCTCGCGATGGCCGAGCGCGATGGCCGATCGGGAGCAGAGCTGATCGCCGCGGTCACGCTGGGTTACGACGTCTGCTGCCGCTTTCTCCTCGCCCTCGGAGCGGACCACGTGCGAGCGAGTCACCGCAGTGCCGAGGGCACTAGCTCGACGCTCGGTGCCGTAGCAGCCGCGGCGTCATTGGCCAGGTTGGATGAAAAAGGAATGCGCTATGCGCTTTCGTATGCGGCCCAGCAGGTTTCGGGTATCTGGAGCTGGGTCCGCGATGCCGAGCACGTCGAGAAGGCGTTCGACTTTTCCGGCATGGGAGCTCGCAACGGTGTCACCGCAGCCATCATGGTCCAACTCGGGTTTACAGGAGTCTCTGATGTGCTCGACGGCGAACACAACGCGCTGCAGGCGCTTTCCACCGAGCCGAAACCGGAGGAAATGGTCGCGGGACTGGGCAGTCGTTTTTTCATCACCGAAACCGCGATCAAGCCTTTCTCTGTCGGCTATCCGATTCAGGCACCCCTCGACGCGTTCCTCACGCTCGTTCGCGAGCACGGGTTGAACGAGAGCAATGTGGAGCACATCGTCGTCAGCCTTCCGGAGGACGGGGCCCGCGTCGTCAACAACCGTTCGATGCCGGATATCTGCTGCCAGCACATCATCGCGCTGGCATTGGTGGATGGCGGAGTTTCGTTCGAGGATAGTCACTCGTATGAGCGAATGGCGGACCCGAAAGTGCGCGCCGTGCGCGATCGCGTAGAGCTCATTGCCGATCGGGCGCTGATGGATCGCGCTGCGCCGCGAAGCGGCCGAGTCGAAGTAAAGCTTCGGGACGGTCGTACCGTCAGCCACTTCACGCGCCATGCCCCGGGCACAAAGGAAAATCCGCTGGACACGGAGAGCGTGAACAAGAAGGCACGCCTACTGATGGCGCCGGTGCTCGGCGATGAGCGAACAGAGCAAGTCATCCAGCGCGTGAACGCCCTCGAAGGGCTGGATGATGTGCGCGCGCTGCGCCCATTCCTTGCAGGTTAGGAGGACCGCGATGCAGTCCTACTGGATGCAGATGACCGACACGGAAACCGTGCTCGATTTGCGCGAGACTCCGGTGCCCGAGCCGGGGCCGATGCAGCTGCTGGTGCGCATGCATGCCGCCGCGCTGAACCGCGGCGAATTTCTGCTTGGCCATGGACTGCACGGCAAGCCCGGAACATGGAAGGCAATCGGCGGTGAAGGTGCCGGCGAAGTCGTCACCGTCGGCAGCGAAGTCACCGGCTTCAAGCCGGGAGATCGCGTGATGGGTCGTTGCGCCGGTGCGTTTTCAGAGTATGCGTTGATGGAAGCCGCGGAGGCGATGAGCGTGCCGCCCGGACTTTCGTGGGAACAAGCCGCGAGCATTCCGCTGACCTTCCTGGTCTCATACGACATGCTGGTGCTGCAAGGCCGCCTGAAGCGCGATGAATGGCTGCTGATCAACGGCGTGTCATCCGGCGTGGGCGTGGCCTCGCTTCAACTGGGCAAAACGCTGGGTGCGCGCGTCATCGGCACTTCGGGTTCCGCCGACAAGCTGGCAGCGCTGAAGCCGCTAGGTCTTGACGTGGCTCTGTGTACGCGCAAGCCAGACTTCGCCGCGGCGGTGATGGACGTGACAGGCCAACACGGCGCGGACTTGATCGTCAACACAGTCGGAGGCACCGTGTTCGCGGAGAACATGCGCGCGCTCGCCTTCGAAGGGCGGCTCGCCACAGTGGGCTATGTCGATGGCGTGGTGCGTGCCGAGATCGACCTTGAAGCTCTGCATGCAAAGCGCCTGACGCTCTTCGGCGTGTCCAACAAGCTGCGTACCAAGGCGCAGCGGGCTGCGGCCGTCCCCCGCTTCGTCGCGGAGGTGATGCCGCATTTCGCGGCCGGACGCATTAAGCCGCAGATCGACCAGGTGATGGACTTCGCGCGGCTGGCGGAGGCCAAGGCGCGCATGGAAGCCGGCACGCACGTAGGGAAGATCATTCTGCGAATGCCGGTCGCATCCTGATATTCAATCGCAAGAGGAAACAAACAATGAAACGCACGAAACTGATTTTGGCGCTGGCCCTCGGTGCTTTCGCCTGCACAACGTGGGCTCAGTCCGCGGCCTATCCCAACAAGCCGATTCGCCTGGTGGTCGGTTTTGCGCCTGCGGGGGCGGCCGACTATGTCGCGCGTGCCATGAGCGATGCCTTCAGCAAAGCACTCGGGCAGCCGGTGATCGTCGACAACAAGCCGGGCGCCGGCTCGAGCATCGCCGCGGACATCGTCGCCAAGTCACCACCAGACGGGTACACATTGCTGATCGCGAGTCCGAGCAGCATTTCAGTGAACCCGGCGCTGAATCCCAAGCTGTCGTACAAGCCAGCTGATCTCGCGCCCGTCACGAAGATGACGACGTCGCCACTGGTGCTCGCGGTCAATCCGAGCACAGGCATCCGCACCGTGCCCGAACTCATTGCCGCCGCCAAGAAGGATCCCGGCAAACTCAACTACTCCTCGTCGGGCAACGGTTCGGCGCCGCACCTGGGCGCCGCACTTTTCACGCAGCTGACAGGCGCGGAGATGACGCACATCCCCTATCGCGGTGGTGCCTTGGCAATCCAGTCGGTGATGGCAGGCGACACGCAGGTCACCTTTGGAACATCGCCCTCGGTGCTACCGCAGGTCGGTGGAGGAAGGCTGCGCGCGATCGCCGTCAGCACGCGCGAGCGTTCGCCGCTGGTGCCCGACCTGCCCGGAATGAAGGAGGCTGGCCTGCCGGAGTACAACCTCGAGTTCTGGTACGGCATGTTCGTGCCCGCCGGCACGCCGCCCGCGATCGTCAAGAAGATCTACGACGCGACGATCACAGCGATGCAACAGGCGTCGGTCAAAGCTTCGCTGGCGCGCGAGGGCACCGAGGTGTCACTGTCCGACTCTCCGGAGAAGTTCGCCAGTTTCCTGGTGGAAGACGGCAAGTTCTGGACGAACCTGGTCAAGAGTGCCAACGTCAAGATCGAATGAAGCAGCGGACCGGGTAGTCACTCATACCGTTCTTCCGACGCGCGCTTCAAATGCTGTATTTCGATATGGATGCCTGAGTGGTCTGAGCCTATCCAGGCACTTCCCTCCTGAACCGTGCACGACAGTCGCATCGATCGCTGCGCCAGCGCGGCGAGTTGCGATGTTTCATCGGCCGAGACCGCGACCACCTCGAGATTGCGGTTGCGGGCGAGTGCTTCAGCGTTCTGCTGCCACCACATGTCGAGCTTTCGACCACCGTAGGCGAGCACTACGACACGACCCGCACGCCCACACGCCTTGCGAACGGACCGCTCATCGGGCAGCCCGACATCGATCCACAGATCGATGGTCCCAGTCGGATCCTTTTGCCACAGATCGGGCTCGTCGTCCGTCGATATTCCGCGCCCAAACTTAAGGTCGTCATGCGCGTGCAGTGCGAACGCCAGCAAACGTGTCATCAGTCGTTCTTCGGTTTCCGACGGATGGCGCGCCAGCGAGAGGACATGGTCGGCGTAATAACCTCTCGCGATGTCGGCGATGGAAAGCTCAGCCTTGTAGATCGTGGAACCGAGTGCCATTGGATCAGCGTTCAGCAAACAGGGAGTGACAGTGCATTATGCGAGTGCGCGAGAGCTGGCGGCGGCGCAGTCGTCGTGATGATCGAGCTTCATCTGCTATGTGACCTGACTGTTCGCGGTCGACGTCCAAGCGGCGCTACATTGCCGTCATCTTCCATCTGAGGCCTGACCGATGAACGCATGTAGCGCTCTTTGCGGCAGTGTGGGATGTGCACTGACGTGGGCTGATGCTCACGCGACGGCCATCGTGGCGATAGTCGCAGTCGCATTTACTTTTTTTCAGATCCGCGTTGGGCGTGAACACAACAGGCTTTCGGTTCGGCCTCGGCTGGTGATCTGGCTGGACACGACAACGGACGCTAGTGGTCACCATATAACAACCGTGGTTAGGAACCTGGGTCTTGGTCCCGCTTACGTAACGAAGATCGAGTACCTATTCAAAGGCGTGCCTGTAGATATTCGCGATGCGGATGCCGTGCAGAGAGCGATGCATGCAGCATTTGGGGCAAGGTGGGCGAAGGCCTGGCCACTCGTCGATCTTCGCGGCGTGCTTCCGATTCCGAAAGATGGAGAACTGGCACTGCTAAAGATCGAGACCGATTCGTCCACCGGTTCACTGAACAGTGACGTGGAGAAGCTAAGAGAGCTTTTCAAGACCGTCATTGAATATCTATCGCCCTACGACGAAGTGCTGAAGGTTGCAGGAAGCGCAGCGAGCCCAGGTATGCCCTATGTGCGAAGTAACGCCTAGATTCGAATTGCGCGCCCTATGATCTCGGCATGACTTCGCTTCTTTCGTCACACGGCCCGCTTCCCGACGCAGGCCGCGCGACGCTGACGTGGTTCGCGGGTTGGTGGCGGATCATTTATTTCGGTGCGCTGATCCTCGTGTTGGCGCTCTCGCCATCGAGCTATGCCGGGCCGAATCGTTCGGCGCTGGCGCGGCACGTTTATGAGGACACCGCGCCGATCCTGCTTTGGTTCGTAGTGCTGTCGTCGTTGATCAGCGTGGTGATCATCCGCATCGTCGTCGTAACGGCCGTCAGCTATGGCCTCTCGCAATACGCGCTGGAGATGGTCGTGCGTGTGCTGGTGCTCGAGCTGATTCCGCTGACAGCGGCCGTGTTCGCTGCGCTTCGATGCGCTCTTCCGAACGCCGCGGAGATCGCGGACCTGCGTCGGCGTGGCGAATTCGATGCACTTGCACAGCAGGGTGTGGACCCGCTGCAGCGCGAAGTGCTGCCGCGCGTGGCGTCGGCTATGTTTTCCACGCTGATGCTCGCTGGCCTCAGCGGTGTGGTGACGGCGGTGCTGGCTTACGTGTCGGTTTACGGCTTTACGACCGGTGCGATTGCCGGCTACACGCGCACGTTTGGAAACGTGTTCAATCCGGCGGTGTCGATGATCTTCGCGCTCAAGGTGCTCTTCTTCGGCCTCGCCGTCGCGTTGATTCCGATTGCGTCGGTTCTTTACGATCGCTCGCGTGCACGCCGCGAACGAGCGCGGAATTGCAAAGCCTGATTCGTATTTTCGTGGTGATTCTGCTGATCGAAGTGGCGTCGCTGGTCGGTAACTACTACTGAGAGATCGGCGCAGTTTGAAATGAAAGAGCAACCCTCAGCAGCGACGACGCCCGCCAAGAACGTGGAGTTCAAGGCGGCGCTACTACTAGTGCTGCTGTTCATGCTTGTTGCCGGCACGGTCGTGTATCTGCTGTACGCACGCGGCGCGTTCGAGGAGACGCAACGGCTCGTGCTGATAGCGGACGACTCCGAAGGCGTGACAGTCGGCATGGACCTTACGTTTTCAGGCTTTGCAATAGGGCGAGTGCGGCGCATCGAACTGGCCGAAGATGGAACAACGCGCATCATCATCGACGTGCCGCGCAACGACGCACGCTGGCTGCGGACATCCAGCGTGTTCACCCTTACGCGTGGCTTGCTGGGCAACACTGCGCTGAAGGCATTCAGCGGGATTCTGTCCGATCCGCCGCTTCCAGACGGTGCCGAACGCAAAGTCTTCGTGGGCGATGCGACCGCCGAGATTCCACGTCTCGTAGCCGACATGCGAGAGCTTGTCAGCAACCTGAGAGCGCTTACTGCTCAGGACTCGTCGCTTGCTACGAGCCTCGGCAACGTGCGCGACGTCACCGAAAAGCTGAAAGGTGAGCGTGGCGCGCTGGGCATGTTGCTCGGCAGTGAGGCTGATGCAAAGAAGGTGATTACCGCCCTTGACCGCACCAATGCATTGCTCGCTAGAGTCGACGGCCTCGCCGCCAAAGTCGATGCGCAGGCGTTCGGCCCCGAGGGCCTGGTGCCCGAAGCGCGTGCTGCGATCGTGCAATTGAATGCGGCGCTTGCTGATGCGCGCACGAGCTTGAAGAAGGTCGACGCCATTCTCGAGGACGCACAGGTCGCCGCCGGCAACGCGCGCAACGCGACCGCAGATCTCGCCGCGCTGCGCGCAGAGGTCGATACCAGTCTGCGCAAGGTGAGTCGCATGATCGACGAGGTCAATCGACGCTGGCCGTTCGCGCGCGACCCGAAGTTGAAGCTGCCATGAAACACGCGCTCGCGTTGCTCGCCGTCAGCGCACTGATCGCAGCATGCGCAAGCGGTCCGCCGGTTCCCGATTGGGAATCGAACGCGAAGACCTCGATGGACCACGCAGTCGCGGCCTACCTCGCGGGCGATACGCGCCTCGCCGACAGCGATTTCGAACGGGCGCGCAGCGAGATCGCACGCACCGGTCGCATCGATCTGCTCGGCCGCGCCGAACTCGTGCGCTGCGCCGCGCGTGTGGCGAGTCTCGTGTTCGAACCCTGTGAAGGCTTCGAGAAGCTCAGGGCTGACAGCGCTGCACCCGAGCGTGCGTACGCCGACTACCTCGCGGCACGTGTGCAGCCGCAGGACATCGCGCTGCTTCCGCCGCAACACCGCGCAGTTGCCGCTACAAACCTGAGCGCGGAGAATGCCGTCGCCGCGCTGCGCGCGATCGAAGATCCCCTATCGAGGCTGGTGGCGATCGGCGTGTTGTTTCAAGCAGGGCGCGCACATCCGACGGCGATCGCGCTCGCCGCTGACACGGCGTCGGCGCAGGGCTGGCGCCGTCCGCTGCTCGCGTGGCTCAACGTACAGCTCGCGCTTGCGGAGAAAGCAGGAGATGCAGGTGAAGGCTGCGCGGCTCCGCAGGCGGATCGCGGTCGTGCAGGGAGACAAGTAGAGGAGGCAGGCGACGCGAAGATCGAAGCGCTGAGTTGTGTCCAAAGTGATGTTCCCTTCCACGTGATTCGAAGTACCTTTTTGAAACGCTGGCTGATGGTCAAGTGATGCACGAAGCCGCTAACGCAGACGGTTTTGTGACATCGCTTTCGCGGCTGCGCCATGACTGAACCTGGCGCCGGCGAAGCGCGGCGGGTACCGGAGAGCTCGAAACAGCGCGCAGCGCTGCTGCTGGCTTTTGCGCTGGTTTTGGTGTGGGGCATCAACTTCAGCGTGCTGAAGGCGGTGCTCAATGCGCTGACGCCCAGTGGCTTCCTGTTTATTCGGTACCTGATCATGCCGCTCTGCGCAGCCGCGCTTCTCTGGCAACGATACGGCAGACGTTGGCCGCGACTGCCTCGCGCCGATCTCTGGGCGCTGCTGCGGCTGGGCTTGCTTGGACACCTGTTGCACGTCGGGCTGGTGACTTTCGGGATTCACTGGTCCACTGCTTTCTCGAGCTCGCTGATACTCGCGTGCGGGCCCGTGTTCACACTGCTGCTGTTGCGTGGTCTCGGTGTCGAAGTGCTGACGCGCGCGCAGATCGTCGGAGTGGCGATAGCCTGCGTCGGCGTATTGATCTTCCTCTCGGACAAGCTGCTTGGCGCGCAGTGGCGCGCGAGCGGCGGCGACCTGTTGTTGCTGTTGGCTGCGTTCTTCTTTTCCGCCTATACGGTTAAAGCGAAGCCGCTGATCGAGCGCCACGGCGCGGTGCTGGTCATGGCGTACGCGACGCTGTTGGGCAGTGTTCCCCTGGTGCTGCTCAACTTGCCTGCTGGCCTTGAGGTGGAGTGGCGCGCGGTGCCGCTGGCGATCTGGGCTGGACTGCTGTGGGCGGTTGTTCTCTCCTCATTCGTGGGCTGGATCGTTTGGGGATGGGTCAATGCCGCGTGGGGCGTCGCTCGCACAGCGCCATTGATCTACCTGATGCCTCCGACGGCCGGACTGGTGGCGTGGTGGGTGACTGGCGAGGGCTACGGCGCAATCAAGCTCGTCGGCGCGGCGGTGACACTGATCGGAGTGGCCGTGGCCCAGTTCGCCCGACGCGGCGATCCTGCGCGCAGCGTTGAAAGCGTAGGCGTCGTCGACTGATCTTTCGGAATCTGCAGTTTCGGCCGGTCAAGGCTGTGTTGCCTCAGGCTTATCGGGCGCAGCCGGAGGGAACCGGCTGGCTTGTATTGCGACAAGCTGATCTTCTGTCGTCGCCACTATCCACGAGCGTGCTGCCTCAACGATGTGTCGATTGTGATCCTTGAACGGACCCATCGTCGCGACGGGTTTCCACAGCACGGGTCCGGCCCGACTCTTCTTGCCTGACGGTGTACCGACCAGCAGGCAGTAAGGTCCAAGCGGCAGTGATACGAATGGCTGCGCCGGCTTGGCGCGCACGCGCCAGTCAATGAACGGCGCTTCGTTAATCAACAGCGGGTTGGGCAATCCGTGAAACACGGTGAAGTCATACAACGCGAGTTGGTCGCGCAAACCCACATAGGCGCGGCGAATGTCGCTGATGGCTGCGGCGCGAATTTCGTCCTCGAACATCGGCTCCAACGCGTAGCGCGCCAGCGCGCTCTGCGCTTCTTGTTGATAGGCGCAGACAAGGCCAAGCTCCACGCAGTCTTGCGCGGCACGTTGAACGTCCGCAGCCGGCCCGGCCTCTTCGGGTTTGCCGTGTTGGGCTGCATGCAGGAAGCGCGCAAGTCGTCCTTCGTGCGTCGCGGGGCCCGCGGCATGCGCAGCGTCGTCCGCATCCTTCGCGAGTGACACATAGAAGATCTTTTCAGCGGCAAACCGCGATTTCTTGCCGTCGTCGAATTTGATCTCGCCGTCGCGGCAATCGAGATAGCGAGTACCGACGTGGCCATGCTCCCAAACCCAGTTTCTAAAAAAGGGCCGCAACGGATGTGAAGTCTCTGTGTCGGCCATTGAACTTGCGGTGTGCGTGTGCTATCCAGCTTCCGGTTGATATTCTCGTGCCCGACAAGCGCATAGAGAAGGCGCTGTCCTAGCGAAAATGAGAAGGCAGCATGAGCAGCGACCAGCATTCGAAGTTTCGCTTCGCCAAACGCATTGTGGTCGCGGTGGTGGGTGGAACCGTCACTCTGATCGGGGTTGCACTGATCGTATTGCCGGGGCCGGCATTCATTGTGATTCCTATTGGCCTTTCGATACTTGCGACGGAATTCGTTTGGGCCAGAGGATTCTTGAAAAAAGCGCGCGAGATGGCGAAGCGCGTCACGTCAAAATCAAAAACCTGATGCCGAAACCGCAGAGTCGAACCGACCTACTACCTCACGACTCCGATAACAGCGCCTGCAGGGACGTGAACTCGACCGGTTTCGCAAGATGCTCGTTAAACCCGGCCGCGAGCGCAGAGCGTCGATCTTCCTGCGTGCCGTAGCCCGTAACCGCGATCAGCCGCAAGCGAGACGTCGCAGGATTGTTTCGCAGACGTCGCGCAACTTCATAGCCATCCATGTCCGGCAAGCCGATGTCGACCAGCACAAAATCCGGCGCAAGCGAACCCGCCAACTCGAGTCCGTCCTTGCCGTCGCAAGCGACGGACACTTGATGGTCGTCCAGGCGAAGGAGCTCCGCAAGCGAATCACGCGCGTCGTCGTCATCTTCGATGATCAGAACGTGGCGCGGCATTGCTGTCTTGGTCGCGGGCGTGTCAACACCGGAGAGTGCCACAGGGGGCTCGATGGCCGGTAACTCGACTGTGAACGTGGCGCCGTGATTCGGGCCGTCGCTCTTTGCCTGCACGGTTCCGTCATGCAGCTCGACCAGCCGCTGGACCATCGTGAGTCCAATGCCCAATCCGCCCGGCTCTCGCGCCAAAGTGCGCTCGCCCTGCACGAACAAATCGAACACTCGACCGATTAGTTCAGGCGGCATGCCTAAACCGGTGTCGCTGATTTCCAGTATCGCCTTTGCACCTTCAGGTCGAAGCGCGATGCGGATCTTTCCGCCAGCAGGCGTGTATTTGATCGCGTTATCCAGCAGATTTGTGAACACCTGTTCGATGCGCGCGCGATCTGCGGACACCCATACGGACTGGAGTTCAGTGCTGACGTCGTGATGCAGGAATCGATCGTCGTGTTTCCACGCATCCAGCCACTGAACCACGGCGATTGCCAAATCGAGCGGCTCGCGTTGCAGCCGCACTTTGCCGCCTGTCACGCGACCGACTTCGAGCAGATCGTCCACCAGGCGCGTCATGTGTTCGACCTGCCGGCCAAGAATGGCGCTGACATTCTCGAGCACCTGCGGCTGGTTCCGCGCCATCTTCAGCAACTGAGCCGCGTTCGATACCGAGGCGAGCGGATTGCGCAGCTCGTGCCCCAGCATTGCGAGAAACTCGTCCTTTGCGCGATCCGCCGTTCGTAGTGCGTGTTCTGCCTGGCGCTGCCGCTCTTCGCGATCCCGAATTGCAATCGCTGATTCGCCCAACGCGCGGGCAAGCTCGCGTTACTTCATCGACGGAACCGCTCGGCGGCAGCGCTGCGGTTTCACCTCGTCCTAACGCAGGTGCCGCCCGCGCGAGTGCCGCAATCGGCTGCGAGATGCGCGAGGCGAGCCACCACGCGATCCACAAGCCGAGCATCGCTGCGCCGGCGAATCCGGCGACGAGCACATAGACACCGTTGAGGCTCTCCTCGACGACGCTTCGTGGCACCGCGATCGATGTGGACCATCGGCTCAGCGACGAGCGTTGAAACGCGCGATAGATTTCACTTCCGTCGAGCAGTTGCCCACGCTGAAACCCTTGCGGCGCGCTCTCCAGCGCTCGCTTCAGCGACTCGCTTGGGGCGGTGCTCCCTTTTTCCGGCATCGGTTTGCGCGCGACGAAACCGTAGCTGCCATCGATGACAGCAATTGCCCAAGTGGCGGGGAATCCTTGCCGCTCAACGATTCCGCTGATGACCGAAGTCTCCACAACTGCAGAGAGAATGTATTTCGGCTTGCCATCGCGCAGCACGGGGACGCGTACGGTGAACAGCGGTCGGTTGAGGACGCCGCCCGTTACGACATTGCCAATAGTCGGGCGTCCCGACTTCGCCGATTCGAGGACGCTGGCCGGATCGAGCGTCTTGAATAGCGGCGCACCGGGCGGCACCAGTAGATTCAGCATCATCTGAGCCGTGTCCGGATGCGACACCACGATATTGGACCAGTCGCCGCGCCGACCCTCGAGCGCCCGCTGCGCCTCGACGCGAAATGCTGCGAGGTCGTCGCGATCCAGAGCCGGCGAGCGCGCCAGCATCTCGAGCGGAGTTATCGATGCACGCAATTCCGCGTCGATCGCCGTCATCAGCGCACGTACGCGATCGAGCGCAGCGCGCTCGAATGAATCACGCTCCCTTTCCACCAGCATGTACGCGCCAACAGCGCCAAAGATCGCCATTGGCAGCAATGTCGCGAAGGTGAGCGCCCAGAGGCGTGAGCGGATATTCAAGGTCTGCGCTATTTCAAACCAGGCGCGTAGCTTAGTGAACAACCCTACCGTTCAAACGTTAGAACGGTGCTGCGGCAATTGGTAGCGGATGCTGGTCGAAGCTGGCTTAGCGGTCAAAATACGACAAGCTCGAACGCTTTACGTCCAACGATCCAGGCAGCGTTTCCAACCAGGCGGGCAATGTCTTTGACCAACCGGGAGGAGTTTCAGGGGTTGCGGATGAGCCTTGCGCGGCGCTCTCTTGGAGAGCCTCTTCAAACGACTTTCGCGCAACGTACTGGCTCAATATTGCCGGGATGAGGGTGGCGCGATCGACGCCTTTGATGGTCGCAATCTGATCCAGTGCGTCAAGCACGTGACGCTCGACCGGATCGAGCAACTCAATGGCATGCGCTTCCTTGCTGACCCGGAGTTGTTCTGCGCGTTGAGCACGCCGACGCTCTTCGCGGCGGAGTGTCCGATCGAGAAACAAGATGAGTAGCAAAGCGGCGGCGGATAAGGTAACGAGAGTGAATTGACCCCGGTAAGGATCCGCAACGCTCGAGTTCGAGCTACCCAGGCTGTATCCCATCCCGAACGAACACAGAATCGCAAAGAAGTAGCCGGCCCAGATAGGCAATTTATCCAGCAGCCCAAACAATTGCTGCCAGTGGAACTGCTTTCGCTGCAAATCTGCGTAACTCATTCGGCCTCCTGCCGATGCACAGATTCGCATTGGTTTGACGCAGCTGGTAATAACGTAATTACGTGTCTGCTTCGCGGCCCGAAGTCACGGGCACCAGGGCCACGGCCCCGGCTCTTGCCCAACGTCTGCTCCTCGCCCGACGTGCGGTCAAGGAATATCGAGCACCACGTTGCCGATGGCCTGGCCGCTTTCGACCAGCCGATGCGCTTCAGCCGCTTTCGACAAAGGCATGCGTGCAGCAATCTGATGCTTCAGTTTGTTTTCCCTGAGCAGACGCGACACGTCGGCAAGATCGCTCGCGCGTTCCGCCGCATTGAGGTTGTAGACGATGAAGAAGTAATAGCGCGTGTTCTTCAGAATCGAAGCGAAGAACGGCACCGCAATCTCCGGCGCGCCGCTTCCGTAGACGACGATCTCACCATCGCTGCGCAGCGCCGCGAGGTCCGACTGAATGTTCGCCGCGAGATCCATCTCGATGATGCGATCAACGCCGCGCCTGTCCGTCAGTTCCACGCAGCGCTGTCCAACGTCTTCGGTCTTGTAGTTGATGAAGGTGTCGGCACCGGCCGCAATCGCAATCGCACCTTTCGCATCACTGCTTACGGTTGCGATGACGCGCTTGGCACCGCCCAGCTTTGCAAACTGAATCGCATAGTGGCCAACGGCACCCGCACCTCCGGTCACCAATACCGATTTGCCGCTGACGCCACCGCTCATCGCGACCGCGTGATACGCAGTCAGCGCCGGAATGCCGAGACACGCGCCCGCGGAGAAGTCAATCGCGTCGGGCAACGTGACCGCCTGCTGCGCGGGCAGCACGACATACTGGGCTGCGGTGCCCATCGGCCTTTGCCACGCCGCGTTCCACACCCAGACTCGTTCGCCGATACGCGCCGGATCAACCCCACTTCCAACCTGATCGATCACGCCCGCGCCATCGCTGTGCGGAACAATCCGCGGGAACGGCAGTGTCTTGTTGCGCACACCCGCGCGCGATTTCACATCTGAAGGATTGACGCCGGAGCTCGCAAGCTTGACGCGAACCTCGCCCGCGCCGGCCGATGGTGTTTCGATCTCGGTGAATGAAAGGACCTCATCGGCAGGCCCTACGCGGTTGTAATGAACTGCGAGCATCTGATGCGGTCACTTGGTAGGAGCCTGCGCTCCCTGTGGAAACGTGACCATGTCGGACGGAATCGACACCCACGATCGCTTCGACTGGACCCAGATGTGACGTTGTATTGGAGCCCACTCGGGGTCATCGAACGTCGCCACCGCGATCGCTCTGAGACCCGGCCGTACCTGCACGGTATGAGTGACTGTCGTTCCGCATCGCGAGCAAAACTCCATCTTGAGCCATCTGCCGCTCTCGTCGGAGTGATGCTCATACGCCGTGAGCTTCCCCTGCAAGATTTCCACATTGCGCTCATCGAAGTAGGCGACTGTCGCGAACGCGCTGCCCAGTCGTCGTTGACAGAACGTGCAATGGCAGATCTGGCAAATGTCCGGATTTCCTTGCACCCGATACCGAACGGCGCCGCAAGCGCAACCACCTTCATGAACCTGGTTCATTGGCTGGTTAGGCTGACTTCCCACTTCACCGCAATGGATGCACCATATTGCTAGGCGCAGAAGCAGTCAATCGCCCTGTGTTTGGACTATTTTCTCAATCGCGCATGAGGACGCATCACATGTTCGACTTGGCAGTGCCGGTAGCCCCTACTGATCACTCGATCGGCCCCTCGCACGCCCAACTGACGTTGGTCGAATACGGTGATTTCGAATGCCCCAACTGCAAGCAGGCCGCACCGGTCGTCAAGCTGCTGCTATCGCACTTTTCGGACCGATTGCGATTTGTGTATCGCCATTTTCCGCTCGAGGAAGTTCATCCCCAGGCGCTGAGTGCCGCGTTAGCGGCGGAGTGCGCGGGCGGGCAAGGAAGATTCTGGGCCATGCACGACCTTCTCTTCGAGCATCAGCCCGCTTTGCATGCCGACCAGTTACAGGCGTATGCGCAGCGGTTGGAACTCGACATGACGCGGTTCTCGGCAGAAATGAGCCGACACGGTTTACCTGCAGCGAATCCGCGAGCAACAGGAGGGTGGCGCAAAGAGCGGAGTGCGCGCGACGCCGACTTTCTTTATCAACGGCAAGCTGCACGACGTTTCATTCGGGATCGCACGGCTCTTTGACGCGATCGAAAGGGCCGCGTAACTACCTGCTCAGCTCAAACGGCGACGCCCGCTTTCCTGGCCGCCTCAACCAAGTGCTCGCGGCCGGCAAGCATGTCATCGAGCGAAGCGAAGGCGTTGGTGTAGTGCCCTTTGAAACCCTTGCCCTCGATGCGCCGGAACATGTCGCCGAAATCCAGGTCCCCCGCGCCGGGCTTCAGATGAACCTCGAAGCCGTTGCGGAAGCAGTCCGCCAATCGCACCTCGAAGACTCGATCCATGTCGAGCGCGTCGACGAATCCCTCGATGCCTTCAGGAACGAGATGCGCATGATTCGCGGTGAATGAAAGGCCGAACGCAGGTGATTGGATTCGCTCGAAGTAGTAGCGCCACTCCTCCACCGTGTGGGCGAGATAGTGCACTTCGGAGTCCTCAGGTTCCTTGTTGAGGTTTTCGAGCAGGATCAGCGCCCCTTTGCTTTCCGCGTATGCCGCGATGCGCTTCAGGCGCTCCAGCCCCGCTTCCATTCGCAGCTCCTTGTCGGAGCTGAAGTGGTAGCCCGCATGCACAACGATCCACTTCGCGCCTAACTTCGAATAGACATCGATGTAGGCCTTCAGGTATTGCTCGACGGCGTCACTCACATACGGCGAGTATTCGGCGACGTTGACGGCGGACAGAGTGTGCAGACCGAGCTGGATACCGTGTCTCTCGCACGCAGCGCGCACCCCCGCTGCGCGCCGGTCGTCGAACGTAGTGAGCGCGTTGGCCGCAGTGTCGAGCTGGATGTCGATAAAACGCACCGCGTTTTTCGCTGCCCACTCGATGCCGTCTTCGAGCTTTGCTCGGCGTCCGATATCGATACCTATTCGATCCCTAAGACCCATTTCTCCGCTCCTCGTGTGCCAACAATCTTAGCCAGTTCCGGAATCGGGTTAACCCGATGGAAATAGAGCACGCACCTGACACAATTGGGTCAGCCGTTGGACCAGATAAAAGAGGAGACATGATGAAAAAGACCGCCGCACTCGCGCGCGCATTTTCGCGCCGCCAATTCATGACCAGCGCCGCCGCGGCCACTGGCGTGTTATGCCTACCGTCGCAAGCGCAGGAGAAATTTCCGTCGAAGCCGATCGAGGTCGTCACTCATTCGGGTGCCGGCGGCGGCACGGACATCACCGCGCGCATGATGATGGTGCATGCGCCGGGGGTGTTCGGCACTGAACTCGTAGTTGCGAATCGGGTGGGCGGCGCCGGCGCCGCGGCGCTCGCTTACGCGCAGAGCCGCCCGCGCGACGGCTACACGATCCTGCTCGTGACGCAATCGCACCTGCTGACCATCCTGCAGGGCAAGTCGCCGGTGAAGTACGACGAGTTCGTCGCTCTCGCGCGCGCCACGGCCGATCCGCAAATACTGATGGTCGGGAAGAGCAGTCCGATCAAGACCGCACAAGAGTTGCTCGCCGCTGGGAAGGCTCGCAAGCTCAAAGCGGGCGTGACACACGTCGGTAGCGTGGACCATCTATCGCTGCTCGGCTTCGCACGCAAAGCTGGATTGCAGGCACCCACTGCGGTTCCTTTCCGGGGCGGCGGCGACATCGTGATCAACGTCGTGAGCGGCAACCTCGATGTCGGCATGCTCAACTACGCGGAAGCCGAATCGCAACTGAAGGCAGGCGATGCGCGCGCGTTGATGGTGCTCACTCCGCAGCGGATGAAGATCCTGCCTGACGTACCCTCGGCGAAGGACCTCGGCATCAACGCCGACTACTCGACCGTGCGTGGCTTCATCACGTTGAAAGGTGTTCCCGAAGACCGGCTGAAGATTCTCGAGGACGGGCTGATCAAGGCAATGGGCGGTCAGATGTATACGACCTACATTGAGACGTCCGGGCAAGCGTCAGACAGCGTCGCCGGGCGCGCCGCGTGGCAGGCGCAACTCGACAGCTTCTACGCGGAAGGTGAAAGCGAACTGAAAGCGCTGGGCATGGCCAAGTAGCCATGCGTCGTACGGACGTTGTCGTAGCGGGGGTGGCGCTCTGCGGGTGTGCTGTTGCCTTCTGGCTCACCTATCGCTTCGACACCATGCCTGCGGCGATGGTGAGCGGCATGGGCGCGGAGGTTTTTCCGCGCCTGGTCATCGGCGTCATCGCGTTTCTGGCGGTGCTGGCGGCATTCGGCATCGGCAATCCGCCGATGGAAACACCCGCACCGGTTCCGCGGATGGTATGGATGACGGCGGCGGTGTTGTTCGCGTTCGTGGGCGCGGTGGAGCTGATCGGAATGTGGCCTGCCGCAATCGTCTTCCTTGTCGGCCTTGGCTTGCTCTGGGGCGAGCGCAGCGTGTGGAAGCTCACCGCGAGCGCAGTGGTGCTTTGCGCCGCCCTGTATGGGTTGTTCGTGCGCGTCCTCGGAGGAAATTTTCCCAAGGGCTTGATCGCCAACCTCTGGTCCTGAAACGTGGACGCTTTCTTCGCAGGTCTCACGGCAGTCGCCGATCCGCAGATCCTGTTTCTCGTATTCGCCGGCACGGTGCTGGGTGTCGTCGTAGGTGCGTTACCTGGCATCAGCGGCAGCACCACGACCGCGCTCTTGTTGCCGCTGACGATCACGATGACGCCGAACGCGGCGATCGCCTTCCTGGGATCGATTTACTGCGCGGCCAACTTCGGCGGTTCGATCACGGCAATTCTGATCAACACGCCAGGCGACCCGTCGGCCTCGGCCACCGCGTTCGACGGCTATCCGCTGGCCAAACGTGGCGAGGCCGGTCGCGCATTGGGGATGTCTGCGGTCGCCAGTGCGATCGGCGGCATCTTCAGCGTGATCGTGCTGATCATCTTTGCGCCCGTGCTGGCGCGGCTCGCTTATCAGTTCGGCCCGCCTGAGTATTTCGCTCTCGCGCTGTTCGGGCTGTCGATGGTGGCCGCAGTGGGCGGCGATTCGCCGGTGAAGAATCTGATGGCTGCCGCCTCGGGTGTGCTGATCGCGACGGTCGGCCTGGATCTCACGACCGGCGTAGAGCGCTTCACGTTCGGCATGCCCGCGCTGTCTGACGGCATCGGTTTCATTCCCGTGTTGATCGGCCTGTTCGCGATAGCCGAGTTGCTCGAGCGCGCATCGCAGCGTGGCGTGGTTCAGGAATACATCAAGCTGAATTCGGTGAAGCTGCCAACCTTGGCGGACTTCCGCAAGTGCGCCAAGGCGATCAGTGTGTCCAGCGTGATCGGAACCTTTATCGGCATACTGCCCGCGCTCGGCGCCACGACCGCGGCGTTGATCTGCTACAACGAAACCAAGCGTTGGTCGAAGCACAAGGAGGAGTTCGGCAAGGGCGCGATCGAAGGGGTGGCCGGTCCCGAAGCTGCAAACAACGCCGCCGTAGGCGGCGCGATGGTGCCGACGCTGGCACTCGGCATCCCCGGCAGCACGACGACCGCGATCATCCTCGCAGGTCTGTTGGTGCAGGGCGTGCGGCCCGGGCCACACCTGTTCAATGAGCAGCCGACGCTGCTTTACGTCGTGTTCGGCTCGATGCTCGTTGCCAACCTGCTCTATCTCGTCCTCGGGCTTGGTGCCGCAAAAATCTTCGCGCGCATTGCGCTGATCCCTGAAGCGTTCCTTTGGCCGGCCGTCTTCATTCTTTCGGTGGTCGGTGCCTACGCGCCCAACCAGTCGATGGAAGACGTGGTCATCATGCTGTTGTTCGGCGTCGTGGGATTCCTGTTCCGGCGTTACGGGTTCTCGCCCGCGCCTCTGATCATGGGTCTCGTTCTGGGCAAGATGGTGGAGGAGACGCTGAAGCAATCCCTGTTGATCTTCGATCAGGATTGGACGCAGTTCTTCGCGCGACCGGTCGTGGTCACGCTGTTCCTCATCACCGCCGCGGGCCTGCTCGCGCCCCCGCTCTTTCGAGCGTGGCGCCGACTAGGACGCGTTCCTGCGGGCAAGGGCGTGTGAATTCGCAACCGCAGTTCTTTCGGTAGATTCGAGTCGATGCCACACATTCCCGCTTCTTCGGCCCTTTCCCGTTTCCGCGTCGTCGACCTGACGCAGGTCCGCGCCGGTCCGACCGCTGCGCGCCAGCTCGCCGACTGGGGCGCCGACGTGATTCAGGTGCAGATGCCCGAGCACATGCGCGGCGACGACACGCTCGGTGGACAGGAAGGCTCTGACTATCAATACACGCACCGCAATAAGCGCTCGATCACACTCAACTTGAAGGAACCCGAGGGCATCGCGGTGCTGAAGAGATTGGTGGAGACTGCCGACGTGCTGCTGGAGAACTTCCGTCCCGACGTGAAGACGCGTCTCGGCATCGATTACGAGGTGCTCTCGAAGATCAATCCGCGGCTCGTGTACGCGAGCATTTCCGGCTTCGGTCAGACCGGGCCTTATGCAACGCGTCCCGGCTTCGACCAGATCGCGCAGGGCATGGGCGGGCTGATGTCGGTGACCGGACTGCCTGACCACGGGCCGCTGCGCGTCGGTATTCCGATCGCCGATCTGTGCGGCGGAATCTTCGCCGCGTACGGCGTGACTGTGGCACTTCTCGAGCGCGAGCATTCCGGCAAGGGCCAATGGCTGCACACCTCGTTGCTGGAAGCGATGATCTACATGATGGACTTCCAGACCTCGCGCTGGACGATCGACGGCGAAATCCCGGGGCAGGCGGGAAACTTCCATCCCACCAGCATTCCCACGGGCGTATACAAGACGAGTGATGGTCACATCAATATCGCCGTGTTCGGCGGCAAGATCTGGGAGCGTTTTGCCGAGGCGATGGGCGCGCCCGAGTGGATTACCGACGAGCGCTCGAAGACCAAGACCAACCGCTCTGTGCATCGGGCTTGGCTCAACGCCGAGATCGAGAAGCGCCTGATGCGCAACACCAGCGACTACTGGATCGCGACGCTTAACGAAGCGGGTGTCGCATGCGGGCGCATCAACAACCTGAAGGAAGTGTTCGAGGAGCCGCAGGTGCAGCATCTCGGAATCTTGAAAAAAGTCACTTCGAAACATCTCGGCGAGCAGACGCTGATGGGCCAGCCCGTGACGCTCACTCGAACCCCTTCCACTATCGCGCGTGCGGCTCCGAAGCGGGGCGAGCACTCGGAGGAAATCCTCTCCGAAATTGGCTACGACCGCGACGCTCTCTCACGCATGAAAGCCGCAGGAGTTTATTGATATGGACGACAAGTTCTCCGTTTCTTCTTCCACAGAACGCGTCAAGACGTGGCTTGACGGGCAGCGTGCTGCACATTCGGTTCAACAATCCTGCCAAGCACAACGCGCTGTCGATAGACATGTGGGAAGCGGTGCCGTCACTCCTCGAGAAGGCGGAGAGCGACGACAACGTGCGTATGGTCGTGTTCTCGGGCGAAGGCGGAAAGGCGTTTGTATCCGGCGCCGACATCTCGCAGTTCGAGGACCAGCGTGCGCAGAAGGAAGCGGTGAAACGCTACGAGCAGCTGGCCGAAGCCGCGCTGCAAGGCATTTACGAATTCTCAAAGCCGACCATCGCCTGCATTCGCGGTTACTGCATCGGCGGCGGTGTGAACGTGGCGATCAGCTGCGACATTCGCGTCGCGTCTTCCGACTCGGTGTTCTCGATACCGGCCACGCGGCTTGGACTCGGTTATCGCTTCTCCGCGATGAAGAACCTCGTGCAGCTCGTCGGTCCGGGATACGCGAAGGACATTTTCTTCACCGGCCGCAGGCTCGATGCGGCCGAGGCGCTGCGCATCGGGCTCGTCAATCGCGTGGCGGAGCCCGCGGGGTTGGACGCGCTGCTCGCCGAGTACACGACTGCCATCACGACCGGTGCGCCGCTCACGATTAAAGCGGGCAAGCGGATCATTCAGGAAGTGTTGAAGCTGCCTGCCGACTTCGACGCCGAGATGTGCCGGCGACTCATCCTCGACTGCTTCGAGAGCGAGGACTACGCCGAGGGCCGCAAGGCTTTCATGGAAAAACGCAAACCCGTGTTCAAGGGCAAGTGATCGGCATGCGTTGCTAGGCGGCCGCCCGAATCAGCCGCGCTTGCGCGCTGGCCGGCTACGCTTCTTTGCTCCAGTGGTCTTGGACTTCGCAGCGCGCTTCGACTTCACCTTGCTCTTCCGCTTCACCGCAGCCTTCGGGTGGAGCCGCTCAGGCAACTCGGCCTTGCCCGCTGCGCGATTCCATTCCTCGAAGGTCTCGGGCGAGATCTTGCCCTTGACCAACAACTCGGCAAACTTCCTGCGCTGCGCTTTGCTCTTGATGGGCATCGAAAATCTCGTCGCGGTGCGGCTAACCGAGGAGCCCCGTCGCCCACCGCGCAAAAGCGAGCCAGCCCTGAGTATCCGACACGACGAGGCGCAGTGGCTGCGACACGATGATAAGCAAGCCTCCCCATAGCGTTACTGGATGCAATCGGCCGCGCGCGCGAAAATCCCAGATCGCCAACGCGATCACGAACAAGTCCGTTAGACCGAAGAACGCGAGAGGGCCGAGGCCCTGTACTCCCGGCCAGCGCGCAATAGCGGCGGTCACGAGGTTAACGGTCGCGAGCAACATCCAGCGCTTGTGCGTCTGCGGGTTGCGCCGCTGGGCGATCGCCAGCCATACGAATGTCGCGAACAGGATCATGTCGAATATCGGGATCGCGAGGAACTGCAGCGGTGGAACGGGAATCTGGACGAACCCCGTGGCACGACGGGCAGCGATCAGTGCCCCGAGCGTGCCCAGCACCACGATCGCAACGGCCAACACGGCGCTGAAGGGGCCGATCTTTCGATGGAGTTCGGTACGTCCGCCGGCGACAAGCGATGCCTGAGCGACCATGAGCACAATCCACGCGGTAAACACTGCGCCGTGCACATAGAAGATCGGCTCGGACGGCGAAGGCCAGTCAGGGAATAGTGGCCGCAGAAAGAAGCTGCGTGAGAAGCCGACGATGACGGTCGCCAGGATTGCGAGCGCCATCCCTGTAAAGAAGCGTCGCTCCGCCGATGCACGGCCAGGCGACACCATCGATGTTGCCAAGGGTTCCTCCTCTTGGACCCGCGCGTGAAGCGCGCTGTCCCCAATTGCAGCTTCGCGAAAGTCTACGTTCTTCCTCCGAGGGCCCCGTTAGTTGCCTGTGTCTTTCGGCGGATTCTGGGCGAACCACTCGACGATGCTCGGCATGTCTGGCTCAAAGGGCCCAGGCGAAGAGAAGTTAAGAAGACCAGCACGAACGCCTCCTCGATTCTCGAAGTCATGCGTGACTCCGCCGGGCACGAGAACGAAAGACCCCTTCGGACAATCGAACCACTCCTCGCCCACGCGGACGCTCATTACGCCTTCGATGACATAGAAGAGATCATCTTCGGCATGCGAGTGAGCTCCGGGCCCCTGAGTTCTTGGCTCAAGCCACCATTCCGATACGGAATAGCGCGACTGGGTTTCCTCTTCGTCTGCCTTGAACACAGCGGAGATTCGGCCCATCGGATATGCGCGCCCCTGCCCTGGAGCCAGGACGATGGCCTTTCGTGGCGTCACGCTCGACTTGCTCAATCGCTATTCCCCTCGCGCTATCCGCTCTTCTAGACCGCGCCCTGTTCACGGCTCTGCATATAGCGTTGTGCGGATTGTTCCCAATTCTGTCCGTCGAATGCGTGAGTCGTGAGTGACGAAATGTCGACTCCGTCCAAGCAGCGAACATTGACAACCCATGCGGTTGGCGCAATACGAGGACGACTGAAAGTGCTGACGCCGCAATGACGGCATGAGTAGTGCTTCGCAGTCATGCGTGCCGAACTGATAGAGAACCAGATCATCCTCGCCGGTCAGGATCTCGAAGTGCGCATCATCGGTGCCATGCCAAAGTGCTCCCTTCCGACTGCAGAGGGAGCAATTGCACTCGATGATGGCGCCAAGCTCCGCCCGAAGTTCGAATGTGACGCGGCCGCAATGACATGAGCCTTTGTGTGTCTTCTGCATGCCGAAATCCTCACGAGCGCGATTCACGGGAGAGCATGAATGCCAGGGCTGCTGCGACTACGCAAGCGACGACACTCGCCCACAACGGAATTTGCACACCGTTCACGATGACCTCCCACCCCAAAAGTGCGCGAAGCAATTGCAAGAGCGCGACGAGCGCAAAGACGACGACGGCTACGGTGGTAAAGGGTTTCATTAGTAACCTCCGCGATGGAGCGATGGACGGACTGCCTCTTTTCTGAACATGTTAAGCCGCATTGGTGCTCGAGTTAAGACGCGCTCGCAGAGCGTCGGCTTTCGAACGACGAGTTAGGCAACAACATTCATACACCCCGCTGGCTTGTACACCCGCTCCGTTGATGCAGGAAACTTGGCCAGCTTTTCGGCCGGCCTGCGCGGCCGGATAACCAGCTCACCGCCACAGTTTGGACAGATGCCTTTGAGGATTGCAGTCGCGCAGCCACGGCAAAACGTGCACTCAAAGGAGCAAATAAGCGCGAGCTCCGACTGCGGCGGAAGATCGGCGTTGCAGCACTCGCAATTCGGGCGCAGTGAAAGCATCGGAGGACTCCCAGGAGGGATAGCGAAGATTAAATGTTGCCTGAACAGTTAGGCCGCATCGCGTGGCACTGCCTTCTGCTCAAAGATGGGAGAAGTACTCAGGAGGTGCAAACCTGTCGTGCTGACCGTCAACGTACGTGATCGGGATGCGCGACAGCTCTTCTTCCGATATTCCATCGAGGCACCCCAGATTGACCCCGTACATCTTCCCGATCGGCGTCTCGGTGCCAACACCAAACGCACGGACGCCGCAGTGCTTGCAGAAGTAGTGCTGGTTCTTCGTGGTGTGGAACAGGTACTGCGTCATCTCTGCTTCGCCTGACAACAGGCGAAAGCCTTCGGGTTTGGCAACTACGGGCCAGAAGCGCGTTCTGCGACAGATCGAACAGTTGCAGCGATATGAACTCTGAGTGAGATCGAGATCCGCCTCGAACTTGACGGCGCCACAGTGGCAACTACCTCGGTAGGTCTTCAGCATCGGTCACGTTTCAAAGCGAGCGGTGTTTATCCGCGGAACTCGACACGACCGATCCAGTTGCGCTGGCGCCTGGCCAGGCGATCGCGTTGACCCTCGCCGTCGAACGACACAGCTGCCCGCTGCAGGAGCGAAGAATCGACGTTCTCGAATGCATTGACACTGACGACCGCGTAGACGTGGCCGTCAATTGTGCTGGTGACGACTGGCACGATGCCGCAGTTGGAGCAGACATGAAACTCGGCGGTCTTCGTCCCGAAGGCATATGCCGAGACGTGCTTGGAATCCTTGACGCGGACCGTGAGCGAGCCCGTAGGACAGGAAGTCCACACGCCACCATGCTTGACGCAGAACGAGCAAGAGCAGGCCCTGGCAGGGATTTCCTTCGGCTCGGGCTGCCAGTCCAGCTTGAAGGAGATGTTGCCGCAATGGCAGGCGCCAGAAATCAGCATGGTTGTTGACTTGGTTCTACCGATGCCTAACGTCTGAGTTGAGTCGCGCTCGCAGAGCGTCGGCTCTCGAACGAAATGTTAGACAGCATCACGTTCACAACTTTGTTCCGATTCGTGCCGAGGCTTCTTTCGAAGAAATCACCGGATGAACTTCAAACTCCACGAGATCGCTCCAATTCGCCATCCACTGTTCGAGAAGCGCTCGATCGGGCGTTTCCATAAGTTGATAACACCGCGTCATGTCGGGCGTGACCCAACTTGAGACGTAGCTCAAACCATCGGGCGCCATTCGGCCGCGCTCGCGAAACCGGCGATACACGGGTACGGCATCATCATTTCGGAAATGCTCGATGACCATGTATGTCGTTTGTGGCACAACGGCTCCTCTACGGTAACGTCTTGAATGAATGGTTAGGCTTGCTCAGCGAGCCTTGCATTGAATGGGAACTATGCGGCCGATCTCCACCGTGAGATCGTTGCCCTTGCCGCGGATGGTGTTGGGGCCGTTACTGTGGATGAAGCGACCACCCGGTTAGGCTGCAGCGTCATGCACATGCTCCCACTCGGCAATCGGACCCGGTGTGATGCGAAACAGTGAATGCGCCACGGGATGGGAAACATCGAGGTGACGACGATGAACAGAAGGACTGCGCCGCTGCAACTTACTCAGAAGCCAAGCCCATTCGTATCGCAATTGTCCGTCGGCAACGAGAATGCGTTGCCCGGACCCCAGGCGGCCAAGCTTGGATTCGTCAAACGCGTAGCCCCGAGACCGAGCTTCGGCGTAGACAAGCGCAAGATAGCGGTTGATCGCAGTGCGAGGCGAAGCACAAGACCTAAACCGAATCAATTGCGGGTGCTGGCGATAACCATGAGTGCGCCCACGAAGCACCTCGCGGGCGAGTAACGCCTCGCGCCAAAGCGCGACCAAGCCCTGCGCGTCAAGGTATTTGGGGTGAAGCGTCCACAGTCGCACGGCGAATGGCCTCGGGTTCGTGGCAAACCACTTCGATGTTGTGCCCGTCCGGACCAATGACGAAAGCTGCATAGTAGTTCGCGTGGTAGTGCGAGCGCAGACCAGGCGCACCATTGTCTTTGCCACCCGCCTCCAGAGCCGCGCGATAGAAAGCTTCGACTTGCTGG
The DNA here is from genome assembly GCA_963807155.1 of uncultured beta proteobacterium. Classification (GTDB taxonomy): domain Bacteria; phylum Pseudomonadota; class Gammaproteobacteria; order Burkholderiales; family Burkholderiaceae_F; genus JACCZX01. The sequence goes on from CAWEAZ010000023.1 coordinate 164,238, forward strand.
CGATTCTCGGCCGTGAACGCCAAGTGAAGATGCGCGGGCTTCTCCTCGGTTTGGAACATGCACAATGAAGCCTTACCCTTTGGTGGGCTAAGCTCGATACCGAGCGGCCCCTCCAGGACAACAGCTATGCCGAGCGGTTCGAGTGCCTTGAGGAAGAACGCTCTGCTCGCTGCATAGTCGCTGACTCCGAATACGACGTGGTCAAACACGAGTGCTCCTGAAGTGTGTAGGCCTGCGCGGCGCCTAACGTTGAGTTAAGCCGCGCTCGTAGAGCGTCGGCTGTTGAACGCAATGTTAAGCGCGCTGCTCACCTGTGCGACCGTGCGTCAAAACGAGCACCAAGCCCACGCAACAGAAAGGAATTGCAAAGGGCATGAGAAAGATGATGACCATGCACACGGGCAAGAGCGACATAGCCGCCCACGCTAGCGAAGTACCAACCGCAAAGGCCACGAGCGCGACGAACAGCGGCGTCTTGATGCGGTCGGCGTGCAGTGCGGGCGAGGTGGCCGTCAGGCGCGCAATACGAATGACGCGCCGATTCTCTGGCGGGGGTCATGCCATGCGGGGAACAGTATCGAGGCTGGGGGACCGAAGCACGGATTCGGTTACAGTGCCAGCCAGTCGCGGTCGACGGAGACGTGCATGAAAAAGCAATTCCTACGCACCACCCTGCACGGTGTCGCGATGGCCTTGGCGCTCGCCGGCCTGTTCGGCTCGGCCAGCCTGGTGGCGAGCAGCGGCGTGGAGCCCTCCGGGCGCGCGACCTACGACCCGCTGCTCGACGCCCAGGGCGATGTGTGCGCCCCGGCTGCCACCGGCCGACCGCCCTTGCTCCAGAAGTTGGTCCTCGCGCAAAGCGAGACCAAGCCCTTCAAGCCGCAGCCGATGCAGGCCGCGGGCGGCGACGTGCCCCTGTACAGCAACCTCGGCACGCTGTCCTTCAAGGTGGGAACGCGCAACGCTAAGGCGCAGGCCTACTTCGATCAGGGCATGCGCTGGGCCTTCGCGTTCAACCACGCCGAGGCGCAGCGCGCCTTCCAGGCTGCACGCAAGGAAGACCCGAAGCTCGCGATGGCTTGGTGGGGCGAGGCCTTCGTGCTCGGGCCGAACATCAACGCGCCGATGATGCCCGAGGCAGTCGCGCCGGCGCTGGCCGCGCTTGCCAAGGCAGTCGAACTGGCGCCCGGCGCGCCCGCGAAAGATCGCGCGATGATCGCAGCCCTCGAGAAACGCTACTCGGCCGATCCGAAGGCCGACCGCGCAGCGCTCGACGCGGCCTTCGCCGACGCGATGAAGTCCGTGGCCGCCAAGTATCCGGGCGACGACACGATCCAGGTGCTCTACGCCGAATCCATCATGGACACGCAGGCATGGGACTATTGGGAGGCGGGCGCAACGAAACCCAAGGGCCGCGCTGCCGAGATGCTCGCGGCGCTGGAGAAGGTGCTCGCACGCAATCCAAATCACCCGGGCGCGAACCACCTCTACATCCACGCGGTCGAGGCGTCGACGAAACCCGATCGCGCGCTGCCGCACGCGCGTCGCCTGGCCGCGTTGATGCCCGGCGCGGGCCATATCGTGCACATGCCGGCTCACATCTACTACCGTACCGGCCTCTACAAGGAGTCGCTGGAGGTCAACAAGCGCGCAATGGCCGTAGACGAGCAGTACTTCAAGACCTCGCCCTCGGACCCGATGTACAAGTCGGCCTACTACCCGCACAACATCCACTTCGTGCTGGTCTCGGCGCAGATGGGCGGCGACGGTCCGACCGCCCTTGATGCGGCCGCCAAGCTCGACGCATCGCTGCCCGATGCGGTGATCGCGCAGTTCGCTTTTCTAGAACCTCTCAAGGCCGCACCCTATCTCGCGCACGCGATCTTCAGCGCGCCCGAGGCGATCCTCGCCTTGAAGGCGCCGCCGAAGGAGCAGGTCGTGGTGTCCGCGCTGGCGCACTACGCGCGCGCGCTCGCGTTCGCGGCGAAGAAGGACGCAGCCGGAGCGCGCCGCGAAATCGACGCCATCGCCGCAATCGAGCAAAAGGCCGACTTCAAGCCATACGCGGACTGGGCAGTGCCGGGCAAGGAGATCGTGCAGACCGCGCGCCTGGTCGCGACCGCACGCCTCGCCGACGCGCAGGGCGACCTCGCCGGGGCGGCCAAGGCCTATGAGGAGGCGGTCGCGATCGAGGACGCGCTCGCCTACATGGAACCGTCGTACTGGTACTACCCGATCCGCCAGTCGCTCGGCTCGGTATACCTGCGGCAGGGCAAGCTCGATGCGGCCGAGAAGGCGCTGCGCGACTCGCTGGTGCGCGTGCGCGGCAACGGCTGGGCGTTGGCCGGCCTAGCGGAGACTTACAAGCGCAAAGGCGACGCGAAGGCCGAGAAATCGGCGCGCCAAGCTTATGCGCGTGCCTGGCTCGGCGGCGCGGCGCCCGACATCGCCCGCCTGTAGGCGAACCCCCGATAGGTCGCTGGCAACCTTAACGCCAAGGCGCCTTCACCGAAGCCGCTTTCGGGTCCCACGCAAGGAGAGTCGGATCTTCTGCGGGCTAACGTTTGAGTTGAGCCGCGCTCGATGAGCGTCGGCTCTCGAACGAATAGTTAGGCATCACGGGCTACCTTCTCGGCTCATACCGCATCGCCACCGCCCCCGAGCCGAACTCCAGCCGGCTCACGAGCTTCAAGTCGAGACGCTTCGACAGCCCCGCGAACAACGTCGGCCCATGGCCCGCTACCCTGGGATGCACGACGAACTCGTACTCATCGATCAATCCCAGCTCCGCCAACGCCAGCGGGAGCTTCACGCCTCCCACGAACAGTCCCTTGCCCGACTCCTGCTTGAGCTGCTGAACGGCCTTCCCAAGATCCCCGCGCACGAGCTCCGCGTTCCAGTCGACCCGCTCGAGGGTGTTCGACACAACGTACTTCTTTGCCGCGTCGATCGTCCGGGCGAAGGGTTCCATCCAGGGCTCCATCCAATCAGGCCTGGCTCCCGTCGGCGCCGGCCGCCACGCCGCCTCCATCATCTCGTAAGTCACCCGGCCAAAGAGGAGGGCGTCGGCCTGGCCGATGTTCTCGCTTGCGTTGCGATGCAAGTCTTCATCCGCGACGCCTTCACGATGATCGCAGCACCCGTCCAACGTGACGTTGATGGAATACCGAAGGGGTCGCATTACGTAAGAGTACCGATCGCCTTACGCCACACACGCAACCGCGGTGAACATCACGAGCGCGCCCGGATAGAGCTTGACCGGCTGACATACGGCACGGGCCGGTGGGTCAACAGGAAAGTACTCTTTGAAGATTTCGTTGAATTGCTCAATCGCGCCCATGTCAAGCAAATAGAGCTGCATGAACATGACGTCTTGATAGCCGCCTCCCGCCTTGCGGAGTAGCGCCCCGAGGTTTCGCAGCGCCTGGTGCGATTGCTCGGCAAAGGACGGAAGCATCTCTCCGCTCTCAGGCGACCTTCCGATCATGCCCGCGGTGTAGAGCATCCCGTTTGCAGCGACCGTGGTCTGCGAGACGGGGTTGTACATGGCTGCAGACGCTTCTGTCGTGATGACGCGCTTCATAGGTTTCTCGGCGGCGTGTACCGGAAGTCTCGTGGGGCCTAACGTCTGAGTTGAGCGGCCCGCCACCACCGACGCTCGCCAAGAAAGTCCGCCGACCGGCGGCTCCGTTCGAACGCGGGGTTAGGCGTCAGCAGTACCACTCTAGACGTGTCCCGATTTGATGACCTGACCGTCAGCGTCTTCAAGCCGCCACTTGTCATTTTCCGTGTACAGGGTTCGGCCACTGTCCGGGTAGTGGCAGACGTCGTGGCTTACGCGAGTGCCAACGATCAAGTACGAGCAAGGGGCGCCTGACCGGTTGACGACGTGATGTGCGTTCGGAGCACCCGCGGGCCAGCAAGCAGTATCGCCGGAGACCAATAGATGCTCGCCATCGTCTTCGATCACGGTCGCCTCGCCCGAGAGCACGTAAAGAAATTCATCCTCTTGCTCGTGCCAATGCCTCTCGGAGGAGCGTGAGCCCGGCTCAAGCGTCTCGATATAGGCGCCAAACTGTTTCAGCCCACCGTCCTCGGAGAGCCGCGCCGAGGAGTAAGCACCATGACGCTTCGTTTGTTCTGCGGTCGCAAACTGCAAGGTTGCTGTACCCCTCCGAATGATCATGAGTTGCTCCTACACGACGACGCGCCACCGCGGTATGACTCTGACACCTAACGCAGCGCTGAGCCGCGCTCGCAGACCGTCGGTTCCAGGAACGAGTTAACTCTCAGCTGTCCCAAAGTGCCCTCGGCTCGAGCGCTGAATTGAACCGCCCATCCGTCCACACGCAGACACGCACGACCCAACGGTCGGAAGCGTGAGTCCACGCGAGAATGCGTGGCACTTCGTCGCCGGTGACGAGAGGATGTTGGGTCCAGGACGAAGAGGTTTTCCGAAAACATAATGAAGGGTTAGGCCTCAGCGATTGCCGCAATGGAGACCTTCAAGCCAGGGATACGCGCAGGAAGCTTGGCGCCTTGACGGGCTGGTGGATTGGAAGGGAACCACTTGAGCCACTCTTCATTCATGCCTGCGAAGTCGTCTTCGTCCGCGAGCACGATGGTAACGCTGACAATCTTGTCGAGCGAGCTTCCCGCTGCCTCGAGAATGGATTGTATGTTGGCCAAGCACTGCCTGGTTTGCTCTTGAATGGTCGTGCCTTTGATTGCGCCCGTGGCAGGATCAGTCGGGGCCGTGCCTGAGACGAACACCAGCCCGGCTGCTTTGACTGCTTGGCTGTACGCCGGCGGCGGTTTGGCTGCCTTTGGCGTGAACACTATTTGGCGAGCCATTGCGCCTCCTTTGAGATGAGCCGTCCTCTGAGGCCTAACGGAGGGTTAGGCGTCATTTCTTGGCCGCCGGCTTTGCTGAGCTGGGCGGCACCATCGTCCGTTGAAGCATGGTTGGCTCGTGGCTCACTTGTTGCTGGACTCGTGCGCGAAGGTGATGCGCCAGCCGTCCTGGAACCTGCGCCACAGCGCGGAGTAAGCAAGCATCTTCTCAACCACGCTCCCGTCATCTGCTTCTTTTCGGGCGGCGATCAGGAACGTGGTCAGTCCGGCGTCGTCTCCCAAGGCTTCGAAGATCGGGCCGTCGAGGTAAGTGTAGGTGCCCCTAACCTTGCCATCGTTCCACCACTGGAGCTGCAACTCTCGAAGTTCATCCCAACCAAGAACAATCTCACCGTTGAAGACAAAGGTCAGTGACGGCACTTTGGCGTACGCGGCCATATGACGATCAGTGTCGTGCGCATTCGCCGATGCCTGCAACTCGGCGAGCAGTGGCGCAACGGCCGACTTGAACGCTTCGATGGGCATAGTGGACTCCTCAAGGTCGTGGGAATGAACGTTTGGATGGCTGCCATCTAACGTGCACAGAGCGTCGTGTTGTGCTGCCTAACGTCTGAGTTGAGCCGCGCTCGCAGAGCGTCGGCTCTCGAACGATGAGTTAGGTCGCACTGCGGCCGACGTATTCATAGCGCAAGAAATGCCGAGCAAGGTATCTTCTAGCGAACAGCAAGAATGGCAACGCTACAGCAGCCGAATGGCGATAACCAACAGCGGTGCAATCTCACCTCTGTGCACCGCTGGCCAAAACGCAGCTGTAACGATCAACAGTGGAGCCAAAGCTACGAGAACGAACATAAGACCGCCGAAGAAAGTGGCGCGCATTAAATACGAGGCGTGACATTCCGGACAGACAACGTAGTGCTTGAAACCAACATCTGCGTATGGCGCGTGCTTCGCAACGTGTGAGCAGCGCGGACACTTAAAACGAAAAACCAGTGATGTGAGCCCGACAGCAAGGGAAGACGGTTCATGCGACCTATTGGCGAGTTCAGCGGCGAGCGCAGCGAGTCCGCTGCAGCGCGTGGGTTAGGCGTCGCCACTCGCGGTACCTTGCAACGGCAATTCGCTCACAGGTGCGTCAGCAACGACGCGCCACTGCTTGTCGCTGTCTTGGCGCCAATGAACGAGGTAGTTGCCGCGGTCTTGGAACGAGCTCATGCCAGGGGGCGAACTGGCACCCGCTGTGAATCGAAGGACGTACTTTCCTCGTTCCACTGCCATCAGACCGCTAGCATGAACGGTTTGCGTTTTCAGCGTGAATTCCCACTTCCCCCACCTGACTGCGTTGCGCCAGAAGTCGCGAATGGCGGTCCGGCCAACGAGCGGCGGGCTATTTGGCGGCATCTGCCACGCGTCTTCCGCAAAGATGGAAACAAGCGAATCGACGTCACCAGCAGCGTACCAACGGACTGCGTTCGCGTTGTGCCTTTCAATCGCCTGGCGCACGTCATCGAGGTTCGTCATTGGTGTCTCGCGGAGAGGGTAATGCGACGCCTAACGTTGAAGTTGAGCCGCGCCTGAGCGAGCGTCGGCTCTTCAACGACGGTTAGAGGCGAAAATACGCTTGTACTCCTGCATTGCCGAAAACGTACCACGCGATGAGCGCTATTACGACGGCACTTACGACCGCGAAAACGTAGTCGCGCATGAACAGATAGGGAAGCACTGACCCTGTCGACAGAATGAAGATGTAGACGTGACGAGCTGCGCTCGTACGGCGAAGGAGCAACACACCGGCGAGAGGCATGGCAAGACCGACAAAGACAAGGAAAAACGCCAGCCCGCTCGACCACAGCTCGTCGTAAGGCACCGCGCGTCCATTCAGCTTGAACGAAGCATTCGGAACCGCTACGCCTACAAAGAAAACGAAGCACGCAATTGCATGGAACGTAAGAAACTTGAGCAAAAGCGGCATCGATCGAACGCTTGCCACATCGCTGCTGGCCTCTAACGTCTGAGTTGAGCCGCGCTCTTAGAGCGTCGGGTCTCGAACGACAAGTTAGAAGCCACGGGTGTTATTCCTCCGGCGAAGTGAAGCCCACGGGCCTCAACCCCTCGTCCGAATAGATATGAACAGCGACGACGCTGGAATGCGGTATGTGAAGAGACTGAACGCACCGCCGTGGCGAGTCATGTCGCGTTTAGCGAGGAGGTAGTACGGGGAATCGGTTGCCACTTCCGTGCAGTCAAGCACAGGATGAAAGTTAGCCCCATCGTTCACGTAACCGTCGTTCTGCCCGTGCGCGTAGATGCGCCCGATGGTGGAACCCGCTTCCAAGACGACGAGAAAGCGCACGAAATTGGCTTCTAACGAACCAAGTAACCCGCTCGCGGAAGCGGCGCGTAGCGGCGCTGCAGCGAGTCGGAGTTGACTGACCAGTTAAGACGCGCACCTTCTCAACTGGCGGTCTCCGCTTCAGTTTCAGGCTGCCCTTCAGGATAGTGATACCACTGTTTGCTAGGTGACAGTTCCCCGCAAGCGGGGCACTGCGTCTTTAGCCACCTATAACTGCACCCTGGGCAAACCCCGCCGGTCCAGAACGTATGCCACTGAAGTGCCGCAACTCGGGCGCACTCCCAGCGGTCCTCTGCTACGGGACGGTACTCGCACTTGGGACAATAGATTTGTGGCTCAGACTCCATGCGCGTCTAACGTGTTTTAGACCGCACGATTCTGCTCCTAAATGTGTCGGCTGCGGTTTAACACGCACCGCCCATTCGTCGCCGGACCGCACGGCGCCTTGTTTTCCGGGCTGATACTGTATGGAATTACAGTACTAACAAATCCGAGAAAAACCGCATGTTTCTAGCCTGGTGAAGAGGACTGCCAGCCCCACCAAGCTGGCAGTTCGCAGCGGAAGCGCTGGCTACGCCGCCGCTCGCAATTGGGGCCGCGCGCTCAAGCTCTGCGCGAGCGCCCTGAGCAATGCCGCTCCGTCGCCGCGGAACGCGCTGCCGTGCATGCACGCGAGCGTCGTTGGCTGCTCGCGTGCGAGGCGCTCGAGGATCGCAGTGGTATCCGGCGCGTGCGAGTAGTAATCCATCGGTGCGCGGAACGCTTCGCTCGGGCCAAGGATGTCGGATTCGGTCAGCGGTGTCTCGCCGGCGCCACCTTGCGTGAAGAGGTCGCCGCAGAGAAACGTGCGGGTGGACGTTTCCATCATCAGTCCAGCAGTCCCAGCCGTGCGGCAGGTGCGGCGTGTCGAACCAGCGCACGGCGTGCTTGCCGAGCGAAAGGACTTCGCCGTCGGCGAGCGCGCGTGCCGGCCGGTCCCCAACGTCGTTGGCCGACACCATCGCGGCAATCTGCCCGCACACAGTTTCCGCACGCGGCGCCACCGCGAGCCATTCGTTCAGCGCGCCGCATTCGTCGGCTTCGAAGTGCGAGAAACCCACGTAGCGCAATCGCTCGACCGGCATGACTCGCGCCATCGCCTCCCGCACCAGCGGAAACAGCCGCCGCGGACCGGTGTGAAACAACAGCGGCGCGTCGTCGACGATCAGATACTGGTTGAAATTGAACTCATCGGGCCCGCCAGGAATCGCGACCGGCGTGTTGATGCGGTAGATGCCATCGGCGATCTCATGAACGTTGGTGCCGGACTGCGGGTTGGTAATCATCGAAGTCTCCGTACGTTGTGAACGAGAATGTGTTAGCGTAGCCGCTACTTCGCTGCAACCGGCTGCGTCGGCAGGCAACGGTTCGGGAACGCGGTTCTTCACCGCGGGGATCGTCTGCAGATAGCTGAAGATCGCTTCCAGGTCCGCATCGGTGAAGTTCTTGTACATCGGGATCGGCATCGGCGGCAGGATCTGCCGGCCGCGTCCCATGTGGCGACCGGTGCGAATCGTCTCGGTGAAGTTGCGCTGCGTCCATTTGCCGAGACCGGTTTCCGCATCCGGCGTCAGGTTGGCGGTGTAGCTGATGCCCCATGGGCCGGACCACGCGGTGTTCGTCGCCGCAGCCGACACGATCCACGGTCCTTGCGGCGCGGGCGGCGGCGGCAGCTTCTCGCTTTCCGGATGGCCCGACAGCATGCGAGTCATGTCGGGCTCAGGACCCTTCGGGCCCATGACCCACGGCGTGTGACAGTCGTTGCAGCCCGCGACCGTCACCAGATACTTGCCGCGCGCGAGCTTCTCGGCGCTGGTTTCGATGCGCTTTGAATCCGTCGCTGCAGAAGTCTGCGCACGCGCCGGCGTGGCGACAGCCAAAGTGACGCCAACGGAAATTGCGAGCACGGCGAATTCGAACGGAATGCGTTTCATGCAGAAGCCTCCTAGTGGTTGGAAAGATGTTGGTTGATCCAGCGCTCGATGAGCGCGACGCCTTCGGCATCGACCTGCTGCACGCCCAACGGCGGCATGCGAGCGATCGGGTTATTCGTCTTCATGCGCAGCGTCAGCACGTGTGTGCCGCCATCGCGCGCGACGCGCTGCGCGCTGTCTGCGCCTTGCGGGCGGAAGCGACTCGAATGGCCGAGCAGTGACTGCATCGTTCGCTCGGAGCTTTGCGCGGCTGAGTCGGCCTGCTGCGCAAGCACGAGTTCGAGCCCCGTCAGCGCGCCGGCATCGTTGTGGCAATGACCGCAGTTGCCGTGCAGATAGCCGAGCGCCGCGCGTGCGGTGGGCGACGCTCGCCGCAATGCGCGGCGGCTGTTCAACGTAACGACGTGGCAGGTTGCGCAACCGTCCGCTCGCAACGAGGTTCGACAAATTCGCGTGATCGTTGCGCGCTGGCTCGGCATGCGGCGCGAGCGGATCGCGATCGGGCGAAAGCTGCAGCGCGCTGAAGCCGAGCACCGGCACCGGCGCGCCTTCATGGCACGCCAGGCAATCGTTGCGCGACGGCACCGTGTAGCGACCGCCCGGCGCAGCGCTGACCGGCACGCACCGCACCGTCCTCTGCCGCAAGAACCGCGTCGGTACCTTCTTCGTTCCATACATACGCAGCGAAGCGCCATGAACCGTCGGCCAGTCGCTCGATGAAGCGCGTCTCGACGCGGCGGTCGTAGCCGAACTCCTTCCACAGACGCGTACCGACCGGAAATTCCCACGCATCGACGCGCGACGCATCGATAGCAGCGCCGGGCGGCAGATAAATCCAGCGACGCTTGCTGGTGCCGTCGGACCACAGCGGGTACTGCGGCGCGAACGCGATGTTGTCCGCACGCACTCGTCATCGAGCCCGCGACGTAAAGTCCCGTCTCGCTGAGCCGCTGCGGCAACGGCGTTGAAGGCGCCGCTGACCGCCAGGCGAGCCGCCGGTGGCTCTGCGCCCAACGATGCGCAGAACACCGACAGCATCACGAGCAGCGCCAGCGTCTTCACGCAGGCTCTCCGACGCGCGGCTGGATCGGCAACCGCTTGGCGTTCTGCGCCAGCCATTGCGAAAACGACTGCAGCTGCGGATTGAGCTCACGCGAGCATTCGACGCGCCGCGCCGCGCAGAACATGTCCTCGAACTCGGTCTTGAACTGGAACATGTTCGCGAGGTCATCCGCGCCAGGAAATCCAAGCGCCGCGAACTGCGACGGCGTCAGCGCGACGTGTCGCACCGGCTCGCCGAGCGCATGCGCCAGCTGCTCCGCCATCTGCGCGCCGGTCAGATGCTCGCCGGCGATGCCGATCGATTTTCCGATCAGCTCCTCGCCGCGCGCGAAGATGCCGAACGCACACGCGCCGATGTCGGCGGCAGCGATGCCCGGCAGCTTCGCGTCGCCCATCGGCAACACGAAGTCCAGTACACCGTCGGCGCCGCGCTGCGGCTGCATGCCGAAGTGAATCAGGTTGTCCCAGTAGAACGACGTGTAGAGCAGCGTCGTCGGCAACTCCGCGATCGATGAACGCGCGGTTCGCTTCGCCCTTCGCCGTCGAAGTGCGGCACGTTGTACTTGCCCATCAGCACCGGCATGCGGCTGCCGGGCGCGACGAATTCGCGCGTGTCTTCGAGCGTTGACCACACGACGTGCTTGACGCCCGCATCCAGCGCCGCCTGCGCCATCGTGTGCGCCTGCGCCAGCTCTTTGTCCGGCGAAAAGTGCTCCCAGAAGTTGGTGACGCAGAAAGCGCCGTGCGCGCCTTCCATCGCGCGCCGCACGCTGGCGGCGTCGTCGAGGTCGGCAACGACGATGTCCGCGCCGGTTTCAGCAAGCGCTCGCGCGGCAGGCGAATCAGGCTTGCGCGTGACGGCCCGCACGCGAAAGCGCTGCTGAGGGTCGGCGAGGATCGCGCGCGCTAATCCGCCGCCTTGCGCGCCGGTTGCGCCGAACACCGTGATGATTCGAGACATCGAAACGCTCCTTAAATGGCCATTGGCGCAGTGAAGCGTAGTGTGCGGACGCGCGCCGAACGGCGCATCGATCGAAGGAGCCATTCCGCGCGGCCGCGAAGAGCCATGCGGGGGAGCCATCTCTGTCGTTTGCTGCGGAAAATCTACCGATTTGACATGCAAGTAAATACTTGCCTATTATTCGCCCAACGACACAGGCAGTCGTTTTCAACAACTCGTAAGGAGCAGTCGCAAATGGCAGATATCCTGCATAGAGTCGGCATCAAATCGTCATCGGATGAGGTCTACAAGGCATTGGCCACGCGCGAAGGCCTGGCCTCCTGGTGGACGAACGACACGCAAGGGGAAACCAACGTTGGCGGAGTGATTCAGTTCCGCTTTAGCCTTGACGGCAGCGAACTCGGCGGTTTCGACATGAAGGTGCTCGAGCTTCATCCCGCCAAGCGTGTGCTGTGGCAAGTGGTCGGCGGGCCCGAAGAATGGATCGGCACCCGGGTCAGCTGGGAACTCAAACAAGACGGCGAATATTCGTTCGTCCTATTCAAACACCAGGGCTGGAAAGAGCCGGTGGAGTTCATGCACCATTGCAGCACCAAGTGGGCGATCTACCTGATGAGCTTGAAGTCGCTGGTGGAAACCGGGAACGGTGCTCCCAACCCCAACGACATCAGGATCTCCGACCGCGACTGAACGGCCACCGACGAGGTCTTGAGCTTGCGGGACATCGACAAAGTCTTCAAAGCACTGGCCGACCCCGGCCGCAGGCGTCTGCTTGACGTGCTGCATCGGGAGAACGGCCAGACGCTGATGGCACTCTGCGAGCACATGGACATGAGTCGCCAGGCGGTGACGCAGCACCTGCAACTGCTCGAGGAAGCAAACCTCATCGCCATCTTCTGGCAAGGCCGAGAAAAGCTCCACTACCTGAACCCGGTGCCGCTGCACGAGATCTACGAGCGCTGGATCGAAAAGTTCGAGCGCAACCGCCTCGGTGCGTTGCGCGACCTCAAGAAGAAAACTGGAAAGCGACAATGAAAAAACCTGACTACGTGTACGTAACCTACATCGCGACGACGCCGCAGAAGGTGTGGCAGGCGCTGGTCGACCCCGACGTGGCGCGCCAGTATTGGGTCGGCGCCAATGGCGAATGCTCACGTGTGAACGTGTCGGACTGGAAGCCCGGCTCTCGATGGGAGCACCAGCGCTCCGACGATTCGCACACGGTCGACATCGTCGGCAAGGTCGTCGAGAGCAACCCTCCGCGGCGCCTGGTCATCACATGGGCCAGGCCGAGCGAGGCCGAGGACGATTCGAAACATTCGCGTGTCACATTCGATATCGAGCCACACGACGACGGCCTCGTTCGCCTGACCGTCAGCCATGACGACCTCGAGCGTGACCCGAAGATGCTCGCGGGCATATCGGGCGGCTGGCCGATGGTCCTTTCGAATCTCAAGACGCTGCTCGAAACCGGTCACGTTCTTCCGCGCTCACGTCGGCAAGCTGAAGGTCGGCGTCAGCGACTCGCGGAGTCGGAACCCGCAGCGAAGTGCGTGCGATACCAGGCCGCTGCCTGGCCGCGCGAGTCGAGGTCGAGCTTGTCGAGAATGTGCGCGACGTGGCGCTTGACGGTGTGCAGGCTCAGGTCGAACGCGCGCGCGATCAGCTTGTTGCTGTCGCCGGCGGCGATGCGCGCCAGCACTTCGATTTCGCGCGGCGTCAACCGCTCGGTCGTTGCTGCGACACTGACTGAGCCGCATCCGGCGCAGCGACCGGTCCCACGTTCTCGGGCGTGCGCGCCAGTGACGCAGCCCATGCACGCAGCGTTGCCGACTCTGCGGCATCCAGGTGGCCCGACCAGTCCGCACGCGCGAGGTCGCTCAACGCCGCCGCAGCGAATACCGCGCCGCGCGGTCCATCGTCAGCGCCTTTGAAGCAGCGGGCGGATCAGCGCGGCCGCCTCTTCGCGTGCGCCGCTCTTCAACGCGATCGATGCCAGCCGCACTCGCACCTCGCCCGCCTGCGCGAACATATCGGCAGCTTCTTCATGCGCGAGTACGTCGCGCCAGTGCGCGAGCGCGTCGTCGCGACGGCCTTCGAGCTCAGCCAACGCGCCCTGCAGCCCGGCCACCGGGCGCAGCCGCGGCGGATCCGCTTCGGCCAGCGTGGCCTGCAGCGCGATCAACCGCTGCAGCCAGTCGCGCAGCGCAGGCGCGTCACCGGCCGCAGCCGCAATGCGCGCGGCGAAATACAGCACGTGCCACAGCCCCCAGTTGCCGTAACCGGCCGGATGCTCCTCGACGCGAGTACGTGCGCACTGCAGCGCTTCGGCGTTGTCATCGCGCAAAAGTGCCAGCACTGCGCGCAACGCAATCGAATGGCTGCGCAAGATCACTTCATGGCCGGCCCACCGCGCGTCGCGACGCCCGCTTCGTGCAGAGTCGGCAGCCTGCTGCAGTTGGCCGAGCCACACCGCACGCCACGCGAGCGCAACCTGCGCCATCGCTCGCAACGGATACGGCCCGTCACCGATCATCGCGAGTGCGCCGGTGCCCCACCGCAGCATCGGCCCCGCCATGCCGGGGCACGCGGTCTGGCGCGGCGGCGGGATGATGTTCCACTCGCCGACCGTCTTGCACGATTGCAGCAGCTGCACGAGCTTTTCGAACGCGGGCGCAACGGCGCGGCTTTCGCCGCGCTCCAGGTGCAGCCACATCGTGACCGTCGCGGCGATCAGGCGCGCTTCGACTTCGATCAGCGGCACGCGCTGCAGCGCTTCGACGATGTCCGCGCACTCCTGCAGACGCCCGAGCGCGATCATCGCCTGGCCCCGGCGCGCCGTCATCGACTGCACAGCGCCCGTGTCGCCACGCGCGGCGTACAGCGCCTCGGCCTGCACGAAATGGCGCTCGGCCTCCTGAAAGCGCCACACGCTGATCTTGCCGATGCCCAGCACGCGCTGCAGTTCCGCATTGCCGGCGATGAATTCCGGCGGAAACGCGTCGACCAGGCGCAGCGTCGTCGGCGCCGCACCGCTGATGTTCAGTTCCGTTCCGTCGCGCAGCAATGCACGCGCTGCCTCTTCAAAGCACGATGCCGCGAGCAGCATCGCCTGCTTGCGCAGCGTGTCGCCTTCGAGCGCCGCCGCGCGCTGCATCAGCGCGCGCCAGTCGTCGGGCCGATCGAGCTGCAGACGGCGCTGCAGCGCCTCACGAAAAAGATCGTGCAGTCGCAGCGTGCGCACCGGCGCGTCGAGCACATCGACGAACAGGCCGAGCCGCTCGATTTCATCGAGCAGCCGCGCCGCGTTCGGGTTGTCGGCAACTTGCGCACAGCGCGATGCTTCCAGCTCAGGCAGCACGCTGACCCGCAGCAGAAAATCCGAGAGCTCCGGTCGCAACTTGTCGATCACCTCGGTGACGAGAAAGTCGAACATCGGGCGGTCTGCCGCGCGCAGCACATGCTCGTGAGACATCGGCGCGCTCGAACGTCCGGCGCTCGCGCCGCCCGTCACGACGCCGATCGCGATGCGCATTCCGGCCGGCCAGCCTTGCGTGCGATCGAAGAGCCGATCGGCAATCGCCTGATCCAGACCCGATTCGGCTGCAAGCCGACGCGCGTCGTCGCGCGCGAACTGCAACTGCAGCTGCCGGAATTCAGCGAGCTCATCGCGCGCCCGCAAGCGTGCGAGCGCCAGCGGCGGCTCGGTGCGCGAAGTGATCGCTACGCTCCAGCGCGGACTCAGCCGCTCGATCAGCAGATCAAGAAAAGCGAAGAACGCCGGGTCGTCGACGCGATGCACATCCTCGAACGCGATGATGCCGTGCGCGACCTCGCACGCATCGAGCGTGTTGATGATCTCCGCCGCCAGCGTGCGCTGCTCTTCACTCGACGCGCGGCCCACGCGCGTCACCAGCGACTCCGGCGCCGTGCGCCACGGCGGATCGAAAGGCTCGAGCGCCGCCAGCATGCATTCGAGCAGCCGCTGCAGATCGTCGCCGGCGTCGGCCGAGATCCACGCCACCGCGTGCTCCGGCGGCAGTCGCGCGATCTCGTGCGCGAGCGCGGTCGTCTTGCCGTAGCCGGCGGGTGCGCACAGCAGGACGACGCGGCGATTCAGCAGCGCATCGGCAAGCCGCGCCTGCACCAGCGCGCGCTCGACGTACGCCGAGCGCGGCCTGGGCGGCTGAATCTTGGTGCGGGCGAAGGTCATGCGACGCGATCGAGAACGGCATCAGTATCGCCGACTGGACGCGTTCGGCTGTTCCTGGAGCTCAGCATCCTGGCGCAAGGGTTTACTGGCGCTCGCTGATCGTTGCCATCGATGTCGAAAATCTTGACAAGCGGGGGCATGGATCGCGCGTGACGATGCTCCAAGTCGTTGAATTAATTTCTTTTAGGTTAGACGGTATGGAAGATGCAACGGGCCGAAAGCCGGGGCGTGCGCAATTGCAGCGCGGACCCTTGTGATCAAGGAAGCATCGAAACGCGGAGCGCACAAATGAACAAGTGTCTGACCTGGATTTCCCCCCGCGCAGTTGTCGCAGCGGCCTTGGCGGTTGCCTGCGGGGCCGCCAGTGCCGTGCCGTTCTTCTGGACGGACTGGACCGGCACTGACCTGGACCCCGGCACAGGCTTCCAGGCCCAGGGAACGATCACGACCACGACCTCCACGGTCACCGTTACATATACGAATCCCCTCGGCGTTGGTTTCTACCAGCCCAGCGGAGGAATCGACTACTACGTCAACGGCAACACCGCGTCGGGGACCATATCGCCGTACACAAGTACGTTGGTTGACAACCGTCCGACGGGCACCGACATCATTGCGCTCCAGTTTGCCGGAACACAGACGCTGCAGTTCTCGGAGACGATCGCCAATCCGGTGTTCGCATTCGTCAGTCTGAACCGCAACGGCTACGCGTTCGATCAGGACTTCGAGATCCTGAGCGTCGGCGGCACCGACGGCCACGCCTGCGGCTATTGGGGTTGTGGCGGCGTCACGAAAGTGGTCGTGGACCTCGGGGGCGGCAACTTCGAGTACCAGCTCAACGCCAGCAACGTCGGCGGCACCGAGCCGCACGGCACCCTGCGATTCACTGGCGCGTTCGACACCGTGACGTGGCGCAGCTCAACCAACGAGTTCTGGAACGGATTCACGGTCGCGGTGCAGGGGACGGCCGTCGAGCTGCCTTGCGAGGTGGATCCGAGCCTGCCCCAGTGCAATCCGGGCAACCGTTCCGGAGCCGAGCAGCGTGGTGCTGCTGGGGCTTGGCCTCATCGGGTTGGGCTACTTCAGGCGGCGCAAGTCCGGCTGAGCCGGGCGCTTGCTCCATCGTGTTTTCCCGGCCGCGCAAGCCAGGGGCGTTTCATTCGTGGTGGGTTCGTCGCTCAACGCCGTCCTGTTTGATAGCCATGTCCGCATTCGGATTCAATTCTTTTCTTCGGGCGCCGGCGCGCGCAGTTCCTCAAGCCTGGAGAGGAACAGCTTGAGAATCGACGAGGTGTTTGCCTTGCTGTAACACCGTCAGATCGGTAGTTAGGCAGTGCGACGGGAGGGCACTCGTCAGTACAACCCGACGGCGTCGTTGAAGTGCCAGGTCCGGCGGATTTCAATCACGTCGTACTCGCGGGCCAGTGCGGGCGGGAACGCTTGGTAGTGCTCGTGGCTTTGCACGATGCGCCGTATCGCGTCATCAACTTGCGCCACGCCACTGGAGACCACGAAGGTCACCGATTCCACGGATCCGTCGCTTCGAATGGCCACCGTCACCATCGGATGGCGGTGAGGCTGCTTCGCCACTTCGCGCACCGTTTCGACGAGTGTGTTGAATTGGATCTTCCGCGCCCATCCCTCCGCGTACTGGACAAGTTCGACATTGGGGTCGCCGCGCCCCCATAGCCTGGCTCGACGTGCGGTGCTCAACGAGAGCGGTAGTTGGCGAGCGGGATTCGAGGCTGCTTCACGCTGGGCGGCTTCCTCATCGAGCTGACGCCCGATGGCTCGACGCCGCGCTTCCCGTCTTGCCTCCTCCTCTTTTTCTGCCTCGCCGCGCGCGACCTCTTGCGGTGCCGCGGCCGGTCGTGCGGGCTCTTGGCGTTCGGCCTCCGGTCTTGCAGTCTCGGCGCGAGCTGGTTCCTGACGAGCGGGCTCTTGACGCTGCGCCTCCGGTTGTGCGGCCCGCGCTGCGTCGACAGGGGCGGCTTCTTGACGAACTGCCTGTCGACGCTCCGCCTCCAACTGTGCCGCAGCCCGTCGCGCGGCTTCGATGCGCGCCGCTGCTTCCCGGCGAACGGCCTCTTGCTGCTCCGCCTCCAGACTCCGCCTCCAACTGTGCCGAGCGTGTCGCGCGGCTTCGATGCGCGCCGCTGCTTCGGCGACGGCTCGCTGCTCCGCCCAATTGCGCTGCTCGCGCCGCCTCGACACGAGCGGCTTCTTGACGAGTTGCCAGCAGACGCTCCGCCTCCAACTGTGCCGCAGCCCGTCGCGCGGCTTCGATGCGCGCCGCTACTTCCTGGCGAGCGGCCTCCTGCCGCTCCGCCTCCAGTCGTGCTGCAGCCAGTTGCGCGGCCTCCTCGCGTTTAGCCTCCACTCGCGCAGCCTCGACACGTGCCGCTTCTGCCCTAAGGTCGGCCTCCCGTTTCGCGGCCTCAACCCGCGCCGCCTCCAACTGATCCGCCTGTTTGGCCAATGCAGCGGCTCGCTCCCGAACGTCCTGGCCGATTCGCTCCCGTGCTAGATCGCCGGGATCTCGATGCGCCGGCATCACAGTCTCCGGGCTCGAAACGCTCGGTGCTACCGCGATCACATCTGGCCCCGTGGGAGCGGGAGGCACGACCAGCTTGCGTCGGCCGGACGGCGCCACGTCGATCGCGGCCGTCTTGGGGATCTTCGCGGGCACTGCGTGACGGGACTCACCGGCGCGTGTAGACGTTTTCGCAGGGGCGGCAGGGGCCACGGCGTTTAGTTCTGGCTTGGCCTCTGCCTTTGGCTTGGCCGCTGGGACGATCTCGAGGGCACGCCGCCGCAGTGGTGCGGGCGACGCCGGCGGAGTCGGGGCACGCCCGCCGGCAACAGGCGGCTCGATCGATGCCTGCTGCAAAGGCGGCGCGACCGAGGTGATCGCCGGTTCCGCGGCTGTGACATGCGTCGGAACGAGCACGACGCGCAGCTCGGGCACCTCGATGCGTCGTTCTTGCCAGGGGAAGCGCAAGCCCGGAAGCCCAAGTCCCTGGCCACCGAAGGTCAGGCTCAGCAGCAATCCGTGAATCAGCAGCGAGAGCAGCAGCGAAGAAGCCATTCGCCATCGCTCAGAGCTCATGCGCTGGATCCGCGGCTGCCCGCGCGCTGCGGCTTGAGGAGATTGCTCAGCCGCCGGATTAGATGGCGGTGTCGGCGCGGCGTAGAAGAGTTGGCTCGGAGCAGGACGCTCCCCAGCCCATTGCGCCCGCAGGCCCGACAAGCCCTCAGGTCTCGGCGCTGCCACTTCATGCGCCCCGGTACCAACTTCAAGCGGCGGGGTCGCCGGCTCGGTTGCGGGGTCCCACGGCGTGTCGACGCCTGAACTCCGCAGTTGCGCCAGACGGTGAGCAGCTTCTTCGATCGTGTTCAACGCAGATTCCTCAGACTCGGGCGCTCATCGATACCCACGTCACCCAGGCACCATAGCTGACTATCAACGCGCCATCTGTGTACTCAAAGACAGTGCAAAGACAGTGCCTTCAAAGCATTCGCTGCCACGGGCGCAGTCACTGATATTCCGAGCGAGATGCCTTAAGACTCGTGAGCGCCTGCGCTACGCGGCGCACGAAGCCCGCCGAATGCGCTCCGTCGAGCCAGCGAGCAACGACCACCGCTTCGTTGTCCGGATCTCGGGCTGTAATTCGTATTGGTTAAGCCCGGTATCGGAGTGCATCGACCAGCACGTTGAATGCTGCAGAAGACTGGCGGCCATGTAGGTTCACTTACTTGCCGCCATCGCCGCCGCGTATGACGGAGTGCCGGGCGCGGGAATCGTCCAGAAGTAAACCATGCGTCCACCCACATCCAGGCGTCTGCTCCGGCTTCCAAGTTCCCATCTGAAATGCGTGCGACACGATGCGCGTACCCGGCTTCAGATCTTTCAACAGCTTCGGCAATAACCTGACGTTGAGTTCCGGCAACAGGTACATCGTCACCACCGTAGCGTCGCGGAAGTCGGATTCAAAGACATCGCCCTGAACGATGCGCGTTTTCCCGGTCAGTTTTTCTGCCTGCACGTAACACTGTGCGAGCTTGGCCATGTCGGGGTTGTATTCGATGCCAATTGAGGTGGCGCCCAGCTTGCCCGCCGCGATCGCGATCTTGCCGTCGCCTGCGCCCAAGTCATAAACAATGTCTTTTGGCGTGACTTTGGCTACTTGAAGCATGCGCTGCACGACTTCGTCGGGCGTCGGCACCCAGACGACATCTTTACCTTCTTGACCCACTTGCGGTTTGTAGGCGCGATCGCAGGTTGCGCGCTCTTCGGCAACGACCTGGGCAGAGACGTTGCCTACGGCCAAGGCCAACAGCCCGGCTAGCGCAACTATCTTGGTGCTTCTAATGAACAGTGACATGGTGTTCGATTCTCCGTTGGTGAATGAATGAGACAGTCGAGTACTTTTATAACCTATGGCGAAGTTAGGTCACCTTCTGCATATCGGAAGTCCCGTTCGAAAGACGCCCTATCTCCGACACACGAAGGTCTGGCACTGCAGCTTCAGGCGAAGGTCCTGGTGGTGAGGACCTACTCCGTAGTCGGCCCCGATGATCGGGCAGCGCTCAGCACGCTCGGCACGGTAAAGTGGCGCCGGCCCAAAGATAACGCTCACGACGCGCGATGTTTATCGTATTGCACGACGCGTGGCGGCTGCATCCACTAGCATGGATACATCGCAGTGAAGCGCGCCGAATCGCGTGGGAGCTTCGCCGCAGCGGGCACGTGGTGCGACGCTCCGCCTTTGGGCGCTCCGCCATTGCTGATTTAGGTGCTGGCCGGCGCATCCTGCGCTTGTCTGACCCCGTCATGTTCGAGGCTGTGGAGACGCTGTCGTTGGCCAGAGTGCCCTACATCGGCCCTGGTTTCGAGGCAATGAAGCGCTGCTATGACAAGTACACCGCCACTCGCCTCCTCGCCGCGAACGGCTTCACATGTCCGGAGACCGAGCTTGGCACCGAGGCTGGCCGCATTGACTTTCCCGTGGTGCTCAAGCCGCGGTGGGGCTCAGATTCCATCGGCCTCCGACATTACGCGCACGGCCCAGTGCCCGCTTCTAAGCGCAACGAACGCTACATCGTCCAGCGCTATATCCGCGGCACGGAGATAACGATTGGCGTCCTGAACGGCGAGACCGGCGCCCCGCTTCACATCCGTATTCCGGACGGCGCGCTGTATACCTTCGCGCGCAAGTACGTGCTGCGGCCGCGCATCGTGCCGGTGGCGGAACAGCGGTTCGCTACACGGGTGCGTGTCGAGGCGGTGCGGATCGCCGCAACACTCGGTGTCGACTGGGCGGCGCGAATTGATTTCATTCACGAACCCGGCGCCGACATGCTGTACTTCCTGGAATGCGACGTGGCGCCGCTTGTCGGTCGGGGGTCAGCGTTTGACACGAGCCTGAGAGCTACAGGTCTTCCCCGCAGCGAGCTGCTAAAGCGCCTTTTCTAACGGATGATCATCTCAAGCGCGGCGGTGAAGCCCGCTCTCATCGCCGTGTGCTTGATGATGCTTTGCGGTTCGACCGAGGCGGCTGACGACTGCTCGGTCGCCGATGTGTTGGTCAATAGCTGGGTCCGAATGGCCCGGAGTCACTCTTCAGTATTGCCGACGACCCAGGCCACCAGAAGGGAGCTCGAGTTCAAGACCAACGATCAAGTCGCATTGAAGGGCTATTCGTATTCCCCGCCGTCTCAAGAAAGCGAAACGGCTGCGAAGCACTTTATCCTTCTCCTGCAGGGAAGCGCATCTTCGGCGGCGCAGTTGGCCGAGACTGCAAGTGGTCTGGCGCTCGCTGCAAAGCGGGAAGTGTTTGTGTACGAGTATCGCGGATATGCCTCCGAAAGCACGGTCCATCCAACCGCGGCGGCGATTCAAAGAGACATCGACGCAATCATCGATAGCCTTTCTGAACGCGGCAGGCGCGGTGTCGTGATCGGGTTGTCCATGGGTGGGATCTTCGCCATTCAATCATTGAAGCGTTCGAAGGTTCCGAGAGCGGTGATCTGCGCGCACTGGTGGACTCCGCTCCCGCTCGGGTGCCGACGATTCCATTCCTTCTCCGTTGTCCCCGCTGGATGAATCCACTCGATGCTGCTACGGCGGACGTGGTCCAACGCCTTGGCGTCCTCTATGGCGCTGACGATCTATGGTCAAAGGATCCGGCAGCTAAGGAGCTCATGGAGAAAGTGAAAGCGGGCGGCGGACGGGTGTGGATGATCGAGGGCGGGCACGTCGATCTGTCGCTCTCGGGACTCGCCGTTCGTCTGCCGATATATGTCGATTTCGTAAAGGAGCGCTCACCGTGAGGCATCAACGGCCGGCAGCCAGCTAGCTGCCACTCGCGCCAGTCTGCTTCTGGCCGATAGCGGACAAGGGTCGATGACAGCTTTCGACCCATTGCTGACATTCGGGTCGCTCTAACGCGGACGCTCAGCCTCTGAATTGCGCAACTTGTCGGACGCAAGCGCACGGGCGGCCAGCTTGCGCGGCTGATTCACATTTTGTCGAATTACCTTGTTGCTCGAGTGCAGAACGTAACGCCCACCAAGTTCCCGCTTGGCCTGCTCTAGCCTTTGCTGGTTACGGAGCGCGAGCTCCTCCTCGGGTTCGACAATGAGCGTCTGGACTATTGGCGGGTCCGATTCGGAATGAAACCAGCGCAAAACGGTTGTCGCAGGCATGACGATCTCACCTCTCGTTTATTGGGGGCCGCGGTTGAACCGTGCGGACCTGTTCCAGAGTAACGACCGGCTCACGCTGTGGCGATGCCAACTCTTTGGGTTATCTGATCGCGTCGCCCTCATCCGCGGGATGGACACCTGAGCTCGCAGCGGAGGAAACGGCTCACTCAGGCGAACAACTGGGCGATACGCCATCGAACCCCACTTCGATCGCGACCCTGCGGAGGCCAGCTATCCATTCGTTTACGGTGAGTGGTCGGTATCCTCGCAGCGAGAGCACCTGGGGCGCTCGCCAGAAGCTGACACCATGCCGATGATCCCGACGATCCTGCAATCGCTGAACACCGCGGTGCTTTCGGACACGCTCGACAGCCTCGGGTTGACGCAGCAGGCCATGAAACCGTTCATACGCCCGCTGGACGACACGTTGCAGCTCATCGGCCGCGCACGCACCGGCCTGTACATGCCCGTGTACGCACCGCCCGCCGCGGGTGAGAACCCCTACGAGGTGGAAATCGCGCTCGTCGATGAACTCGCGCCCGGCGACGTGGTCGTGCTGGCGTGCGACGGCCCTACCGAGCGCATCGCCCCCTGGGGAGAACTGCTCTCCACCGCCAGCGTGGCGCGTGGTGCGGCCGGATGCGTGACGGACGGCCTCGTCCGCGACGTGAAGCAGATCCGCGATATGCGATTTCCAGTGTTCTGCGGCGGCATCGGGCCACTCGATACCAAGGGCCGCGCGCGAATGGTCGAGCGTGACGTCCCGGTGATGTGCGCCGGTGTGAGCGTGCGTCGGAGCGACCTCGTCTTCGGCGATGTCGATGGTGTGGTTGTCATCCCGCACGACGTGGAGCAGGAAGTCGTCCGCCGTGCTCTGGAAAAGGTTTCGGGCGAGAACCAGTCGCGTGAGGCGCTGCAGCAAGGGGAAAAGCTCGCTGACGTGTTCCGAAGGCTGGGAATTTTGTAGCCAGTTGGTTGCGGCTCAGCTTGCGGCCGACTTCGAAGCTTGCCCGGAATGTCTCCTTCTGGCCGCAACGCGCCGTCAAGATCGCAACATGGCGTACGCCCAGGCGCCAGCCATCGCGAGTGCGAGTGCGAGAAACACCCATCGAAAAACGCTCAAAAACCCCACCGTGATGTCGCCGTTTGCGATGCCGCTCAGCGGAGTTCCGATCGGCAACCGAGCCGCTATGAACGCTCCATAGAACAAGGCCAAGCTACCCGCAAGATGAAAGCAGACAGAGATCCAAAATTTGACAGGTTCGTCGTCTCGGCTGAACCAAGCGACGTGCCGCGAAAATTCCATTGCACTACCCACAAGTGCATGTGAAATCACCCATACTGACCAACCCGCTCCGAGTAAAGCAATGAATGCCACCTGAAACGAGCGACGTGACCGTGGACGCCGAAAGCAGACCATAACCCCCGCGGCGCAGAGAATCGACAGAACGAGCAGCCCGAATCCGAGTTGCCAAAGCCACGAGCTCATGTCCATGTGTTGCGCAAGTCTCGCTTGGTGCAGTTTCCGCGACGTCCTATAGGGAAAGCATGTTCCGCTTTTGTTCGATTCTCGCGTTAATTCGAGCGTCCGCAAGTGGCCGAATGCGGATCACAGTAAACAGGGCGTTCAGCGGCAGTTGACCGGCAGCCATACCTTGGGGAGGTCGGTCTTGTTGGCCGCCGTCACGGTCATCTTCTCGGGCGCCGCCGCAAAGCCGCAGACCCAGGCCACGGGCACGATGGGAGCATCTTCGACCACTGCAGGGCGCAGGCTCAAGGTCATGCCACGCAGTGCGCCGTTGGCTTGGTTGCCAAACACCACGTGGATGGCACCGGCTTCGACTGTCAGCGACTTGATGTAGTTGCTGACCACCTTGTCAGGTGTGGGCAAACCCACCGCAGCGTTGTCATCGGGGAACGTTTTGCTGGTCGCCCAGGCGGCGGCGATGGGCCCTTTGGCGATGTCGGTCAGCCGCATTGCCTCAATGACTTGCTCGCGGATGTATTTGTCGTGATAGCTTGGAACAGCCATCAAGGCCAAGATGGCGATGATCGCCACCACCGCCATCAGCTCGATCAGCGTGACGCCACGAGGTGACGGCGTCGAGTTTCTTCGGGGATGGGTTCTCACCTGAGCACTTGCTCCAGAGCACGGTCCAGTGGCGCAGGCGATAGTTGGATCGTCCCGGAGAATGGCGAATCCATGTCGAGGACCAGGTAGATGGCCACCGATATGAGGAAAGCGGCCACGACGAGCGTCATCGCTACAACCGCGTTCCGCGGCGCCCGATAGCCGTAACTGCCAAAAATCAGCATTAGCCAGGCGGTCACCATGATGATGAACGGCATTGGAATCGTCCCCTCCGATTCCTCGATCAGCGACCAGTGCCGCCGCACCACTTGCTGCAGATTGACCTGAGCGTCTTTCCACAACTCGAAGCGCGCGGGATCGGACGGTCGTATGGCTGCCAGCGCATCGCCCACTTGGTCGAGCAGGCGCTCGGCCACAAGATTCTCAGGTGCCGACGAGGTGCCGACGCTCCACCTTCCATTCGCGATCTGCTGCACGTAGGCGGTCAGCAGCCGGCGTACATCCGAGGCTTCCGGTCCGTAGTGGCGCAGGGTTCGATCCAGAATGATCAGGTCCGTGGCATAGGAATGAACGTTCTTGTCGACCATCTCGAACGTGTTCTTCGCGGTGTTGAGCAGCAGGCCGAGCACCAACGAGGTCGCGACGACGAAGATGTTCGCGGCGAGCCTGACAACGTCGTGCGTGTCGTCTTGACGGTAACGTGCTGGCAGTCTTTCGGACACGAAGAGCGCGCCGAGCGACGCGGCGACCAGGCAAACAAAGATCACGGCCACGGTAAGAATCTCATGCATGCTTGTTGCAGCCTCTCACACTATTGGCCACTCGCACAACAGCGGTTTCGGACACAAGCTGGATGGAAGGCACTTATGTTGGCCGGGGATGGAGTAATTCACGTGAGGACTTCGCCAAAAATTCCGATAACTGTTGCTTCGAGGTCTCAGCGCCGAATATTCACGCGGGAAATTCTTTACCGACTTCAGCACGCTCGATACGATTTGCATGCGCTGGCAATGGTGCCGGTGTGAAAGGGTCTTGAGATGTTCAACAGCCGCTACCCGCAACTGTCTCCGCGAGAACTGCTCGCGGAAACGGTTATGTGCCGTCGCATTCTTGTGGCGCACAGCGTGATGGCGTCTGGCATTGGCGAAGTGCTTTCCGGCTTTGTCGTGCTGAGTAGCGATCCAGGCGGAGGTTCAGGCATGTAGCTGAATAAGCTGCCAGCCAAAAGCCCGGATCGCTTGAACGCCTCCGGGCTTTTTGTTTGTGCAGTCTTAACGCTAAAGAGGTGATGTATGAAAAGCAAGGATCGATTCACAACGACGAAGAATGACTTTTTCTACGCCTTTGTAATTGTTGCGACGTTTGTGGTGTCGACGTTCAGTGTCGGTGCGGTGGTGGTGAATGCAGGAACGGTACCGGTAGTCGCTGCCGTGGTACGCGCCGCCTTGGTTGCTGCCGCCACGTACTTCGCTTCAGGGTAGTGGAAGTCAGATGAAAGCCGCGTCTCTGTCCGGTGACGTGCGAATCCCCCGATTCGCACGTTGCTGGGCGGAGCCGGTCTCCGCTCGCAAACTTGCCTGTCTCGTCCGCATCCAAAACACCTCGCGTTTCGTAAGTGCCGTCTCGCTCTGCACTTGATACGCACCACGATGTTGAAAAATCTGATCGCTACCTACCCGATCGTCATTGGCCGCATTCTTGTCGCGATGCTATCGCTTGGCGCCGCGACCACGCTCGCGCTTGAGGGTAATGAGTTGAAACGGCCGCGCGATTCGTGCGCCGAAGGCATGGTGTCACGGCTGTACTTTGGGCAGGCCACGCCGGTGGGTACGGTTACCTCGGCGCAGTGGCGCGCGTTCGTTGCCCAGTCGGTCACGCCTCGCTTTCCGGCCGGCTTCACCGAACTTCAGGCGCAAGGGCACTGGCGCGACGATCGCGGGACAGTCGTCGAGGAAGAGACGCGCATCGTTGAAATCGCGCATGACGGCGCGTCGCTCTCACGCGAGAACGTTCGCGCTGTCGCCGCCGAGTACAAAAAGCATTTCGCACAGCAGTCGGTGCTGGTCACGCAATTCCGGTCTCTCCAATGTTTCTGATAACGCTGAGATTTTCATGCTTTCCGGTGAGCAAGGCACACGTCTTGCTCTGATTCGCTTGCGCACTCGCAACGCACGCACGATGGAGGCAGAAAAATGAAACGTGAATCGAGCGACAACCTGCTAAAGCCAGACCTGCTGTTCCGTGTTGTGTCGGGCCGTCCACCAGCCGATATCGAAACCGTCTCCGAGCTTCAAGAGTGGAGGCGCGCGGAAGATGAAAAAATGTTGACGGAGTGCATGCGCGTTTTTCGCGAACAACTAGATGCCGCGTTCGCCGAATTTCAGCGCGACATGAACGATGAGCATCAGATAGCTCAAGAGGACGATCGCGAGCACGACGCTGCGGTTATTTCGTACTGAGCTCTCCAGTCATTGGAGGATTTACAAGCGCGCGACACGCTTCCGTCCAATCGGGCCGACCCTTGCCTTTCCCAACGTTCGCCTTGGCTCCGAACGGGTTCGGTCTCTTGATCATCCAACCGAGCTCGGTGTAGGAATCCGGCTCTATTCCAGCGTCACCAAAGAAGGGCCTGTCATTAAGCAAGATCATCAGAAAAACGAGGCCCAGGAAACCGGAAAGCAAAGAGACCAACAAGAGGTGAAGTCTCGCGTCCTGAAGTTTGAATAGGTAGATAAGACACATGCTCATCAGTGCGCCGAGAATGATGATCATCCACATCACCCCTGACAGCTTGCTGGTCGCAGCATCTGCGCGCAGCCGTCGCAGCTCGTTCAGGTCGTTGAGGGACTCGATCGCGGCGGCGTAGCGCACCTGTTGGCCGCCCTCATTCGGCTCAATACTCAGGACCGCTTCTCGAATTTCGCGCAATGCGCGCCAGTCCGTGCTGGATTTGGACCCTGCTCTCTGTTCGGGCCAAGCGATGCAAATGACGTCTCGCAAGTATTGCGACACCAGTTCCGCGACTGGCTTCCCAACCTTGGTCGACTCAGCCTCATCACGCTTTGGCCCTTGATCCGGTTGTTGTGCGACTCTCTTAGATCCAATGTTTGCCGAGACCATTACGTACAGGACTTGGATCGCCGCCGCCTCGCGCACGACAATGTCCTCAGCGGTTGTGTGTCGCTGCCACACGTCTATGCTGATAAGGCCAACTGTTATGCCGTAGAGCACGCCAATGGTTCCCAACGCGCCGCTGATCACATCATTGACACCATCGTGATACTTGATACGCGGCTGGAGAAAACGGCGAGCAAGACTGAATCCGCCCACCGCCACAAGAGCTGTGGCTACAACCACGATTACCGCAACAACCGGATAAGGAAATTGATACAACCAGTCGAGCATGTTTAATCGTCCACTGACGCGCCTATCAGAGCCGCGATGGAGTTTCAGTATAAGGAGGACTTCCGTCGTGGTGGGGGCGCCGCCTTGAGTCCTCTTCTGTCGCTGCTTGAAGCCCGCATCCTCGGTGTACTTCTCGAAAAGGAACTGACGGTTCCCGACATTCATCCGCTGTCGTTGAACGCGCTGACGGCAGGCTGCAACCAGAAGAACAACCGCAACCCGGTGCTGAACGCACTGGAAGTCGACGTACAGGCCGCGATCGACCGGCTCAGACCGCTATCGCTGGTGATCGAATCAAGCGGCTCCCGCGTGATGCGCTATTCGCAGAACATCGGCCGCGTGCTGAAGGTGCCGAGCGAAGCAGTCGCGCTGCTCGCCGCTTTGTGGCTGCGAGGCCCGCAGACCGCGGCTGAACTGCGCGCGGCGACTGAACGACTGCATCGGTTCGCCGATGTCAGTTCGGTCGAAGGCTTCCTCACAACAGCTCGCCGAACGCTCGCGCCGAGTCCGGCGGTCCCTTGGTGCGATTGCTGCCGCGCATGCCCGGCGCTCGCGAATCGCGCTGGGTGGATCTGTTGAGCCCGGCTGCGGAATCAGTGAATATGGAGCAGCGTCGCGAGCAGCAGGTCGGCGTCGCGCCGGCTCCTGACTGGCGCGCGGAGCTTGAGCAACTGCGCGCCGAACTGCAGGCCCTGCGCGAGCGCGTGCAGCAGCTGGAGAATCAGGCTTCAATGCGGCCAGAGCGGTGAAGTTCTTCGTCATCGAAATCCGAATCACTGCTTCACGAAGCTAGTCGCGGTTGGACCGATGCCGCCGCATTGAAAGACCGCCTCGCCGTCCTTGGCCCATAGGAAGTGCGGCACGTTCGCCGGTACCACCCACACGCCACCGGCGGGAATCGCTACCGTCTTGGATTCATCGAAAGTGGGACTGAACCCGAGGTGCACCGTCCCGGAGAACACTGTTCCGCTGCGCTCCTCTGGATGTGAGTGGGGTGGAATGCGGGCACCTGGCGCGAGCTTGACGCGCAACAGATACGGGCCGGGCTTATCGCCGGCGCTTAGCACCCAAGCGTTCTGCACGCCCGGTAGCGCGGCAGGACTCGTCCACTTGATGGCGTCTGGCATGACCGGTGCGGGTGGTGTCGCATGCGTCTGAGCGACAACAATTGCACTGCTCTGCTCGGGTTTCGGGGCCACTGGCGCTGGTCCGCAAGCTTCGCGGATGTTGCCTTCAACCCAGTAAGGGATGTTGGGAGGCACCGGGAATGCAAGCCTTTGCGTGGCCACGCACTCGTCGTATTTCTTCTTGTCGGCTGCATAGTCAGCGAACGCAACTGCCGGGACGATAGCGGCTAAGAAAAACAGTTTTGCGATTTTCACGTGCTCTCCTCTCAGGTATTGGTATCTTGGTTGTCGAAGTTATTTCTTTGCTTCCCACATGACGCACCAGCCATTGGGGGAGATCTCGGTATCGCCGGGTATGGCCGTGCACCCTCCACGATCCTTCGGCGTTTTGCCCGGTATGAACTCCGCGCAACCCAAGCAGTCCTTACCCGCATTCGGCGAGTCCTGATACTTCAGAGCGCCGCGAGCCGGACCGTTCTGCACCGCGGCCGCTTTGCTAACAAACATTCCCAGAGGAGCCGCGACGGCAACGCCTGCAACTGCTTGCAGCCAGATGCGTCGAGGTCTATCCAATTTTTCGCCGCTGTTCATGCCTCATCCTTGCAATAAATACAAAGCAACGTCCGACCCGCATTGGTTGCTCGAATAGGCGGTGCGCCTACACTCCTCAGTGCGATCTGAAGCGCTCGCCAAGGTAGCGTGTTGCGGGGCGCATGTAGTTATGAAACGCGCAAATTGAAATGAAAGAAGAGACATTTCGCGACTCGAACACGGCGTGCGAAGTGATTAGCGGTTCACAACAGCGGAACCAGCGATGCTGATAACCCCATCCGCTTGGAACGAGGCCGCCAACCGGTTGCGAGCTGTCCGGCTTTGTGCTTGACCTCAATCGAGGTGAACTGCTGACCCCCCACGATGAGCTAGCGGGGTTGCGCAAGCAGGCATTGGACGTGTTGCTCGTGCTGGGTGCGCGCGCCGGCCAAGTCGTCAGCAAAGATGAGCTGATGAGCCGTGTTTGGCCTGATGTCGTGGTGGGCGAGGGCTCGCTCGTCCAGGCGATCGCAGACATCCGGCGCGTGCTCGGTGACACCGGGCATCGCTTGATCCGTAATGTCGCGCGGCGCGGCTACATGCTGGTGCCCGAGGGGCCATCGACACCGCAGACAGTTGCTGGCGATGCCATTACCGGACCACCCTTCGCTCCCGAGCAGGCGACCGCGCTGCCCCCCGCTCCCGAGCAGGCGGCTCCAGCCGCGGAGCGGACTCGCAGCAAGCTGGCTTGTGGCGGTAGCCATCCTCGCTGTCGCTTGGCATCGTCGGCGCGTCGGTCATGTTCAGCCGCTCCGAAGAACGCGGTAGCGAACGCAGCCAGCCGCGTTGAAGGCGCCACTGGCGCGAGACATCCCGCTTGCTTCGCTGGTGATGCTGCCGTTTGCCGTCGAGGGCGCGTCAGGCAACGGTGACTGGTCAGCGGACGCGCTGCTGAATGACCTTACCAATGAGGTCGCACGAATCCCGGGGATTAAGGTGGTGGCGAACGCCACGGCGGCCACATACAAAGGCAAGGCGGTCGACCCCCGGCAGCTTGCGCGTGAACTACGCGTTCGCTATGTGTTGCGCGGCAGCCTGCGGCCTCAGAGCGACGCGATTCTTCTCAACCTCGAGCTGATCGATGGTGAAACCGGCTTACAGCGCTGGGGCGAGCTGTACGTGGTTGAGCGGGCCCGCATTAGCGAGGTGCGCGACGAATTCGTAGTGAGGGTGGGGCGATTTCGTGCACATCGAGGTCATCAAGGCAGCGGGTGACTATGTCGCCACTCTGCCACCGGATGAAGTTTCCGCAGACGATTTGAACATGCAGGGGTTTGCGCTCTTGCATCGCAGCTACAGCAGCCAGAATTTGAACGAAGCGCTCGCGCTGTTTGAGCGGGCGCTGATCAAGAATCCCAACTCGATCCGCGCGTGGGGCGGCGTGGCGATTACGAACTACGTCGGCGTTTTGAACGGCTGGTTGCCGGATCGAAGCGCAGCGTTGCGTCGTTTCGACGTGGCCAGCGACAACCTCGAGCGTCTTGATCCGAACGGGTATTTTGCATATCAAGCCAAAGGTTGCCAGGCCATGGTCCGAGGTGACTGGCCCGGTGTGTTGAGGGTGAGCGAAATACTGGTGGAGCGCCACCCCAATCCGGTGTCTTTTGCCATCAACGGCCTGGCACTGGCACTAAACGGGCGGCCCGCAGAAGCGGTTGCGCCACTCGAGCTGGCTCTTCGACTGAGTCCGCGCGATGCTTTACGTGCCGAGTGGCAGTACCGCCTCGCCTTCGCGCACTTCATGCTGAACCAGTACGAGCAATCGCGTGATTGGGGTCAGACGGCGCAGATCTCAAATCCTAATCTGCCGTGGCCGCCGATCCATGCCGCGGCGCTGGTGCGTTTAGGGAAAGAGGCAGAAGCTAAGGTCATGCTCGACGACTTTCTGCTGCGTCACCCGAAGTATGAAATCAGCGACATCGGCCAGCGATTGGGTGGCACGGACTCACGTGTTGTCGAGAGCCGCGACCGCTTGATTTCGAGTTTGCGTGAGATCGGAATGCGTTGATGTCGAGCTGCGGCCCCGCTAGATAGCCGATCCCGCTTTGGACGAAGCGGGCAAGTGACTTGGTGTTAAGCAGGCTGCGAATAGTCGTCTGGCCGCTCGCCCTTATCGCACTTCACGCAATTTAGAAGTGCTCCAAGCGCTTTGGCGCGACCCTCAGAAGTCTGGACCCACGCGCGATTTGTCCAGGGCGGATCGTGCCGAACATGCTGGCCATGGCCGCATTCCAGTTCGGCCACCCAGTGCTGCTCTTCGTCCTTATGGAATCCAACAATTCGCTTATCCATGGAACGGGAACGTGGGCTGACGGTGCTGCATCAAATGCCGACAACGAACAATTCGAACCTGCCGCCGATGATTCAAATCAAGGAGGCTTTTATGAAGAAGTTCTTAATCGCCATACTGTCCCTATTCATCGTGACGCTGAGCCTGCCTCTGCAGGCTCAGCCGAAATCCGAGAAGAGTCTGTATGAACGGCTTGGCGGCGTCTTCGCCATCGCCGCGGTCGTTGACCACTTTAGCGACGCAGTAGTGCAGAACCCGATCGTGGGAAAAAATTCGCAGAACCCAGCCCTCAGAGAGTGGCACACGAAGAACCTGAACCGGTTGCCGGGCCTCAAGTTCATGCGAACCCTGTGGGTCTGCGAGGTCACGGGCGGGCCGTTCAAATTCTCGCCAACAAAGCGGGGCAAGACTCATTTGAGCCTTGAGAATGCGCATCGTGACCTGAAAATCTCGCCCGAAGAATTCGACGAGGTGGCAGCCGAGCTGGGACGCAGCCTTGACTTTGCCAAAGTGCCTGCGCGTGAGAAGGGAGAAGTCCTTGCGGCCTTCGCAGCACATAAGAACGAGGTAACGGCCGGCTACAAGGCGAAGTGATTTTGGCTGGGGTTTGCTGCAGGCGACTATTCATCGCCTGCTTCTCGGCTTCGCAGCCATAGGCAACTCATCGCGGGCTCCGCTCGACGAAGCGCAGCTTGTCGCCGATTTTTGTCTGTCCGAGGCAAGCGCGCTGCACTGGGCGCAAATTTCCAGTGCGACGCACCACCACCAAGGCGTCAAGGCCGACCGTAGTAACGGCTCGGTAACGCCCAACTCCGTACATTGCTTCGCATGCAGCTCTCGGTTTCTAGCTCAATGCGTGCACCTCAACTTGACCGGAGACTTCGATGAATATTCTGTCTCGATCGGCCTTCATTGCGACCGCGATGCTGGTAATGGCTGCCGCTGTCACTCCGCAGCACGGCTGGGCGCAGACGCCAGCACAGATGGAGTACGAGCGCCAGCAACGCGAGTACCGGCAGCAGCTAGAGCGCCAGCGCGAGCAGCAGCAACAGCAGCAGCAGCTGATGAATGAGAACGCGCGACGCCAGCAGGAACAGTCAAGCCGGATCAATGCACCCGCGACGCAGAGTCCCAGTTATGCGCCCCCGACACAGGGGTCGTCCGGCGGCACACAAGGGGCGCGCGGCGCCGACCCATCGGGCGCACAGGCGGCGTCGGCTGCGCGCGCAATGTGGGAGAAGCGTCCTGCGCTGCCGCCCGACCGCAATCCGCTGCTTGGTAAGTGGACGCGGCCGGCCTCGACCCGCACCAACTCATCGGATCCGTTCGCCGCCCTCGCTGCAATGGCGAAAGGGGGCCTGTGCGAAGTCCTCTTCGGCGGTGGCATCTTCGAGTTCCGTCCGGACCGGTTGGTCGGCATGGACGAGCGCACGCCCCCGCAGGAACTTGACCGCGTCGAATATCGCGGTGACGCCAAGCGCGTCGTGGTGTTGCCCAAGACGACATTCAAGTTGATCGAGTTTGACTTCGAAGGTCCGGACCGCATCAACTGGGCCAGTCAGAAGTGCGTGCTGGTGCGGGTCGGCGCCGCGTCGAGCAGCGCTTCCGCAGCAAAGCCAGCGACAGTCGCTACAGCCGCTACGCCGTCGGCGCGTTCCGACTCAACCACGGGCGGTGTGATTGTTTTCTCGGTCGGCGCGCCCTCGCCAGACAACAACGTCGCCGGCCGCACGCTCTGGGTGTTGAAGCAGGATGCGCAGGTAGCTCTGATCAAGGGGGGCTTGAAGTCGACCCCGTATGCCAGCGTGCTGCAGAACTGGATGCGCGCCTGCACCGAGCGGACACCAGACTGCGAAAAGGGCGCGCGGGCGCTGAACGCCTACAGCGTCGGCTACATAAAGACCGATGCCAATGGAAACGCGCAGACACCGACCTTGCCGGTAGGTCGCTATTGGGTGTTAAGCGATGCGAAAGTCGGCAACAAGCGAATGATGTGGCATGAGCTCGTGGATGTGAAGGCGGGCAATCAGTCGCTCACGCTTGACCAACGCAACGCGCTGCCGGTCGAGTAATTGCGGACCCGTGACGCCGGTCAAAGCAACGCGCACGCTGCGAGACAACAAATCAAATCCTGGCACTGAGAACAATGCCGAAAAAGGTGGCGTCAGACGGATCGACGCGCGTTTGGTTGCCATCGCGCAGCTGGTAGCGCAGTGTGGTGTCGAAGGTCCGGCCGACCTGGGCCTTGACCCCGAATGCGTCGAACGGCTGCCAATGCAGACTTAAAGAGGCACGCCACGAACTTAGCCGCACGATCGAGTGCCGCTCAAGGGTGGGATCGCGTACGCGCCAGCGGCCGCCATCGGGAGCAACGGCGACTTCCGATTGCAGTCGGGGTGCCCACTTCCAGCGCCATGATGATTCCGGGAAACCGAGACGCACTTCGTGTGCGGGCGTCGGCTGCAGAAACAGTTCGAATCCCGGATACAGGCGGAACCGCCCGAAGCGATCATCGGCGCGCAGATCGACCCGCCACGATTCGCCGAGCCGCTGTTCGATCGCGCCCGCGAAGCGCACGTCATCGGCTTCCAGATCGCTCGGATGTTTAAGCGCGTTCGACGACACCGCCAACGCTGTCGTCAGCTCGTATCGGCGTCGATCTGTGTCTGCGCGCCACCCGACTCCGAGCTGGTGCACATGGCCGTTACTATCGGCCGGCACACCTTGTACCGGCGGGAGGTCCAGCACGCGGTAATCATGTCCAGCCCCCCCGCGGTTGTTTTCGCCAAACCGCCGCTGCACCACGAAGTTGGATTGCGTCGGCCGGTACGATTCCCCGGCAACAGGTTGATCCCGGTTTTGGTTATAGGTCCATTGCACTGACCACACCTTGCCATCGTCCGTGTCCTGCGGGGCGGCTGCCATCAGGCCCGCGAAACCTACGAGCGCGACTCCCATCATGGTCACAGAATAGCTAGCAGCACGTCACCTGCTGAACTGGGACTCCACGGAACTACACATGTCGCGCTGTAGCGCAAACACGGTCCCTAAAATGCTTGACGATTTGCAGTGTAAGGCGAATATTCATGTTACTGCTTGGTCATCACCCGGCAAGTCCGTCCGCCAAAGTAGCGGGCGAGTTAGCAACATGTTGTTAGTTCGCGCATCGATGCAAAGATTGGTAGCAATGGCGCTAGTGGCCGCAACAGTGCCATGCGCGGCGCAATTGCGACTCGATGTGATGCCCGAAGCCACGTTGCTCGTACCGCAGCAGCAAACGTCGGCGGGCGGCACATCATTGCAAGGGGGTTCTGAGTCGTCGTCGCAGGCGTTCGGCACTGGCTCGTTTTACGGAACAGCGGCGAGCGCTTCGACCTGGCTTGGCTCCGCAATCCGGGTGGAAGCACCGCGTGCGACCGCCACAGGCCAGTACACGAAACCCAAGGTTATCTTCGGCCTGCCGTCCGATTCGATGCGCAGCTTCATGAACTCGGTCGGCTTCACCACTGAAAGATGCATGCTGCCAACGCTGAAAGCGCGCGCGAAGGTCGGCGCGGGCGGCGACGTCGATGGCGGCACATTTTGGGTTAGCGCACGCTGCACGTTCTACTGACGTCGTCCGGTGCACCCACTGCGGGAATGCGACTTGACGCTCGCTAAGCGGCACGCTCTGAAGCGTCAGGCGGCTTTGCGTTGCAAACTTGCTGCTAGCAACTCGCAAACAGCGTCCGTAACCATCGCCGTAGTAGCTTTGCCGCCGAGGTCGCCGGTATGAAGCGCAGGGTTAGCGGTGACCTGCTCGATGGCTTGCATCACGCGCTTGGCTGCATCGAACTCACCCAAGTGCTCCAGCAACATCACGACCGACCAGAAAGTACCGACTGGATTCGCTAGACCCTTGCCCATGATGTCGAAGGCCGAGCCGTGAATCGGCTCGAACATCGACGGGTAGCGGCGCTCGGGATCGATGTTGCCAGTGGGAGCGATACCGAGGCTACCGGCCAGCGCCGCCGCCAAATCGCTCAGGATGTCGGCGTGCAGATTAGTCGCGACGATCGTGTCGAGTGAAGCAGGGCGGTTGATCATCCGCGCGGTCGACGCATCCACCAGCTCTTTGTCCCAGGTGACATCGGGGAACTCCTTCGAGATCTGAAGCGCGATCTCATCCCACATCACCATCGCGTGGCGCTGCGCATTGCTCTTGGTGATCACGGTCAGCAGCTTGCGCGGCCGACTCTGTGCCAGCTTGAAGGCGAAGCGCATGATGCGTTCGACACCCGCGCGCGTCATCATCGACACGTCGGTGGCAGCCTCGATCGGGTGGCCCTGGTGCACGCGGCCGCCGACACCCGCGTACTCGCCTTCGGAATTTTCACGCACGATGACCCAGTCGAGATCTTCAGTCTTGCAACGCTTCAGCGGGCAGTCGATGCCGGGCAGGATCCGCGTCGGGCGCACATTGGCGTACTGGTCGAAGCCTTGGCAGATCTTCAGACGAAGGCCCCACAGCGTGATGTGATCGGGGACGTGCGGGTCGCCAGCGGACCCGAAAAGGATCGCATCCTTGTCTCGCAGCGCATTCAGGCCATCGTCCGGCATCATGACGCCGTGCTTCCGATAGTAGTCGGCGCCCCAGTCGAAGTTCTCAAACTCGAAACGGAAGGCCTTGCTCGATGTGGCGAGCGCTTCCATTAGTTTCTGACCGGCAGGAACAACTTCCTTGCCGATTCCGTCTCCGGGGATGGTTGCGATGCGATACGTTTTCATGAGGCGTCACCTCTTAGCCGGAATCAACTGAATTTGCATCGTCGCACGCTCAAGCGCAATAGGGGTTGCGATGAAGTCATCCGTTATTGACGAGACTTTCGGCGGGATCGGAGTGGTGGCTTTGTGTGGGTGCTCTGCGCAGAGTGAATCACTACCAGCGCCGTAGCATCGCGCCCCACGCTCCAGCCGCGGTGCGGTATGGCGGCGTCGAAATAAATGCTGTCGCCCTTAACCAGGGCCCAGCGCTCGTCGCCGACCTGGAAGATCACTTTTCCGCTCAGTATGAAAACGAACTCCTCGCCTCCGTGATCGAAAAACACATGCCGGTCGATCTTCGAAGGAAAGGTGAAGACGAACGGCTCCATGCGTTTGACGAGCCGATCGTGCGCGAGGCTGACGTAGTCGTAGCCGAAGGCAGTACCGCCGCGCACCACCGGCAGGCGCTCGCTCTTGCGGACGACGCTCGCACCCTCGCCCTGGTTGAGGATGTCGCCGAAGAAGCTACCGATGCCGGTCCCAAGCGCCTGGGCAATGCGAGAAAGAGTGGCGATCGGCGGAAGCTTGCGCGAGTTCTGGATTTTCGAGAGGTAGCTCTTCGTAAGGCCGGTCGCGGCAGCAAGGCGGTCGAGCGTCATGCCGCGGGCGGCGCGCAGCGCCCTGAGGTGCTCCCCGATCGGTCCGTCGTTCGCTCGCGCGCGGACCGTTCGCGTCACTGCACGATGACCGGCAGGGCGTCTCGGTTTGCTCGCCATGCGCGCGAGTATTCCATGATGCGCGCCGTCTCGTTCGCGACGTTCTCGCCAAGAAGCCGCGCCAGTAGGTGCAGTGTCGCATCGATGCCGAGTGTGACTCCGCCGCCCGTGACGACCCGACCACAGTCGACGAGACTCGCCGACTCCGTCACGTCGATCAGCGGATGGCGCTCGCGCATGATCTGGACGGGGGGCACTTCGGCACCGGCGATCTCGCGTTTGGTGGTTGCCTTGCAGCCATCCAAGATGCCGGCGGCCGCCAGGATCATGCCGCCGGTGCATACGCCCGCGACCACACGCCCCACCGCATAGCGGCGCATGAAGTTGAGGGTCGTCTTCACTGGCACTCTGCGCGACCCAGCCGGGACCCCCTGTAACTATCAACGCGTCGGAGGGCGGGCAGTCGGTAATGCCGTGGTCGGCGATCACGCGCAGGCCATTTGCCATCTGGACCTCTCCAGCCCGCGGCGCCACGGTGAACATCGAGATTTCAGGTGCGATGCGGCGCGCCATCGACAGCACGCCGTAGGTTGCGAGGTCCACCGGTTCTACACCGTCGTAAATGAAAACAGCGAAGCGCATGTTGACTGACGGTTTCCCAATAGTCATACTCGGCGGACACCGCATTTTCGCTTGACGGCACGACGGAGGTCAACATGGCCGCGCAACTTACCCCCGAGCAGATTGAGCAATGGCGGGAGAAGACGCTCAAGCTCAATCCCACGCCGAACGGCTCCATCTACGTCAAGCCGCAGGACATGGAATGGGCGCCGTCGCAGTTTCCGGGAATCCAAATCAAAGTGCTCTACAAGAACGACGAGGCGGGCGAGCTGACTTGTCTTCTCAAGTGGCAGCCCGGCGCGCGCCTACCGTTCCATATGCATCCGGAAATCGAGCAGTCATGGGTGATTGAAGGTTCGTTTTCTGACCACGACGGAATCTGCCGCAAGGGCGAATACGTCTGGCGTCACCCGGGCTCAATGCACGAAACCTATAGCGAGGAAGGCTGCACCATTCTCGCGATTTATCGCAAGCCGAACATCTTCGCCAAGAGCGCGGGATTCGTGACGGGCGGCAAGGTCGACGAGCCAAAGGCATAACGCCGCGACGCCGGGCGTAATGCGAGGTCGCGTGAACACCACGCGGAGCAACCAACGGGAAGGGGACAACGATGAAACGTGACGGCACGGCTGACAGCAGCATTTCCAAGAAACCGACGCGGCGCCGCTTTATCGCCACCAGCGCCGCAGCGGGCGCGACGGCACTTGGGTTCCCGATGATCGCGCGCTCGCAAACGCCGATCACATTGCGCTTCCAGAGTACGTGGCCGCTCAAGTTCATCTATCACGAGTGCGCAATGGACTGGTGCAAGAAAGCATCCGACCTGACGGGTGGGCGGCTGAAGATCGAAATGCTGCCCGCCGGCGCCGTCGTACCGGGGTTGCAGGTGGTGGATGCTGTGAACAAAGGCGTTCTCGACGGCGGCCACGGTATTCCGGCCTTCTGGTTCGGCAAGCACATCGCCTTCGGTCTCTATGGCGCGGGGCCGGATTTCGGCATGGACGCCAATCAACTGATGGGTTGGGTCGAATACGGCGGCGGCAAAGAGCTCTTTGCCGAGATTCAACGGGCGGCGCAGCTCAACATCGTGAGCTTTCTCGGCGGGCCGGTTCCATGCGAACCCATGGGTTGGTTCAAGAAGGAGATCAAGGGCCCTGCGGATTTAAAAGGGCTCAAGTTCCGCACCTCGGGCCTGGCAGTGGATATGTTCTCCGCGTTGGGGATGTCCGCTGTCCAGATGGCGCCCGCGGACATCGTGC
This sequence comes from uncultured beta proteobacterium, assembly GCA_963807155.1. Taxonomy (GTDB): domain Bacteria; phylum Pseudomonadota; class Gammaproteobacteria; order Burkholderiales; family Burkholderiaceae_F; genus JACCZX01. The sequence continues at coordinate 203,206 of CAWEAZ010000023.1, forward strand.
CCGCCCTCGATCGCGGGCTTCTCGACGGCGCGGAGTTCGCGAGCGCCACCGATGACCGCGTGATGGGATTTCCCGACGTGGCGAAGTTCTACCTGCAGCAGAGCTATCACATGGCCAACAATTTTTGCGAAGTCATGTTTAACAAGACCAGGCACGACGCTCTGCCGGAGGAAATCAAGGCCATCCTGAAATACGTTCCTCACGCAGCACACTCGGACATGCTGTGGAAGTCGATGCACCGCATGTCGCAGGACTTCATCGACCTGCAAACGAAGGACAAGGTAAAGGTCTACCGGACCCCCAAATCGATTCTGAGTGCGCAGCTCAAAGCCTGGGACGCAGTGATCGCGCGGCACTCCAGCGCGAACCCACTGTTCACCAAGGTGATCGACTCGCAGAAGGCGTGGGCGAAGCGCGTGATGTTCTGGCACAACAGCGTGCAAGTGAGCCAGACGGACGCCTATGCGCATTACTTTCCGAAGGGACCGCTCGCCTGAAACTGCGGCTAGAGCCGTCAGGCGCGTGCCGTCTCGGTAGACATTGGCGAGGCATACCCCAGTCCAACGCGAGTGGCGGCGAGTGAAGCAAGGGATCTGACACTTAGTGCTCGGGGCAGGCTTGGCACGACTTCCGTGCGGAAGCCCCGCTAAAATTCGATCCTGGTTCCCGCTGAAATTACACTGCGCGGCTGGAGCGCAAGCCGTTGCCGAATGAAACAGCCGAGTGCAGCATAGTGCGACCATGCCGGCACGTCAGACCCTTCGCTTCTGCACATCACCCGACGGCACTCGCATCGCCATTGCGTCGATCGGCTCGGGTCCTCCGCTGGTGCGCGCCGCGCACTGGTTAAGTCACGTCGAATACGACCTGCAGAGCCCCGTGTGGCGCCCTGGCTGACGGAACTGTCGCGCGACCACTCATACATCCGATACGACCAGCGCGGCTGCGGATTGTCGGACCGCGAGGTGACGGATCTGTCACTCGACGCATGGGTCAGCGACCTGGAGGCGGTGGTCGACGCGCTTGGCCTGAAGCGATTCCCGTTGTTCGGGATGTCACAAGGCGGCTGCGATCGCGATCGCTTATGCGGCACGCCATCCGGAACGAGTGTCGCAGTTGGTTTTTGCGGGCGCCTATGCGCGCGGTGCGACTTCGCCGAGGAGGCAATGAGGTCGAGCGGCTCGAGGCGCAAACGCTTGGTGAACCTGATTCGAGTCGGTTGGGGCGGAAACCACCCGGGTTCCGGGAAGTATTTTCGTTACCGCTTCATTCCGCGTGGCACTCCGGAGCAGCTGCAGTGGTGGGGCGACCTCGAACAAGTGACGGCGAGCGCGGACGTTGCAGCGCGCACGCTCGAAGCCTTTCAGCAAATTGACGTCTCAGAATTAGCCAGGCAATTGTCCGTGCCGACTTTGATCCTGCACTCTCGGCGCGATGCCGCGGTGCCATTCGACGAAGGGCGCCTGCTTGCGGCACTGATTCCGGGCGCTCGTTTCGTGCCGCTTGAAAGCGACAACCATGTGTTGCTCGATACCGAAGCAGCCTGGCCGCTGTTTCTTTCCGAAGTGCGTGCGTTTCTCGAGCTCTCGCCGCAGCAGAATGTCGCCGACATTGCCGAACAGGGCTCGTTGACGACGGCAGAGCGTGAGGTGCTGCAGCTGGTCGCCGAAGGGCTCGACAATCGTGCGATCGCAGAGCGCCTGCTGAAGAGCGAGAAGACGGTGCGCAATCAAGTGTCGATTATTTTCGACAAGCTGGGGGTGAGAACGCGCGCCGAAGCCATTGTCAAAGCACGCAACCCACAGGTTCATCTCTAGGCAGCCGGGACACATGTCCCGAATATCGGCGATTCCAAACGCAAACGACCGGCGAAGCGGGACAACCGACTCATGCTTCTTTCGTGACGGCAACACACACTTCTGATCTGCAGCGGGCGAAGCAAACCAGCATCGTCATAGCGCAGCAAACAAACTCAGAGGAGGCCGTCCATGTTGGAGTCAGCAGATTCAGCCGTTAACACACAACGCTATGCCAAGTGCATTGAAGTCTCGAAGCGTATTCGCTGGGATATCGACCGCGATCTGATACGCGGCAGGGAATTCGATTTCAGCAAGAAGTTCCTGCCCGACGGACTGTCGAAGGTTGACCAGCTGCCGTTCTTGAGCGCGGATCAGAAGCGCTTTTATTCGCACGTACAGGGCCGTACGTATGCCAACATGTTCGCGCTGGTGGAACGCTTCATCGGTGCCAAGGTCACCGACCTCAGTCGCACTCACGCGCTTGGGGACCAAGTCGCATTCGAAGCGCTGGTTCGTTTAACCGACGAGGAATTGAAGCACCAGGAGCTTTTTCGGCGCCTCGAACTCAAGGTTGCTCCCGGCATGCCGCCGGGCTATGTGTTCGTTCCAGAGCCGAATCAAGTCGCAAATGCAGTGCTTGCTGCCTCGACGTGGGCCGTACTGGCATTGACGTGCGACATCGAGCTGTTCTCGCAAGCGCACTACCGCAGCAGCATCGAGCCGGACGATGCGCTCGACCCGTTGTGGAAGGACGTGTTTCTGTTCCATTGGCGCGAGGAATCGCAGCATGCGATCCTGGACGAACTCGAGTGGCAGCGCGAGGATGCGCGCCTCAACGAACAGCAGCGCGACGTCGCCGTCGACGAACTGATTGGACTCGTCGGCGCAGTGGACGGCATCGTTCAGATGCAAGCCAAGGCCGACGCTGCCTACTTTGCGCGAACTGCTGGGCGCCAATTCAGTGATCCCGAAGTCGAAGCGATCCACCGCACGACGCTCGCAGCGTATCGCTGGCAGTACATCACCAGCGGCGTGCAGGACGCGCGCTTCCTCGGGATCCTTATGCCGATGATCACGGCCGACCAGGGCGCTCGTATCAGTGCGGCGCTTGCGCCCATTGTCGGCAGCAGCATGAACTGATAGGTCCTCAATCGCGGCGGATCCGAAGACCCGCGGGAACGATGCCTTTCTCCAGCAGCTCGAATGCGCCTTGTATCGCCAGCGCGAGCACGGCGACCGGTATCGCTCCCGCCAACAGCATCGTCTGGTCATTCAGCGCCAGCCCAGTGACGATGCGCTCGCCGAACCCGCCGGCGCCGATGAACGCGGCGATGGTCGCCGTGCCGACATTCACGACGGCCGAGGTCTTGACCCCGGCGAGCAAGGTGGGCATCGCGAGCGGCAGTTCAATTTTCCACAGGATGGCCGCGGGTCGAAGTCCGAGGGACTTCGCCGCTTCAATCATTTCGCGCGGGATCTGGGTCAGTCCGACCTGGGTATTGCGCACGATCGGCAGCAGCGCGTACAGCGTGAGCGCAATGAACGCCGGCACTACACCGATGCGTCCGGTCAACGGGATGAGAAATGCCAGCAACGCCAGCGACGGGATCGTCTGGATGACTCCGGTCACGCCGAAGACCAGTGGTGCTGTCGGTCGGCGTCGCGCGGCCAGCAGGCCCAACGGAATGCCGATCACACAACTCGCCGCCAGCGCTGCGAACACGAGTCCGACATGCTCGAGCGCGAGGCGGCCAAGGTCGGGCGCAAACAGACGTTGCCAAAGCGTCGCCCGCACGGCGGAGTCCGACGCGGGCGACGTGCCGCGCACTTGTGCCGGCCCTGCGCTCAGCCAGGCGGAGGCGATGGCGGCAAAGTCCTTGCCCTCGAGTTCGGCCGCGGCATTCAGGCGCCGCATCGCCGCGTCGTCGAGCCGACCCTCGAGCTGCGCGAGCGCTGCCCACGCCTTGGGAAACCGCGTCGGCACGTCCGCGCGATACAGCAGCACGGCGTCGTAGCGCGGGAAGTACCCGACGTCGTCGACGAGCACGGTCAATTTGTACTTGTCGAGTTTGGCGTCAGTCGTGTAGATGTCGATCACGTCGACCTGGCCGCCGGCGATTGCCTCGTAGGCGAGCCCGTGGTCGAGACCTTTGGGTGGCGCGAAACTCAGCCCGTAGGCGAGTGCGAGATTCGGCCAACCGTCGGCGCGACCGAGGAACTCCTGCGACAGCCCGAGGCGTAGGTTGGGGTGCTGCTTGAGGTCCGATATGCGCGCGAGGCCCTTGTCTCGTGCATCGCTGGATCGCACCGCAAGTGCGTAGCTATTGTTGAAGCCCAGCGGCACCGCGACTGCCAGGCCACGCGGCGCCAGACGCGTGTTCAGTTCCGCCAGCGGCGGCACGTTGGGAAGCTTGAGGATCTCGCGCGCGATCGTGCCGGTGTATTCGGGATAGACATCGATGCTGCGGCTTTCGAGTGCATTGAGCAGGATGGCCGTATTGCCCAGCCCGCGCTGGTGCACAGCCGCCGTCGCGCCCGGGCCCTGCGCTGTCTGCGTGATGATCTCGCCGAGGATGTACGACTCGGTAAAGCGCTTCGAACCGACTTGCAGCGGAGCCTGTGCCCACGCTGATCGCCACCGACGAAATGCCAAGCAGCAGCGCAAGCAGCTTTTTCGCTGTAATCATGGTGACCTATGGACGCGACGACAATTTGCGGCGCGTGAAGCAAGGGAGCTAGCGTGCCACATAGGACTGTTTAAGTGAAATCAGCCACGCATCGCACTGCGCTGCGAGTCCAGGGTGTGCTCGGGCCGCGCTTCGAGGTGATGGAGTTTGAGGCGTCGACCCGCTCGGCTGCCGAGGCTGCGGCAGCGATCGGCTGCACAGTAGGGCAGATCGCGAAGTCGTTGGTGTTCCGAGCGACCATCAGCGATCGACCCGTGATAGTCATCACCTGCGGAACGAACCGCGTGCATGAGTCGATCATCGCAACCCATCTCGGTGAAACGATTGAACGCGCCAACGCTAACTTTGTTCGCGACCGCACTGGCTTCGCCATCGGAGGCGTACCTCCGATCGGGCACTCCGAACCGGTGCTCATCATCATCGATGAAGACTTGCGTAGCTTCGATGAGATTTGGGCTGCGGCCGGGACGCCGAATGCGGTGTTCCGCCTTAACTTTGATGATCTGGTCCAACTAACGAGCGGGACCGTGACAAGAGTTGCGGAGACTAGTCTGTGAATAGTTGCCTAGAGCGCTGATCAGACAAGCCGCTAGCTCATTCGGGCTTGAGTCCCTGCTCTCGCACCACCTGCGTGAATTGCCGGATCTCCTTGGAGACCAGCGCATCGAGCTCCGCGGGAGAACCGCCGATGATCTGGCCCGCCTGGCTTTCCATGCGTGCCGCGACAGCCGGATCCTTCAACGCTGTCAGCGTGGCGCTGTGCAGCTTCGCCACGACGTCCGCCGGTGTTGCGCGCGGCACGAACGTTCCGATCCACGTATCCGACTCGTAGCCGGGAAAGCCTGACTCCGCGATCGTCGCTACATCGGGTATCAGTGGCGAGCGCTTGGTGGAAGTCACTGCGATGCCTTTGAGTTTTCCGCTCTTGATATGCGGCAGGATTCCGCTCAGCGTGCCCAGTACCGCAGGTACCTGGTTGCCCATCACGTCGGACATCGCGGGTCCGGCGCCTTTGTATGGAACATGAACCAAATTGAGCTTGCCCTGCGACTGCAGCAGCGCGCCCGCGAAATGGCCGGGCGAGCCGATGCCGCCGGTGGCGTATTGAAGGTACCTGGGATCCTTCTTGCCGAGCGCAATCCACTCCTGCAGATTCGATGCAGGTACCGAGGGATGCACTGCGAGCACTTGCGGAAGAGCGCCAATCAGCGTCACTCCGCGCAGGTCGCGCTCGGTGTTGAAGGGCAGCGAGGGCACGAGCGCCTGGTTGATGCTGTGCGAGGAAACCGTGAACAGGATGTTGTAGCCATCCGGCGCGGATTTCGCTACGTAATCCGTAGCGATGGCGCCGCCCGCTCCCGCCTTGTTCTCGACGATCACGGTCTGGCCGAGCGTCTCTCCCATCTTGGCATTCAACGTGCGCGCGATAGTGTCGGCCCCTCCACCCGGCGCGAAAGTGACGATCGAGGCGCACAGGCTGCTTGCTCGGGAAATCCTGCGCATAACGCATCTGGCGCAAAGACCAGCACTGCGCACAGTGCCGCTACAGGGCGAATCCATCGAGCGATTTTCATCATCCACCTCGTCACCCAGTCAGAGACCACCGACACGTCGCCCACTCTAGTCGACCCAACCTTGAGGCGCCATCGATGCAGCGACGGCGGCTGGCCGGCCGAGGTATTGCCGCAGCGCCTCGAATCCTGCTTCATAAACATTGCGGCCGACCTGCTCAGTCAACTCGCGCTCGCGACCGGGCGGCGTTGCGAACGTCGACTGCCAATGCCAGAACGTGCGATCACCGTCGGTGACGCGCTTCAGTTGCACGGTGGCGACGTAGCGATACAGCGGAATCGTCGAATCGAGAATGCAGTAGGTCGAGATCCAGTCGCGATCAGATAGCGCCAACAATTGCTCACGCAGATGCGCGCCGTCGGCCAATCGAAAGTTGCGCACGCATCCGACCTGATCGGGTGCAAGACCGTCTTCGATGTGACTCTCGGCAACGACCGGGTGCCATTGCCAGTGCGAGTTGAAGTCGCGCAGCACCGGCCACACACGCTCGATCGGATGGTCGATCACCGTCGACCGGGTAACGCGCTGTAACGACATGCGCGTCTTAGGCAGCGGCTTTCAGGAAACGCTGCTTCAACGCGTTAAACCCGCCCTGAAAAACGTCCTGGCCAATCAGCTGCGTCAGCTCGCGCTCACGGCCTGGCGCGCAGTCGAACTCTGCGCTCCATTCGGCGAAGGTGCGATTGCCGTCGGTGATCGGCGTCAGCTTCAACGTGGCGATGTAGTTATCGACGCCCATCGGTGATTCGAGAATCGAGTACGATGCATTCGTATTCGAAGTCGGACAGCGTCAGCAGCTGTTCGCGGATGACGCCGCCATCTTTCGTGCGGAAGTTGCGCACGCAGCCGACGCGATCGGATGGCGCTCCGGCCTCGATGCGCGACTCTGCAATCGCCGGGTGCCACGCCGGCAGGCCGTTGAAGTCGCGCACCTGTTGCCAGACCGCATCGGCCGGCGCGTCGATGACACTCGATGTGTAGACCCGAATCAGTCCTCGCCACCGCCCTTGCTGCCGCTCGGCAGCGCGGTCTTGCTGATGCTCTGCGCGATCTGTCCGAGCTCGCCTCCCTGCACGCCGATCTCACGCAGCAGTTGATCGACCAGCGGCGCCTGCGCGCGGAAACGCAATGCGCTGTTGACGACGCTGTCGGTCAGGCCCGCGCCCATGTCGCCTTTGGCATGACCGTTGCCGCCGCCGAATCCATCGACGTGCAGGATCTTGATGCCTTCGATGCGCTCCATCGGCTTGACGCTCTCGCGGATGATGCCTTCCATCTTGTCGATCAGCCGCAGCCGCAGTTGCGACGTGCGCGCGTCCGGCGTCAGCATGTTGTGCGTTTCATTCATCAGGCGCGCACCTTCGGCTTCGATCTCGTGACGAATGCGCAGTGCCATCGTGCGGATCTGATCCGAATCGGCCTCGGCCTGCGCTTGCGCGCGCAGCGCGTGGCCGCGATCGGCTGAAGCGTTCTTCTCTGCTTCGGCGGCCATCGTCAGCCGGATGCCTTCGCGCTGCGCTTCCTTCGACGCTTCGATCAGGTCGATCTGCTTGCGGCGCTCGGCCATCTCGGTCTCGCGCGCGGTGAACACGCGTTCCTCTTCGGTGACGGCTTTCGCACGCGCCTGATCTGCGGCAGCGCGCGCCTCGCTTTCCGCCTTGCTCTGTTTCGAGACTGCAATCGATCGCTGTTGCTCCGCCAGCTCCACGTTTTGCCGCCGCTCGATCTCGCGCGCCTGCAGTCCGCCTTCCTTCGAGATGCGCTCTTCTTCCAGCACGCGGTCGGTGGCGATGCGCGCCTTCTCGATCGCTTCGCGCGCCGAGATCTGCGACGTCTCGACTTCGCGTTCGCTGGTCGAGCGCTCGCGTGCGAGCTCGGTGCGCTGCTGCGCGCGCGCGACTTCGACTTCGCGCTCCTGGGTCAGGCGCGCGTATTCGGCTTCACGGTCGATATCGAGCGACAGCTTCTCCGCTTCCAGATTCTTGCTGCGGATCGAGATCATCGTGTCCTGCTCGACATCGTTGCGCTGCTTCTTGCGCCGCTCGATCTGCTCGGTCAGACGCGTCAGACCTTCGGCGTCGAACGCATTGCTCGGGTTGAAGAACTCCATCGCGGTCTGGTCGAGCTGCGTCAGCGAAGCCGCTTCGAGCTCGAGTCCGTTCTTGCGCAGATCTTCGGCGACCACCTGGCGTACGCGCTTGACGAAGTCGCCGCGCTTCTCGTGCAGTTCTTCCATCGTCATTTCGGCGGCGGCCGTGCGCAACGCGTCGACGAACTTGCCTTCGAGCAATTCCTTCAGTCGCTCGGGCTCGAGCGTGCGCATGCCCAATGTCTGCGCGGCGTCGGCCACGGCATTCGCATCGGCTTTCACGCGCACGTAGAACTCGGAGATCACGTCGACGCGCATCCGGTCCTTGGTGATCAGCGCCTTGTCGCGCCCGCGTGCGACTTCGAGGCGCAGCGTGTTCATGTTGACCGGTATCACGTCGTGCACGATCGGCAGCACGAATGCGCCACCACCGAGCACGACTTTCTGCCCGCCGAGTCCCGTGCGCACGAAGCTGCGCTCCTTCGACGACCGCAGATACAGCCAGTGGAACAGCGCGACGATCACGGCGATGACGATGGCCGCGGTCAGAAGGCTGAGGATGAAGATGCCGAAATCAGATCCGCTCATGGCGTACTCCCTTGCAAGTTCCTGCTTTTCGAAGTTCTGCTTTTATCTCTACCAATGGCGACGAATCGCTTCGTCTGTTCTGTCAGCGCAATTTCGGTCGGCAGCCGTTCCATGCTCGATGCGCCGTAGAAGCCGTGGCATTGCGGGCACCGTTGCAGGATCGTCTCCGCGTCTTCCGGTGTCGCGATCGGGCCGCCGTGACACAGCACGATCACGTCAGGATTGACTTCGCGCGCGGCCGCGGACCATGCGTCGATGCGCGGCACGCAATCGTCGAGCGTCAGCGCGGTGCCGGCGCCGATCGCGCCGCCGGTCGTCAATCCGAGATGGCACACGATGATGTCTGCGCCGGCGCGCGCCATCTCGCGCGCATCGTTTTCGGAGAACACATACGGCGTCGTCAGCAGATCGATCGCGCGCGCCGCGCGAATCATGTCAACCTCGAGCGCGTAGCTCATCCCGGTCTCTTCGAGATTGGCGCGAAACGTACCGTCGATCAGCCCAACACTGGGAAAGTTCTGCACACCCGAGAAGCCGAGATCAGCGAGCTGACGCAGAAACTGCGGCATCAGCATGAATGGATCGGTGCCGTTGACACCCGCGAGCACCGGCGTGTGGCGCACGACCGGCAAAACTTCGTGCGCCATTTCGACGACGATGTCGTTGGCATTGCCGTATGCCAGCAAGCCGGCGAGCGAGCCGCGGCCCGCCATTCGATAGCGGCCGGAGTTGTAGATCACGATCAGGTCGATGCCGCCGGCCTCTTCGCACTTCGCTGAAAGGCCTGTGCCCGCGCCGCCACCGACGATCGGCTCGCCGCGCGCGATCTTGTCGCACAGTCGTTTCAGAATTTCTTTGCGGGCGATACGAGGCATGTGTCGTTCTTCGTTCTAGTTTTAGTGAACTGCAGTGCGTGTGACGGCAGCGCCCTCGGCGCATACCTCGTGGAATTGCTGGACCAGCAGATCGGCAAACGCCGGATCGTTCAGATGCAGCGGACTGCGGATCAACGTGCGCCGCGGGCCGCGACGGAAGTTCGACTCGATCGCGGTGAACAGCGCCTTGTCTGCAACCGGGTCCCAGAACGTCTTGCCGGGTGCGTCGAGCACCGACACGCCGCCTTCCGGAATGATGAAGCGCACCGGACCTTCCATCCGATTCAGCTTGGCTGCGATGAATTCGCCAATCGCTTTGCATTCGTCCGGGGTGGTGCGCATCAACGTGACGTTCGCGTTGTGCTTGACCAGATTGCGATCCTTGAACTTCGGCGGCACCGTCTCGAACGCCCAGAAGTTCGCCATGTCGAGCGCACCGCATGAGCCCACGTACGGAATCGGACGCCGCGCGAATGCATCGAATCGCTCCGGCCCTGCACTGAGCACGCCGCCGACGATCTCGTCGCACACTTCGGTCGTCGAAATGTCGAGCACGCCGGCGAGCAAGCCCGAGTCGACCAGCTTCTCCATCGATTGGCCGCCGGTGCCGGTGGCATGAAACACCAGGCAATCGAATTCGTTCTGCAGCTGCTTGGTCACCGCCTGCACGCACGGCGTGGTGACGCCGAACATCGTCAGCCCGATCGCGGGCTTGCTTTCGGATGCCGCGGTGCGCGTGTACGCGATCATGCCGGCCAGCGCGTGCGCGGCGTTCGACAGCACTCTTCTCGCTGATGCGATTGATGCCCGACACGTCGGTCACCGAATACATCATGCAGATGTCGCTCGGCCCGACATAGGGACGCACGTCGGCGGAGGCGACCGACGACACCATCACCTTCGGCATGCCGACCGGCAACGCGCGCATTGCCTGCGTCGCGAGCGCCGTTCCTCCCGAGCCGCCGGCCGACACGATGCCGCCGAGGTCGCGCCGGCCGAGCAGGAATCGCTCGAATGCGATCGCCATGTTGCTGACCGATGAGCCGCGATCGCCGGTGAACACCGCACTCTCGCCCTTCGGATGGTGCCGCGCGACTTCGCGCGGATGAACGTTGGCGGTCGACGTAGTGCCCGACGTCGATAGATCGACGGTCACTGTGCGCAGTCCGAGCTTGTCGATGCACTGCTTCAGAAAAAAGAGCTCGCGGCCTTTGGTATCGAACGTGCCGACGATGTAGGCGGCGCGCTGCACGTTGCTCGAGGCAGGAAATTCGAACACGCGTGCGCTGCGTGCGTTCGAAGCAGTTTCGGGGGCGGCTTCGACTTCCGGCTCCGACACTTTCGCGTCGTCGAGCGAAGGACGTACCGCACGATCGTGCAAGGGAACGTCGGGCTGCTGCGCATTCCAGCGCGTGAAGCTTCTTACGGTCTGCGTTGGAGTGATGGCGGGTGGAGCGTCCGCGTGCGCGCGGCGTACGGTGAATACGCGTGCCGATGCGTCCTCGTCGGTGACTTCCGGCACGACAGGTTGCGGTTCTTCTTCTCCGGCCGCGTGCACGCCGAGCAATCGTTGCTGCAATTCGGTGTCGGCCGCGAGCTCGCTTGCCGACATCTCGCGCGCGATGCGGCCGTTGACCATCACTGCGACGCGGTCGGCTACGTCGACCGCCACGCCGATGTTCTGTTCTATCAGCAACACGGCAATCTCGTTACTTTCAGAAGTCGAATGCGCCAGTTGCTTCAGCGTCGCAACGACTTGCTCGACAATCACCGGCGCCAGGCCTTCGGTCGGCTCGTCCATCACCAGCACGCGCGGGTTGAACAGCAGCGCGCGGCCGATCGCCAGCATCTGCTGCTCACCGCCCGACAGCTCGGCGCCGCCGTTGCGCCGGCGATCCGCCAGCCGCGGGAACAGCGAGTAGATGCGCTCGACCGTCCACGCGCCCTGGCGCGCGCTCTTTGCTGCAAGCCGCAAATGCTCGTCGACCGACAGCGATGCCCACACGCGCCGGCCTTGCGGCACGTAGCCGATGCCGAGCTCGGTGATCACGTTCGGCGAAAGGCCAAGAATTTCGCGCCCTGCGAGTTTCACACTGCCGCGCGCAGGAACCAGCCCGGTGATCGCATTGCACAGCGTCGTCTTGCCCATGCCGTTGCGGCCAACGACGCCGAGCACGCCGGAATGCAAAGTCAATGAGATGTCCTGCAGCGCGTGCGCGCGGCCGTAGTAGACGTCGAGGTTGCGCACTTCGAGCGCTGGCGCACCGACGTTCATCGGCTCAGTGGACATGAGCGCCTCCATGACCTTTCGCGCCCATGTAGATCGCGTGCACTTCGGCGTCGTCCTGAATTTCCTGCGGCGAACCGTGCTTCAGCACGCGGCCGTTGTGCATCACCGTTACGCGCTCGGCGACGCCGAGGGCGATATCGAGATCGTGCTCGATCAGCACGAAGCCGAGATGGCGCGGCAAGGCTTCGGAGAAGCGCGACCAGCTCGCGTCGCTCGGCAGGCGACAGTCCGGCCGCCGGCTCATCGAACAGAATCAGTCGCGGCGCGCCGGCCAATGCCATTCCGACTTCGAGCTGCCGCTGCTGACCGTGCGATAGCGCAGCGACCTTCGTATCGCCGACGGCATCGAGACGCACTTGGTGCAACAGTGCTTCCGCCGCGATCACGCTCGGGTCCGAGCGCTGTGGGCGACGCATATTGAAACGCCCGCGCGTTGCGCCGCGAACCGCAAGAAAAAGGTTGTCTCGCACCGACAGCTCGCGAAACAGCAATGAGGATTGATACGTGCGCCGCAACCCGCGGCGAATCCGCTCGTGCGGCGGCAGGTTGGTCACGTCTTCGCCGAAGAAATGAACCGTGCCTGCCTGTGGGCGGAAAGTCGCCCGTGATCGCGTTGAACAGCGTTGTCTTGCCTGCGCCATTGGCGCCGAGAATCGCGCGCCGCTCACCAGCCGGCACTTCAAACGTGATGTGGTCGATCGCACGCAACGCGCCAAATTGCCGCGTGACGCCATCAAGCACGAGCGCGTTGCCCGACATCGCGGCGGAACTGGCACGCATCACGTCAGCGCGCCGGGCGGGCAGCTCGACGACGTTCATTGCGGCGCCGCCTTCGTCATATTCGAATCGGCCTGGCGATGAACGATTCGCCAACCTTCGGCTTCTCGCCGGAACAACATCGTGACGCGGTAGTCGCGCGTCGACTCGTGCGCTTGCCCTGGAACTTGAAACCGGAGACGCTCAATCTGTACAACGTAGCCGATCGCGCCATTCGCCTTGGCAACGATCCGCTCGATGGTGTTGGTGCCGTTCGAAAACTGTGCGCCCACCCAGTCAAGCCGACGGCCGACTTGTTCCCATCCTTTTTCGATGGTGCCGCCGAAGCCACCCGACAGCGTGACGTCATCGGCATGCGACCAGAGCGCTTTGAAGGCTTCTGGCCTTCCGTTTTGAAGTTCGCGCTGTGCGGCGTCAACTTTCACCAGCGCTGCATGAAACTCTTTGTCGACCAACGCCTGCCGTTCCGCGGCTTTTGGCGCCGCAACGCATGGCATTGCGAGAACCACCAACCATGTCGTCACCATGACTTTCACTAAGGCGCGCTGGATTCCGGGCATCGGCAATTTCTCTATTGAGTGTTGAAGTGGAGCGGGCGCGGCATTCGCACCCGCTCCGCTTTTGCTACGGACAATCAGGCACGTCGCGCGAACCCATCTTGAAGTCGGCCGGTTTCTGGCCGAAGGTCTGCGTGATGTTGTCGGTCTTGCCTACGACCTTGTTGTACAGCCCGCCCTTGTCATCCTTCGCCACCTCGGTAATGAAAGTGGTACCGATCGCCTGGCGGTTCTCATCGAGCTTGATGTCACCGACCGGCGTCTTCAGCGTCATCTTCGCCAGCGTGTCGCGATACTTTTTCTGTCCGTCGCCCAAGTCGCCCTTGACGGCTTCGAGCCCGTCCAACGCGGCTTTCATGTTGATGTAGTAGTTGAGCGCAAACAGGCCGGGACTTGGATAACCGTCCGGGAAGTTCTTCTTGTAACTCGCAACGAAAGCTTTGTACTCAGCCGTGTCGATCGCATCGGCAAGCGGACCCGCCGATAGCGTGCCAACCAGGGAATCGCGCCGCTTGCCGCGATAGTTCAAAACGTCCTGACTGACCGTGATCGATCCACCGATCATTGGCTTGTCGCCGCCCGCGGCTTCGTACTGGTTAAGGAAGTTCACCGCGTCAGCGCCGCCGAGCACAACGACCAATGCGTCGACATCTTTCGGAATGCGTGCAATGACCGATGCGTAATCCTTGCCACCAAGCGGCACCCATGCCTTGACCGGAACCTTGCCACCGGCGGCGCAGTACTCGGTCATGAAGCCCTGCACCTGCGAGTACGGGAACGAGTAGTCCTCAGCGATCACCATCACGCGTTTGAAGCCGCGCTTCATTGCTTCCTTGCCGAGACCGACCATCCACTGCCCGCCGTCGGTGTTAAAGCGGAAGAAGTTGGGCGACGGGCTGGTCAATGTGGTGGCCTGCGCGCCCGATGAGCCGTTGATGAACGTCACTTGCGGCTGCGTTTTCGAATAATCCTTGACCGCGATGCCTTCACCACCGGACAGTGGGCCAACCAGGATGTCGACCTTGTCCTGCTCAACCAGTTTGCGTGCGGAGTTCACTGCTACGTCAGGCTTGGCATCCGACGACGCCTTGATCATTTCGATCTTGCGTCCGGCAACCACGCCGCCGCGCTCGCGAATCGCAAGCTCTGCGCCGCGCATGCCATCGGCACCGCCGGCAGCAAACGGACCTTCCAGCGTAGCCAGCACGCCGATCTTCACCGGCCCAGTCGACTGCGACCACGCCGCCGTTGCAAATGCGCCGATCACCGCAGTGGCCATCAGCGTTCTCATCAAAACTCTCTTCTTCATTACTGTCTCCTTCAGTTGCTAATAATTTGCTAATGACGGCTCGTTAGCCGCGGTGGGGTAGAAACGGCACTCACTCGACTTGTGCCCGTACGTGACTGCGCGAAGCGCGCACGCACGAACGACCACAGGCCGAGTAGACCGTCAGGTGAAAACAGCACGATGGCGAGGAAGACCCCGCCGATGACTAGATTGAATCGTTCACGGTCGATGACGTCGATCGCGAAGGTTTGAAGCAGCACGAAGATCAGCGCGCCGAGAAACGGACCGATCGGATGGCGCATGCCGCCGAGCACGGCGATCACCAGAATGTTGATCAGCCACGACGTGCCGACCGAACCTGGCGTGATCAACCCGTTGTACCAAACAAAGAGCACGCCACCGATGGCTGCGATAAAGCCTGCAACGACGTAGGCTGCAACGCGATGCGCGACGACGTTGAAGCCGAGCGACTCCATCCGGCGCGGGTTCTCGCGAATGCCCTGCAGCGCAATGCCGAATGGCGAGCGCACGATGTATGAGATGAAGACGTAGCTCGCCAGTGCGCAGACCAACGTAAGGAAATAGATCGGCATCGGGTCGCGCCAGTTGATGCCGAACAAGATCGGAGGATGAACTTTTTGCAGGCCCTGCCAGCCGTTGAACAGGCTGTAGTTCTGCAGCACGAGGTAGAAAAAGGCCACGCCGATCGCGAGCGTGATCATGATCGTGTAGATGCCTTCGGTGCGTACCGACAGCCACGCGATGCCCGCGGCGCACGCGGTGGCGATCAGTACCGCACACGGCACGACCAGCCACCACGGCCAGTTCAGACTGATTTCCGCGGCGCTGCTCGAACCGAGGATCGCGACCGAATAGCCGGCAATGCCGGCGACCGTCATCTGCGCGAGCGACACCATGCCACCGTAGCCGCCAAGAAACGTCAGCGACAACGCGATGAGCCCAAGCGCGAGCGTCTGCGCGCCGATCTGAAACGTAATGAACGGCGACACGACGAAGGGAAAAACGATCAGGCCGGCAAGCACAACGAGTTGCCACGGCGACAGGTTGCGAAACCACTGCTGCAGACTGAGCCGCCAGTTCGCACGCTCACGCGCTTCGTGGGGTGCGGTCGCGACGAGTTGCAGATGCGCCGGTAGCGCGACGGCCGGAGCCGCAGAGCCAGCAGCCATCGCACGGCGCCATTTGGCTGCGCTCATGCGGGTCTTCCCATCAACCCGCGCGGGCGAAACGCCAGCACGATGACCAGGATCACGAAGGTGAACACGACGCTGTACGTCGGCGCGTACGCAAGGCCGAAAGTTTCGGCCAGGCCGAGCATCGCTGCGCCGATCGCCGCACCCGCGACGCTTCCCATGCCGCCGACGATGACGACGATCAGCGACGCGAGAAGAAACCGCGTGTCTTCACCCGGCACCATCGACAGCTCGACCGCGCCGATCACACCACCGAGTCCGGCCAGACCGGCGCCGATCGCGAACGTGATCGCAAACACCAGATTCACGTTGACGCCCGAAGCCGCAAGCATTGCGCGGTCGTCGACGCCGGCGCGAATCATCATGCCGACGCGCGTGCGGTTCAGGAACAGCCACAGCGCAATGCCGATCGCGACGCCGAGCACCAGCAGGCTCATGCGATACGCGGAATACGCGTTGATGATCGGAATGCCGCGAACCGGCCCTTTCAGCCACGCGGGAGCTTCCATCTGGTGCACTTCGGCGCTGAAACCCCATAGCAGCAGATCGGCGATCAGAATCGACAGCCCGATCGTCACCATCGTCTGCCGCAAGTCCTGGCCCTGCATATGACGCAGGATCACCGTTTGAATCAGCAGGCCGACGAGGGCTGCGGTAAAGAAACCCGCCGCCAAGGCGAGGATCCACCAGCCTGTTTTCTCGGCGACGATGAAGCCGACGTAGCCGCCGAGCAGATACAGCGAGCCGTGCGCAAGGTTCACGTTGCGCATCAATCCGAACACGAGCGTGAAGCCGCTCGCAACGATGAAGTAAAGCGACGCCAGCGTCAGACCATTCAGCACCGTCACCAGGAACAGTCGCGTGTTGTCGACCAGGCCCCAGATCGAAAGGCCGAGCAGCAACAGCGCGAGCGCGCTCCAGCCGACGATGTGCGATGTCCGCATCAAGCCGCTGCGGTTGAATACGAAGGCGAGTAATGACGGCGAGCGCGATGAACGGCTCGCCGCGACGTCGGGCGCTTTGTGAAACACGCCGTCCTTCATGATCGCGAGCAGTCGCGTCTTGTCGAGCAGGATCGAAAGATCAGCGAGCGGATCGCCGTCGACCAGCAGCAGATCGGCGAGATAGCCTTCCTTCACTTCGCCGAGCTCGTTTCCCATCAACATGATCTGCCCGCCGTAGCGCGTCGCCGACATCAGCGCATCCATCGGAGTCATGCCGCAGTGCTTGACGAAGTACTGCAGGTCGGTGGCATTCGTGCCGTGCGGTGCCCATGCAAATCCGTAGTCGCCGCCGGGCAGCACGCGAATGCCGCGCTTGTGCATCGCTTTCATCGATTCCGTTGCAGCGGCGAGCTCGTCTTCGTAGCCCATCTCGCGCGCCTTCGCGGGAGTGATTCCGTACGGCGTGCCTTCCTGCAGCAGCTTGAAGATCACCGACAGTCCGGGTGCGACGAAGATCTTGTGCTTGTTCGCTTCGAGCAGATCGAGCGCTTCGTTGTCGGTGTAGCTCGCGTGATAGATCACTTCGCAGCCAAGCCGCACCGCCTGCTTGACCGAGTCCGCGCTGCGCGCATGGACAGCGACGCGCTTGCCGCGCAGCGTCGCCTCTTCGACGGCGACCTTCACTTCCGCATCGGTCATCCACGTGGTCTTCGCGTTCGCGTGCGGTACCAGGTTGTCGCCCGAAAGATTGAGCTTGATCGAGTCGACGCCGTACTGCAGAAACATCCGGCACGCGCGTCGCATGTCTTCCGGCCCGCTGACGTTGACCGCGAAACTGAATTCGGGGAAGGGCAGATGCGGCAGAGTTTCGTCGCCGAGCCCGCCCGGGCACCGTGATCTCCTGGCTTGCCGCCAGATAGCGCGGGCCCGGAATCAATCCCGAGTTAATCGCGTTGCGCACGACGACGTCGAGCCGAGGCTTTGCGGTCGCTGCGCCGACGCACGAAGTCCAGCCCTGATCGAGATACAGCTTCGCGACACGCGCGGTCCACAGCGTGTGTTCCTCGACCGGCATCTTCTGAATATCGGAAAGCCCTGACGCGTTGTTCCACGCGAAGTGCGTGTGCGCCTCGACCATTCCCGGCATCAGCGTGGCGCCGGCGCCGTCGATCACGGTGCCGCTGCCTGAAGCGAACGACCGCGCATTGCGCGCGACACGGCCGATGCGCTTGCCGCGCACCAGCACTTCGCCGGTGTACGGCGCTGCGCCGCTGCCGTCGATGATCTTTACGTTGGTAAATAGAACTTCGGAGTCGGCCATCGGTTTCTCCTAGGCAGCGACGGCTTGCCAGCGGGTGGGAGCCGAGCTGCGCACATCGCGCGGGGCAGGCGCGCGATAAAACTCGCCGTCCTTCATCACCGCCAGAATGCGTTGCTTGTCTTGCAGGATGCGAATGTCCGCGAGCGGATCACCGTCGATCAGCAGCAGGTCCGCCAATGCGCCCTCTTTGACTCTGCCAATCTGCTCGCGGCCGGCGTCACCATCGAGCTTCATGATCGGCGCGCCCCACGCCGTGGCCGAGAGCATCGCTTCCATCGACGACATGCCGAGGTACTTCATGAAGTACTCGAGATCCTTCGCGTTGGTGCCGTGCGGTGTCCACGCAAATCCGTAGTCGCCGCCGGGCAGGATGCGGATGCCGCGCTTCAACATTTTTTTCAATGTCTCGACCGCGACCTCGAGCTCGCGGTGATAGCCCATCTTCTTCGTCACTTCCGGCGTCAGGCCCCATTCGGACGCGTGATGTGACGTGTTGATCAGCCACGCAAGACCGGGCGCGACGAAGTGCTTGTGCTTGTTGGCTTCCAGCATGTCGAGCGCTTCTTCATCGGCAAAGCTCGCGTGATAGATCACTTCGATGCCGTGGCGGATGCATTGCTTGACCGATTCGGACGAGCGCGCGTGCGCGGCGACACGCTTGCCGAAGCGCTTGGCTTCGGTCACGCACATCGCAATTTCCTCTTCCGAAAATGGCGTGTACTCGGCCGGCAGCCCGGCGATGTATTCGCCCGACAGATTGATCTTGATCTGATCGACGCCGTACTTGACGAACTGGCGCACGCAGCGGCGGACTTCTTCCGGCCCGCTGACGACCGCGCCGAAGTTGAACTCTTCCTGCGGCAGGTGCGGCAGCGTGTTGTCGCCCAGGCCGCCTTGCACCGTCAGCTCCTGGCTCGCGGCGATGTAGCGCGGCCCCGGAATTTCGCCGGCGTTGATCGCATTGCGGATCACGACGTCGAGCCGCGGCTTGGCGGTTGCAGCACCGACGCACGACGTCCAGCCCATCGACAGATAACGCTCGGCGACGTGCGCGCACCAAAGAATGTGCTCTTCGGTCGGCATGCGCTGGATCGAGTCGAGCGAAGGCTGGTCGTTCCACGAAAAATGCGTGTGCGCCTCGACCATGCCGGGCATCAACGTGCTGCCGGCGCCGTCGATCACGGTCGCTCCCGAAGCAGACGATGCAGGCAACGAACGTACGCTGCCCGACGTGCGCGTGACGCGCCCGATGCGGTTGCCTTGCACCAGCACTTCGCCGTTGTACGGCTGATCGCCGCTGCCGTCGAAGATGCGTACGTTGGTAAACAAGACGTTGGCCATGCGTTCTCCTCTACGTCCTTGCCATTGAGCGCTCGAGAAACCGGCGCAGATGCGACTGGCAATCGGCGGCACGTTCGGCGGTCATCCAATGACCGCAGCGCGACAGACTTTCGACTTGCGCATCGCCGATCCGGCGCGCCATCTCGCGCGCGACCTGCACCGGCGCGATCGGGTCTTCGTCGCCGGCGACCAGCAACGTCGGCACGTCGATGTTCGTCGATATCCGCTGCTTCTGCTGCGGCCAGCGCTTCGCACGTGCGGGCATAGCCTTCCGGATCTTGCGCGAGTAGAGACTCGCGCACGAACGCGACGACCACCGGCAACTGTTCGCGCGTCGAGCTCGAAAGCGCGCCTTGCACGATCGCGTCGGCGATGCCGAACATGCCTTCGTCGCGCGCCTTCGCCGCACGCGTTCTCAATCCGGCACGTGCGGCGTCTGGCGGTGCGAGCAGCGCTCCGAACAACGCAAGACTGCGCACGCGCTGGGGTTTGCGCACCGCCAGGTGTTGGCACACGATCGTGCCCAGCGAGTGGCCAGCGAAATGCGCGCGCGCCACGCCAAGCTGCGCGCACACGCGCAACACCGCGTCGACCAGCACGTCGATCGACAGTCGGCCTTGGTTCGGCGTGTTGTCTTGCAGTGCATGCGCGCGATGCGAGCGTCCCGAGCCGGGCAGCTCGATGCGAATGCGTTTCGCGTGCGTCAGCGCGGGGAGCAACGGAGTCCACGTATTCGTTGTTCCGCCGAGACCGTGCACCATCACGACGGGATCGCCTTCGCCGTCGACTTCGACGGCCATTCGGTCGATCCAGTGGAGGCGCCATCTGTCAGTGCGCCACGACGGGGTTTTCGAGCACGCCGATGCCATCGATCTCGATGCGCACGGTGTCACCGGCCTTGAGCCAGGTCTGCGGCTGCATTCCCATGCCGACGCCGGCCGGTGTGCCGGTCGCGATGACGTCGCCCGGGTACAAAGTGATGCCGCGCGAGATCGTCTCGATCAGCGTTGGAATGTCGAAGATCAGGTCAACCGTGCGCGCGTCCTGTCGCAATTCGCCGTTGACCCACAGCCGCACGCGCGTGTCGCTGCCCGTCGAGCTCGGTCGCGTCAACCAGCCACGGGCCCATCGGGCAGAACGTGTCGAACGACTTGCCCATATCCCATTGCACGTGCCGCATCTGCACGTCGCGCGCGGTGACGTCGTTGACGATCGTGTAACCCCACACGTGATCCATCGCGCGGCTCGCCGGAATGTTCGTGCCCTTGCGACCGATCACGACCGCAAGCTCGGCTTCGTAGTCGATCTGTTCGGACGCGGCCATGCCGGGAAGGCGGATCGCGGCTCCGATGCGCGACAACGCACTCGGGCACCTTGGTGAACACGATCGGCCATTGATCGATCTTCGCTGCTGCGTCGTCGTTCTTGAATATGGTGCTCTGCAGCTCCTTCGCATGCGCCCGGTAGTTGCGGCCGACGCACCAAAGGTTGCGCCGCGGGCGCGGCAGCGGCGCTTCGAGCGTCACCGCGGAAAGTGGCAGCCGCGTGCCGTTGACGGCAGGGAAGTCTTTCCCTTCCGCCAGATGTTCGAGCAAGGCCTGCGCTCCGCGCGACTGCACCTGTTCCTGGCGATCTCTTAAGTCGATCGGAGTGATCTCGCGGGCGTCATTCGACAACACGCCGACGTGACGACGGCCGCCCCACTGATAGGTGGCAATGCGCATGTCTCCTGGCCGTCCCTCGTTAAATGGGATCTGTTGCAGTGGTTGGGCGGACTAAAAAATTGAGACACATGTCTCATCTGCGCGGCTACGATACCCAGTCGTTTGCCAACCGTCCAGCAAAGAAATCAAGAATGCCGGTCAGGTCCCCAGTCCAGGCTACCGAGTTCCGCCGCCCGGCCCGGAGGCGGGGGTGCGAGGGCGCACTTACCGGCTGCTGCTGGCGCAGGCAATGAAGCTGGCCGCGGACGGGCGGCTTGTCACAGTCGCCGAGGTCGCGGCGGCGGCCGGCGTCTCGCGCGCGACCGCCTACCGCTACTTTCCGAGCCGCAGCCAGTTGATCTCGGCCATGGTCGGGGAGAGCCTGGGACCGGTTCGCCGTTTCGAGTCGCGCAAGGCGGATGGACGCGAACGAGTGCAGGAACTATTTACCAAGACGTTTCCGCGCTTCAGGCAATTCGAGCCGCATATGCGCGCTGCGCTGCAGTTGTCACTTGAGCATTGGGCGCTCGAGCGCTCAGGGCAGATCGATGAAGAACCGTACCGCAGAGGACATCGGGTCGCGATCCTGAAGCGCGTTGCTGCGCCGCTGAAATCAAGGATGCGCGACAGTGATTTCAGACGGCTACTGTGCGGGCTGTCGATGATCTTTGGAATCGAGCCGTATGTCGTGCTGAAAGATATCTGGGGTTGCAGCGATCGCGAAGTGCAGGCGACCGCGCGCTGGATGGCGGATGCGTTGATCGATGCGGCGCTGAAGGGCCCGCCGGCGCCCGCCCGCAAGCGTGCCCGGCGGCCCAGCTGCCCGATCGTCCTAGCGCCCGATGTGTTTCTTCAGGAAGCGCTCCATTGCCTCGTAGAACTCGAATCGGTTCTCCTCGTTGGCGAAGCCGTGTCCCTCGTTGTCCTTCACGATGTACTCGACTTCGACGCCGCGCTTTTTCATCGCCTCGACCATTTGGTCGCTTTCGGACTTTGCTACTCGCGGATCCTTCGCGCCTTGCGCAATTAACAACGGCGCCTTGATCTTGTCGGCGCTGAACACGGGGGAGGTCGCTTTCAGCATTGCTTCGTCCTTCTCCATGTCTCCGACCATCTCGGCAAACATTTCCAGATACGGTTTCCAGTAGGGCGGGATCGACTTCATGAATGTGATCAGGTTCGATACGCCCACGTAGTCGACACCGGCTGCATAAAGGTCCGGCGTAAATGCCAGTCCGGCCAGTGTGGTGTAACCACCGTAACTGCCGCCGTAGATCGCAACCCGCTTCGGATCTGCGATGCCTTCCTTGATCAGCCACTGGACGCCATCGGTGACGTCGTCCTGCATCTTGCGTCCCCACTGCTTGAACGACGCCGCCCAGAATTCACGGCCGTAGCCGGTGGAACCGCGAAAGTTCATCTGCAGCACTGCGTAACCGCGATTCGCCAGAAACTGCACCTCCGGATTGAAGCCCCACGCATCGCGAAACCACGGGCCGCCGTGCGGGTTGATAACGACCGGAAGGTTTTTCGCCGGCACTCCCTTCGGAAGCGTCAGGTACCCGTGAATCGTCAGCCCGTCGCGTGACTTATATTGAATCGGCTTCATGTCCGCGAGTTCGCTCTCCGGCAGCCAGGGTGAAACGTCGGCCAGCAAGTCAAGCTTCTTCGTCGCCTTGTCATAAACGTAACGCTTGCCACGCGTCTTGTCGCTGAATGCGGCGACGATGAATTTATCTTCGGCGCGGTTCGCGGACGTGAATGCAATCTCGTATCCAGGAAGCTTGGCCTGGACGTCCTTCCACATCTCCTCCGTTTCTTTGTCGAAGAATTTGCGTTCGGTTTTCCACGTCACCCAGTTTGCGTTGGTCAATACCTTACGCTTTCTCGAATAGCTCAGGCCGCTGACGTCAACGTTTGGATGTTCGACCAGCAGCTCGCCCTCCTTCGCGCTGGCGGGGTCAAACACATAGATCGCTGACTTGTCGCGACCTCGGTTTGACGCCACGTAGAGCTTGCGGTTGTCGAAGGTGAAGAAAAGCGGCTCGACGCCTTCCTTGAAATTGGTTGTCAGAATCGACTTGAAGTTTTCGTCTTCCTTGTCGCGATACAGCAGCGACGTATTGACGCCATCGGTCGTGGTCGCGGCGCGCAGTTTTCCGTCATGATCCGTTTTCCAGCCGGTGATGTTGCCCGGGTTTTGCGCGATGAGCTTCTCTTCGCCCGTATTCACGTTGATTCGGAACACGTCGAATACCTTCGCGTCGCGGCGATTGTGCGAGACGATGATGTGGTCGTCGTCGTCGATCAACGGGTCGACGACGTTTGCTTTGACTTTCTCGCCAGGTGTCAGGTCTTTTAGCCCTTCACCTTTGCGGTCGACGCTCACGATGTGGAAGTTCTCGTCACCACCAAAATCCTTGCCGTAGATCAGGCGGTTCGATCCCTTCCACCCAAAGCCCGCGATGTCGCGCGCGGTTTCCGCGGTTACGCGAGTCGCCGGGCCGCCCGCGAGCGGGCGTACGTAGATGTTTCGACGCGATTCCCATGGGGCGAGCCACGCAAGGTACTGGCCGTCAGGCGACAGAGCGTGGCCCGCCTGATCGGGATTCTTGAAGAAATCCCGCAGCGGGATTTGCTTCGCAGCCTGTGCCTGAACGGCCGGCGCCGCCGCGACGAGGCTGACGGCGATGAAGAAGGCTTTAAACAAATGCATAAGGAGGCTCCTACGGGGAAGTCGGACAGGTGCGGGCCACGATGAGAGTTCGCAAGGGCGTCAATACTAGGAGCAGAGGTAGCAACTCGCAGGCCTCTGCGACGAACTGCAGCGTTGGCGGTGCCAACTGTTAATCGAGCCGTACAGCCCGCTGCGCCCCGAACTGTCGACTATCGGGCGAGTTCGTCTCGTATGTGCTGGCGAATGACGTCTTCGAAGTCTTCATCGCACGGAAAGCCTAGAGCGAGCGCTCTGCGTGAGTCCAGCGCTCCGGGCCACGTTGAAACGATCCGTTCGATGCGCGCGTCGGCTTTCCACTCAATTCTGTTGACGACCTCATCGCCGGCAACCCGCTGCAGAGCAGAGACCATGTCACCGACGGTCAGCGACAGGCCTGGAACATTGATGTTTCGATTTGTCCCGAGCGCGCTCGCGGCCACGTCGTGCCCGAACACCAGAGACTCAATGACTCTTTCCGGCGACAGTAGCCACAAACGTGTGTTCGCGTTGACCGGGCAGACCGCTGGCTCGCCGTTTAATGGCTCGCGAATGATGCCGCTTGCAAACGAAGAAGCAGCCGCGTTCGGACGCCCCGGCCGCACGCTGATCGTCGGCAATCGCAGACACGCGCCCGTCGATGAAGCCTTTGCGCGTGTAATCGTTGACGAAAAGCTCGATCACCGCCTTTTGTGTTCCGTAGGAGGACTGCGGCGTAAGCGCAGTCGTGTCGAGCACCATCGCGGGCAGCTCTCCTCCAAACACCGCCACCGAGCTGGCAAAGACGACCTTCGGGCGGTGACCGAGTCCGCGGCAGATGTCGAGCAAGTGCCGCGACGCATCGACATTGATCCGCATCCCCAAATCGAAGTCTGCTTCGGCCTGACCGCTGACGATCGCAGCAAGATGAAAGATCGAATCTGTCTTCGCGTCGATCGTGCTTTTCAGGAAATCCGGATCGCCGATATCGCCGACGATGGATCGAACGCGCTTGTCGGGAATCGGCGCGCCTTGCACGATGTCGACAAGCACCATTTGATCGATGCGCGAATCCTTGTCGTCTGCGCCCTTCAGCGACCCGCGTTCCAGCAGCTTCACGGCGAGACGTCGCCCGAGAAATCCCGCGCCGCCTGTGATCAGAACTTTCATTAGTGCGCCGCTTTGGATAAGCGCTGCATCCAGCCGAGCCCTTCTTCGGTGCTTCGTCGGGGCCGATACTCGCAGCCGACCCATCCTTCGTAACCCATTTCGTCCAGAAGCCGCATCAGATAGCCGCAGTCGATTTCGCTCTCGTCGGGCTCGTGCCGGTCCGGCACACCGGCGATCTGCACGTGGCCGATGTTGTTGAAATACTTTTTGAACTTCATCGCGAGATCGCCTTCGACGATCTGCGCATGATAGAAATCCATCTGCACCTTGACGTTGGGTTCGGCGACCTCTGCGACGATCGCGTGCGCGTCGGCTTGCGTGTTCAGAAAGTAACCGGGGATGTCGCGCGGATTGATCGGCTCGATCAGCACGGTACGACCGGTTTTCGCCAGCTCACGCGCTGCGAATCGAAGGTTGTCGATGTACACGGTGCGATGCGCGGCTCGGTCGCCGCCGGGCGGAACGATCCCGCACATCACGTGCAGATTGGGTGTCTTGGTTGCGTCGGCGTATTCCAATGCGCGTGCAAGGGCTGCGCGAAAATCCCGTTCCCGACCGGGAAGGGAAGCCAATCCGCGCTCGCCGGCGGCCAATTCGCCGGGCCACAAATTCAGCCCACGGTTCTGCAAGCCACTGTCATCAAGCCATTTCGCAATATCGTGCGGCGTATGGTCATATGGAAACAGCAGCTCAACCGCCTTGAAGCCGTTGTGGGCAGCGGCTGCGAACCGCCGTTCAAACGGCAGCTCGGTAAACAACATTCCAAGATTCGCTGCGAACTTCGGCATCGCCTAACTGCCGAGTGCGAAGACAGACCGCAGCTCGTCGATCTGCGCGTCGGTCAGCGCTCGAACCGGCGCATTGCGTAGCAACAGGAACAACTTGGCGGTTTCTTCCAGTTCTTCGGTCGCGTAGACCGCCGCTTCAAGCGACGCTCCGGAAACGATCGGGCCGTGGTTGGCCAGCAGCAGCGCCGCGTGCGAGCGCGCGAGTTCGCGTATCGCACCAGCGAGCTTTGCGTCACCGGGCCGGTGGTAGGGAACCAGAGGCAACCGACCGATCTTCATTACGAAATAAGCCGTTAACGGCGGCAGGCAGCTCGCGGTATCGAGCCCATCCATGCACGACACCGCCGCCGAATAGGTCGAATGCAGATGAACAATCGCGTTGGCGCTGGCGCGCTCTTCGTACATCGCGCGATGTAGAAAGGCTTCTTTCGAAGGTGGGTCCCCGCTGATCAACCGTCCTTGCCAGTCCAGCTTCGACAACCTTGCCGCGTCGAGCTGGCCCAGGCAGGAATCGGTCGGAGTCAGAAGCCAGCCATCATCAAGCCGCGCGCTGATGTTGCCGCTGCTGCCTGCAGCGAGTCCGCGATCGAACAGCGAACGCCCGTGAAGAACGATGCGGTCGCGCAGCGCCTGCTCTTTTTCGGTGCTCATGATGGCTGCGCCAACGCGTCCCATGCCTTGAGGAAGAAATCAGAACTGCCGAAATTACCGGATTTCAGCGCGAGCGCCAGCGTTCGCCCCTTTGGCTTGTGCAGCATCGTCGTCGTCCACGGCACCCCCGGATCGATCTCGCGGCCGATCGCGAGTCTTTTCACGCCGAGCGCATGTAGCACGGCGCCCGAAGTTTCGCCTCCGGCGACTATCAGTTGATTGACACCGCGGTCCACAAGCCCGGTGGCGATTGTCGCGAGTGCGTGTTCGATCAGTGACGCCGACTTCTCGACGCCCAGCGCTGCCTGTGTGCGCTTCACGTCGTCGGGTGCCGCCGTCGCGTAGATCAGGATCGGCTCGGTACCGATGTGAGCAGCGGCCCATTTCAGTGCGGTGCCCACGACGTCTTGTCCATTGGCGAGCTCTAAAGGGTCGATTCGAAACGATGGGCGCTGCGCGCGCATCACGTCGACCTGATTTCGCGTTGCCATCGAACAGCTTCCGGCGACGACCGCCTTGAAGCCGTCGGTGATCGGCACCTGCTGTCTCCGCAGCGGGAGCACTCAGTGCTCTCGACTGCCGGAAATTTTGCGGCAGGCCCTTGCGCCAGGCCTGACCCGCCCGTTATCAGCGGCAAGTTCGCCGAAGCAGCCGCAATCTGATTGAGGTCATCGTCGGAAATTGCATCGACGATTGCAAAGCCGCAACCTTCGCGCTTCAAAGCCGCGAAGCGCTCGGCAATCGCGCTCGCGCCTGCGCTGACAACGGCGTGATCCACCAGCCCGACCTTGCGCTTCGTCTGTTGCTGCAGCACGCGCACCAGGTTCGCGTCTGTCATCGGTGTCAGCGGGTGATGCTGCATCCCGCTCTCATTCAGCAACACACCGCCGACAAACAGATAGCCTTGATAAATCGTCCGGCGCGTCGCGGGAAACGCAGGACACGCGATCGTGAAATCGGTTCCGAGCGCGTCCATCAACGCGTCGGCTACCGGACCGATGTTGCCGCGCGCCGTTGAATCGAACGTCGAGCAGTATTTGAAGTAGTGCTGCACGCACCCGGCGCCTTGAAACCATCGCAGTGCTTCGAGCGATTCGGCCACCGCTTGCTCGACCGGGCTGGTCCGCGATTTCAGCGCGACAACGACGGCATCTGCGTCTTCCGGCCAGGCTCCGTCCGGCACGCCGATCATCTGCACGGTGCGCATGCCATTTTTGACAAGGATTCCGGCCAGGTCGGTGCCGCCCGTCAAATCATCGGCGATGCAACCGAGTAGAGCACTCATCAGTGCTTCACGTCACGGCTCGAATCGCAGCCGATGCGTCTCGACGTACGCGTTGCGCGAAATGTCCAGATGCTTCCCGCAAAGCTCGATCAGTTTCTTGCGGTCGCCGTCGCGGATCGCCTTCAGCATCGCTTTGTGCTCGCGCTGCGCGTTGCGAAAGTATTCGGGCCTGACGATCGCGTACGACCAGACAACTTGCGTCTTCCTGCGAAAGTCGTCGATCGCCGCCGCCAGGTAAGGATTGCCGCAGGCCGCAAACAGTGCCTCGTGAAATTCAAAGTTCGCGCGGAACACAGCCTTTGCATCGCCGGCTTCCACTGCAGCGTCGTGTCCCCGTTGAGCCGCCACAATGGCATTCAACGCCGCTTTCTCCATCGGTAACGGAATCTGTTCAGCGGCTGCTCGCTCCAGGATGCGCCGGACCGCGTAGATCTGCGACACGTCTTCCAGCGTCAACTGCCGCACAGACGCCCCGTGATTGCGCTTGCGCTCGACGAGGCCGAACCGTTCGAGTTCCATGAACGCCTGCCGCAGCACATGGCGCTTCGTGTGCAGGCGATCGGCGAGATCTTCCTCGATCAGGCGCGCGCCGGGCGCCAGACGGCCGAGCACGATGTCTTCCTGCAGTGCGGCGACTGCGCGCTCGAGAGGGTCGATGTCGACGGAAGCGCTCATCGGCTCGATCCAATCGGGCGCGACTTTGCGTACGCATCCTCAACCAGCGCAAGCGTGTGCAGATTCTCCTGCACGTCCGTCTCGAACGCCTCGCCGGAAATCAGCGCCGACGCGAAATGCGAAATGGACGCCGCGTAGCTGTCACCGTAACCGGCAACCAGATCGAGCTCGATCGATTCTTCGCGCTCGCCGCGCATTCGCACTGCGTTTCCCTCGAACAAGGCACTGCCCTTCGTTCCGACCAACTCCAGACGGTCCGAAGGTGTCGGGAGCTCACCCGGAGCGGCAAGGTTGCCTTCGAGCACGGCCCAGCACTTGTTACCTTCGAGAAGGATGACGGCGTGATCTTCGCCGCGCACCGCAGGGCATAGCCGTCCGGTTCTTGAAGTCACCACAGCGAGCGGGCCGAGTAGCCAGCGCAGAACATCGAGCTGATGAATCAGCACCTCGCCGATCAGCAGTCGCTCGAGCTGCGCGAAGAATGGCTGACGAACCAGCTGCGGTCGCACTCCATGTTCGTTTTCAAGCAGGCCTGACGATCGCATCTGCATCACGCACGACACCGGCGCGCCGAGTTTGCCGCCATCGAGCCAACGCTTGATTTGCCGGTACTGCGCGCGGAAGCGCCAGTTCTCGTGCACCATCAAGCGCACCTTGCCGCCGATCGCATGCGCCAGCGACCGCGCCAGCTCAAGGTTTGGCGCGAGCGGTTTTTGGCACAGGATATCGATGCCTCGTTCCGCGGCGACGTGGCACAGCGACACATGCGCGGCCATCGGCGCCACGATATCGATCGCATCCGGCTTGACCGCATCTAGCATTTGCTCGGCGTCGGCGAACACGTCGGCCACGCCGAACTCACGCGCACGCGCCGTTGCTTTCTCCTCGTCTGGATCGCAGATCGCAATCACCTCGGCGTTGTCGAGTCGCTTCCAGCCCGCCAAGTGCAGTCCGCTGGCAAAGCCGGCGCCCGCCATTGCGATGCGCAGCCTCGGCGTCATATTCAGAAGACCCGGTTTGCAAGCGGCTCGCCGCGATAAAAGCGCTGAACGTTGGCGAACAGAGCGCGCATCTTCGTCGTCAGCGCATCGCGCGTGCCGGCAGCGATGTGCGGCGTCAGCACAACGTTTTTCAAGCGTGTAAGCGGATGCCCGGCGGGCAGCGGCTCGGTTTCGAAAACATCGAGTGCCGCGGCCGCCAGATGCCCCGACTCGAGTGCGGCTACCAAGCGCGGCCTCATCGATCAAACCGCCGCGCGCCGTATTGATCAGATACGCGCCGCGCTTCATCTTTGCGATTTGCCCCGCGCCGATCATGTGTCGCGTCTCCGCAGTTAGCGGAGCGTGCAATGTAAGCACGTCCGCCTGCCGCAGCACCTGCTCGAACGATCGGCTCTGCAAACCGTCGGCCGCTGAAACATTCGGATCGAAAAAAATGCCGTGCGTGCCGAATGCGCGCAGGCGCTCAGCCACCGCCTGCGCGATGCGGCCCATGCCGATATAGCCGACCGTCAGCCCGCTGAGCTCGCGCGATATCGGTCGTAGCGCGTTGACGTGAAAGCGGCCCTGCCGCAGCTCGCTGTCGGCGTAGGGAAGGAGCTTCAGCGCGGCAAGAATCAGCAGCACCGTGTGCTCCGCGACACCGATCGTCGTGCCTTCCGGCGTCAACGCCAACGGAATGCCACGCTGTTTCAGCTCGGCGTGATCGGTCGTGTCCTGCCAGCCGACGCCCTGATGGTGCACGAGCTCGATCCGCTTGGCTGCGTCGATGACCGGCTTGCGCAGCGGTGTCGCGGCGACGATCACGACTTCGCAGGCGGCGACTTTCTCGCGCCGCTCGTCATCGCTGTCCTGCTCGAGCGTGATCAGCTCGAAATCGGCGGGAACCGCGTCGCGGATGATCGAATAGACCTCCGGCGTTGCGTGCGACAGGTACAGACACTTTCTTCATCAGGGATCGACGAAGCGCACGCCTTTGTCGGCGATCAACTGCTGCATGCCCGGCGGCAGCGGTCGCGCCTGTGCGCACCAGCTCGTCCATCTTCGCTTCCTTGGCCTTCACATCGGCCAGCGCGGCGAGCACGCTTTCGAGCGCCTCGCGTGCCACGACGACGACGCCGTCCTGATCGCCGATCACCACGTCGCCTGCAGTTCACCGTCACGCCGCCGAGCGAAATCGGTAAGCCGATCGTGCCCGGGCCGTCCTTGAACGGAGAGTTCGGCGAAAGCCGCGCGCGAACACGGGAATGCCGACCGCGTTCAATCCGTCGACGTCGCGCACCATGCCGTCGGTGACGAGCGCGCACACGCCCTGGTTCTTCGCCATGCCCAGCATCACGTCGCCCGCGACGCTCGCCTCTTCGTACGCATTCGTTGCGACGATCAGAACATCGCCGGGCTTCGCGTACTCGAATCGCCGCATACGGCGCCAGGTTGTCGCGCGGCCGGCTTTGCACCGTCAGCGCCACGCCGCAAAAGCGCATCGCGCGCGTCATCGGACGCACGCGGAAGTCAGCGCGCCGCGCCGACCATTGGCGTCAACGACCCAACCGGTCGGCGCCTCGCTCAAGCGATTGACGAGATCTGCGGGCGGCCGCGGAAAGTTGCGGCGAACCGTCAGAACAGGCGGATTGGCCATGGCGTGTCTTTCTCATGCGATGCGTCGGGTGGTGATCGGATCGAAAAGGTGCGCGGATGTGAGATCGAACGCGACAGGTGCACGGTCGCCGACCTTGCGCTAACGGTGCGCGGGCCGCGCACCAGCACGTCGCTGTGCAACTCCGGCAAGCCGAAACCTGACGATCGTTTCGGCGCCGAGCGGCTCGACGGCGAGCACTTCGCCGTGCGCATGCGGCGCTGCGCCGTCGATGCGGATGTCTTCCGGCCGGATGCCGAAGATCACTTCTGTCGGCAGTCCCGCTTTTGGCAACGGCAGCTTCGCCTCGCCCACCGCGAGGCATGCGGCCGCTGAAGGCGCCGGGCAACAGGTTGGTCGGCGGGCTGCCGAGAAACGATGCGACGAACGTGTCGGCCGGGTCGCGATACACATCGAGCGGGGCGCCGATCTGCACGACCTTGCCGCCGTTCATGATGCAGATGCGATCGCCCATCGTCATCGCCTCGACCTGGTCGTGCGTGACGTAGATCATCGTCGCGCCGAGGCGATGGTGCAGCTTGATCAACTCGCCGCGCATTCCCACGCGCAGCGCCGCATCGAGATTGGACAGGGGCTCGTCGAAGAGAAACACCTTGGGATCGCGCACGATCGCCCGGCCGAGCGCCACCCGCTGGCGCTGCCCGCCGGAGAGCGCGTGCGGCTTTCTCTTCAGCAGCTCCGCCATTCCCAGCGTTGCCGCCACGTCCGCCACCCGCTTGTCGATCTCGCTCGACGAAAAATCGCGCCGCCGCAGCCCGAAGGCGAGGTTGTCGAACACCGACATGTGCGGATACAGCGCGTAGCTCTGGAACACCATCGCGATGTCGCGGTCCTTGGCGGGAACGTCGTTGACGCGCTTGCCGTCGATCGACAGATGTCCGGAGCTGATCGACTCGAGCCCGGCGATCATTCGCAGCGTGGTCGACTTACCGCAGCCGGAGGGCCCGAGCAGGACCATGAACTCGCCGTGCGCGACCTCCAGATTGACGGAATCCACCGCCAGCGCCTCCCCGCCGGGGTATCTCTTGCACAAATCCTTCAGCGAAACGGTGGCCATTACTTGACGGCTCCTGCAGTCATGCCCTGGATCAGCTTTTCGGAGAAGAACGCGTAGATCAGTACCACCGGGATGATCGCGATCATCAGCCCGGTCGCGATCATGCCGACGTCATACATCGTGTCGCCAATGAAGCGCTGGATTCCGAGCGGCAGGGTGCGCTTGGCCTCGTCGGTGATCAGCACTACCGCGTAGAGGAATTCATTCCAGAGCAGGATGAAGTTCAGGATGACGGTGGTGGAGATCGCCGGCAATGCGATCGGCAGGCTCACCTTCCAGAAGATCTCCCATTCCGAATAGCCGTCCATGCGTGCGGCGTCGAACAGATCGGCGGGAATGCGCGCGAAGAAGCTCTCGAGGATGTACACCGTCAGCGGCAACTGGATCGCGATATAGACCAGGGTCAGCCCGGGCAGGCTGTTGTAGAGCCCGTACTGCACCAGGATCTGGAACATCGAGATGATGGTGATCTGCGGCGGGAAGATGATCGCCGAGAAAATGATGAAGTACAGGAGGCGGTTGGCACGGAACCGGTAGCGCGCGAGACAATGCGCGGCCATCGAGCCGATCACTGTGAGCACGATCACCGCCGAGACCACCACGACCAGGCTGTTCTGGAAATAGACCTGGTAGTTGGACTTGAACCAGGCGATCGGGAACTTCTCCCAGTGCCAGATCTGCGGCCAGGCGTAGTGATCGAGCGAAATCTCGGTGGTGGTGCGCACCGACATCGTCGCCACCCAGACGAACGGCCCGGCCGCGAAGACCGTGTACAGGGTGACTACGACGAACAGAAAAGCCCGCGAAACCATTTCAGTACTCGAGCTTGTCGCGCTGGCGGAACAGCCAGGTCAGGGTGAGCACCGCCGCCAGCACGAAGACAAACCAGACCGCCGCGATGGTGGACGGATAGCCGAGGTCGAAGCTGGTCCACTCGAATGCGCGCTTGTAGACGTAGGTCGAGACCGTCTCGGTGGACCAGAGCGGCCCGCCCTGGGTGGTGATCCAGACCAGGTCGAAGATCTTCATCTTGCCGATGAACGAAAGCACCAGCAGGTTGAGCAGCGTCGGCTTGACCAGCGGAATGATGATGTGCCGGAGCTTCGCCCCCCAGCCGCAGTTGTCGAGCTCCGCCGCCTCGATCACCTCCGATGGCAGCGAGTGCAGCGCCGCCAGCAGCACCACCATGTTGAAGCCCGCCCACATCCAGCTGGTGACGAAGATGAGCGAGGGCAGCGCGATCTTCGGATCACCGATCCATGCCTGTACGAAATTTCCTAATCCCAGAAAACGCAGAAGCGCATTGACCGCGCCCCAGTCGTAGTTGTACATCCACGCCCAGACGATGCCGACCACCACGTAGGACATGAGGACCGGCGTGAACCACGCGACGCGGAAGAAGCGCGCGCCGGGGATGTGCGCGTAGAGCGCAAGGGCGAGCAGCAGCGCGATGCCCACTTCCACCAGCGGCGAGATGCAGGCCCAGGTAAAGGTATTGAGCACCGCGCGCCAGAAGATGTCGTCCTGCGCCAGCGCCGCGTAGTTGGCGAGGCCGAGAAACTCCTCGCTCCTCGGCAGCACCTTGTGGAAGCTGTTCCAGAAGGTGCGCAGAACCGGGTAGGCGGTGAGCGCCGTGTAGAAGGTAAAGGCCGGCAGCAGGAACGCGATGATCGCGCCCCACGGCTGCCGGTCCGGTCTGGCAGTGATCAACTACCGACTACTTGTAGGCGGCGTTCATTTGCTTCACGGCGTCTTCGACCGAGATCGTCCCCGCCGGGAAAGCATTGTTGAACACCTGCGTGAACACTTCCTTCGGCTTGCCCTGCATCACCTGGACCGGCTGGCCGAAGTAGAACTTGGCGCCCTCGCTGGTGGCGCCGAGCTCCTTGAAGTAGCCGGCGTGCGGGCCGCCCACCTTCGAGTAGTCGGCCTTGATGCCGGTCTGCACCAGCACGTTCTCCAGCCAGCGCGCCGCTGCCGCGGGATTGGCGAACGAATTGAGGAAGGCGATCGCCTCCTTGGGGTGCTTGGTGGCGGCGTTCGCGACATAGCTGCCGCCAACCGACAGCGTGCGGCACTCGTTGCACACCGCGCCGGGGATCGAGGGGAACTTCATGATGCCGAGCGGAAAGTCCTTGGGCTGGCCGCCCTGATCGACCGGGTTGAAGGCGCGCGACGGGTACCAGCTGCCGATCAGCATCGTCGCCGCACCCGGATTGGTGTGGAAATAGAGGTGCGACTCGCCGAGCTTGAGCGTGGTGAAGGTGGTCGGCAGGAGGCCGGCCGCGGTCCAACCGCGCACGACATTCAGCGTGTCCGTCACGCGCGTGTCGCTCCACGACAGCTTGCCTTTCAACAGGTCGTCGTATTCCTTCACGCCGAGCTTCTTCAGCAGGGCTTCGTGCACCAGGTAGGCGCCCGGATAGGGACGGTCGCCGACGCCGATGGACATGGGCGTGATGTTCTTGGCGCGCGCACGCTTCACCAGGTCGGTCATCCCCGCGGCGTCGAGCTGCAGGTTGGAGGGCACCTTGACGCCCAGGTCGGCCAGCGTCTTCTTGTTGTAGTAGAGCTCGACCGTTGCGGCCTCGAGCGGCATGCCGTAGGGCTTGCCCTTGTAGGACCAGATCTCCTTCGCCCATGGCTCGACCGCGGCCCAGTTCACCGGCGAGAGGTCGAGCAGCAGGCCGTTCTCCATGTACTCGAACTGGTCCGGCTCGGCATAGAAAATGTCGGGCGCGGTGCCGGCGCGCAGCGCGGTCTTGAGCGAGGCGTATAGCGCGGTCTTCTCGTACCACTGCGCCTCGATCTTGACGCCCGGGTTGGCCGCCTCGAAGCGGCGGATCGCGTCCTCGACGTAGTCACGCTTGATCTTTTCGGCCGCCCAGTGGCTCCAGAACGTCAGCTTGACCTGCGCCATCGCGCTTGATGCGAACGCAAGCAGCAGCAAAGAAAAAACAATTTTCAAGATCCGCATATCTCCTCCTGTTTGTACGGCCGAGCTAGTCGACCTTGGCGCCTGAATCTTTGATTATTTTTCCCCACTTCGCGAGCTCGGCACGCTGAAACGCTGCGAGTTCGTCCGGCGTGCTGGCTTTGATGTCGACCCCGATTCCGGCCAACCGCTGCTTTCATGTCCGGCTGCGCAAGCACGCGACGCATATCGCCGGCGATCTTGTCGACGATCGCGCGTGGTGTTCCGGCCGGCGCGAAAAACGCGAACCAGGTTGACAGTTCGAAGCCAGGCAGGCCGGATTCGGCCATCGTCGGCAGCTCGGGGGCGAGCGGCGATCGCGCCGCCGAGGTAACGGCCAGCCCGCGCAACTTGCCTGCCTTGATGTGCGGCAGCGCGGTCGGGAGGTTGTCGAACATCAAGTCGACCTGGCCGCCGAGAAGATCGGTCATCGCCGGCGCCTGCACCTCGATACGGAATGTGCAGCATGTACGTGCTGCTCATGCTTTTCATCAGCTCGGCCGTCAGATGCTGCGACGTGCCGTTGCCGCCCGATGCATAAACCAGCTTGGCGGGATTCTTCTTTGCGAAGTCGATCAGTTCCTTGACGCTCGATACCGGTAGCGAAGGGCGAACCATCAGCGCCAGCGGCGTCGAGCCCGCCAGCGTCAGTGGCGCGAAGTCTTTCGATGCGTCATATGGGAGCTTGGGGTAGAGCGCCGGGTTGGCAGCGTGCGTTGTTTGCGTTGCGATCAGCAGCGTGTAGCCGTCGGGCGGGCTCTTGGCGACCATCTCGACGCCGATTGCGCCGCTCGCGCCTGCGCGGTTCTCGACGACCACCGCCTGCCCCCACGCCTCGGTCGAGCTTCTGCGCCATCTGTCGCGCAATGATGTCGGTCGCACCGCCGGGCGCAAACGGATTGATGATGCGCACCGGCTTCGAGGGAAACGGTTGCGCACTCGCCACGGCAACACTGAATGCGCAATGCGAGCAAGAGCAGTAAGCGTTTGGTCATCCGGCTCCTTGGTCGGACGATTCTGAAAATTGTCGACATGATTGTCAACAATTATTGAGGGGAAGCCTGACCGAGTTTTCTGTGGGCGCTGATTCAAGGCAAAAAAAAGCGCCGCAAGTGCGGCGCTGGGTGCGCATATCTCGAATGAGCTTGCTCTGACGAGCAACGAAACGAACCGTACTGGGGCGATTCTTAAGGTGAACTTAAGCCTCCCGGGGCCCCCGCCTGTTGGGGCGACCGGAAGGCGGGAAAGGTCGCCAGCGCCTGCGTTCCGGTCCCGGCATTGGCCGCTGACAGCGAGACGGTGCCGGCATGCAGACTGGCTATCTGCCGCACGATGGCGAGGCCCAGGCCGCTGCCGCCGGCTGCGGCGTCACGGCCACGATAGAAGCGGTCGAACACGCGCTCGCGCTCATCGGCGGGAATACCCGGACCCGTGTCCTGCACGATCAATTGCACAGTTGCGTCGCCTGGCTGCACCGAAACATGCACACGTCCGCTCGGCGCCGTGTAACGAATCGCGTTATCGATCAGATTGGTCAACAAGATCCGCAGCGCATCTTCCTGGCCGAGTACCCACGCGGGAGTGTGGGCATCGACATTGAGCACGATCGATTTCTGCGCAGCCAAGCGGTCGCAGCTCATCGACCACGGCGGTAGCTAAAGGCGCGAGGTCAGTCGGCACGGCCGGTTTCTGTGCGGCCTCGGGGTCGAGCCGCGCCATGGTCAACAGTTGCTGCACCAGGCGTGTCGCTCGCTTGACTCCCTGCTCCATTCGCTCGAACGCGATTGCGCGCTCATCGACCGATTGCGCGCGCTCCGCGAGTTGAATCTGCAGCGTCAGCGCTGTCAGCGGTGTTCGCAGCTCGTGCGCCGCGTCGGCGGCGAAGCGGCGTTGCGTATCAAAAGATTCATCAAGCCTTTGCAGCAGCGCATTCAGCGATTCGACCAGCGGCTGTACTTCGATCGGCAATTTATCGACCGCAATCGGCCGTAACGATGTCGGGTCGCGTTGCGAGAGCGTTTGCGCCACGACCGCGAGCGGGGCGAGCCCGCGACCGACAATCCACCAGCCCAGCAGACCAAGGAAAGGCAACACGATAAGGACTGGCAGAAGCAGCCTGGCGGCGCTTCGCGCGGCGAGCTCGGCGCGCAAAGCGGTCGGCTGCGCAACTTGAATGGCTTGCTTTCCTGAACGTGTCGCGTAGACGCGCCACGAGCGGCCCTGATGCTCAAGCGTTGCGAAGCCTTCTGCGCTCAGGCGGGGCAACGGATCGATCACGCGCGAGCTATACGGCCGATCGAACGCCGGATCCCAAATTTGCACCAGCACGCGCAACTCGGGATCGTCACTCGCACGCTGCAAGCGCTGCAGATCGATCTGCGCATGGTCGCGTAACGACAGCGCGATCTGGCGCAGTTCTTCGTCGAGCAGTAGATCAACTTCGCCGCGCGCCGACGCGTAGGTGGCAATCGCTGCGATCACTCCTGCGCCGAGCAAAGCGCCGAGTAACGCGACGAGCAGACGGCGACGAATCGAAGGAGCGCGCATCAGTCGAGCGTATAGCCAAGCCCGCGCACATTGCGAATGATCGATTCGCCGAGCTTGCGTCGCAGATTGTGGACATGCACCTCGATTGCATTGCTGCCGACTGCCTCATTCCATCCGTACAGTTTTTCTTCGAGCTGCGCGCGCGATACAACGCTGCCTGCGCGCTCTGCCAGCGCCAGTAACAAAGCAAACTCGCGCGCGGACACATCGACCGACTCGCCGTGTAGCCGAACCTCGTGCGTTGCCGGATTCAATGTCAATGCACCGCGTTGAATCAGCGGCTCGGCGCGACCCGCAGCGCGACGTAGCAGCGCCCGCACGCGTGCCGATAACTCGTCGAGATCAAAGGGCTTCACCAGGTAATCGTCGGCGCCGGCGTCGAGCCCGGCGATGCGGTCGGCGACGGTATCGCGCGCAGTAATGATCAACACCGGAACGTCGACCTTCCGCCCGCGCATCGCTTTCAATACTTCAATGCCGTCGCGCGCCGGCAAACCGATATCGAGCAGCACCAGCGAGTACGCGTGCGTACCCATCGAGAGCTCTGCCGCGCGTCCGTCGCGCACCCAATCGACTGCGTAGCCGTCCGCCGCGAGGCCGGCAACGACTGCCTCGCCAATCATCGGATCGTCTTCGACGACAAGAACGCGCATTGCGAGTGTATGTGAGTCAGGCTGCAACGATAACTCGACGTTGGCTTGTCGAATATTCGACATTCAGCATGACGGTTCGCAGCTGTGGGCAATCTGTGGGTGATCTCATCCGAGCCTCTCTCCCGTGCCGGCATGGGCTGGCCTAACCGGAGAGAAAAAATGAAGCATTGTGAAGTCAGCCAAATTTTCTTCAGCGAACAGTA
This sequence comes from uncultured beta proteobacterium, assembly GCA_963807155.1. Classification (GTDB taxonomy): domain Bacteria; phylum Pseudomonadota; class Gammaproteobacteria; order Burkholderiales; family Burkholderiaceae_F; genus JACCZX01. The sequence goes on from CAWEAZ010000023.1 coordinate 241,601, forward strand.
CGTCGTTCCTGCCGAGCAAACCGCGCAGAAGCTATTCGGTTCACTGCCGCATGGCAAGGCTTATGCGGACCGAATGATTGATGCGATGGCCACCGGCTACTTGGTTGCGGTGCTCGAATCGATTTGCGTACGCGAGATGCAGATGTATCTGGACTGTGACGAAGAAACGGTCGTCGGGTCTTCGATTCACTGTCAGCACCGTGCGCCGATTCCGCCAAAAGCAATCATCAAGGTCGATGGCTGGGTGGTTGGTATTGGCGAAGATGAAGCGACCTTCTGGGTGCAGGCGAGCGACGAGCACGAAGTCGTTTGCGAAGGTCAGATTCGCCTAGTTGTCGTGCGGCGTGCGCAGATGGAGCTGAAGATTCAGCGCAAGCGTGAAGCGATCGGACGCAGGGAGATGTCGGCGTCCGTTTGAGGGCACGGTCAGGACTGGACTTCGCAATCCGTCTTGACCGGCCGCCTGCCGATCAAGCCATTTTCGATCCTGTGGGTAATCCGTGGGCGGCCCCGCCCAAAGCTCCCTCCGTGCCGGCATGTGCCGGAGTTCACCGGAGCAAACCATGAAATCACGTTCAACGTTAACCGTAGTTGCATCACTGATTGCCGCGGCGTTCATCAGCATTCCGTGCGCTTATGCGGAAGCATTTGAAGAAAACTTCCCCGCGGTTGATACCGAAGTTGTAGCGATCGATCTCGCCGATCTTGAAAAGGCTTTTTGGATTTGCGACTACGAAGCCACGACCTACGGCGTCGGCGTTGTCGACGCGGAAGCCTGCGCAATAGTCACCGAAGGTCTGAATCGCGTGAAATTCGGCGGCGATGTTGAGGCGCTGGTCGACTGGTGGCGCGATCAGAAGTACGGCGTGCATGACGCGCTGGAGCGTGCGCGCGAAGCCCAGGCTGCGAAGGAAAGCGCCGAGTTAGTCGAGTTTCCGGATTCGATCTGAGCTTCTAACGGTCGTCATCGCCATCACTGGACAACGCGTCGCGTTGCCCAGTGATGGTTTAACCGCTCATCAGATGAAGTCACTCATTCCTTATCTCGCCACCGTGTCTTGTCGGTGGCAACTGTCTTCACCGGATCGGGCCGGCAGGGACCTTGATCTCTACGCTGCTGGCGGGCGGAGCGATCTTCGATCTCAATCAGACAATCGACGCGGCCCGCGTTGTGACCGATAGCGCGATAGCGCAGCTGAAAACAATTGATGCCGATCGCGTTCTGCTTGCGGTCGGTGAAGCCTCACTGCCGTTCGGCAGTGAAGACACAGCCCCCGCGCGCGCCATAACTCATCACATCAGGGCCTCACCTGGTAATCGCGACCGCGTAGCCGTCGGCCACGCGGTAACCGTATAGCGGAGCGGCGCCGATAACGCCGCATGCCCGGGTAGGACTCTTCGAAGCGAAGCACCAATTTCCGAACCTGTGGGTAATCCGTGGGGGCCCCCGCTTCAAAGTGCTTTCCATGCCGGCATGAGCCGGAATTAACCGGAGCCAACCATGACAACACGTACTTCTAGATTTCCCGCCGTCGCTAAACGTCGCCAGCCCGCGCAACTCGGCTCGGCACCCGCCGCAATGATCGTCGCGTCGCTGCTTGTTGCAGCCGCCGTTGCCTTCCAGTCGCCGGCCCATTCGACGCCGCTCGATGTGGGCACCCCTGCCGAAGCTGCAGCAGCCTTGGCAGCGACCAAAGGGCACGACAGCGCATCCAAGATCGCCGAGCTCGAAAAGGGATTTTGGGTCTGCGATTACCTCGGTACCACGCGTGGTGTTGAGGGGTCCTATGGCGTGACCTGCGGCGCGAATTTCGAGGAACTGAAACAGACGAAATTCGGTGGCGACTTTGACGCGCTGGTGCAGTGGTGGCGCGTCAACAAGGCCGCGCAACACAAAGCGCTCGAGTCAGTCGGCTCCGCGCAGTACTGAGCACTCAAATCATCGGTGCATTCCGTTGATGTAAGCCCTCCCATCCGGGAGTCAACCAGCAGTCCAACCAGGAGATAGTTATGAAACGCAATAGCAAATCAGTAGTGTCCGTTATCGCCGCCGCCGTCATCACATTGTTCGCCGCGGGCTGTGTCACCGTACTCGGGCGATTACGCCGAAGACCAGGTTGAGACCTTCATGCCGGTCGATCGTGGGACGGGTTCTTAATAAGTGAGAGAGGCTCGTAGCGCCGATTCGTCGGCGCTACGACTTCAAAATGATCCAGTCAATTCAAGTACGTCTCATCACTGTGGCCATGCAGTGGCAAGCGGTCTTAACTGGCTTGCGTCTTGTCGGCACTTTCGTCGGGACGCTGCTGGCAGGGGCAAACTCTTTAGACCAGTATCAAGGCTCGGGCGGTGCCTACCTGCCAGCCGCGACCAGCTGCGAAGCGCCTGCACTGATTGAACGCCTGAAAGCGATCGAGTTTGATCGCGTCTTGATCGTCATTGGCGAAGCCTTGGTTCCGTTCGGCAAGTAGCGTTAACTCGAT
>CAWEAZ010000024.1:0-36844 GCA_963807155.1 uncultured beta proteobacterium
TCTGATCATGCAGCCTGTCGCACGATCGAATGTCGATACCTCTCCCGCGTTTATAGTCCGCCCGACTCTCAAGGGACCTTAATGCTATCCATCAACAGTCTTACCCACGTCTATCCCAACGGCACGCGCGCGTTGGAAGACATCTCACTCGAGATCGGTCGCGGCATGTTCGGGTTGCTGGGGCCAAACGGTGCGGGCAAGTCGACGTTGATGCGTTGCGCAGCCACACTGCAGGTGCCCACGAGCGGTGCAATCAGGTTCGGCGAGATCGATGTGCTGGCGCAGCCGCAGCAACTGCGTGCGGTGCTCGGTTACCTGCCGCAGGACTTCGGCGTCTATCCACGCGTGTCGGCGATCGATCTGCTCGATCACCTCGCCGTACTCAAGGGCGTGGCGGCCCGTCGCGAACGCAGGGAGACCATCGAGGCGCTGCTGAATCAGGTCAACCTGTGGGATGTCCGGAAGAAGGCGATCGCCGGCTTTTCCGGCGGCATGCGCCAGCGCTTCGGCATTGCGCAGGCCCTGATCGGCAATCCGAAGCTGGTGATCGTCGATGAGCCCACCGCGGGCCTGGACCCAGAGGAACGCCACCGCTTCAGCAATCTGCTGGCCGAAATCGGCGAGCTCAAAGTCGTGATTCTGTCGACGCACATCGTCGACGACGTGACCGATCTCTGCGCAAACATGGCGATCCTTTCGGGCGGGCGCATCGTCGGCCAAGGCAAGCCCGGCGACCTGATCGCACGGCTGCACGGTCGGGTGTGGCGGCGAGTAATCGACAAGGGCGAAATCGACGCCGCGCGCAAGCACCTGAACGTGATCTCGACTCGACTGCGCGAAGGCAAGACCGAAATCCATGTGGTCTCAGATGCGCGGCCGTCGCCCGAGTTTCAGCCAATCGAAGCGACGCTGGAGGACGTGTACTTCTCGATCTTGACGGCGAGCCGGAAACCCGCAGCTGTTGCGCCGATCGCGGCGTAGGCGAAGCAGTCATGTTTCCCCACGTTGCCTGGTTCGAGTTCCGCTATCAGCTTAAGAGCCCGGTTTTCTGGGTTGGCTGTCTGATTTTCTTCCTGCTGACATACGGCTCGATCACTGTCGATCAGGTTCAGATCGGCTCGCTCGGCAACGTGCACAAGAACTCGCCCTACGCGATCGTGCAGACGCTGGCCATCATGTGCGTGTTCGCCGTGTTCATCATCGTCGCCGTGGTCGCCAACGTCGTGATTCGCGACGACGACACTGGATTCGCGCCCATCGTGCGCACAACGCGTGTGAGCAAGGCCGACTACCTGGGCGGTCGCTTCGTCGGGGCCACTGCAGCGGCGTTTCTCGTGCTGGCGTCAGTGCCGCTCGGCATCCTGGTCGGCTCCTGGATGCCCTGGATCGACCCCGAAAAACTTGGGCCGAACCACATTGTCTATTACGCGCACGCGCTGCTCGCATTCGGCCTGCCGACGCTTCTAATCGTGGCCGCAACATTCTTTTCGCTGGCCACCGTGACGCGCTCTCTGATGTGGACCTACGTGGGCGCAGTGGCATTGCTGGTCGGCTACTTCGTCACGCGCGGGTTGCTGCGCGATCCGCAGTTCGACACCATTTCAGCGTTGGCGGATCCGTTCGGACTGTCTCCACTGGCGCTGGCAACCAAGTACTGGACCGCAGCAGACCGCAACACAATGCTGGTGCCGTTGACCGGGATGCTGCTGGTCAATCGCCTGCTATGGGCCGGCGTCGCGCTCGTGGTGTTTGCTATCGCTTACGCGCTGTTCCGCTTCGACGCACGCGGCGCAGCACCGAGAGCGCGCAAGAAAGCCGCAACCGTTGACGCCGCGCTGTCAGCCGACGAGCTTCCGGCCGCGGCTACACGCAACGCTGTTGTGCTTCCGGAACCACGTGCAGACCGCGCCACGCGTTGGGCGCAATTCGTGCGGCTGGCGCGTTTTGACATGGCGTTCGTGTTCAAGAGCCCGGCGTTCTTTGTGTTGATCGGCATTGGCATGTTGAATGCCGGCGGCCAGCTGTGGAATATGACGGGCTTCTACGGCGCTGACCTGTATCCCGCAACTCGCCTGGTGGTGCAAACGCTTGGCGGCGCGTTTGCGATCATTCCGATCATCATCGCGATCTATTACGGTGGCGAGCTGGTCTGGCGCGATCGTGAACGGCGGATGCACGAGATCGTCGATGCGACCGCTGCTCCCGACTGGGCACATCTGATACCCAAGATCGCTGCGATCACGCTGGTTCTGCTGGCCACTGTCGCCGCCGCCGCCGCAGCAGGCGTCGCCATCCAGGCCATCAAAGGCTACACACAGTTCGAGCTGCTGAACTACCTGCGCTGGTTTGTCGTACCACTATCGATCAGCTGCCTCCTGATCGCCGTGCTGTCAGTGTTTGTGCAGGTACTGGTGCCGCAGAAGTTCATCGGCTGGGGCGTGATGCTGCTGTACCTCGTTGGCTCGATCGCTCTGGCCACGGCCGGCTTCGAGCACAACTTGTACAACTACGCAGGCACGCCAGACGTTCCGTTAACCGATTTCGACGGCACGAGCCGCTTCGGCGCGGGCCGGTTCTGGTTCAACCTGTACTGGCTCGCGTTCGCGCTGATGCTGTGTGTCGTCGCGTACGGCTTGTGGCGCCGGGGCACGACGGTCGAGCTTCGACCGCGGTTGAAGCGGCTGCCCGCGCGCTTGCGCGGAGGCGCCGGCGCTGTGCTCGTCGTTGCGCTTGTAGCGTGGGCGGGCGTCGGCGGATTCATCTTCTACAACACCAACGTTCTGAACGAATACGTCACAACGCCCGAACGCGAGCGGCGCATGGCAGAACTCGAGAAGGCGCTGCTGATCTACGAGAACACACCGCGGCCGCGGATCACCGACGTCAAGCTCGACGTGCAACTGTTTCCGAACGAACCCCGGGCGTTCACCAGCGGCGCCTATCGGATCGAGAACCGCACCGGCAAACCGCTGAACGAGCTGCACGTTCGCTGGAATCCGAAACTCGATTTGAACACTTTCGAAGTTGCGAACGCGACGGTCGCCAAGGAATACAAGGAGCATTTTTATCGCATCTACCGGCTCGAGCCGCCGATGTCGCCGGGCGAGGCGCGCGAGATCCGCTTTACGACCACTCTGCAGCAGAAGGGGTTTTCCAACGCCGATCCGCTGACGCGCATCGTCGGCAACGGCACCTTCATCAACAACAGCGAAATCGCGCCTGTCCTCGGAATGTCGCGCGACGGGCTGCTGCAGGACCGAGCCAAGCGCCGCAAGTACGGCCTGCCGCCCGAACTGCGTCCGGCCAAGCTGGAAGATGACAGCGCGCGCGAACGCACCGGATTGCGCAACGACAGCGACTGGGTGAACGCCGAAATCACGGTAACGACCGACGCCGACCAGACCCCGATAGCGCCCGGCTACACGCTGAGCGACACGACCACCGCAGGCCGCCGCACGGTGCGCTTCAAGACCGACGCCCCGATCCTGCACTTCTTCTCGGTTCAGTCGGCGCGTTATGAAGTCAAGCGCGACCAATGGAAAGACGTGGAACTCGGCGTGTATTACCAGCCGGGCCACGACTACAACGTCGACCGCATGCTGGCGGCAATGAAAGTGTCGCTCGATGTATTCAGCGCGAAGTTCTCGCCGTTCCAGTTCAAGCAGGCACGCATCATCGAATTTCCGTCGTACGCAAACTTCGCCCAGAGCTTCGCCAATACGATTCCCTATTCGGAGAACATCGGCTTCCTGTTCAAGACCAGCGCTGATGATCAGAAGATCGACATGGTCAGCTACGTCACCGCGCACGAGATGGCGCATCAGTGGTGGGCGCATCAGGTCATCAGCTCGGACCAGCAGGGCGCGACGATGCTGGTCGAAACATTCGCTCAGTACGGGGCGCTGCTGGTCATGGAAAAAATGTACGGCCGGGAGCAGATTCGCCGCTTCCTGAAGTACGAGCTGGATCGGTACCTGCGATCGCGAGGCGGCGAGATCATCGAGGAGCTGCCGCTCGCTCGCGTTGAGAACCAGCAGTACATCCATTACCAGAAAGGCACGCTCGCGATGTACTGGCTGAAGGAAGTCGTCGGTGAGGACACGGTCAATCGCGCGCTGCGCAAGCTGATTGCCGAATTCGCGTTCAAGCCGGCGCCGTATCCGAACCCGACCGACTTCCTGCGCTTTCTGCGCGCGGAGGCCGGACCACAACACGAGCAGCTGATCACTGACCTGTTCGAGAAGATCACGCTGTACGACACTAAAGTGGTCGAAGCCACCGCGCGTAAACGCGACGATGGCAAATACGAGGTCACAATCGCCGTCGAGGCACGCAAGCTGTACGCCGACGGCAAGGGCAACGAAACCGAAGCGCCGCTCGACGAACTGTTCGATGTCGGCGTTTTTACCGTCGAGCCCGGCAAGACCGGCTACACCGAGAAATCGATCTTGCTGTTCGAGCGCCGTCCGATCAAGAGCGGCAGGCAGGCGATCACGCTGGTGGTGGATAGCGAGCCGAAGTTCGTGGGGGTGGACCCCTATAACAAACGAATCGATCGGAACTCGGAAGACAACGTCAAACGCTCAGATCTGCCACGCTAACGCTGCATCATGAAGCTGAAAGCCGAGCGCGCCGGTATCTCCCCGCGCGGCTGCTGACAACTCCGGTACTTACAAATTCAGCGGCGTTATCTTTGTGCCATCCAGACTGATATTCGCCATCAAGCCTGCGTTGGTCAGCGCGAAGCCGATCACCGGCTGCTTCGCAGTCTCGGTATCGATCTGCGCGTTGGCGCCGACCTTCAGCAGCGCGACCGACGCGTCTACGCCGGCAGTCCAGCCCGAGCTCGCTTCGAATTTCTTCAGCGCATCTTCGGTCATGAAGAGGTAAAACACCGCCCGCGATTGCGCGCCCGCGAGTAGGCCAGCCGAAACCCCTGACAGGCTGTAGTGGCGTGCGGTTACGCCGCCCTTACGGAGCGCGCCTTCGCCATGGGTGCCACCGACGATAAAGCCCGCCGATACAACATTCGGAAACACCAGAGCCCCACGGGCGGAAGCGACAAGCTCGCGCGAGCCGCGCACCTGTCCATACAACTGCGACAAGGCCCGATCGACCTCTGCGTCGATCGCCTTGCGGCGCGCGACCGGATCAGCGGAGCTTGGGCTCGATGTCGTGCAGCTTGAAAAAATCGAAATCGTGGCGACTGCTGTGCAGGCCGCAAGAAACACGCGTTTGTTCATGACCTCTTCCTTTGAAACCCATAAGCATCGAAGCGCTAGGGTAAGGACAGGGTTGCCGGAGAGAAGTCAGAGCAAACGCCGGGCCTATTCGTGGCATCGTCGATGCAATTTCGGCGTCGGTCATTGCCAGCGCATGGCAAATTGCTTGCGGGGAGGCATCTTTATCGTCTCGCTTCGTTGGCAAGAGTCCGTGCTGATGAAGTTGGACGCTTGCTACGTACGAGGTCCGCCTAAAGGAAACGAATGGCTGCCGACCTTAGAGCCGGCGGTGGTGGCAACGGCAACCGGGGCGTGCGCGTTGATTACAGTCCAACGTATTACGTAACGTTTCTCTTCGATCCAGACGGCAATAACATCGAAGCAGTCTGCATGTCAGCAGGATAAAAAAGCTCAAGCGCCAACTCGGACAACGTGACGTCTACTGACGTGCCGAACACTGTCGTGGTACTCAAGAATGACAATAATCCCGCTTCACTGCGGATTTGCAGCGGCACAAGCACGCTGTACTGGGCGGTAGCATGCTCGCCGGCGGCGCAGGGTAGGCTGAAGCCTCGTTTAACAGCTCGCAGGAAACGCCCTCGGCTCCGGTAGCTACCTTAATCGGCTGCCTCCACTCGGCGTGACGATGCCGCACACGATGCTGATCAACGTGGTCTTACCGGCACCGTTCGGGCCGAGCAGCGCGAAGATTCGCTCTTGTTGTCCCATGAGCCAAGGTGTCAATGTTGTCGGTCTGTACGTCCGCGGGCGGCAGCGCGGCGAAGAGCATGGCAAGCACGACGTCGTACGCCGTCTCGTTCTGGTACTTGCTGCAGAAGAGTAGGGGCTCTTGTCCATCAGGGAACGTGGCGCAGAGCGGTCCTCCGAATTGTGCAGCGCGCGTCAAGTCGGCTCGGCTCGCGGGGGGAAATGCCTGCTGGAAGATGTCCCAGCGCTCGCGGAATACCTCCGGCGTCGCCGGCGGCACCACCAAGATGAAGCGTCCTGTCAGATCGCGCTGCAGGATCTGCTCATATTCCCATTTGAGACCCTCGCCCCCGCCGAGAATCGCGACCACCCACGAAGATTCTCCCAAGAGGCCTCTCACGCGGTCTTGCCAGCCCGGCCCGTGCACGTACTCCCGCGCGGCGCCCAGCGGGCTCAGCGCCTCCCCCGGTTTCCCGATTGCGACGACAGGCCCAAGGGTCATGAGGCGACCGACCACGAATTCTTCCAGCGTGAGTCGCTTGCGAAACAGCCGGCTGAAATACTCGACCTTCGGCGCGAGCTCCAACAGGTCGTCCACGAACGACCGCACGAACAGCACTGGCGGACGCGGATCCCGATCGCGCACTTCCGCCGACCGCAACGCGAGCGTCTGTCGCGCGCGTTGCATGAGCCGGCTGCCCGCCAGTGCGAACGGTAAGAACGCTAGGCCGGCGAGCAATCCGATTCCGGTCGCAATGGCGACGAACAACGCCGCGAGAATGCCGAGGACGTACATTCCGAGCGCCGACACCAGCGGTTCGAGCGCCGCGCTGAGCCGACGGTCTCTTGGCAACTGCGCGAGAGTGCTGAGGATCGTCGCCGCGTTCCGGCTCCGCCAGGCCACACGCCGGAGCCGCCAGCTCGCAGCGACCGCTCTTAGGGCAAACCAACTCAGGACGCCCATGCCAAGGATCGTCGAGACGATGCTCAGCGCGTCCTGCCGGCGGGCTTCTGGCCCGATCGACGCGACCATCGTGATCAGGATCACAACGAGGCCGGCGGCGAGTACGAGCGCGGCGAGGAACACGCCGCGCTTCATCAACGCCGCCGTGAGGAGCAGTGCCAGAGAAGCGGCCAGGAATGCCGTCGCTTCCCGCGCGTCGTGATCGACCAGCCACGCGAGCGGCGCGGCGACGATGAGCAAGGTGAGGCCGGTGACATAGGGGAGGAAGGCGGCTGCGCGCACTGCTCGCACGTCCTTGATACGGGGTGTGCAATTCACGAGCGGCATGGTCAGTCAGGCGACGGCGCCGGGCGAGGTCTATCGCGCGCGCGACACCAGGCATCAATCGTGGCGATCCGTCCCCTTACCAGCCGAGCGCTGTCCTAGTCAGCTTGGTCATTATCGTCTCGCGAGGTCCGCTTTTGGGCAATTTTCAAGGAGAGGGCCGGAGACCGCTATTGGCCGATAGCTGAAATTCGATGACGTCCGCAATCGGCCAATTGCGGACATCTAAATCAGTCGGCCGTCTGCTGCATCTAACATACACAGCAGCGCCGCTATCACCTTTTCCAATTTGAACAGATCGGAGGGTCCTATGTCACGACTGCTCGGCCTGGGCGAGCGGTTCCCGGAGTTCTCCTTGCAGGCCTGCGTCTCGGCCGAGCCAGGGTCAGAATTCCGCATCGTTGATTCGCACGAGCTGGAGGGAACGTGGACTGCGATCTTCTTCTGGCCCCTCGATTTCACGTTCGTGTGTCCGACCGAGCTGGTGGAGTTCAACCGCGCGCTCCGGGAGTTTCGCGCCCTTGCCGCGAGGGTGTTCGGTGTGAGTGGAGATAGCCATCACACGCACCTCGCCTGGCGCAAGGAGAACCCGGCCCTTCGCAATCTCGAGTTCCCAATGGTGGCGGACGTTGGCAAGGAGGTGGCCGAAGAGCTCGGGATTCTGGATCCGATCGAGAAGGTCCCGCTTCGGGCAACCTACCTCCTCGACCAGGATAGGAAGATTCGGTGGCTCTGCGTGAACGATTTGAGCGTGGGCCGGAGCACCGGAGAAGTGCTGCGGGTCCTCGCGGCGCTCCAGTGCGGGGAGTTGTGCCCGGCCAACTGGAGCCCGGGGCAAGCGACCCTCGGGCGGCCGAAAGACAAGGGGAAGGGCGTGCCCTGGGAGACCAAGGAGCACGCCGCTTTCCGCTGAGGCGGCGTTCACGGCGCGCCGCAGGCACGCCGGTCAATAGATGTGCAGCTTCTCCAGCAGTGCGAAGGTATCACCGACGCACTCGAACAGGTCCTTGTTGTGCTTGATCATCTTGCTGCGCATGTACACCCGAAGCCACTGCTTGTAGATGTACTGCTCATAGCGATCCAGCATGTCCATCAGCGGCAGGTCGCGCTGCGCCAGCAGTCCCGCCAGGAACATCGCGCACTCGAAGCCGAGCGAGATCGACTGGAAGTAGGGCGAGCCCATGGCCGAATCGCCGACCAGGAACACCGGCGAGCGGGCGAATGGGTGATCGTCGGTCCCCGCTCGCCGCAACTGCCGGCTGGTCGCATTGCGGGCCCGGTACAGATCCAGCGGGATCCGGATGATCTCCAGGTCGCCGACCATCGCGCCGTTGGTTTCCGTCTTGACCTTGGCGATGAAGTGGTCCATCGACTGGGCGATATGAGGGAAGTTGCTGCGAAGCCACTGACCGTCGAACCGTGACGGCATCCGCTCGTAGTCCTCGGCGGGGATGTTGACGATACCCGTCACGTGGGTGATGCTGCCGTCGCAGTACGTCCGGTTGACCGCCGGAATGAACTTGTAGTAGCGCGTTCTCGATGTTCTTGTAGTACTTGCAATACTCGTTGCAGTCGTACGCTTGGCCATACAGGAAGGTGATGACGAGCGCGTATTCGAGCCGGAGCTTGAACGTATTCGCCTCTCCATCCGTCGCCCCGGCGCTTGGCACCAGCTGATCCCGGAGCAGCGAGTTGGCGCCGGTGCAGTCGATCAGGACGTCTCCCGGCTGAAGCATCGACATCGCGTCCTGCGCCGTGACGACGGACCGCGGTGCGCTGTACCGGATGCGACTGACGCGCATCGATGAGATCGCTGAGGGAGCGCTCGATCGCGTTGAGCGGGCAGAACCCCAGCGTCCATCCCTGCAACAGTCCCATCAGGTCCGGCGGAATGGACTGCCGAAACGCGAGGCCCTCCTCGAGCTCCGATGGCTCAAAGATGGCCTCGACGCTCTCTCCATCGATGTAGTCGGTACAGTAGCTCGGGATCGAATCCGCCACGAGGTACGGCGCGAGCTGGACCATCCGAGTCCGCGTGTAGTCGCGTCGCTTTTCATAGAGGCGGACGGAGAACCGGTCGGTCGACTGGAGCAGTGCCGTCAACAGCAGACCCACGGGTCCTGCGCCGATGACGTGGACCCCGCCCCCGGAAGGCAGAGTCTCGAAGGTGGCGAGACCGGATTGCGCGGGCATTCACGTCCTCCATCGAGCCGCTGATTGCAGCCTGCTTAGTATGTACCGGATCTTTGGCGCGTTCGCTGTGCTGATCGTTGCCGGTCGCTGCGCCGTCGTCATAACAGGCGTCCGCCCTAACGCTATCGGGTGTTCCTATCGGCTGCGACAGCCCGTTGACCTTCGGTCAACTCGTGCGGCTTCGCGGGTCAGGCAGGCGGTTTCCGGCGCGGTCCCCGAGGGCGAGATCGACCATCATCTCGGTCGCCACAGCCTCGAGCCGGCGACGCAGCTCGTCGGACGCGAGCGAGTTGGGCACGAGCAGGTGCGCCGCGATCTTGAAAGTCCTCGGTGCGCTCGGCGTGGTGCCACCGACCTCGGTGTGGATGTGCTCGATGCTGACGCCCGCCTCGGCGAGAATGCGCGTCACGTTGCTGAGGATGCCCACGCGATCGTCGCCGACGAGCTCGAGCTCGACGCCGTGCAGCCCTGCCGGGACCTGTGCCGAGTCGCTCTTGGCGATGACGAGCTTCAACCCCGACGATGCCTCGAGGCCACGCAGCGAGTCGGCGAACGCATCGGCGTTCTCGGGCGGCGCCTCGAAGTGCACCATCCCGGCGAACTCGCCGGCGAGCCGCGACAGTCGGCTCGCCGCCCAGTTCACGCCGAAGCGCTGCGCGCGGTCCGACAGCAGGCGCACGATGCCGGGCCGATCAGGCCCCATCACCGTGACGACGAGCGACGTCGTCGTCGTCGGCGCATCTTCGGTCAGCACGACGGCGCGCCGGATCATCGGCGCGCGCGTCGCGAAGCGGGCGTCCTGCGGCTTCGCCGGCAACGTGCCGTGGTCGCGCGCGTGGCGCACGACGCGGCCGAGCAGCTCGAGGCCCATCGGCGCGAGCGCGCGCTCCCACAACTCGCGCGCCGATTCACCTCGAACGACGAAACACCAGTCCTGCGCCGCGATAGCGCCCGCATCCCAGCCGTCGGCGAGGTGATACACCGAGCCGCCGGCGATCGGGTCGCCTTCGAGAATCGTCCACTCGACCGCGGCGATGCCGCGATGCCGCGGCAGCAGCGACGGGTGGTAACCGACTCCGCCGAGACGTGACCGCGCCAGCGCCTCGGGGCTGACGCGCGCATGCGTGTGGGCGGCGACGATCAGGTCGGTGCCGTCGGGAATGGCATTGCCGGGCACCAGCTTCGGGTTCTCCAGCACGTGCACCGGCAGTCCCGCGGCGTTGGCGGCGAGAGCGAGGCGGTCGTCCGCCGCGGGAACGATCACGCAGACGAACTCGATGCCTTCCTCGCGGCGCAGCGCCTCGAGCACGCTGGCGCCGAAGTAGCGGGACCCCGCCAGAACACATTTCATCAGGAACTCCTGTTTGCCGGAACACCTATTGTCCGCGGCACGGAGCAGGCATACCTAACGCGCAACGCTCAGAACGTCGCCTGCGGGATCTGCTGTTGTGTGAACACCAAATAGACCTTGGCGTCTTCCGGCACCGATGGCAATTGTTCATTCCAGCGCATCCACGCTGCACGCAGTTCTGCCAGGCGCTGCGGCTCGCGCTCTGCGAGGTTCGCTCGTTCCCGCTCGTCGAGCGCGAGGTTGAACAGATACTCGTTGCCATCCATCGCCAGGTATTTCCAGTCACCACGGATCAGCGCGCGTTGCTGGCGATGCTTCATGCGCCAACAAAGATCGCGCGCGGGATTCCACGAGGATCAGCAAACAGCGGCAACAGGTTCACGCCGTCGAGTGGATAGTCGGGATGCGCATCGACCCCCGCTGCCGCGAGCATCGTCGCCGTCCAATCCATCGTCAGATTCGGTACCGCGCTCACACTGCTTGCCGCGATCTCGCGCGGCCAGCGTGCGACTAACGGCACACGAATTCCGCCTTCCAGCAGATCCATCTTCTGCCCAACGAACGGCCAGTTGTTGGAGAAGCGCTCGCCGCCGTTGTCGCTCGTGAATACCACCAGCGTGTCGTCGGCCAGTCCACGCGCATCGAGCGCCGCCAGCACCTGTCCGATGCCTTCGTCCATGTGATGAATCATGCGTTGATAGGTGGCGATCGAGCCGCCGTCGAGATGCTTGGCGTTGCCGCCGATGCGCTCCGATTCGGCTCGATCGTCGCGCGTCTCCCACGGCCAGTGCGGCGCGCTGTAGTGCAGGCTCAGCAGAAACGGCTGATCCGCGCTCTGGCGCTGCACGAACTCAGCCGCGCGCGCACTCAGCAGATCGGTCAGGTAGCCATCGCGCTCGACCGGCGTTTCGTTTTCCCACAGATCCGGCGCGCCGCGCGTATCGGTGTGCGCGAAGTAATCGAGGCCGCCGGAATGAAAGCCAAAGAACTCCTCGTAGCCGCTCTTGCGTGGACCGAAGTGCGGCGGATAACCAAGATGCCATTTGCCGATCAGCGCGGTTGCGTAGCCGGCGTCACGCAGCAGCGACGGCAAGGTCGGGTGTTCGGGCGGAAGGCCGAGAACCTTGTCGCCTTTGGTGATCGACGCAAGCGGCTCCTCCGCGGCGCCGCGCAGGCGATACTGCCAGCGACCCGTGATCAACGCGAAACGCGTCGGCGAGCACACGGCAGAGTTCGCATAGCCGCGCGTGAACAGCAGGCCTTGCTTCGCGAGGCGATCGAGATTGGGAGTGATGTTCGCAGGACGTCCCTGTGCATCGCGAGCGCCGAGGCAGCCAAGATCGGCGTAGCCGAGATCGTCGGCCAGGATGTAGATGAAGTTGGGCCGTCGCTGACTGATGCTCATCTTGTCTCCTATTGGACTGGCTAGTGTGGACCAGCCATCGTGAGAGTACCGACGACGCGCTTGAGAGGAGAATGCGACGCGCGCCGCGCGGGCGGCAAACCCATTTGAACACGCAGAGGGGCGAGCATGACGTTGGTGGATATGGTCGGGTTCTCCGCAGCTGCCGCATCCTTCGTGGCGTTTTCCGCGAAGACGATGATCCCGCTGCGTATCGCGGCGATCTGCAGCAACGCGCTCTTCATCGCGTTCGGGCTGCTCAGCGGGTTCTGGCTGGCCGCGCTGATGCATACGCTGCTACTGCCGCTAAATGTTCATCGCTTGCAAGCGATGCGCCGCCTGGTCCGGCGCGTCGCCGTTGCGGCGAAGGCCGAGGATGTCTTTGAGTCCGAGTGGCTGCGGCCCTACATGAGGCGGAAGTCTTTCACCAAGGGCCGCACGATCTTCGCAAAAGGCGAGCCCGCACACGGCGTTTACTTCATCGTATCGGGTCAGGTGCATTTCCCGGAGGTCGACGAGCATGCCGGGAAGCGGGCTGCTCTTCGGCGAGATCTCGATATTCACGCACGAGGGACGGCGAACGCTCAGCTGCGTGTGCGAGACAGACGTGGAGGTTCTTTACATGACCAACGAGGAGTTGAAGGAGCTTTACTTTCAGAATCCGGAGTTCGGATTCCACCTCGTGCGTCTGATCGTTGGTCGGATGAAAAGACAGATCGACCAACTGCAGGCGCATGTTCAGCCGACCTGAACAATTTCCCGCTCAAGCCTCCGATCGCTTTCGAGGCGGTGCATCGTCGTCAGTCGCTCACTGCGAGAGAATCTTCCAATGAAGGTCGCTCTTGTTACGTCGTCAATGCCGCTGGCACCGTGGCAGAACGGAATTACACGCGCGTTTGTTGAAGCTGGGCTTGCTGCCGAAGTGGTTCCGTGGGAGGGCATGCAGCCTCGTTCCGCCATCAATGCGCGCTATGCGGTCGTCTGGCTGCCGCCGGCGCAGCTGTTCGAGGTCGAGCACGATCTTGAGGTTGTGTTCAATCTCGGCGCCGGAGTCGACCGGCTGCTTGCCAATGCGGTCGTGCCTGAACGGCTGCCGATCGTGCGCCTGGTCGATGCTGGCATGGCGGTACGCATGGCCGAATACGTGTGCTTTGCAATCGCGCGCGCGACGCGCGGGCTCGAGCGCTTTGGACCCGGCGGACTACGCGACTGGAATGCATCGCGTCCCCGCGGAAAACCGCCGACGGTGGGTGTGCTCGGCGCCGGCGCGATCGGCGGCAAGATCGCCGAAGCGGCCGCGATGTTCGGTTATCCGGTGCGTGTGTGGTCGCGCACGCCACGCACGTTCGCTGGGATGGAGTCGTTCGCCGGACTCGAACAGCTCGATGTTTTCCTCGCTGGATCGAACTTTCTCGTCAACGCACTGCCGCTCACACGCGACACCGAGAACCTGCTCGACCGCGCGCGTTTAGTCGAAGCTGCCGGTGGGAGCACATTTGATCAATGTCGGGCGCGGCGCGACGATCGTCGACGCCGATTTGCTCGCTCTGCTCGACGATGGCCATCTTGGCGGCGCCACGCTCGACGTGTTCCGCGTAGAGCCGCTTCCGGACGACCACCGGTACTGGTCGCACCCGAAGGTAATCGTGACGCCGCATTTGTCCGGGCCAACCCCAATTGCTCCGGCCGCAACGCAGATCGCCGATGCGATCGTGCAACTCGAGCGCGGCGTGCCGGTGAGTTCGCTGCCTGGTTACGTCGACCGCACGCGCGGGTACTGATCCGATCTACAGCGCCCGTTCGAGGTAGCTCTGGAACACGCCGACATGAACGAGCGCCGGCTCAGCCGAATTAGGCCAAAGGTCCTCGCTGCGGAAACGCACGTCGTACGTGGGTTCGTTCTCCGCGTCGACAGCATGTGCATGAGCGTCGGGAAATGGATATGCGGGCGACTCGCTGACGACGACGCCGGTCTTTCCGCGGATGTAGCCCGGCATTCGTATATGCCCCGGCACGTATTCAGTCCGCACGCGAACGCGATCTCCGGGTTGGAAGCGCTCGCGTGCAGCCGCGTTGGTACGTCCCGGCGCGCTCGGTGCTGCGAGCGGAAAGTGTCCTTGGGTCCGCTGCTCCAGTTCCTCGCGAGTCACGACCCCTTTTTCGACCAACAGCGTCGCCAAGCTCGTCAGCGAGCGTTCGTAGTAGCTCGCAGCTAAGTAATGACGCGGCTCCATGCGCTCGATCGCGTGCCGATACTCGTCCATGTTGAAGATGCCGCGTCGCACTGCGAAGGCATAAAGCGAATTTGCGCGCACTTCCCAGTCGGCGTGAAATGCCTGCGCGTTCAAGGTGTAGCGAACCGCACCGAAGCCCTGCCTGCCACCCATGTCATGCATGCCGTCCATCATTGGCCTCGACTAGAGACGCGCGACACCGATCATCGAATCGCGCGTCACGACTTCAGCGAGCTTGCTCTCCGGCCAGCCGATGGTTTCCTGCGGCTGGGTGGGCAGCACCATGTAACGCGTGTCCGCGGTCGTGTCCCACACACGGATCTCGACCTCCGGTGACAGGTCGAGTCCCATTTCCCTTAACACCGTGCGCGACTCACGAACAACTCGCGACCGGTACTCCAAGTCCTTGTACCAGTCCGGCGGCAGCCCGATGATCGTAAAGGCGGTGCACGAGCAAAGGGTGCAGCAAATGACGTTTTGGACAGTCGCGGTGTTTTCCAACACGACGAGATGTCGATGATGCTTCGGCAACGTGAGGCCAAGCTCGGCGACAGCCTCGCGGCCATTCGCAAGCAGTCGAGCGCGGAACGCCGGATCGACCCAGGCCTTCGCTACGACCCGTGCGCCATTCTTCGGAATCCACTCTTCCTGAGCGAGATGGGCCAACTCCTCGGCTCCGGCCGTCGCGTTCATTCCACGCGCGTCGAGCGCGGCTTGAATCGCTTCAACCCTTTGCTCAACTGAGGCGGTGCGCTGTATGGCGCGATCGTGGCTGGGCATGTTCTCGCTCGCTGGTGATTCGTCGATCTTGCGCGCAGTCGCGAGTATTGCTCAAGTGGCGGCGCCACGCACGGCCAGATTGAGGCATTCTGCGAGCGTCGCCACCTGATCCGGCGGCTCATGAATCTGGGAGACATCATGGCAAGTGCATGTCCTAGCGGTTTACGGCCGATCGTCATGGCCGCAGCGCTCATCGCAAGTTTTCCCGTGGCAGCAAACACTGCGGTCAGCTACGGCAAGATCACTGCGGTCAAGCCCGTCAAGGTTGAGGACTCATCCGCGCAGACTGCAGGCGCGCTTGTGGGTGGAGTTCTCGGCCTTGTTTCGGGCCGAGGCCACTCGAGCAGTAACAGGACGCTGCGCACCGTTGGCGGCGGCATAGCGGGCCAGCAAGTGGCCAAACTCGCAAGCACCAAGCAAGCCTTCGAGTACACCATCCTCGTCGGCGGAGCCACGACCACAGTTGTTACCGACGAGGCGGGCATGCGCGTCGGCGACTGCGTTGCAGTCGAACGCGGGGCCTATACAAACCTGCGGCTCGTAGCGGATTCCCAATGCGCACCGAAGGCCAAGCCACTGCCTACGGCTGCCCGGGAGGCCAACGCCTGTACTGCGGCCAAGGACGAAGTATTGAAGGCGCAGACCGACGAGGCATTCGACCGCGCCGAACGCAAGATGCGGCTGCTCTGCGTAGACTGAGCGAGGCTACGGCCGCTGGCCGAGAACGCTGCTGCTGGCGGTGCTCACACATCGGCCAATTTGACGCGAGAAGCGTTTGGACACTTCACAGGAGATGGCGCCATGTGCAGCAATCATCATCTGAACCGTCGTTCTTTTCTGAAAACGACGAGCGCCGCAGCTGTGACAGCGGTCGTGACTATGGCGCCGCTCGGGAACATCGCGTACGGAGCCGCGCTGACGAAGGCGCAACGCGACAAGCTGACGCCCGATGAAATCATCGAACTGATGAAGAAAGGCAATCAGCGCTTCCGCCTCGGGAAGGAGTCGCCGCACGATTACCTCAATCAGCAGAAGGCGACCGCCAAGGGACAGTATCCGGCGGCGGTGATACTGAGCTGCATCGACTCGCGTGCGCCGGTCGAGACGATCATGGACCTGGGCATTGGCGACACCTTCAACGCACGGGTGGCCGGCAACATCTCCAACGACGACATCCTCGGGAGCATGGAGTTTGCGTGCAAGCTGGCGGGCGCGAAGGTCGTGCTTGTGATGGGGCACACCGCGTGCGGCGCCATCAAGGGTGCAATCGACAACGCGCAGCTTGGAAATCTCACCGGGTTGCTCGGCAAGATCCGCCCCGCCGTTACCGCAACCAAGTATCAGGGTGAGCGTTCTGCCAGTAACTATGGCTTTGTAGATGCGGTGGCACGCACGAATGTCGAGCTGACGATGGCAGACATCCGTCGTCGCAGTTCTGTGCTGGCGGATCTCGAAAAGTCAGGCGCAATCAAGATCGTGGGAGCGATGTACAGCCTGGAGACGGGGGCGGTCGAATTCTTCGGCTGATGCGGCTGATTAAATCGGCGTGCCCGCTTGATGCAAGCGGGTGTACGGGTCAACTCAAAGCGCGTACGGGCTCTGCCGCTCGAGCTCCTGCACGCTGACCGCCAGTTGCTGCGAATGCGCGCCGAGTTGGTCGATGCTTGCAACGAGTTCAGTGCGGTGCTGCGTCAGGCGAACAAGTTCCGTTGCGAGCCAGGCGCGGCGGTCCATCGGCACGGTCGGTAACACGAGTTCGGCAGTGACGCTGGCCATCGCGGCATTGGTGTGGGCAAGACCGTCCCGCGCGTTGCGCAGCCGCGAGTTTGTCGTGCGTAGTTCGGCGCGTGCATCGTGAATCTGCCGTCCCCATTGATACGCATTGACGAAGGCCGTCTCGGTCGAGCCCGAGCACACGTTGGCGTAACCGGTGCCGTTTAGCCCGGCGCGAAAGCCATTCTTCGGCTGGCAGTATTCGCGGAGGCCGCGCTCGCGCCCTGCCGTGTAGGCGGCGAGGTTCGGCGTCACCTGATGCTTGGCGCAGGCCACGCGACGCGCGCCGATGTGCTCGGCCGGAAATCCACGCAGGCCGTCTTCGTAGCCGATCGTTTGCCAGTCAGCCAGCGCGCACTCGTCCTTGCTCATTCCGGTCGCGCAGGCGCCAAGCAGGATCGTAGTGAGCACGCCGGTGGCGCACGTCAGGATGGTTTTCGAGCAGAGGTTCATGCGCAGGGATTCTGCGCACCTTGCTCCGAATCAAAGCGGCGAAATGCCACGCGTTCTTGGCGGTGCTTCTCGATGAAGCGCCGGGGCATCGGGTCATTCGCCCGAAACCATTATTCAAAGTCCGCGTCAACGCGTGGTCGTAGCCGCCGATGGGGGCGGCCATCTACTAATCTCGATTAATGAACGGCCTACTCTCATCGTGACTCCTGAATGTGACCGCTACTGGGCCAGCCAGCCGCCATCCACCGGCATCGCCGCCCCGCGGATCTGGGCCGCAGCCTCCGAGCACAGGAACACGCACAGGGCACCGATCTGCTCAGGGGTAGCGAATTCACCGGAGGGCTGCTTCTCGGCCAGCAGCGCTGCCTTCGCCTGCTCGACCGGGATGGCGTCGCGCTTTGCCCGCTCGTCAATCTGCTTCTGCACAAGCGGTGTCAACACCCACCCGGGACATATCGCGTTGCAGGTGATGCCTGTCTTGGACGTCTCCAGCGCCACCGTCTTGGTCAGCCCCAGCACACCGTGCTTGGCGGCCACGTAGGCGGACTTGTCCGCCGAGGCAACTAGTCCGTGCGCGGAGGCGATGTTGACGATCCGGCCCCAGTTGCGGCTCTTCATCTGCGGCAGCACCGCCTTGATCGAGTGAAAGTTGGATGACAGATTGATGGCGATCACGGCGTCCCAGCGATCCTCCGGGAACTCGTCGACCGGCGACACGTGCTGGATGCCGGCGTTGTTCACGAGGATGTCGACCGCCCCCAGTTCCTTGGTCGCCATGCGCACCATCTCGTGGATCTGCGCTGGCTTCGACATGTCGGCGCCGCTGAAGACAACCTTGACGCCGAATTCCTTCGCCAGTCCGGCGCGCAACGCCTCGATCTGGGCGGCATCGCCAAAGCCGTTGAGCATGAGGTCGACACCCGCGCCGCCCAGGGCCCGGGCGATGCCCAGGCCGATGCCGCTGGTCGAGCCGGTAACGATGGCTGTCTTGCCTTTCAACATCTCGATTCTCCTGTTGGCGTGTGTGGCGGCAGCGACCGCTTCTCCCGGCTTCGTTTCTGTTTCGTAACCTTCAGACGGCTTTTGGCTGAACCACGTCGATCCTGCGGACGGCGCGCCGAGTGACCAGGCGCCTCACCACGACGAAGAACAACGGCACGAACAGCAATCCGAGAGTGGTCGCGGCGACCATGCCGCCGAAGACACCGGTTCCGATCGCGTTCTGACTGCCTGATCCGGCGCCAGCTTGCCAGTGCCAGCGGCAGCACGCCACCACCAAACGCCAGCGAGGTCATCAGAATCGGTCGCAGTCGCAGGCGCACCGCCTCGAGCGTCGCCGGAATGAGCTCGACGCCTTCGCTCATCTGCTTGAGCGCAAACTGAATGATCAGGATGGCGTTCTTCGCCGATAGTCCGATCGTCGTCAGCAGTCCGACCTGGAAGTACACGTCATTCGACAGTCCGCGGCCGGTCGCCGCGATCAGCGCGCCGAGGATGCCGAGCGGCACGATCAGCAGCACCGCGACCGGAATCGACCAGCTCTCATACAACGCGGCAAGACACAGGAACACGACGATGATCGACAGTCCGTAGAGCAGCGGCGCCTGGGCACCCGACAGCCGCTCTTCGTAGGACAGTCCGGTCCACGCGACTCCAAATCCCGGCGGCAGTTGTGCGGCGAGTTTTTCCATCGCCGCGATCGCCTCGCCGGAGCTGTAACCCGCCGCAGCCTGCCCCTGTATCTGGACGGCGGCCGCGCCGTTGAAGCGTTCGAGGCGAGGTGATCCGAACGTCCAGTTGCCGCGCGCGAACATCGAGAACGGAACCATGTCGCCTTGCGCATTGCGCACGTACCACTTGGACAGATCCTCGGGGACCATACGAAACGGTGCGTCGGCCTGCATGTAGACCTTCTTCACCCGGCCCTTGTCGATGAAGTCATTCACATACGCGCTGCCCCATGCCGCAGACAACGTTGCGTTGACGTCGGCCATCGCCAGCCCCAACGCGCCGGCGTGCACGGTATCGACATCGATACTGAACTGCGGTGTGTCTTCCTGCCCGTTGGGACGCACGGCCACGAGAGTGGGATCCTTCGCCGCCATGCCGAGCAGTTGATTGCGTGCGGCCATCAATGCCTCATGACCCGCGCCGGCGCGGTCCTGCAGATACATATCGAAGCCGTTCGCCACGCCGAGCTCGAGCACCGCCGGCGGCGGGAACGCGAACACCATCGCGTCACGGAATTTGGAGAAAGCCGCCATTGCGCGGCCCGCAACGGCCTTGACCGTGTTCTGCGCGCCCGGCCGTTCCTTCCAATCGCGCAGCCGCACGAATGCGATGCCGGCGTTCTGGCCGCTGCCAGAGAAAGAAAAGCCGGCGACAGTGAACAGCGACTGCACCAAGTCCTTCTCGTCGACCAGGAAGTGGCGCTCCATGTCACGCAGCACTCGCAGCGTGCGCTCCTGCGTCGCTCCGGCCGGCAGCACAACTTGCCCGAACATGATGCCCTGGTCCTCATCCGGCAGGAACGATGTTGGAAGCCGCAGCAGCAGAAAGATGCCAATAGCGATCATCACGACGTACGCCGCAAGCCAGCGCAGCGGACCGTTGAGCATGCGGCCGACAGTGCGCCGGTACGCCGCGCTGCCGCGATCGAAACCGCGGTTGAACCAGCCGAAAAATCCGGTCGTTTTTCCGTGCGATCCCTTTTCGACCGGCTTCAGCAATGTCGCGCACAGCGCAGGCGAAAGGATCAGCGCCACCGAAACTGAAAGCAGCATCGCCGAGGCCATCGTGATCGAGAACTGCCGATAGATGACGCCGGTGGATCCACCGAAGAACGCCATCGGAATGAACACTGCGGCGAGGACGAGCGCGATCCCTACCAGCGCGCCGGTGATCTGGCCCATCGATTTCTTCGTTGCTTCCTTCGGCGACAAGCCCTCTTCGCTCATCAGGCGCTCGACGTTCTCCACGACGACGATCGCGTCATCGACGAGCAGGCCGATGGTCAGCACCACTCCGAACATCGTCAGCACGTTGATCGAAAAGCCGAACGCCTGCATCACGCCGAACGTGCCAAGCAAGACCACCGGCACCGCGATCGCGGGAATCAACGTCGCGCGCAGGTTCTGCAGGAACAGGTACATCACGAGCACAACCAGCACGAACGCCTCGATCAGAGTCTTGACGACCTCCTGGATCGACAACCGAATGAATGGAGTCGTGTCGAACGCGACAACTGCCTTCAGGCCGCGCGGAAAGAATCGCTCGAGCTCGGCAGTCTTCGCCTTCACCGCATCTGCGGTGTCGAGTGCATTGGCACCCGTGGCGAGTCGTACGGCGAGACCCGATGAAGGCTTGCCGTTGTAGAAGGACAGCGTGCTGTAGTTCTCGCTGCCGAGCTCGACACGGGCCACGTCGCGCAGCCGCACCGTGGCGCCGGAAGGATCGGTGCGCAACACAATCGACTCGAACTGCGCAGGCGTCTGCAGCCGGCCTTGTGCCGATATGGTCGCGTTCAGTTGCTGCCCCTGCACGGCCGGCAGCCCACCGAGCTGTCCGGCAGCGACCTGCACGTTCTGCGCGCGAACGGCGGCACCGACATCCGCGGGCGTGAGCTTGAAGCTGTTCAACTTGCCCGGGTCGAGCCAGATCCGCATTGCGTACTGCGTTCCGAACAGTGTCAGCTCGCCGACACCTGGAACGCGGCTCAGAATCTCCTGCACGTTCGCCGCGACGTAGTCGGCGATGTCCGTGCGGTTCATCGACCCGTCTTCGGAATAGAAGCCGATCACCATGATGAAGTTGCGGACCGTCTTCACTACGTTGACGCCCTGCTGCTGAACCTCCTGCGGCAACAGCGTCTCCGCAAGCTTCAGCTTGTTCTGCACCTGCACCTGCGCGACGTCCGGGTTCACTCCTGCGTTGAACGTCAGGACAATCGAAGCCGCGCCCAGACTGTCGCTGGTCGACGTGATGTAGCGCAGTCCGTCCAGACCCGTCATGCGCTGCTCGATGATCTGAGTGACGGTGTCCTCCACCGTCTTGGCCGACGCGCCCGGGTAAGTCGCGTTGATCGTGATCGTCGGCGGCGCGATGTTGGGATACTGGGCGATCGGCAGGCGGAAGATCGCGATCGCGCCCGCCAGCATGATCACGAGTGCGATCACCCACGCGAAGATCGGCCGCTCGATGAAGAAGTGTGACACTGCCTAGCGCCCGTCGACTGGTTGGGCGCTCAGCGAGTTGCCCGCGTTACCCGCGGGCGCTGCCGAGCTCGCGGCGGCGCGCGACGCACTTTCATTCGGCGCGCCGGCCGGCATCGCTTGCACCACGGTGCCAGGGAGTGGCTCTCTGCAGTCCTTCGACAATGACTCGATCGCCCGCCTGCAAGCCGGAGTCGAGCAGCCAGTCGCTGCCGAGCGTGCGCGCAGTTTTCAGCTGCCGCGGCTCGACCTTGTTATCGGAGCCGACCACCATCGCGATCGCCTGGCCCTTGGCGTCGCGCGTTACCGCTTGCTGCGGCACGAGGATCGCGTTCTCGCGCACGCCTTCCTCGATCACTGCCTGCACGTACATGTTCGGCAGCAGAGACGTTATCCGGATTCGGGAACAATGCGCGCAGCGTGATTGCGCCCGTCGAAGCATCGACGGTCACGTCCGAGAACTGCAGCGTGCCCTCCTGCGAATAAGGCGCTCCATCGTCGAGCAGCAGGGTCACGCGCGCCGCATCGTTGCGCGCGCGCTTCAGTTCGCCGCTGGCCATTGCTCTTCGCAGCCGAAGCACTTCCGTGCTCGACTGCGTGACATCCACATACATCGGGTTCATCTGCTGGATCGTCACGAGTGGCGATGCCTGGTTCGCCGTCACCAGAGCGCCTGCCGTGACGCTGGACTTGCCGACGCGTCCGGAAATCGGCGCGACGACGTTGGTATATGCAAGGTTGATCCGCGCCGCCTCGGCGGCGGCCTTCGCCGCCGCGAGGTCGGCTTCGTTCTGGCGCAGCGTCGTTACGGCATCGTCATAGGCCTGCTGGCTGACAAACTTGATCTCGACCAGTTCTTTGTTGCGTTCGACGTTGCGCCGCGCTGTCTGCACGCCCGCTTCTGCCTTTGCCACCGCGGCGCGTGCACTCTCGTACGTCGTCTGGTAGGTCGCCGCGTTCAGCTTGTAGAGCGTGCTGCCCGCCTTGACTTCCGCTCCCTCGTTGAAAGTGCGTGACTCGACAATCCCTGTAACTTGCGGGCGCACCTCGGCGATCAGCGTGGGTGCTGTGCGGCCGGGCAAGAGCGTCTTGATCACCACGCTTTGCGGCTTCACGGTGATCACGGTGACTTGAGGTGCCGCCTTTTCTGCCGGCGGCGTGTTCGCGCGGTCACATCCGGCAGTCAGAGCGAGGGTGATGATGAGGGCGAGCCGGAACACGACCGATCGGCACATGGCTGGATGCTAACAGGCGGACGAGCGGCATTGAATTGCACAAATTAGGAGTGTGGCTTGCTAGTCTCGCCCACTCGCCCTGCACCGTTAACTATTGTGAACGCCGACTTTAACCACGAGTGGATCGTCTCCGACATCGGCGGCACGCATGCGCGGTTCAATCGGTGGTCCACACAAAGTGGTCTGTCTGACAATCCGCCGGCACGCTACCGCAACGACGACTTCCGCGATCTTGCGGCGCTGATCAATCAGTATCGCGGCGACGCCGCGCCACACGTCGTGCATGCGATGTTGGCGCTGGCGCTGCCGGTCGGACCGGGCGAAATGCGCATGACCAATCGGAGTTGGGCTTTCACGGCGCAGGGATTGCGCGCGGATGCTGGCCTGGCTCAGCTGCGTCTGGTCAACGACTTCGTTGCAGCGGCAGCAGGAATCGGCGCATTGTCGGCGTCGGAGTCGATACAAATCGGCGGCCTACGCAGCAGCGCAGGCCCAGTGGTCGTGCTGGGGCCGGGCACAGGACTCGGTACCGCCGTGATCATGAATGACGGCTCCGAGCCGCAAGTGATGCCCAGCGAGGCCGGGCACATGGGTGCAGCACCGAGCCGTGATGACGCACGCACAGTTTTTGAACTTTCGCGCTTGCGCCATGGACGTGTCTCCTGGGAACGGCTGCTATGCGGCGACGGTCTCGCGCTGTTCGACGCCGTAGCTCGAGGTGCAGACGAGGCGGCCGAGCCTGCCGACGTCGCCGCGCGAGCGCAGGCGGGCGATACGGCCGCGCGGCGTGCCGCAAGCGCATTTGCGCACGCGCTTGGCGAGTTCGCAGGTGACTTATGCCTCGCCTTTAGCGCAACCGGCGGCGTGTACTTGACCGGCGGCGTGCTGGATGGGTTAGGTCGCGCGTTCGATGCCGATGCTTTGCGCGAAGGCTTTGAGGACAAAGGGCGTTTCCGCACGCTGTTACGCGCAGTGCCATGCTTTCGCGTATGTGCCGACGATCTCGCGCTGCGCGGCCTGGCGCGACTGCTGGAGGGAAAGGTGCGCGCGCCGGTCTTCGAAGCAAGAGTGAAGAGCGATGAAATCGCAGACGTCGAGTCTTGAGCTCGCGGTCATCGGCAACTCGCGCATCGGTGCGCTGATCGACACGCGTGCGAGCGTCGTATGGATGTGCGTGCCTCGCTTCGACGGTGATCCGGTGTTCTGCGCGCTGCTCGACGATGACAGCGACCAAGGCCGATTTGACATCGAATTGCAGGACTGCGTCTCGATTACTCAGGCATACGAGCGCAACACGCCGATCCTGCGCACCGAGATGGCCGACTCGCATGGCGCAAGGCTGGAGATCGTTGACTTCGCGCCGCGGTTTCACCAGCACGGCCGCATGTTCGCGCCAGTCAGCATCGTTCGCATCGTGCACCGGCTTGCCGGCCGCCCGCGAATCCGAGTCCGCTTCGCGCCGCGCTGCGAGTATGGCGCGGCGATGCCCGCGATGACCTTCGGCAGTCACCATATCCGTGCCGACGTACCTGCCTATCCGCTACGCCTGACGACCGACGCGCCGATCACACACGTGATCGAATCGCGCAGCCTACTGGTCGAGCGCACGCTGACCTTTATCCTCGGTCCCGACGAGACGCTCGCGGCGAGCCCGCACGAGACCGGGCGGCATATGTACGAGGAGACCGCGCACTATTGGCGCCGCTGGGTGCGCAACCTGGCAGTGCCATTCGAATGGCAGCAGGAAGTGATTCGCGCGGCCATCACGCTCAAGCTCAATACCTTCGACGACACCGGTGGGATTGTCGCCGCGTTGACGACATCGGTGCCGGAAGCGCCGCACACGCAGCGAACCTGGGACTATCGCTATTGCTGGCTGCGCGATGCGTACTTCGTGATCAATGCGCTGAACCGGCTCGGTGCGACGGGTTCGCTCGAGCGCTATCTGCATTACATCGAAAATATCGTCGCGGATGCGCAAGACGGTTCGTTGCAGCCGGTGTATGGGTTAAATGGCACCGCAGAACTCGGCGAGACGACCGCGGCCGCATTGTCCGGGTACCGCGGCATGGGGCCCGTGCGCGTCGGCAACCTCGCCTTCATGCAGGCTCAAAACGACGTTTACGGCTCGGCGATCCTTGGCGTAGCGCACGCGTTCTTCGACTCCCGGCTCGAGCGCGCCGGCGACGTCGAGTTGTTCCGTCAGCTCGAAGTTCTAGGCGAGCAGGCGTTTGCTCGATACGCGCTTCCCGACGCCAGCCTTTGGGAATATCGCAGCCGCCAGGAGGTTCATACCTTTTCAGCATTGATGTGCTGGGCTGGTTGCGACAGGCTCGTGCGAATTGCGAAACGATTGAAGCTCGCCGAACGAGCCGAGTTCTGGGCACAGCGTGCGCAGATCATCCATGCTCGGATCTGCAAGGACGCGTGGAATGATGAGCTCGGCAGCTTTGTTGCAACGTTCGGCGGCAACGCGTCTCGACGCGAGCCTGCTGGTGATGACCGAGCTCGATTTTCTGGCTGCGTCAGACCCTCGGCTGCGAAGCACCGTCGCCGCAGTCGAGTCGCATCTGCGCAGAGGTGACTTTCTGCTTCGCTACGATCGGCCCGATGACTTTGGTCCTCCTGAAACCGCGTTCCTTGTCTGCACTCTCTGGTGGATCCAGTCACTCGCAATGCTGGGTGAACGCGAGCGCGCGCGCGCCGAGTTCGAAAAGGTGCTCGCCTGCCGCAATCGCTTCGGTCTGCTCGCCGAAGATATTGATGTCGGCACCCGCGAACTGTGGGGAAATTTTCCGCAGACCTACAGCATGGTCGGCATCATCATGTGTGCGAAGCGGCTGAGCCGTCAGTGGGACGACGCAATTTGAGATTGCAGCTGGGCGCTTCGTGCGCCCGGTTGAACACGGATTGATCAATGATTCGCTCCCTCCGACTCTCGTTGCGCTTTCTGCTTCCGCTGCTGCTCGCAATCCTGGCCGTTGCCTATCTGTCGATACCGCTGGTCGACTCGCTGATGCAACGCTGGTTTGTGCGCGATCTCGACATGCGCTCCACCCTTATCGCGCGGTCGTTTGAAGAGCCGGTGGGCGATTTGCTCGAATCGAAATCACATGCACGTATCGATGCGCTGCTCGAACGCGCGACCGTCGACGAGCGCTTGTATGCACTGGCGCTTTGCGATGCCAACGGCCGGTCTGATACAGAAGACGCGCAGCTTTCCCGCATCGATCGAATGCAGCGTGCGCAGCCTCGCGCGCGACGGTGCAGGCTTCCTACTCGAGTCGCCGCGCGGTCCGCTGCATGTGTCGACGGTCGATCTGAAGCGCAGCGGCGCCGTATTCGCGACCCTGGTGATGCTGCATGACATGAGTTTCGTGCAGCGGCGCAGCGAGGACACGCGCCAGTACATCCTGTTGCTGTTCACCGGGCTCGGCGTACTGGTCGCGCTGATTACGATTGCCGTGGCGCACGTGAGCTGGCGCGGCTGGATCGCCGGCGTCCGCGCGATGCTGCGCGGCGATGGCGTGATCAGGCCATTTTCGCAACCGAGTCCCGAGCTTCAGCCGCTGGTCCCAGACTTGCGCGCGCTGCTGCGCGACCTTGAGAACGAGCGGCGCGAGGAGAACGCGATTGCCATCAAATGGGGCCCGCAAGCTTTGCGGCGGCTGCTTGACGAACAGTTCTCGGGCGACGAGGTGATCGTTGTGTCGAACCGCGAGCCGTATATCCACGTCCGATCGGACCAAGGGATTCAGATACAGCGGCCGGCGAGCGGGTTGGTCACCGCCGTAGAGCCGGTGATGCGCGCGTGTGCAGGCACCTGGATCGCGCATGGCAGCGGTTCGGCTGACCGCGAATCGGCCGATGCGGCTGGCCGCTTGCGCGTACCGCCGGCGAACCCGTCGTACACGCTGCGGCGCATCTGGCTCAGCGAGGAAGAAGAGCAGGGCTACTACTACGGCCTCGCCAATGAGGGGCTGTGGCCGCTGTGCCATATCGCGCATGTTCGCCCCACGTTCCGTACGCAAGACTGGAACCAATACGTTGCGGTCAATCAGAAGTTCGCGGACGCGGTCTTCAAGGAAGTGCACTCCGATGATCCAATCGTTCTGATCCAGGACTACCATTTCGCGCTGCTTCCACAACTGGTGCGCAAGCGCTTGCCACGCGCGACGATCATCACGTTCTGGCACATTCCCTGGCCAAACCCCGAATCGTTCGGCATTTGTCCGTGGCGCCGGGAGATCATCGACGGCTTGCTGGGTAGCACGATCCTCGGGTTTCACACGCGTTATCACTGCAATAACTTCCTGCAGACGGTGGACCGCTTCGTTGAGGCGCGCATCGAATACGAAAGCTCGACCGTCTCGTTTGGCGGTCACCTGACGATGGTCGAGGCCTACCCGATCTCAATCGCGTGGCCCGACGCCGCTACAAATGAAGAGACGGTAGAAGCGGTGCGCGCGCGCATCCGCCGCGGCCTCGGCGTCGACGACGCACATCTGCTCGGGCTGGGTGTGGACCGGCTCGACTACACAAAGGGGATTGTCGAAAGACTGCGCAGCGTCGAACGGCTCTTTGAACTGCATCCGAAGTGGGTCGGCCGCTTCAGTTTCGTGCAGATCGCGGCACCGTCGCGTTCGTCGCTCGACGACTATCAACACTTCGAGCAACAGGTACGCGTGACTGCCGACGAAATCAACAATCGCTTCGGCCGTAGCGGCTGGCTACCGATCCGGCTGCTGATCGAACACCACAGACGAGGCATCGGTGCGCGCGCACTACCGAGCCTGCGACGTGTGCATGGTCACAAGCCTGCATGACGGCATGAACCTCGTCGCCAAGGAGTTTGTCGCCGCGCGCGACGACGAACAAGGAGTACTGATCCTCAGTCAGTTTGCGGGAGCATCGCGCGAATTGCACGAGGCATTGATTGTCAATCCCTATTTCATCGACGAGATGGCGACGGCACTGCACCGCGCACTGTCGATGCCCAAGGAAGAGCAGCGCGAACGGATGGCGAATCTGCGCGACCTCGTGCGCGAACTCAACGTTTATCGATGGGCCGGCCGCATGCTGGTCGATGCGGCAAGGCTGCGCCGCCGCGAGCGCTTCGCCGTACGCGTTGGCGAAAACGGCGCGACGTCGATGAGTGCCACGCTCGGCCGCGAAGGAAGCTCCGCATGACACCGCCAGGCACCAATGAGTCTCAGATGAAGCGTTTGTGGTCGCCCGAAGGACGACGTGCCCTGCGTAATCTCTCGCTCGCTCGAACTCTGTTTGCGTTCGACTTCGACGGCACGCTTGCACCGATCGTGCCCCGACCGCACGCTGCGCGGGCGGCGATCGGTGTGCAGCGGCGCTTGGCGCAACTGGCGCGGTCCGCCTTGGTCGTCGTGATCTCGGGCCGCAGCCTCGCCGATCTGCGCGAGCGCATACCCGGCGAAGTCCGCTACTGCATTGGTAATCACGGCTCGGAGGGTATGGTCGAAGCAAACGATGCGGATGCGATGCGCCAAATGTGCGGTGCGTGGGTCTCACAGTTGAGAGGCCACCTCGCTGACCCCGAGAGCAATGCCGGCATCATCATCGAAGACAAGGGGCTCACGCTCTCTGTGCACTATCGACTGGCTGCGGATCGCGCGTTGGCGGCGCAGCGACTCAGCGCGCTTGTACCGCGGCTCGTGCCGGCGCCACGTGTGATCGGAGGCAAACTTGTGTTGAACCTGCTGCCGCCGAACGCACGCACCAAGTTCGAGGCGCTCGTTGATCTCGTGCAACGCGAGGGAGTCGAGCGTGTTTTGTTCGTCGGCGATGACGAGACCGACGAGCTGGTTTTTGCGCAGGCACCCGCGCACTGGACGACGGTGCGCGTCGAACCCGACGGCACGAGCCGGGCCCGCTTCTACATTGACCGGCAGTCAGATGTATCGGTTCTGCTTGATCAATTGCTGAAACTGCTGCGTCGGCCCACGCGTTGGCCACCGGTGATTGACGCAGGCCGATACGCTACTTCGGCTCAAAGCACTTCGTTGAACAGGTAAAAGACGTTGTCGATTAGGCGGTGCTTCAAGCCGCGCTTGCGCCACTTCTCAAGCTCGATCTCGTGGCATTGTGGAGCGTACTTCTCGAAAATCTCTTCGAGCCTGCGCGCCGTCGCCGCGTCGCAAAAGCTCAGCGTGATCTCGTCATTGGTCTCGAATGACCGGTCATCGAAATTGGTCGATCCGATCGCGCACCATATGCTATCGATCGTGATCACCTTTTGGTGCAACAGCGTCGACGGATACTCGAAGAGGCGCACACCACAGCGCAGCAGCTTCTCGAAGTTCCGATGCCCTGCGTGCTGCACCATCGGATTGTCCGAGCCACTGGTCGCCGGCATCATCACTCGCACGTCGACGCCGCGCTTGACTGCCTCGCCGAACGCATCGATGGCATCAGGCTCGGGAATGAAGTACGGGTTCTGAATCCAGATTCGCTTTCTCGCGCAGCAGATCACCGCATGGTGCAGGATCTTCACGGCAGGCGCGGAACCTTCCGGCTTCACGTAGGCGGCGTGGATGGTGACATCGCCGGCGCGCTCCAACCGGGGGAAAACGTCATCGCCCATGAACATCTCACCGGTTTCCTCGACCCAGTTCTCACTGAACGCCGACTGCACGCTGTGCACGATGGGACCCCGAAGCCGGACGCTGACATCTGCGTAGTGATCCTTGTCCTCCGCGTTGCCGAGCCAGGTGTCGACGATGCAGTGACCACCGAGCAGCGCGACGCGGCCGTCAAGCACGACGAGCTTGCGGTGGTCGCGCTCGTTCATCACGCCGATGTTGCGCAGGTGCAAGCCGTGAAACTTCACCAGCTTGCAACCGGCCTCCTTCAGTTGCTGTTCGACGGCTTTACCCACCTTCCGACATCCGTTCGCGTCGAGCAGCACGCGAACGGTTACGCCTGCGCGGGCTCGTGCCGACAGCGCGTCGGCGACGCGCTTGCCCAGTACGCCCTCTTTCCACAAAAAGTTCTCGAAGTGAACCGAGCGCTTCGCCGCTGCAATCTCGTCGACGAGCACGTCGAAGAAGGCGCCGTTCTCGAAGACTTCGACGCTGTTGCCTTCCACCGCCGTGCTGTGGGTAAGACCTGAGAGGGAGGGCATCAGATCGTCGATCGATGCGTCGGAATCGACCCGTAGCTCAGGATCGCGATGACTTCTGATCGACCAAATGACCAAGACGAAAAAGATGACGATGCCAATAATGATCAGCAGCGCCGTCTGAGGCGTAATGGTTAGGAACTCGGTCATGCAAGGTTCTCCAGAGCCAAATGAGCCGGTCGGTGGAATCGGCAGGCGCCCGCGCGGGCGTGGGCCGATCATCGCACCCGCCGCATTCTGTTCGGACGTTTGCAAGCATGAAATGTGCTTGCTGTGCGTTGCGGGGACTCGGCGCCGCGACGGCGGCTGACACGAGCGGCGCCCACCAGTTATCAAAAAGCGGAGCGATAGGTGTTATCGGCAACCATCGGCAACACGCCGCGCATGCGCGGAAATTGGGGCGATGCGAATGCGACCACGATACGGGTGTTGACGCTGAATGCGCATCAAGGCTTCAGTGCTCTGGGACGCCGCAACGTGTTATCGCAGATCCGTGACGAGCTGCGCGCCGACGACGCCCATTTGGTTTTTCTGCAGGAAATTGGCGGTGCCGAGGGCGAGGAGGTTTCGCCGCATCAGTACGAGGTGTTGGCCGATCAGGTGTGGCCGCAACACGCCTACGGGCGCAACGCGGTAACGACCGGCGGCCATCACGGCAACGCACTGCTGTCGAAATACTCGATCGTGAAATGGCAGAACATCGACGTATCGGTCGGCGAGGCCGAGCCGCGTGGAATGCTGCATTGTGTGCTCGACATTCCGCGCGCACCGCAGCTGCATGCGATATGCGTGCATCTCGGGCTGCGTGAATCGCACCGACAGCAGCAGCTCGAACGCTTGCTTGATCTGATCGCGCGCATGATCCCTAGCGACGCGCCGCTGGTGATCGCCGGCGACTTCAACGACTGGCGCGAGCGCGCGCATCGGCAGCTGCTGCGTGATTCCTCACTCGAAGAGATTCACGCCAGCGCGAACGGACGTCCGGCGCGCACGTTTCCGGCGCGCTGGCCGTTGCTGCGGCTCGATCGGATCTACGTCCGCAATCTGCGGCACCGGCCATTGCAGATACCGCGGCGTCCGTGGGCGACGTTGTCGGATCACGCGCCGCTGGTGGGCGAGGTCCAGCTGTGAAGCTCAAAGTCGAATGGATCAGCGGCAACCGCGTCGACTTGCTCGAAAACGGCGACACATATTTCCCAGCCGTGTTCGATGCGATCGATGCGGCCAAGCGAGAAGTCCTGATCGAGACCTTCATCCTGTTCGAAGACCGCGTCGGTCGCGACTTGCAGCAGCATTTGATCAGTGCCGCCATGCGTGGTGTCGAAGTTGATCTGACGGTCGACGGTTTCGGCTCGCCCGATCTTTCCGAATGACTTCATCTCAGCGTTGACCGACGCTGGCGTGCGGCTGCATGTTTATGAGCCGACACCGCTCGTTCGTCACCTGAAGCCGCTGCGCCGGCTGCATCGCAAGATTGTCGTCGTCGATGGGCGGATCGCTTTCATCGGCGGCATCAACTTCTCCGAAGATCACTTGGAAAGTCTTCGGCGCCAGGGCCAAGCAGGACTATGCGGTCCGCATCGAAGGTCCGGTAGTCGACCGCATCCATCGCTTCGCGCGCAAGACGTTGGCGCCGGTGCGGCGGCACTTGAACATAGGGCGCCCGGCGACTACGCGAGGACGGTCAGCAGCAAGTCGGCGTCGCCGTCTCCGAACCGCAGCCGTTGCCGGGCAGTACCGACGTGGCACTTCGTCAGCCGCGACAACCGCCATCACCGCACGGACATCGAGCGTGCCTATCGAATGGCCATCCGTACCGCGCGCGACACGGTGTGGATCGCCAATGCCTATTTCTTTCCCGGTTACCGGTTGCTGCGAGACCTGCGGCGCGCCGCGCAGCGCGGCGTGAAGGTGCAGCTGATCCTGCAGAGCGATCCCGATGTGCCGATTGCGCGGACGGCAGGGCAATTGCTCTACGAAAGTCTGATGAAAGATGGCGTAACGATCCACGAATACTGTCGCCGCGAGATGCACGGCAAGGTTGCGATAGTCGATGGCATCTGGACTACGGTCGGCTCCACCAATCTTGATCCGCTCAGCCTGTCGCTGAACCTGGAGGCCAACGTTCTGATTCGCGATGCCGAGTTCGCCGCCACGTTACAGCGGCGTCTGCAGCATCTGATCGAAAACGATTGCAGGCAACTGAAGCCTGACGTGCTGCCGCGGCTGACGATGTGGCGCTACTTCATGGTGTCTTTGGCGTATCACATTTCGCGCGGGTTTCCTCGCTGGTTACGGCTACCGCATTCCAGTGCGCGAATCCGTTCTTTCGTTCGCGGCCAGTGGATCGATACCAAGACCGCATTCGATGCGTCGGCAAGGGCGACTGAGCCATGATGCAGCGCCTGGCGCCGCGCCTGGCCGCGCATAAGACACGCTTTATGGATTGCCTTTGCGGTGGCCGTGCTCGCGCTGATCGGCTGGCGCGCACGCGAGATCGAATGGAGCGAAGTGCTCACTGCGCTGCGCGCGATGCCACTGAGGACCATCGCGTTGGGCGCAGTGACAGCCGTCGCTGCGCATGCTGCCTACATCAGTTACGACCTGTTGGCCCGCCGCTATACCGGGCACCGGCTCGGCATGGGCCGAACGGCGGCGGTCGCGGGAGTCTGTTTCGCGTTCAACCTGAATCTCGGCGCCCTGGTCGGCGGCGTAGCACTGCGCTACCGGCTGTATGGCCGTTTCGGTCTGAAAGCTTCGGTGATCACGCGCATCCTTGGCTTCAGCTTGTTGACGAACTGGATCGGCTACTCGGCGCTGGCGGGTGCTGCCTTCGCCAGCGGCCTGGTCGATCTGCCCGATGACGCTCCCATCTCGAGCGCTGCGCTGCGCGCATTCGGCGTGGTGTTGCTGCTGCTTGCCGCCGCATATTTGGCGGCATGTCGATGGTCGCGGCGGCGCCGCTGGAATGTGCGCGGCCACACGATCGAGCTACCGCGGGCACGGATGGCAGCGGTGCAGATCACGGCATCAGTGACGCACTGGTCGCTAGTGGCGACAGTGCTGTACGTGCTGCTGCAGGGCAAAGTAGGTTTCGTTACGGTACTCGGCGCGCTGCTGCTGAGCAGCGTAGCCGGCGTGATCACACACATTCCCGGCCGGACTCGGTGTGCTAGAGGCCGTGTTTCTGTCTTTATTGGGCGGCGCGCATCCGATCAATCAACTGCTCGCGGCGTTGCTCGCATACCGAGCGGTGTTTTATCTGGGGCCACTGATAGTTGCAGGGCTCGCTTACGTTGCGCTCGAATTGGCGGCGCGCCGCCGCCATGCGCACACTTACGCGCGATCGGGTGCGCGGCCACGTTCGGCGACGGAGCAGCGCTGACAGACGCCCATTCACCGTCTATCCATAACGATCGCAGCTCAACCGCTGAAGGTCGTCGGCCGTCGCAATTGACTATCGAGCGCGGTGCGGCGCGGCCACACTGACTAAGCCACGAATTTCGTGCGCTTGTTCAACATTCGCCAAGGAGATCTTCAATGAAACGACTAGCTTTGGTAATAGCGGTTGGGCTCGCGTCGATGGCAGTCGGTGCCCGCGCGGCTTCACCCGACGGTGCACCGCGATTTGACAAGCTCGACAGCAACGCGGACGGCAGGTTATCGCGCGAGGAAGCCGCCGCTCATTCTGCGATAGCGCAGCGGTTCGCGCAACTCGATGTCAACAAGGACGGCTTTCTGAGTCGCGACGAATTGGCACCGAAGCGTCGCGGCTTCTGCGATCCGTCAGCAGCTGAAAGTCAAGTCGATCAAGGCTGCAATCACATTCGTCCAGGCGTACGACGTTCGTGGCGGAGTAGCGGTGTTTTGAGTTTGGTGCGGCGGAAGGATTTTCTGCTTGGCCAGTGCAGATTACTCACATGATCGTTAAGCAGTCGTTAGGATTCGCGCGCTGAAGGTCGTCGGCCGTCGCAATCCACTAGTGAGCGCGGTGCCGCCGCGGCCACACATTGGAGGTTGCTATGCAATGCATCCACCTTGCCACCGCTGCGTTGCGATTGTCGGTTGCAGCGTACCTACTCGCCCTGCGTTGCGACTGTCGGTTGCGGCGTACCTCCTCGCCTTTGCACAGTCGTTACGGCGCAAGTCACACCGATCAAGCGTTACAACACAGCCTCCGAAACGATGGACTTGCTGCAGCGGTGCGGAGAGCTCAATGCGGACCGACGCGCCTGGCTGCAGCGTCTGCGAGAGGACGCAAGGCGAACCCTAGATTGGACCGCTGGACAATGGGCGGCTCACGACGCCGCCCTGAAGGCCGAGTTTGACCAGCAGTACCCCGAAGTTACGAAAGACAAGTGTTCTGAGCTCGCGCGCGCTACAGATAACGAAAGAAAGGCGCTCGCTCGATAACTCACATCGTTCTTCCGCGCATCGACGCCGGCTTACCCGGAAGTTTCAGCAGCGTGCCGGTGTTGGTGACCGTTTCACCGTCGATACGCAGCACGGATATGTCTTCATCGTTGAAGTTGCCGATATAAAGCCAGCGTCCGTCCGGACTGAACACGGCGCCCTCGGGCAGGCCCCGAACTTCGACCTCGCCAATCTTGGTGACCTTCCTGCCGTCGATCTTGAGCACCGCGACGCTGCCGTTGCGGTTATAGAACCAGTCGGTCGTCGCGTTGTTGGAGCCGCGCAGCAGCAGCGCCACTGCGATTCTGCCGGTCGGGCTGATCGCGATGCCTTCGGGCCCGTCGCCGACGACCACTTTGTCGATCACGCGCTCTGGATTCGCTTCGAGATCAATTATTGAGACGGTGTCGACGTTACCGTCGGAGCTGCCGCTCAATCCGTTGTCAGCGGTCAGTGCGATCTTGCCGTCAGGTGCGATGTCCAGGTTGTACGGCCATAGGCCGACGACGAGGTCGCGCTTGGTGTAGGTCACCTTCTGGCCATCGACCGTGAGCAGCGCCACCTTGTGACCGGGGAACTTTGCAGCAAGCGCACGCTTGCCGTCAGGCGTGAACGCCACATGCGCCACGTGTTCGCCGATCTGCACCGTGTCGATGAGCTTGACCTGCTTGCCGTCGATCGCGAGCACGCTGATCGAGTTGTCGGCGCGGTTGGCAATCAATGCGAGGTTGCCGGCGCGGTTGATCGACATGCCGGACGGCTGCCGGCCGACATTTGTGATCGTTTCGATCAGGCGGGGCGGATTCGTTGTCAGGTCGATCACATGCAGCCGACTGGTGGGCCCCGATTTCCAGCCGGAGCCGTCGGCGGTGTACTCGACCGAGTCCGCTACCAGCGCGAGCTGGCCATTCGGCGTAATCGCGAGGTTAGTCGGCGGGCCGAAGATCGAATTCGAAAGCGGCAGCGTCGTGACGATCTTCGGATTGGCGGGATCGGTACCGATGTCGACGATGGCGACTACGTCCTTGCCGGGCGCGCCGAGCACGAGCTTCCCGCCCGCGTCCCACGTCGTTTTGTTGTCGATGCCGACGATCATGTACTCGGGCTTGCCCGGCAGCGCGCGATCCATGGTTGCACAAGCCGCTAGCGTCGTCACGGCGCACAGCAGCGCCAACCGAAGAAGTCGATTCATCCTGGTCTCCTTGTTAGAAAGTTCTGACGCGTTCGTCGCGCGTGTTGGCACTACCGTACTGAGCAGGGCAACGTACCGGGCGTACCGGCGCGTGTCAACATACCGGCTCCAACACCCTAAACCTGACGAACTCTCGCTATGGGTCTCGCCGATTGCCACAGCTTTCATGACTTTCGCAGGCTGGCGATGCGGCGGCTGCCAAGCCCGATCTTCAACTACATCGATGGAGCGGCCGACGATGAAGTGACGTATCGACGGAACACGGCGAGCTTCGAGGACTGCGACCTGGTGCCTAGCGTTCTGCGCGGGGTGGAAGCCGTAGATCTGTCGGTGACGGTGATGGGGCAAAAGCTCGCGGTGCCGTTTTACTGCTCGCCGACCGCGCTGCAGCGCCTGTTCAACCACGAAGGCGAGCGCGCGGTCGCCGCCGTGGCATCGAAGTACGGAACGCTGTTCGGCGTGTCGTCGCTCGGCACGGTCAGTCTGGAAGAGCTGCGCAAGAAGTACCCGACCCCGCAGGTGTATCAGTTCTACTTTCACAAGGATCGCGGGCTGAACCGAGCGATGCTTCAGCGAGCGAAGGACGCGGGCGTCGACATCATGATGCTGACCGTAGACAGCATCACTGGCGGAAATCGCGAGCGCGATCTGCGCACCGGCTTTTCGATTCCGTTCCGGCTGACGGTCGGGGGAATGCTGCAGTTCGCGATCAAGCCGGCGTGGGCCTTGAACTACCTCACACACGAAAAGTTCAAGCTGCCGCAACTGGATGAGCACGTCGACATGAGCGGCGGCGCAATATCGATCGGCCGCTACTTCACCGAAATGCTGGATCCTTCGATGAACTGGAGCGACGTCGCCGAAATGGTGCGACTGTGGAACGGGCAATTCTGTTTGAAGGGCGTGATGTCGGTGGAAGATGCGAAGCGCGCAGCCGAAATCGGCTGCACCGGAATCGTTCTGTCCAATCACGGCGGGCGACAGCTCGATGGCTCACGAGCACCCTTCGATCAGTTAGCGGAGGTCGTCGATGCCGTCGGCGATCGTTTGGATGTGATGATGGATGGCGGAGTCCAGCGCGGCACGCACGTGCTGAAGGCGCTAGCGCTTGGTGCCAAAGCGGTGGGCTTGGGACGCTTCTATCTGTTTCCTTTGGCTGCTGCAGGTCGCGCCGGCGTTGAACGGGCGCTTGGCCTGATGCGCGCTGAAGTCGAACGCGGGATGAAGTTGATGGGG
>CAWEAZ010000025.1:0-100385 GCA_963807155.1 uncultured beta proteobacterium
GCGAAAATTGCCAAACGGTCACGGCAAAATGCCCGCGCAGCGGATGCCGACTCGCCTTTATTTAGGGCGAATCGGCGCCGCTACCCATCTCAGGGACTAGTCTGCCACTTAGTGTGCCGGAGATAGCGCCTCTTTCGACGGGGCCTGCTTCAGCGAAGCTTCCTTCGCAGCTTGCTTGATCAATGCAACCACATCGTTCGGTCGTGACACATAGATCGAATGACTTCCGGGGGCCTCGACAACTGTCGAACCTGCTCGCTGGGCCATAGCGCGTTGTGCCGGCGGCGGAATCATCTTGTCATCGGTCGCGACGAGGTACCAGCTCCGCTTCGACTTCCAGGCGGGTGTGTCGATCGCGCCCGTGAGGGCGTCGACTCCCCACGGCACCTGAGAATCCGCCATGAACGCCGCAGTTGCCGGATCCACATCCGCGGCGAACGAAGCGGCGAACTTCGCCTTGTCGAGAGACAAATAGCCATCCTGCGGCGGCAGGATCGGCGGAACCGGTGCTCCGGGCGGAGGATCCTTGATCAGCGAAGACACGGACTCACCCGAGTCCGGTGCAAACGCCGCGATGTACACCAGGCCCGCGACCTTCGCGTGCGTGCCGGCCTGGGTGATCACGACTCCGCCGTACGAGTGGCCGACAAGGATGACGGGAGAACTTTGCGCATCGAGGACGCGCTTTGTGAACGCGACGTCATCGGCCAGCGACTTCGTCGGGTTTTGCACGACGCTGACCGAATATCCATCCTTCTTCAGACTCTGATACACCTTCTCCCAGCCGGAACCGTCGACGAACCCGCCATGGACAAGAACGACTGAGACCGAAGCCACCGTAGCACTACTCATATTGACCTCCACATTCGTAATCACGAGTTGAGAATTCGTAGCGCGATGTCAGCGTCAGTTGGGTGCTTGACATCTTGCGCTACCGGATGCAAATGGTAATCCGAAGCTTTTTCATTACTAGTTGAGAGCGGAGGCTCAAGCCACCATCGTTTGCCCGCGTGCGGTAGGGTGAGCGACAGCCGTTCGCCTATGAGTGGCGTGGCCAGCGCAACGCCACCCGCCGCTGCCAGCGCATAGATGCGGTCCAACGGTTCGTACCAGGCATGCATTGCGAGGTCAAAGGTGCCGTCATGGATGGGCAGCAACCAACGTCCATTGAGGTCACGATGTGCCTGTAGTGTCTGTTCGGGCTGCATGTGCACATCGGGCCATTGCGAATCGTAGGCACCGGTTTCAATCATCGTGAGGTCAAATGGCCCGTAACGCCGGCCGATGTTCTTGAAGTCGGCGTGATAACCGGTGTCACCACTGAAGAAGAGACGCACGTCACCCGCGATGATTACCCATGACGCCCACAAGGTGCGGTCGCCATCGCTCACACCCCGACCCGAGTAATGCTGGGCCGGCACGGCTACCAGGCGCGTGCCATGCACTATCGTTTCCTGCCACCAGTCGAGCTGACGAACCTTGGCGGCCTCTACTCCCCAAGCAATCAGACGTTCACCGACCCCAAGCGGAGTCACGAACACCTCCACCTTGGGTGCCAGCTTCAGGATTGCCGCATGGTCGAGGTGGTCGTAATGATCGTGCGACAGGATCACGCCCTTGATCGGCGGCAGATCATCGATGCTGATCGGCGGCGCGTGGAAGCGCTTTGGTCCGATCCATTGCACCGGCGAGGCGCGCTCGGCGAACACGGGGTCGGTGAGCCAAAACTCCCCGCCTAGTTTCAGCAGTAAGGTCGAGTGCCCGAGTCGATACAAGCTCATGTCGGGGGCCTGGGCCAGCGCTTCCGCGCTGAGTGGCTGGACCGGGATCGGCGCGCTGGGCACCGTGGTGTCGGGTTTCTGCGTTAGAACGCGCCAGGTGATGGCAAGCGTCTTGGCAACGCCGGGCGCTTCGCGCGGCACCGCGTTGCGGAACTTGCCGTCACGCTGCTGCAGCGATTCGGTGTACGTGAAGGGCGCGCTGTTAGCGCACAGGAGCGTAGGCCATGGTGCTGATCACTCCAATGACGAGAAGACGGGAAAGCGTGCGGTTCATTTGGTCCTAGCGACGACCTTCCGCCTGAAGGCGTTTGCCGATTTCCGCGATTCTTGCTTCGCCTCTGGCGAGCGCATGTGCATTCGTATGAACCGAGTACATGCCGAGCACGAGGTCGTGCGGATGCTTGACAGCCGAACCCAAGATGAAGCCCGTTGCTTCGAGAGCTTCAAATTCCAAAGAACGGTTCGACTCTTCGAACACTGCCAACTCGCCCTGATCAAC
This sequence comes from uncultured beta proteobacterium, assembly GCA_963807155.1. Lineage (GTDB taxonomy): Bacteria > Pseudomonadota > Gammaproteobacteria > Burkholderiales > Burkholderiaceae_F > JACCZX01. Next base: position 2,281 of record CAWEAZ010000025.1, read on the forward strand.
CACTTCGGGCGTCGCAAGCTTTCCTCGATGCACAGCAATCCAGGCGACGGTGTGATTGGCCGGCGGCTCGTAGCGCCACTTCTGGCCCTGCGTCAGCGCAACGTCCAGGTAGTTGATCGTGGTTGGCGCGGCAACTTTGCTCGCGGCTGTGCCGTAGCGGCCAAGGATCACACGCGCCGGACCCTGCGACTGGAAGTGCTCGCCGCCGAGGTACTGAGCTGCGGATTCGATGCTTTCCATCTCCGGAGGAAGCGCGATCCATAGTTGATAGCCCCTGGCGCGCGCGGTTCCGACGACACCTCCGGTATGCCAGACGCCACCCGCGGCACGCATCCATTCAACGCCGCCCGGCTCGATGACGCCTTTCGTTCCGGAGGTCTCTTCATACGAGACCTGGCCCTCGAGCAGGAGCGTGAGCGTTGCGATGCCGGAGTGCGGATGAAAACCGAGCGCCGGCGTGCGCTTCGGGTCCATCTCGAAATAATCGAGAAACACAAACGGCTTGATGAGTTCGCCCACGTCGGACGGACTGACGAGCCGAGTGATCGGGCCGTGCGAACGTCCGCGCGTGCGATGCGTGATGCTGCGCGCGCTTGCTTCCAACGGCTCTTTGAAGGCTGTCGTTTCATGCATATTCATGTCGCACTCCATTCAGTCAGTTCACGCTGCGACCAGCTCGGGCGCGACAAGGCGTTCGATTGCCGCGTGCGCCTTAACCAGTGCGTTTTGTTTTCTTTCGTCGCCCATCGCAAGACCTTCGGCGTACACGAACTCGATCGTGTCCATGCCAAGGAATGCAAGAAAGTCAACGACGTAGGCCGTTTGTGTATCGAGCGGCGTGCCGACGTAAGCGCCGCCGCGCGCGGCAAACACCACGACCTCTTTGCCCTTCAGCAGACCCGACCGCGCCCTTGTCGGTGTACTGGAACGTGACGCCGGCCCTTGCGATGTGATCGAAGTACGCTTTCAGCGTTGACGGAATCGCGAAGTTGTACATCGGCAAGCCGAGCACGACGACGTCGGCTTGGCGAAGCTCGTCGATCAGCGCGTCGGAGTAGTCAACGACTTCCTGCTGTTCTGCGGTCCGTTCATCCGGTTTCGACAGAAACGCGCCAAACCGCGCCGCGTCGATATGCGGCACCGGGTCTTTGGCGAGGTCGCGCACCACCACCTTGCCGTCGGGATTCGCTTCGCGCCACGCGGCGACATAGCGTTTGACCAGACCGGTCGACTGCCCCGCGTCGGTGAAGATGCTCGATGTGATCTGCAGCAGTGTTTTCATTTCGAATTCGATCCGAAGTTGAATTGCCGTCATTTGATCATTGCCGCTTTCGATAAAAAAGCGCAAAATTTCGGCTCGAAACGATCGAATTACTGAATAGATGGCCACACCGCGAGTATCGCTCGAACAATGGCGCGCACTGGTTGCCGTCGTCGATGGCGGCAGCTACTCAAAGGCCGCGGATGCGCTACACAAGAGCCAGTCGTCGATCACCTATGCGTTGCAACAGCTTGAATCGGACCTCGGCGTTAAGGCTTTCAAGATCGAAGGCCGCAAGGCGGTGCTGACGCCGACCGGGCAGCTGCTTTATCGCCGTGCACGTTATCTACTCGATGAATCGGCTCAGCTCGAGCGCTCCGCGCAGCGGCTGTCAGCCGGGTGGGAGGCCGAACTGCGCCTGGCTATCGAGGTGGTGTTTCCGACTTGGCTGCTGCTGGCATGCCTGGATCGGTTCGGACAGGAAAGTCCGAATACTCGCATTGAAGTGATCGAGTCGGTCATTGGCCACCGCGCGGATGCATTGCTGAAAGGCCAGGCCGATTTGGCCATCTTCGCCGGCGTTCCAGCCGGCTTCAGTGGCGAACCGTTAATGCGGTTGCGCTTCATACTCGTTGCGCATCCGAACCATCCGCTGCACAAGCTCAAACGCAAATTGTCGATGCGCGACTTGCGGTCGTACCGGCATCTGATCGTTCGCGAGACGAGTCCTGACAGAGCTACTGCGTCTTGGACGGAAACCGTGCAGCGCTGGACGGTCAGCGATTTGTCGACCTCGATCGAAGCGGCGCGCTCGGGTTACGGCTTTGCGTTGTTGCCCGAAGAAAAGATCCGCAGCGAGCTTCGCGCTGGAACATTGAAGACGCTGCCTGTCGAAGGCTCGGAGCGTTACGCGGAGCTCTATCTCGTTTTCGCCGACCGCGAACACGCCGGACCGGGCGCGCAGCGGCTGGCCGAAATTATTCGAGAAATGACAGCGACCGAATGCACGCGACATCAGAAAGCCGGCGGCACACCGAAGCGCCGGGCCTTAGCCAAGCGCGCGGGCAGGACTAGCCGCCAATGAACGCACACACCATGCAGGGTCATCGCGTGAGCCAACACGTCAACTGCAGTGGCCCGTGAAGCCGCACGCAGTGCAGAACTCGCAACCGTCGCGCTTGATTTGTTGTGGAGTGCAAGCTTGAACGCAGCGCAATACTTAGTTCGAGAGACTTTGAACGACGGCAGCCCTGTGACAATTCGGGCGGTTAGGCCGGACGACAAGGAACGCATCCTCACCGCTTTCCTGGCTCTCGAGCCCCATTCGATTTACGCCCGCTTTTTTTACGCGAAAACGGAGTTGAGCGAGGAGGAACTGCGGCAGCTGACAGAGATCGACTACGTAAGCGCGGTCGTCCTCCTGGCAACGATCGAAGCCCGAAAGCAGGAGACTGTCATTGGGCTGGGTCGCTACGCCGCGAGTGGCGCTAGCGCAGAGGTTGCGTTTGTAGTCGAAGAAGACTATGCGGGCCGCGGAATCGCCGGGCGTCTGCTGCATCACCTTACGCACATTGCGCGCGAAAGTGGAATGGCAACGTTCGAGGCTGATGTGCTGGAAGACAACGCAGCAATGCTCGCGGTGTTTCGTGAAAGCGGCCTGCCAATGACGACAACGAATGCCGATGGCGTCACGCACGTGACCCTGGTTTTGTGCAACCCGCCGGTTGTTTAACGTTCCAACCGTTGGCTCGGCGTCAAGTGGCGAGGAAAGAATCGCAATGCTTATCCGCAAGATGACAATGGCCCTGGTCGCTGCGCTACCGGTGCTCGCCTGGGCACAGTCGCCGACTGAAGCGACGGGACCGTCGAGTGCCGCCGTAGATCCGGTCGCGGTCCTGGTCGGACGGCTCGACCTGGAAAGCTACAAGGCCACGATCAAGGGCCTGACTCAATTCGGCGATCGGAGAGAGGGGACGGATCGCAACCGCGCTGCGAACGACTGGATCGAAGCGCAACTCAAAAAGTATGGATGTACGAACACCGAACGCATGGTCTACGTTTACGAGCCGCCGACGCCTCCGGCTCAGCCCAGGCCTGCGGCTGCGACGCCGAGCGCGGTCATTGCCAGTGGCGAGATGCGTGCGGGGGTCGGCGGTTCGCGCCTGCGAGGCATTACACGGTCGGCTGCTCCAAACAACAATCCGGAGTCGCAGACGGATCCCGCACTACGGGCTCTCAATGCTCAAACACCGACCCCTGGACGACGCGAGCAGGTTTACTGCACGAAAGTCGGTACCACGCGTCCGGACGAGATGTACATCATCGGCGCCCACATGGATGGTCGTGGCTTCGGCGAGGCAGCGAATGACGATGCCTCGGGAACGGCCTTGGTGATGGAACTGGCTCGGATACTCAGCAGCCCGGATGTTGCGACCGAACGATCGATTCGCTTCGTGCTTTGGAACAATGAGGAGACCGGTCTCAACGGCGCAAGGGCCTATGTCGAACAGCGGGCGGCACTGCAGGGCAAGGAAAATCCGCCAGGATCGGGGCGGTACCCCGAGCCCAAGTGGCTGGGCATGATCCAGCACGACATGATGCTATGGGATCACGGCATGCCGCGAGCGGACGGCAGTGTGAATCCCGAACAGCGCCCCGAAGCGGACGTCAACATCGAATTTCAATCGGCCTCGAAGCTTGCGAATGAATCGATGAAGCTGGCGTTCCTGTTCCGCGATGCCAACGAGAAGTACGCCACGGACTATCCGGCCGCAGTAGGCAACCACATGTCGAATACCGATTCGACGCCGTTCATGGACCTGGTCCCGTCGATCAGCCTGCGTGAAAACGAACGTGGCATGCACATCGGGGCTGGATGGAATCCCCACTACCACCAGCCGACCGACCTTTACTCTTCTTATTCGGACAAAGACTTTCGCCTTGGTCTCAACGCCGCCCAGACGACCTTGGGCGGTGTTGCTCGGCTGGCTGGAGCCGCGTTGAAGAAGTGAATTGAAGAGGGGACGGATCGCCACGATTGATGCCTGGTGTCGCGCGCGCGATAGACCTCGCCCGGCGCCGTCGCCTGATTGACCATGCCGCTCGTGAATTGCACACCCCGTATCAAGGACGTGCGAGCAGTGCGCGCAGCCGCCTTCCTCCCCTATGTCACCGGCCTCACCTTGCTCATCGTCGCCGCGCCGCTCGCGTGGCTGGTCGATCACGACGCCCGGGAAGCGACGGCATTCCTGGCCGCTTCTCTGGCACTGCTCCTCACGGCGGCGTTGATGAAGCGTGGCGTGTTCCTCGCCGCGCTCGTACTCGCCGCCGGCCTCGTTGTGATCCTGATCACGATGTTCGCGTCGATCGGGCCAGAAGCCCGCCGGCAGGACGCGCTGAGCATCGTCTCGACGATCCTCGGCATGGGCGTCCTGAGCTGGTTTGCCCTAAGAGCGGTCGCTGCGAGCTGGCGGCTCCGGCGTGTGGCCTGGCGGAGCCGGAACGCGGCGACGATCCTCAGCACTCTCGCGCAGTTGCCAAGAGACCGTCGGCTCAGCGCGGCGCTCGAACCGCTGGTGTCGGCGCTCGGAATGTACGTCCTCGGCATTCTCGCGGCGTTGTTCGTCGCCATTGCGACCGGAATCGGATTGCTCGCCGGCCTAGCGTTCTTACCGTTCGCACTGGCGGGCAGCCGGCTCATGCAACGCGCGCGACAGACGCTCGCGTTGCGGTCGGCGGAAGTGCGCGATCGGGATCCGCGTCCGCCAGTGCTGTTCGTGCGGTCGTTCGTGGACGACCTGCTGGAGCTCGCGCCGAAGGTCGAGTATTTCAGCCGGCTGTTTCGCAAGCGACTCACGCTGGAAGAATTCGTGGTCGGTCGCCTCATGACCCTTGGGCCTGTCGTCGCAATCGGGAAACCGGGGGAGGCGCTGAGCCCGCTGGGCGCCGCGCGGGAGTACGTGCACGGGCCGGGCTGGCAAGACCGCGTGAGAGGCCTCTTGGGAGAATCTTCGTGGGTGGTCGCGATTCTCGGCGGGGGCGAGGGTCTCAAATGGGAATACGAGCAGATCCTGCAGCGCGATCTGACAGGACGCTTCATCTTGGTGGTGCCGCCGGCGACGCCGGAGGTATTCCGCGAGCGCTGGGACATCTTCGAGCAGGCATTTCCCCCCGCGAGCGGAGCCGACTTGACGCGCGCTGCACAATTCGGAGGACCGCTATGCGCCACGTTCCCTGATGGACAAGAGCCCCTACTCTTCTGCAGCAAGTACCAGAACGAGACGGCGTACGACGTCGTGCTTGCCATGCTCTTCGCCGCGCTGCCGCCTTAGGCTTCTACATGGGGCCCGGAGTGAACGGACGATGACCGGTGCTCGCGACGACGACGATCAGTAGGTTCTCAAAATAGCATGCTCGTAGTTCGTTCTGTCTCGCACAGCTATGTCCATACTCGGGTATTGACAGCGCCAGACTTTGAACTCGCGCGTGACGAGCACTGCGTGCTGGTCGGTGCGAGCGGAACCGGCAAAACTACGCTGCTGCACATCTTGGCTGGCATCTTGCGCCCAACCTCCGGGCAAGTAACGCTTGACGGAGAAACGCTCTATCCCCTCGTCGGTCACGAAGATCGCTGGCGTGCGCGGCGGATTGGCCTGGTCCCGCAAAAGCTGCACCTACTGGCAAGTCTGAACGCGCTGGACAACGTCCGCCTCGCACAATATTTGGTTGGCGATTCCGTGCACGCCGAAGCGCGCGCGTTGCTGACCGATCTCGGCCTACAACAGCGACTGCACGCACGGCCGGAACACCTGAGCGAAGGTGAACAGCAGCGGGTCGCCATCGCGCGCGCGATCGTCAACAAGCCTCGCTTGCTGCTCGCCGACGAGCCAACGTCCAGCCTCGATGATCAGAACACCGAGCAAGCAATCGAGTTGCTGTTCGAAGCAGCGCGTAGGACGGGCGCGCTGCTGGTCGTCGCGACGCACGATGCGAGGATTCGCGAACGCTTCGCCCGGCAGGTGCATTTGAACGGCACGCAACGATGAACGCGTGGCGACTCGCTATTGCGCAGCTGTTGCGCAAGCCCCTGCAAACCGTACTGGGGGTTGTGCTGCTTGCACTGGGTGTTGGGACGTTGGTGTTCGTCGTTCTTGTGCACGGGCAACTGTCGCGTCAGTTGGCACGCGATGCGGAAGGCATCGACCTCGTCGTTGGCGCCAAGGGCTCTCCGCTGCAGCTGATTCTTTCGGCCGTGTATCACATCGACGTTCCGACCGGGAACGTTGCGCTGGGTGCCGTCGATCAGCTGCGCTCCAACCGGTTGATCGCGCAGGTGATACCGGTCTCGTTGGGCGATAACTTTCAAGGCTTTCGGATCGTCGGGACCGAGCCCGGGTTGATCGAGCACTATCGCGGTCGCTTAGCGGCCGGCGCGCTCTGGTCCGCGCCGATGCAAGCTGTGCTCGGCGCCGAGGCGGCGCGTGCAACTGGATTGTCAATTGGATCAACATTCGCCGGCAGCCACGGTCTTGCCGCAGGCGGAACTGCACACGAAGAGGCGAAGTACGGCGTGGTCGGAGTCCTGATGCCGACCGGCACCGTGCTCGATCGGCTGATCATCACCGACAAGGCGAGCGTCTGGCGTGTGCACGAAGGCGAGCCGGCCGATGCCGACGAGCGCGCCATTCTCGAGGCCGATCGTGAGGTGACCGCACTGCTGGTGCGCTATGCATCGCCGTTGGCGGCGGCGATCGTGCCGCGCCAAGTCAATGCCGAGCCCCGATTGATGGCGGCGTCTCCGGCGAGCGAGCTGGCGCGGCTTTTTGCCGTCGTCGGCATCGGCATCAACACGATGCGCTTGTTCGCGGCGGTGCTGATTGCGTCGTCGCTGCTTGCCTTGTTCGTCACACTCTATAACGCGCTCGAGGAGCGGCGCTACGACATCGCAATCATGCGATTGCTCGGTGCGAGCCGCGGTCGCATCGTTGCGCTAATGCTGCTCGAAGCGTGGCTGCTGGCTGTGGTCGCAATTGTCGTCGGATTGGTGGTGGGGCTGGTGGCGGTGACCGTCGTCTCTCACTGGCTCGCCCAGGCGCGGGCGCTTTCGGTGACCGCGGATGTCACACCCGACTTGCTATGGATCGGTATCGTTGCGTTTGTCGTCGCCACACTCGCCGCCCTGTTGCCGGCGTGGCGCGCCGGGCGGATGGACGTGGCGCAAACTCTTGCCAAGAGGTAATTCGATGAGAGCGATCTGGATGGTTGCCCTGCTCGTGTCGGCGGTTGCGTCCGCGCAGTCCACTGCCCCTGCCACCAAAGCCGCGCCGGCGCCCAAGGCGTCAAAGGTCGACCCGCATCGCACCGAAGACATCGCAAAGCACCGGCAAATGGCCAAAGCGCATGAGGAAGCTGCGCGCTGCCTCGAGTCGGGAACGGACGAGGCACAATGTCACTCTCAGCTACGCGCTGCCTGCAAAGGCATCGCGGTCGGCCAGTACTGCGGCATGCGGCATGCTCATTGAAGTAAAGGTGAAACAATGACTCGTTTGCGTCCAATTTCACTAGCAGCGGCGACGCTGCTGACGTTCACGGTTCTCTCCTCTGTAGCGCAATCTCCCGCCGCCGGCAGCAAGCCCGGCATGCAGTTGCCGATCGATCCGCAGCTGCTCAACAATCTGCCCGAGATCAAGGGAGTCGTTTCGTGGAAAGTGCTGGGGCAGGTCAAAACCTCGCAAGTGGGGCAGCGCTTTCTTCCCGAGTTTGCCGCCGACGTTCGTAAGCTTGATCAGCAGGATGTCAAGCTGCAGGGCTACATGATGCCGATCACGGCGGGCGAGAAGCACAGCAATTTTCTACTGACGATGCGACCAGCTGACTGTCCATTCTGCCTGTCGGTCGGCCCCGAATACATCGTCGAAGTCAAAGCGAAGGCGCCGATCAAACACACGTACGAGCCTGTGGTGGTCGCTGGCCGATTGAACGTGTTGCGCGATGATCCGTACGGGCTGTACTACCGGCTGACAGACGCGCAGCTGTCCAATGAGTGAACCACCCCTCCGATATACGGACCTTAGCGAAGCGTTTCGGCCTGAACGAAAGCACTATCCCCGGTGTAGGCGGCTGACAAGGAAGCGTCGCGGATGGGTTTCGAGCGAACGCTTTCAGGGCACTTGTTCATCGCTGCCTCTGCGGCGTCGCGGGATGTGCCGGAAAGCAAAAGAACTCCCGGCCCACGCACGGGCAAACCGATAAGGCTTCTTCCCTTGGTACTCGTCACCTTGAGTTTGCCGATGTTGACTACTTCTCCGGCAGAAACAGAGAAGGGAAGCTTGAAGTAACTCTCCGAGGGGAGTGAATATCCGCTGCCGCCTCCAGCGAAATTCGTGAAGCCATATGTATAAACAACGTAGTTCCCAGGTGGCAACGCTATGCAAAAATGAAATCCTTTTTCACCACGCTCCTGGCTATCGAAGTCGTAAACAGTATCGCCTCCAAACATCTTGCCGATAACCGAGGTAAAGGTACCTCGAAGATCTTTGTCATCGGTGCCCCGATAGTGCGTCGAGATTGAATTAAAGGCTTGCTCGCATTGACCTCGACGCGGTGTGCAGTCCACGGCATAGGTGCCGATGATGTAGGCGCGAGTTGCTTCGGGCAAAGCAGCAGTGCGCTGGGTCATTTGTTCCGCAGTAGTTGCACACGAAGCCAACACGAACGCGCTAAAGCTCGCAGCAGCTATGCGAGAAAGTTTCATGGATTCCTCTCGATGTTGTTTTGAGGCTAACTGACTAGGCGATCAGTTAGGTACTTAGCTCGTTGATGCAAACTTCACTTCACGTATTCCAACCGCGATCAAAATGGATCAGGGGGTGGCGCGACTCAGCGAGACTCCGACACACATGGTTGCAAGCGCTGGTCAATTAGCGTGGACGGCGTCGAAGCCCGAGCGCACCTATTAGCAACCCGCACGTGATTAATCCCAGTGTTCCAGGTTCGGGGACCGTCACGGTCGTTGCAGCGGCAGAAAATGCATTGGAGCGGTTCTCGATCAGTCCGTTGTTTAAGTCTTCGAGAATCACTCGATAGAAGTAACTATGGCCCGCGAGCAGAACGCCCGTAGGCAACATGAAGCTGGTCGCCTCAGCCGCTAGGTTGGTCTGAAAGATCTGCGAACCGGTCGTCGCGTCGATGGCACGCAGACGTATACGGTCGATGTCGAACTCCGACAACTCGGGCAGCGACCATGTGATCGTCGGCGTAGCACCGTTATCTGAGACTTGTACATCGGTGGCAAAGGGGAGCAACTCCGGGTCGGGGATTGTCGGGAAAAAACCGGAGATCGAACCCGACGTATCAGTGGCCACAAAGCCCCATGGCGGCGACGAGGCCGCAAATGCGAGCAATCCCTGCTCGGAAAACGGAACCGAGCGACGGCTAAAGAGGTAGTTCGAGAAGATCGGTGACCCCTGGAAGAACAGATTGAACTGGATGCCGCCGGGGCGAGTAGCGATTACGTTAACGGCATTCGATGGATCGTTGGAAATCAATTGAACGTCCCACTGCGCATGATTGCCGATGACCGCAGTAGCGAAGTTCGGCACGCTATTGGGAGCGTAGCGATCAGTGTAGAAGCCGAGAAAAGTGATGACAGGAGCCGAATACGCTGGGGTACTGAGAGCGGTGGCGCTCGCAAATAATGAAACTGTGGCCAACACCGTACGCAGCTGAAGCCTAATCATGTCCCCTCCATAACGTCTCATTTGTTGGAAGCTTATCGCGGCGGATGGAATGACGGAATCGGGCCGACGAGCGGAGACTCCGGGCGCGACGTGTACCTGCCGGTAGCCATGTCCGCGTCCCAAACCAACTCTCCAGAGGAAAATGGGTCCATCCAAGCCGATGATCTCGTGGTGACCTTTGCCGATTAGGAACTTGACCGGGGGTGGACGAGGCTCAGGTGGTCGAGCGCAATCCGAAGCGGCGATAGCGGTCAGTTTGTCCGATGGGCGCTAATGAATCGCGTGCCAATCGCGCGAACGCAGAATCAGTTCCATCGATTTGATGCTACGAAATACAGGGGCGGCATCCCGCTGACTGAGGCCCACGTAAACCAGGCTGCACTGAGCGTCCCGGTTCGATCAAGAGCCAGCACCGGAGCGTTTGCAAAAACTGTTGTGCCCGATACGGGATTGCCAATGACTAACGGTGCGCTCCATTGCGCCGTGATCAAGTCGTAGTGAAAGGCGGTGACGATACTGCTCAACGCTACGACAAGTGTTACGTTGCCCGCATCATCTGAGACGATCGCGATCTGTTCGTCGCCACGGCTGCCTTCACTTTGGGGAATCGCCTCCGGCGCCGACCAAATGGCACTGTTTGGACTAAGACGCGCGTAGAACAAGCGGTCATCTTGCTTCCACACAGCGGTCGAATATCCAGCGCCGTCGACGGCGACGCCGGGTGTAATCGCACCGAGCACGCTGGTAGTCGAATCGAGGCGCACGACCGGCCCCCAAATCCCTTGGGTAGGAACGAAGCGGGCCGCTTCAATGGTAGGTGCATCTATTAAAGAGCCGGCCCGACTCCAGACCATCGTGATGGTCCCCGCTGGATCGATAGCTAAGTTTCCATACTGTGCTGAGCCATGTAGCACGGTCGAGCTGACTGGTGGAACCGGCATCCAGGCGGCGGTATTGATGTTGTACCTCGCGGAGTCAAGCGAAGTGCCGCTCATACTGGTCTGCATCCAAGTGACCGTAACGTTTCCGTTCCGATCAACAATTGCACGAGCATTGACAATGTAAGCGCTTGATGCGATCACGATGGGAACCGACCAGGTTCCTGTCGCGGCGCTTTTTCTCGTTGCAATCAACTGACCAAGCGTCGACATGACTACTGTTACGTTACCGCTCAGGTCGACAAGCAAACTTGCAACGCTGCCAGATGCCCCGCCGGGCACTTCTTCGGGTGTGCTCCAACCAACGGAACCTGCCGCCTGGCGTGATACGTAAACCTTGCTATCGGAATCGTATTCGGTCCAGCCGACATAGGCGTCGCCGCCGGGTCCGAAAGCCACACTGACTTGATGGATGCTTCCAAACGTAGGAGCCGACTCACGAATTGTGAAAAGCGGGCCCCAGATTCCATTGGCGTCGGACCGCTTGCTGAAAAGCACATTTCGATCAGCAACGCGGCTGACCCATGCTGCGACCACATTTCCTGAGCCGTCTGTCGCGATGCTTGGGGTGGTGCCAGCGGTGAAATCCGCAAGCGGTGCAAGATCCGTCGCGGACGTATTCCAAGTCTGCCTTGCTGTTGTAAATGTTCGTGTGTAAGGCGCGATTAGTCCTTGGCCGTTAGTGTCGGTAATACTTGGCGACAGCTTGACCGTAAAGGTTGCAGCGCCAGGCAATCGCCCGTACAACGGGCTTAACTCCAACGTCGTTCCGCTTACCGAGACTGCTGTGGGAAAGACGTTGCCCTGCGGCCCTATCAACTGCACATTTCCCGCCGCTATCGTTGATGGCGCTGGAGACGTGCTGAATAGTGCTTTGAAAACTACGTCACGTGGGACGCTTACTGTTCCATCGGCTGGTGTGCTGCTGATGAGGGCAAATGGCGTAACTGATGGCGTGGGCGCAGGGACAGGCGCAGGAGGTAACGGTGAGGGCGAAGACCCGCCACCTCCACAACCAGTCAAGGCGAGCGCAGTAATGCCCGCGCCAATGACTCCGCGCAATATCGTTCTCACGGCTGGATCTCCCCCGATCGAGCTTTGCTTTGCTGCTGTTATTTTTAACCGCGGCCGAATTGCGAGCGCCGAGTACCAATATATCTGCGCTATGCGCCGTCAACAACTCTTTTATCGGATGAGATAGCGCCGCAAGTCCTCACTCTTGCGGAAGCGATGAGGACTCCTGAGTAGACGCCAAGGTGAGCAATGGAAGCACTGCAACAAACAGCAGAACTAGTACGGCGAACAAACAGACCCAGAACAGCCCATCCCTTGATCCAGTTAAGTGCGGCTTTGAGGAGTGCGAGCTCGTCTTAATGAGACGAGGCCGCGCATGCCGGTTAGTTCAGCCAGATTGCAGCGGCTTCCGCAAAGCGATCTTCCTCAACCTAAATCTTCGAGTGTCCAAGAACGTGGGTAGTTATATGCACACGTATTCCTGCGTGTGCCAGACTGTCCCAAGCGCGCTTTCCGTTTCGTTATCGCGCGGCACGTAACACAGTGGCCTCACGGTCTCTCCATTCCTCAGGCGTTGCTAGCACTTTACCTAACCTCCATCGGCGCTCCGAGATCGAAGAAGTCCGCTTTCAATCCGTTCTCGAGCGCTTGCTCCTTGTCCGCTTAATGGCCGACGGCGGACGGTACTAGTTCGGGCGTAAGCGACCCTTAAACTTAGCGGTGGTGCGAGCGAGGAGATTAGAACGCGCTGGTTGATCGTGTTCCTGTCGATAGGCGTGCCCTTTGTTTATGCCTTGTATTTGCCCAAAACGAAGCGCTCGCTTTTTTTTCACGACACGCTACCGATTGCGATGTTGGCGTTCTTGTCTTTCGCCCTCCAACTCATGTTCGATCTATTCGAGTCGGAAACTGGATTGTGCAAACCTTGGCTTACGTATTGTCCGGGTTCTTTGGTTTGTCTTATGTGTATCGCGTTCGTATTAGGCCTTGCACTGAAAGCTGGAGCTAGTTCGATCCGAGAATCGCGTTAGCTCCCAGTTCCCCGCTGACCGCTATCGGCCAGTAGCGGACTTTCGGACGGTTAGCGAACAAATGGTTTTGCGCACTTAGGATGGTTGCCTGTTTTCTCCAATGACGACATAGTTAAAGCTTGACCTCGCACAGGATGCACGCGCAGCCTTGCGCGGATCGCCGGTTCGAGTAGCCGGTGCACGGTGAGTCGCGCGGAAAGCTGTCTCGAGAAGCTGGGCATGGGGCTTGCAAGCTAGCGCGTACGTTCAACGCAATCGCGCGGAATCCATCACTTCAACTGGAGGTCAATCATGTTGCGACGTCTTGCGTCACTTCTAACTTTCTTCCTGTTGGCATTTTCGGTTTCATCCGCTTGGGCCGATGAGTACGACGAGACGATTGCCGCATTCAAAAAAGCCCGCGAGAGCGGCGCCTATTTCGGGAAGAGCTATGGATATGCAGTGTTTCCGACAATCGGTAAAGGTGGAGTGGTCGTTGGTGGCGCATATGGCCAGGGGCGTGTGTACGAGAAGGGCATATACGTCGGCGATACGTCGGTGACGCAGCTTACCGTCGGGTTCCAACTTGGAGGAGAAGCCTATAGCCAGATCATCTTCTTCGAGAACCAGCGCGCTTTCAACGAATTCACAGGCGGCAACTTCGAATTCGGTGCGCAGGCGCAGGCCGTCGCGATCACTGCGGGCGCCTCGGCTGCAACGACGACTACGGGCAGCGCGGCTGGCGCGAGCATCACTCAAAACGACTCCAAGAACGCCGCCAGGACCTACAACGGAATGACGACATTTACGGTGGCCAAGGGCGGGCTGATGTACGAAGCCAGCCTCGGCGGTCAGAAGTTCAATTACAAGAAAAAGCAGTAATCGACTGCCGGCCTCTCAAGGGCCGGCGCGTAGCGCGCCGTCGCGCCCGCTAGAGGGTGATCAAGCGAACGACAGCAGCGCGTCCGCGAGACAGAAGCCGCGCGACCTTGTCGATCACAATCGCGAGCGCGGGGTGGCGATCGGAATCGATCGATTGCTCGTTCGGCTGTTCGACCAGCAGCCCGAAGAGCGCGGAATGCGGTCCGTGAAGTTCGTTCATGCGACAAGCCTACGCCGCAGGACGTAAAGCGAATGTCGGAAATGCAACACGATCGCCGCGGAATAAAAGACAAACGCGGCACACTCGCGTTCTGATCGCGCCAGCCATCACTGTGTAGCGCATGTCGGCAAAGGGACGAACAGGAACGCGCGATCCACCCTAGCCAGAACAATTCATGTACCCGATTTCGTCCTGGGCCGGTTCAGCAGACCTATCGAGGCCTTTGTCGCTTCCATCGGAACCTTCAGTCGTTCGCATCCATCCAAAGCGAATGGTCAGGGGACGTACGCGCCAATATGCCGTCAAAGCGTTGCTGCATGCCTGCTGCGCCGTCATGATCGCGACCGTTCCGACCATGGCAAGTGCCGAGTCGTTGCGATGCAATGGTGAGAGTGTTTCCGAAGGCGACACGCGCTTATCGCTGCGATACAAATGCGGTGAGCCGCTGCTGGCAGACACTTACTGCGCTCCCGTTTACTACGCGCCTACATTTCAGCCAGTTCCGGAACCCTTCGCGAGCATTGTCGTGCCGTGTCAGTTGGTGGAAGAGTGGCTATATGACCGGGGTCCTGGATACCTTATGGCCGTGGTTCGGATCCGCTCAGGCGTCGTGCAGTCAATTCAATATGGCCGTTCATCATCGCGCCGCTAGTGAAGTCGTGGTGGTGATTCGGCCAGAGGCCGACCTCGTCGCCGCGTTCGATGGTTGCGCTGACTATCATGATTGTCATGCAGCAGTTCAACGAAGCAGTCACGTTTGCGCAGTCGCACGAGATTCCGTGGCCGCGCGATCCCACCGCCAATCTTGCGCAGTGGGGACATCCACCGCGATGACCCGCCGCCGTTCAACCGCCTACGCGGGCCGGTGCATCCGCGCGGTGGCGTGTCCGGCATCATTCGTGTGCGCGGTGAGGAAGTCAGCGCCTGGGGCGAACCCGATCGCGCGGACCAGACTTTCAGCGTCGCGAAGACTTACCTCGCGCTGCTCGCGGGTATCGCGCATGCGCGCGGGATGCTCGAACCGGGCGAGCGCGTCAGCGACCGGCTGCCGGGCATCGGCTTCGACTCAGCGCACAACCGCGTGATCACATGGGAGCACCTCCTCACACAGACCAGCGAATGGGAGGGCGAATGTTTCGGCATGCCCGACCAGGTGGAGCACTACCGGCACGTGTCTCACGACCCCAAGCCACCCGCGGGCAAGAAGGGTGAGCTTCGTCCGCTGCGCGAGCCGGGCAGCTACTGGGAATACAACGACGTGCGCATCAACCAGTTGTCGTTGGCGCTGCTTCACCTCTTCAAGCGGCCGCTGCCGGAAGTGTTTCTCGAAAGTGTGTTGCGGCCGATCGGCGGCGGCCGCGACTTTCAGTGGGAAGGCTACGACGATGCCTGGGTTGAGATCGGTGGCCAGCGCATGCAGTCTGTTCCCGGCGGCACGCACTGGGGTGGCGGCGTGAAGATCAGCGCGCGTGACCAGGCGCGCATCGGCCAACTGCTACTCGACGGCGGCGTGCACCAAGGGCGGCAGATCGTTCCGCGCGACTGGGTGCAGCGCATGCACGAACCCTACGCGGTGGCACCGTTCTACGGCTGGCTTACATGGCTCAATTGCGACGGCCGCCTGTTCGCCGATGCCTCGCACTCAAGCTGGTTCATGTTCGGCGCGGGCGGCCACATGGTGTGGATCGATCCGGACAACGAAGCGGTGGTCGTTGCACGCTGGCTCGACGGGGCGCATTCGGCGGGCTTCGTGCGCCGCGTAGCGCAGGCGCTCAGGAGTCTTAAGGCATCTCGCTCGGAGTATCAGTGATTGCGCCCACGGCTGTTATGGCGGCGCACTGGGCCGCCAACTGCTTCCGCAACGCTGCGTCCTCTGCAGAATCATGCGGATTGGTTGTTGAGCGGTTAATCGCAACTTCCAAGTGAATGCACGTCAGTCGATCCGAGTTCATCGTCCGCTCCGTTACAAAACGAAGTGGATTCTTATCCTTTCACACAAACCGGTTCTGAGGAAAAGCAGTGCAATTAATGGCGATGCACGTTGCCGCCGACTTCACAGCGGTTCCGAATCGCCGTTGGAACCTATACTTGTCCACTGCGGCTCATCATTTATTGGGAGTTCAAGAATGAACATCTCGATCACGTATTGCGTCCGCTGAAACTATCTCCCTCGTGCCTCCAGTCTGGGGGCCAGGCTGTCTCAAGAACTGGGAATTGAACCTCAGCTGATCAAGGGCGACAACGGCGTCTTCGACGTCGTCGCTAATGGGAACCTTATCTTCTCGAAGCATGCGAGTGGACAGTTCCCCGACGAGCACAAGATCGTCGAGGCACTGCGCTCACTTTAGACCGCGCTCCTGGTCAGCGCCCCAATCCTATGCCGTCCGGATCGAGTCCCGTGTCGAAGTTCTGAACGAGCTTGCGAGCCGGCACATCGATGACGGCAACCTGATTCGAGCCCGAAAGCGCGAAATAGCCGCGGCGCCCGTCTGGCGAAAACACGATGCCCTGTCACTGGCTGATGTCCGCATTCGGCCGATTGCGGACCTGCCGCCAAGACGAGAGAATCACTCTATAGCGGACGCTACAAAGGCAACGCCGATGGACAGTATTGCGAGGCCACTGATCTGGATTAGCCGCGCCAAGGGCACGAGGGACGCCATGTCTGAAACAGAAATCGCGCGTGGTCGTGTCGCTGATCGGGTTACAAATCCTGTGTGCCCGTTCACTTGCCGCGCACTGCTTGCTGTGACGACCGCCGTTCTCGTGACGGCATGCGCCGCACCCGACGCCAAGCGATCCGCGCTGCGCCCAGTCGATGCGGTGGCGATGCAAGGCACGGTAGAGCGACTTGCCAAGGAAATGCTTGTTCCCGGTGCGGTCGTGATCCTGCGCACGCCGACAGGCAATTTCACCAGCACCTACGGTGTCACGACGTATCGCGGGTCGGTGCCCACCGGCTTCGACCAACATGTGCGGGTCGGCTCGAATACCAAGACCTGGACCGGTACAGTGATTCTGCAATTGGTTCAAGAGGGCCGTCTCAGCCTCGATGATCCGGTCTCGAAGTACCGGCCCGATGTGCCAAACGGTGCGCACATCACGATCGAGCAATTGCTCGCGATGCGAAGTGGCCTGTTCAATTACACGACAACGCTCGAACTGAACCAAACTCTCGATACACAGCCCGCGAAGGCATGGACACAGGCCGAACTGCTAGCTCTCGGCTACAAGCACTCGCCGGCTTTTGCGCCACCCGGATCCGAGTTCGGCTACTCGAACACCAATACCGTCCTGCTAGGCCTCATCGCGCAACAGCTCGAGGGCGGCAAGCCGCTCGCAGCCATCATGCGCGACCGGTTATTTGCGCCCTTAGGCATGGCGAACACGTTGTTCCCCGACATCGCGTCGAACGCAATTCCTGCACCTTTGTCGCGCGGCTACATGTACGGCAACAATGTGCTGACAATGGGCACACCGCCCGCGCTGCCGGACAACATGCAGGCTGCGGCCCGTACAGGCAGGCTCGCGCCCGTAGACCAGACGACGCGAACCCGTCGTGGGGCTGGGCGGCCGGCGCAGGCATCTCCACCGCCAACGACCTTGCCACCTGGGTCGAGGCTTTAGTCAGCGGCAAGCTGCTGAACGCTCGCATGCAAGCGCGGCGCCTTGCCAGCGTCGTACCGATTGACCCGAGTAATTCCAACAGTGCCTCGTACGGCTGGGCGATAGCCAAGTTTGGAAATCTCTACGGACACACGGGCGAATTGCCCGGCTACAACTCGTTCATGGGACACGACCCTGTGAACGGCGTCACGCTCGTGGTGTGGGCCAACTTGGCGCCGAGCATCGATGGGCGCGATCCAGCGACAACAATCGCCCGGGAGTTGATCGGCCTCCTGTACGCGCCAGCTCAGTAGCTCGCGACGAATGTCGACTTTCGGGACAAGAGCGATGACCGCTCGCGGAGCTCGCTGAAGGCAGCTATGGGTCGTTAGCTGTCATCGACGGTTGTCCGCTATCGGTCAAGAGCGGACATTTCGCAACCGGAGGCGCACCGAATTGCACTAATCAGGTGGGCATGCGCCTCAGCTGCAGTGTCCTGTGAAGCCGCACGCAGTGCAGAACTCGCAGCCGTCGCGCTTGATCATCGCGGCGGCGCTGCAGCTCGGGCACACCTTGCCCTTGATCGGCGCGCTTTCGTGATCGATCAGCTTCGCCGCGTTCGGTAGCGCCAGAATTCCCGCTGACTGTATCGCCCGACCTTCGTCGTCGAGGATGCCGAGCACTTTGTATCGATGCAGCAGCAGCGTTGCGATGTAGGCGACAGTGCTCGGGTATTGAGTCGAACGCTCCGCGCCGGGCATCGGTGCCCAGAACTCGCCGTTCTGCTCGCCGAAGTTCAGCAGCTTCTTCAGCTTCAGTCCGATCCAGTTTGCATCGACGACCCGCATGTCGAGCGAGATCAATTTGCACAGGCCGTCGAGCACTTTCGGATATTCACCGGCGAGCCAGATCGAATACGGGCGCCGGCTGCCGTCGGGCAGGTGCAGCTCCTTGACGCCGAGCACGAAGTCGTCGCCGGTGTTCGCGTTGGAGATGTCGACTGTCCAGCTCATCGTGCCGAGCGGGCCGGCCTTCGGTTCCTTCTTGGAGAACAGCGCGTTCAGCATCGGCGTCGGGTGCTGATCGAGCTCGTCGAACACGCCGAGCTGCTTGCAGCGCAAGCTCACGATGTTGACGAATGCGGAGACCACGCCGCTTTGCCATTGACGCTCGCCGTCTGGCGGCATCGGAATCGAAAAGCCCTGTTCATCTCTTGCGCGCGCGAGCGCGTCGAGCTTCATCTTCAGCCACGCACGATCCTCGCTGCGCATGTCCATCGACAGCGCTTTCGCGATTGCACCGAGGCCGCGCGGCTGTTCGGCACCATTGACCCACACTTCGAACGGGACCGGAGGTTCGCCCACCTGCCCGATAAAGATCGCGAATGATTCCTTGCGTTCAGGAAGCTCGACCATGTAGGTCCAAGCAAGGTTACCGCCGGCGAGATCGGGACGGCCGGGCCACTTGAGACTCTCAAGCGCAGGTTGGGGCGTCGAGTCGAGCCGGACGCGGCGATCCGGATCGTCCTTCAGGTCCTGCGGCTCGCGTGCGTGCGAATCCTTGGTGATCTCCAGCACCGAGCCGATCACGTTGTTCGGCCGGTAGGTCGTGATGCCTTTCAGCCCGGCATGCCACGCCTCTAGATAGAGACTCTTGAATTCCTCGAACGGATAGTCTTCCGGCACGTTGACGGTCTTGCTGATCGCGGCGTCGATGTACGGCTGCACCGTCGCGCTCATCCGCATGTGATCGCGCGCCGACATCTGCATCGCGCTGACAAATGCATCCGGCAGGTCGCGCTCGTTGCCGCCCATGCGCCGATACAGCCGGTACGCGTAGTCCTCGACTGCGTATTCCTGCTTGCTGCCGTCCGGCATGCGCTTCTTGCGAACATAGGTCCACGAGAACGTCGGCTCGATTCCGCCTGACGCGTTGCTTGCGAACGCGAGCGAGATCGTGCCGGTCGGCGCGATCGACAGCAGATGCGAGTTGCGGATGCCGTTGGCGCGAATCTCGCTCTTCAGCGGCTCGGGAAGACGCGAAGCGCAGTGCGGCGCTGCCAGGAATTTTTCGGCGTCGAACAACGGAAAGGCGCCTTTCTCCTGCGCCAGCTCCGCCGACGCTTCGTATGCCGAGTCACGCATCGTGCGCGCGATGTCGGCCGCCATACTGCGCCCCGCGTCGCTGTCGTAACGCAAGCCGAGCATCGTCAGCGCATTACCAAGTCCGGTGAAGCCGAGTCCAATACGGCGCTTGTTCGCTGCCTCGTCCGCCTGTTCCTGCAGCGGCCACAGCGTTGCATCGAGTACGTTGTCGAGCGCGCGCGTCGAGACTTTGGAAACGTCGCGGAATTTGTCGAAGTCGAACGACGCCTGCTCGCCGAACGGATCGTTGACGAACTTCGTCAGATTGATCGAGCCCAGGCAGCAGCAGCCATACGGCGGCAAAGCCTGCTCGCCGCAAGGATTCGTGGCGGCGATTGTTTCGACATACGACAGATTGTTGTCTTGATTGACGCGGTCGATGAAGATCACGCCCGGTTCGGCATGGTTGTAGGTCGACCGCATGATCTGATCGAACAGCTCGAGAGCACTGGCCTTGCGGTACATCCACGTGCCATCCTTGCGCTGATAGCAGTTCGTCGTGTCGAACGGCTCGGCCGCGTGCCAGAGTTCGATCTCGCCGTCGCTTTCAACGGCGCGCATGAACGCATCGGTGACGGTCACGGACATGTTGAAGTTGGCCAGCGAGCCGTCGCGCTTCGCGTTGATGAATTCCTCGATATCCGGGTGATCACAGCGCAGTACGCCCATCTGCGCGCCGCGCCGCGCACCCGCGGATTCCAGCGTCTCGCAGCTCTTGTCGAACACGCGCATGTAGGAGATCGGGCCGCTGGCGCGCGAATGCGTGCCGTGCACGCGGGCGCTCTTCGGACGGATCGGCGAGAAGTCGTAACCGACGCCGCCGCCGCGCCGCATGGTTTCGGCGGCTTGATTCAGCGCCAGATAGATCGAGGGCACGCCTTCGTCGACACCGCTGATCGCATCGCCGACAGGTTGCACGAAACAATTGATCAATGTCGCGGCGATGCCGGTGCCCGCTGCCGAGTTGACGCGGCCGCCCGGAATGAAGCCGTCGACCATCGCTTCGTAGAAGCGCTGTTCCCACGTGTCACGCAACTCGGGTTTTTCGACCTGCGCAAGACCGCGCGCAACGCGGCGGCGCACTTCGTCGACCGACTGCTCGTCGCCTTTGGCGTATTTCTCGAGCAGTACGTCTATTGAAATTGGCTGCTCGTCGAGCAGCAGCTGTGCCTTGTCAAGCTTCATGAAATTTGCTGCCTCCGCTAAGGCCGAATTTTCTCACAATGCCGGACCTATAAACTCGCTTCTGGTCATGTCAACAAGAAAGTTTTGCGTGAACTTGCAGCGGCTTCGTGTGCGACGCGCGGACAACACCGGTCAGGCTCACCGGGTTGCGGGCGGCGTTGCGCTGGCGACGATCGCATGCCTGGCGGGCATTGCGTACGCGCAGGAGCGAGCCAACTACTTCAATGATCCGCTCGTGAAGGTCACAAACGGCCTGGCCGGTTGCACAGTACCTGAAGCACCCTCGCTCACACCCGACGAAGTGCGCGTCCAGTCGCACCTACGGTCGGAACGCGGAACGCGATGCTACCTGTCGGGGCGCTGTCGCTTGCCGAATTCGTACCTGTACGACCAGGAAATTATTTCGCGTGTGAAGAAAGCGATCGATGCCGACGGGCGGTTCGCTGACACCAGCGTTTGGGCGGAAGGGCAGCGGCGCTGGGTCACCTTGAAAGGGTGCGTTCGCTCAAAATCCGAGTCGGAAGCGCTGGTTCAGCTGGTCAGATCGATCGACGACGTAGAGAAGGTGGTCAACGAACTCGTCGTCGGAAGTGATCACAGCGTCCGCGCGAAGAGAAGGATGCCGCGCTCGGAATGACATCTTTCGTCAGCGCAATCTTCGTCTATCGATACGAGGGCCCATCGTGAACTTGCAGCAGTTTCGTTTCCTGCGCGAGGCGGCGCGCCACAAGTTCAGCCTGACCGAGGCGGCGCGCGCCTTGCACACGTCGCAACCCGGCATATCTAAAGCGATCATCGATCTCGAAGCCGAGCTTGGCGTACCGATCTTCGCGCGTCATGGCAAACGCGTGAAGGGCCTAACGGCGCCCGGCCAGATGGTTCTCGATGCGGCCGAACGCATCATGCAGGACATCGACAACCTGAAAAAGCTCGCGCGCGACTACGCGGGCAGCCCCGAAGGTACGCTGCGCATCGCGACCACGCACACGCAGGCGCGGTATGTGCTGCCGACTGTCGTGCAGGCGTTTGTATCCAAGTATCCGCAAGTCAGGCTGAAGCTGCTGCAAGCCAATCCACCGCAGATTGCATCGATGCTGATTCACGGCCAGGCCGACGTCGGCGTTGCGACTGAATCGCTGGCCGATCATCACGGCCTGTTGTCGATACCGGTGTATGACTGGCAGCACGTTGCGATCATCCGGCCTGGGCATCCGCTTGCGAAATTTGCAACTAACCCGGGCAAGCTGACGCTGAAGGATCTCGGACGGCATCCGCTGATTACATATGAGCAGCATTTCGCAGGACGCTCGAAAATCGACGCCGCGTTTGAAGCCGCCGGGATTGCGCCGTCGATTGTGCTCGAAGCGATCGACGCCGACGTGATCAAGA
Organism: uncultured beta proteobacterium; assembly: GCA_963807155.1. Lineage (GTDB taxonomy): Bacteria > Pseudomonadota > Gammaproteobacteria > Burkholderiales > Burkholderiaceae_F > JACCZX01. The sequence goes on from CAWEAZ010000025.1 coordinate 24,668, forward strand.
CGTATGTGCAGATCGGCATGGGCGTGGGCATCGTCGCGGGAGTCGCGGCCGATTCGCAGCGCGACGGACTGATCGTGCTTCCATGCGGCCATTTGTTCGGCCGCAATGTCACGCGGCTCGCAGTGAAGGAGGGCGCTTATTTGCGCGGGTTCGTTTACTCGTTCATCGAAACGCTGGTGCCCGGATGGGACAAGCGTCGCATCGAGGAAGCGTTCAAGGCGTAACGCGGCGTCGCTAAACTGCTCGCATCGATGACGGAGGCTCCTATGTCAACCGTTCCCTCAGTCGTTCCCCCAGCCGCGCCGATCAACGGGCTGCACCACTTTGCGTACCGCTGCAAGGACGCGGAGGAAACACGGCATTTTTACGAGGACATCCTCGGGCTGCCGCTGTATCACATCATTCAAAGTGACATCGTGCCGTCTACCGGCGAGCATTGCCCGTACACGCACATCTTTTTTCGCATGACTGACGGCTCGTGCATCGCTTTCTTCGATCTGGGCGACGACGTCGCCGCCGAAAAATCACCAAACACCCCCGAGTGGGTCAACCACATCGCGCTGCGCGTTGACACCGTCGAAGAGCTGGCGCGATTGAAGGCGCGACTGGAAGCGCACGGCGTTGAAGTGCTTGGCGTCACCGACCACCATATTTTCCAGTCGATCTATTTCTTCGACCCGAACGGTATTCGACTTGAGCTGACTGCGCAGCTCGCTTCTGAAATGGAGATGCAGGAAGAAGGCAAAACGGCGCGCGCACGTCTCGACGAGTGGACACAGCGCAAGATTCAATGGCGGCGTGAGCGCGCCGCGACGCGTAGGGCTTGATGCGGGTTGCAGTCGTCGGCGCCGGATCGATCGGCGCCGTGCTCGGTGCGAAGCTCGCCGCGACTGGCCATGAAGTCACCCTGATCGCTCGCGGTGCGCACCTCGCGGCGATTCGCGATGATGGCTTGAAGCTGGTCGATCATGTCGACAAGCATTCAGGCAATTACCGCCTGCCTGCAGACGATGATCCCGCCGCGTTTGGCGCGCAGGATCTGGTCATCATCAGTTTGAAGGCGCACGCGATCGGTGCGATGTTGCCGCGCATGCAAACGTTGATCGCCGAACAGACCGTTGTGGTTCCGGCGATCAACGGCTTGCCGTGGTGGTACTTCCACGGCGCAGGTGGTGCGCTGGAAGGCACGACGCTGCGCTCGCTGGACCCCGACGGCTCGATGTTCGCGACTCTGGCGCCGCGCCAAATCGTCGGGTGCGTCGTTCACATCGCGGCCGAAGTGCGGGCGCCGGGGGAAGTGCATCACACTAACGGCAGTCGCATCATTCTCGGCGAGCCTGCGGGTGGTATTACCGAACGCTTACAGCGCGTATGCGTTGCACTCGACGCGGCGGGCTTCGAAGCGGTCCGCTCAACCGATATCCGGCTCGATGTGTGGACCAAGCTGGTCGGGAATCTTTCTTTCAATCCGATCGCCGCACTGACGGGCTATTTGATGAGCGAGATTGTCGCCGACCAAGACGTGCTCGACGTCATTCGCGCGATGATGCGCGAAGGCATGCAGGTTTCAGAGCACTACGGCGTGCGGATTCCGATGACGATCGAGCAGCGGATCGACCTTGCGCGCCAGCTCGGTGCCGCAAAGATTTCGATGCTGCAGGATCTGGAGCAGCGGCGGAAGCTCGAGCTCGACGCGATTGTCGGCAGCGTGATCGAGCTCGCCGAGCGCGCTTCGATTGCAGTTCCGACGATCCGTCATGTCCACGCGTTGACACAGGCGCGAGTGCGCGCGCTCGGAATCGGCGCTCCCTAGGCGCGGCGGATCAGTTCGAGCGTAGCGTCGAACAGCGGCGAGCCCGGGTTCGCCATCTCATCGCACACGGTCAGATGATTGGCGTGCGGCAATTCCAGATGGCGCACGAAATTGTCGGACCATGCGGCGCCAAGCTCTGACGATTGACGCTTGAACTCACTTGATTCCAGCGCGCCGACCGCGGTGATCAACGGTGCGCTCGTTGCGCTCGGCATCTTCATCGGCGACAACGCCAAGGCCCGCCTGAGGTCAAGTTTCAGGTCAACATTGACAAAGGGTGCGTGTACCAGCGGCCGCAAGTCGAACAGACCGCTGATGGCCAATCCGGCCTTCACCAGCCCACTCGGCAACGTCGAGTCGATTTGCTGCCAAAGTGCCGCCATCATCATCGCCGTCAAGTGACCGCCGGCCGAGTGGCCAGCGACGACGATGCGGTCGGGATTGAATCTCAGCTGCCGCGCATTGCGATATAGCCAGCCGAGCGCCTTCAACTGCTGGCGGACGATGTCTTCAATCGACGTTTGCGGTGCCAGTCCGTAGTTGGTCAATGCGACCGCGATTCCATGCTGCAACAACGGCGGCGCGATCCAGGAAAAGTCAGACTTGTCGAGCGAACGCCAGTAGCCACCGTGAATGAAGACCAGTAGCGGCGCATCGCTCTCGTGCGCGTGAAAAATATCGAGCCGCTCGACATTCAGCGAGCCGTATTGAAGATCGATTTCGCAAGCGCGCATCCGGCGCGCCGCGGCGCCTTGCTCAGCCCACCGAGCGAAGATCTGAGGGTGGTCGCGAATCGATGCGCGCGCGTTGTATTCACGTTCGAGGAAGGCGGTTTCGGATGCCATGCACGGCGAGTCTAGCTGGGAGCTTGGACAACTATTTGTGGCGCGTATAACATTCGCTCCCTCGCGCCGCTTGATGGCGGGGCGACACCTCAGGGGAAGTAGCTCAGCTGGGAGAGCGCTGCGTTCGCAATGCAGAGGTCGGGAGTTCGATCCTCCTCTTCTCCACCATCACGCATGACCGGAGGGCGGATCCTCCGCGGTGTCGAGGTGAGGTCGCTAGATCTCGTCGTTGTACAGGCGCGAAAGCTCGAGCACCTGTGCGCGAGAAAGTACCCGCTGCGGTGCCGAAAGGAAGGCTGTCAGTCAACCCTGAACCGTAGTACGGGACGCAGCAACCACAGACCAGACAGCGATGAACATCGCCGCGATGACCGGCCCGATCACGAACCCGTTGAGGCCAAACACCACAATCCCGCCGAGCGTCGAAATCAGAACAACGTAGTCGGGCATCTTGGTGTCTTTTCCCACGAGGATCGGACGCAGGATGTTGTCTACCAAGCCGATCACGAGCACACCGTAGGCGATCAGGATAACGCCGTCCCAAGTCGCGCCCGTTGCGAGTAGGTAAAGCGCAACCGGCAACCACACAATGGCGGTGCCGACCGCAGGGAGCAGCGAGAGAAATGCCATCACCACCGCCCACAACACCGGGGCGTGCACGCCCAGAAACCAGAAGATCAGGCCGCCAAGCGCTCCTTGCACGATGGCTACGACGACGCTGCCCTTGATCGTGGCGCGGATGACGTTGGTGAACTTGCCGAATAGCGTGCGCTGCAGCTCGTCCGGCAGCGGCAACGCGCTCCTGATTTGCCGCGACAGTTGACTGCCGTCTCGCAGCAGGAAGAACAGCAGATACAACATGATGAAAAGACTGATAAAGAATTCCAACGCGTTTTGGCCGACGTTTAGCGCTTGCGAGGCAAGTAGCTGCGCACCTTTCACGAAGCCCGAGGACACCCGCTCCTGCACTGCGCCAGCGCTGTCCAGCCCCAACCGCTGCAGCAGATTTGTGACCCAGTCAGGCTGTGCGCCCAAGACCTGCTGAAAATACCGAGCGAAGCTCAGTTCGCCTGACTGCACGCGGTTGTACACGCCGAACGCTTCATGCAGCAGCATCGCGCCGATCAGCGCTGACGGCAAAATCACCATCACCAGAATGATCAGTACGCTCGTAACCGCGGCAAGCGTGCGCCTCTGGCGCATGGACCTTAACAACTGTCGATAGAGCGGCGCGAACAGGATCGCCAGGACGGTGGCCCAAAAGACGGCGCCAAAAAATGGCCATACGATCCATACGAACGCCAGCGATACCGCAACGACGAGGACCAAGAACGCCTTGTCAGAGAACAGGCCCTGGTGTGTCGAGTCCCAAGATTTCATCGGCATCGCGGTTGGTTAGATTTGACCATCTTGAACTCGCTCACAGCGACCAATGGTACAAAAGAAAAACCGGCTCACCGCACTAGACGGTGAGCCGGCGAGAGCCGAATGTCCAGGGGGGACTGGAGCAACTTCGGCAGGGGGAGACGCATGCAGATTGGGCCACGGCGATTACCGTTGCATGTCAGACACCATTACATATGCAATTTGTAGTGCCACGGTCGGCCCGCATAGGCCCTAATGTGCACCTGCTAACTAGTTGATCGATAACGGTCGGACAAATCCCGCTCGACGGAGTGATGTGCCAAGCGAAACCAAGTAGAGATGACTTCAATGAGGACTCGTTGTAGGCTCCATGGGTACCGCTCGTGTTGCTGCTCCTTGCGGTGATGCCGACGTTGACCGTACTTTTTTTCGTCGCGGATGCGTTGCTACTCCGATAACTACAGCCATTGACGGTCGGAGAAATCGGCCCGCATGGGCCTAATGTGCTCCTGCTAACTAGTTGATCCTATTAGCGCGACTGCGTTTGCCAACACCGTCAAGCAGGACTTGGCGCAGTGGAAGCAAATCGCCGCCGACAACAAGATCGTCGCTGAGTGATTGGCTCCAAGCCGCCGCTGGTTACTGCGGTGCTTGACGATTGAAGCTGTGGATGCGCTGCGCCAGGTCGACTACACGCCTTCCCAGCGCTGCGCTGACCGAGCGCGTTTTCGCCACGGCGTCGAAAACAAAATCGATTGCCAACTCAGCACTTCGCATATGTGCTTTGGCGTGCTCGCGATCAATCTCACTCATATGGACATCGTCCAGGCGGTGGTAGGTCTGCATGAAAGGTCCTCTTAACGGCGTTGTTTACACAACACAAGGTAGGGACCGGGAGAGAGAAAATCCAATCGCAAGCTCGGATGTCCTTGATCGGTTTTTCTGATCTATGACGTTCTCCGACTCTTCGCAGCCGCCAAATAGGTGCAACTCAGTCACCAGCCACTGCGGCAAGCAGCGCGAGCGCTGCCCCGACGCCCGCAGGGACACGGTAGCGCTCTAGCTTCGTACGTTCCTTGCATTTGCACGTACGGAGGCGAGCCGAATATTCGAAGCTCGCTTGGCGCCGGTTGAATAGTCAAAGGTCATCCAGACGGCGCACGCAACTTGCTGATGTCGCGTTAGCACTCGCCATGGAGGGATCCGATGCCTGCAAGTACGCTCGATGTAGATGTATCAACACCCCCGAGTAACGCACAAAGGCCACGGCACGGATGCGCTCGGCCCGAGCGACTCCTCGGACAGCGGCAGCGACCTTCAGGGACCAGGCCTGTACGAAACCGATGCCGATGTAATCGGACTTGATCGCGGTACGAACGAGGATATGGCGCACGCTGTCGGCGCGGGGCGTGATGTGGGCGATTCCAATCTCGATAGCGACACGGATGCCGGCGGCACCGGTGAGCGTGCCGCCGCGGGCCGCGACACGGATAGCGAATCGGGAAGTGATATCGCGCCGGATCATCTGCTTGGCTCCAGCGTGCCGATTCCAGCGGACGCGCTCGATCGCATCGCTGTCGATGAAGACGAGGATTCGGGCGATGACGGTGAGGAACAGTAGCGCGGCAAGCGATTTCCGACTGGGCGTTGACTCATGCGGTCACAAGTAATCTGGACTGCAGAATGCTCTCAGGAACATGCCACTGCGGCGCGGTCCGGGTCGAAATTCCGACACCACCCGAGGCGGTCACGCTGTGTAATTGCTCTATCTGCCGGCGCTATGGTGGCCTGTGGGCGTACTACGCGGTGGGAACTGTTACGGTGACCGGGCACCCCGAACACACCGACACATACATCTGGGGAGACAAGACGCTAGCGAATGTGCGGTGCAAGCACTGCGGTTGCGTCACTCACTGGGAACCGCTGGATCCCAAGTTACACCCGCGCATGGCAGTGAACATTCGCAACTTCGATCCGAAGGTATTCGATGGACTGCGTATTCGCCGGTTCGATGGGGCTGACACTTGGAGCTACGTCGAGGACTGACAGTCAGACTGAAAGTTGTGTTACGGTGCAGCGTTCGCCCGCGGCGCCTTTCGGTGGCTGCAACCGCCGCGCAGCCTTAAGTGACGCCGAAGCGTGGTTCTGCCTGTTCCGCCCGTTAGATGCCGTGCATTCCACCGGTTTCTCCGCGCTGTGCGCGACTCCTCGATGTGCTGCAATTCCCGGAGGACTGGTCTGGCAGCCGTGAGCTGGAGGAGAGTTGGTTTGATGTCCCCGAGAAACTACCTGCGATGCCGGTCGTAGCGGTCATCAATCGCAAGGGGGGTAGTGGCAAGAGCACGCTGGCCACGCACCTTGCTGGCTATTGCGCCAACGCGGGTGCTGCGGTGATTCTCGGCGACGTCGATCGCCAACTATCAACTCAAATTTGGCTACGCCAGCGCAAGACACGGCAGCTCGGACAAGCCAAGGAGATCAGGGGCTGGAGCATCGATCCCAGGAGCTTCGTCCGCCCACCCGCCGGCATCGAACATGTCATCGTCGATACACCGGGCGGTCTACGTGGCTTCGATCTGGCGCGGGTCGTCATGTACGCGGATGCGATCCTGATACCGGTGTGCAACTCTATCTTTGATCGGGAGTCGGCGGCCGAATGCCTGGCCGAACTGCGCGCGCTCCCCCGTGTTGCGACGGGTCGCTGCAAGCTGGCCGCAGTCGGCATGAGGCTCGACGCTCGCACCAAGTCGGCAGAGGTCCTGCAGGCCTGGGCGACGAGCTTGAGTGTTCCGTTCATTGCCGTGCTGCGCGAATCTCAGGCCTATGTCCGCTGCATCGAGAAAGGACTTTCAGTTTTCGATCTGCCGGCCTCGCAGGTTCAGACCGACCTCGCGCAGTGGGAGCCGATCCTGGATTGGCTGCGCCCGATCATGCAGCCGGCACAGCGGGCCGCCGATGATATGCAGCGAACTCCGCCGCGGATGCACGCTACAACCAGCTCTGCCGTCAATGGCGCCACGACACGGGAGCCCGCGCAGCGAGCGTTGGAACCGATTTCGCCCGAGCGACAGCGCGCGCCCAGCCCGCCCACGCAAACTGCGATCGCCGTCTCTACATTGCGCCGATTGCGCGACGCGTTGCCCATTCCACGATTCCTGCAACGCACGCCGTAACACTCACGAGCGGCGCCGATTGGCTCAGGGACCGCATTGCGGACACTATGCGCCAGCTCGCACGAGCGGCTCTTCCTAGAAGGCTTATTTCTTCGCAGGTGCTGGAGGCGTTGGCGCTGGGCCACACAGAGAAGCGATCAATTGTTTTAGCGCATTAATACTTGCGGGCGGCAGGGGATAGTCTCTCTTCACCTTAGCCACGCACTCGTCATACTTCTTTTTATCGTCCTCGTAGTCTCCTAGCGCAACGGCTGGGACCAAGGCGACTAACAGGAAGAGTCTTGCGATTTTCATGTTCCTCCTTAGGCGTCGGTGTTCTAGATTCACAAGGCAGGCTTATCGATTAGCCAATTTCCGACGGATGTGTTCACGGGCGTCAGAACCGATAGATGAACTCGATCATGTGGAAATCGGCGCCAATGGTGTCAGGCCCGTGAATTCCCGCGTCCGAGTAATGCAGAAATCGGTAACCCACCCCGAATGGGCCGTAGAGTGGAACACCGACACCGACAGTCAACGCGAACTGGAAGTGGCCGCCGTAGTCTTGCTTCTCAAAGGTATGCCTGCTTAGCAGGGCCATTCCAGCCCCTAGATCGAGCACAAAGCGCCCATCTTGGCTACCAACGGCAAGAACAGGGATGAGGGAAAAAACCGCCGCGGTCTTCTCGCCTCCTTGAAGAATTCCAGCGCTTGCCAACAGTCTCGTTCCGACGCCCCAGCCTGACGGGTGATAGCGTTCCCAAGGCAACCGAATACTCGCCACTACGTCGTACTGGCGAAACGCTTCGGGCTGCTCCGCGCCAAGTACCCGTTCGCCCCCAACGCGTACCCGAGCGCCAATGCTCTGCAAACGCAAGTCCTCCGCGTGGCTGGGCAAAGGTGCAAGGGCGCAAAGGACGACAGTCGCAAGCGCAAGCCCCCTGGCCCTTGCGTGAAAGCTGGCGACTGACCCTCTGCGCCGAGCCACTCTTGCGGGAGTAATCCCGTGTCTCACTCGTGAATGTCGACTGGTGTCTTCGCCACAAGGGACCAGCGCTACCAAACTCGGCAGCGATTCTCGCGCACCATGGGCTGCCCTGGCTTGCAAGTGAAGGCTTTCTCGAACTCCGGCATGTTGACCACGAGTCCATTGACGCGATAGCGCGCGGGCGAATGTGGATCGGTTAGCGCGAGGACCCGCTGATTTTCCGGGCGAGCGTTTTCACAACCCCACTGGGCATAGCCGATGAAGAAGCGCTGCTCGGGCGTGAGCCCATCACGCGATTCCAGGTTCTTGTTCGCTGACTCTGTCTTCCAGGCCATCCACGCCAAAATCAACCCGCCAAGGTCGGCGACGTCTTCGCCAAGCGTCAGCTTGCTGTTGATCTTGATGTCGTCGACGACGGTGTACTCGGCATATTGATCGACGATGCATTGGGTGCGCCGGCTGAATTCCTCGTCGTCCTTCGCCGTCCACCAGTCTTTGAGGTTGCCTTTCGCATCAAACTTGCGGCCTTGATCATCGAAGCCGTGCGTCAACTCATGGCCGATAGTCGCTCCGGTATTTCCGTAGTTAGGCGCATCGTCCATCGCTGGATCGTATAAGGGCGGCTGCAGGATCCCGGCGGCGAAGTTGATGTCGTTCATTTGCGGGTTGTAGTAGGCGTTGACCGTCGGTGGCGTCATGAACCACTCCTTGCGATCCAGAGGCTTGCCGATTTTTGCCAGCCGCCGCCTCTTCTCGAAGAGGTTCGCGCGCTCGACGTTTCCGATGTACTGGCCGGCTTTGATCTCGAGTTTGCTGTAATCGCGCCACTTATCTGGGTAGCCGATCTTGTTCACCACGCTGCGCAATTTGTCCAGCGCGCGCTGTTTCGTTGCGGGGGTCATCCAATCAAGCGCCTTAATGTCCGCCGCCATCGCCGCCTCGATTTGAAGCGTCATGCGCAGGATGTCCGCCTTCAGCTTGGGCCCAAAGGTGCGCTTGACGAATTCCTGTCCCAGCGCTTCACCCAGTTGATCATCGACGAGCGCAACGCAGCGCTTCCAGCGCGGCCGTATCTCCTGAACACCGCGCAGCGTCCTGGAGTAGAAGTTGAAATTTTCCTCGACGAAAGCGGAGGACAGATGCGGCGACAAGGCGCGCGTTACGTGCCAGCGCAGGTAGGTCTTGATGTCGTCGAGGCTGAGCGAACTCCATTGTCGCGCAAGCTCCTTGTAAAACGCTGGCTCGGTGACGTTAACAGTGCCAACTCGGTTCAGGCCAACAGCGCGCAGGTATCGACTCCAGTCGAAGCCGGGCGTCAGTGACTGCAGACCTTCAAAGTTCAGCTTGTGAAACAGGTTATAGGGATCCCGGCGGTCAACGCGCGTGAGCGTGGCTTTCGCCAGCGACGTTTCGATACGTCATCACCGTGTCTGCGTTGCGCGCGGCAGCCTCACGCGTATCGCCGACCAGTTCGAACGATTTGGCGACATGCGCCACGTACTGCGCACGTATTTCTTTCGATTTGTCGTCGTCCTTGAGGTAATAGTCGCGGTCCGGCAGTCCAATTCCTCCAGCCGAGGCGAACGCGATGACTTTCGTCGCATCGGAGAAGTCCTGATCCGAATCGAATCCGAAAAACAGACCGTCGTCTGCTGTGACCATTTGCAATTCAGCGAGTACTTTCGGCAGGTCCTGCTTTGACGTCATCCTCGCAATCCGATCCAGATGTGGCTTCAGCGGCGCCGCGCCGAGCTTCTCGATCGTCGTCTCGTCCATGCAGGCGGCAAAGTGGTCGCCAATCTTCTGTTGTACGGCGGTGCGGCCGGCGCTAGGGGTTGCTAGGCCGTCGAGAATCCCCCATAGAAATCGCTGGTTGTCCTGGGCAAGCTTCCGGTAGACGTTCCATGCCGCCTGATCGGGCGGGATGGGATTGCTCTTCATCCATCCACCGCAGGAGTATTGATAAAAGTCCACGCAGGGATCGACGGCCCTGTCCATCGCTCTTAGATCAAGGCCCGGCGTGTAGGGCAGCGAGGACAACGGAGTTTCGGTCGACTTGGTCGGCTGCGAAGGTTGGCCCGCGGCGGGGACTTGAGCCACGGCGCAGGGGACGACGCAAGCCATTACGGCTAAACCTGCACGTAGCGAGAGGTATTGTGCGCGGCACCCGTTCTGCATCAGCGCCAAGTTAGCACCAAACGTTTGGCATCGGCTTGAGTTCGCACTTGCGTGCCCGCTTGGGCGCCTAACTTGCTGAAGGCCAAGACCACACAGCCGTTTCCCTCTCGGAGAATCAAATGAACGTCATGGACATCCTCAAGCAGTATGCGGAAAGACCGACCGACACCGAAACCGACTTCGATGAAGTGGCACGACAGGTTTCTCCCGACGTTTTGGGAAGCGGTATCGCGCAAGCCTTTCGATCGGACCAGACGCCGTCTTTCGGCGACATGATCGGAAGCTTGTTGGGTGGCTCCAACCCACAACAGCGGACGGGCTTGTTGAACCAGCTGATTCAGGCCGTCGGGCCCGCGGTGCTGTCGGGTGCTGCCGGTGGCGCACTGGGTCGCCTTCTTCAAGGCTTGCAGACCAAAGGCGTAACGTCGCAACCCACGTTGACGACAGCCGAAACGGCACAACTCACGCCGCAACAGTTGCAAGAGATTGCGGTAGAGGCGCAAAGGAAAGATCCGACCGTGCTCGACAAGGTGGGCAGCTTCTACGCACAACATCCCGAGCTCGTCAAAATGCTGGGTGGCGCTGCGTTGGCCATCGCTCTGGGGCAAATGGCGAATCGAATGAAACGATGAGGTCTGGAAGCTCGCGGCCTGATTCAGTCAAACGCCGGCGGCTGCTGCTCTCGCTCGCGACGCTTGGCGCGTCACCGCTAACAATTCCATTTGCTTCATGGGCTCAGGCGGGCCCGATGCTGACGCGCCCGATTCCGTCCAGCGGCGAGTCATTGCCGGTGATCGGTCTTGGCAGCTGGATTACCTTCAACGTCGGAAACGACCGCGTTGCGCGTGACAACTGCGCAGAGGTGATGCGCAACTTTCTCGCGGGCGGCGGCAGAGTCATTGACTCGTCGCCGATGTATGGATCGTCGCAGGAGGTGATCGGATATGGACTCGGCAAACTGAGCCTGGCCGGGCTACAGACGCCGGTGTTCGCGGCCGACAAGGTCTGGATCTCCTCCGCGGCGCGAGGTCGGGATCAGATTGAAATGTCGCGCCAACACTGGAACCTGCGGCGGCGCTTCGATCTTCTGCAAGTTCATAACCTGCTCGCATGGCAGGAGCACTTGCCGATGCTGCTGGCAATGAAGGCGGCCGGCCAGGTGGGATACGTAGGCATCACGACTTCCGAAGGGCGCCGCCATCGTGAGTTCGAGCAGATCATGGCCAGCCAGCCACTCGACTTCGTGCAGGTCACTTACAACGTGCTCGATCGCGAAGTCGAACAGCGCATTTTCCCGCTGGCACGCGAGCGCCGGATCGGCGTCATCGTCAATCGACCGTTTCGCGAGGGTGAGCTGATCCGCTCGGTGGCACGCCATCCGCTGCCGGCGTGGGCTGCGGAAGTCGACTGCGCGAACTGGGCGCAGCTGCTGCTGAAGTTCATCGTCTCGCATCCGGCCGTCACCTGTGTTATTCCGGCGACGTCGAACGTTGCACACGTACGCGAAAACATGGGCGCGGCGTATGGCCGCTTGCCAGACGAGTCGATGCGCCGGCGATTGATCGCACACGTTGAGAAGCTCTAAGTTCGGAAGCTTTGATGTCTGAGTGGTGGACTTACCGGCCTTCGGACTTTCTGCTGTTCGCGCCCCGTACCTACTATCGACTGTTTGAGCTTTACAACGCAGAAATCTGGCCACTGCATATCGTCGCGCTGTTCGCCGGCGTAACGATCTTGTTGCTGATACGCAGTCGCATAGCGTGGCGCGGTCGCCTGATTGCGGCGATGCTCGCGGCGGGCTGGCTATGGATTGCGTGGGCTTTCCATTGGCAGCGTTACGCGACGATCAATTGGGCAGCAAGCTATTTTGCGGTGGGGTTCGCGATCGAAGCGGCGGCGTTACTCTGGATCGGTGTCGTGCGCGACCGGCTTCAGTTCGATTCCGATCAGGGCGCGGCAGGGCGTACAGGCGTCGCGATTTTCGTATTCGCGCTGGTGATTCACCCACTGTTGACCCTGCTTGCAGGGCGCGAGTGGCGGCAGCTTGAGGTTTTCGGTGTGACGCCCGATCCGACGGTGGTGGCTACCCTTGGGCTGCTACTGGCCGCGAATCGAATTCTCTGGGTTGCGTTGCCGATACCGCTGCTTTGGTGCTTGGTTAGCGGTCTAACGCTGTCGGTGATGAGTGCCGCGGACGCTTTCGTTTTGCCGGCTGTTGCACTCGTCGTTTTGCTTCTTGTCGTTCGGCGACAGGTTACGCCGCAAGAACACTCTAATTAAGAGGAAGCGTTGCGATCCAACGCTTTCTCGGCTTTAAGGCAGCGCGCGAGCAGCGCCGGTGCTTGCATACGTTCGGTCGACGATTGGAACGCGGTCTTAGGTCCCCTCCATCGCAAATCGTCCACGTCTTTGAACAAGGCGGCGTCGGTACGCAGCGTTGCAAGATTCTTGAACAGCAGGGCCTGCGTCAGCCGATCACCGAGTAGCGCAGCCGGAAAGTTTTCGATTGCACCGTGGCGATTCAGTAGCCGCGCTGCGGAGACTGCGCCGATGCCCGCTATGCCCGGATATCCGTCCGCTGCGTCGCCAACCAAGGCCAGAAAGTCCGGAATCAACTCCGGATCGACGCCGAACTTTTTTCGCACGCCGTCTGCATCGCGGATGGTCTTTGTTCTGCGGTCGATCTGCACGACGCGATCTCCGCGTACACATTGCGCCAGGTCCTTATCAGGCGTCCAAATGCAAACCTTCTCGACGCGCGCATCTTCGGAAGCCATCGTCGCGGCCGACGCCAGCGCGTCATCGGCTTCTAACTCGATCATCGGCCATACCGCGACGCCCATTGCATCCAAGCGCTTCCTCGAGAGGATGAAACTGAGCGAGAAGGGCAGGCTCGATGCCAGCGCCGGTCTTGTATCCGGCCCACAGACGGTTGCGAAACGACTCGATGACGTGGTCGGTCGCGACGCCGATATGCAATGCGCCGCCTTCGATCATTTCCAGCACCGTGTTAAGCACGCCGATTACGGCGCCGTAGCGACGATCCTCCCCTTTGTTGAATCGACGCAAGCCATAAAAATGCCGGAATAGCTCGTAAGTGCCGTCGACGACATGAACGACCACTAGCGCTACTTAGCCTTGGCTGCCGCAGTGATCTGGTCAAGCGTAAACGTATAGCTCACCTTATCGAGCGGCTTGTGGCAGGCAAGACACTCGGCTTGATTGACGCCAGCGCGAAGCTGCTTCGCCGTGGTGAAGACTGCATAGTTCCAATCTTCGTTGCGCAGCATTTCGGGGATGTCCTTGCCCCAGCCCGCATCGCGCGCCATCGCCGTGTAGAACAGCAGCTGATCGGGCGCGTAGAAGCCGTCGCTGCCGGTGATCGGCTTTTTGTCGGCGTCGACTTTGGCCGAGTAGACCTCCGCAAACAGCACCGAGCCGTTCGGAAGCGGTTTGCCTTCCTTCGCCGCTTGGAGCGCGACGGGATTTACGTAGTAGTAACGCACCTGCCGCGTCGCCGGGAAGTTGATGGTGTAGTACTTGACGAACGTGCTCTTGTAGTTTTCCGGAAAGCTGACGCCGGTCTTCACCAGATGCGGTAGCAGCTCGGACTTTGCCGCGCCGGTTGTCGCCGCCTGACTCGCGAAGAACGCTGCCACATTCGCGATATCGTCGGGACTCAATTGGGTCGCGATTGCGTTCATGATCGCGCTCTTTCGCGATCCATCTTTTAGCGCTTTCAGCTGGTTTTCCAGGTAAGCCACTCTCTGGCCCGCCAGGTTGGGAATAGCGTCGCTCACGCTGACCCCGGCTGCTCCGTGACACGCGGCGCACACGGTCTGGACTCGCGCCCTGCCGGCCTCGATGTCGGCTGCGAACGCGCTGGTGAACAGCAGAAGACTCAATGCGCAGAAAGTTGCTTTCATGGAGACCCCTTTCAACTGGGTTCACCGAAATCTTACGGCGGTTCGCCTAATTTGGCTTGGCGGGCGGCCAGTTGTGCGATTCACTCTGGCAGTGCTTGCACCACGCATACAGCGCGTCGTACATCACCATGCCGTGCTTGAGCATTTCATGATCATCGGCGAAGTCGTGCGATAGCCCGAGCGATAGCGCATAGAGGCCGGCGGACTGCGGAGTGAGTTCTAGCCGCGATGTGTCGGCTCCGCGCACGATTAACGCCAACCGCTGCAGCGCCGGATCGTCGAGTTCGTATTTCTTCAGAAACGCATCGAAGCTGCATAGGTCGCCGTCGTGCGTTAACTCGACGCCCGGAATGTCGTAGGGAATCGCATCGGTCTTGTTGGCGACACTCAGCACATCGCCGCTCGGGACGTACAGAAATTCGGGCTCCTGATCGATAAACCGCGCCACCAGCCATGGGCAGGCGATGCGGTCGATTTTCGGACGCTCGCGTGTAATCCATTTCATGTCTGCTTCTCCTTTCGGTTCTCAGGGGTGAATTAGGAAGCGAGTTGCACCAGCAATCCAATCAGCGCACACGCGGCGATCACGCCGATCACGTGCGCCTTGAAGCGAAGCAACGCCACCGCCGCGCCGAGTGCGATCAATGCGGATGCCCCATCGAAATTGCCCGCGAAGCCCGCCGGCCATAGCACGTGGTACCCGAAGAACATTGCAAGATTGAAGATGGCGCCGACTACCGCCGCGGTGATCGCAGTTAATGGCGCCGTGAACTTGAGGTCGTTGTGCGTGCTCTCGACAAATGGGCCACCCGCGAGGATGAAAAGAAACGACGGCAGGAACGTGAACCAAGTCACAAGCGAGGCCGCCAGTGCGCCGGCGAGGAAGAGATGGTCCGGCCCGAGCGGCGCGCCAATATAAGCACCGACGAAGCCAACGAAGGCCACCACCATAATCAACGGCCCCGGCGTGGTTTCGCCCAGTGCAAGACCATCGATCATCTGCGCCGGCGTTAACCAACCATAATCCCCGACTGCGCCCTGGTAAACGTACGGCAGCACTGCATACGCTCCACCGAAGGTCAGCAACGCCGCCTTGGTGAAGAACCAGCTCATCTGCGTCAACATGTGATTCCAGCCGTAGACGCTCAACAGCAGCGACATCGGAATCAACCATAGGACGAGTCCGACCAGCGCGACCCGTCCGAGGCGGCGCCGGTCGAATACAGCGTGCGCAGGGGTGGGGGTGTCATCGTCGATGATCGCCGGGCCAAACGATTTACTGGCTGCGCCGTGCCCGCCGCCAACTGCAAATTTTTTCGGAGCAATGCGACCACCGATGTAACCGATCAGCGCGGCGGCAGCGATTACTGCCGGGAACGGTGCGTCCAACGCGAACAGTGCAACGAATGATGCCGCCGCAATTGCCCACAGCATTTCGTTTCTCAACGCGCGTGAGCCGATGCGATAGGCGGCCTGCAAGACGATCGCCGTGACTGCGGGCTTGATTCCGTAGAACAGGCCAGCGACCAGCGGAACGTTGCCGAAAGCGATGTACGTCCACGACAGTGCAATCAGGATCAGCAACGACGGCAGAACGAACAGCGCACCTGCGACCACACCACCCCAGGTGCGGTGCATCAGCCAGCCGATATACGTGGCGAGCTGTTGCGCCTCGGGGCCAGGCAGCACCATGCAATAGTTCAGCGCGTGCAAGAAACGGCGCTCCGAAATCCATCGCCGGTTCTCCACAAGCTCCTGATGCATGATCGAAATCTGCCCCGCCGGTCCGCCGAAGCTGATGAAGCCGAGCTTCAGCCAAAAGCGAAAGGCTTCCCAGAAACTGACGGGTGCAGGAGTGGTTTCAACGGCCGCCATTGCGAGCGGCGCAGTCATTCGGGTAGGTCCGTTTTTTCGAACGACATCAGCAGACCGTCGAAGACAGTGCCGGCAGCCTTCACGAGTTGATCGTCGTCATCGATTGAGTCGCGCAGTCCCGCCAGCACGCTCTCAACGCCGCTCGCCTCAGGCGGCTGCACACCGCCCGCATCCAGATAGTGAACGATGGCGCCGATGCGCCGAAGCGCAGGTTGCTCGAGCCCGAAACTCGCCAGCATTACTTCGAACGTGACGCGTGCGCCGACATGGCTAAAGGTGGCGCCGTCGAAGTCGAATCCGATCGCCTTCGCCGGACAGTCTTTCGGTTTCGCCAGCCACACGATGCGAGCCTTGCGGTCGATATAGCGCCGTATGAGCCAGGCGCACGCGAGGCGGTCGACCCATGGTCGCCGACGTGTGGCCCATACGCGCTGCTTGAAGTCCGCAATGCGTAGTCGCTTGATTGCACTTCGCACCGCATGCGGTTCGTCCGGTGCAAGTGCCCGGTTGGCTGCGATTTCAAGCTCCTGCAACGCGGCGTCAGTCTGCTTTTGCGCTTCTCCGGCAAAAAAATCGATGGCGGCCAGCGCGGTGAATGTCTTGCGCAGCTTGCGCGCCTGCTTCGACGCATCGAGCGCCGTGTCTGCGTCGAGCGAGTCGCTGATTTCGCGAATCTCGTCGAGCAGCGCGGCATACTCATCGCGGCGATCGAACAGGGCGGCAAACGCGGCGTCTTGGGGTTCGTCCGCGAACATCAGATGTGTAGTGCCGCCGCCCGCCTGCACGTCGGCGGCAATTGCTTCGAGCGTCCCGCGCGCGTCGTCACGAGCCGGCAACAAGTAAACGCCGTCACGCAGCACGGCGGCGCCCGCCGCGCGCAGCGCACGCCATGCGCGCATCCGCACCGTTGCGTTTTCGGTAGGCAACGACATCACGAGAATCAACCATTTCATAGGTAGAGCTTATTACAATTCCGTAATGATATCTACTATATTATTCGAATACCTTGGATCGTCAGACGCACTGGTAACTTGCGATCTATGAATGCTCAGGAAAAACGCAGAAAGCTTGCAGCGCTGCTCGCAGGCGATCGGTGCGTGATAGCAGGCTCAGTGTTCGATCCGTTGTCGGCGCGCATTGCTGATGAGGTCGGTTTCGAGGTCGGCGTTCTCGGCGGCTCAGTCGCATCCTTCGCGGTGCTCGGCGCGCCGGATCTGATGCTACTCACCGCCACGGAACTGGCGGAGCAGACGCGCCGTATCTGCCGTGCCAGCAATCTACCTGTCCTGATCGACGCCGATCATGGGTACGGTAACGCATTAAACGTGATGCGCACCATCGAGGAGCTGGCCAGTGCCGGCGCGGCCGGATGCTCGATTGAAGACACGGCGTTGCCACGCGGCTTCGGCTCCGGGAAAGAGCCCACCCTGACTTCGCTGGAGGAGGGCGTCGGACGAATGCGAGCCGCGGTAGCAGCTGCGCGTGCGTCGGGTATCGCGGTTTTTGGGCGCACCAGCGCCGTAGCGGTCACCGATGTCGAAGATGCTGTGCGGCGTCTACAGGCGTACGAGAAAGCCGGTGTGAACGCGTTGTTCGTTCCGTATCTGAAGACGCGTGAGCAACTCGATCGAATCGTCGCCGCTGTTAGTCTCCCGTTGATTCTCGGCGGCCCGGCCGCCGAGCTCGTGGACTTCGAATACCTCGCCAGCCGCCGTGTGCGCGTTTGCCTGCGCGGTCACGCAGGTTTCGCCGCCAGCGTGCAGGCGCTGTACGACGCTGCGCTGGCCTCGTTCGCTGGAACAGCGCCGAGCAAACTCCCGAACGTGGCGTCGGAGACATTGATGGCGCGGCTGACCCGCGCAGCTGAGCATGACCGATTGAGCGAAGAGTTCCTGAATCCGCCAGGCACCGAGGCCACGTGATTGCGACCGAATTGCAATTTGTCAACGACGCCGGCGCGCGCCGATACCGGTTAATGCTGAACAACGAGGAGGTGGGCTACAGCGAGTACGACCCGGTTGCACCCGCCTCGATTCTGATCAAGCACACCGAGGTATTGCGTCAGCACGAAGGCAAGGGTTTTGGTTCGCACCTGGTGCGCTCGATGCTCGACGACATTCGCGGGCAGGGAAAGACAGTGATTCCCATCTGTCCGTATACGATGAACTACATCCGAAAACACCGCGAATATCTGGACATTGTGCGAGCAGATATTCGAGCTACCCTCTAACTCGACTCGTTCGTACTTACAATCCCGACCGCCGTGATAGAGCCTGGACTCAGTGGCTAAGAGTAAGCGCGCGTGATGATGGACGTGATTCGCTGTGCGGTGGTAGGTACTCTGGCGGTGGCAGCGTGCGCACTCCCGTTGCGCGAAGCGCGAAGCAACATCGTGGTTGCCCGCGGTGTCGACCTGGCCGATTTGTCTCTCGAAGAGCTGGGCGACGTTGTCGTGACGTCGGTCTCGCGCCGGCAGGAGCGGCTCGCTGTGGCTCCCGCGTCGATTTACGTGATTACGCGCGAAGACATTCGGCGCGCCGGCGTGACCAGCTTGCCCGAAGCGCTGCGGCTTGCTCCCAACCTGCAAGTTGCTCGCGCGGACACCAATCAGTATGCGATCAGCGCGCGCGGCTCGAATGCCGTGCTGGCGAACAAGCTGCTGGTTCTGATCGACGGCCGCATCGTCTACACGCCCCTGTTTTCCGGGGTGTTCTGGGAGGCGCAGGACACGCTGCTCGAGGATATCGATCGCATCGAGGTGATCAGCGGTCCGGGTGCGACGCTGTGGGGTGCGAACGCGGTCAATGGTGTGATCAACGTGATCACCCGGCCGGCAAGTGCAACGCAAGGCGCAGTGGTAGGTGCCGGGGGCGGCAATCTCGAGCGTGGCGGCTTCGCGCGCTACGGCGCGCAAGTTGGCAGTCAAACGTCGTTTCGCGTGTACGGCAAGGTGACTGATCGAGACCACTCGCAGCTCACCGATGGCCGACCGATTCGCGACGAATCTGAGCTCGCGCAAGTCGGTTTCCGACTCGATTCAGGCGATGTCACGCGCAGCTACACGGTGCAAGGCGATGTATACCGCGGCCAGATCGACCAGGCGCCATCGGAGCGCGACATCCGCGGCGCCAACTTGCTCGGGCGCTTTACACAATCGCTCGCGAATGATTCAAGGCTGGTCGTGCAGGCGTACTACGACCACACGTTTCGCGACCATCCGGGAACTTTCAGAGAGAGTCTCGACATTTTCGATATCTACTTGCAATACGGCTTTGTTCCATTTGAAAGCCACACGCTGCTGGTGGGTGGCGGCTACCGCCACGCGCGTGACCAGGTCACCAATCCGGCCATTCAGGCGTTTTTGCCGGCGGACAAGAATCTGAACTGGTCGCATCTGTTTTTGCAAGACGAGATCGCGCTCGGGCATGGTGTCAAAGCGACCCTCGGAGTCAAGGTCGAAGACAACACGTATACGGGCGCCGAGGTCATGCCGAATGCGCGCATCGCGTGGCAGCCTGCCGACGATCGCCTGCTTTGGGCAGCGCTGAGTCGTGCAGTACGCGCGCCGTCGCGCATTGACCGCGAATTTTTTGTCCCGGCAACAGCGCCATTCTTGCTTGCGGGTGGCCCCAACTTCGAATCCGAAATCGCCAACGTTGCGGAGATTGGATATCGAGCGAGCATCAGCCAATCGCTTTACAGGGTCAGTCACCGGGTATTGGCACGACTTCGATCGCATCCGCAGTCTCGAGCCGCGCCCCGGCGGACTGATGTTCGAGAACAAGATCGAAGGCCGTACCTACGGCATTGAAGCGTGGGCCGAATATCGACCGATCGACCGCTGGCGGTTAAGCGCCGGCATCGTACGTCAGCGCGTGAAGTTCGAGCGCGAGCCGGACAGCCGCGACACGACTGGCCTGGTTGCAGCTGGAAACGATCCCGACGGCTGGTGGCAGCTGCGCTCCAACTTCGATCTCTTGCCAAACGTCGAGCTCGATGTGCGAGCAAGACGCATCTCTTCGCTGCCCAATCCGTATGTGCCGGCCTACACCGCGATCGATTTTCGTATCGGCTGGCGTCCATGGCGGCAGCTCGAAGCGTCGCTGTCAATTCAAAACGCCTTTGATCCGGGTCACGCCGAATGGGGTCCAGCCGTAAATCGGGCTGAATTCGAGCGCGCATTTTTTGTTCAACTGGTTTGGCGCCACTGACGTTGATGACGGCGATGGCCGTTCAGGACCGAGCGTCAGGGACTGCGCAGCGCGTGCGCCATGCTTTTGCTCGCGCTTGCGAATGCTGGCGTCGCCCGCACCTGGCCATGCGCAGGTCACCAGCGAAGCGCAGACAAACGAGCGCAGCGTAATGGCCGCTTATATCTATCGCTTCATTACCTACGTCGAATGGCCCGCGTCGGTATTTGCCAGCCCAGAGGACCCGATCGTTATCGGCGTTGTCAACGCGGGCGACATCGCCGCGGAGCTCGAGCAGATCGTGCAGGGGCGAACCGCGCAGGGGCGTCGCCTGCAAGTGCGACGCATCGCACCGGGCGAAGCCCCTGCCGGCATTCACGTGTTGTTCATAGGAGGGGAGGCAGCGCCGAAGGTCCTGCAGGCCGCCAAGATGCTCACCGAACGCTCGGTGTTGACGATTACCGGTATCGAGCGTGGAATCGATCACGGCAGCGTGATCAATTTCGTGCAGGTCGACGGCCGCGTGCGTTTCGAAGTCAATGTCGGTGTGGCAGAAAAGAGCGGGTTGCGTCTGAGCTCGCGGCTGCTGACCGTTGCAACGCGCGTCAAGCCGAGCTGATCAGATGCTCGACTACATCTCCAGCTCGATCCGCCGCAAGCTGACATTCGTGATGCTGGGCACCGCGGTCGTGGCGCTGCTGGTTACGGCCACCGCGATGATCATCTACGAGGCGCGGACCTACCACCAGACCTGGGTCGATGACCTCGTCACGCAGGCCGAGATCATCGGCAAGACCTCGGCGCCGGCACTGAGCTTTGATGATCCGAAAGCCGCGCGCGAAAATCTGTCCGTGTTGAGGCTGCGCCCCCTGGTAACCGCGGCAGCGATCTACACGGCGGACGGCGAACTGTTCGCCGACTATGTAACCACCGTCCAGGTGCCGGTCGCGCTACCGGTCAACGCCGAGCGCAATGGCTATCGGATCGAAGGCGAATCAGCTCTGGGTGTTCCAGGAAGTACGCGAGAACGGACAGTTTCTCGGAACCGTGTATCTACAAGCGGGGTACGAATTGTGGAATCGGCTGCTCGGCTATCTGGCGATCGTGGGACTGGCGATTCTGGCGAGTCTCGTTGTCACCGTTGCGGTCTCTACCTGGCTGCAGCGCGCGATTACCGAGCCGGTGCTCGGTGTGGCGCGCGTCGCGCAGCAGGTCATGCAGCGCCGCGATTACAAGCTGCGCGTACGTAAGACCAGCACCGACGAGGTCGGGGTGCTGGTCGATGCGTTCAACGACATGCTGGCAGAAGCCGACCGGCGCGCCACCGCGCTTGAGACCGCGAATGCCGATTTGCTGCACGAGATGCGAGAACGGCGCGCCGCCGAAGACGCGCTGAAGTCGGCCGATCAGCGCAAGGACGAGTTTCTCGCGACCCTTGCGCACGAGTTGCGCAATCCGCTGGCGCCGATTCGGAATGGCTTGCAGATCATGCGAATGACCAAGGATGCCGCCGCAATCGCACGCGCCCAGCTAATGATGGAGCGCCAGTTGCAGCAGATGGTACGTCTGGTCGACGACCTGCTCGACGTTTCTCGCATCACGACCGGCAAGCTGGTGCTGCGCACCGAGCGGGTATCCCTGCAGGAAGTGATGGTGACTGCGATCGATGCCGTTCGCCCGCTGATCGACGCGAAGCGGCAGACGCTTACGGTCGATCTTCCTACGGTCACGGTTGAGCTCGACGCCGACGCGACGCGGCTGTCGCAGATTCTTTCCAATATCTTGAACAACGCGGTCAAGTACACCGAACCCCGCGGCTCGATCCGCGTAACCGCTCGGCTCGCTTACGGTGCGGTTGAAATCCGTGTATCAGATACAGGAATTGGCATCGCCGCCGAGGAACTGCCGGCGGTGTTTGAGATGTTTACCCAGTTCGATGCATCTCCTGAGCGTACGCACGGCGGACTCGGCGTCGGGCTCGCGTTGGCGAAGCGACTTGTTCAGTTGCACGGAG
Organism: uncultured beta proteobacterium; assembly: GCA_963807155.1. Lineage (GTDB taxonomy): Bacteria > Pseudomonadota > Gammaproteobacteria > Burkholderiales > Burkholderiaceae_F > JACCZX01. The sequence goes on from CAWEAZ010000025.1 coordinate 47,014, forward strand.
GGACGATTTGCGCGCGCAGCGATGGGCTCGGACACGGCAGCGAATTCATCGTTCGGTTGCCTATCGCGACTGCGCCTGTGGGTGCGCTCGACGCTGATATCAAGCAACGCAGAGCCGGTGTCGCCGCGGCGTGTTCTGCTGGTCGATGACAACCGTGATTTCGCTTTGAGCATGGCAGCGTTGCTTGAGCTTGAGGGGCACGATGTGCGAACGACATTTGAGGCGACGTCGGCCGAGACGGTGGCCGGCGAGTTTCGTCCGGACATTGCGTTTCTTGATCTTGGCTTACCCCACATCAGTGGTTTCGAACTGGCGCGGCGACTACGGGCGCAGCCCAATACGAATGGAACCGTGCTCGTCGCAGTCACCGGTTGGGGCAAGGAAGAAGATCGGCAGCGCTCGCGCGAAGCCGGCTTCGATCTGCATCTCGTCAAGCCGGTTGAGCCGGACCAAATCCTGGACGAGGTCAGGAAGGCTGGGGCCAAGCGCTGATTTGCGCAAGAGGCATCACCCGCTTTCGGCTTAGCCGTTTCAAGTCATCCATGTCGGGTCTCAAGTCGCTCATCTTTTGAGACTATCGCCCGTTCGGGAACCCTGTCTGCCAATCGCGCCAGATTCACGCAGCGCAAATTGCAAAAAGCGAAGAGTGAAGAAAAGTATCGGCTATCGAATTTTCCTCGTAAGGGGCGACGACGCGTTGCCGCTTTCAAAGACGACGTTCGAAGAATTCCTGTTTGGGCGGAGGGCCGTGCTACAGAACTTTGCGGGCCAGACGGTCGATATCGCGACCGTCGTATGCAGGCTCGAAAACAAGAAGCCCAAGGAGATCGTGCGGTTTTACTGCCAGCGCTTCAAGGTCAAGAGCGACGGCTCGATCGACCAGGCGCATAACCAGAAGCGAATGCTTCCGGCTGCGACGACTCGATCGGCCGCTGGCGCGCAACACCAGCAGCCGACCGCTGGACCCCAGTGATCCTATGGCCGGGCGGCGTCTGGCGCACAGCCTGGTGATGATTTCCCGCGCGGCGCAGAAGAAAATCAACGACGTGTTATGGCGCTAGGCTTGGCACTAGCCGGCTTACGATCGACAGCCGTGCGCAGCACGCTCGCAGCGCAGGCTTGATAAGCGCGCCGCGGATTCTTTAGCGCGATTCATCCCAAATAGACGGGCTGGCGCGCCCGTAATCAGCGTTTTCCGGCGGTCTTGCTGCGCCACACTGCGCGCACTTTACGGGCCACGAGCCGACTTCATGCGCGAGATCGACGACGTTATTACAGTGGCTCCACACGAGGTCGAGCGCCGGCTGCAGGAATACCGAGCGTTGCTGGCCAACGACTCGGTCGGCATCCTGGTCGTCTGCGACGGCGATATCGCTCAATGCAATTCGAGTGCGGCTCGTCTATTCGGATGGGATGTCGCGGATCTGCTGGGTCGCTCGGCAGCGACATTTTTCGGATCGGACGAAGAGTTTCAGTCTTTTGCCAGCCGCATCGGCGATGCATTGGCGGCTGACGGATCGCCGGCGATCGAGTGGCGAACCGTGCGCCGCGACGGTTCCCGCGTATGGACGCGCTTGCTGGTCAAAGGCATCACTCCGGGCGGTCCGGCGGGCGAAACCGTGTGGCTGGTGGACGACATCAGCGCGCGCAAGGAAATGGAAGCGGCGCTTGCCAAGGCGCGCGACGATCTCGAGCAGCGCGTGCGCGCTGCGCACGATGAGCTCGCGTGGTCGAACGAGCGCTTGGTTGCCGAGTTATACGAGCGCAGCGAAGTCGAAGAACGTGCGCGTCGCATCGCGTTGTACGACGAGCTGACCGAGCTGCCGAACCGCCGCTTGCTCGAATCACGCCTGGATGAGGCGCTGCGCAACCATCAACTCGGTGGTGATCGATTGGCGGTGTTGGTGGTCGACATCGACGAATTCACCAAGCTGAACGATGCATTGGGACACCGGGTCGGCGATGCGCTGCTGCGTGCCACCGCAGCGCGGCTGGTCGATACGGTGCGGACTTCCGACTTGGTCGCACGTACCGGTGCCGACGAATTCGCGATCGTGCTGGGACGTCTGCGGCACGTCGACGACGCCGAGCACGTCGCCGGCAAGCTCGCCGAGCTGCTCTCCGAACCGTTCGAGATCGATGCTGAGCAGGTCAACGTCAGCGTCAGCGTCGGCGTAGCGCTGTTTCCGACTGACGGCGCATGGCCTGAGATGCTTTTGCGCAATGCCGACGCGGCATTGTCGTTCGCGAAGTCGCGCGGACGAGGAAACGTTCAATTGTTCGAGCCGCGCATGAATGCTGAAGTGGTGCGCCGGCTGCAAATCGAGGCAGGACTGCGCCGAGCGCTAGAAGCCGGCGAGTTCGAAGCGTATTACCAGCCGCGCATCGATTTGAAAGATCGAACACTGGTCGGTGCCGAAGCGTTGGTGCGTTGGCGCGACCCCGAGCATGGGCTGCAGGAGCCCGGCAGCTTTATCTCCGTTGCTGAGGACACCGGTTTGATCGTGCCAATCGGTGAGATCGTTCTGCGCGAAGCGTGCCGAGCGGCGATGCAATGGACGGCGGAAGGGCTTGGCGAGCCGGTCGTCAGTGTCAATTTGTCACCACGTGAATTCCGCGGGCGCTCACTGTTGCCGATGGTGAGCCAGGCGCTGGTTGATTCAGGCCTCGACGCCGAACGTCTGCAGATTGAGATCACCGAAGCGAGCCTGATGCGCGACGGCGCCAAAGCTGAGCAGGTGTTATCCGGCCTGCATGCGATGGGCGTCAAGATCGCACTCGACAATTTCGGCACCGGCTATTCGAGCCTTTCAAACCTGCGCCGTTTTCCCGTCGACATCATCAAGATCGACGGCCAATTCGTACGCGCCGGGCCAAGTGATCCGGCCGATTGCAAGATCGTCGCCGCGCTCACGAGCCTCGCGCGCGGACTCGGCTTACACGTAGTAGCCGAAGGGGTCGAAACTCACGAGCAGCTTTCGTTCGTGACGGACTGTGGGTGCAATGAAGCGCAAGGCTTTCTGCTGGGCCGGCCGTTGACGTCGGCCGGGTTTATCGAGTTCGCGAAGTCGCTGCGCAAGTAAGGCGCCGCACCGCTCCGACACGGCCTTAAGCTTCCCGGTGTTCTTTAACCGGAGGCTTGCATGGCAACCAGTGCGGAGTGGCATGAGGATTACCACAAGATGAGCGAAGCGGCGCTGAATTTCTCACGCGCCGTCAAATCAGTGCAGGAAGAACTCGAGGCGGTCGATTGGTACAACCAACGCGCCCAGGCCACGACAGATCAGCAGCTGCGGCGCATTCTCGAACACAATCGAGACGAAGAAATCGAGCACGCGTCAATGGGCCTCGAATATCTACGGCGCGTGAGTCCCGTGTTCGACAAGCACCTGCGGACGTATCTATTCAGTGAAGGCGACATCGTCGAGGTCGAAGAAAAGGCCGAGCACTCGAAGTAAGTGCATCGGCCCGCGTGGCGCACTGTTGGAAGCGTTGCGTCAGCTCTTGTTCGCTTTCTCGAACCGCTCCAACTGTTCATTGCCGCGCTTGACCGCGGTGTCCAGCGCTTCCTTGGCGGTTTTCTTGCCGGACCACACGCCCTCTAGTTCCTCGTCGACGATCGTACGAATCTGCACGAAATTGCCGAGGCGTATGCCGCGCGATTTATCCGTGGTCTTGCGAATCATCTGCGTGACGGCGACATCGGTACCGGGATTCTGTTTGTAGAAGCCGGCTTTCTCGGTCATGGTCGTACGCCGCCGTCGTGATCGGCAGATAGCCGGTGCGCATATGGCTCGCCGACTGCACGTCGGGCTTCGACAAATAGTCGAAGAATGACGCCACGCCCTTTGTACTCGGCCGGTTTCTTGCCCGACATCACCCACAGGCTGGCGCCGCCGATGACCGTGTTTTGCGGCGCGCCGACGACATCGGGGTAATACGGCAACGTCGAGATGTCCGGAAGCGAACTTGGCGTTTTTCTTGATGTTGCCGTACAGCGCGGACGAGCCGGTCATCATTGCGCATTCGCCGGAGCAGAACACCGATCCGCCGTGTTGCCGCGGCCCTTGTAGACGAACAATCCCTGCTTCGACATGTTGGCCAGATTCTCGATATGGCGCACATGCAGCGGCGTATTAAACGCGAGCCGCGTCCCCATGCCGCCGAAGCCGTTGCGCAGCGTGGCGAACTCGGTGTTGTGCCATGCTGAGAAGCTTTCGAGCTGGGTCCAACTGACCCAACTCGTCGTATACGGGCACTTGTGGCCAGAAGCCTTCAGCTTCGCCGCGGCAAGTACGACTTCAGGCCAGGTCTGTCGGCGGCTTTTCGGGATCGAGCCCGGCTGCTTTGAATGCATCCTTGTTGTAGTGAAATACGGTCGTCGAGCTGTTAAACGGCAGACTCAACATCTGACCGTTCGGAGCGGTGTAGTAACCGGCGACGGCCGGGACGTATACCGCGGGATCAAACTTGTAGCCGGCTTCCTTCATCAAATCGTGCACCGGTTTGATCGCACCTTTGGACGCCATCATCGTCGCCGTGCCGACTTCGAATACCTGCAGGATGTGCGGTGCATTGCCGGCGCGGTACGCGGCAATCGCCGCTGTCATCGACTCGTCATAGCTTCCCTTGAATACCGGGACGACCTTGTATTCCTTCTGGCTTTCGTTGAACCCCTTGGCCTGGTCGTTAACCCACTCGCCGAGGTTGCCGCCCATCGAATGCCACCATTGAATTTCGGTCTGAGCAACAGCGGGGGTTGTTAAACCGATCGCGAGGGCCGAAGCCAGCGCGGCGGAAATCAGTGATCTGCGAAGCATGAGGTCTCCCTGGATTCTTGTAGTGACTGCTTCCCTGAGGGTGGCAGCCGAACATAACGCGACTGTTACGATACCTTGCTCGGTGCCCAGGGCAAAACAACTTTTGCTCCGCACTTTCCCGAGCACGCAGTTCAGCATGCCTTCGGTCGCAGCGCGCCTGCCCCTGTATGCCAGCTTGACCCGGCTCGACAAGCCGGTGGGCACTCTGCTGCTGCTTTGGCCAACGTTGACCGCACTCTGGATTGCCGCAGACGGCGCGCCTGGCGCAGCGCTCGTAGCGATCTTCGTCGCCGGCACGTTTTTGATGCGCTCTGCCGGCTGCGCGATCAACGACGCGGCCGACGCGCGCTTCGACTCGCACGTGAAGCGCACCGCGGATCGGGTCGTAGCGCGCGGCTTGGTAAGCCGCAGCGAAGCGCTTGCGGTTGGCGCCGCACTCGCAATCGGTGCCGCGGTGTTGTTGCCGTTTTTGAATGCAGCAGCTGTGCAGCTCGCGTTCGTTGCGGTAGTGATCGCGGCCACGTACCCGCTTGCGAAGCGATTCATTCCGATACCGCAACTCTATCTCGGCGTTGCATTTTCGTTCGGCATTCCGATGGCGTTTGCTGCGGTGTTGGGAACAGTGCCGACGATCGGGTGGTTGCTGATGCTCGCCAACGCATTCTGGGTGATTGCCTACGACACCGAGTACGCGATGGTCGATCGTGACGACGACCTGCGGATCGGCATCAAATCGTCGGCGATTTTTTTCGGGCGCTTCGACGTGGTCGCAGTGATGGCGTCGTACATCGCCTTCTTGTCGTTGCTTGTGCTGATCGGCAGCATGATTGGTGCGGCATGGGCGTTCTACGCAGGATGCGCAATCGCCGCGGCCTGCGCGATCTATCACTTCGTGTTGATCCGCACGCGCTCGCGCGACGGCTGCATGCGAGCGTTCCGACACAACAACTGGGTAGGCGCGGCGATATTCGCCGGCACGGCTCTCGACTACGCGCTTCGATAGTCCGCCTACTGCCCTAGCTGCCGAGCTCGCGAGCACGCTCGGCGGCTGCACGAATCGCGCGTGCTATCGCTTCATCGACTTTGTCGCGTTCAAAGCTTGCGAGTGCGGCTGCGGTGGTGCCTCCCTTCGAAGTCACCTTCTCACGCAACGCCGCCGCCGATTCGTGAGACTGCATCGCAAGCTGTGCGGCACCGGCGAACGTATGCATCGTTAGCGCGCGAGCCTGTGTTTTATCGAAGCCCATTTCAAGTGCGACGTTCTGCATCGCTTCGATGAAGTAAAAAATGTAAGCGGGCCCACTTCCGGAAAGCGCCGTCACTGCATCCAGCATTGATTCGTCATCGAGCCACATCACGGCGCCGACCGCGCCGAGGATCTTGTCCGCGTCCGCTTTTTCGGCTGCGCTGACGTCGGGTAACGCAATCGCGGCGGTGATGCCGGCGCGAATCAGCGCGGGCATGTTCGGCATTGCGCGCACCACCTTTCCTGTCGCAAGCCAGTCTCCAATGGTTTGCGCCCGTACTCCCGCCGCGATCGATAGCACCAGCGGTCGCGTCAAGTGGGGTTGAATCGAGTCGGCGGCTTCGTGCATCTGCTGCGGCTTGACGGCAAGCACGACGATCTCGGTTGCCTGCAGCCAGTCGCCGGGCTGCCGGTGCGCGTGCACTGAGTGGCGTGCGGTCAACTCGGCGCCACGCGCAGCGTCGATTTCGAGCACCTCGATCTCGGGCGGCTTGAACCCGGCTTGCAGCATGCCGCCGATCAGCGCGCCCGCCATATTGCCGCCGCCGATGAATGCGACCTTCATCGGTTTGCCGCGCGCGCGCCAAAAATCGCAGTGCCGACGCGGACCATCGTCGAGCCTTCGGCGATGGCTGCTTCAAGGTCGTCCGACATTCCCATCGACAACACATCGACCTCCAATCCCTGTTCGCGAAGCTGCCGAAACAGCGCGTGCGTTCGTGCGAAAGCCATCCGCTGGCGAGCGACATCGGCTTCCGGGGCGGGGATCGCCATCAAGCCTCGCAAGCGCAGCCGCGGCAGGCGCGCAACGGCGGCGGCGAGCTGACTGAGTTCTTCGGGTGCGATGCCGGCTTTGCTCGCTTCACCACTGACGTTGACCTGCAGCAGTACGTTTAGCAGCGGCAAGTCGGCCGGACGCTGATGCGCCAAGCGCTCGGCGACTTTGAGGCGATCGACCGATTGCACCCAGTCGAAACGCTCGGCGATCGTGCGCGTTTTGTTGCTCTGGATCGGGCCGATAAAGTGCCACTCCAGCGGTTGATGTGCCGAGCCCGCGAGCGCGTCAATCTTGTCGACCGCCTCCTGCACGTAGTTCTCGCCGAATGCGCGCTGGCCGGCCCGTGCTGCCTCCGCAATCACCGCCGCCGGAAACGCCTTGCTGACGGCAAGCAGCCGCACGGATGACGGATCGCGTCCCGCGCCTCGCGCAGCCTTGGTAATGCGCTCGTGCAATGCCCGCAAATTGGCTTGCAAGTTCGCGGGCAAAGTCGGCAAACTCAGCATCAGCGTCAGCAAATGAGTGAGCAAACGAGCCTATAGGCTTGTGTTTTCAAGCTATTTCTAGCTTTTTTACGGGAACACCGGGATCATTGCGCGCGCTACGCTTCGGCCCAGAGATGGCTTAGAAGCAGCCGACTCTGCCCAGACTCAAAGCACTTTAGCCGAGGCCAACGCCGCCCGCCATGGACATTTCAGAACTGCTCGCATTCTCCGTCAAAAACAAGGCATCGGACCTGCATTTGTCGGCTGGGCTGCCGCCGATGATCCGCGTGCACGGCGACGTTCGTCGCATCAATCTGCCGCCGCTCGAGCACAAAGACGTGCACGGCATGATCTACGACATCATGAACGATGCGCAGCGCAAGCAGTACGACGAGAATCTGGAGACCGATTTTTCGTTCGACCTGCCGGGGCTGGCTCGCTTTCGCGTCAATGCGTTCAACCAGGACCGCGGCGCCGCGGCGGTGCTGCGGACAATTCCGTCGCGCGTGCTGTCGCTGGAAGAACTGCAAGCACCCAGAGTGTTTGCCGACTTCGCGGGAAGGCCGCGCGGGCTGGTGCTGGTCACCGGGCCGACCGGCTCAGGGAAATCGACCACGCTGGCGGCGATGGTCGATCACGTCAACAACAATTTGTACGGGCACATCCTGACGATCGAAGATCCGATCGAGTTCGTGCACGAGTCGCGCAAGTCGGTGATCAACCAGCGCGAAGTCGGCCCGCACACACTGTCGTTTGCCAACGCACTGCGGTCGGCGTTGCGCGAGGATCCGGACATTGTGTTGGTCGGCGAGTTACGCGACCTGGAAACGATTCGACTGGCACTGACCGCGGCTGAAACCGGTCACTTGGTGTTCGGGACATTGCACACGTCGTCGGCGGCGAAGACGATCGACCGCGTGGTCGACGTGTTCCCGGCGGCGGAAAAAGAAATGGTGCGGGCGATGTTGTCGGAATCGGTCGTTGCCGTGATTTCGCAGACGCTGCTGAAGCTGAAAGACGGCAGCGGCCGCGTCGCGGCGCACGAAATAATGGTGGGCACTCCGGCTATCCGCAACCTGATTCGCGAGAACAAGATCGCGCAGATGTATTCGATGATTCAAACGGGCAGCCAGTTCGGAATGCAGACGCTCGACCATTGCATGATCGAGTTGGTTCGCCGCAACGTAATTACCGTCGCCGAAGCGCGGCAGTACGCTAAGACTCCCGAATCGTTCGCAGGCTAAAGCGAGAACTAATGGAACGCGATCAGGCAACCCGGTTCGTACACGATCTGTTGCGTCTGCTGCTCAGCAAAAAGGGCTCGGACTTGTTTCTCACCGCCGAGTTTCCGCCGGCGTTCAAGATCGACGGCCGCGTGTTACCCGTATCCAACCAGCCGCTGACGGGACAACACACCAGCGAGCTGGTGCGCGCAATCATGAACGATCGGCAGGCGGCCGAGTTCGAGAAAACCAAAGAGTGTCAATTCGCGATCAACCCAACAAGCATCGGGCGCTTTCGCGTTTCGTCGTTCATTCAGCAAGGCAAGGTGGGCATCGTGTTCCGCGTGATTGCGGACCACATCCCGACGAGCGACGAGTTGAATCTGCCGGCGATTGTCAACGAGCTTGCAATGGCGAAGCGCGGAATCGTGCTCGTGGTAGGCGCAACGGGCTCCGGCAAATCGACCACGCTGGCAGCAATGACCGGCTATCGCAACGAGAACAGCAACGGTCACATCATCACGATCGAAGATCCGATCGAGTACGTGCACCCGCACAAGAACTGCATCATTACGCAGCGCGAAGTCGGCGTCGACTGTGAAAGCTGGGCGGTCGCGCTGAAGAACACGCTACGCCAGGCGCCCGACGTGATCCTGATCGGCGAGATTCGCGATCGTGACGCAATGGACCACGCAATTGCCTTTGCCGAAACCGGTCACCTGGTGATGTGCACATTGCACGCGAATTCGACCAACCAGGCGCTTGACCGGATCATCAACTTCTTCCCGGAGGAGCGGCGCCAGCAGTTGCTGATGGACCTGTCGCTCAACTTGCGTGCGTCGATTTCGCAGCGTTTGATTCCATTCAAGGACCGCAAGGGAAGAATTCCTGCGGTCGAGATCATGCTGAATTCGCCGTTGATTGCCGATTTGATTTTCAAGCAGGAAATACACGAGATCAAGGAAGTGATGAAACGCTCGCGCGAGCAGGGGATGCAGACATTCGATCAATGTCTGTACGACCTGCACGAGACCGAGCAGATTTCCTACGAAGATGCGTTACGCAACGCTGATTCGGTCAACGACGTGCGGTTGAACATCAAGCTCAACAGCAAGTTGTACGGTGGTGTGGCCGGTATCCACAAGGGTATCGAGCACATGGGCCTCACCGGCTAACTCGCTCGCAACTCTGCACGAGCCCTTCTTGGGCTAGCCGGGCATCGAGATGTCGCGCAGCGCTTCGTCGACGTCTTCTTCCTCTTCCAGCGCGATGTCGCCAAGCGCGACGATGCCTACTAGCTGACGATCCTTATCGACGACTGGGATACGGCGGACTTGAGCGTCTGACATTTGCTCCAGAACCTCGTCGATCGAGTCGGTGTCGGTGCACCAGATGACCTCGTCGGTCATGACTTCGCTGACGGGAGTTTCGGAGCCTTTGCCCTCGGCTACAGCGCGGACGGTGATGTCACGGTCCGTGATCATGCCGATCAGCTTGCGCCCATCACATACCGGTAGCGATCCCACGTCTAGGTCAGCCATCGCGCGGGCGGCGTCGCGCAGCGTCTCTTCAGGCCGCACTACCTCCACGTCCGTTGTCATGATTTCGGCAATCGTTTGCATCTGCTTCCCTTCGCTTTAGGTACAGCTCTCGAAAATTAGGCGCCGCCGACGCCTTCGATCACTTTGCCGGTGCCTTCGCAATCGGTGCAAGTGTGACCGTCGACGCGCCCGGTGCCGCCGCACATGCGGCACACGTTCTCACCCGTCCCCGGCGTGCCGGCCGGCGCTTCATCGCCAGGCGCCATCTCGGGCGGAAGCCTCGGCGAGCCTGCAAAGACGGTCGGGGAGTGGGGGTTCATAGGGTTCTGTGAAGTGGCGCAGCAAGGAGCGTTCCCTTACGACGGCGTTTACACTCGTCGCCCAGGATTGATCAGGGGACGGCGATGAGTTCTGTCTACGACTTTTCCGCGCAAACCATCGATGGCAAGACCCGCACGCTGGCTGACTTCAAAGGCAAGGTGCTGCTGGTCGTCAATACAGCGAGCCAGTGCGGTTTCACGCCTCAGTACAAAGGGCTGGAGGCGCTGCACAAGAAATATTCCGGCCGAGGATTCGCGGTGCTTGGTTTTCCGAGCAATCAGTTCGGCCAGCAGGAGCCCGGGCCCGATACAGAGATTGCGGAATTTTGCGAAATGAACTTCGGCGTGACGTTTCCGATGTTCTCAAAGGTCGACGTCAACGGCCCGAATGCCCACCCGCTGTACAAGTATCTGACGTCCGAGAAAAAAGGGCTGCTCGGATCGGAAGGGATCAAGTGGAACTTTACGAAGTTCCTGGTAGGCAAGGACGGTGCGGTGATCGATCGTTATGCCCCGACGACCAAGCCCGAAGATCTGGAGAAAGATGTCGAACGCGCGCTGGCGGCGTAGCTCGGTTACCTCTCACTCGCTTCACACGTCGATCTTTGCCGCAGCTGCACGCGGCCGGTAGCCGCCGGCCACGAGCTCGAATCGAAAGAACCGGCACTCGATCGGCCCGTTGAATAGCACGGGCTTGCGCGTTTCCTGCAGACGCATCTGTTTGGGCAGCTGGCGATCCGACGTCAGAAACCACGCCTCCCATCCTGGGAACTGCTGCTTCAGCCGGTCGCCGACGTTGCGCATCATGTCGGGCACCGACGCCGAACGAGGGGCGCTTTGTTCGCCGTAGGGTGGATTTGTGACGATCATTCCGCTCGCTGCTGCCGGGGTCGCCACACGTGCATCGACGGCATTGAACTGCAGGCGGCCGTCGTCGAGCCACGCTTGCAGGCCGGCGAGCTTCGCGTTGGCAATGGCTTGATCGATCACTCGTGTTGATATGTCGGAGCCCACTAGGTTTGCAGCTGCGGTATCACTAACCGCTGATCGTGCGGCGTCTCTTAGCCGGCGCCAGGCGTGCGAGTCGAATCCCTTGAGCCGCTCAAACGCGAAGCTACGGTCGAGGCCCGGCGGATGGTGGGCGGCGATCGACGCGGCTTCAATCACGATCGTGCCGCTGCCGCAAAACAGATCGGCGAGCGGGGTCGACGGCGTCCAGCCTGCGAGTGCCAACAATCCTGCGGCAAGATTTTCCTTTAGCGGCGCCTCGCCCTTATCGGCACGCCAGCCGCGCTTGAACAGCGGTTCTCCTGACAGATCGACATACAACGTGACAGTCGATGCATCGAGGTAGGCGAACACACGAACATCGGGATTCGAGCGATCGATCGACGGTCGTGCGCCGGTCAAGTTGCGCAATCGATCGACAATGCCGTCCTTGATTCGCAGCATCGCGAACTCGAGGCTCTGCAAAGGAGAACGCGACGCGGTGACGTCGACGCGCAGCGTCTGTTGCGCGGTCATCAGATCCTGCCAGCGCACTTCCTGCGTCGCGTCGTACAAGTGCTGTTCGGACAAGTAGCCGCGTCTGCCGACTTGCCACAGAACCCGGCTCGCGATGCGCGAGTGAAGGTTCGCCGCGTAAGCAGTGGCAAGCGTGCCGTTGAACGCCACACCGCCGGCTTCGGAGCGCAGTGACTGCGCGCCTACCGCAACGAGTTCATCGGAGAGCGCGGCTTCGAGTCCGCGCGGGCATACCGCGAAAAACGCGGCGGTCACCGCCTAGCCCGATGCAAAACTACTGCGCGCCCCGATCTTGCGCCTGCGGTGCTCAACGTATCGCCCGTACGCCTGCGCTCCTCGACGCAATCTCGGGGCTGCTCGCTACGTTTTTCATCGAGCTAGAGCTCTGTCGAGAAACTCAAGGCGATCCTGCCCCCAGAAAAGCTCGTCCTGATAGATGTAGGTCGGAGCGCCAAACACATTACGCATGATGGCCTCCTGTGAATGCTGGACGTAGCGCGCTGCGACTTCAGCCGAGCGTGCATGTTCCAACAGTGAATCGGCCTCCAGCTTGCGCGCCCTCACAATTTCTGCGAGTACGCTCCAGTCGCTGATGTTGCGCTCCTCGGCCCAGACGGCGCGTCCACAATCGCCGGCGATGTCGAGCGCTGCAGCCGTGCCGTGGCGCTCGAGTACCGCGAGGATCAGCGTCGCAGCGGGCTCCGAGGGAACCGGAAAGTGTTTCGGTTCAAGCGTCAGCGGTACGCCGAGATGATCTCGCCACCGCTTGAGTTCCATCATGCGGTATGCGCGCCGCTGCGGTGGTCGGTCCTTCAGCGCGAGGCCGCCCGAGACTGGAAAGACCTTACCCAGATCCATCACCCGCAAATTGATCTTCGCCTGATGTTTCGCGCAGATCTCTCGAAAGCGTGCATGACCCATGTAAACGAAGGGTGATATCGGAGTCATGAAGTAATCGACGGTCTTGTCCATACGTTCCTAAAACGGCTTCACGACGACCAGGATGACAATCGCAATCAGCAGGAGCACGGGCGCTTCGTTAAACCAGCGAAACCAGACGTGAGAGGGCGTGACTTCGCGGCGGACGAATTTGCCGTACAAAATGGCACACCACCCGTGATAGGCGATCACCCCCAACACCAGCGCAAGTTTTGCATTCATCCACGCCGTACCCATGCCGACGCCGTAGCTCAACAGCCAAATCCCGAAAGCCAGTGCAAGCACGGCCAATCCGGTCGTGAAGCGCAGCAGCTTGCGCGCCATCGTCAACAACCGCTCGCGTGTCGCGGGGTCGTCGACCGTAGCCAGATTGACGTAGATGCGCGGCAGGTAAAACAGTCCGGCAAACCAGCTCGTCACAAAAATGATGTGCGCTGCCTTGACCCACAGATAGCCACCGCCCATTCGGCGTCAACTGGTACGCACTTCGCCGTTGCCGAAGACCACGTATTTCAGCGACGTCAAACCTTCGAGGCCAACCGGGCCGCGTGCGTGAAGCTTGTCGTTCGAGATTCCGATCTCGGCCCCGAGCCCGTACTCGTAACCGTCGGCAAAGCGCGTCGAAGCATTGACGATGACCGAGGCCGAATCGACCTCGCGCACGAACCGCATCGCGTTTGCGTAATTCTCGGTGACGATCGCATCGGTGTGCTTGCTGCCGAAGGTGTTGATATGCGAGATCGCTTCCTCGATGCCGGGCAACGTCGAGATCGAAAGAATCGGTGCCAGGTATTCGGTGCGCCAGTCGTCGTCAACAGCGTCGACGATGCCGGTCACGCCGGACGCTTCGAGGATCGCTCGCGATTCGGGGCAGCATCGGAGCTCCACACCTTTCGACTGGTAGATGCGACCTAACTCCGGCAATACCTGCGCGGCGATACTTTGCGCGACCAGCAATGTTTCCATCGTGTTGCACGTGCCATAGCGTTGCGTCTTGGCGTTGTCCGCAATCGCGATCGCCTTGGCAACATCGGCGCCGCTGTCAATATAAACGTGGCAAATCCCATCGAGATGCTTCAGCATCGGCACGCGCGATTCGCGCATCAAACGCTCGATCAATCCACGACCTCCGCGAGGTACCAACAAGTCGATGTGCTCGGTCATCTGCGCCAGCGCACCGACAGCAGCGCGATCGGTTGTATCAACCAGCTGCACCGCGTCGGCCGGCAAACCCGCGTCAACGACTCCATCGCGGACGATTTTCGCGAGCGCACGATTGCTCTCGATCGCTTCTGAACCACCGCGCAGAATCGCCGAATTACCGCTTTTGATGCAAAGTGCCGCGGCATCGACCGTCACGTTCGGTCGGCTTTCGTAAATGATCGCGATAACGCCAAGCGGCACACGCATGCGGCCGACTTTGATGCCGCTGGGGCGGGGTCTCAACTCGGCAATCTCGCCAATCGGATCGGGAAGACGCGCGACCTGCTCGACACCGACGGCCATCTGTTCGATTGCATCGTCGTCGAGTGTCAGGCGATCAAGCAGTGCAGTACCGGTACCGGCTTTTCGCGCGCGATCGACGTCAAGCGTGTTGGCGTGCTTAATTTGCTGTCGGTTCTCGCGTAAGAGCTGCGCAATTTTCAGCAGCGCTTGATCCTTCGCGCAGCTGTCGGCCGCTGACATCGCGGCCGATGCGCTGCGGGCGGCGCGGCCGATCTGCTGTACGTGACCCAGTACGTCGACCACGTCGGCAGGTTCGATCGAACGAACGACCGCGGAATTCATTGAACGACGCTCCTAGGCGCATGGGCGAAGCTCAACGCCAGATCGGTCAATTCTAGCCACACGTTGCTATCGGTCCTGGGTGCAAGCAGACCTTTGGCCAGCCGGTCGATCTCTGCGGCGCGCAGCAGGGCCGCTTCGAGCGCGTCAACCGAAATCCGCGCGAGTGCCCGCTCGAACAACTTTTCGCGCGGTCCCCACAATCGGTTCTCACGCGCTGCCACAGAAAACGGACGGCCTGCATCGACGTGCGCTTTCACCCGCAACAGCGTGCGCAGCTCTTCGGAGATAACCCACAGCACCAGCGGAATTGCTTCACCTTCGGCTTCAAGTCCCGCCATCGTTTTGCGGACACGCGCCGCATCGCCGCTCAACATTGCGATCGGTAACTGAAAAACGTCGTAACGCGCGACGTTCAACACGCTGTCGGTCACCTGCTCTAGCGTTAATTGGCCGGCGGGATAAAGCAGAGCCAGCTTGATCACTTCCTGGTGCGCCGCGAGCAAGTTGCCTTCGACTTTGTCAGCCATGAATTCGAGCGCGTCACGGCCCGCGCTTTGATTTTGTTTGGCAAGCCGCTGCGAGATCCATTGTGGCAACTGTGCGCGCTCGATGGTGTCGATCTCGACCATTACGCCCGCGCGTTCAAGTGCTTCAACCCAGCGCGCCTGCCGGTCGCGCCGCTCCAGCCGCGGCACCGAGACAATCGTCATCACGCCGTCGAGGGCGTTCGTAGCGTGCGTTTCAAGCGCTTTCGCGCCAGCGACCCCCGGCTTGCCGCTTGGCAGACGAATCTCGACTATTTTCTTCTCTGCGAACAACGACAACCCCTGCGCGGCCTCCGCGAGCTTTGACCAGTCGAAGCGGGCATCGGCGTTCAACACGTCGCGCTCCGAGTACCCCAGGCCGCGCGCGGTGCCACGAATTGCATCCTGCGCTTCAAGCGACAGCAACGGTTCGTCGCTGGCGACCACGAATACCGGCGGCAACGATCCCGAGCGCTGCGCACGCGTCAACAATCCGGCGAGGGCATCGTTTCTAACTTGCACTAAATTTGATTCCCTGTAGCCGGTTGACGATTTGGCGCACCAGATCGCTTTGCATATCGCGGTAAAGCAGCGCTTCCTCCGACTCTTTCGCGAGCAGTTCGGACTCGTTGAAGCCGATATCACGCCTTGCAATCAACGACGTCGGCGCGATCAGCTCAACGCCCTCCGGATCGACCACACGAAACGTTGTGCGCAGCCGCAGTTGATAGTCGCGGGCGCGACCCTGTGCGTTGATTGATAGCACCTCACGCTCGCGTTGCTCGCCGAGCAATTCCACAATCGCCTGCGCATCTTTTCTATCCTGCACTACCTTTGCGTTGGTCGAAGACCGTACGACGCGGCTGATCTCGGCGCCGATCGGAGAGTTGATCGGCAATGCGAGATACAAGCGCTCGACCGGCAATGTTTGCGAGCCGCGTAGCTGAAAACCGCAACCGTCCAGCAAAAGCATCAGGGCGGCAGCGATCAGAATGCGACGCATCATCAAACCGCGATCGTGACGAGCTTCGGTCGCACGACCTTGGAGAATTTGACCGGCCGACCGTCGACGAATCGGATCACATTGGCGTCTGCGAGCGCAGTAGCGGTAATCGCGGCGTCCTCCGCGTGTGTCGGTACTCGGATAGAGCCGCGTACCTTGCCGTTGACCTGCACGACCAGCTCCATCTCGTCCTGCACCAAGGCGGACTCGTCCACCTGCGGCCACGGCGCATCGATGATCTCCGTGTGTTCGCGCGCGTATCCCAGCTCGTTCCACAGCGTGTGTGTGATATGCGGCGCAAGCGGATACAACACTCGCAGCAGGATGCCCATCGATTCACTCATCACCGTCGGGCTCACCGGTGGATGGCTACCGTTGCCGGACTTTGCCTCTTCCATCGCATTGAGCATTTTCATTGCTGCCGAAACGACCGTGTTGTAGTGGATCCGTTCGTAGTCGGCGTCGGCTTGCCTGAGGTGCATGTGAATCTCACGCCGCAACTGCCGATCCTCTCCCGACAGCAACGCGCCGTCGATCGCACCGGCTGGCCTGATTGACCGCATCTGCGCGCCAAAACTCCACAGACGGCGCAAGAAGCGATGCGTACCGTCGGCGCTCGAGCTCGACCAGGGCGCGCTCTGATCCGGCGGGCCGGCGAACATCACGAACGCCCGCGCAGTGTCCGCGCCGAACCTTGCAATGATGTCGCGTGGCTCGACGACGTTGTTCTTGCTTTTCGACATCTTCTCGGTGCCGCCGTAATGCACGGGCTCGCCGTCTTCGGCCGCCGTCACCTTGACGGGTCGTCCACGATCGTCGTATTCGACATCGATCTCGCTCGGGTAGTACCACCGCTTCTTGCCTGCCTCGTCCTCGCGGTAGTAGCACTCGGCCGTCAGCATCCCCTGCGTAAACAGGCGCTTAAACGGCTCGTCGAACTTGACGAGCCCCATGTCGCGCATCACCTTGGTCCAGAAGCGTGCATACAGCAGGTGGAGCACTGCGTGCTCGATGCCACCGATGTACTGGTCCATCGGCATCCAGTAATCGTTGCGCTCATCGACCATCGCGCTGGCGTTGTCCGGCGAGCAATAGCGCATGTAGTACCAGGACGAATCGACGAACGTGTCCATCGTGTCCGTCTCACGTCGCGCCGGTTTGCCGCAGCGTGGACAGTTGCATTTCAAGAACGGCTCGTACTTCGCGAGCGGATTGCCTGTGCCATCGGGAACAAGATGCTCGGGCAGCACGACGGGGAGGTCTTTCTCCGGGACGGGGACGACACCGCAGTCGGTGCAGTGAATGATTGGAATCGGCGTGCCCCAATAGCGCTGACGCGAAATGCCCCAGTCGCGCAAGCGCCACTGGACCTGTTTTTCGCCGAGGCCCAACGCTTGTAAGTCCGCCGCGATCGCTTCAACTGCGGCTTCGTACATCAATCCGTCGTACTTCCCCGAGTTGACGCATGCGCCATGCTCTTTGTCCGCATACCAGGCCTGCCAGGCGTCGGTCGAAAATTGGCAGCCGCCGTCAGCGGGAGCCAGGTGCGGCGCAACGGCGATGACTTCCTTGATCGCCAATCCGTACTTTTTCGCAAACTCAAAGTCGCGCTCGTCGTGGCCAGGCACACCCATCACCGCGCCTTCGCCATAACCCATCAACACATAGTTGCCGATCCAGACCGGCACGCTTTCGCCCGATAGCGGATGCGTCACAGAAAAGCCGGTCGGCACGCCTTTCTTTTCAATCGTCGCAACGTCGATCTCCGACGTGGTGCCGCGTTTGCATTCCGCGATGAACGCGGCGAGCTTCGGTTCGTCGCGCGCCAGGCGCGTAGCGAGCGGATGCTCGGCTGCAATCGCGACGAACGTGACGCCCATGATCGTGTCGGCACGAGTAGTGAATACGCGCAGCAGCTTCCGCTCACCATCCAGCGATACGGAAAGCCGAAGTTGACGCCGACGCTCTTGCCGATCCAGGCTTCCTGCATCGCGCGGACATGCGGTGGCCAGTCAAGCTGCTCGAGATCCGCGAGCAACTCATCGGCGTACTTGGTGATCGCCAGGTAGTAGCCCGGGAATCTCGCGCTTCTCGACGATTGCATCCGATCGCCAGCCACGGCCGTCGATCACCTGCTCGTTGGCAAGCACCGTCTGATCGACCGGGTCCCAGTTGACGATCTGCGTCTTGCGGTACGCGATGCCGGTCTCGAGCATCTTCAGGAACATCCACTGGTTCCAAACGTAGTAATCCGGCTTGCACGTCGTCACTTCGCGCGACCAGTCGAACGCGAGGCCAAGCGGCTCCATCTGCGACTTCATGTCGGCGATGTTGGCGTACGTCCATTCAGCCGGCGGCACCTTCTTGTCGATTGCGGCGTTTTCGGACGGCAGGCCGAACGCATCCCAACCCATCGGCGTCATCACGTTGTAGCCGCGCATCCGCTGGACGCGATACAGCACGTCATTCAGCGTGTAGTTGCGCACGTGGCCCATGTGAAGCTTGCCGCTCGGATACGGGAGCATCGAGCACACATAGAACTTCGGCTTCGATCGGCCCTTGGCGTCGGTCGCAAACTCGACTGCGCGATACGCATTCGTCGCACGCCAATGGCGCTGTGCTTCGGCCTCGATCGCCTGTGGTTCGTACCTGGGATTCATCGAACGATTATATGGGGCGCTTGAGCTTGCCTTTAGACTCGCGCCCTCGTATGAATTTGCTCGCCCATCTGAACGAGCGGCAACTTGCCGCAGTCACTCTTCCGAATCAATCAGCGCTGATATTGGCCGGCGCGGGCAGCGGCAAAACGCGCGTGCTGACCACGCGTATTGCGTGGCTGATTCAAACCGGGCAGGTGTCGCCGCAGGGTGTCCTTGCGGTCACGTTTACCAACAAGGCCGCCAAGGAAATGTTGACGCGGCTGTCGGCGATGCTGCCGATCAACACACGCGGCATGTGGATCGGTACCTTTCACGGCCTGTGCAACCGCATGTTGCGTGCGCACTGGCGCGACGCTGGCTTGCCGTCGACTTTCCAGATTCTCGACCAGGCGGATCAGCTGGGCGCGATCAAGCGGTTGTTGAAGGCCAATAACATCGACGACGAACGCTACCCGCCGCGCAACGTTCAACTTTTCATCAATAGCTCGAAGGAAGCCGGACTGCGCGCGAATGCGGTGGAAGTCAACGACGACTACAACCGCAAGTTCGTTGAGCTTTATGCGCAATACGATGCGCAATGCAACCGTGAAGGCGTGGTGGACTTCGCGGAGCTTTTACTGCGATGCTACGAGCTTCTGGATCGAAACGAGATGCTGCGCGAGCATTATCAAAACCGGTTCCGCCATGTCCTGGTCGATGAGTTTCAGGATACGAACCGGTTGCAATATGCGTGGCTGAAGCAGCTTGCGGGTGCCGATAACGCAGTCTTCGCGGTCGGCGACGACGATCAATGTGTGGTGGCCGGCACCGAAGTGATGATGGGTGACGGTACGGTCAAGCCGGTAGAAGAGATTCGCGTCGGCAATATCGTCAGGTCGTGCATCGGCGGCGGCAAGATGGGTTCGTCGCGCGTCTGGCGCGTTCACTATCGCACCGAGCAGACGCGGCTTGTCACGATACGCACGCAAAAAGGCAAGACGCTGACGACAACGCCGGAGCACGTGCACTTCGCCGGTTACGCGGTGGGTCACATGCCTGCGCGATTCTTCCTGTACATGATGATGAAACCCGGTGTCGGGTACCGGCTCGCCGTCTCGGGCCATCGCCGTGCTCGCCACAGCAAGTATTTACCGCCTGGGTTTCGCTATCGCGCGCGCAAGGAAGGGGGAGAGCAGATCTGGATCATCGGCACATACGAAGGCGCGGTGGAAGCTCAGGAAGACATGGCAGTGATATCGCTCAAGTATGGCCTACCGATGCGCGCGTTCACCGCCGGTCGCAAGCGCAAGGGCGAAGCCAGCGTACCGCGGGAATTTTTCGAATTGAACACTGAGCGCTCCGCCAAGTGGCTGCTGGCCGACCGCGGACTTGCGTTTGACCATCCCGACGATCGGCGCCGCCCGTCGTTCGGCGACGAGGGCGATGTGATCATCAGCATGTGCAGCGACTCGCGCCGCGACAAACCCGATCATCGGGTGTACGCACGCACCTGCAATGAGGCTTCGATGCATAAGGCACTCAAGGCGGGCTTCGCGATGAAACCGATCACCGAAGGCAAGGGCGGGTGGGCCGCCAAGTTCTGGCGGCGCGACTACGGCACCGCGATCGAAGACGCGTCGCGCCTGCGCGTCGTGCTTGGCGGGCGGCTGATCCAGCGCGTGCGAATGGGCAAAGGCTATTTGCCGCTGGTCCAGGCGCAGTACGTGCGCGCCGGAATGGCGGTCGCCGATGCCAAAGGCGGTTACGACATCGTGCGCGAAGTCGAGCTGCACGATGCCGAATCGCGCACCGTCTATGACCTTGACATCGAGGATTCGCACAACTTCATTGCCAACGGCATCTGCACGCACAACTCGATCTATGCGTTTCGCGGCGCCAACGTCGGCAACATGGCGGACTTCGAGCGCGAGTTCCGCGTGCGAAATCTGATCAAGTTGGAGCAAAACTATCGTTCCGGCGCGCACATTCTTAATGCTGCCAACGCGCTGATCTCAAACAATCAACGGCGTCTCGGCAAGGATTTGTGGACCGACGCCGGCGAAGGTGAGCAGGTGCGCATCTATGAAGCGCAAACAGACGGCTACGAAGCCGCCTGGATGGTCGAGGAGATCAAGAGCCTGATTGCCGAAGGCTATTCGCGCGGCGAGATTGCGATCCTTTACCGGTCGAACGCGCAGTCACGGGTAATCGAACATGCGCTGTTCAATGCCGCGATTCCCTATCGCGTCTATGGCGGGTTGCGATTTTTCGAGCGGGCCGAGGTCAAGCACGCGCTTGCGTACCTGCGCCTAATTGAAAACCCGGCCGACGACACGGCGTTCCTGCGCGTAGTGAACTTTCCGCCGCGCGGAATCGGTGCGCGAACGCTCGAGCAACTGGGCGACGCAGCACGCGCGAGTGGCCAAACGCTGTACGCGACGGTGGGGGCGCTAAGCGGCAAGGCAAGGTCGAACCTCGGCTCTTTCGTCGCGGTGATCGACAGGCTGCGCAGCGAGATCGCCGACTTGCCGCTGTCGGAAATCGTTGCGGCGGTGATTCAGCAGAGCGGGCTGATTGCGCACTATCAAACCGAGAAGGAAGGCGAAGAGCGCATTGAGAATTTGAACGAGCTGGTTAACGCAGCGGCGGCGTTCGTGATGGAAGAGGGCTACGCCGCGGATTCTCCTGGCGCGCAGAGCGACGCCGAAACAGCGCAGTTGTCGCCGCTTGCAGGGTTCCTGTCGCATGCGTCGCTCGAGGCGGGCGATAACCAGGCGCAGGCGGGTCAGGACGCGCTGCAGATGATGACCGTGCATTCGGCCAAGGGGCTCGAGTTTCAGGCGGTGTTCATCGGCGGCCTCGAGGAAGGTCTGTTCCCGCACGAAAACAGCATGAACGAACCGGGCGGTCCCGAGGAAGAGCGTCGCCTGATGTACGTCGCGATCACGCGGGCACGGCAGCGGCTGTACATCAGCTTTGCGCAGAGCAGGATGTTGCACGGCCAAACGCGTTACGGCATCAAGTCTCGTTTTATCCAGGAGCTGCCGGAAGGCGCGGTCAAGTGGCTAACGCCGCGCGTGCGAGCGAGTGCCGGCGGCCGCTTCGGTCAATGGCACGACACGGGGCTCGCGCCCGCGGTCCGAACCGCAGTGGCGCGCGCAAAGCCGACGCATGGCTATCGCATCGGTCAGTCCGTGAACCACGCGCGCTTTGGTGAGGGAGTCGTGATCAATCTCGAAGGCAACGGCGACGACGCGCGCGCTCAAATCAACTTCGGGCCGCAGGGCGTTAAGTGGTTGTCACTGGCCGTGGCAAAGCTGACTTGAAGTCAACTAACGCTATCCGTCGATAGCGCTTCGTTGCAATGATGCGGCTGCACGATGCCGCGCGAAGCGTCTTCGACGGCGGTGGTGCGAATAATCGGTGCCTGTGACAACACTCCGCCGAAGATCGTCGCAAACGCCACGTCGGCAGCATCGCGCCCGGTGCCGAATCGCACGAAGCCCATCGGGATCGCAGTGCCGGACGGATCGAAGATGTACCAGCGGTCACCGAGGAAAGCCTCGACGTAGGCGTGAAAATCGGGCGGTCCGAGAGATGGATCGGCGCCATAGTCGGTACCCGTCGTAAAGCGAGCAGGAATGTTCAGTGCACGACATAGTGCAATCATCAGGTGCGTGAAGTCGCGGCAGACGCCCACCTGCTCGATCAGCGTGTCGACCGCCGATGTGTTCGCATTGGACGTGTTAGATCGAAAGCTGACGCGCCGATTCACCCAGTTCCTAATTGCCTGTACGCGGCTGTAACCCTGCAACAGGGTCCCGAACTCGTTGTTCGCAAGCTTGTATAGCCGATCGGACTGGCAATAGCGGCTCGGATAGATGTAGCTGATCACCTCAAGCGGCAAGCGCGATATCGGCACCTCGGCCAGCTGCGATGCGTCGGCACAATGGTGCGTCAGGTCCACCGTCGCTGCGTAGGTCAGTTTCAGCGGGCCCGGCTGCGCACGCACGCGCATGTAGCGGTTGCCGGTAAGCGGGTCCGTGTACATCTGCGGAATGATCGGTTGGCTGAGTTCCAGGTTCTCGGACGCGATGACCTGGCTCCGCGTTTGTGCCGCATGGATGTTGAACACGAAATCGGCCCCGTATTGGTCGACTTGGTAGTTGAGTTCAACTTGCAATTCCAGGCGGATCATCGTGCGGGTGCTTCTCGGGATTTCAGATGTGTTGCGACAAACTTTAGAGAAGGAGTGTGCCGCAATTTGGGCGAGGGCGAATTACTCCGCAGTTTCAATCAGGCTGCGGTAGATCGGATACTGCGTTGCGTACCCAACGCTAATCAGTATCAATGCCATCGGGGCGAACAACATCGAAGCCAACTGGGGTGAAGCGCCGAACATCTGCAGAAGTTGAGTGACAATGAAAATCACAACGAATGAAAGCGCAAACAGCGCTGCCCCCAACACCAAGAAAGGCCAGCGGTTGCGCCAGCACGTGAAGAATGAGAAGAACAACGCCTTGCCGATCGGCAATTTATGCCAGGCGACCAGCTGGGGTGCGAACCACGTCACCATCAGAATCGGCACATAGGCGAGTGCTGCAGCGACGACGGCATCCCATGGAAAGTTTTGCCCCGCAGAGGTCGGGTCGACCTGGCCATCGACGAACTTCCACTTGGCCAGCTCATCGGCGGCTAGAAGCGAAACGATTGTCACCAGCAGGAGTACCAAGGCCGCATTAACAAAGCCCAGAAGCGCCAGTGCCTTACGCTGCTGCGGATCGCGAAACGGTTCCACCATGAGGTTGGGCATTGGAATCGTGCCGCGCTCAGCGTCACGCCCGGCAAGTGTGAGACCGAGCGTTCCGAACGGGATCAGCACGGCGGCAAGTGGCAACCCGATAAACGGTACATAGGCAAGTAGTGATACGCCGATGGTGTACAGGATCACCAGCGACGTGAAGGCGAAGGGCTGGCGTCGGTACAACGTCAGTGCGTCGCGCAGCCATGTCAAGCCGGCCCGCGCGGGCAGTGTTCTAACGAGCATCACGGACCATCTAGTCCATCGAGGTCGCGTTTAGCCGACCCATGGCAGTACAGCATCGACCGTCCGGCGCCTCAAGATGCGCTCGAAATGCGCCGGGTCGTGCGGCGTAAGCAAATGCGCCGGCCGCGGTAAATAGTAGTCGTACAGGCGCGAAATCCAGAATCGAAGCGCCGCGGCGCGCAGCGAGGTTCGCCAGCATTCGTGTTCATCCTCCGTCAGCGGGCGTACCGCGTGATAAGCGTCGAGCATCGCACGTGCCCGCGTTGGCTCGAATTCCCCGCTTGCTTGTTTGATGCACCAATCGTTGATCGTAATGGCGAGGTCGAACAGCCAAATCGAGCAGCCCGCGAAATAGAAATCAATGACACCGCCGATGTGGTCGTTATCCCCGTCGCGCACCAGCAGGACGTTGTCGCGAAACAGATCGGCGTGAATCGGTCCTGCCGGCAGTTTTTCAAAACGTGCGCTGCGAAAAAATGAGTCCTGAAATATCAGCTCCTCGGTCAGCACGCGCATCACATCGTCGGGCACATGCGACTTCAGCTTGGGCACGGCGCTCTTCCACCAGCCGATGCCGCGCAGGTGCGGCTGAAACGGCGTGAAATCAACACCGGCCAAGTGCATTCGTGCAAGGAACTCACCGACGCTTGCGCACTGTGCAGCGGTCGGCTCGGTCGTGGCCTTGCCCGGCAAGCGGGTAGTCAGCGCCGCCGGCTTGCCCTTCAACTCCGCGACAAGCGCTCCGCTGCGAGTCGGCTGCGGCTCCGGCACAGGCAACCCTTTGTGTGCCAAATGGAGCATCAATTGCAAATAAAACGGCAGTTGCATTGCCGTCAACCGTTCAAATACGGTCAGCACGTAGTGGCCGTGATGGGTGCTGACAAAGTAGTTGGTGTTTTCGATGCCGGTATGGATTCCCTCGAGTTCGGTCAACTCACCGAGGGAAAACTGACCTAAGAAATCGTTGACTTCGGCGCGCGACAGCGCGGTAAATACCGCCATCGCGCGGGAAGTTAGTTAGAAGGTTTCGCCGGATCGGAAGTCTGCGGCGGCGCAGGAGCCTGAAGTGGCACGGGCGCCGACCGGCCGAACTCAAACTTGAAAAAGTTCGGGACCGATAAGCCCGGACTCATTTGGGTTGTACCCAGTGGCTGTCTGCCTTCCCGATTCGTCATCGAATAGCTGCGAGACGTGCCGGCGGGCGTCACAACAACTTCACTGACTCGATTAGAAGTGCGGAACTGCTCGATGCGTGTCGTGTTGCTCGAATCATCGCGCTCGATCCTGGCGTTGTCCGGATCGCCCGCAGGCCTCGGTTGCAGCGCTTCTTCAACGCTCGCCGGCTTAACCGCCTTGAGCTCTCGCTCATCGATGGCCTGGCGTTCGGCCGGAGACAATTCGATCGCACGGCGCGGCTTGGCCGACGCCGGCTTCGCCGACTTGGCGTTTCGGTTGCTGCGGGCATCGGCGGCGGAGGAGGCGCGGGGGCCTGCGCGGACGCGATCGAAGACCACGCCAGCAGTACTGCCAATGCAACGGTTTTCATCCAAAGCCTCGCAGTCCGCGCACGCAACGTTGCGCAGCCAAATTCTATAGATAAAGCATCTGTTCGCGTTCGCTGGCCGTTTGCGAAAATCCGCGCGCATCATAGAAATCGAAAATCGCATTGACCACTGCGTCGCTGCTATCGACGATTGTCATCATGTCGAGATCGGAGGCGGCGATCATGCCTTCAGCAACGAGGGTGTCGCGCATCCAGTCGATCAATCCGCTCCAGAAACGCGAGCCGACAAGTACCAGCGGCATCGATTTGCCCTTGCCCGTCTGCATCAGCGTCAGCGCTTCCGACAATTCGTCGACCGTGCCGAAGCCTCCCGGCATCACGACGTACGCTGCCGCGTACTTCACGAATGCCACCTTGCGCGCGAAAAAGTGGCGGAATCGCAGCGAGATGTCCTGATAGGGATTGCCGCACTGCTCGAATGGCAACTCGATGTTGAGGCCGACCGACGGCGATGAGCCTTCGTAGGCGCCGCGGTTGGCTGCCTCCATGATGCCCGGGCCGCCGCCGCTGATCACGGCAAACCCTGCGTCGGATAACTTGCGCGCGATTTCGACCGTTAGTTGATACGTCGGTTGCTCGGGTGCCGCGCGGGCGCTGCCGAAGATGGATACCGCGGGACGAATCTCGGACAGCCGTTCGGTCGCTTCGACAAACTCTGAAATAATTCCCCATAGGTGCCACGATTCGCGCGCCTTCTGAGCGGTGGCGCGCTCTGGCATGGTCACTGCGCGAAGGCTCGGAATGTTTTTTCGATGGTCGAGCACAGCGTTCTCCTGATCAAATACACAACTTAACGAACAACGTGAAAACGCTGCTGCTGGTCGACGGGTCCAGCTACTTATACCGCGCGTACCACGCGCTGCCGGACTTACGCACCTCGAGCGGCGAGCCGACGGGCGCGCTTCGCGGCTTCATTTCGATGCTGCACGTTTTGCGGCAGCAAGTGAAAGCGGAGCACATCGCCTGCGTTTTCGATGCCAAGGGTAAGACGTTTCGGGACGACCTGTTTTCCGAATACAAGGCAAATCGGACCGCAATGCCGGACGATCTTGGGCGCCAGATTGAGCCGATTCATGAAGCGGTTCGGGCGCTTGGCTGGCCGATCATAGAAATTCCCGGGATCGAAGCCGACGACGTGATCGCGACGCTTGCGCGCCGCGCCAGCGACCAGCAATTTCGAACGATCGTCTCGACCAGCGACAAGGATCTGGCGCAGCTCGTTAATGAGCACGTGACGCTCGTCAATACGATGAGCAACGAAACACTCGACGTGCCCGGAGTCGAGCGCAAGTTCGGTGTTCCGCCGCAGCGAATCGTCGACTATCTGACGCTGGTGGGTGACAGCGTCGACAACGTGCCAGGTGTCGACAAGGTCGGGCCGAAGACGGCCGCCAAATGGCTCCACGAGTACGGGTCGCTGGACAGTCTGGTCGCCAATGCAGACGCAGTTAAGGGAGCCGTCGGCGAGAATCTGCGCAAGGCACTGCCGTGGTTGCCGACCGCCCGCAAGCTGGTCACGATTCGCAGCGACTGCGAGCTTGGCAAGGAGTTCGAGTCGATCGAATCATTGGCCGTTCAGCCGCAGGACGTCGAAAAGTTGCGTGAGCTTTACACGCGTTACGAATTCAAAGCTTGGCTGCGCGAGATCGACAGCGCGGCGGTTGCCAAGGCTCTTAACGACGGCACTGCCAACGGCGAATGTGCCGTCCGCCGCACTGGCTCGACCCGACGTCGACTACGAAACGATCTTGTCGTACGAGCAGCTCGAAGCATGGCTGGCCAAGATCGGCTCGGCCGATCTGACCTCGATCGTTACTCACACCACGTCGCTTGATCCAATTGCGGCCGAGCTGGTGGGAATTTCGCTGTCGGTCGAAGCATTGCACGCCTGCTACATACCGCTTGCGCATCGTTATGCGGGTGCGCCTAAACAGTTGCCGATCGAAGACGTGCTCGAACAGCTTCGGCCGTGGCTCGAAAGCCCGCATCAACGCAAGCTTGGGCACAACATGAAGTACCAGATGCACGCATTCGCAAACCGTGGCATCAGGCTCGCCGGCATCGCACACGACACGCAGCTCGAGTCTTACGTGCTGGAACCGCACCGCAATCACGACGTCGATTCGCTGGCGGAGCGGCATTTGGGCCGCAAGACACTGACCTACGTCGAAGTGTGCGGCAAGGGAGTCAATCAGTTGTGCTTCGACGAAGTCGCAGTCGACCGTGCGACGGACTACGCAGGCGAAGACGCGGAGGTCACTCGGGCGCTGCATGAGGTGCTTTGGCCGCGCATCGAGCCCGACGAAAAACAGCGCTTCATTTACGAGCAGATCGAGCTGCCGACGGCGCAGGTGCTGTTTGAGATGGAACGAACCGGGGTGTTGATTGACCGCGCAAAGCTCGATGCGCAGAGCCGCGAGCTCGGTGCGCGCATTGCGGAATTGGAAGCGCTGTCGCACGAGATTGCTGGCCAGCCGTTCAATCTCGGCAGTCCGAAGCAGATCGGAGAGATTCTGTTCGGCAAGCTGCAGCTGCCAGTGTTAAAGAAGACGGCGAGCGGTACGCCATCTACCGACGAAGAGGTGCTGGAAAAGCTTGCGCTTGACTATCCGCTGCCCAAGTTGTTGCTCGAGCATCGCGGCCTGTCGAAACTGAAGTCGACGTATTGCGACAAGTTACCGATCACCGCCGATCGCGAAAACCGCGTGCACACAAGCTACGGCCAGGCCGTGGCGGTCACAGGGCGCCTGTCGTCCAGCGATCCCAATTTGCAGAACATTCCGATTCGCACGCCGGAGGGCAGGCGCATTCGGGAGGCGTTTGTCGCGCCGCCTGGCCATCGAATCGTCTCGGCCGACTATTCGCAGATTGAGCTGCGCATCATGGCGCACATCTCGGGCGATGCGGGCTTGCTCGAAGCGTTCGGCAAGGGCGAAGACATTCATCGCGCAACGGCGTCTGAAGTTTTCGCGGTGCCGCTTTCCGAAGTGACCAGCCAGCAGCGCAGCTACATCAAGGTGATCAACTTCGGACTGATGTACGGGATGAGTGCCTTCGGCGTGGCATCCAACCTCGGCATTGAACGCGACGCTGCCAAGGTCATCATCGATCGCTATTTCACGCGTTTCCCGGGCGTAGCCAAGTACATGGAATCGACGCGTGCGCTGGCCAAGCGCCAGGGCTACGTTGAAACCGTATTCGGACGCCGCTTGTGGCTGCCCGAGATCAATTCACCAAACGGACCGCGCCGCGCCGCAGCCGAGCGAGCGGCGATCAATGCGCCGATGCAAGGCACTGCCGCGGATCTGATCAAGCTCGCGATGATTGCGGTGTCGAAATGGATCAACACCGAGCAGCTTGGAACGCGGCTGGTGATGCAGGTGCACGACGAGCTGGTGCTCGAAGTGCCGGACGACGAAATCGAATTGGCGATACGCCGAGTGCCGGAGCTGATGTCGCGGGTGGCCGATCTGCGCGTACCGCTGTTGACCGAAGTGGGCGTAGGGTCCAATTGGGATGAGGCGCATTGATGATCACTACCGATACTCAAGGGCTAACGGCTGGCGAAGTGCAGATTCCAACCAGCGATGGTCAGATACCTGCGTACCGTGCGATGCCTGCGGGGAAGGCCGGTCTGGCAACGGTGCTGGTCGTGCAGGAAATTTTTGGCGTACACGAGCACATCAAGGACGTCACGCGCCGGCTCGCAAAGCAGGGCTATCTCGCCGTGGCGCCCGAGCTTTACACGCGGCAAGGCGATCCGACCACGTACACCGATACCGGCGCGCTAATCAATGAGATCGTCAGCAAAGTGCCCGATGCACAAGTGATGGCCGACCTCGACGCGGCGGCTGCCTGGGCTGCAAAGAACGGCGGCGGCGGCAAGCTCGGCATCACCGGATTCTGCTGGGGCGGACGCATCGTTCATATGTACGCCGCTCACAATCCGAACCTCGCGGCAGGCGTCGCGTGGTACGGGCCGACTGCGCGCTCGTATTGTGCGGGAGATAAAACACCGCTCGATGTTGCCGATCGGATCAAGGCGCCCATGCTCGGACTGTATGGCGGTGCCGATGGCGGCATTCCAAATGACACCGTGGAGAAAATGGGCGCTGCGCTGAAAGCTGCTGGCAATACACGGTCGGAGATGGTGATCTTCCCGGACATGCCGCACGCCTTTTACGCTGATTACCGTCCAAATTATCGTCAAGCAGGCGGCCGACGAAGGCTGGAGGCGGCTGACGGCTTGGTTCAAGCAGTACCTGTCGTAAGCGCGCAGAGCTTGACAGCGCTGCTACGCTGAACGAGCAATGAGGGGTGCACGCTTGTGCGCCCCTTTGTTCTAGGGTTGACCGGCTATGACGCTCGGCTACATCGTTCTCGCCAATTTGCTGTCAACGCTGCTTTCGATCGGGCTCGCGGCCTGGCTGAGCTTTCGCTATCTCGGCAAGTTGATCGACAAGCTGGTGCCGGTCTCGGCCGGGCTTGCTACTGGCCACCGCGGTCACGCATCTGCTGCCCGAGGCATTCAAAAGCGAGGCCGATCCGTTTTCATTGGGGTGGGTCATTCTCGCTGGCATTCTGGGATTCTTCCTGCTTGAGAAGCTCTCACTGATTCATCACACCCATCATCACGAAGGCGATCTGCACCAGCACGACCATGGGCACGATGCGCACGAGGCAGGCCATGGCGGCATGCCGATCCTGGTCGGTGACGCGTTTCACAATTTCGCGGATGGGGTGGTGATTGCCGGCGCGTTCCTGGTCGACACCAAGCTCGGTGTGATCGCGACGCTTGCAGTGATGGCGCATGAGATTCCGCATGAAGTCGGCGACTTCATGATCTTGCTGAATGCAGGTTTCACGCGACAGCGCGCGTTCGTGTTCAATCTGATATCGGGGCTGTCCGCGGTGCTCGGTGGCGTGATCGGCTACTTCGTGCTCGAAACGATGCAAGCGCTGCTTCCGTACGCGCTGGCGCTGGCCGCGGCAAGCTTCATCTACATCGCCCTATCGGACCTGTTGCCCGAGATGATGCGGCGTTCGTCGCTCGCGAAATCGCTGCCGGAAGTCGGCCTCGTCTTGCTCGGCGTGTTGATCGCCGGCTTGGCCACCGGCGGCTTGCACTAGCGAATCATCCCGTCGCCACAGGCCGCGCGGGGTCGGCAATCCATTCGCTCCATGAGCCACCGTAAAGCGCCGAACCGGGCAGGCCGGCAAGCTCCATCGCAAACACGTTGTGGCATGCCGTCACCCCAGAGCCACATTGGTGAGTGACGTGATCAGGAGTATGCGTACCAAGAAGCGCGTCAAACTCGGAGCGCAGCCGATGCGGTGACTTGAACGTTTGATCTGGATTCAGATTCTGCTGCCACGGCCTGTTGCGCGCGCCCGGAATGTGTCCCGCCACCGGATCGATCGGTTCCTCTTCACCGCGATAGCGCTCGGGAGTGCGAGCATCGAGCAACGTGTGATCGTCGCTGTCTAGCCGCTGCAGCACTTGCTCGACCGTCGCCAGCGGCATTATCGAATCACTCGCCGCGAAATTGCCGCGTGTCCGCGTCGGCACCTGCTGGCTGGTCAAGTGCGTGTCGCTCAACCACTTGGGCCAGCCACCGTCGAGCAGCGCGACACGACGATGGCCCAACCAGCGCGCCAGCCACCAGAGCCGTGAAGCGAACTGGCCACCCTGCGCGTCGTAGGCCACGATCTGCGTATCGTTGTTGATGCCCCAGTCGCGAAATGTCTCGATCAGGTCGGCGCGGCGCGGCAGAGGGTGTCGCCCGTTGAGCCCGGTCTTCTTGCCGGACAGCTGCGTATCGATGTTCGCAAACACGGCGCCCGGAATGTGTCCTTCTCGATACGCGCGAATCCCTGCCTCCGCGTCGAACAAATCATGCCGGACATCGACGACGCACCAGCGTGCATCGTTCAGATGCCCGCGTAACTGCTCGACGGTCAGCAGCATGCTTGAAGATTGGGCGTCGGTCATCGCGGGAATTCTAAATGCCTCTGCACTAGAATCGGCACCGATGAAAGCACCTGCTGTTGCTGCCGCTCCGCCTGCTTCAAAAGACTCGGCAGAGCCGATCGGATTTGAACAAGCGCTCGACGAGCTTGATACGCTCGTGCGCCAGATGGAATCCGGCCAACTGTCACTCGATGAATCGATTGCGGCGTACCGGCGCGGCGCTGAGCTGGCGCGCTTTTGCCAGAGCAAGCTTGCCAACGCCGAGCAGGAGATCAAGCGGCTCGAAGGTGATTTGTTGAAGCCGCTCGACATTTCCGAGCTGCGTGGCGGTGTCGACAAGAGCAGCAGCGAATGACGTGTACCGCCGCAGTTCAGTCGCCACCGTTTGCAGTGCCGTTTGACCACTGGATTACCGAGTCCGGGACGCGGTTCGACGATGCCGCGCAGCGCACTTTGCCGCGCGCCGAGGAAGTGCCCACGAGGCTGCACGAGGCGATGCGTTACGCGGTGCTCGATGGCGGCAAGCGAGTGCGGCCGCTGCTGGTGTACGCGGCGGGTGACGTTACCGAGGCCGAAGGTGACGCGCTTGATCGCGCGGCACTCGCCGTCGAATTCGTACATGCGTATTCGCTGGTGCACGACGACATGCCGTGCATGGACAACGATGTCTTGCGCCGCGGCAAACCCACTGTTCACGTGAAGTTCGATGAAGCCACGGCAATGTTGGCCGGCGACGCGTTACAGGCCGAGGCATTCAAGGTCCTGGCGGACGGGCCGTTGCCCGCACCGCAGACCTCCGCGTTGATACGCGAAACTCGCACATGCCTCGTCGACTACCGGCATGTGTGGCGGCCAGGCCATCGATCTGGATGCGGTCGGCACGACACCCACGATTGCAGAGCTGGAGCGCATGCACCGGATGAAAACCGGCGCGCTGTTAAAGGCGGCGGTGTTGATGGGTGCGTTATCCGGGCGAGCTTCGTTGCTGACCGAATGCACACGCGAGGCGCTCGGCCGTTACGGTGACGCTATCGGCCTGGCGTTTCAGATCGTCGACGATTTGCTCGACGTCGAAGCGAGTACTGCGGAGCTCGGCAAGACTGCAGGCAAGGATGCCAAGCAGCACAAGCCGACCTACGTGTCGCTGCTTGGCGCGCAAGCGGCACGCGCCTGGTCGTTGCGCCTGCGCGCACAAGCTTTGCAGGCGATCGAGGGAATTGGGGGCAGCGCGCAGCGTCTGCGAGAATTGGCCGACTTCGTTGTCTGCCGAAAAAGCTGACGCGCGTTGCACAGCAATGGAACTTCTTAGCAAGATCAACTCTCCGGCGGATCTGCGCGCGTTGGAGCGTACGCAGCTGCCGCAACTGGCAGACGAGTTGCGCGCCTTCGTGCTCGAGTCGGTGTCGAAAACCGGCGGTCATTTGAGTTCGAATCTCGGAACTGTCGAGCTGACGATCGCGCTGCACTATGTGTTCAATACGCCCGAGGATCGCATCGTGTGGGACGTCGGTCACCAGACGTATCCGCACAAGATCTTGACTGGCCGACGCGAGCAGATGGAACGGTTGCGGCAGCATGGCGGCGTGTCCGGCTTTCCACGGCGCTCGGAAAGCGAGTACGACACCTTTGGCACCGCGCACTCGTCGACTTCGATCTCGGCTGCACTTGGAATGGCCGTCGCAGCGCGCAACCAGCAATCTGCGCGTCACTCGATCGCCGTGATCGGCGACGGCGCGATGAGTGCCGGCATGGCGTTCGAGGCGCTCAATAACGCCGGTGTGACCGATAACGTGCGGCTGCTCGTGATCCTGAACGACAACGACATGTCGATCTCGCCCGCGGTCGGCGCGCTGAATCGTTACTTGGCGCGCCTGATGAGCGGCAAGTTCTATGCGACTGCCAAGCAGGCCGGCAAGCAGGTGCTGAAGAGTTTTCCGCCGGTGTTCGAGCTCGCAAAGAAATTTGAGGAGCACGCAAAGGGCATGGTCGTGCCCGGCACGCTGTTCGAGGAGTTCGGCTTCAACTACATCGGTCCGATCGACGGCCACGACCTCGATTCGCTACTACCGACATTGCAGAACCTCAAGCAACTTGGTGAACAGCTAAGCGGTCCGCAGTTTCTGCACGTCGTCACCAAAAAAGGGCAGGGCTACAAGCTCGCCGAAGCCGATCCGGTGCTTTATCACGGCCCGACGAAGTTCGATCCGAATGTCGGCTACAAGGCGGCTTCGGCGAGCAAGCCGAACTACACGAAAATTTTCGGCGATTGGCTGTGCGACATGGCCGCGCTCGATGGGCGATTGGTCGGCATCACGCCGGCGATGCGCGAAGGCTCGGGCTTGGTTCGCTTCGAGCAGGAATACCCGGATCGCTACTTCGACGTCGGCATTGCCGAGCAGCACGCCGTGACATTCGCAGCCGGCCTCGCGTGCGATGGGATGAAGCCCGTGGTTGCGATCTACTCGACGTTCCTGCAGCGCGCTTATGACCAGTTGATCCACGATGTCTGCATTCAGAATCTACCGGTCATGTTCGCGCTCGATCGCGGAGGGCTGGTCGGCTCCGATGGAGCGACACACCACGGCGCATTCGATCTCAGCTATTTGCGGTGCCTGCCCAATACGATGGTGATGGCTGCGTCGGATGAAAACGAGTGCCGGCAGATGCTGTACACCGCGTTCAAACACGACGGCCCTACCGCGGTTCGGTATCCGCGTGGAGTCGGGCCGGGTGTGGCAATCGAACCTGCGATGAGCGGACTGCCGATCGGGCGCGGCGAAGTTCGACGTAGCTCGAGCGCTGCGTCCGGCCGCCGCATTGCCATCCTCGCGTTCGGCTCGATGGTGTCGCCGGCACTGGCGGCTGCCGAGCAACTCGATGCGACGGTGGCAAACATGCGCTTCGTAAAACCGCTCGATGACGAGTTGGTGGCCAAACTCGCGCGCACGCACGACGCGCTGGTGACCATCGAAGAGAACGTCATCGCGGGTGGCGCAGGTAGCGCCTGTCTTGAGTCGCTTGCCGCGCAGCGTATCGAGGTCCCTGTGCTGCAACTGGGGCTACCTGATCGCTTTATCGATCATGGCGATCCGGCCGCGCTGCTAAAAGAGTGCGGCCTTGATGCGGCGGGGATCGTGGCGGCGATTCGCGCACGGTTTCCCGAGCTGACGCGAGCGGTTCGCGTTGTGCAGTCTGCTGCTTAGCAACCGCTTCGGCGTCCGCCGATGAAGCCGATCGTCATCGTGCAGCACGAGGCTGACACCGGCCCGGGCCATTTTGAAACTCATCTGCTGCAGAAAAATCTTCCGTACGACACGGTGCGCGTGTACGCGGGTGATCTGATGCCGCAGTCGGCCGAGCCCTATTCGGGTATCTGTTCGCTCGGTGGCAGCATGAGTGCGAATGACGCGCTGCCGTGGATCGACGAAGAGCTCGCTTTGCTGCGCGACGCCGATCAGCGCGGGGTACCGATCATCGGCCACTGCCTCGGCGGGCAACTGCTCGCAAAAGCCTTCGGTGCGCCCGTAACACGCAGTGCAATGAAGGAGATCGGATGGAGCGACGTCGAAGTTGACGACGTGCAGCTTGCGCGCGAATGGATCGGCAGCGAGCTGGTGTTCAACCTATTTCAATGGCACGGTGACGCGTTTGCGCTGCCCGTCGATGCGCGGCGCTTCTTGACGAGCTCGCTATGCGCGAACCAGGCATTCGTGATCGATCGTGGACATCATGCACATCTCGGAATGCAGTTTCACGTCGAAATGACGCCGTCGCTGGTCAATGGATGGGTCGGCACTTCGGACGGCAAACGCGAAATCGATGCAGCGTTCGAACGTCAGGGCGGTGTCGGTGTGCAACGCGCGGAAGAAATCGTTCTGGACCTGGATCAACGCACGCAGCGAATGAATCGCGTCGCGGACCGGATTTATGACCGCTGGCTACGCGGGATACGACAGTGACGAGCGGCTAACGACGCAGCCGCGCAGGCTTCCAGGGATCGGACAATCGACTCGATCCATAGAGTTCCTGGACGGTGGCGGCGGGCCGCTGCGGACAGATTCTCTGATGCACGCTCGCGAGCACCATTAGCTCCGCCATCGCATCGGGCGCGAGGTTCAAAGATGAATCGCGGCCGCTGTATACCTTCTCGAAATACTGGTTCAGTTCCGGATATCCCCATAGCAGCCGCAGCGTTTGGATCACCGCAGGATGCCGTCGCTCCAACACCGACAAACTGCTTTCGTTAGCAGGCGTCGGTGCCGTCGCCGGGGCACTCGGATGTGGGAGCCGGCCGGCCTTCAAGATTTGCATCGACCGACGCGACGAAGGCGTTGAAGCGGGAAGACGTTGTTCGCATGGCGCCGGAGGTTAAGGGTAATCCGTCCGGATGACAAAACACCGCCGACGACCGGTCGGTTTTACATCGAAGCCGGCGAAACCCGCGCGTTCAGTCCCGAAAGTTCTCAAAAGTCAGTGGCAATTCAGTCACTTGGCCACGTAGCAGCGCGATGCACTCTTGCAGTGCATCTTTTTTTGCGCCGGCGATGCGTACAGCGTCGCCCTGAATGCTCGCGGTCACTTTCACTTTGCGTTCCTTCACCAGCGCGACGATTTTCTTGGCCAGCGCTTGCTCGATGCCGTTTTTGATCTTTATCGGCTGCTTCAGCTTGTCGCCCGAGATCTTCTCGGGCTTTTCGTACTCGAAGAGCCTCGCATCGACTCCTCGTTTGGCCATCTTGCCGGCGAGCACGTCGCGCACTTGACCCAGCTTGAATTCATCATCCGCGTACGCGGTCAGTTCGAAGTCCTTCTGTTCGAAGCGCGCATCCGAACCTTTGAAGTCGAACCGATTGGCGATTTCCTTGTTGGCCTGATCGATTGCATTGCGCACTTCGACCATGTTGGGTTTGCAAACGACGTCGAACGACGGCATGACAGGTCTCCGCAAAGTCGGTGCAAGTGTATCGGCCTCTAAACTCGGGCCATGACGGCTCTTGGCAAAGGCTTGATCGAACGCGACGTGTCGTTGCGCTCGTTCAACACGTTCGGCGTCGAAGCGAGCGCCGCATTGTTTGCCCGCGTGCGATCTCTTGAAGACTTGCAGCGTGTGTTGACAGACCGCCGCGTCGCCGGCATTCCACTGTTGGTATTGGGTGGCGGCAGCAATCTGCTTTTCACGCAAGACTTCGATGGTTTGGTTTTGAAGATTGAAATTCCCGGCATGCAGCGTGACGATGACGGCGTGCGCTGGCTGGTGAAGGTAGGCGCCGGCGAGAACTGGCACGCGATCGTTGAACGATTGATGGATGACGATGTGCCGGGGCTGGAAAACCTGGCGCTGATCCCCGGTTCGGTGGGCGCCGCGCCGATTCAGAATATTGGCGCCTACGGAGTCGAGCTCGCTGAGCGGTTTGATCGATTGCAGGCGTGGGATGTTGGAACTCAGGCGTTGCAGACGCTTACTGCAGATGAATGCGGCTTCGGATATCGCGACAGCCTGTTCAAGCGTGCGAACGAATCGCGATTGATCGTTAACGTCACGCTCGCGCTGCCCCGCCAATGGGCGCCGGTGACTGGCTACGCCGATGTCGAAAACGAGTTGCGCGATCGAAACATTGCGCAACCGAGGCCGCGCGACGTCTTCAATGCAGTCGTCGCGATTCGGCGGCGCAAGTTGCCCGATCCTGCGCAGGTCGGAAACGCAGGCAGCTTTTTCAAGAATCCGGTGATATCGCGCCAGCAGCGCTCGGCGCTGATCGAGCGTCATCCTTCGCTGGTCAGTTACGACATTGGCGGTGGCCGCTACAAACTTGCCGCCGGCTGGCTGATCGACGCTTGCGGGCTCAAAGGGACGGTGCGCGGCCAAGCCGCCGTCTACGCAAAACAAGCGCTGGTGCTCGTCAATCTCGGTGGCGCTACTGGTACCGAGATCCTTGCACTGGCGCGCGAGGTGCAGGACGCTGTGCGGGCGAGGTTCAGCATCGAGCTGGAACCCGAGCCACGGATCATCTGACGCACCAGGCTCTGCGCAGCGGCGCCGCTAGACTTCCGCCTGGCCACCCTTCGCTAAAGGATCTCGCATGAACAAGGAAATAGTCTCGACAGCTGACGCGCCGTCGGCGATCGGACCTTATTCGCAGGCGGTCAAGACCGGGTTGGTCGTCTTTACGTCGGGGCAGATCGGACTCGATCCCGCGTCCGGCGAGCTGCGGCAGGATTTCGAGGCGCAGGTGCGGCAGGCGTTCAAGAATCTGGCGGCAGTCGCGAAGGCAAGCGGCGGCTCGCTCGCGAACGCCGTGAAGTTCACGCTGTTTTTGACTGACCTTGGCCAGTTTGCGAAAGCCAACGCGATCATGGGCGAGGTGGTGCCGAAGCCCTATCCGGCGCGCTCAACAGTGGGTGTCGCGAGTTTGCCGCGCGGCGCGCAATTCGAAGTCGAAGCGATCCTGGTTCTGTAGCCGTTGGCTGCGCGCAAGGTCCGGAGCGAAGCGAACGCTGCATCGAGCAACACGATCGCAGCCCGGCTGGTGCGCGCGGGGCTGATTTCCGATTGGGATTTCGTTTTGCATTTGCCGCTGCGCTACGAAGACGAAACGCGCATCACACCCATTGCGGATTTGATTGCAGGTAACGAATCGCAAGTCGAGGCCGAAGTGCTCTCGGCCGATGTCGTGTATCGCGGCAAACGGCAATTGCGCGTCACGGTACGCGACGAGACGGCTCAACTGATGCTGCGCTTTCTCAATTTCTACTCTTCGCAGATCAAGCAGTTGGCGGTTGGTCGTCGATTTCGCATCTTCGGCCTTGTTCGCGGCGGATTGGCCGGCGCTGAAATGATTCATCCGCGCATGCGAGCGTGCGACAGCGCTGACCCTTTGCCAAAGTCGTTGACGCCGGTGTACCCATCGCCGGAAGGCGTCCCGCAATCGTGGCTGCGCAAACGAATCGATCGCGCGCTGCGCGACGTCGACATCGACGACGTGTTGCCCGCAGCGATGCGTGGACGCCATCAATTGGATGGCTTGAGAGAATCAGTTGAGCGCTTGCATCGGCCACCGCCGGATGCGGATGCGCTTGCACTTCAACAGCGCACCGATCCGGCGTGGCGTCGCCTGATGTTCGATGAATTGCTGGCGCAGCAGCTTGCGTTGCGCGCGGCACGCGAGGCGCGCGCCGACCGTCGCGCGCCTGTGCTCGCGGTTCCCGTTGCAACTGAGGGCTCCATCAGCACAACGCTGCGCGCTCAGTTGCCGTTTGAACTGACTGCCGCCCAGCATCGCGTATGGGACGAGATCGAACGCGACCTCGCGCGTGCGCAGCCGATGCATCGCCTGTTGCAAGGCGACGTCGGCAGCGGCAAGACGGTGATTGCGGCGCTGGCCGCCGCACGCGCCATCGAAAATGGATTTCAAGCCGCGCTGATGGCACCGACCGAAATCCTGGCGGAACAGCATTTCCGCAAAGTCGCCGAATGGTTGGCGCCTGTCGGCGTGAGAATCGAATGGCTCGCGGGGCGTTTGACGCCGAGCGCCAAGCGCGCGGCGCAGGAAGCGATTGCGAGCGGGCAGGCACAATTAATTGTCGGAACGCATGCGTTGATTCAGGACGCGGTTGCATTTACGCGGCTCGGCTTGGCAATTGTCGACGAGCAACACCGCTTCGGCGTCGCGCAGCGGCTGGCGCTGCGCGGCGGCGCTGACGGCAATGCACCGCACCTGTTGATGCTCTCGGCAACACCGATTCCCCGTACGTTGGCGATGAGCTATCTGGCCGATCTCGACGTGTCGGTGATTGATGAATTGCCGCCCGGTCGCAGACCGGTAGTGACCAAGCTGATTTCGACACGCCGCCGTGAAGAAGTGATGCAGCGGATACGTGCGGATGTGGCAGCCGGGCGCCAGGCGTACTGGGTGTGTCCACTGATCGAATCGAGTGAAGTGCTCGAAGTCGCCGCGGCCACCGAAACGTTCGAGCGCATTATGCAAATGCTGCCCGACCTGCGTATCGGATTGCTGCATGGGCAACTGCCGCCAGCAACGAAAACCGGCGTGATGCAGCGCTTTGAGCAGCGCGAACTTGACGTGCTCGTCGCCACCACCGTGATCGAAGTTGGCGTCGACGTGCCCAACGCAACGCTGATGGTGATTGAACACGCGGAGCGATTCGGCCTCGCTCAACTGCACCAGCTACGCGGCCGGGTCGGCCGCGGTGGCGATCAGAGTTTTTGCATTCTGATGTTCGAGGAGCCATTATCCGAGCCCGCGCGCGAACGGCTCAAAGTGATCTATGAGACCAACGATGGCTTCGAAATTGCGCGGCGAGATCTGATGATGCGCGGGCCGGGCGAGTTTCTGGGTGCGCGCCAGTCCGGAGTGCCTTTGTTGCGGTTTGCCGATCTGCAGCGCGATGCGGAGCTCGTCGAACAGGCGCGCGCCGCCGCAACCGAGCTGCTCGTGGAGAATCCAGAGGTGGCGCGTCAACATGTACAACGCTGGTACGCGGCCTCGAACGAATTTTTGACTGCATGACGTCCCACCCATGACATTGACAGAACTCCGCTACGTTGTGGCTGTCGCTCGCGAGCGGCATTTCGGCCGTGCAGCGGATGCCTGCTTCGTTAGCCAGCCCACCTTGTCGGTCGCAATCAAGAAGCTCGAAGATGAATTGGGAACACAGATCTTCGAGCGCCGAACCAACGATGTGACGATGACACCGGCTGGCGAGCGCATCGTCGGCCAGGCGCAGCGCACGCTGGATGAAGCCGGCCGCATCAAGGAAATCGCTCGGCAGGGCAAGGATCCGTTGTCGGGTCCTCTTCGGCTTGGCGTGAT
Organism: uncultured beta proteobacterium; assembly: GCA_963807155.1. GTDB lineage: Bacteria > Pseudomonadota > Gammaproteobacteria > Burkholderiales > Burkholderiaceae_F > JACCZX01. The sequence goes on from CAWEAZ010000025.1 coordinate 87,257, forward strand.
TTATACGATCGGCCCGTACCTGTTACCGGCACTGGTTCGGCAATTGCTAAAAGACGCGCCGCAAATGCCTTTGCTGTTGACCGAAAACTTCACGGTCAAACTGGTTGACCTGCTGAAAAACGGGGAGATCGACGTCGCGATCATGGCGTTACCGCTGCCCGAAGCGGGACTCGTGCTGCAGCCGGTTTACGACGAGCCGTTCGTGATCGCCGTTCCGCGCCTGCATCCATGGTCGAAGCGAAAAGCGGTTCCGAGCGAGGACCTGAAAAAGGAAACGATGTTGCTGCTCGGGACCGGGCATTGCTTCCGGGATCAGGTCCTTGAAGTGTGCCCGGAGTTATCGCGTTTCTCGTCTTCTGCTGAAGGAATTCAGAAGACCTTCGAGGGATCGTCGCTGGAAACGATCCGTCACATGGTCGGGTTCCGGACTTGGAGTGACCGTGTTGCCGATGACCTCGATTCCCGACAAACCGCCACGCGATTCACTGTTGACCTACATCCCATTCAAGCCGCCCGCACCGGATCGTCGCGTCGTACTGGCATGGCGAAAATCATTCACGCGGGCACCGGCAATCGAAGCGCTGCGGCAAGCCGTATTGAAATGTGAGTTGAACGGCGTGACCCACCTTCCCGATGCGCGCACCGAAACGTGGTAAGTGAGATCGCCTATCGGTGCTTTTGAATTTGACGATTGGCAATCAAGTGGCCGCGTCACTAACATTCCGCTTCGAGCAAGAAATCAGCAGGAGGACCAAATGGCCCGCAAGAACAAGACGGATGTGCGCACGAATGGCGCGCCCTTTATCGATATCGGCATTCCGGACTAGAGATCGCGAAAGAATCGCTTTGGGACTATCGCGCGTGCTCGCCGACACGTACGGTCTCTATCTGAAGACGCATAGCTTCCATTGGAACGTCGAAGGCCCGATGTTCAATACGCTGCACTTGATGTTCATGGAGCAGTACACCGAGCTGTGGAACGCGCTCGACGACATCGCCGAACGCATTCGCTCTTTCGGATATCCCGCCCCCGGCACCAACACGCAATTCGCCAAGCTCACGTCGATCGACGAGACCGACGGTGTGCCCGAAGCGATGGAAATGGTGCGGTTGCTGACGAAGGGGCATGAGGCAGTTGCGCGCACCGCGCGCGACGTGCTGCCCGCAGCGGACAAAGGCGGCGACGAGTCAACGACCGACCTGCTGACGCAGCGGCTTCAGGTCCACGAAAAGACGGCGTGGATGCTTAGGAGCATGCTCAAGTAGCTTGTAGCCGCTCGTCCAGCCACTCGATCCAGTGCATTACTCGCGTCGTGGTCCCCGTGGCCAGGTGCGTGATGCATCCGATATTCGCCGACAGAATCACATCGGGCTTCGCCGCTTGCAAGATGCCCGAGCTTGCGATCGCGCAACTGGTAGGCAAGCTCGGGTTGCAACACCGAATACGTCCCGGCCGAGCCGCAGCACATGTGGCTTTCGGCGAACGGCGCGACCTTGGCGCCAAGTGATGCGAGCAGATTTTCGACTGCGCCGCGAATTTGCTGTCCGTGTTGCAGCGTACAGGGCGGATGAAAGACGACCCGGTTATTTAGCGCCGGCCTGATACTTGTTTGCAACTCGGCCGGCGAACGACGGCAGGAATTCCGCAACGTCTTTCGTCATTTCGCTGATTCGCCGTGCCTTGGTCGCGTACTTCGGATCGCGCGCGAGCAGGTAGCCATACTCCTTGACCTGCACGCCGCAGCCGCTGGCGTTCATCAAAATTGCGGCGATTCCATCTTCCTCTGCGTGTTGGACATACGGCCACCACGCATCGATATTGCGTCGAGCATCGGCGAGTCCGCCGTCGTGATCGTTCAAGTGATAGCGAATCGCGCCGCAACACCCGGCCGCCGCTGGCCGTAACGTTTCGATGCCGCAGGGCATCGAGCACGCGCGCCGTCGCGGTATTGATGTTCGGCGCCATCGACGGCTGCACGCAGCCTTCGAGCAGCAACACTTTGCGTGGGTGAGAACCTGAAGGCCAGTGTCCCGCTTGTTGTCGCGGCGGCACCTTGGTCTGCAAAGTTTGAGGCAACAATGGCCGCACCATCTGCCCGATTCGCATCGCCGGGCCGAACAACGGACTGGTGACGCCTTCCTTTAGTGCGATGCGAGCGAGGCGGTCGCCCGCCGGGCGGGGAACGTGGTCATCGACGATCTTGCGTCCGATATCGACCAAGCGCCCATATTTCACACCCGAAGGACACGTGGTCTCGCAGTTGCGGCACGTCAGACATCGATCCAGATGCAGCTGGGTTTTGGCGGTGACTTCATGACCTTCGAGAACCTGCTTGATCAGATAGATGCGTCCGCGCGGTCCGTCGAGCTCGTCACCAAGCAGCTGATACGTCGGGCACGTGGCCGTGCAGAAGCCACAATGCACGCACTTGCGCAGGATCGAGTCCGCCTCCTTGCCTTCGGGCGTGTCCTTGATGAAATCGGCGAGCGCAGTTTGCATCTACAGGTCTGAATACATCCGGCCCGGATTGAAAACGCCCGCCGGATCAAATTCCCGTCTTCAATCGCTGATGTATCTGCGCAAGCGCCGGTGCGAGTGGATGAAAGACATCGTTACGAGCATGCTGGCGAAACGCGGTCGCGTGTCCACCCGCTGCTTGTACCTTCGCGCGAATTTCGGCCGCCGGTGAGGTCGACCAGATCCAGCGCTGCGCGCCACGCCATTCGATTAGCGTCGCGCCCAGGTTTAATGGCGTCGTCGTGGGCGGAACCGAAAGTCTCCACAACGTTCCGCCATCCGCGCGTTTGAAGAAGCCATGCGTCTGCTCGCGAAGCGTCATCCAGAACGTCGTGCCGTCTGCCACCACGTCGCCACCCAGCTTTTCCTGCGCGGCACGTACACCCGCGGTGGCCCCCGACAAACGAACCGTCAGCGCGCCGTCGGACCATGCGGTTGCGGAAATCGGCCAAGGCTGTCCGGCCCATTCGTTGGTGCGGCGGACCGCATCGGCTTCCGGTCAGCTCGAATCGCAGCGTTTGCTCTGTCGCCGGAAGCGGCGTGACTTTCAGCGAGACATCGAGAATCATGCCGAGAGTTCCGAGCGAGCCCGCAAGCGCGCGCGATACGTCGTAACCGGCAACGTTCTTCATCACATTGCCGCCGAAGGTCAGCACGTCCGCGCGCCCGTCCAGCAGCGTTGCACCCAGCACGAAGTCGCGAATCGATCCTGCTGCCATCCGCCGCGGTCCGGCTAGACCGCATGCAACGGCGCCGCCCAGTGTCGCTGTTGCGCCGAAGTGCGGCGGCTCGAACGCGAACATCTGATTGTGCTGCGCCAGGGTGGCTTCGACCTCGGCTAGCGGCGTACCGCTGCACGCGGTGATCACCAGCTCGGTCGGCTCGTAGTCGATGACTCCGCAATAAGCTCGCGGATCGAGCACTTCGTGTGCAGCGCGAGCGGCGTGTCCGTAGAAGTCCTTGGTGCCGCCTGCGCGAATCACGAGCGGAGTTTGAGCGGCGATGGCGGAGCGAACGCGCTCTTGCAATGAGCGCACCACGTCGTTTGACGCAACGGCCATCAAAAGCGCGGCAGATCGGGAAAGTTGAGTTGCCCGCCGTGCACGTGCATCTTGCCGTACTCGGCGCAGCGCGTCAGCGTCGGAATCGCTTTGCCAGGATTCAGCAATCCAGCAGGATCGAATGCGCGCTTGACCGCGAAAAAAGATTCGAGCGTGGCCGAATCGAACTGCTGGCACATCTGATGGATTTTCTCGACGCCGACACCATGCTCGCCGGTTACGGTGCCACCGACGGCAATCGACAGCTCGAGAATTTCGAATCCAAATTGCTCGGCGCGCATCACCGAGTCCGGATCGTTGCAGTCGAACATGATCAGCGGGTGCAGGTTGCCATCGCCGGCATGAAACACATTGGCGCAGCGCAAGCCGTACTTTGCTTCCATCGCAACGATCGCCTTCAGCACTTCGCCGAGGCGCTTGCGCGGAATCGTTCCATCCATGCAGTAGTAGTCGGGCGAGACCCTGCCCACCGCCGGAAACGCTGCCTTGCGCCCCGCCCAAAAGCGATTCCGCTCGGCATCCGACTGCGACACCTCGAGCCGCGTCGCGCCATTCGCTCTGAGCACCGCTTCGATGCGCGCGATCTCCTCATCGACTTCCTCGCGCGTGCCGTCCGATTCAACAAGCAGTATCGATTCCGCATTCAAGTCGTAACCGGCATTGACGAACGGCTCAACGGCGGCAACTGCCGGCCGGTCCATCATTTCCATGCCGGCCGGGATAATGCCGGCGGCAATCACTGCGGCGACAGCATCGCCTCCTTTGCCAACGTCGTCGAACGATGCCATCACGACTTGCTGACGGACCGGCTTCGGCAACAGCTTCACCGTCGCCTCGGTCGTGATCAGCAACATGCCTTCCGAGCCGATGACCAGCGACAGCAAGTCAAGACCGGGCGAGTCGAATGCTTCGGAGCCGATTTCAATGATTTCGCCTTCGATCGTCACCCCGCGTACACGCAGCACGTTGTGCAACGTCAGGCCGTACTTCAGGCAATGCACGCCGCCCGAATTCTCTGCAATGTTGCCGCCGATCGTGCATGCGATCTGACTCGACGGATCCGGCGCGTAGTACAAGCCGAGATGCGCGACCGCTTCCGAAATTGCAAGGTTGCGAACTCCCGGCTGCACGACAGCAGTGCACGCGAGCGGATCGATTTTCAGAATCCGGTTGAATTTCGCGAGAGACAGCAACACGCCACGTCCGTGCGGTAGTGCGCCGCCCGACAGTCCAGTGCCCGCGCCCCGCGGCACGATGGGCACCTGCATCTCGTAGCAAACGCGCGCGATGCGTGCGACTTGGTCTTCGGTTTCGGGTAGAGCGACGATCATCGGCAGTTGCCGATACATCGTCAGTCCGTCGCATTCGTAGGGCCGCGTATCTTCTTCGCGCCAGAGTACGCAGCGTTCGGGCAGGAAGGATTTCAGCGCAGCGACTACGGCGCGCTGCCGATCAACGTCAATGGCGCCTGTGCCTTCGAGCGGAATGCGCTCCGCGAGCAGCTGTGGGGCGTGCGGTTGTGGCAGTGGTGCGTTCATTTTTCGCAAGGTATCACGGGCGGTCGCTTTGCCATGCTCCTCGGCGCCCTTACGTTCGAGCGTCTTCTCGTTCCATTGCGGCCATCCCAGCATCCGCTACGCTCTGCGTAATGCTGCTCTGCCAGATTAGTGATCCGCACGTTGTTCCTGAGGGCGCTCTTGCCTATGGCAGAGTCGACACGGGACGCATGCTGCAGCGTTGCGTACACAAGATCCTTGCGCTGCCTCGCTTGCCAGACGCAGTCGTCGCTACCGGCGATCTCACAGATGACGGCACCGTGGAGGAATACGAGCGTCTGGCGGAGTTGCTTGCGCCGTTGCCAATGCCGGTCTATCTGGTCGCTGGCAATCATGATGATCGGCGTGCGCTCCGGCATGTTTTTCCGAAGCACGCCGACCCAATTGGGGTGAACGGCTTCCTGCAGTACGCCGTCGAGGATTTCGACGTGCGGCTGGTGGTGCTCGACACGACGGTGCCGGGACAGCCGGGCGGCCAATTGTGCGCACAGCGGCTGGCGTGGCTGGACCGTACGCTGCGGGAATCGGACCGCCCGACCATCATCGCGCAGCATCACCCGCCGTTCGTAACCGGCCTTTCGATCATGGATCACATGAGTCTTGCCGACCCCGAAGCCGAAGCTGCGGTCGTCGCGTCGGCACGCACACGTCCAATGCATCATCAGCGGCCACTTTCACCGAACGATTCAGGCGCGCTTTGCCGGTACGGTCGCCTCGGTGTGTCCGAGCACCGCGCATCAACTGAAGCTCGACCTGACGCCCGGCGCCGACATTCAATTCACGCTTGAGCCGTCGGGCTTTCAGTTGCATCTGTGGAACGGAAAGCAGATCGTCACGCACACGACGCCGGTAGAAGACTTTCCGACGTGGGGCTCGCGCGGTTAATGATCCGGTGCCCCGGATGCGGCGAGGAGAACCCGCCCAAGTTCAGGTTGTGCGGTTACTGCGGTACGCCACTGATCACCGCCGAAGCGTTGCCCGTGCACGAGGTGCGCAAGACCGTCACGCTGATCTTCAGCGACTTGAAAGACTCGACCGCCCTCGGCGAACGCCTTGACAGCGAAGCGTTGCACGAGGTCAAGGAGCGCTATTTCAGCGCGATGGCCGCCGAGATCAAGCGCCACGGCGGCAAGATCGAAAAGTACATCGGCGACGCCATCATGGCCGTGTTCGGTCTGCCCCGAGCGCACGAGGATGATGCGCTGCGTGCGGTGCGTGCCGCGATCGGCATGCAGACGGTGTTGCGCGGACTGAACGAAACATTAGGTGCGCGCTTCGGCGTCGTGCTGGCAAATCGCACCGGTATGAACACCGGTGAGGTGGTGGCAGTCGACGATCCGACGGCGAATCAGAAGCTCGCGACCGGAGACGCGGTCAACGTCACGGCGCGACTCGAACAGGCCGCACCGGCGAACGAAATCTACATCGGTGAGGTGACATACCGACTCGTGCGCGACGCCGTCGAAGTCGAACCAGTCGAGCCACTGGCCCTGAAGGGCAAGTCGCAGCCGGTCGCCGCCTACCGCCTGATCTCTGCGCATGGGCAGGATGGCAATGTGCGGCGCCATGACACGCCGGTCGTCGGCCGCGACGACGAACTCGCGGTTCTGCAGCGCGCGTGGGAAACGGTCGTCACCGACCGTCGTGCCAGCCTGGTGACGGTGATTGGCGATGCGGGAATGGGCAAGTCGCGACTGGTGCGGGAACTGATGGACCGGGTCGGTGGCCGCGCGCGCATTATTTTCGGCCGCTGCCTCGCCTACGGGGAGGGCATCACGTTCTGGCCCTTGCGCGAGATGGTCGTCGAGGCGGCGAACGTACTGCAGGATGACTCGCCGGAGATCGCGCGCGAGAAAATTCTGGCCTGCGTTGGAGACGACGATGTTGCCGATCGCCTGGCGTCGGCGACTGGACTGAGCGCAAGACAGTTTCCGCTGCACGAGATCTACTGGGGCGCTCGACGCTTCATGCAACTGCTGGCCCGAGAAGGTCCAGTGGTGGCGATGATCGACGACATCCACTGGGCCGAGCCGGCCTTCCTGGATCTGCTCGAGCATCTGCTGGAGACGATTGACGATGCGCCGGTGCTGATGCTTGCGACCGCGCGCCATGAACTGCTCGAGGAGCGGGCCAATTGGGGCGAACGCGAGCGTTCGAATCGGCTCGTGCTGCAGCCGCTGGCCGACTCCGCCGCCGCAGCAGGTCGTGACGAATCTGCTCGGCGCGGCCGGCCTGCCCGAGACTCTGATGAAGCGCATCGTTGACGCGGCCGAAGGCAATCCGCTGTACGTCGAGCAGATGCTGGCGATGCTGATCGACACGGGCGCCGTGCGACAGGAAGGTGGAGAATGGGTCGGCGTTCAGACGCAGGCCGACATCGCAGTGCCGCCCACGATCCAGGCACTGCTCGAAGCACGCCTGGACAACCTCCAGCGCAGTGAACGCGCGGCCGCAGAGCCGGCCGCGGTGATCGGGCTGGAGTTTCCACAGTCCGCCGTGCAGGCACTCGCGCCGCAGCCTCTGCGTAGCAGCATCGAAGTGCAACTGACGGCGTTGTCTCGCAAGCACTTCATCCGGCCCGCTACGACGGTCGATTCAGACTCGCGTTATCGGTTCGACCATCACCTGGTGCGCGACACGGTCTACAACGGCCTGCTCAAGCGTGCACGCGCCACGATGCACACCGAGTTCGTGAAATGGGCCGACCAGGTCAACGCCGAAAGCGATCGCGGCCAGGAATTCGAAGCGATCCTCGGCTACCACCTCGAGCAGGCTTACCGCTACCTGGGCGAGCTGGGGCCGATCGACGAGGCGGGCGCGGCGATCGGGCGCGACGGGGCGCGCCGGCTGGCATCGGCCGCGCGGCGAGCGTTTGCGCGCGGCGATATGCACGCGCGCTGCGAACTTATTTCAGCGAGCGGCCGCGACTGCTGCCTGTTGACGCACCAGGAACGGCGTCGAACTCTTGCCCGATTTGGCTGAAGCGCTAATGGGACTCGGCGACTTCAGCGGGCGCGCGCGACGCATCGCAGAAGGCGCGATCAACGTGCCGATCGCGCTGGCAAATGTGCGCGTCAGCGCGGCCAGCCGGCTGATCCTGGCACGTTCTTGCGCGCTTACAGTCGCGACAAGAGTGCGGACGCGGAAGAAGATCCGCTCAAGATCGTCGACGAATTGGTACCTGCTCTCGAGCCGAGGGGCGCACAACGAACTTGCCACTGCGTGGCGGCTGGTCGTCATGGTGCATGGTAGTGGCGGGCCGTTACTCGAAGGCTTCCGAGGCGGCGCAACGGCATCATATGGAGCACGCGCGAATCGCCGGCAACGAGCGGCTGGCGGCCAAGGTGGCTGGCACGCTCGGAGGCATTGCCCTGTATGGCCCCACTCCGGTATGGATGCGATTGGCCAATGCGAGAAGGCATCGAGGACGGACTTAGCGATCGGCAAGTGGAGGGAGTCTGCTGTGCATGCTCGCAAGCCTGCGCGCCATGAACGGGGAACTTGAAAGCGCGCGACTCTGTATCAACGCGGCCGCGACATACTGCGCGATCTGGGGCAGGGCATACAGGCAGCCGCCAGCGGAATTCATCTTGCAACCGTCGAGCTGCATGGCGGTGATCTCGCGCGCGCGGAACGGGAAGTGAGACTTGATTTCGAGTTCCTGCATCGGATGGGGGAGAACTACCACCTGTCCAGCATCGCGGCGCTGCTGGCGAAGGTGGTGCGGGAACAAGGCAGGGACGACGAGGCCCTGGAGCTGTTGAAAACGGCTGAGCAGCTTAGTTCGCCCAATGACATTGCGTCACAAGCGTTCTGGCGGTCGATGCGTGCTCCGATCCTGGCCCGCCAGAAGAATTTCAGCCAGGCGGAAGAACTCGCGCGGGCTGCGGTCGATTTGCTGAAGCAAACGGAATCGCCCAGCCTGGAGGCAGATGCGCTCGTCTGAACTTGCTCTTGTGTTGAACGTCGCTGGCAAGCTAACGGAGGCCCGGGGCGTAATCGGTGAAGCGATCGCGACTGTATCGTTCCAAGGGCGACATCGTCTCGTCGGAGCGCTCGATCGTTGGGCGCGGACGATTCACTAGACAAAAAGAACGGGGCCGAATGGCCCCGATTCTGTTTAGCTCAATAAACGTTTGTTTAGAAGAATTGGAAGACACCATTCGTCGTATTGATGACTCCCCACTCGAAAGCGCTCCCTAAATCCGGGTTGGGCTTGTAACTATTCTTGTACGCGGTGCGGTACGCAATACACGGTTTCCCATTGCCCAGGGATCGTCGGGCTCGCGCAGTCGCCGACTTGACTTCCGCCGTATTGACTGCCATTGGGGATGTAAAAGATGGTCACGCTGTTGATGTTCGTGCCCTTCTTGATATTCTCGGCATCCATCCGCAGCACGATCGTCAGGTATGCCGGGCTGAAATCCGCCGGCGACTGGTGGTCGCTGCGTCAATGATTTGGATATTGGACGAATAGCACGTCAGGAAATTGGTACACGTCGGAAGCGGGGCCTCTACGACGGTAGCTTTCGTAATGAATTGCGACGAAGGCACGGTTACCGTAGTAGTAAAGGGGTCGCCGCCAAGGAGGCCTGTAATACCGCCGTCACCCGTAAAGAATGTGCCGCCTGTCTTTCGGAGCCGCCCGACTTCACCTGCAGGTCATTCGGCGTACCAAGATCAACGCGCACGCACGGATGGGTCGCAGACGATGGATTTTCAAGCGACGGGCCGGGACATGGGAATGGCGTCGGAGTCGCGCTCGGCCACCGGCCAAAAGTCGACCGAATCGTTCGGAGATTTGCCAGCGTTGGCGGAACCTTCAGCGGTAATCACGCGTCCGCTGAAGCCGACGTAGTCATGCCGGAGGCGCTGCGATGCCACGGGTCTTGGATCGGAGCGATGAAGAAGAGCGTGAACTGTTTGGCTTCGCGAGCGCTGAAATGTTCCAGTGAGCAGGTGATCTGCACCTTGTTTCGAACGGTGGAGCGACCTGGCACGTTGCGCCATCCACGGAAGAGGAAACTAATGATCTCTTGTGGGTCTGCCACCTCCACGGTTCCTTCAAGCACCACCTTGTTGATGGTGTTCCCGCTCGTATTGGCGACAGTGACCTTCGCGCCGACGAAGCCATTGTAAGAGCGGCGATTCTCGGTGGTCTGCTGGTCGACTGTAGGTCACTGTCGGAGATAGCGGATCTACCGTGGTCAGCGTGATACCGGCGGCGCCAAACGCCCCTGTGCAAACACCAAGCAGCGACCCTATGGGAACTGCCACCTTCCTCAATGCTGTTTCCATTCCTCGCATGATCCTGTTTCCTTCTTGTCTCTCTCTTTGGAGACCGCGAAGCTTCTACGGAAGTGACCCTAGCGTCAACAAGGGATATCCACCGCTGGTCGGTGCGTGCCATGGAGCGTCGCTTCGGTTGCGTGTCAGCCACAACCCGTCGGCTTGCTATCCTCGACCGTTGCGGCGGCCGTGCACTGCCTCGATTTCACAGTTCGGCACGGCTACTAGCGTAAGGCCCGGGCGCCGGCGCGACCGCGTGATGTGAGGACATGGATTGAGTTCGGACGGCGCGCGTCTAGCTTGGTGGAAATCGCTGCTGCAGCCGAGGGGCATCGCCCGGGGCGATATCGCCGGCGGTCTGACGGCGGCGGTAGTGCTGCTGTCAATCGAAGGCAGCTACGGGTTGGTCGCGTTCGCGCGCCTGGGACCGGAGCAAGTGCAAGTCGGTTTCGTGCTCGGCGTCTGCACTGCGGCGCTCGCGAGCGCGGTGACCGCGTTTGCGGGCGGAAAGGGACCACTGTTAACTGGTCCCAGTGCGGCGCTGGCGCTGCTGGTACCGGCGCTGATGGGTGCGCTGGTGGTCGATCCGCGATTTCTCGCCGCCAATGGGCAACCGCTCGTCCCACTGCTGCTGGCTTTCCTGGCGTTTGGCGTGGTCCTCGCCGGCGTTCTGCAGATACGCTCCGGCATCGAAGTTCGGCGGTCTCATCCGCTACGTTCCATATCCGGTTGATGCCGGCTACATGAACGGTTCTGCTGTCCTGATGGTGGCGGCGATGCTGCCGCATTTGCTTGGCTTGCCCGACGGACAAGGCGCCGCCGATTGGCGCAATGCGCAGCCGCTGGCTCCAGTCATCGCGCTCGCCGGGCTGGTGCTCGCGGTGCGGCCGCCGCGGTGGACACGACGTGTCCCCGCCTATCTGACGGGGTTGCTGGCCGCTACAGCGCTGCATCACCTGCTGACACTTACGCCGTTAGCGGGCGCGCTCGGGCCGCATTTAACGCGCCGCGCTTCGAATGGCCGGGCGTCGAAGCGATGGCGCCGCTGTTCGAACGGCTGGGCGATGGTCTGCTGCTCGACAAGATGTGGTTGCTGATTGAATTCGCCGCCGCGGCCGCGTTTGTATCGAGTTTGCAGACAGCGCTCGCTGATTCCACGGTCGACGAATTGACGCACCGACGCGAAGACCGTGACCGCACCATGCTCCAACAAGGGGTCGCCAACGTTGCGTTAGGGTTCATCGGCGGAGTGCCGAGTGCGGGCGCGGTGGTACGCAGCAAGATCAATCTGGACGCAGGCGGCACCACCGCGATGTCACGCGTTTTTTTCGGGGCTGGCCTGTTGCTCGCGCTCGCATTCGGTCTGCGTTTCATGAGCTTCGTGCCGATGGCCGCCATCGCCGGGGTATTCACGGCGGTCGCGTACTCGCTGGTCGACGCCTGGACACGGAGCGCTACCCGAGTTCTGTGGCAGCAAGGTCTCAGGTGGCGCATGCCGCGCGCTCTGGCGGAAAGTTACGGAATCATGCTGCTGGTCGCGGGTATTGCGATCTTCGTTTCGCTGCCGCTCGCGATCGGGGTCGGCGTGCTGGTCGCCATTCTGATGTTTATCCGCAGCAACATTAAGAAGCCGATTCGCCAGATTGTCCACGCCGATCGGCGCACTTCGCGCAAGGTCCGTCCAGCGGCCGAAGCTGAGTCGCTGCGGGCACACGGCGCACGGATCGCGATGCTGGAACTCGATGGTGCGTTGTTCTTCGGCACCGCCGAAGCGGCCGACCACGAGATCGAGCGGCTGGTTCACATATCCGACCAGATCGTGCTCGACTTCGAGCGCGTTAGCGAGGTCGATGCGAGCGGTGCGCGCGTGCTGCTGCAGGCTGCCGATGCGGTCCGGCGCGCCGGCAAGCACCTGCTGTTCGCGGGTTTGTCGCCGCGTAATGCGCCCATGCGCATGATCCGCGATATGGATGTGCACGGACGGCTGGCCGACTGCGCATTTTTTCCCCGACGCGGATCGTGCGCTCGAGCACGCCGAAGATCGGCTGTTGGCGATCTTGCGCGAACGTCAGTTGTCGATGCGCCGCTGACACTCGGAGAAGCCCTGGTTGGGTCTGGGCTCAAGGCCGACGAGCTCGAGCTGCTGAGGTCGATGATGGTCGAGCGGCGCGTCGCGAAGGGCGAGGCGGTGTTCGCTCCGCGACCCGGGCGACTCGATGTTCGTGTTGTTGCAAGGGCAGGTCGGAATCTGGTTACCGGGCGGGCAAACCGAGGACGACGCTGCCCTCGGGAGGCGTCTGATCTCGTTCGCGCCGGGCGTGGTGTTCGGCGATATGGGTCTGCTTGCCGGAGCGGCGCGCTCCGCGGATGCGATCGCGGAAAGTGACACGCTGATGCTCGAACTGCAGCGCGAGCCATATGAACGGCTGGTAGCCGAGCACCCGGAGGTGTTCGGCAAGCTGCTGCTGAACATCAGTTTGCTGCTTGCGTCGCGCGTCCGCTCGCTGAGCGACGAGCTGCAAGCGGCGCACGCCGTGAGCTCAGCTTACACGCACACCGGATGGCTAACGACGAGGCGGGACGGCCGCCGCATCGCGATGCACTGCTCGCGCAGCAGCTGACGGCACTGCTGGGCGAGGCTGCGCCTGCAGCACTCGGTTTCTTGCAGCAGCATTTGCTGTGGGTTGAACTCGCTGCCGGCGAAG
>CAWEAZ010000026.1:0-24554 GCA_963807155.1 uncultured beta proteobacterium
CTACCCTTGCAGAGGAAGCTTACTGACCCGCTTTCGGGTCGTGATCAACGCTGTCGCGCCGGCACGCGGATGCCGGCGCTTTCCGCGAGTGACAGCTCTGTGAGCTTGCGTCAGCGTGTTCGGTTGGGCCTGTTCGAGAGCTTCATCCTTGACGCCTCAGAACAGCGCGACTACTGTGCATTGCAAACGTGTGTCGGCAACTGATCGACACCCATAACGGGAGAACCTCAATGGCAAGGATTCGATGGAGTTCGTCGGCGCAGCCGTGTTGTCCGCGGCCGTAGCGCTTGCACCTGCGGTAGCGGTGGCTCAAGGCAAGACCGTGAAAATACGTGTGCAGTCGGTGATCCCGGTATCGGCCGACGAAGTCACGATGCTGAAAGAGTTCGCGGTCGACGTGGCAGCGCTGACCAACAACACGGTCACGTTCGAGGTGCTGCCCGCGGGAGCCGTGGTGGCAGTGAACGACACACTCGACGCGGTTGACAAGGGGTTGATCGAAGCGGGCTTTGCTTGGACGCACTACTGGTCGGGTAAGCACCCAGCCGCAACGCTGTTCGGCTCGCCGGCGGCGGGTTCGGGTGTCGGCATGGACAACTTCGCATGGGTGTCGTGGTTTCTGTACGGCGGCGGGCAGCAGCTGTACGACGAGCTGTGGAAGGAGATGAAAGTCAACGTCAAAGGCTTCATCCTGCAGCCGGTTGGGCCAGAAGCGCTGGGCTGGTTCAAGAAGCCGATCAACAACATGGCGGATTTTCGCAAGCTGCGCTTTCGTACGCCGCCCGGCATCCCGGGTCAGATCTACAACGATATCGGGGTTGCGTCGGTGGCAATGGGCGGCGGAGACATCCTGCCCGGACTCGAAAAGGGCGTGATCGATGCGGCCGAATGGTGCTGCCCGAAGCCTGACATGACGTTTGGGTTCCACAAGGTGCTGAAGCACTACTACCTCGAGGGACTGCACCAAGTCGTGGTGAACGCCGATTTGTACATTAACGGAGACGTGTGGAGATCGCTCTCGCCGGTGCAACAGAAGGCGATCGAGGTATCCGCCAATGCATCGCTGATGAAGACGGTCGCTTACCGTATTCATGAGAACGGTAAGGCGCTGAAGGAGCTCACCGAGAAGCACGGGGTGATCTTGCACGACACGCCGAAAGAGTATTTCACCGAATACAGCGCTGCCGCGATGAAGAACTTCGAGAAGAACGCCGCGACGAACGCGTTCTTCAAGAAAGTGTGGGACAGCCAAAAAGCATGGGCCGACGTTGCGATCCCGTTCTGGGCGCGCGCGCAGAAATCGAATGCGGCGATGGGCGGCGCTTATGCGGCCGAGCTGGCGAAGAAGAAGCCGGCAGCAGCGGCAGCACCAGCGGCGGCACCAGCAGCACCTGCGAAGAAGTAACGATTGGCGATCATGGGCCGCGAGGTCGCACTCGCGGTCCATTTTTATTGCCCCAAGCAACGTCGGGTGTTGCACAGACTAGAGGACGATGCAGCAAGAACATAATCTGACCGACGAGATGATCGTCGGACGGCGGCCCGATTCGCACGGCCATCTGCCCGAGGACATGCCGCGCTGGATGTCCACCGCGATCGTCGCGATCGACACTTTCAGTCTCTGGGTAGGACGGACAGTGGCCTGGCTCACCGTCCCGCTGATGCTCGGAATCGTCTACGAAGTCTTCGCGCGCTACTGGTTTACCGCGCCGACGGTCTGGGCGTACGACATCAGCCGCATGTTGTATGGCGCGCTGTTCATACTCGGCGCCGCCTATGCACTGTCCAAAGGTGTGCACATACGTGCTGACTTCATCTATCGCCGCTGGTCGGTGCAAACGCAGGGGCGCATCGATACCGCGCTGTTCCTGATCTGCTATTTCCCGTCGATGCTTATCTTTTTATGGGTCGCGTCTGAGTGGGCGTGGATTTCGGTGTCGCGCGCCGAGCGCGGAACCGATACGGCTTGGATGCCGCTGCTGGGGCCGGTGAAGAGCGCGCTGCCGATCGGCATCGTGTTCCTGATCGTGCAGGGCATTTCCGAGCTCTTGAAGAGCGTGCATGCCGCGCGCACGGGCCGGTGGCCGGTATGAGTCAGCAAATGATCGGTATGTGGATGATGGTGGCGATGATCGCCGGAATCTTCATCGGCTTCCCCATCTCGTTCACCCTGATCTTCCTGGGTCTGATCTTCGGCTACTGGGGGTTCGGTCAGCTGGTTTTCTATCAGCTCACGTTGCAGTTCAACGCGACGATGATGGAGCAGACACTCGCCGCCGTGCCGTTGTTCGTCTTCATGGGCATCATGATGGAACAGGCAAAGCTGATGGAGCGCCTGTTCGACGCTGTCCAGAAGATGCTTTCCCGACTGACCGGCGCTCTCTATCTTGCGGTGATGTTCGTGGCGACGATATTCGCGGCGGCCACCGGCATCGTCGGCGCTTCGGTGACGATCCTCGGCATCATGGCTGGGAAGTCGATGATTCGTTCGGGATATGACGTGAAGCTGTCGTCCGGCCTGATTGCCGCGGGCGGCACGCTCGGCATCCTGATTCCGCCGTCGATCATGCTGGTAGTGATGGGGCCCGTACTTGAGGTTCCGGTGACGACGCTGTTCGCTGCGGCGATCGTGCCCGGCCTGCTGCTGGCGCTTCTGTTCACTTCGTACGCGATGGTCCGCTGCATGATCAATCCGTCGCTCGGGCCGCCGCTTCCGTTAAGCGAACGCCCAACCAGCATGCGCGAGGTATGGATCGAGTTCTTCCTTGGCCTGGTACCCCCGGCGGCGCTGGTGCTCGCGGCGCTCGGAAGCATCGTCTTCGGGCTCGCGACTCCTACCGAGGGCGCTGCGTGCGGCGCGGTTGGGTCACTGCTTCTCACCGCCGCCTATGGAAGGCTCACGTGGCGCAACTTCCAGGACACACTGGTCAAGACGCTCGAGATCTCGGTGCTGATCCTGTTTCTGGTGGCTGCGTCGAACTTCTTCGGCGCAGTATTCGCGCGGCTCGGAACACCGAACATGCTCACCGACGCGCTGCTCGCGCTGGATGTGCATCCCTATGTGATGCTCTTCATCATCATGGCGGTGATCTTCCTGTTGGGGTGGCCGCTGGAATGGGTGCCGATCGTACTGATCGTGGTGCCGTTCCTGCTGCCAATGGTGGACAAGCTGGGCTTCGACAAGGTCTGGTTCGGCATCCTGGTGGCGGTCAACCTGCAAACGGCGTGGCTCTCGCCGCCGGTGGCGATGTCAGCGTACTTCCTAAAGGGCGTCGTTCCGCAATGGGACCTCGGTGACATTTATAAGGGGATGATGCAGTTCATGGTTCTGCAGATCTTGGGACTCATGCTGTGCATCTTCTTCCCGCAGATCGTGATGTGGCTGCCCGAATTACATCTACGGCAAGTGACGCAATGGCGATCGAGTATCTGAAGAAGGCCGCCAAGACGCCCGCAAGCGAGTCGGGTGAGGCACGTAAGGTGGTCGACGAAATGCTGGCGACGATTGTGCGCGATGGAGAGACAGCGGTACGCGCGTACGCGAAGAAGCTCGACCATTGGGACGGTGAAATTGTTGTGAGCGCGGACGAGATTGAGCGGCGAACACACGATATCGACGCCGAGCATCAAGCGCGACATCGACTTCGCGACTGCGCAGGTGCGGCAGCTTCGCGCAAGCGCAGCGCGACTCGATGCACGAGTTCTCGTGCGAGGTGCAGCCCGGATTAATTGCCGGCCAACGACTGATCCCGGTCAATGTCGCCGGCTGCTACGTGCCGACCGGACGCTACGCGCACATTGCGTCCGCGTATATGACGATTGCCACCGCCAAAGCCGCCGGTGTATCCACGGTGATCGCGTGTTCGACACCGTACAAGGGCGAGGGCGTTCATCCGCACGTGCTGTACGCGATGAAGGTGGCGGGCGCGGACGTTGTGATGACACTGGGTGGTGTGCAGGCGATCGCAACACTCGCGTACGGACTGTTCACCGGCAAGCCCGCCGACATCGTCGTCGGCCCCGGCAACAAATACGTGGCCGAAGCCAAGCGGGCGCTTTTCGGGCAAGTCGGCATCGACGTTCTTGCCGGCCCGACGGAGGTGGCGGTCATCGCCGACGAATCGGCCGACGCCGCACTCGTTGCCAGTGATCTGGTCGGGCAAGCCGAGCATGGACACGAGTCGCCGGCCTGGCTCTTTACGACTTCGCGCGCATTGGCCAACGATGTCATGCAGCGCGTGCCCGGTTTGATCGATGCGCTGCCCGCGACTGCACGAGACGCCGCCGGCTGTGCGTGGCGCGACTATGGCGAAGTGGTGCTGTGCGGCAGTCGCGAAGAAGTGGCAGAAGTCTCCGATCGTTGCGCCGCCGAGCACCTCGAGGTGCACGCAAAGGACCTCGACTGGTGGCTTGCGAACTTGACCTGCTACGGCTCTCTTTTTCTCGGAGAAGAAACCACTGTCGCATTCGGCGACAAGGCTTCAGGGCCCAATCACGTGTTGCCCACGCGCGGCGCAGCGCGCTACTCGGGCGGACTGTCGGTGCACAAATTCATCAAGACAGTGACGTGGCAGCGCATGACGCGTGCGGCGAACCACGCGATTGCACCCGCCACCGCGCGTATCTCACGGCTGGAAGGAATGGAAGCTCACGCGCGCACAGCCGACGATCGGCTTGCAAAATATTTTCCCGACGAGCGCTTCGAGCTCGGCGCGCGCATCGAGTCGTGACCGCGCCGGCGCGCTTCGACCTCGGCGGACTCGTCGCCCTGGTAACGGGCGCAAGCTCAGGTATTGGGCGCGAGATTGCAGGCGCGCTGGCCGAGGCGGGCGCCGCGGTCGTGCTGGTCGCCCGAAGAGCGCAGCAGCTCGCAGCCGCGCAGCGGGAGGTCGAAGCCGTAGGCGCACGCGCGGCGACTCTCACCGCTGACCTTGCGAATGGCGCAGCGCTACTCGCAACTGCCGAGCGTGCTTCATCGTTCTTCGGTGCTCCCGACATCGTCGTCAATGCAGCGGGCATCAACATCCGCAAGCCGATGCTCGAAGTGACCCGGGCCGACTGGGACGCCATCTTGGCGATCAATCTCACGGCGCCATTCTTTCTGGCGCAGGCGTTGGCGCCGGCAATGATCGCGAAGGGGTGGGGACGCATTATCAACATCGCTTCGCTGCAGTCAGTGCGCGCATTCCCGATGGGTGCGCCCTACGGCGCCTCGAAGGGAGGGATCGCGCAGCTGACGCGCGCGCAGGCGGAAGCCTGGTCACGGCACGGCGTGAACACGAACGCGATAGCGCCCGGGTTCTTTGCAACCGAACTGACCGCGCCTGTTGTAAGCGACGCGGTGCGCTGGCAGAAGATGGCCGACAGCACTTTTTCAGGTCGCAATGGCGAGCTCGGCGATTTACGCGGCACCGCGGTGTTTCTCGCAAGCCGCGCCTCGGATTACGTCACCGGCCAAACGATCTTCGTTGACGGCGGGTTCTCGGCGGGTTGAGCGGCGAGTTTGATGGCTGATCCGCAATACGACTACATCGTCGTCGGCGCCGGCTCGGCCGGGTGCGTGCTCGCAGCGCGACTGTCGGAAGATCCGGCAACGCGCGTACTGCTGCTCGAAGCGGGCCCGCCAGACCGCTCGATCTGGATTCATCTGCCGATCGGCTATGGCAAGACGATGTGGGATAGCCGCTACAACTGGTGCTTTCACACCGATCCCGAGCCGACGATGAACGGCCGCCGTATTTACTGGCCGCGCGGCAAGACGCTGGGCGGCTCGAGTGCGATCAACGGTCTTATCTACATACGCGGGCAGCGCGAGGACTACGACCATTGGCGCGCGCTGGGCAACATCGGCTGGGGTTATGACGATGTACTGCCGTACTTCATCCGCAGCGAATGCAACGAACGCGGAGCCAGTCCGTTTCATGGCGGTAACGGTCCACAGCGTGTATCGAATATTGCGCATCGGCACGCGCTGATCGATGCATTTATCGACGGTGCAGCGTCGCTCGGCGTACCGCGCAACGATGATTTCAATGGGGCGACGCAGGAAGGAGCGGGTTACTTTCAGCTGACGACTCGAAAGGGCTGGCGCAGCAGTGCGGCGACCGCCTATCTGAAGCCGGCGCGCCGCCGACCTAACCTGCGCATCGAAACCGGCGCTTACGCGACGAAACTATTGCTCGAGGGACGGCGCGCCACCGGTGTCAGCTACCGGCAAAACGGTCGTGATCTCGAAGCGCATTGCACGCGCGAGGTTCTGCTGGCGGCGGGCGCGATTCAGTCGCCGCAGCTGCTGCAGTTATCGGGAATTGGCCCACCAGCGCTGCTCGCGCAGCACGGCATTGCCGTCGTGCACGAGCTGCCGGGGGTCGGTGAAAACCTGCAGGACCACTTGCAGATTCGATTGATCTACGAATGCACACAACCGATCACCACCAACGATGAACTGCGTTCGCTCGTCGGGCGCATCAAGATCGGGCTGCAGTGGCTGTTCGCTCGGCGCGGTCCGCTTGGCGGTCGGCATCAATCAGGGCGGTTGCTTCATGCGCGCTCTGCCGTCCGAGGCAGCAACGCCGGACATCCAGTTTCATGTCGCCACGTTGTCGGCCGATATGGCGGGCGGTGCCGTGCATCCGTTCTCAGGATTCACGCTATCGATTTGCCCGCTGCGGCCGGCGTCACGCGGACGCGTCGCGATCCGATCGCGCGACCCAATGCAACCGCCGTCAATGCAGCCCCGTTATCTAACCGAAGAACTCGATCGCCGGACAACGGTGGCTGGTATGCGCGCGGCGCGCGCCATCGCGCAATCCGGACCGATGCGGGCATTCGTGCGACGCGAAGTCAAACCCGGTCCAGAAGCCATCAGCGACGACGCACTGTTGGAGTTTGCGCGCAACAATGGCGCGACGATCTTTCACCCATCGGGCACATGCAAGATGGGCAGCGACCCGCTGGCGGTCGTCGACGCGCGGCTGCGAGTGCGAGGGATCAGTGGTCTGCGAGTGGTTGACTGCTCGATCATGCCGGTGCTGATCAGCGGCAACACCAATGCGCCGGTGATGATGATTGCCGAGAAGGCGGTCGATATGATCCGCGAGGATGCGCAGCGCCCGTTGAGCTGAGTTCATCGGACCAGAACGCTAACCAGGCATCGATGCTTACTTCTCGCCCACCATTCACGATCTATCCGGCGCGTCGCATCCTGACGATGGACCGCACGCTTCCCGAAGCTGATGCAGTCGCGGTGCTCGATGGACGCATTCTTGGCGTCGGCGATACGGCAACATTGGCAACGTGGGGAACACACCGCGTCGATGATCGTTACGCAGATCGGGTCCTGATGCCCGGCCTCATCGAAGGTCACAGTCATCTGCTCGAGGGTGGCATCTGGGACTATCCGCACGTTGGCTTCTACCAGCGCCGATCACCCGATGGGTCGATTTGGCCCGCGCTGCGCAGCATTGATGCCGTGGTCGAGCGGTTGCAGCAGGCAAATGCCGATCTGCGCGATCCCGAAGCGCCGCTGGTCGCATGGGGATTCGATCCGATTCTGTTTCGAGGCCCGCGCATGGTGAGGGCAGATCTCGATCGAGTTTCAAAGCAGCGGCCGATCGCGGTCATTCACTCGAATTTTCATGTGCTGAATGCGAATTCGGCGATGCTGGCGCGGGTCGGCATCACACGCGATACCGATGTCGATGGAATCGTGCGGGATGATCGCGGCGAGCCGACTGGCGAGCTGGCCGAAATGGCGGCGATGTTCCCGGTGTTCCAGCGCATCGGTGATCCATTTCGCGCCGGACGCACGGAGCGTGCAGTCTGGAACTTCGCGCGCCTCGCGCAGGCTGCAGGCGTGACAACGGCGGCAGATCTGACCAACGATCTGTCCGATGAAAGCGTTGCAAGCCTGCAGTCGGCAACCGCGCGCGAAGACTTTCCGCTACGCATCGTGGCTGCTTTCTTCGGCCTCGGTATCGATCCACGCTCGGGCATCGAACAGGTGCGAGATCGGCAGAAGCTCAATGATTCAAAGCTGCGCTTCGGGCCGGTCAAATTGATGACCGATGGATCGATTCAGGCCTTCACGGCGCGACTCAAGTGGCCAGGCTATTACAACGGACATCCGAACGGCATCTGGAACATCGCACCAGCGCAGCTGAACGACGTAGTGGCTGCGTATCACGACGCTGGACTGCAGCTTCACATCCACGTGAACGGCGACGAAGCATCCGAGGTCGCTATTGCTGCGTTCGGTGCAGCAATAGCGCGCAAGCCTCGGCCTGATCACCGCCACACGCTGCAGCATCTGCAGATGGCAGACGAAGCGCAGTTCCGCCGCATTCGCGCGTTGGACCTGTGCGTGAACCTCTTTGCCAATCACATCTTTCACTGGGGCGACATTCATCACGATGTGACGATGGGTCCCGAGCGCGCGCATCGGATGGACGCAGCTGGAAGCGCGCTCGCACACGGTATTCCTTTCAGCGTTCATTCCGACGCGCCGATCACCCCGATCGCGCCACTTTTCTCCGCGTGGTGCGCGGTCAACCGCATCACCGCTTCGGGCCGCGTGCTGGGCCCGAATCAGCGCATCAGCGTTGCCGATGCGCTGCGCGCCGTCACGCTCGGGTCGGCATACACGCTGCACATCGACGACGAAGTGGGCAGTATCGAAGTCGGCAAGCGCGCGGACTTTGCCGTTCTCGCTGACGATCCGCTCGAGGTGGCGCCTGAAGCGCTGAAGGATGTTCGGGTCATAGGCACGATGGTTGGCGGTGTGCCGTTTGAGATCGCCCGCAACAACGTAACCGACTCCGGGGCCCGAGTGTCTCGTTCACCCGCTGTGCCGCTGACTGTCATCGGCGGCTTTCTGGGCGCTGGCAAGACTACTTTGCTGAATGCGTTGCTGGCGCAGGCCGAAGGCCGTCGCATCGCGGTGCTGGTCAACGACTTTGGTGATCTGCAGATCGATGCGGCGCTGATCGCGCAGCGCAGCGCCACCACAATCGGCCTGCGCAACGGCTGTGTGTGCTGCTCCCTTGCGGGCGGTCTCATCAACGCGTTGTCGGAAGCGCTCGCGCTGGATCCGCGCCCGGATCATGTGGTCGTCGAGGCCAGTGGGGTCAGCGATCCGCGACGCATCGCACAGGTCGCACGTGTCGGTGCAGGTTTCTCCCCAGAAGCAACGCTCGTGGTGGTCGCTGCGGATCAGATCGAAGCGCTTGCACACGATCGCTATGTCGGCGAAACGGTGATCGCGCAGCTTGCGGCAGCGGACCTTCTGATACTGAACAAGGTCGATCTAGTCGATCAGGCGCGCAAGCAGCAGGTTATTGAATGCCTAAAGACTCATGCGCCGCGCGCGACGCTGATCGAAGCACACCACACCGATGTACCGATTGAAATCGCGCTCGGCTCGATGCCGTGGTCAAAGCGGGCATTCGTTTGAAGGAGTGAACGAAAGCGACCACAGCGATCGTTTCGTCGCCCGGGTCTTCCAATGCGCGGCACCGATCAGCGAGGAGAAGCTTCACGAAGTGCTTGACGATCTTCCGCATGGCGTTCTTCGTCTGAAAGGTTTCGTGCGCCTGGATTCGAACCCGGAGCGCGTGCGCCTTGTGCAGGGCGTCGGCACGCGCTGGACGATCAGCGATGCCGACTCTGATGTCGAACAAGAAGGATGTGCGCTCGTCGTGATCGGCGCGAAGGAACTGCTTGGCGACGAAGACTTCTCTAGAATGCGGCAGCTGTTCGATCAACCGCAGAGCTAACAAACTTCCGCGTGTCAGGCAACGGCGCGCGCCCCACAACCTCTTCCACCGCTCTGGCAACCTCGAGCAGGTGCGTATCCTCGCCCGGCGCACAGCAAAGTTGCAGCCCGACTGGCAGTGTTCCGCACAGGTGATGGATCGGCAATGAGATCCCGCACTGCGCGAACATGTTTCCGGGCCGGGTGTTCTGTGTGTTGAGCTTGTTCCATGCCATCGCTTTCTCTACCGTGTCGAAGTCAGCCGCCGGACCCGGTATGACCACCACAGTCGGTGTGATCCATGCATCGAGTCCTCGCATCCGTTCGCGCATCAGTGCAATCAGTTCCACGCGCCGCCGTTCATTGCGCAGATACTCGTCCGCGCTGACGTCCAGGCCTCTACTTGCCCACGCTTGCACCACGGGATCCATGTTTTTCTTGTCGGCAAGGAAGCGCTCGCGGCCAAAAAACGCAAGCCACTCGGCAGGCACCAAGCGCGCGAACAATGCATCGGGTTCGCGCGCCTCCGGGACGTCAACGGGTACGAGACGCGCGCCGCGCGAGCGCAAGCGCGCCAATGCCTCGTCGAAACACGCTCGTACATCGCGATCGACATTGTCGAAGTAATACTCGGTCGGAACACCCAGTACGAGCCGATCGATCGGCCGCGGGGATGCGGTGTCCTGCCCGCGCATCGCTGCCTCGACGAACGCGGCGTCAGCAGCGCTGCTGGTAAACACGCCCAGGCTATCCATGTTCTTCGACAGCGGAAATACACCCTCTACCGGCCAGTGATCCGGGCTCGCCTTGTATCCGACGACCCCGCACAGCGCCGCCGGCCACCGAACGGAGCCACCGGTGTCGCTACCGAAAGTGATCGCTGCCATTCCTGCTGCCATCGCGACTGCGGAGCCGTGACTCGAGCCGCCGGTCATTCGCGCAGTCTCTGGATCACATGGGTTCCACGGCAGGCGGTGCGTTAGATTGATACCGCCCATCGCGAACTCGGTCGTGACGGTTTTGCC
Source organism: uncultured beta proteobacterium (assembly GCA_963807155.1). Taxonomy (GTDB): domain Bacteria; phylum Pseudomonadota; class Gammaproteobacteria; order Burkholderiales; family Burkholderiaceae_F; genus JACCZX01. The sequence continues at coordinate 10,777 of CAWEAZ010000026.1, forward strand.
CAGAAGAACGCAGCCCGCGTGCTCCAGCGCAGTGACAAACGGACCCTGCGGCGGCACCAGATCAGCTGACATCGACACGACTGCCGGCATTCGTTGGCATGCCGCGAACGCTGTACAAATCCTTCAGCGCGATCGGCAGGCCCATTAACGGCCCGAGATCATTTCCAGCCGCACGCATCGCGTCGACCGCGGTTGCGCGGGCGAGTGCGCCCTCATGATCGACGTGCGAGTAGGCGGCCAGACGTGGTTGCAACGCATCGATGCGCGCGAGGAAAGCTTGCGTCACATCGCGCGAGCGAATCCGGCCCGCGCGAAACGCGGTCGCGAACGACTCCAGACTGATGTCATCGAACGGGAAGTCAGGCAGGCTCATGGCGGACTGTCACCTCGCGCTCGCAGTGCGCCGCTCACTCCATGCGCGGCCAGGTACCGCTGCGAGCAGCTCGCGCGTGTACGCATGGCGCGGCTGCGCGAAGACACTCTTGGTCGAGCCCATCTCAACGATTTCGCCGTGGCGCATCACCGCGATCGAATCACACACTTGCGCAGCAACGCGCAGGTCGTGCGTGATGAAGAGCATCGTAAGCCCGAGGCGGTCGCGAATCTCGGCTAGAAGCCGCAGCACCTGTTCCTGCACCGAGACATCCAGCGCCGATACCGGCTCATCCGCGACCAGAATCTCAGGATCGAGCGCGAGCGCACGCGCAAGCCCGATCCGCTGGCGCTGACCGCCGGAGAACTCGTGCGGGTAACGGTCGGTAGCGCGTGCATCCAGTCCGACCAACTCGAGCAGCTCGCGCGCGCGTTGCAACGCCTTACCCGCAGATATGCCGTGCACGATCGGGCCTTCTGCGATCAGGTTGCCTACGGTCTGCCGCGGATCCAGTGAGCTGTAGGGATCCTGAAACACCATCTGGATGCGTTTGCGCACGGGACGAAGCGCTGCTTGCGACAGTGATGCGAAATCAACATTGCCGATCCGAATCTCACCTGCATCAGGCTCGACAAGACGCGTGACACAGCGCGCGACCGTGGATTTTCCAGAGCCAGATTCGCCGACGATCCCCAGCGTTTCACCGCGACGGATCTCGAAGCGCACCGCCTTCGCTGCATGAACAGACCTTGCGGCTCGCCCGAATAAGCCTCTGCGCGACCGATAGTTCTTCTCGAGCCCGCTCACATGCAGTGCGACCGCTTCGGCGCGAGAAATCCTTCTGCGCGCGCAGCAGGGACCAGATCCGGTACCGCCGCCAGCAACATGCGTGTGTAATCCTCACGCGGTGCTTCCAGAATGTCGCCCGCAGCACCTTGTTCGACGACGCGGCCGTGCTGCATCACTACGATGCGATGCGCGATCTCCGCGACCACGCCGAAATCGTGAGTGATGAAGAGCACGCCCATGTGTCGCGCTCGCTGCACCTCTCGGATCAGCGCGAGGATCTGCGCCTGCGTGGTGACATCCAGAGCGGTCGTCGGCTCGTCGGCAATCAGCACGTCGGGCTCGAGCACCAGCGCCATCGCGATCATCGCGCGCTGGCGCTGACCACCGGATACCTGGTGCGGATATGCGCCGTAGATCGATTGCGGATCGGGCAGATGAACCGAAGCAAGCATGTCGAGCACGCGCTTGCGCCGATCACGTGCTTGCGGCTGATGAACCTCGATCGCTTCCTCGATCTGACGTCCGATCGTAAGCAACGGATTCAGCGCCGTCATCGGCTCCTGGAAAATCATCGCGATGCGGCTGCCGCGCAGCTCGCGCAGCCGCTGCTCGGTAGCTGCAAGCACGTTCTCGCCGCGAAACAGAATGCGGCCTGCACTGGGCCGGACGTGGCGAGAGGGGAAAAGTCCCAGCGCGGCACGCGCCATCACCGATTTACCCGAACCGGATTCACCGACAACGCAGACGATCTCGTCGCGCCCGAGCGCGAGCGAGACGTTCTCGACAGCATGTGCGCGCTCGGCCCAAGAGGGCAGGTCGATCGTCAGGTTCTCGATCGAGAGCACCGCTTCGGGAGCTGCTGGACGGCGAAGCGCTCATGCGGTTCGCAAGCGCGGATTGAGCGCATCGTTCAATCCTTCGCCGACCAGGTTGATGGCCATCACGGTGACGAGGATCGCGATGCCCGGAATCGTGCAGACCCACCACGCAGATCGCAGCGCGGTACGGCCCGCACCGATGATGAAACCCCAGCTCATCGTGTTGGGATCCGATAGTCCAAGGAACGACAGAGCGGACTCGATCAGGATCGCCGTCGCGATCATCAGTGAGCCTGTGACGATGATCGCCGAGAGCGTGTTGGGCAGGATGTGCCGCAGGATGATGCGCGCGTTGCTCATGCCCATCGACACGCACGCGAGAACGAACTCCCGGCTGCGCATCGACAGGAACTCCCCGCGCACAAGCCGCGCCATCGGTGGCCATGAGACGACCGCGATCGCGATGATCACGTTGCGGATTGACGGCGTCAGTACGGCCACCAGCAGAATCGCGAACAGGAAGAATGGAATCGTCTGAAAGATTTCGGTGAAGCGCATCAGCAGCGCATCGAGGCGCCCGCCGTAGTAGCCGGCCAATCCGCCGATGGTCGCGCCGAGCAGCACTGCAATCACAGTGGCCACGAACCCGATCATCAGCGTGGTGCGGGCGCCGTGCAGCACGCCCGCGGTGACGTCGCGGCCCAGTTGATCGGTTCCAAACAGAGTGCCCGTCAGCGGGGCCTGAAAAGGTTTGCCTGCCATCTCGAACGGACTCGTTGGGTAGAGCAGAGGCGCCAGCAGCGCAATCGCAGCAACGAGGACAAGAATGACGAGAGCCGGCAACGGCAGGTCCGTTGCGAAAGAAGCGGCGTGCGAAGCCTTGCATGGATGAGCGATCGCTATCGCAACTCGATGCGAGGATCGAGCAGCGTGTACAGCAGATCCACTGCAAGGTTGACGAGCACGACCAGGCAGGCGGAAATGAAGAAGATTCCGAGCAGCAGGTTGATGTCCCGCGCGAACAGCGATTCATACGCGAGCAGTCCGAGTCCGGGCCACGCAAAAACAGTCTCGACAACGACCGCGCCACCCAGCAGCGCTCCGACTTGAACGCCTGCCATTGTCAGCACCGGTAACGCCGCGTTGCGTAGCACGTGTCGGCGAGCGATCTGGCGTTCCGACAAGCCCTTCGCACGCGCAGTGACCACATAGTCCATCGTGTACTGGTCGAGCACCGAAGCGCGCATTAGCCGCGTGTACAGCGCCAGGTAGAACATCGTCAGCGTGATCGCCGGCAGAACCAGATGGTGGGCTACGTCAATGACGTGCGCCCAGCCTTCCTTGAATGCGGCGACCTCTTCGTATCCGCTGGTCGGAAACCAGCCAAGATGGATCGAAAAGATCACGATAAACATCAGACCTGCCCAGAACACCGGTGTCGCGTACGCGAGCACGGCGAGCATCGAGATCACGCCGTCTTTCCAGCGGTTCAAATTGCGCGCAGCGATCGCACCGAGAATGACGCCGAACGTAACTGCAATGACAAATACGCTCAGCATCAGCAGCAGCGTCGGCCCGAGGCGCGTCAGAATCAGATGCGAAACGGGCGCCCCGTGACGGAACGAATATCCCAGATCGAACGTCACCACCTGGCGAAGGTACACGAGCAGCTGCACGTGAACCGGCTGATCGAGCCCGAATTTCTGGCGCAACTGCGCCATGTATTCAGGCGTGGCGGAGCCCGCCTCACCCGCCAGCACATCCGCCGCATCGCCCGGAGCAAGATGCAGCAGCGCGAAGTTAAGCAGGACGATCGTCAGCAGCGTCGGGATGGCAAGCGCCAGCCGCCGCCCGACGTAGGCGAGTCCCTTTGGCGACAACGAGGTCTACTTCGCGAGCCAGGCCTGATCGAACGACGAGTACAGGCCAAGCGGGCTCACCAGCCAGCCGTTCAACCGCTTGTTGTGCACGGTGGTGAAATCGAGTTCCATCACGAACACGATCGGGCTTGCCTCGACCACCTTTTTCTGCATCTCGTGATACGCAGCGGCGCGCTTCTTCGGATCGGGTTCGGCGGTGGCCTGATCCATCAGCTTGTCGGTTTCCGGCGAGCTCCAGCGCGTGCCGTTGACGAACACCGTTCCCGGCTTGATCAGCTTCGAGTGATACAGGCGATGCACGCCGATCACCGGATCGGCAAGCGTCTGGATCCAGTTGTTGGTGAGCTCGTAGTCGTAGTTCGTGTACACGCGGCGCAGCCACGTCGGAACGTCTTCGTAGCGCAGGTTCACCTTGATGCCGAGCTTGCCGAGCTGTTGCTGCACGTATTCGCCGAAGCGTCGCCACTCTTCGCCGTACGGTGTGATGTCGTGCGTGATCTCGAAACGGGTGCCGTCGGCGCCGCGCTTGTAGCCGGCTTCATCGAGCAGCTTGTTGGCCATCTCGAGCCCATTGGGCACGTTGTAGTTGAGCACGTCGCCGGTCCAGAGGCCGGTCGCCTTGAAGTTCGAGCTGATGGGCCCGGTGGCCGGCCGACCGAATCCGAACCAGATGTTGTCGATGACGAACTTGCGGTCGATCGCATACGCAACGGCCTGACGCACCTTCGCATTGTCGAATGGTTTTTTCTGCGTGTTGAAGTCGAGCTCGATGATCGGCGACTGCATTTCGTACCCGCGCGTGGTGACCGCGATATGCGGCAGCGCCTGCAGACGCTTTACATCAAGCGGCAGGATGGCGCTGAAGCCGCCGATGTGCACTTCCTGCGTTTCCATCGCGGCAGCGCGGGTCGCGCCATCGGCGATGAAGCGCGCAACGATGCGGTCGAGATACGGTGTGCCTTGACGCCAGTAATCGGCGTTGCGATCGAAGCGCATGTACTGGCCCTTCTGCCACTCGACGAATTTGAATGGACCGGTGCCGACGGGCTTGTTGGCGCTGGGATGGTTGGCGATGTCACCAGTGCCGAACACGTGCTTCGGCAGCATCGGCGATTCGTAGCCCGAGAGCGCCATCAACATGTACGGTGCCGGCTCGGACAGGCGGAAGATCGCCGTGCTCGCATCGGGCGTGTCGATCGACTCGACTGCGCGGAACGTGTTCACACCGCGGGGATGTACCTTCCTCAGCACCTCGAGAATCGAGAACTTGACGTCCTCGCTCGTGAATGGCTGCCCGTCGTGGAACTTGACACCCTGCTGCAGCTTGAAAGTGATCGTCTTGCCGTCTGGGCTTACCGTCCATGACTGTGCCAGTCCGGGAACCGGGCGCAGGTTGAAGTCGTACTGCAGCAGCCCCTCGTACACCTTGGTCGCGACCTGACCGATGGGGCCCGACGTGCTCTGATAGGAAGCAAGGGTCGGTGGCTCCGGTTGAACCACCATCACCAGCGTGCCGCCGCGCTGCGGAGTACCTTGTGCGAGCGATGCGGCAGGAATAAGCGCCGCGCTGATGCCCGCAGCAACGGCGAGCGAACGCGCGATATGTAACAGCGATTGCATGCATGCCTCCTCGGTTTTGGGCGGCGCTTGGATGGACGTGCGCGTCTCCCCTTATTGCTTGCAATGCTATTGCAGGCGAGGGGGCTTGAGAAGCTCTACACCAGTTATTTCGGTTAGCAATGACTGAGAAGCCCTGTGCGAAGCTACAGCGGGCACACGAGTGTAGGATTCAAAATCTGCCCTGCATTCCGCAGCACCCAGGAGACCACGATGGGCCATGCCGAAACAAAGGTTCAGGACGCGCTGCATGCGAAACCGGTGTCGATGGACGAGTACTGGATGCCGTTCACGCCAAACCGCGATTTCAAGCACGAGCCGAAGATGGTTGTGCGTGCCGAGGGAATGTATGTTTGGAATGAGCGCGGCGACAAGTTGATCGATGCGTCGTCCGGACTGTTCTGCGTCAACGCCGGCCACTGTCGCAAGGAAATCGCGGAGGCGGTCGGTGCCCAGCTAAGCCGAACTCGACTTCATTGCGCCATTTACGCGCGGACATCCGAAGCAGTTCGAGCTGGCGAGCCGCGTTGCGGCGCTGACGCCGGGAGACCTGAACCACATTTTCTTCACGAACTCGGGTTCGGAAGCGGTCGACACCGCGATGAAGGTCGCGCTGGCCTATTGGCAGGCGAAAGGCCAGGGCGGCCGCACGATGTTCGTGTCGCGCGAGCGCGCGTATCACGGCGTCAACCTGGGTGGCGTGTCTCTGTCGGGAATAGCGAACAACCGGCGGCGGTTCGGCCCGACGCTGCCTGGCATTGCGCACATGCGGCATACGCACATCAAAGAGAATTTTTTCCAGCCGGGCGAAGGCAGTCACGGTGTCGAGCTGGCCGAAGATCTGGTGCGCTTTATCAATCTGTACGGCGCGGAAAACATCGCGGCGTGCTTTGTCGAACCGATTGCCGGTTCGACCGGCTGCCTGGTGCCGCCGAAGGGATACCTGAAGCGATTGCGCGAGATCTGCGACGCTCACTCGATCCTGCTGGTGTTCGATGAAGTGATCACCGGGTTTGGCCGAACCGGGCAGGCGTTCGCGGCGCAGAGCTTTGGCGTAACGCCCGACCTGATGACGATGGCCAAGGGCATTACCAACGGTGCGCAACCGATGGGAGCGGTCGCGATCAGCGCGCGCATCCATGACGCGATCTTCAATGCAGCGCCGGAAGGCGCGATCGAATTCTTCCATGGCTACACATACTCCGGGCATCCGGCGGCATGTGCGGCGGGCCTAGCGACGCTCGATATCTATGATCGCGAAGGCCTGTTCGAGCGCGGCCGCGAGCTTTCGCCGTACTTCTTGGAGGGTTTGTTCGCGTTGCGCGATATACCGGTCGTTGCCGATATTCGCGGCTATGGCATGTTCGGCGCGGTCGACGTGCAGGCCGAAGGGGCCCCGGGCAAACGCGGGCATGCATTCCAGAAGAAGCTGTTCGACAATGGACTACATCTGAAGGCGACCGGCGACAGTGCGATGGTTGCGCCGCCGCTCGTCGCCGAACGCGTACATGTCGACAACATCGTCGAGATTCTGCGTCGCACGTTGAAGTCAATCTAGTTTGTTGTTAAAGGAGGGGTAGACATGAAGCGCTTTATTACAAGCTTGTTGTCGGTGTCGGCGTTGGCGGTGTCGACGCTGGCGGTTGCGCAAACGAAGGAAGTGACGATCGGATACCAGGACATGGTGGTTCCGTACCGCGTCGCTCAAGAAGCCAAGGAGCTAGAAAAAGCAACCGGCTACAAGATCAACTGGAAGCAGTTTGGCGGCGGTGGCGAAGTCATCAAGGCGATGGCGTCGGGAGCGGTGCAAATCGGCGAGATCGGTTCGGCAGGTATTGCGGCCGCGGTGTCGCGTGGAGAGCCGCTTGAGGTGTTCTGGATCCTCGACGATATCGGCAGCGCGGAGGCGCTGGTCGTCAAGAAGAACTCGGGCATCAAGACGATTGCCGACCTCAAAGGCAAGAAGATTGCGATGCCGTTCAATTCGACGACGCACTTCCACATGATGGTCGCGCTCGAGCAGGCGAAGATCAACCCTGCCGACGTGCAGATTCTGAACATGCGTCCGCCCGAGGTCCGCGCCGCCTGGCAACGCGGCGACATCGACGCAACGTTTATCTGGGATCCGGTGCTCGCCGAAGCGAAGAAGGACGGCACGGTGATTCTGACGTCGGGAAAGATCTCTGCCGACACCGGGAAGGCGACATTCGACGGCTACGCCGTCAACCGCGACTGGGCGAAAGCGAACAAGGACTTCATGGTCAAGTTCGTCAAGGTGCTCGCTGCGGCTGACGATAACTACCGCAAGAACAAGGCGAAGTTCGTCAAGGACTCGGCGGAAGCGAAGGCGATTGCGAAGTGGTCGGGTGCAAAACAGGAAGACGTTGCGGACAGCATGGCGCTGTACGCATTCCCGACGGCGCAGGAACAGGCGACCAAGTGGCTCGGCGGCGGCAAGGACTCGATCGCCGCCAAGGCGCTCGCTGCAACCGCTGACTTCCAGCTCTCGCAAAAGCAGATCGAGAAAAAGCTGCCGGACTACTCGACTGCGGTCAATCCATCCTATGTTCAGGAAGCGATCAAATAGGGGTTCAGCTGAGCAAGCTCGAAGTCCGACATCTTTCTGTCCATTACACCGGCCGCCATGGGGCGGCCGGCACTCATGCACTGTCGGATATCAATTTAGCGCTTGACCCCGGCGACTTCGTGGTCGCTCTCGGTGCGTCGGGCTGCGGCAAGACCACACTGCTTTCGTGCATTGCGGGTTTTATGCCGTTTTCTTCGGGCGAAATTGTTCTCGATGGCAGACCCGTCATCGGCCCAGGCGCCGAGCGCGGTGTTGTGTTCCAGAAGCATGCGCTGATGCCGTGGCTTGATGTCATTGAGAACGTCGAGTTCGGTTTGAAGATGCGTGGACTCGGCAAATCGGAGCGCCGCGCGATTGCGTTGCAGAAGCTTGCCGCCGTTGGGCTTGAGAAATTTGCCCAGTCACCTGTTTATCAAATCTCGGGGGGCATGCAGCAGAGAGTCGGACTCGCGCGCACGCTCGCGAGCGATCCAGAGGTGATGCTGATGGATGAGCCGCTCGGCGCACTCGACTCGCTCACCCGCGAGCAGCAGCAGGAGTTGATCCTCGAGCTCTGGTGGAAAACACAGAAGATGTTCTTCTTCATCACGCACAGCGTCGAGGAGGCGCTGTTTCTAGCGACCGAGCTGGTGGTTATGACGCCATCGCCAGGCCGCATCGCACATCGCTACCGGCTCGATTTTGGTCGACGCTTCATTGAATGCCGGGATGCGCGTGCGGTGAAGTCCGATCCGGAGTTCATTCGCATTCGCGAGGAAGTGCTGAAACTGATCCACTCTGCACCTCAAATACGCGAAGCCGCTTGATACGAGCCTAATGAGCGCGCCCGGTCACGTCGAAGCTGCCACGAACCCTGCGGCAGCACCCACGAAAGCCGCGGTATCCACTCCGCCCATCCGCCACGTCAGCGGCTATAGCGTGCCCGGCGAAGGCTCGAGCACCACGATTGCCATGCGTCACCGTCGTTGCGCTATTGGTGTTGTGGTGGGTAGCAACGCATAACGGCTGGATCCGCGATCTCTTTTTACCTACTCCCGAACGAATCATCACGAGCTTTTCTGAAGCCTGGAAAGGCGAGATTCAGGGAGGCCGGCCGCTTCCCGAGCACTTCGGGTGGAGCTTGTTCCGCGTGTTCACCGCGTTCGCGCTGGCCTGCGTGACAGCGATTCCGGTTGGCATCGCGATGGGCGTGTCGCGCATCGCGCGCGGCGTCTTTGATCCGCCGGTCGAGTTCTACCGTCCGCTGCCGCCGCTCGCGTACCTGCCGCTGATCGTCATTTGGTTTGGCATCGAGGAGACGGCGAAGATTGTGTTGATCTACCTCGCGTGCTTCGCACCCCTTGCGATGGCGGCTCGAGCCGGAGTGAAGAGCGTGATGATCGAGCAGATCAATGCGGCTTACTCGCTGGGCGCGTCGAAATGGCAGGTCATCCGACACGTCATTATTCCGGCCGCACTTCCGGAGATTTTCACTGGCATGCGGATTTCCATCGGCTTCGGCTGGACAACGCTCGTTGCGGCCGAAATGGTGGCTGCTAACGCCGGTCTCGGTCAGATGGTTCTGAACGCATCAAACTTTCTGCGAACTGATGTCGTCATCATGGGCATCTTCGTCATCGGTGTCGTCGCCTATGCGTTCGACCTGCTGATGCGTTTTATCGAGCGTGCCGTCGTTCCCTGGAAGGGTCGTGCGTAGGCAGCAGGTACTACTCCATTACGGTCTTATCGCCATGACCATTCCCCTCACTCGCCTCGGCCGCACGGGACTGCACGTGTCGCGTTTGTGCCTCGGTACGATGACGTTCGGTCTTCAGACAAACGAAGCCGAGGCGCGTGCCATCCTGGACAAGGCCTCCGACGCCGGCGTTAACTTCATCGACACGGCGGACGTCTATCCGCTCGGCGGCGATCTGCAAACCATGGGCCGCACCGAAGACATCGTCGGGCGTTGGCTGAATCAAGGTGCCGGGCAGCGGCACAACTACGTGCTGGCCACCAAAGGAGTAGGCAGAACTGGCCCCAACCCCTGGGACCAGGGTGCGTCACGCAAGCACCTGCTCGGAGCTATCGACGCTTCGTTGAAACGTCTCGGCACCGACTACGTCGACCTGTATCAGCTGCATTCCGATGACGGTGCAACACCCTTGGACGAAACGGTCAGCGCGCTGGATACCATCGTGAAGTCGGGTCGTGCGCGATATATCGGCGTCTCGAATTTTCTTGCGTGGCGACTAGCCAAGGCGCTCGGTGTCGCCGATGCACGACAGGCCACCCGCTTCGTCAGCGTACAGCCGCGCTACAGCCTGCTTTTCCGCGAGATCGAACGGGAACTGCTCCCTCTGGCGGCGGAGGAGGGTCTGGGGGTCCTTCCCTACAACCCGCTTGCCGGCGGACTTCTAACTGCAAAGTATCGATTTGAAGAGGGTCCACAGCAGGGCACTCGCTTCACTCTCGGAACGGCGTCCGAGCGCTACCAAAATCGCTACTGGCAACAGCGAATGTTCGACACCGTCGATTCGTTGCGGCGAGCTGCAGCCGACTACGGCATTTCGCTGACCACCGCGGCAGTCGCCTGGGTACTGAGTAACCCGGTGGTCACCGCGCCGATCATTGGGGCCAGCCGTGCTGATCAGCTCGACGCAACGCTCGCTGCGGCCTCGGTTGCACTAGACCCGGCGCTCAAAGCGCGCTTCGACGAATTGACGGCCGAGTATCGACACGGTGACGCGGCCAGATGAACCAACCCCAGCGTGTAGGCGAAATGGACGACGAGGCTGCTGTCGACGAGCAGTGACTGGGCTGTGCTTGACTTCGTTTCCGCCCCACCTCCAGGCACATCGTTTGCGTTTAACGCGCAATGGCCGACAACCTGCAAAAGTATTGGACCAAGCGCAACTTCGGAATAACGTCGGAGCCGAAGGGCGTCGTTACCCGGCCGGGCAAAGCGCTGAGCTTTGTTATTCAAAAGCACGCCGCACGCCGATTGCACTACGACTTTCGCCTTGAACTCGACGGTACGCTGAAGAGTTGGGCAGTGCCGAAAGGTCCGAGCCTCGATCCTGCCGACAAGCGGATGGCAGTGCACGTCGAAGATCACCCGCTCGCCTATGCAACCTTCGAAGGTGTGATTCCGCCGGGCCAGTACGGCGCGGGCACCGTCATCGTGTGGGATCGAGGCACTGTGGATACCAGACGGCGATCCGCGCGAAGGTTATCGGCAAGGCAAACTCAAGTTCGAGCTGCAAGGTGAAAAGCTGCAGGGCCGCTGGACCTTGGTGCGGATGCGGGGCCGAGGTAATGAGCGCCAGGAGCCGTGGCTTCTGATCAAGGAGCGCGACGAAGTGGCGAGACCCGCAGCCGAATACGACATCACCGAAGCGCTACCCGACAGCGTGAATGCGAACAACGGCGCACCCGTTGCGGCGAAGCCGGCAAAACAGAGCACTGCGCCGAAGAAAAGGACGAAAAAGCGAGGCGCAGATACCGTGGCGCTGCCCGACGGCGCCCGACCGGCGAAACTGCCGCTCGCTCTCGCACCACAACTCGCAACGCTTGCCGCTGCTGCGCCCAGTCGAGGCGACTGGATCTATGAGATCAAATTTGACGGCTATCGCGTGCTCGCTCGCGTCGACGGCAGCGACGTCAGACTTTTCACGCGCCGCGGCCACGACTGGACGTCGAGGCTCAAGCACTTGGCGCAAGCGGTGGCCGCAGCTGAAGCTTCCGAACGGCTGGATCGACGGCGAGATCGTGATCGAAGCCGAGGACGGGCAAGGCCGAACCGATTTTCAGGCGTTGCAAAACGCTTTCGATACCTCCACGACTGCGGATATTCACTACCTGGTTTTCGATCTTCCTTACTACGCCGATCACGATCTGCGTCAGGTTCCGCTGCGCGAGCGCCGCAATCTGCTGCGGCAGTTGATGACGGTCAACGCATCGAGCTATCTCAAATTCAGCGAAGACTTCGAAGCAGATCCTGCTTCGTTATTGCAGGCGGCGTGTCGGTTGCAACTGGAGGGCGTGATTGGAAAACGCGCGGACTCACCCTACGTGTCGGCCCGCTCGCCGACATGGATCAAGTTGAAATGCACACAACGCCAGGAGTTCGTCATCGGCGGCTACACAGATCCGAAAGGCAGCCGCACCGGGATAGGCTCTCTGCTGTTGGGCGTGCACGATCTGCAGGGACGATTGATCTATGCAGGCAACGTCGGCACCGGCTTCGATCACAAGACGCTCAACGATCTGCATGCGAAGCTGAGCGCATTGAAAACTTCGAAACCGCCGTTTCATCAACTTCCGACTGCGATCAAGGGTCATTGGGTCAGCCCGAAGCTGGTGGCCGAGGTGTCGTTTGGCGAGTGGACACAGGACGGGCGCATACGGCATTCGGTGTTTCACGGCCTGCGTACCGACAAGCTGCCGGAAAAAATCACCCGCGAAAAAGCAGTCACAGTGGAGGACGAGCCCGTGAAGCGCACTGCGGTGAAGAGCAAGCCGGCTAAAGCGGCGACAGCTGCGAGCGCGCTTGGCGTCAAAGTTAGCCATGGCGAACGCGTCATCGATCCGAGCACCGGGCTAACGAAACTTGACCTCGTGCGCTATTACGAGAGCATCGCCGACTACATGCTGCCGCATCTAAAGGGTAGGCCGACGTCGCTGGTGCGGGGCCCGAGCGGAATCGGCGGTCAATTGTTTTTTCAGAAACATGTCGACACGTTGCGCATTCCAGGTATCAACGAACTCGATCCGTCTTTTCTGCCCGGCCATCCGCCGATGCTCGAGATCGCGACTGCGACCGCACTGGTACAGGCCGCGCAGTTAAACGTAATCGAGTTTCATACGTGGAACGCGACGATCAAGTCGATCGAAAACCCGGACCGCATATTGTTCGACCTCGATCCGGGCGAGGGCGTGCAATGGCAGCAGGTGGTTGAGGGCACGATGCTGACCAAGGCGTTTCTCGACGAGCTGAAGCTGAAGTCTTTTCTGAAGACGAGCGGCGGCAAAGGTTTGCACGTCGTGGTTCCGCTCAGCCCGGTTGCAAACTGGGATGAGATCAAGGATTTTTCAGAAGCGATCGTCGTGCATCTGGCGCGCACCGTGCCACAGCGCTTCGTTGCGAAAAGCGGTCCGAAAAATCGAGTCGGCAAGATTTTTATCGACTATCTACGCAATACCCGCGGCGCTACGACGGCCGCCGCATTCTCGGCGCGCGCGCGTCCCGGACTCGGCGTCTCGATGCCGCTGGCCTGGGACGAGCTCGAAGGCTTGAAGAGCGCAAGTCAGTGGAATATCACGAACGCGCTCAGCCGCCTGCAAAAACAGCGAGTCGATCCGTGGCAGGATTACGGCCGTACACGTCAGACAATCAAACGCGCGGCGCAAAAACTTTCGGCCGCTTGAGGAGGAATAGATGGCAACCGCACTGAACAAGGAACTGAAGCGCGAGGTGATGATCAAGGACAAGCCTTTTACGCTGACGCTGGGGCCGACGGGTTTGAAGCTGACGCTAAAAGGGCATCGCAATGGCGTCGATCTCAAGTGGGAGGACATTGTCGGCGGTGACGCCGCGCTCGCTGCAGCGTTGAACGCATCGGTGCACCGCGATATCTAGCTCATGCGGTGATAAACTCCGCGCCCTTGCGCCCGTAGCTCAGTTGGATAGAGTACTTGGCTACGAACCAAGGGGTCGTGGGTTCGAATCCTGC
>CAWEAZ010000027.1:0-9551 GCA_963807155.1 uncultured beta proteobacterium
TGTTCATCTTCCTGTTCGCATCGGCCATCGGCACGCTCGTCGGCGGCCCGGTCGGCGACCGCATCGGACGCAAGCCCGTCATCTGGGTTTCGATTCTCGGCGTGGCGCCCTTTGCGCTGCTGCTACCGCACGTAAATCTTTTTTGGACCACGACGCTCACGATTGTGATCGGACTGCTCCTGTCATCCGCCTTTTCGGCGATCCTGGTCTATGCGCAGGAGCTCATCCCCGGCAAGGTGGGAATGGTCTCGGGTCTGTTTTTCGGATTTGCATTCGGGATGGGCGGCGTGGGCGCCGCAGTGCTGGGCTTGCTCGCGGATCGAACCAGCATTGAATACGTTTACCACGCGATTGCGTATCTGCCGCTGCTAGGCGTCGTGGCCGCGTTTCTCCCGAAGAGTCAGCGTCCGTAGAACCGTCTTTCTTCCACGGGTACGCTGGGTCGTCGTAGCCCGGTGTCGAGAAATCGTCACAGGGCTGGCGTCGTTCCGGTGCGCCTGCACACGGCGAACAGTTAGACAGCGCCGTGTGATTCCACGTACAGCGCGTACAGGGAATGACAACTCGCCATGTACACCCGGTTGTTTTTCGGCCCGCCGAAACACAGATTTGCGCAGCGCTCCGGTAGGCGGATATGCGCGATCGCCTTGCCCGTCGAATTGAACACCATCACGCCGTCGAGATCTTCCGATTTGCCGCGAAGCTGGAATACTTTGCGGCCGCCGACGTCAGCCGGCTCCGCATTGAGTGCGCCGTTGCTGCCCCAGCCGCACCATAGGTTGCCGTCCCGGTCGACTTTGAACCCGTCGAGCGCGCCTTGATCGGCGGCGTCGATCAGTTTGGTCTTATTGGTGACTGTGCCGTCGGCATTCACGTCGAAGCTCCAGATACTCCGATTGGGCGTGCCGCGCCATTCAACGACGTACAGCTTCTTCTCGTCCGGTGAGAACGCGAGGCCGTTGGGGTTGACGATGTCGGTGATCACCGCAGTGACCTTTCCGTCGGCCCCGATCCGGTAGACGTTGGTTGTCGCCTGATCGGGCTTCGCGCGCGTACCTTCCCATTCGCCATTGATGCCGAACAGCGGATCGGTGAACCAGAGGCTGTCGTCTGACTTGACGACGATGTCGTTCGGAGAGTTCAGTCGCTTGCCCTCGAAGCTGTCTGCCAGCACGGTGATCTTGCCGTCGCGCTCGGTGCGCGTCACTCGGCGCGTCACCGAGTGCTCGCAGGTGACAAGGCGGCCCTGGCGATCGCGTGTATTGCCGTTGGCGTAGTTCGCATTGGCGCGGAAGACAGTGAACTGCCCGCTCTTCTCGTCGAACCTCATGATGCGATTGTTGGGAATGTCGCTGACGAGCACGTAGCCCGGCGCGCCCGCGTCCGTGCCGGGAAAGTACACCGGGCCTTCGGCCCATCGCATGCCGGTGGCAACCTGCTCGACCGTGCTGCTGTAGATGCGGTACCTGGTGAAGCTGGGATCGAGAATCTGAACCGCAGGATCGGGGTAACGTTGATTCGGCTTGAACTCGAACGCTTGTGCAAGGGCTGACCCTGCGAGCGTGGTTAGACCGGCTCCGGCGGCGGCTTTGAGAATTTGGCGGCGCTCGCTCTGATGTTGCGATTGCATGTTCTGCCTCCCATTGTTGTTATGTTTCGATGAAAGAGCTGAACGATATCGGATTTCTCTCACAAAACGTTGCCTGCGACATGTGTTCGCCGCCGACTCGGTCAAGAGTCAGAGGTCCTAGGACTGTCTTTGCTGCAATGGATAGGCCGGATCGTTGTAGCCCGGTGTCGACGGATGCCCGGGGCTTACGAGTGAATCGACAAGCGCTTCATCCTCGGGCGTGATTTCGCAATCGAGGGCGAGAACGTATTCCTTCCATTGTTCGAAGGTGCGCGGGCCGGCGATCACCGCGGTCACTGCGCGGTGCGCCAGTACCCATGCGGTAGCGAAGTGCGATAGCGCGACACCTTTGCGAGCGCAGTGCTCGCTGAGCTTTTGCGCGACTCGCAACGATTCTTCTCGAAACTCGGTTTCCATGATCCGCTTGTCACCGCGGCCGGCGCGCGTGCCTTCGGCTGGCTTGCTGCCGGGCGCGTACTTGCCGCTGAGCACACCGCGCGCGATCGGGCTGTACGGTACGACGCCAAGACCGAGGCGTTCGCAGGCGGGCAGAACCTCCACTTCAGGCTGCCGGTTGAGCAGGTTGTAGTACGGCTGGCAGACGATCGGTGCGGGCATGTTGAGTGCGCGTGCAGTGCAAACAGCTTCTGCGATGCGCCAGCCGCGAAAGTTGCTCACGCCCCAGTAGCGGATCTTGCCGGCGCGCAAGAGCGCATCGATCGCGCGCAGCGGCTCCTCGAGAGGCATGCCGGTGAAGTCGCGGTGCATGTAGTAGATATCGATCCAATCGGTGGCCAGCCGCTTCAGACTCGCGTCGCATTCACGCAAGACCCACGTACGCGAATACTGCGACTCGTTAGGCCGCTCGGACATCTTGTTGCCCACCTTGGTGGCAAGGACCCAGTCGTCACGCTGCGACTTGATCACCGCACCCACCATCGACTCGGATTTGCCCTTGGAATAAACGTCGGCGGTGTCGATGAAATTGACTCCGTGGTCGCGCGCATGCGCCACGATCTCGCGCGCCACCGACTCGTCGGTCTGGTCTCCAAACATCATGGCGCCGACGCACAACGGTGACACTTTGAGTTGGCTGTTGCCGAGGGTGCGCATCTCAGACTCTAACCTGCGGCTCTTCCACCGCGTCCGGGTGAACATCGGTCGCATTCTCAATCAACACGTCGTCATCGGGCTCGACGATCACATCCGGCACATCGTTCGCCAGGAATCCACCCGACTGGCGCTTCCATAGCATCGCGTAGTGGCCGCCGGCGCGCAGCAATTCCTCGTGGGTGCCTTGCTCGACGATGCGGCCGGCGTCCATCACGACCAGCCGGTCCATTTTCGCGATGGTCGACAGCCGGTGTGCGATCGCGATCACCGTCTTGCTTTGCATCAGCGTTTCCAGTTGCTCCTGGATCGCAGCTTCGATCTCGCTGTCGAGCGCTGACGTTGCCTCGTCCAGAACGAGAATAGGCGCGTTCTTCAGGATCACGCGCGCGAGTGCGACACGCTGCCGCTGACCGCCAGACAGCTTCACGCCGCGTTCGCCGGCGTGAGCGTCGTAGCCGGTGCGGTCTTTCCAGTCGCGCAGCCCGGCGATGAACTCATGCGCATGCGCCTGGTGCGCCGCGGCCTCGACTTCGGCGTCAGTCGCGTGCGGACGTCCGTAGCGGATGTTGGCCGCGATCGACCGATGCAGCATCGAAGTGTCCTGCGTGACAACGCCGATCGCTGCGCGCAAAGATTCCTGCGTTACCTCGCGCACGTCCTGGCCATCGATCGTGATGCGTCCGCCTTCAACGTCGTGGAAGCGCAGCAGCAGGCTCACCAGCGTCGACTTGCCGGCGCCCGATCGCCCGACCACGCCGACTCGCTCGCCGGCGTCGATGGTCAGGCTCAGGTCGTCGAGCACTGCGCGCCCGCCGCGCTCGAGTGCGCCATAGCTGAAGTTCACATGCTCGAATCGGATCGTGCCGCCATCCACCTTCAGGTCGCGCGCATCGGGACTGTCAGTCAACGCATGCGGCACCGCGATCGTCTCCATGCCCTCCTGCACGACGCCGATGTTCTCGAAGATGCCGCTGACTTCCCACGATACCCAGCCCGCCATGTTGGCGATCTGCCAAGCGAGCGGCAGCGCGGTGGCGACCGCCGCTGCACTTACTCCGCCGTTCAGCCACAACAGCACGCCGAGTGCGGCGGTGCCGACCACCAGCGCGGAGTTCATGCAGGTCAACGTAGCCATGAAGCGCGTAGTCATGCGCATGTGGGCGGCGATGCGCTCGCGATGATCGACTATCGCCTCGCGCACGTACGAGTCTTCGTCGGCCGCACGCGCGAACAACTTCACTGTCGGAAAATTGGTGTACGAATCGACGACCCGGCCCATCACCAGCGAGCGCGCCTCGGAACTGACTCGCGACAGATCGCGCATGCGCGGCACGAAGTAGCGCAGGAAGAAGACGAAGCTCACGATCCACACCACGATCGGCGTCGCCAGCCGCCAGTCCGCTGCGCTCACCAGCAACAGTGCGGTAATGCCGTACACGACGATGTACCAGACCGCGCGGATGCTCGACACGACGCTTTCGCGTAAAGAATTCGATGTATTCATCACGCGATTGGCGATGCGGCCCGCAAAGTCGTTCTGGAAGAAATTCCAGCTCTGGCGGATCACGTGCCAGTGGCTCTGCCACCTGATCAGCGTGGTCACGCCGGGGATCACCGCGTTGTTGCGCACCATCGAATCCGCAAGAATCGCGAGCGGCCGCGCGATCAGCACCAGGGCCGCCATCGCCAGTAGCAGCGGCGCTTGTGCCAGCACCGCGGCGCGCGGATCCGGCGTGGTCATCAACCCGACCAGCTTTCCGATGAAAAGCGGAATGACCGTGTCGAGCAGCGCCACCGTCGCGCCGAATATGAACATCGCGACATACAGTCGCGGCGATTGGCGCACGAAGTGCATGTAGAACGGCATCAGGCCAGGCGGCGGCCCGTCGCGCTCGACCGCCGCCGGCGGCGCAGCCGTGGCGTTCGGTAGACGTGATTCGAAGTAAGTGAACAAGCTCATGCGCCGCTTAACAATATGGAGAGGTGATTGTGCCTTGCGGCACCGACCGGGCGCGGCACTTTTTTCTCGGCAGCATGCCGACGGGTTTGCGGCAGAAGTTTTACGCCGCGTTTCTGCCTAAGAGTCATAGATCTTAGGACCGTCTTTCCTCCGACTTGGCCGTGAGCGCTAAATAATTTCCAGCGAATGCGAGGGCGGCCCCGAAGGCAGCTGTGCTTGTCCATCGATACCCTTCGAACACCGTGCTCAGTGCCATTGCCACCACAGGGATCGCGACGGCAGTGAAACTTGCGCGATTCGCACCCACGTGTTTGATCAGCTTGAAATAGGCAACGAATGCAACGACGCTGCCGAACACCGACAGGTATACAAGCGAGCTAACGTAGGCAAAGCCCCAGTCGAACGTCCACGCTGAACCGCCAATCCATGCAATAGCGGCGGCCGTCAGCGCGCCGTAGCTCATGCCCCATGCCGTGCCGCTTATCGTGGGTACGCTGTCACTCTGCAAGCGAACGGTGACCAGGTTACCGATGGCTGCGATGACGGTTGAACCGAGCGCGAACGCGACGCCCAGCGCGGCGGTTCCGCCCACCGAAGCGGCGCGAAGCTCCGGCAGGAACAGCGACGCAACTCCGCATACGCCAATCACGGCGCCGAGTGCGACACGAGGCGGCACTGGAGTACCAAACGCAAGCCGTGAAAAAATCGGCACCATGAACACGAGCGTCGAAAATGCGACGGCCACAAGACCCGAGGCGACATATCGCTCGGCGAGATAGACGCCCACATAGTTCAGCCCAAACAGGGTCGAACCTTGCAGCGCAAGCCAGGCATGAGTTCGGGGCTGGAACCGAAGACGCTGCCCGCGCGCCGCGCACCAGACGAAGAGGATGACGGCAGCCAGCGCGAAGCGATAGGCAACGGAGACCTCGGGCTCCACAACCCCAAGCTGGAATGTAATCGCGAGCCAGGTCGAGCCCCAGATCAGCGTGGCGATTGCGAAAAGTGCGATCGGGCTATTCATGTCTGTTCACTGACATCGGTCGAAAGCGGGCGTACATTTTCAGCTCACTTCACAATCGCTGATGCGCCGTCGCTAAAGGAAGCCATGCTGAAAGTCGCGCTGTATCTCGCAAGAGTCACCATCGCCAGCAGCGCTCTTGTCTTACTCACGCCGGTCAATGCGCAACAGAAGATCGACACGATCAAGATCATCGTCGGCTATCCGCCCGGCGGTGCATCGGACCGCGCGGCGCGGCTGGTGGGCGATGCTCTGCGTGAAAAACTCGGCGCGACTGTCATCGTGGAGAACAAGACCGGCGCCGGTGGCAGGGTTGCTGCGCAAGGCTTCCGCGCTACACCCGCCAACGAGACCGCGTTGATGATCGGCAACCCTGCCGTCAACGTCGTGGCTCCGCTGGTATTCAAGAACGTCGGCTACGACCCGTTCAAAGACTTTGTTCCGGTCGCGCAGGTGTCGCGCTATGAATTCGGCGTGGCAGTCGGTCCCGCGGTGCCGGTAAAAGAAACAACTCACCTGCTCGCGTGGCTGCGCGCCAATCCGGACAAAGCCAACTTCGGCGTGCCGGCCACCGGCAGCCTGCCGCATTTCTTTGCGCTGATGCTGGCCGATGCGGCCAAAGTGAAGCCAGAGGTCGTCGGTTATCGCGGCTCTGCGCCGCTGCTGACCGATTTGATCGGCGGCCAATTGCCCGTCGCGATCGACACGCTCGACACGCTGCTGCCGCAGCACGAAGGCGGCAAGATTCGCATCCTCGCGATTGGCGGCGCCAAGCGCGTGCCCGAATTGCCCAACGTGCCGACCTTGAAAGAAGCGGGACTCGACGTCGTCGCCGACGGCTGGAATGCGTTCTTCGCACCGGCCTCGATGCCGCCGGCGCGCGTGCGCGAATTGGGCAGCGCGATCGAAGCGATCATGAAGTCGAAGGAGATGCAGAAGAAGTTTCGCGACGCGAACATGGAGCCGGTCGCTGCCGGACCCGAAGCCACCGCGAAGATGATCGCGGCCTATCGCGCGAAGTGGGAACCGGTGGTGAAGGCGGCGAATATCCAGCAGTGATCATAAGACTGTCGGCGCTCAACGTGAGGCTCGAGCTGCTCCATTGGCGACTTTGAAACAGCAACGCTGTCGCTGATGTTGCTCGCAACACTTGCGAACCCGCTGGCCAACAAACTCACTCAACAGACTTTCGAGCGCATTGCACGCTTCTGGGTATTGAGTGTAGCGCCGCTAGAGGGCACCCATGACCAAGGATCACGAAGTGACGATCTTCTTCGTCGACTTCGGTTGTGCCGCCGAGGTCGTTGAGCAGCGCACTCGCGGCCAGCACGCGTTGCTTCAAAGGCCCGCGCGGTATCGGGCGGTCCGCCATTAACCCCCGACCCACTTCACGCATGATGGCGTCGAGCTCAGCGCGAGGCATGCGGTCGGCCAGCACGTGTAAAAGTTGCGTAAGCAGCGGTACGTACACCCGCGACAGTTGTAGCTCCGCGTCTGCGCTGATGCCGTAGATCCGAGCCGGCTTACTCGGCCCACGCTGCAATCCGCGCTCCTCGACGATGCCGTCGCGCAGCAATGCAGCAAGTTGCGCGCGAACCGCCGTACGGGTCAGTCCTACCGCGCTCCCGATCGCGTCGGTTGTCAGCGGGCTTCTACGCAGCAGCTCGACGATCCGGCCCGACGTGCCTTGAGTCAGCCGCCGCTCACGGTCCAGTGGCTTCACGCGGACATCTCCCCGGCCTTGGGGAATAGAAATTGCTATTTGGTTAGCCATTTCTTACTTATCGCGAGCGTCGATGGAGGCCCCGAATGAACGCGCACTTTGCACAAGCACCCATGTCTGCCGGTTAGTCGTAATGCTCGGCGTGGTCGCGGCCGCCCTTGCAGGATGCGGCGGATCGGATAGCAACGATGTCGCCATTGTACTGCGAGCACGCAGGCCGGCGGCGGTAACAGTCTGATGCTCAAGGCAGACACACCTTCCGCTTCGAAACATTTGGTGATGAAGCGAAGTGGACGGATACGTTGCGCCTGCACGAAGTGATTGCCGCCGCCGTCGATCCGACCACCGCCTTGTCAGTCGGTCTGAAAGTCGATGCTGATGCGTTACCGCAGTCGGTGAAGGACGGCATCCTCGAACGGTAGCGTCGATCTCGAAGAGCCCGGCGACCACGCTCGTGCTGCTCGAACTCGATGCTGTAATCGGGCTTAAGGGCAGGGTCGATATGGAAAACAATGTCCGGAAGCTCAAGAGCGTGGGTACTACCTGCGCATTGTGCCATTCGACGGTCGACAACTTTTTTCTTCCCGGCGTCGGCAAGCGGCTCGACGGTTGGCCGAACCGCGATCTGAACGTCGGCGCGATCATCGCGTTGTCGCCGGCGGTCCGGCCGAGAAGAAAGCTGGCTCAACACATGGGGCAAAGGCAATTACGACCCGCGGCATAACGTCGACGGGAAAAACAAGCCAGTGGTCATACCGCCCGCGTACGGTCTCGGCCGGTATCAATAAGATCGACGTTCACTGGCGACGGCGACGACGTCGATCGCGCCAGGGCCTACTGGAATCGCTACGTCGCCGTGACGCAGATGGGGGGCCTCGGCAGCTTCTCGGATTCGCGCTTGGGGCTCGATCGTCACCAACGGCACGGTAGATCTTGTCTCCGACAAGCTGCCCGCACTGCAGGCGTACCAGGTGTCGCTGCTCGCGCCGCCACCGCCTGTCGGTAGCTTCGATGCCGCTGCCGCAGCCCGAGGCAAGGTGCTTTCGAAGGAAAGGCGCAGTGCAGCAGCTGTCACAGCGGGGCATTGTTCACCGATGCGAATCTGAGATTGCATCCGGCAAGTGACTCGGTTGTCGAACCCGAGCGCCCCGGCTATGCGTCGCGATCAGCGACGAAGATGTACCGGACCTCGCCGTTGAAGGGCCTGTGGCAGCACGCGCCCTACTTCACAACGGATCGGCAGCGACGCTCGAGGCAGTGGTCAGCATATACAACACGAAGCGCCGGCTCGGTCTGACGCCGCCGCGACATCGAAGTGGCCGAGTATCTGCGGTCGTTGTAGCAATCGACCCAGTTGCTGATAGAAGGACAGCCGGCGCTCAGTCGGGCACGCGGTTTCCGGCGCGGTCCCCGAGGGCGAGATCGACCATCATCTCGGTCGCCACAGCCTCGAGCCAGCGGCGCAGCTCGTCGGACGCGAGCGTGTTGGGCACGAGCAGGTGCGCCGCGATCTTGAAAGTTCTCGGTGCGCTCGGCGTCGTACCACCGACCTCCGTGTGGATGTGCTCGATGCTGACGCCCGCCTCGGCGAGGATGCGCGTTACGTTGCTGAGGATGCCCACGCGATCGTCGCCGACGAGCTCGAGCTCTACGCCGTGCAGCCCTGCCGGAACCTGTGCCGAGTCGCTCTTGGCGATGACGAGCTTCAACCCCGACGATGCCTCGAGGCCACGCAGCGAGTTGGCGAACGCATCCGCGTTCTCGGGCGGCGCCTCGAAGTGCACCATCCCGGCGAACTCGCCGGCGAGCCGCGACAGTCGGCTCGCCGCCCAGTTCACGCCGAAGCGCTGCGCGCGGTCCGACAGCAGGCGCACGATGCCGGGCCGATCAGGCCCCATCACCGTGACGACGAGCGACGCCGTCGTCGTCGGCGCATCTTCGGTCAGCACGACAGCGCGCCGGATCATTGGCGCGCGCGTCGCGAAGCGGGCGCATCCTGCGGCTTCGCCGGCAACGTGCCGTGGTCGCGCGCGTGGCGCACGACGCGGCCGAGCAGCTCGAGGCCCATCGGCGCGAGCGCGCGCTCCCACAACTCGCGCGCCGA
>CAWEAZ010000028.1:0-8489 GCA_963807155.1 uncultured beta proteobacterium
GCCGCATCAGAGCTTCGTACAGACAACGTTCAGCAAGATCGAAAGCAGCCTCGCTTTGGCCGCCTGCAAGCGCGTGGCGCGCCGCATCCTCAAGCATTTCCTGTTGTTCGAACCAGCGCGACGCGCGCGTATGCAAATCAGCCTGTTCGGCAGCGGTTAAATCGGATCGCGCGCGCAAGACATCGCGTGCGAGTGAGTGCATCCGCAGCCAGTCACTGTTTTCGCCGACAACGAAGATCGGGGTCTCGCGTGCGAGCCGTGCCAGACGCTCAGGCGCCTCCGATGCATCGGTCAGCGCGTGACACAGCTCAGGGTGCAGGTTGTCGACCAGCGCAATGCGCGCTAAAAACGCGGCGTCGTCGGTGGCCAGAGTTTTGACCAACATATCGACAAAATAGTCGTGTAGATCGCCGGCTGGCACTGATGTCGCCTTGAACGCAGTGCGAAGATCGGAGCGCTGCGCGATCGCCGCCAGCGCAAGCTGCAGTCCGAGCGGCCAGCCCTCGGTCAGCTCATGCAGTTGGGCTGCTGTATCGGCGTCGATGCGGGCGCCAAATCTCGCGCGCGCGAGCCCAATGCGTTTCTTCGAGCCGGAACCGTAGCAGCTCTGGCGCCGACCACGACACACTGACCATAGGTAACAAGGTCGCCGACAGCGAGACCGTGATCGCCGCGTACGGCAACTTCGACTCTGAGATTCGCCGGTGCGTTATGCAGCAGGTAAGCCAGCGTCGCGCGCGATGCTGGCGGAAGCTGCTCTGCGCTATCGACGATTAAAACGATGTCCAAAGCGGACTGCGCGACTTCGGCGAGCCAAGATGTAATTCCCTCCAAGCCGCCCGGCGCTGCTCCCGCGAGCAGCGTGTGACCGAAGGTTTGGCGGCCCGATGCCATTCGTACGGCCAACGCAAGGCTCCGTACAAAGCGTTGCGGATTGTCTTCCGCTTGCGCGGAGAACCAGGCAACGATCCTGCCGTGTGCCAGATGTTCGCGTCGCCACTGGGCGAGCAGCAAAGTCTTGCCGAATCCGGCAGGGGCCTGCACGATGATCGCCGCGCGACCCTGGAATTGCGCGTCGTCAGCGTGTAGCCGCGGTCTTACGACCAGATCGCGCGGCACCCGCGGCGGAGTTACCTTCAGTAGAAGGTCAGAAACGGCGCCGCCTATACGAGGGGCTACTGAAGAGGCCACGGGAGACCTAGAGGTTCATTCAGTTGCGGCGGTTGCGGCGTCCGCTCGTAGACAACTGTCGTGTCCGCTCCTCACGCCGCAACCGACCGCGGACATTCTATGGCGATTCACCAGGCGGTTATGGCGAGATGGGGCAATCCAAGCGCGAGGGCTTATCACCGTCGGCGGCCCATGAGCTGACTGCAACCGAAAACGAGCGCAACGCAGATCAGCAACCGAGCTACCCGCATCGGGCCCGTTGAGCTATTGAACGTCAGTGGAGCTTGCGCCCTGGCGAGCAGTGAGTCGGCGATGCTGAATCATCGCGTCGTACGCAGCGTACTTGTACAAGTCTCCCAGTGTTGGATAGTTGAAGCAGCCGCGGCTGAACAGTTCGGCAGTTGCGTCGGCCATCATGGCGAAGAGTCCGATGTGAACGACTTCGGTGGCGTGTTCACCGAGCACGTGCACACCCAACAGACGTAGATCGTCCTGGTGAAACAGCAGCTTCAGGAAACCTGTTTCGTCGCCAATGATGCTGCCGCGCGGACTATCGGCGTAACGGGCGCGCCCGATTAAAAACGGAATGTTCTTGTCGCGCAGAGCCGCCTCTGTCTCTCCCACCATGCTGGCCTCGGGAATCGTGTAAATGCCGGTCGGCAACAACGGACTGAGATCGCTCTTGAAGGATTCACCGAATGCGTGGCACACGGCCACGCGTGCCTGTTCGATGCCCGTTGCCGCCAGCGCCGGTGGGCCGATGACATCGCCCGCGGCATAGATGTGCGAAACCTCGGTCGATTGACATTGCGGGCCGACTTGCACCAATCCGCGCTTGCCGGGCGTCAGGCCGGCCGCTGCCAGGTTCAACGTCTCGGTGTTGCTGCTGCGTCCGGCGCACACCAACACGTCGTCGCACGCGAGTTCCGCACCCGAGTCCATCGTCAGCACGACGGCGCCAGGGCGCGAGGCATCGCATCGAACGACTTTCTGATTCCAGTGGAAGCGCACACCATTCGCAGTCATCGCATCGGTGAGCGCGCGTGAAATCTCCGAGTCGAGAAACGGCATCAGTACATCGCGGCCGTCGATCAGATGCACTTCCGTGCCCAACGCCGCGAACGTCCCCGCATATTCGCTGCCGATCACGCCGCCGCCGATCACCGCCAGCTTCTTCGGCAGCAGTTTTAACTCCAGAATCTCATTCGAGTCGTGGACGCGATCATCCTCGAATGGAAACACAGGGCGGATGCAGCGGTGAGGAGCCGGTCGCAATCAGGATTTTCTCGCCGCGAATCCGCGACTGCGCTCCATGTTCATCCACGATGCGCACCGTGTGCGGATCCTCGAAGGAAGCCGAGCCGCGAAGCCGAGTGACGCCATGCTGATCGAGACGCGACTCGGCGCGCAGCCGTTCCGTGGCACTGACGTGTTTCTGATGCCGCATAAAGTCGGACACCGTGGCTTCGCGGCGCAGCGACAGATCAACACCGAAAAGCCGGCGCGAGCGCCAGCCCGACAACATCAGCGACGTTTCGCGCAGCGTCTTGCTGGGAATCGTGCCGGTATTGATGCCGGCGCCTCCAACGGCTGCGGCCTGCTCGATAAGCGCTACCGTGCGGCCGAGCAGACCTCCCGCAATGGCGCCGCTGACGCCCGCCGGCCCGCCGCCAAGCACGACCAGATCGAACGTCTGAACGCTGGAGGTTTTCGTGATGGCTCCTTATCGCCGCAGCCCGAGGTAGCGCTTGGGTACACGATCCGCCGCGCAATCGGCATTGCTGGACGCGATGCCGCTCAGCGGGTCATCGGCATCACCGAAAACCCGCTGATGAGCAATGGCGAAGAATTGACGACTTACTTCGTGGCCGAAGGCTTCACCGCAACCGCCAGGGCTTCGGTGTAAGTCGCTTCGATCTGATCACCTTTGGAAATCAGGTCGAACTGCTTCTTATCCCGCACTTTCAAGTCCGCTGTGCGCTGAGGGCCTTTAAGCGTCACGGTTTGCGTCAAGGGGTCCAGGGCGATCACGTCGCCGACAACTGTCACTTTCCGTGAGCCTTGGGCAGCCGGAGTCTCACCTGGTTTGGCGGTCTTCATACTTTCCTTCTCGGTACGCGCCACAGGCAAGCCGCCGCCTTTTTTCAACTCCAGCACCAAGGCTTCCACGTACTGAATATCGACCTTGTCGCCGACCTTGAGCTGACTATAGTTCTTGACCTCAGGCCCGGCGACCATGGTCGTTTCTTTACCATCGGGACCCTTCAGCGTGATTTCACGCTTGGCTGCGTCAAGTGCACTGATGGTTGCCGTGACATCGACAGCTTGTGCGATACCAACTCGGCCCGGCTGCCTGTCGACAACGGTGCCAGAGCTTTGAGCGCTCACACCAAAGCTTGCGGTGGCGGCCGTGATCAGCGCAGCGATAAGAATGTTTTTATGCATGAGTTACTCCTTGCTTCTGTGATTTAACAACGTGATTGAGTTTACAGCGCAGTGCATTCGCGTCATTTAATGCTTAACAATGCTTAACGCCTTCCAGCCCGGTCCAGGATCAAAGCGCGTGATCCCGCGTGCAACGTTGGCCGTATCGGCGCCGAGGTCTTTCTCGTACACGACGCCGTCATGGTTGACGATGAATGTCATCACGCCCGAGTTCGCATACTTGGCCGGATAAGCAACGACTCCGAAGCCGCCGATCGTGCGGCCTTTAACTGTGTAGTCGTAAGCGCCGCCGCGTGCGTTGGCGCCCTGTCCTTTTAGCAGAAGAAAGTAATAGCCGTGATAGGGCGTAGGCCCACCGGCTCTCTTATAGCCTTCGCCGGCGGCGCGAGCTACAAGCGTGCCGAGCGGACTAGGTGGTTCGCCAGCTGCAGTGGGCCAATACAAGCCGTCCTTTTTACCCGGGGTGCTCGCGAACCTCGCTGCGTACTCCGGAACGCGGTTGCCATCACGATCGAGGGACGCATATTCGCGTTGCGCGTCAACAATCGCCAGCAGCACGTTCATGACCGCGAGCTCGTTCTCACCGACCCGGCGCGCCAGCAGCTCGGCGTTACCCGCTTTGGCGTCGAAGCGCCAGCCGGAAGTCGTCTTGACCAGCGGGTAGGCGAACGGGAAGTCGTCCGCATCAATCGTCAATGTCGCGCGCTTATCGCCGTCCGCAACGATCGCGTGCTTCGTTTCATAGCGCGTGACGAAGCGCTCGGCATCAGACGGTCGGCGATGGCATCTCCGGACGAGAGCGAGCTCGCGGCATCGTTGCCAAGCACCGCGAGTATTGCCGCCCGGTCACCCTTTTTGACCGCTTGTACCAATGCGTTGGCGGCGTCTTCGGCGCTGGCAAAAGTACGCTGCGCGGGTGCCGCCGCGAACGCTGTTGAAATGCCGAGAGTGCAGAGCACGAGCGCAGCACTCAGCGACACACGTTTGAATCGAAAGTGAATACGGTTAATCATCACCAGCTTTCCTTCGGGTTGCGATAAACGCGTGGGCAAGTAGCTTGTCATCGCCGACCTCCACCGCCGCGCCCTCCACCACCACGCGCCGCTCCTCCTCCGCCGCCACGCGAACTCGCCATGCTGGACGAGCCGCGACTGCTGCTGCTGCGCGCACTCGCACCCGAGCCGCCGCCGAACGCCGAGCCGCTTGAGCCATGGTTGCCACCGCCGCCACCATAGTTGCCGCCGCCGCGATCCGACGTCCCCGCGCTCGCTCGACCGCTGCTGACATCACGACTACCACCGCCTACATCTCGGCCACCGCCGCCGACATCACGTGTCCCTGCGCTGGCTCCTCCCGCATCACGCGTATTCGCGCTGCGATCGCTGACGCCGGCGGCACGATCGCCGCTGCGATCACCAGCACGATCTCCTGCACGATCACTAGTACCGGCGCGATCTCCTGCGC
This sequence comes from uncultured beta proteobacterium, assembly GCA_963807155.1. Taxonomy (GTDB): domain Bacteria; phylum Pseudomonadota; class Gammaproteobacteria; order Burkholderiales; family Burkholderiaceae_F; genus JACCZX01. The sequence goes on from CAWEAZ010000028.1 coordinate 5,080, forward strand.
GATCTCCTGCGCGGTCACCGGCCCGATCTGACTGCTGGCCATCGCGGCCGCGAAAGTCCTCTCGCGTGCCTGCGTTGGCGGATTGGCCGCGGTTGTACTGCTGCGCGGTGCGCTGGTCTTTGTATGGGACGCCACCACGGCGTTCGGGGTTGTGTTGAAAATTCTTGTTCGTATTGGTGGTGCGATTGAAGTTGTTGGATTTGTTAACGTCGATATCGACATCACCTCCGCCCCAGTTGGCGTTACCCCAAATCGCACCGCCGACGATCACACCAGCGGTAAATCCGACCAGACCAGCGCCCGCGTAGTAACCGTAGTACGGGGCGGGAGGGTAGTAGTACGGCGGGTAGGCGGGATAGGGCCATGCTCCGTACACGACTGTCGGGTTGTAGCTCGGTACGTAGACAACTTGCGGATCAGCAGGCTCGATCTTGATCACCGTCTGCTGCGCCACTTGCTCGGTGATCACTTTTTGTTCCTTGCTCTCTTTCAGGTTGCCCTGCGCAGAGGCCTTTTGGCGCAGCTTCTGCACGGCTGCCATTAGCTCCTGGCGCTGCGCGAGGAAGGCGTCACCGAGTTGCTGGGTCCAATCCAGCTTTTCGCTCATCATCGCCAATGCCTGCGGCACCGCCGTCAACCCCTTGACGTTCGGATCCCACGGTTGCTTTTGCATGGCATCTTCGAGCGCTTTGTCCTTGACCTTTGGATTGGCTTTGACCCAGCGGTCGGCCATGACGATATCCAGCGGATAAGTGGACGCCATCAGCATCTGCGCCAACAACGAATCAGGGTGCAGCGCGATCGGCGCGACCAGCTGCTCAAGCTGCTCCTGCGAAAACGTCTTTCCGGCGGGTGCCGCTGGTGCGGCAGCAGTTGATGCTGGCGGTGGCGGCGGAGTCTGCGCGTACGACACACACGCGAGCGCAACAGCCACCACACCTATCGCCGCATGACGCAACTTGCCGATGTGGAATGTGTGTCCGTTCATGGTTCCTCCTGCAAACATCACCTTCCTCTACTTGATTGAATAGCCTCGTCCCTCGAGGCAGGCCGCGCGCGCCTTGGAATACCCTGCCTGCTGAGAGCTCGATGCTTGTTGCTGTTGCTGTCCTGCTGCCTGTGCTTGCGCCTTGTTCTCACGACGGCTTTGACCACGCGCCGCGGCGGCGCCTACTGCCGCGCCTGTACTGGCGTCGTCGGCGATTACCTCACCGACGACCGCTCCGCGCGCCGCGCCGCGAGCACCGGAGCCCCGCGATGCACCGGTTTCCGGCGGCGGAGCGGCCGCCGCCGGCGGTGGAGCTTTGGTCGGATCAAACCCCGTTTGCTTCACCGCCCATTGATGACATTCGTATTCGTCTTTCTTCTGTTTATCAGCCGACTGGCCTTTGGCCGGATAAACGTATTGCTGCGCAAGCGCGGCTGACGCGAGCAGTGCACTGCCGGCAACAAGCGCAGTAACTAACTGAATCTGTCGCTTCATCAAAATCCTTTATAGGTCAGCTCGTGGCGTGAGGCTACTGGGCGGTCGATCTTAGCTGCACAGCACAGGCGACCCAGCGTCAACGGTTTTGGAGCGGCGGCGATGGCACAGAAACGAAGCTGCTTCCGAACGCAAGATGGCGACGGCACTATTGCGTTGGATAGTGATCACGCGACGCGCACACGTCTTTGCTTTTCTCGACATGTCCCCCGCTGATGCGGCATTAATGCATTGCGAGGCCGAAGCGATGACGCTCGATCGAAGTTCTTGCGCGTCGTGCCGCTGCTGTCCAGAAAAGCGAAGACGACACAGGCGCTCGAACCTACCGTTCGGCATCGGGTAGGGGCCGCCACGCGCTGGCGCCTGGTTCGGCGTTCGCGCACAGATCATTCATTGCGCGAAGCGAACAGGCATATCGCCGGCCCCTCATTCATTCATAGCAAGGAGGAAACAAACATGGCCACCACATCCCCCGCCGCGCAAAGCGTGGATCACTTTTTTTCGAGCTCGGCGGCGCGGCTAGATCGCTGGCGCGAGCTGAATGCCAAGGCGCAAGCCTGGGCGGCCGAAGCGCGCAGCGGCAAGCGCGGCGGTGGCCGCGCTGCGACGGAAGCGGCGCTCGCGGAAGTGCGCGCGCTCGAGGACTTCTTTGCCTTTCCCGGCGTACGGCTGATGAAATCACTGGCCGAGCGCACAGCGGCGACGACGCACTCGGGGTCGGCGACTGGCGCGACGCATCAGCGGCGCGCTGCTGTCGGGTAGCTATCGCTACGACTCCGGCGAATGGGAGAGCAGCGACGAGGAGAGTGGGAACGTGCCGGACCGGCTGCCGTTCGATACCAGTGGCGGGACGCACCGGCCCTACTTCGAGACGCTGTTCGTCTCGCCGGCGCAGGCCAGCAAAATTGTCAAGATCGCTCAGGAAATCCGCCGCCTGCGCCGCGTCGAAGACCCGATGATCTACGAGCCGGTGCTGGTGGGCAGCTTCGAAGACGCGATCATCGCCACGATCATGAACGGCAAGATCCAAGCCGTGGTCATCTATGACGGCATTCCGGTGCCGTCGCAACGCGACGTGCCGTCGGTGCGCGATTTCCTCGCCACCTACCACCAAGCTCGATACGTCGAGCCTTGCGCCACAAGAGGTCGGCGTGACGCTCGCACGTGCGATCAAGCAGATCCGCCCGAGCTCGACATTTATCTGCTGACCGACCGGCAGGTCGAGAAGATGGCGGGCGACCCGGCGGCCTCGATGATTCGACGCGTGTTCTACGAAGTCGAGGAGCTGACCGAAGTGCATCTGAACATCCTCGAAGGTGTTGGCGACCGCATGGCCACGCCGCATTTCGACAACCTGAAGAAGTACGCCGCGCGGCCGATCGGCACCTTTCACGCGCTACCGATCGCGCGCGGCAAGTCGATCATGAAGTCGAACTGGATCCGTGACATGGGCGAGTTCTACGGGCAGAACCTGTTTCTGGCCGAGAGCTCTTCCACCGCAGGCGGCCTGGACAGCATGCTCGAGCCGACCGGCAACATCAAGATTGCGCAGGAGAAGTTCGCCCGCGCCGTCGGAGCCGACCATGTCTATTTCGTGACCAACGGTACGTCCACGTCCAACAAAATGGTCTACCAGGCGGTGTGCAAGCCAGGTGATATCGTGATCGCGGACCGCAATTGCCACAAATCGCACCACTACGGCATGGTGTTGTCGGGCGCGCAGCCAGTTTATGTCGAAGCGTTCCCGATGACGGAATACTCTATGTACGGCGCGGTGCCGCTGCGCACCGTCAAGCAGGCGCTGCTCAATCTGAAGACCGAGGGACTGCTCGATCGAGTCAAGATGATTACGCTGACTAACTGCACGTTCGATGGCCACGTGTACAACACGCGCCGCGTGATGGAAGAGTGCCTGGCGATCAAGCCG
>CAWEAZ010000029.1:0-331140 GCA_963807155.1 uncultured beta proteobacterium
ATGCCAATCGTCGATGTCGAACTGGTGTGCAAGTCCAGGGAAGAATTCGGCAGCGTGTCTCCGCGCGCGATTGCGGACGCCGTCGGTCGCGTGTTTGGCAGCGCGCCGGGTCGCACGTGGGTTCGCTTGCGCTTCTTCGACAGCGCGCACTACGCGGAAAATGACGTCTCGGTTTCCGAAACGGAGTTGCCGGTCTTCGTCACTGTGCTGCATGCTCGTCCGCCGGTAGCCGCGGCGCTCACCGCAGAAGTCTCGGCTCTGACTGAAACCGTCGCGAAGCTCACCGGGCGCCCCGCCGAGCGCGTGCACGTGCAATACGCACCAGCCGCTGTGGGCCGTCAAGCATTCGGAGGCGAGCTTGTTCAATAACAATAATGCGTAGGGCGATACTCCTTCTCCTCGGTGCGCTCGCCATGCCTGTGTCGGCGAATGATCTGCTCTGGGAGAAGCTCAGGACCGAAGCAAATCTCGTGGTGCTGATGCGTCACGCACAGCCTGCAGGTGGTAATCCTCTTACCTGGGACGAAAGCGGGAACTGCAAAGGTGAATCGATGTTGACCGCAGCCGGCAAGGCACACGCTCGGAAAATCGGTGAAGAGTTTGCCAAGCACGGGATCAAGCCCACGGTCATCAGCTCTCCGATGTGCCGCTGCCGGGACACCGCGCGAATTGCATTTGGCGATGCAGTCGTCACCGATGCTGCTTTGCGCGAGATCGCGAGTGCCGATTCAGAACGCTCTAATGTCTTCGAGCGCAAGGCCCAGTCTCTGATCAGCAGTCACCGCGGTTCGTCACCCGTGGTCTTTGTCAGTCATCGACCGAACATCGATCTGCTCAGCCTGGAGTTGATCAGTGAAGGAGAGCTGCTCGTGGGCCGCGCGAACGAAAAGGGTGAATTCGACTTATTGGGCAAAATTGCCGTGCAGCCCTGACCACCCTACATCGCTACGGCGGAGGACACCCACATGACCACCCAAGGATTTGTCGCTTCGCACGCGAAGGATGCCGAGTTCGAGCGCGGTCTGCGCTCGTTTTACGAGTACCGCGATCTCGGAATCAAAAAGGCAACGCAAGGACGCGTCGAGGCGCATGTGATCCGCGCAGCAGCAGGCAAGGAGTTCTCCAGTCAGCCGCACCTCCACAAGACAACGTTTCAGCTTGTTTATGTGCTGAAGGGCTGGATCGAATTCGAATACGAGGGTCACGGCGTGGTTCGCCTCGAGGCCGGATCATGCGTGCATCAACCGCCCGAGATTCGTCATCGCGAGCTTGGGCATAGCGACGACATCGAAATGCTCGAGGTGGTTCTTCCGGCGGGATTCATCACGGAAGAAGTCCCGTCGGTAGACGGCTAGCGCGACTTCTCCAAGACAGGGCTTAGAAGATGAAAGTAGCGATGCCAGAAAAGCGAAAAGACCATTGGGCGGCCGGCAACCTCTACGAACCGTATGTCGGTCGTTGGAGCCGGCTCGTTGCCAAGGAGTTTCTGCAATGGCTGAAGTTGCCAGCGCAACTCGACTGGCTGGACGTCGGATGCGGAACAGGCGCTCTTACGCAAACCATCGTGCAACAGATGCAACCGCGAAGCGTCACCGGGATCGATCCGTCGGCCGGATTTATCGACTATGCAAAGGCGCATATCAGCGACCCGAGAGTCAAATTCGAAGTGGCTGATGCTCAGTCGCTTCCAGTGGACTCGGCGCGCTTTGATGCTGCGGTTTCGGGCCTGGTGCTGAACTTCGTTCCCAAGCCATTGCTCGCCGCGCAGGAGATGGCGCGTGCGGTGCGGTCGGGAGGCACGGTTGCAGCGTATGTCTGGGACTACGCCGGCAAGATGGAGTTGATGCGCTACTTCTGGGACGCGGCGGTGGAATTGGACCCAGCGGCGTCCAAGCTCGTTGAATCGATTCGCTTTCCGATTTGCCAACCGGATGCTCTGGTTGCGTTGTGGCATGAAGTGGAACTGCGCGACATCCATGTGCGGGAGATCGACGTCCCGACCACCTTTCGAGACTTCGATGACTTCTGGAATCCGTTTCTCGGCGGCCAGGGTCCCGCGCCAAGCTATGTAATGTCGCTCAGCGAAGAACGTCGCGTCGCCCTGCGGGATCGGATTCGCGCGATGCTTCCGATCGAACCCGACGGCTCGATTCCGCTGATCGCGCGTGCATGGGCTGTACGCGGACGCCGGGCGTAGGAATAGGTGCGTGAACAAGAACTGGAGACATCGATGAACGAAGAAACATTCAATCTGAGCATTCGCAAGTTTCTGAAGATGGTGGGCGTCAATTCGCAGCGCGAGATCGAGCAAGCGGTCGCAAAGGCAACCGCTGATCGCACCATCTCCGGGACGGAATCGTTTCCCGCAAAAATGACACTCGAAGTCCCTGGCCTGAAGTTGAAGGTCAGCTTTGACGGCGAGATCAATCTGAATTAGCCGAAGTTCGCGCGCGCCACGATTGCGGCGCGTAGCATCGAGTCAGGCAGGCACAGACCGGGGCAGTGCCGCCGCTCTGCAGCTTTTCACGTGCCTCGAACGCCACCAGGAGGAACTCAAATGGCCACTTACATTGTGCTCACGAACTTTACGGATCAAGGCGTTCGAACCGCTAAAGACACGACCAAGCGGGCGGATGCCGTCAAGGAGCAGGCCAAAAAATTCGGGGCTACGGTGAAGGAGCTTTACTGGACCCTCGGAAGCTACGATGTTGTTGGAATATTCGAAGCGCCCGACGACGCGTCGATGACCGCGCTTGGATTGGCGATTGGTTCCGGCGGAAACGTCCGGACCCAGACGATGCGAGCCTTCTCCCGAGAAGAGATGAACGGAGTTCTGGCCAAGTTGGCATAGGAAGTCCGCATGGAACTCGGCATGATCGGTCTCGGACGCATGGGCGCCAACATGACACAGCGGCTGGTGGACGGCGGCCATCACGTCGTTGGGTTTGACTTCAAGCCGGAAGCACGCAAGCGTATCGAACGATATGGTGCCGAGTCCGTGGCCTCGCTCGATGCGCTCGCGGCGAAACTCGCAGCGCCACGCATTCTGTGGATGATGGTGCCATCGGGCGAAGCGACCGAAGCAACCGTCAATGCACTGCTGCCGTTGCTGGCGGGAGGCGACACCGTCATCGACGGCGGCAATTCAAATTACAAAGACACGCAGCGACGCGCTCGGCACTTCGCCGACAGGCAATTGAACTACGTCGACTGCGGCACCAGCGGCGGAGTATGGGGGCTGACCGAGGGCTACAGCATGATGCTCGGCGGCGAAGCGTTCGTCGTCAAACGGTTGCGACCGATCTTCGAGACACTGGCGCCGGCGCCGAATCGTGGCTGGGGTCGCGTCGGTCCCAGCGGCGCGGGTCACTTCACGAAGATGATTCACAACGGCATTGAGTACGGCTTGATGCAGGCCTATGCCGAGGGCTTTTCGATCATGCAGCACAAGACGGAATTCGGACTCGACCTGAACCAGGTCGCCGAGATCTGGCGCAATGGAAGCGTCGTGCGTTCGTGGTTGCTTGATTTGACGGCCAATGCGCTGAAAGAGAACCCGACTCTGGATGGCATCGCACCGTTTGTTCCCGACTCCGGCGAAGGACGGTGGACGGTCGCCGAAGCGATCGACCTGAATGTGCCCGCGCCGGCGATCACCCTCGCGCTGATTGCACGCCTGGCATCGCGCGATTCGGATTCATTCGCAGCGAAGATGTTGTCGGCAATGCGCAATCAGTTCGGCGGGCACGAAATCAAGAAGCAATGAGTGCGAAGCGGTGAGTGCGTCGGCAAGCGACGTACGCTGGCTCCCCGTTGCGAACGTCGCTGAATTAGAGCGGGCTGCATGCCGCCGCATCATCGACGCCGCCGAGCGCGCCATCAAACTGCGCGGCAAATTCTTGATCGTGCTTGCGGGCGGCAACACGCCGCGCGGCGCGTATCGATTGCTGCGCGAACAAAACGCGGACTGGGCGCACTGGCACGTGTATTTCGGCGACGAGCGCTGCTTGCCGGCGGACGACGTCGGGCGCAACAGCAAGATGGCGGCTGACGAGTGGCTCGACCATGTGCCGATCCCGAAAGATCAGGTGCACCCGATTCCCGCCGAGCTCGGTCCGGCTGCGGCCGCCCTCGCCTACGCGGACACGCTGCGCGACGTCGGCGAATTCGATCTGGTGTTGCTGGGACTCGGCGACGACGGCCACACCGCCAGCTTGTTTCCCAATAATGACTGGGGCACCGCTCCGGATGCACCTGCCGTGCTCGCGGTGTTCAATGCTCCGAAGCCGCTGCCCGAGCGGGTGTCGTTGAGTGCAGCGCGGCTGAGTCACGCGCGTGAAGTGTTGTTTCTGATCGCAGGCGAATCCAAGCGTGAGGCGGTGAAGCGCTGGCGCGCTGGCGAAGATATTCCCGCGCGAGCGATACGGCCGCGCGCCGGTGTCGATGTGCTGCTGGAAGCGAAGCTGCTCTCGGAGGCCGCAACGTAAATCGATCAGCGGCAACGCTACCGAACGGACGTCCCGATGTGCAGACGCTCTGAGACGTAACGTGTCGCTTCGGCAACATCCAATTGAGTCCCCGCCAGCCCGACATGACCGTCAGGGCGGAGCAAAAAGAAAGACGGCTGCGGGATGTGCTGCCGTGCGAGCTCCTTGTCGTTGACAGGATCACTCGGCAGCACATGGATGCGTAGTAGATCGCGCAACCCCGGTAACTCAACCGATGCTGAAGGTTGCCCGATCAGAAGCAGATTGAATCGCGTGTCGTCGAGCTTTGCGAACAGGTCTTCGATCGCGCCGTCAGTCTGCAGCTTGACGCGCAGCCACGGGAAACGATCCCCGGCGCGCGGCGCGCCTTCATGCCAGCGCGCCTGCGATTCCGATAGAGGGCTGTCGCGGTATTGGATGCCGATCTGGGAGATCGTGCGAAATGCCAGCTTTCGTACTCTGTCGAAGCGCATTGCAAAAGCCGCAACGTTCGCCAGCACGCGCGTGCGGAAGAGCCCAGCCACCCGACTGTCCGAAACAACGAGCTGGAACGCGCGGTCGGTGGTGCTCAACAGCCGTTTTGCCACTGGAATGCGTTCGGCTTCGTACGAGTCGAGCAGCGCGGCATCCGCACGCCCCGATACGACGAGCGCGAGCTTCCAAGCCAGGTTGTAGGCATCTTGCAGGCCGGTGTTCATGCCTTGCGCACCGACCGGACTGTGGATGTGTGCCGCATCGCCGAGCAAAAAGCATCGGCGCTCACGAAAGCGCGCGGCACACCGATGATGAATACGGTAGGTCGAGTACCAGCTGCAATGTTTGAATGACAAATCCGCGCCCGCTTCCTGCCGCACCGACGGCATCACATCTTTAAAAGTCAGATCTTCTCTATCGCGCAGCTCAATGGGCAGAATCCCCACGACCCGCCAGTGATCCGTGCCGCGCATCGGGAAAAACAAATGAAATCCTTCACGCCACAGATAGACGTTGAGCTCGTCCGGCACCATCGGCCCTGTCATTTCCGTATCGGCGACAAAGAACACGTGCTCGTACGGTGCGCCTACAAACTCGATCGCGTTCATCTCGCGTACTGCGCTGCGCGCGCCATCGCAGCCCGCGACCCACCCCGCGGTGATCTCGGCGATTGATCCGTCGGGTTGCTTCAAAGTTGCCTTGGCGTGGTTGACGTCTTGCTTAAGGCCGACCAGCTCAGTGTTCCAACGCACGCTGATTCCATGCCGACGTAGCGCATCACCCATCAGGCGTTCGTTGTCATCCTGGCCAAGGATCAGAAGAAACGGATACGGGCTCAGGTCGCGTCCAATATCGCCGACCGGGACTCGCGCGGTGCGCCGCCCTTCGGCCCACAGGTTGGCACCGGTCGCGCGCTTGCCAAGCTCTAGAGCGCGATCGACGATGCCGAGCTGCGCGTAGATCTCGAGCGTGCGCGCCTGGACGCCCAATGCCCTCGTCTGCAAAGCGGGCCCTGCGTGCCTGTCGATGATCAGCGCACGCACGCGGCGTCGCGCGAGCTGATTCGCGAGCATCAGCCCGGTCGGCCCGGCTCCGACAATGAGGACGTCAGTGTTCAGGTACACGTTATCGCGTCACTGCTAGACATTGCTGCTCGCCTGCATGACGGCGCCTAGCGTTGCCCACGCAAACAGAAAAACGGTGACACCGTCCGCAACAAGCTCCAGAACCATCAAGCCCTGCGCCGCGGTCTCGCTCTCCGGCGCCTTGTGCTTGATCACAGCACGCGCGGCAATCAACAGCACCTGCAGCGCCAATCCGCCGAGCACCAGGGTCTGTGCTGAACCCGAAGCATCCCCGCCAGTCGCTGAACCGAGAGCACTCGATCGCGAAAACAGAAGTGTCAATGCGGCCACGCCGTAGCCGATCAGCGCCGAGCGTATGACGCCATAGCTTCGTTGCTGCCCAAACGGTGTGCGTGCAAAGGTCATCGAATAACGAAGGTATGAGCTGCACGAACGCTCATTAGCAGCAGCCGCGGAACCTCAGCTAGAACACCTTATTCACTTGCCGCTCGCGGCGCAACCGAGGCGCCCTCAACGCGATGCCGCTCGAGCGCCTGAGCAACGAACCCAGAAGCTTTCATCTCCTCGATGAACTCGCGCAGATACTTCACACCCGCTTCGCCTCGACCCTTAGGTGCACCCATTGCCTGGTTGATCACCATGAAGCGTCCGTCGAGCAGGCGCAAGCCGGGGATGCGCCGGGCGTCAGCCTCGAGCTGCTGCTTGACGCCGGCCGCGACTTCGAGCTTCTGCGCGACGAACATATCGGTGACCGCCGGAGATGTCGGTGCCCGAACAATCTTGGCTTGTTTCAGGTTTCGCGTCAGGAACAAGTCGTAAGCGCTGCCAGCGCCGACGACGACGTGCACGTGGGGGCGATCGACCTCGTCGTTGCTGCGAATCGGAGAGTTTTGCGGCACGAGGTAGGCCCCCTCGATCACGACGTACGCCGCGGTGAAGCTGACGTCGACTGCGCGTGCCGGATCGATCGCGACGTACGCAACGTCCCAAGCGCCTGCCTTCAAGCCTTCCACTACCTTGCCCGCAGCATCGTAGGTCACCAGCACGAGCGGAACGTCGAGACGCCGCGCAAGCTCCCGCGACAGATCGACCGACACGCCACGCGCCTCGCCGGTAGCTGGGTCCTTTACCGCGAGGATCGGATTGCCGAAGTTGATCGCGGCGCGCAGCTTCCCTGACGGAGCAAGTTCAGAACGGGCGGCAGCGGGCACTTGAGATGTGGTTGCGCAAGACAACAGCAACGACAGAGCGACCAGTCCGATCGCGCTTCTGAACACCGTTTTCCTTAGAAGCAGAATCAGCTCAGTGAAGGTGAAGGTGGCTTTTTGGGCTGCTTAGGTTTCTTCGCTTCCTTGCGTTGCCGATCGCGGTTGCCCATAGTCAACTCCTCTTGGTAAGAATTGTGCGATCCGCGGTGCGCGAATCGCCTTCGCTATATTCTTCAGACCCTACGTGATCATTCGGTCGAAAGCAACCCGAGCTTAGCGAGAAATATTAATGGCCGAAGCATTCATCGTCGACGCCGTCCGTACGGCAGGCGCTCGCAAGGGCGGCCGCTTGAGCCGGGTGGCACCCGGCCGATCTCGCCGCTGCGGTACTCGACGCGCTGGTGGCGCGGACGGGCATCGATCCCGCCGTGATCGACGATGTGATCATGGGCTGCGTCGGCCAGGCCGGCGAACAGTCGAACAACATCGCCCGCAACGCCGTGCTTGCATCGCGGCTGCCGGAATCGGTACCGGCTACGTCGATCGACCGGCAGTGTGGATCGTCGCAGCAGGCGCTGCACTTTGCGGCGCAGGCGGTGATGGCCGGCAGCATGGACGCGGTGATCGCCGCCGGGCGTCGAGAGCATGACGCGAGTGCCGATGGGCCTGCCGGCAACCTTGGCGTTCAAGCACGGCTTTGGCAGTTACATGAGCCCCGCGATGCAGGCACGCTACCCGCATGTTCAGTTCAGCCAGTTCGCCGGCGCCGAGATGCTGGCCGTGAAATACGAGCTGGCCAAGGACGAGCTCGATGACTACGCGCTCAGCAGCCACCAGCGTGCAAGCGAAGCGACTCGCGCCGGAGATTTCAACGGCGGAGATCCTGCCGTTGCCAGCACGGACGGCAGAAGGTACGCCGACCGACCAGACGCACGCTACCGACGAAGGCATTCGCTTCGATGCGACACGCGAAGGCATCGGCGCTGTCAAGCTTCTGCAGGAAGGCGGCCGGCACACGGCAGCCACTGCAAGTCAGATCTGCGACGGCGCCGCGGCGCTGCTGGTCGTCAATGAACGCGGACTGAAGTTACTGGGCGCGTCGGCGAAGCCGCTGGCGCGCATGCATCAGATGACCGTGCTCGGCCATGACCCGGTGATCATGCTCGAAGCGCCGGTACCGGCAACGCCGATCGCGCTGCGTAAGGCAGGCTTGCGGCTGGACGAGATTGATCTGTTCGAAATCAACGAAGCCTTCGCGTCGGTGCCGCTGGCATGGCTGAAGGCCACCGGCGCCGACCCTGCCCGGCTCAATGCATCGGGCGGCGCGATCGCGTTGGGCCACCCGCTCGGCGCCTCGGGCGCGAAGCTGATGACGACGCTGGTACACGCGCTGCGCCGCACTGGCAAGCGCTATGGAATGCAGTCGATGTGCGAGGGTGGCGGGCTGGCGAACGTAACGATCGTCGAGCGGCTGTAACCGCTACTTGTACATCTTCGTCGCGCCTCCAATGGCCTTCCACGCCGAGTGGCCGCCCTTCATGTACCGCGCGTCGAAGCCGGCATCACGCAACGCGACGGCGGTTTGGCATCCGACGTGAAATCCATACACGCAGAATGTCACCACCGGTTCTGATTTCGAAAGCTCTCCGGCCCATTCCTGCACGCGCTCGGGATCACGCCACTGAGCGCCGTCCATGATGTCCTGCGTGCGGGAAACGTAATACTGCGGCCGAGCATCAATGATCTGGACGGGTTTGCCGGCATCGAGCATCGCCCTGACCTCTTCCGGAGAAACGCCCGGTACATCCGCGAACTCCTCTTGCACGAGCGGGCGTGGCGGCGCGACCTTGGACGCATCCTCGTAACGACCCTGCACCGCTTTCCAGTCGACGTTGCGCAGGAAAGCCTCGATGTACGCCTTTGCGTTGGCGCCGAAGTCGATGTGGAAAGCATGCTCGTACATGTCAAGCGCAAAGATCGGAATGCCGCCCGCGATTGCCTGGCTGTGATCGGATGCGTACTGGTTGATTAGCCGACCGTCGCGCGGCACGTAAACGAGCACCACCCACCCCGAACCGCCTGCCAGTCCATTCGCCATTGCAACGAACTCGTTGCGCCAGCGGTCTACCGAACCAAAATCCCGAGCCAGTACCTGCTTAAGTGTCTCGGTCGGTTTCCCATCTCCGCCCAGGCACGCGAAATACAGCTCGTGCAGCAACGTGGAGTTGAGCGCGATCAGTTCTTCGCGCTTCAGACTATTGACGACGTACGGCGCAGTACTGGCGTAATCGAGCGACTCGAGCTTTTCCGTGATTGCGTTCAGCTTGCGTAAGGCGCCGCCGTAGTTGTTTTCATAGTGGCTTTCGATCAGCTGCTTCGACAATCCGTTCAAGACCCAAGGGCGACAGTAGATAGGTGCCAGCTGGTATCGCATCTTGTCCCCTTTTCAATTTTCTATGTAGAGATCGATACAGTACAGTAATAATATCTACAAAGCAATGGCCGCGGAGACAAAATCTGGACGACCCGCGCCTGATTGCCGCGACGACGAGCCAGCCAAACTAAGGGTGAACCGGGCGACGCCGCCTGGCGTCGCCTCTATCGGTTCGACTAGAGCGGCGCGATCTGCACCTTGCGGAACTTGATCACACCCGCCGCGTATTGCAACGCAATCGGGCCGCTCGCCAACTTGCTGTCCTGAATATCGGCGGTGACGACCCCGTTCAGCGTCAACTGTCAAGCGCGTTCCCTTGACCGTGACGTCGTACGTGTTCCACTTGCCGCCCGCCTTCGGCATCGGCGATACCGGGGAGAGGTGAACGATGGATCCGGTGCCAAACGTCGGATCCGGGCGCTGATCAAAGACGTTGGCCTCGTAGCACGTCCGGTCGGTCAGATTCTTGATGTCGGCGCAACGCATGTAGATGCCGGAATTGGCGTCATCGCTTACCCAGAACTCGGCGCGGATCCGAAAGTCGGTGTACGAGTTTTTCGTGACAAGAAAACTGTTCGCCTTGTCGGTTTTCATGTCGGCCTGAATGGCACCGTCCACGACGCGCCAGTTGGCGTCGCCGACGCGGATCCAGTTATCGAGGCCGGTGCCGCCGTCGATCAGCGTGACCCATTTGGGATCGCTCTGGCTCGATGGGGTTGCGCAACCCAGCGCCGCGAACAGGACGGCAAGAAGTGTCGCGACGATCGAAAAGTGTCGATTCATGGCGTCTCCGTGGTTCTGAGGTGTCAGCGATATATTGGCAAGTTGAACGTTCTCCAGCAAGGGAGATGCCAACATGAGCATCCGGTTCAACCACACCATCGTCTGGTGCCGCGACCAGCAGCGCTCCTCAACATTTCTGGCGGAAATCCTCGGTTTGCCCGCGCCTACCCGCTTCGGGCCCTTTCTGGTCGTCAAACTCGACGACGGGGCGTCGCTCGACTTTGATCAGGTCGAAGGAGATGTCGCGTTTCAGCACTACGCGTTTCTGATCGACGAAGACGATTTCGATTCCATCTTCGGCCGCATTCGGGAGCGTGGGCTTCAGTACTGGGCCGATCCCGGCAAGAAGCGTGCGAGCGAGATCTATCACCACAACGGCGGGCGCGGGTTTTACTTCGACAGTCCGGACGGTCACTTGCTGGAAGTCCTCACGCAGCCGTATGCAAGCAGTTCGTGAAGCTATCAACGGCTAGCGCGTTGCGCGGTAGCGGCGGATCAGGGCGTTAGTCGAACTGTCGTGTGCGAGCTCCGGCTCCGAGCTAGCAGTCGAGCTCAGCCGCCGTGCGCATCGCCAGCGCCTTTCCGAGTTCGACACCCCATTGGTCGAATGAATCGATGTTCCAAATGGAGCCTTGCACAAACACGCTGTGCTCGTACAGAGCTACCAGCGCGCCGAGCGTGTGCGGCGTCAGCCGCTCGGCAAGAATCGTATTGCTCGGCTGATTGCCCCGGAAGGAACGGTGCGCCACCAGTGCGTCGGCGGTGCCCTCGGCCCGCACCTGCTCGGGCGTCTTGCCGAACGCCAGCGCTTCGCCTTGCGCGAACAGATTCGCCATTAACAGATCGTGCTGGTTGCCGAGCGGATTGTCGGTGCGGCAAAAACCGATGAAGTCGCTCGGCACGAAACGCGTTCCCTGATGAAGCAGCTGGAAGAACGAATGCTGACCGTTGGTGCCAGGCTCACCCCAAATGACCGGCGCCGTTTGCCAGTCGACCGCCGCGCCATCGACGGTGACACGCTTGCCGTTGCTTTCCATGATCAGCTGCTGAAGATATGCGGGAAAGCGTTTTAGATATTGCTCGTACGGAAGCACGGCGGTCGTCGTAGCGCCGAAGAAATTGTTGTTCCAGATTGCGAGCATCCCGTGCAGCCAGGGAAGATTGCGCGCGGGAGGTGCGGTGCGGAAGTGCTCGTCCATCGCACGGAACCCGGCAAGCATCGCTCGAAATTGATCGGCGCCGATCGCCAGCATGATCGAGAGCCCAACGGCAGAACCCATCGAGTACCGCCCGCCGACCCAATCCCAGAACTCGAACATGTTGCCGGCGTCGATGCCGAACTTGACGACTTCGGCCTTGTTGGTCGAGACCGCGACGAAGTGTTTCGATATCGCGGCTTCATCACCGATCGCGTTCAGGCACCACTGCCGTGCAGCGCGCGCATTGGTCAATGTCTCCAACGTCGTGAACGTTTTCGAGCAGACGATGAACAGCGTTTCATCGGGTTCCAGATCGCGCACCGCTTCGATGAAATCGGTGCCATCAATGTTGGAGACGAAGCGAAACGTCATGTCGCGCCGGCTGTAATGCCGAAGCGCTTCATAAGCCATTACCGGGCCGAGGTCCGAGCCGCCGATTCCTATATTGACTACGTTGCGGATACGTTTGCCGCGATGGCCTTTCCATTCACCGTTGCGGACACGATCGCTGAAGCCCGACATCCGGTCGAGCACCGCGTGCACGTCGGGCACGACATCGTGCCCGTCGACGAAGATGCGTTCGCTGCGTGGCGCTCGCAATGCAACGTGCAGTACCGGGCGCTGCTCGGTCACGTTGATTTTCTCGCCGTTGAACATCGCTTCGGTACGCGGGCGCACTCCGCACGCCTCGGCGAGCTCGAACAAAAGCCGCAGTGTTTCGTCGTTGATGCGGTTTTTGGAATAGTCCAGATACAGTCCGGCCGCTTCGGCGGCGAAGCGCTCGCCGCGTCCGGGATCGTCTGCGAACAGTTCGCGCAAATGTTGCGGCTCGATTTGCAGGTAATGCAGCAGCAGCGCACGCCACTGCGGTCGCTCGATCAACGACGGCGCAGGATCTGCGCGAATCGCGGTCGGCACGTCGCTACTTGGCGCCGGCCACGGCGAGTGCTTCACTTTTTTCGGCGATGCGTCGCAAGAGCGCGTTCCACGACTTGACGAACGCCTGCGCGCCCTCTTGCTGCAGCTGTGCGGCGAGCGCGTCGACGTCGATGCCTGCTTTGACAAAGCTTGCGATCACCGCTTCGGCGTCGCCGCCGTCCTCGGGCATCACGCCGTGCAACTGGCCGTGCTCGGCAAAGGCGAGCAAGGTTTTTTCGGGGATCGTGTTGATCGTGTCGGGAGCCGCGAGCGCTTCGACGTACATCGTCGCTGATGCGTTGGGATCCTTGGTCCCTGTGCTGCCCCAGAGCAGCCGCTGCGGCTGCGCGCCGGCGTCAGCGAGCTTGCGCCAGCGCGGGGACGCCAACAGCTCGCGATACGCACGGTAAGTCCGCCGAGCTATTGCGATGCCAAGGCGGTTGCGCAACGGTGCTGGCACCTTGTCGCTGACTGCCCGATCCCAGCGGCTGACGAATACCGACGCCACCGAGCTGACTCGCGCATCGAGTCCTGCAGCCAACCGTCGCTCGATCCCGCGCAGGTAAGCCTCGGCTGACGCCAGATATTGCTCGCGCGAAAACAGCAACGTGACGTTGATCGGTACACCGGCGAAGATCGATTCCTCGATCGCCGGTACGCCCGCGGGCGTACCGGGAATCTTGACGAACAGATTGGCGCGGCCCGCTTGCTGATAAATCTGGGCTGCTGCTTCGATGCTGCCTGCAGTGTCGTCAGCCAGCAGCGGCGACAACTCCATCGAAACCCAGCCATCGACGCGATGGGTCGCATCGAAGATCGGCTTGAACAGATCGGCCGCTCGACGCAAATCTTCCAGCGCGAGCTCGACGAACAGCGCTTCGCCCGATTTTCCGGCCGCCGCCTTGGTGCGGATACCGTCGTCGTACGTGTCGCCGGCGCCGATCGCCTCGTCGAAGATCGTCGGATTCGATGTCAGCCCGGTGACCGAGAACTCGTCGATGTAGCGACGCAACGTACCGTCGTCGAGGATTCGGCGCGAAATGTTGTCGAGCCAGATACTCTGGCCAAGATCGTGTAGACGTTGCGTGTTGTTCATTCGACTTCCAGTAAAAGATAAGATGGAATCCCGCCGGTCGCAGGAGTGCTAATGAAGTTTCTGTCTCTCGTAATGCTAGCGCTTGCGGTTGTTGGATGCTCTACCCAAGCCCCATCATCCCCCGATTGGGAACAGCAGATTCGCGCGGCCGAGGAACGTCACCGGATTGCCTTCCTTACCAACGACGTGGGCGCACTCGACGCGATGTTCTCGGATGACTTCCTCGTCAATAGTCCGCAGAACAGGGTCATCGACAAGGGTGCGTTGCTGGGAATGGTTCGGGGCGGCGTGCTTGCTATTTCTTCCTTTGACCAGAAAATCGAAAGTGTTCGCCGTTACGGCGATATCGTCACGGTGATGGGAGAAGATCGCGTGGTCTATGCAGCGCCCTCTCCGATCGCCGGCCAGGCACATCGGCGAAGATTCACTGACATTTGGCAGCTTCGAGGCACCGACTGGCGCTTTGTCGCGCGCCAAGCCAGCATTACGACGCCGTAGCCTGCGAGTCGACGCGCCTGTCTAGCACGGCGGCACCTCGCGCTGCGGGTCGTGCCAGCCCTCATGGCCGGCGATAACCTTCGCCGCCGCCGGCGGACCCCACGTGCCTGGATCGTATTCATCAACCGGTGGAGGCTCGTGAAGGATCGGATCGACCACGCACCACGCCGCTTCGACGCTGTCGTCGCGCGTGAATAGCGATGTGTCGCCGGTAATTGCGTCTCCCAGCAGTCGTTCGTATGGCAAATCCTCGCTCGCCGGCGAACGGCGCGCAACCAATTCCACCGGCTCGCCCCGCATTTCATCGCCGGGACGCTTGACTCGCGCGCCAATCGAGATCACGACCTCCGGACTGAGCCGGAAGCGAAAGTAGTTCGATTGATTAGGGTCGGTACGGTCGAAGATTGCCAGTGGTGGAAGCTTCAGATCGACTTTTACTTCGGTGGCGGTGATTGGCAGGCGCTTGCCCGCGCGGATGTAGAACGGAACACCGGCCCAGCGCCAGGTATCGATGCGCAACCTCAGCGCCGCAAATGTCTCGACCTGTGAATCGGGCGCAACGCCCGGTTCGTCACGGTAACCGCGAAATTGTCCGCGCACGACTTGCTTCGGATCGAGCGGCCGCATGGCCCGAAACAAGCGCAGCTTTTCCGAGCGCATCGACTCCGGGTCGCGTCCGACCGGCGCGTCCATCGCCAGCAATGCAATCACCTGCAGCAAATGGTTCTGGACGACATCGCGAACCGCACCGACTTCCTCGTAAAAACGGCCGCGGCCTTCCACGCCGAAGGTCTCAGCCATCGTGATCTGCACGTTGTCGATGTAATTGCGGTTCCAGATCGGTTCCAGGAACGAGTTCGCAAAGCGAAAGTACAAAAGATTCTGCACCGCCTCTTTGCCGAGGTAATGGTCGATACGAAACACCGAAGATTCCGAAAACACTTCGTGCAACGTGCGATTCAGCGCCTTCGCGGAAGCGAGGTCGCGTCCGAACGGCTTCTCGACGATGACGCGGGCATCGGTTGCGCAGCCTGCGTGCGCCAACCCCTGAACGACGGTGCCGAACATGCTGGGAGGGATCGCCAAATAATGCAGGGGCCGCGTGGCGTCTCCGAGCGCCTGCCGCAGACGCACGTAGGTATCGGGCTCCGCATAATCGCCATCGACAAAACGAAGCTGTGCGGACAGCTTGGCGAATGCAGCCTCATCGACGCCGCCATTGTTCTGCAGCGACTCGCGTGCGCGCGCGCGCAGCTTGTCGAGCGACCATCCGGCGCGAGCGATGCCGATAATCGGCATATCGAGCTCGCCGTGCCGGATCATCGCCTGCAGGGCCGGAAAAATTTTCTTGTAGGCCAGATCACCGGTCGCGCCGAAGAAAACAAAAGCATCCGATTGGGGCGGTGGCATCCTGATCCTGCTCGCTGGTACCGGCTTAGGATAGTGCAGCGCCAATGGCAACTCGGCGCCTCGAAGCAGACACTAGCAACTTGGTATCCTGCCGCTTCGCACACCAACGTGTTGGACGTCTTAATTGAGGGCGAGCAGCAGTTCCATCCTCGGGCACCTGACCCAATTTAAGACGCGTTTTTCTACCAGCGCCTTATCGCTTGCGTCGTCCGTCGAAGAAGCGCCATTGCGATCGGAGCTTTTTAGCGCCGATCAGATGGAGCAGTACGGCAAGACGCTCGCGGCCACGCACAAGATAACGTTCGCGGCGCACACGCGACCCGCTGCTCGCGCGGCTGGCCGACAACGAGAACAAGCTAATCGAAGTGTGCAATCTGCTGACCGAGTCTTTGTCGGTGCATCAGCGCATCACGCCGGCCGGCGAATGGCTGATCGACAACTTCCATTTGATCGAAGAGCAGATCGCGACTGCGAAGCGGCATCTGCCGCGCGGCTACAGCCGCGAGCTTCCGCGTCTGGCCAGCGGGCCATCCGCCGGACTGCCGCGCGTCTACGACATTGCATTGGAAACGATCTCTCACGGCGATGGGCTGGTGGACGCGCAGCGCCTGAGCCGATTCGTCGCTGCTTATCAGACGGTGACTCGCACTAAAGCTCGGCGAGCTGTGGGCGATTCCGATCATGCTGCGGCTGGCGCTGATCGAGAATCTGCGCCGCGTCGGTGTGCGCATGGCGGCGGCACGCGCCGATCGGGATCTGGCGAACGTCTGGGCCGACCAGATGATGGAGATGGCCGAGAGCGATCCCAAGAGCCTGATTCTGGTGATCGCCGACATGGCGCGCTCATCGCCGCCTCTCGACAGCGCCTTCGTGGCGGAGCTGACGCGTCGTCTACAGGGCCAGAGCCTCGCGCTGGCGCTGGCGCTAACGTGGATCGAGCAGCAGCTGGCCGAATCGCATCTGACGATCGACCACCTGGTGCAGCTGGAAGCCCAGCTGCAGGCGTCGCACCAGGTTTCGATCAGCAACAGCATCGGCAGCTTGCGCTTATTGAGCGCGATCGACTGGCGCGAGTTCGTCGAACAGATGAGCGTCGTCGAAAAAATATTGCGCAACGACCCCGCCGGCGTTCATGCGTCAATGGAATTCGCAACGCGCGATAGCTACCGCCACGCGACCGAACAGATTGCAAGGCGCAGCACCTGGTCAGAGCCCGACGTGGCCGCCAAGGCAATCGAACTCGCGCAAGCGCGCCTGGACCCCACCGATTCGCGCACTGCGCATGTCGGTTTCTACCTCGTCGACGAGGGTTTGCCGGCGCTGGAGAGCGCGGTAGCCGTCAAGCGTTCTGCGCTCTACTCGCTGCTTGCCTTCGGCCGTCGATACCCACTTCCAATCTATCTTGGAGCGATTGTTGCGATCACGGGCGCACTGACCGCCGGCCTCCTAATGCGCGGCTATCCGCGGTTCACCGAACCGGGCGACGCTGGCATCGATCGCACTGCATGCGTTGGTCATCCTGTTGCTATTGCTGACGACCAGTCAACTCGCGGTCTCGATCGTCAATTGGCTCGTTACGCTTGTGGTGAAGCCGCGGTCATTACCGCGGATGGACTACAGCGAGGGCATCGCACCGCAAGCGCGCTCTTTGGTGGCGGTTCCGACTCTGCTGACCGATATCCCGAGCGTAGAAAATCTGATCGAAGCGCTCGAGGTGCGCTTTCTCGCCAATCGCGATGTGAATTTGCACTTCGCGCTGCTCACCGATTTTCCCGACGCAGACCAGGAATCGTTACCCACCGACGCATCGCTGCTGCAACTGGCGCGCGATGGAATCGAGGCCCTTAATCGCACTTATGGTGGCGAGAAGGAATCACCGGGCGATATTTTCTATCTGCTGCATCGCCCACGCCGCTGGAATCCGCAGCAGCGCGTCTGGATGGGCCGTGAGCGCAAGCGAGGCAAGCTCGGCGACTTGAATGCACTGCTGCGAGGTCATCCGGGCGATGCATTTTCCTTGATCGTCGGCAACACTGAACCGCTGTCGCAGGTGAAGTACGTCATCACGCTCGACACGGATACGCAGTTACCACGGGATAGCGCGCGCCAGCTCGTAGGCGCAATGGCACACCCGCTCAACTGGCCCCAGTTCGATCGGCCGCCCTTCGCAGCACATGCCGATCCGGCGCATGCGGATCGCCCCAAGCCGGTCGCCCCCCGGCATGTCGTCACGACCGGCTACGGAATTCTGCAGCCACGCATTGCTGTCAGCCTGCCTGAGACTCGCCGCTCACCGTATGCGCGGCTCTACAGCGGCGAGCCCGGGCTCGACCCCTACACGCGCACGGTGTCGGATGTGTATCAGGACGCGTTTGGTGAAGGCTCGTTTATCGGCAAGGGCATTTACGACGTCGATGCGTTTGAAACTGCGCTGGCCGATCGATTTCCTGACAACCGCATCCTGAGTCACGACCTGCTTGAAGGTTGTTTGGCGCGCTCGGGCCTGCTGAGCGACGTTGAGCTTTACGAACAATTTCCGTCGCGTTACAGCGCAGATGTCGAGCGCCGACATCGCTGGATCCGCGGCGACTGGCAACTAGTCGGCTGGCTGCGCCGGCGCGTACCGATGCCTGACGGACGTCGCGTGCCCAACCCGCTGTCATGGTTGTCGCAGTGGAAGATCTTCGACAACTTGCGGCGCAGTCTCGTGCCGGCGTCATTGCTATTGATGTTGCTCGTTGGCTGGGCCGCGCTGCCGCATCCGTGGCTATGGACCGCCGTTGTCTTCGCGGTGCTCTTATTGCCTGCGGTCGCCACTGCGTTGACCGACCTGCTGCGCAAGCCCAACGAGGCGCCTATCGAACAACATCTTGTGGCCGTCGCGCGCACTGCGCAAGTGCAGTTTGCGCAATCGCTGCTTGCGCTTGCATGGCTGCCTTATGAAGCGTTTTATTCTGTCGATGCAATCGTGCGGACGCTTTGGCGGACGCTGATCTCGCACCGACGTCTGCTCGAATGGAAGCCTTCGAGCATCGTCGAACGCCAGCTCGAAGACAGTCACAGCTTCGACTTGGCCGGCGGTCTATCGAACGATGTGGATCGCGCCGGCGATCGCCGTATTGACGTGGACGGTGATGCCGGCAATGAACGCCTCGGCGTTGAGGATTGCCGCGCCAATTTTGTTGCTGTGGCTGGTGTCGCCCGCGCTGGCGTGGTGGGTCAGCCGGCCGCTCCCGCCGCGCAGCGACGATCTGTCGGCCGTTCAACTACAGTTTCTGCGCCGGCTGGCGCGCAAGACGTGGGGCTTTTTCGAGACTTACGTCAATGCGGAAGAAAACTGGCTGCCACCCGACAATGTGCAGCAGAAAAGCGGCGTCGTCATAGCGCATCGCACATCGCCGACCAACATGGGGCTTGCCCTGCTGGCCGACTTGACGGCGCACGATTTGGGTTATCAGACGGGCGGGCAGTTCGTCGGCCGCACGACGAACGCGCTGCGAGCGATGCAGTCGCTGGAGCGTCATCGCGGCCATTTCTTCAACTGGTACGACACGCGCACGCTCGCGCCGCTGACGCCCAGATACATTTCGACCGTCGACAGCGGCAACCTTATGGCGAGTCTGCTGACACTACGTGTCGGACTTGCCGCGCTTGCCGATCAGCCGATCGTGCACGCGCGTTGGCTCGAAGGCATCAGCGATACATTCGATGTCCTGCGCGAATCGATCGGTCAGCAGCCACCGCGCGTAGTCGTCCGCTTCCTTGCCGAGCTCGAGCGCGCGGTGGCGGAGCGCGACGGCTCGCTCGAGTCTGTATGGAGTCGCATCAATCGACTCGCCACTCGCGCGGCCGAGGTTGCAGAGCATTACCTCGCTCAGCCGGTAGCGTTACCGACCCCGCCGGTGTTCGCAGGGCCCGAGGTGCCGGACGTTGCCGATCAGCACCTGATGGAAATTGATGGCTGGGCAGAGGCCCTCGCGCGGCAGTGCGCAGGTTTGCGCGACGAAATGGTGTTCCTTGCGCCGTGGCTCGCAGCACCAAACGGCGAAGCCAGCGGCGCTGCACTCGTCGCTGAAGGCTCAGGCGCTATCACGCTGCGCACTTTGGCGGCCATGCACGAAACAAGCGACGCGGCGCTGCCCGAAGCGCCTTCGCTGCCCGCACAGGGCGCGGCGCGCGCTCGCGAAAGAATTGCCGCGATCGACGCTCTGGTCGAGCAGGCCGGTGTCACTGGCGCAGGTCGACTACAGCTTCCTGTTCGACAGGGTGCGCCGCCAGTTCGTGATCGGCTACAACGTTGGCGATGCGCGTTCCGATGCGAGCTATTACGACTTGCTTGCATCCGAGGCGCGGCTGGCAAGTTTTGTTGCGATCGCGCAGGGCAAGCTGCCGCAGGAAAGCTGGTTCGCGCTCGGGCGACTGCTGACTTCAGTCGGCGGTGAGCCGGTGCTGCTTTCATGGAGCGGCTCGATGTTCGAGTACCTGATGCCGCTGCTGGTCATGCCGACGTACGAGAACACGTTGCTGGATCAAACGTACATCGCAGCCGTCGAACGGCAGATCGATTACGGACGCCAGCGCGGCGTCCCGTGGGGCGTGTCGGAGTGCGGTTACAACGCCGTCGATGCTCACGATAATTATCAATATCGCGCCTTTGGCGTGCCGGGGCTCGGGCTGAAGCGCGGGCTCGCCGACGATCTGGTGATCGCTCCGTATGCCTCCGCACTGGCGCTGATCGTGGCGCCGACCGCAGCGTGCGCGAACCTGCTAAGGCTGGCCGACGAGGGCTTGTATGCGCGCTTCGGGATGTTCGAAGCGATCGATTACACGCCATCACGGCAGCGGCGCGGTGAGTCGAGCAGCATCGTCCAATCTTTCATGGCGCATCACCACGGAATGAGCCTGCTCGCGTTTTCGCACGCACTGCTGAACAGGCCAATGCAAAAGCGGTTCGAATCGGACCCGCAGTTCAAGGCAACGCTGCTGCTTCTTCAGGAACGCATACCGCGCGCAACACCTTTTTATGCGACGTCCACGATCGCACCCGACCTTGCCGTCGGCCAAGCGAGCGCCGAGCCCCCGATTCGAGTGTTGGCCACGCCGAATACGCCCGTGCCCGAAGTGCATCTGCTGTCCAACGGCCGCTACCACGTCATGGTCACCAACGCAGGGGGCGGCAGCAGCCGCTGGAAAGACTTCGCGATTACGCGCTGGCGCGAAGACACGACATGCGACAACTGGGGAATGTTCTGTTACCTGCGCGATGTTGCAAGCGGTGAGTTCTGGTCGGTTGCGTACCAACCCACGTTGCGCGCCACCGAGCACTACGAGGCGATCTTCAGCGAGGGCCGCGCCGAGTTTCGCCGACGCGATCTCGATATCGAAACTCACACCGAGATCGTCGTTTCGCCCGAGGACGACATCGAGCTGCGTCGCGTGCGCATTACCAACCGCAGCCGCTCGCGCCGCACGATAGAGATCACGAGCTATGCCGAAATGGTGCTGGCACCGCCGGCAGCTGACGCGCTGCATTCCGCGTTCAGCAACCTGTTCGTGCAGACCGAGATCATTGCGGGCCGCGCCGCTATTTTGTGCACGCGCCGGCCGCGCTCGCGCGACGAGCACACGCCGATCTCGTTCCAGTTGATGACGGTGCACGGCAACGCAGGAGCGCCCTCTTTCGAAACCGACCGCGTGCAATTCATCGGACGCGGCGGCACGCTGGCCGCGCCGCGCGCGCTGGTCGGCCGCGGCGCGCTGTCGGGCTCGGCCGGATCGGTGCTCGATCCGATTGCGGCGATTCGGCAGCAAGTCACGATCGACGCCGAGTGACTCGGCGACGGTCGATATCGTGTGCGGAGTGGCCGATACGCGCGACACGGTGCTCGCCTTGATCGAAAAGTATCAGGACCGCCGGCTCGCCGACCGCGTATTCGATTTGACGTGGACCCACAGCCAGGTGGTACTGCGTCAACTGAACGCGACGGAAGCCGACGCGCAGCTTTACTGCCGGCTCGCGAGCTCGGTGCTGTACGCGAACGCATCGCTGCGCGGCGCGCCGAGCGTGCTATTGCGCAACCGGCGCGGGCAATCGGCCCTCTGGAGTTACGCGATCTCGGGCGATCTGCCGATCGTGCTGCTGCAAATTTCAAAGGCGGCGAGTATCGATCTGGTCCGGCAACTGGTGCAGGCCCACGCGTACTGGCGGCTAAAGGGGCTCGCGGTCGATCTGGTGATCTGGAACGAAGACCATGATGTGTATCGGCAGCAGTTGCAGGAGCAGATCCTCGGATTGATCGCGGCCGGTGTCGAAGCGCATTTCGTCGATCGCCCCGGCGGAATATTCGTGCGCCACGCAGAGCAGATTTCAAACGAAGACCGTTTGTTATTCGAATCGGTGGCGCGCGTGATCATCTCCGATGCGCGCGGAACGCTGGCCGAGCAAGTCAGCCGTCGCGCTCCGGTCGACGTGCGCGTGCCGCGCCTGACGCCGACGCGCACCTACCGCCCAGAGCCGCCGCTGCAGCCCATTGTCGACGACCTGATTCTTTTTAACGGCCTCGGCGGCTTCACACCCGACGGGCGCGAGTACGTCATCGCGACACCGGAGGGCGAAGCAACGCCGGCGCCCTGGGTCAACGTGTTGGCCAATCCAAACTTCGGAACCGTCTTGTCCGAAACTGGGCAGGCCTACACCTGGAGCACGAATGCACATCTGTATCGACTGACGCCTTGGCACAACGACGCGATCGGGGAAGCGAACGGCGAGGCGATTTACATCCGCGACGAGGAAACCGGGAAGTTTTGGTCGCCCTGCTCGTCCGCAGTCTCTACTGCGGACGACATCGCGCCCACCGTCACGCGTCACGGCTTCGGCTACAGCGTGTTCGAGCGCATCGAGGACGACATTCTCTCGGAACTGACGGTATTCGTTGCACTCGACGCGTCGGTCAAATTTTCGGTGCTGAAGATCACCAATCGATCGGACCGGCCGCGCCGACTAGCCGTGACCGGTTACGTCGAGTGGGTACTGGGCGACTTGCGCACGAAATCCACGATGCACGTGACCACAGAGATCGACTCCAAGTCAGGCGCTATCTACGCCCGCAACCCCTACAACAGCGAATTCGCCGAATGGATCGGATTTTTCGATGTCGACGATCCCACACGTACGGTTACCGGCGATCGGACCGAATTCATCGGCCGCAATCGCAGCTGGCGCAATCCGGCGGCGCTGCGACGCACGCGCCTGTCGGGTCGAGTCGGCGCTGCATTGGATCCATGCGCCGCGATGCAGGTGACGGTCGACCTCGCGCCCGAGCAGGAGCGCGAGATCGTGTTTCGCCTCGGCGCTGCCAACAACGTCGCGGCAGCCAACGCACTGGTGCAGCGTTTTCGCGGTGTTGCCATCGCGCATGAAGCGCTCGAAGCAGTCTCGCAGCATTGGCGGCATGCGTTGGGCGCGGTGCAGGTCGAAACGCCCGACACGGCGCTTAACGTCTTGACCAACGGCTGGCTCATCTATCAAACGATGGCGTGCCGCCTGTGGGCGCGAAGCGGCTACTACCAGTCGGGCGGCGCTTACGGCTTTCGCGATCAGCTGCAGGATGTGATGGCGCTGGTGCACACCGAGCCCGCTGCGATGCGTGCGCAGATTGTGCTGCATGCGAGCCGTCAATTTATCGAAGGTGACGTGCAGCACTGGTGGCATCCGCCATCGGGCCGTGGCGTACGGACGCATTGCTCCGATGACTATTTGTGGCTGCCGTTGGCGGCCAGCCGCTACGTGCTCGCTACCGGCGATACATCGATTCTCGACGAAACATCGCGCTTTCTAGAGGGCCGGCCGGTCAACGCCGAAGACGACTCGTACTACGACATGCCAGTGCGCTCCGACGAGAGCGCCGATGTATATCAACATTGCGTACGCGCGATCTTGTACGGCCTGAAGTTCGGCGAACATGGATTGCCGCTGATCGGCTCGGGCGACTGGAACGACGGGATGAATCTCGTCGGCATGCGAGGCAAAGGCGAAAGCGTATGGCTCGCGTTTTTTCTGTGCTACGTGTTGCAGCAGTTCGCTCCGATCGCGCGGATGCGGGGCGACACCTCGTTTGCCGCGCGTTGCGAGCACGAGGCAGCGCAGCTATCGATCCGAATCGAAGAGAACGCGTGGGACGGCGACTGGTATCGCCGTGCGTACTTCGACGACGGCACGCCGCTCGGCTCGAAGAGCAATACCGAATGTCAAATCGATTCGATCTCGCAAAGCTGGGCGGTGTTGTCCGGCGCAGGCGACGCAGACGCGCTCACGTCGCGCGATGGACGCGGTGCATGCGCGACTGGTGCGGCACGAGCACGGGCTGATTCAATTGCTCGATCCGCCGTTCGACAAATCGGATCTCGATCCCGGCTATATCCGCGGCTACGTGCCCGGCGTGCGCGAAAACGGCGGTCAGTACACGCACGCGGCCGTCTGGACGGCGATGGCATTCGCTGCACTGGGTGACAGCCGCCGCGCATGGGAACTGACGTCGATGATCAATCCGGTGAACCACGGGCGGTCGGCGCAAACAGTGGCGATCTACAAGGTCGAGCCCTACGTCGTTGCCGCCGACGTGTACGCCGTTGCACCGCACACCGGCCGCGGCGGATGGACCTGGTACACCGGATCGGCGGGCTGGATGTATCGGTTGATCGTCGAATCTCTGCTGGGACTGAAGCTCGAAGCCGACAAGTTGCACATCGCCCCCTGCATGCCGCCCGCGTGGAACGAATACAAGCTGACGTATCGCTACCGCTCAACCGAATACCGCATCACCGTGCAGCGCTCCGAAGCGACTGAAGAACAACCAAAAACCACCGGCGTGACGGTCGATGGCGTCGCTCAAGACACAGGCTACATCGTGCTCATCGACGATCACGAACCGCACGAGGTTGAAGTGCGCGTGTATGCCGGCGCCCTGACGACGCACCCTTGCTCGCCGGTTGAGAGCGTCGTTCGGCTGCAGCATGAGTGCACCGCTCACGATTCGCATGTTGAGCAGACGACGTGGCGCTGCGCAGTCGCGTTGCATCCGGTGTGTTCGACCACGCGATCGACCCCCGCTGGACCGCTGAATTCCTGGCAGATCCGCGGCATCACATGGCCGTTGCGCTTGATGGCGGGCAAGTCGTCGGCATGGCGTCGGCAGTGCATTACGTGCATCCCGACAAACCGCCCGAGCTATGGGTCAACGAAGTCGGAGTAGCGCCGTCTCACCAGCAGCAGGGCATAGGCCAACAACTTCTTCGCGCGCTCTTCGCACGCGGGCGCGAGCTGGGTTGCACCGAAGCGTGGCTGGGAACCGAAGTAGATAACGTAGCGGCGCGGCGTCTTTATGCGGCGGTCGGCGGGAAAGAAGAGCCGATGGTGTATGTAACGTTTGAACTTTGAGCTTGTGGTCGCCGTGCGCAAGCGTTGGCACGAAGTGCCCGACGACGTAGGCGGCGCAGCTGCGCCAGCCGCTGCTGCATGACCTACCTACGCTCGATCCAATACAACGCACTCATTGCCGTCGCCAACACGACAAGGCTTGGGAGTGCGGCGACGATGATCGGTGGCCACGTGTTCAGCAATCCGAGGTGGGCAAACAGCTTATTGAGACCGTAGAACGCGACACCGATCATCACGCCAGCAAAAATCTTGAAGCTGACACCGCCGGAGCGTACGTGCAGGAATGCAAACGGCAATGCCAACACCATCATCACGACGACGGCCCACGGGTAGAGCAGCTTGCTCCAGAACGCGATTTCGTAGCGCTCGGTTTGCTGGCGGTTGTCAGCTAGATGCTGTATGTACTGCGCGAGGTCCCAGCCGGCCATGCGCTCCGGCTGCACAATCATCACGCCGAAAATATCGGGCTTTAATTCCGACGCCCATACGAGCTGCTCGGATTTGACGACTTCAGTTCTGGCGGCTTTCATTTGCGGCACCGACGCGCCGGCAATAGGACCCGGCAACCGCGTTTCGACAACGTTAAACAGCGTCCAACCGCTATCGGGATGCGTAACGCCCAGTTTCGGCGGTCAGGATTGAACGCAGTTTGTAGTCGCGATCAAACTCGAACACTCTCCAATCCTTGGTGGTGGCGTCGGGTGAAACTTCTCGCACGTTGATGAAGCGAAACGCCGAAACACCCGCGATGCCTGGCTCCCTAACGACGTCCCGCACCCAGACGCCCGAACGGAATTCACGCACGCTCACCGGCGAGTCGGTGGCTTGCAGCCGTGCCTTTTGTGCCAGCTGCTCGGCCGGCGGCGAGATGAATTCGCCCAGCACATAGGTCAACGCCACGATGATCAGCCCGATGCCGATCAGACTGTTCATTAGCCGGCGCGTGCTCATGCCGGACACGCGCATGATCGTAAATTCCGAATTGGCCGCGAGTTTCGATAACGCGTAAATAGTTCCGATCAACGCCGCGATCGGCATCAGCTCGTACGTGCGCGACGGCAACGTCAGTGCAACATAAAAAAGTGCGTCGCGGAAGCGAAAGCCGCGCTGCCCGATCTCGTCAAGCTGCGCCACCATGTCGAAAAACAAAAACAACGCCAGCAAGGCAAACAGCACGAACAGGCTCGCACTTGCGATCTCCCGCCACAGATAGCGGCGGATTGTTCTCACGCGGATTCCACCGGCGTTGGCCTCGTTGACCGTACCCAGCCCGGTAGCCACCGCTGCATGTAGACACGGCGCGTAAACAGCGCGACGACCAGCGCCAGAAACAGCGCGTGCACCACCCACACCCCGATACTGAAGCCGAGCCTGCCCTGCTGCACATAGGCTTGCACGGTATTCAATACGTTCAGATAGACAGCGAACAGCAGCACGGCGACGATCAGGTTGACAGACCGACCCACCCGCGGATTTACATATGCCAGCGGAATCGCGAGCAGGCTCACCAAAAGCGCAACGATCGGCAGACCGATGCGCCACATGATCTCTCCCAGGTTCAGTTGCGTGGGCTCGGACAGGAGCTGAAGCAGCGGCAGCGCTCTCGCGCGCTGCTCGCCAATCGGCTGGTCGGCGCGGCTTTCAAGGCGAATCGCATACCGATCGAACTCCATCGTTCGATACTCGAGCTTGCCCGGCGTTCCCTCGTAGCGTCGCCCCTGCTCGAGCACCAGGAAGCGATCGCCGTTGCCGGCAAGTTCGATGACGCCTTTGGCCGCGACGATCAGGCTTTCGCGGCCTTGGCTGCGCATGCTGACAAAGATATTGCGCACCTGGCCATCGAGAACATCAACCGACTCGACGAAGAACACGCGATCGGCGCCTCCCGATTCGATAAAGCGCCCCGGCGCGACCCGGCTCACGTCATCGCGCCTGGGCGAATCGTTGGCGCATTTCTTCGATCTGCGAGTTTGCCCACGGCGTCACAAACAACGCCAGTAGCGCAATCGATACGACAATCGGCCAGACGAAGCGCAGAACGGGTCCGATCCACGCAGTCAGGCTGCGTCCGGCGGTAAACCACACGACCATCTCGGAATCGCGATAGGCGCGCGTCAGCGTCATTAGGACTGACACGAACAGCGTCAGCGTCAGAATGATCGGCAGCCACACCAAAGCCGTGAGCGCGACCAGCTCGAACACCGCCTGATTATCGACGCGTCCGCCCGCCGCCAGGCCAAGGATGCGCACCAGGCCGACCGAAAAAATAATCGAAAACAGAACGGTGAATACCGCACTCGCGGTGCTGGTCAGCTCCGAGACAATCGCGCGCCGGAAAATCATTGCGCCGGAGTCACGTTGCCAGCCGGACTGCGCCTCTCGGGGCTATATACTGCCTCGCCCGCTGCGAGCGACATTACGCTGCATAAGATCGCGAAACGCCTGGTAGGCAAAGCAGCTTTGCAATTTGCAAACTACAACGAGAAAGGCGAAGGAGAACGCCGATGGAATTTATCACAGCGGTCGGCCGGCCCGAGGCAATCAAGACAGATGCGATCGTGGTCGGTGTACACGCCGATGGCGAGCTGACACCGACCGCAAAGTCGCTTGATGCCGCGAGCAAGGGCGCGATCAGGGCCGCGGTCAAAAGCGGCGACATGACCGGCAAGCGCGGTTCGCTGTTGCCGCTCCTTGGGCTCAGCGGTGTCGCCGCGCGGCGCGTCTTGTTGACGGGCCTCGGCGCCAAGGACGACTTTAACGAGCGTCACTTTACCGATGCCGTGCGAGGAAGCGTCAAAGCATTCAATGGCGCTGTAAAGAACGTGACCGTGGCGGCCCTCGATTGGCACGTCAAGAAGCGCGACGCGGAGTGGCAGGCGTACAGCCTCGCGGTCGCCGCGCGCGAAACCGCGTTTCGCACTGACGAGTTAAAGAGCAAACGCGAATCGGACTCTAACGGGGCCGACACCGTCGGCTTGTTGGTGAAAGCGAATAACGCCGGTGCCGTGCGAGGCCTGCGATACGGTGGCGCAATTGCCAACGGCATGGAGCTGACAAAGCGGCTCGGCAACCTGCCACCGAACATTTGCACGCCGAGCTTTCTTGCGGACGAAGCCCGCAAGATGGCAAAGAAGTGGAACCTCGAGATCGAAGTGCTCGAGGCGAAGCAGCTCGAGGCCCTAAAAATGGGCTCGTTTCTGTCGGTCGCCAAGGGCTCAGCGCAGCCGCCGCGACTGATCGTGTTGAAGTACAAGGGGGCGGCCAAAGGCGCGCCGATCGTGCTCGTCGGCAAGGGCATCACGTTTGATTCCGGCGGCATTTCGCTTAAGCCTGGCGCCGCAATGGACGAAATGAAGTTCGACATGTGCGGCGCTGCCAGCGTCATCGGCACGATGCGCGCGCTGGCCGAGTTGAAGCTGAAGATCAACGTAATAGGCGTCGTCGCGGCATGCGAAAACATGCCGTCGGGTGGCGCAGTCAAACCGGGTGACATCGTCACGTCGATGTCGGGCCAGACGATCGAAGTTCTGAACACCGACGCTGAAGGCCGCTTGATCCTTTGTGATGCTCTCACTTACAGCGAGCGGTTCAAACCCGCGGCAGTCATCGACATCGCGACTCTCACCGGCGCATGCGTCGTCGCGCTCGGCGGCGTCAACTCGGGCTTGTTTTCGAACAACGACCAACTGGCCGACCAGCTGATCATGGCGAGCCGTGAGTCCGGCGATCCCGCATGGCGCATGCCGCTCGACGAGGACTATCAGGAACAGCTCAAATCCAACTTCGCCGACATGGCCAACATTGGAACGCCGGGCGCGGGTGCGGTGATCGCCGCATGTTTCCTGGCGCGCTTTACGAAGGCGTACCCCTGGGCGCATCTGGACATCGCCGGCACCGCGTGGAAAGGGGGCATTGCCAAGGGCGCCACAGGCCGGCCGGTGCCGCTGCTGGCACAGTTTCTAATCGACCGCGCGAAGTAGTGGACCTGGTGACACGCATTGACTTTCACATTGGAGTCGGTCATCGCGTGCACTACGCGTGCCGCGTGATCCGCAAGGCGCGTGCTGCACAAAAGCGCGCCGTCGTCTACGCACGACAGGCAGATCGGTTGGCACAGTTTGATCAGGCCCTATGGACGTTTTCCGCTCTGGACTTTGTGCCGCACGTGTATGCCGGATCCCCATTCGCGGCAACGACGCCGGTGATTCTGGCGACCGACGCAGGCTCTGCACCCGACAGCGACGTGCTACTGACGCTCGACGACGACGTTCCTCCGGACTTCGAGAGTTTCTTTGCACGTTACGAGCGAGTGATCGAAGTTGTGTCGAGTGACGACAGTGATCGGCAGCGTGCGCGCGTGCGCTTCAAGTCCTATCGCGATCGCGGATTTCAGCCGACCGCAATCGAAGTGAGAAATGGCGACTAGCTCGCGCAAGTCCACCGACCTCGAGCGCCTGACGCAGCCGGGTGGCAAAGTGATGCCGGACGATGCGACGATCCCCGTGTTGACCGAGAGGCTGACGCTACCGTCGCTCGATCTCGATATTTCGCTGCCAAAACCGCCGCCCCCGGTGGTGGCTCCTGGAATGTCTTCATCCCCACCCCCGGTCGCCGCGCTGTTGATGCCAAAACCGGAGGCCGCTGCGCCGGAACCATCGCCACGCCCGGCGCGACCCGTGCCCGCGCCACCCCCATCGACGCTGTTTGCTTCAGTGGCGTCGGTTGCGCCCCTGTTCTCGCCCTCACCTCCCGCAGCAGTAGTAGTACCACCTCCCATTGACTGGGAAAAAATGGAGGCACAACTACGCGAAAGCCTGCTGCGCGAATTGCAGCCGCAACTTTCCGCAGAACTCGAGCGTCAGGTGCGTGAGCGATTGCAACCGACGCTGGTGCGTGCGCTGACCGCGTTGATATCTGATCTCCGGCCGGCGCTCGATTCAACGGTGCGTGAAACGATCTCGCGCGCGATTGCCGCCGAGCTCGAGCGTCAGCGTTCGGCGTTGAAGTGACGACTGCTGAATTGACAGTTTCGCCCGCCAGCGAGCTGGCAAAGAGTTTCGACCCGGCGGCGATCGAGGCGCGCTGGGCCCCGATCTGGGAATCGCGCGGCTATTTCGCCGCAGGCACTGATCCCAACAAGCCGTCGTTCTCGATTCAGCTTCCCCCGCCGAATCGCACCGGCGTGCTTCACATGGGCCATGCGTTCAACCATACGATCATGGACGCGCTGACTCGCTATCACCGCATGCGCGGTTTCAATACGTTGTGGTTGCCGGGTACCGATCACGCCGGCATAGCGACGCAGATCGTGGTCGAACGCCAGCTCGAGACCAGAGGCATCGATCGGCGCGCTCTGGGACGCGACAAGTTCGTCGAGGAAGTGTGGAAGTGGCAGCACGTTTCGGGCGACGCGATATTGCAGCAGATGCGACGCCTCGGCGATTCAGTCGATTGGAGCCGTACTTATTTCACGATGGACGAGAACCTGTCACAGGTCGTCGTCGAAACCTTCGTGCGGTTATACGAACAAGACTTGATCTATCGCGGCAAGCGGCTCGTCAACTGGGATCCGAAGCTGCAAACCGCTGTCGCTGATCTCGAAGTCGAGACCGAAGAGGAAGACGGCCGCATCTGGGAGATTCGATACCCGGCCGTTGAAGGTGACGAATCGATCGTCGTTGCGACAACGCGGCCAGAAACGATGCTGGGCGACGTGGCCGTTGCGGTGCATCCGAATGACGAACGCTATCGCCACCTAGTCGGCAAGTCACTGTCATTGCCGCTGACCGGTCGAAAGATTCCGGTGATCGCCGACGAGTATGTCGATCAGGAGTTCGGCACCGGCGCAGTGAAGATCACGCCCGCGCACGACTTCAACGACTTCGCGGTCGGCCAGCGGCATGGGCTCAACCGATATCGATCTTCACTTTGACTGCGACACTTAACGACAACGCGCCTGAGAAGTATCGCGGCATGGATCGTTACGTCGCGCGCAAAGCCGTGCTTGCCGATCTGCGCGCCGCTGGCCTAGTCGTCAGCGAGAAGCCGCACAAGATGACGGTGCCGCGCTGCGAACGCACCGGCGAAGTGGTCGAGCCGATGCTGTCGGAGCAGTGGTACATGGCGATGAGCAAGCCGGCGCCGGCAGGAACACTGCATCCGGGCAAGTCGATCGCGCAGGTCGCGCTCGACGTTGTCGCGCGCGGCGAGGTCAACATCTTTCCCGAGCAATGGAAGACGATCTACAACCAGTGGCTCGAGAACATCCAGGACTGGTGCATCTCGCGCCAGCTGTGGTGGGGCCATCAGATCCCGGCGTGGTACGACGAGCGCGGCAATGTGTTCGTCGCGCGCAGTGAAGCAGACGCGCGCGCCAAGGCCGGGCCGAACGCACAGCTGACGCGCGACCCGGACGTGCTCGATACGTGGGTGTCGTCGGCGATGTTGCCGTTCTCGACGCTTGGCTGGCCCGACGTCAAGGACAAGGTCGCTTACGACTTGTATCTGCCATCGACTGTGCTCGTCACCGGGCACGACATCATTTTCTTCTGGGTAGCGCGGATGATCATGATGACGACGCATTTCACCGGCCGCGTTCCGTTTCGCAACGTCTACATGCACGGCATGATCCGCGATGCCGAAGGCGGGAAGATGTCGAAGAGCGAAGGCAACACGCTCGACCCGCTCGACATCATCGACGGCATCGACCTCGAATCGCTGGTAGCCAAGAGCATCATCGGTCTGCGCCGGCCCGAAGATGCGCCGAAAGTCGCAGCGAAGGTGCGCAAGCATTTTCCAAACGGAATCGCGCCGTACGGGGCCGATGCGCTGCGTTTCACGATGGCGGCGTCGGCGACGCTCGGCCGCACCGTGAACTTCGATCATCAAGCGCTGCGAGGGCTATCGAAACTTCGGCAACAAGCTGTGGAACGCAACCCGCTTCGTGCTGATGAACACCGAGGGCCACGATTGCGGAATCGACGAAAGCCTTCCGGTGAATCTGTCCTTCGTCGATCGCTGGATCATCGGTGAATTGCAGCGCACCGAGGCCGAGGTCGCGAAAGGTTTCGCCGACTACCGATTGGATAACGTTGCCAACGCGATCTATTCCTTCGTGTGGAATGAATACTGCGATTGGTACGTCGAGCTCGCCAAGGTGCAGCTGGCTGCCGGCGACGAAGCCACGCAGCGCGGCACGCGCCGAACGCTGGTGCGGGTGCTCGAAGCTGCATTGCGTCTCGCGCACCCGATCATTCCGTTCGTCACCGAGGAACTGTGGCAAAAGGTTTCGTTGCTCGCAGGCAAGCGCACGGCCGAGCAGCAGACGTCGATCATGATTCAGCCGTATCCGAAGAGCCAGCCGGAGAAGATCGATGCGCAGTCCGACGCCGCGGTCGCGTTGTTAAAGCGCATCGTCGATTCACTGAGAAACCTGCGCAGCGAGATGAACCTGTCGCCTGCGCAGAAGGTGCCATTGGTGGCGTCCGGAGATGCAACCACGCTGGCGTCGTTGTCGCCGTACGTACAGGCACTGGCGCGCTTGTCGGACATCGAGGTCGTCGCCGATGTAAATGCGGCAGCCAATGGCCAGGCCGCGCCGATCAAGGTCGTTGACGACTACCGGCTGCTGCTGAAGATCGAGGTCGACGTCGGTGCCGAGCGCGAACGGCTCGATAAGGAAATCGCACGTCTAGAAAACGAAATTCGCAAAGCTGAAGGAAAGCTCGGCAACGCAGGCTTCGTCGAGCGCGCTCCGCCGGCCGTTGTCGCGCAGGAAAGAGAACGATTGAACGGCTTTGGTGCAACTTTGCAAAAAGTCAGAGAGCAGCGGAAGCGGCTTCCTGCAGCGTGATGCGGACCAGCAGCGCGACTATGCGGCCAAGGCCGTACGCCGCCCGGCGCGCGTGCGCTGCAAACACACTTCGTCCGAGCCAGGACCACAGTTGCTTTGCATCACTCCCCGGTCCAATGACGCGCAGCTCACCGCTGCGTAGCACCTCCGAAGGCTCGCGCTCACCGGTCCACACGTCGGTCAGAGCCAAGACGCTCGATTCGACGATCAACGTCACCTCATGCCCCGGATCATCACGGCACAAATCTGTGCTGCCATGTTCGACGACCAGCCACCACATACGCTCGCGTGGCCGGGCATCCGAAAAACTGAACTGAATCACGACGCGGCGCTCGCGCGGGAACTCGTCGAGCTTCGCGAAACGCCGCACGTCCCACATCAGGAAGCCCGCATCGAGCTGATTGGGTTGCAACCGGCTGCCGATCCACCTCGCACCCCAGTGGCCGAGCGCCATCACGATCGGGCGCAGTTCCTCACCGGCCGCAGTGAGCCGGTATTCATTGGCACTGCCGCCGCGAACACGTTCAACGACGCCGATCTCCTCGAGCTTGCGCAGCCTTTGTGCGAGCAGCGTCGCAGACATGCGCGGCACGCCGCGGCGAATGTCGTTGAAGCGCGTGCTGCCGCACAGCAGCTCCCGCACGACCAGAGGCGTCCAGCGTTCGCCGAATACTTCGGCGCCGCGCGCGACGGTGCAAAACTGTCCGTAGTTGATCATGCGATGCAGCCTAGAGCCGCCACCATGGCGCGACAAGTCCAGATTATTGACTAGACGCCACAGCGCCCAGGATCGACGCTTCGTTCCTCACTTCAGAGGAGGCTCACATGGACGACCGACCCGTTTTCGATGCAGCAAAATTCAAGACCACGACGCGTGCGCAATGGCAGGCGGCGGCCGATGCATGGCGGCAATGGGGGCCATTTTTAGGTGAATGGCTTGGCGCTGCCACCGAGCAAATGTTCGACCTCGCGCACATCAAAGCCGGCAGTCGTGTACTCGATGTTGCAGCAGGCGCCGGCGAACAGTCGATCGCTGCGGCACGGCGGGTCGGTGCGAGCGGCCACGTGCTGGCTACCGATATCGCGCCGGCGTTGCTGGACCACGCCCGCGCCGATGCGCGCGCAGCCGGCCTGTCTAACGTCGAGACACGCGAGCTCGACGGCGAAGCCCTGAGCGAGTTGCCAGCCGCCAGCTTCGACGCCGCGATCTCGCGCGTCGGACTGATTTACTTTCCGGACCAGCAACGCGCATTGGCCGGCATCCGGCATGCCCTTAAACCGGGTGGCCGTTTCGCGGCGATCGTCTATTCAACGCCCGACAAAAATCAGTTCTTCTCGATTCCCGTCGGCATCATTCGCCGGCGCGCCAAGCTTCCACCGCCACAGCCAGGCCAACCCGGCCCGTTTTCACTCGGCGGCGACGGCGTGTTGGCAGCGGCGTACGAGCGCGCCGGCCTGCGCGACATCGAAGTGCGCAAGGTCGACTCTCCGGTGCGACTACCGAGTGCGGCGGAATGCGTGCGCTTTGAACGCGAATCGTTTGGCGCTCTGCATCAGATGATGAGCACGCTCAGCGAAACCGAGCGCGCCGAAACGTGGGAAGAGATCGAACGTGAGTTGCGTCAGTTCGAAACTAAGAGCGGGTTCGTCGGTCCGTGCGAAATGATTGTGGGTGCCGGCACGGCGTAGACGCAGCGAAAGAGCGACGCCGACAGTCGCGTCTAGTTCTTTGCCGGGGACGTATCGGGCGCGGTCGGCGGCGCTGCGGTTGACGGCAATGGTGACGGTGGGACCGGCTGCGTCGAAGGAGACGCAGCCGGCGCACCTGGAGGAGTCGCAGGTCGGTTCGGCACGACGACTCCCGGCGCCAGCGGCATCTCTTCTACCTGGAGAACGGTGGTAACGAAGTGCCGCGTCTCGCCAAAACAGCTGGTGGGCAGTCCCACTTTTTCTTCGTAGTGCAGCGTGACGCGTTTGCCCATTACCTTATTGATGCTTTCGGCCACCGCGTCATCGCGCACCGTGAACAGAAATTTTTCGGGAATCGCGCCCGGCATCGACACCATGGCCATTTCGCCTTCCCATGTCTTGCAGAGCCATCCTTTGCGGCTGAGCTTCTGCACCCAACCCGCACGCTCGCCGGTCGAGTAATTCCAGTTCAGCACGACCGCGAAGTAGCCGACGATCAGCAAGATCGGCACCACCAGCAGCCAGAACATCATTTTCAAAGTCGACGTGCGGCGGCGCGGCGCAACGGTGATCGGCGGTGGAGTTGGGGTGCTCATCTGCGCTTCAGGAAGTGAACGAATTCTTTATTGGCCGCTTGCTGTACGAGCAACTCGTTGCCGGTCTGTTTGCAGAAAGCCTGGAAGTCGCGCATCGAACCTGGATCCGTCGCAACGATCTTGAGCACCTGGCCCGTCGTCATGTCCGACAGCGCTTTCTTGGCGCGCAATATCGGCAGCGGGCAGTTGAGCCCGCGCGTGTCGATCTCTTTGTCGGCGGTGATGGGTTGCAGCATGACGGATAGTAGGTCAGTCGTCCGATTCTACGATGACGCTGCTTTGCGAAGTGCCGCGATCGCGGGCGGTAGCGGACGCCTTGGGCCA
Source organism: uncultured beta proteobacterium (assembly GCA_963807155.1). Taxonomy (GTDB): domain Bacteria; phylum Pseudomonadota; class Gammaproteobacteria; order Burkholderiales; family Burkholderiaceae_F; genus JACCZX01. The sequence goes on from CAWEAZ010000029.1 coordinate 35,490, forward strand.
TCAATCGCCGCGCCGTTTTCGACAGCCCACTGCTTGATCGCTGCGATTCGATTCTCTGTCAACGGATGCGTGCGCAAAAACTCGACCGTCGCTACTTTCGATTCGCGTTGCTCGTTTGGCAGACGCGCGAGTACATCGAATAGGTCGATCGCGCCCCCGACATGTCCATACTCGGCGTGCAGCGCGCGCAACGCAGCCTCGTCGGCTTCGCGTTCCTGATCACGATTGAACGACAGCAGCGTCGCCATGCTGGCTTGGCTCAATACGCCGGCCGCGGCGTTACGGCCCAGCTCAGCCGAGACGACCGACAAGATCACGCCGACTGCCACGCCACGGCCAAGCGCAGCCGACGCATGGCGATATTTGAGGTGCGCGAGTTCATGTGCCATCACCATCGCAAGTGCATTCTCGTTGTCGAGCTTGGTCAGCAGTCCGCGAAAGAACACCGCCTGGCCGCCGATGGTCGCGAAGGCATTCACCGTTCGATCGTCGCGATAACCGATGCGTACCACCATGCCGTCGGGCATACCGAGCCGTGCTGCGAGCCGGTCAGCCAACTGCTGCAGTTCCGCCTGCACCTGACGGCCCGCTTCGTTGTCGGGCGCGGTAGCGAACGGCGGCAGCGTCGCTGCGAGCTTGGCTTCGTAGCGATACGGTATGCGGGGAGCGATCCACTGCGCCGCGAGCGACGTCATGATCACCAAAGCGACGATGACGCCGAGGCTGCCCGCGAGCAGCCATCCGAGCTCGATCAGCGGATTTTCACGCGAGGAATTGATGCCCTCGGCGGGCGCGCGGTTCTCGAACTTCACGCGTGCAAACTAGGCCGGCACGGCAGATCGAGCTCCGAACGCAATTGCAGTGTCGCGCTCCGGAATCAGCGCAGTGCCGAACGCGAACACCTCGATCGACGCCGCCTAGCCCGTCGATATCGTTGTCGTTTCGAAGCGCACGCAGATCACCAGCTTTGCGCCCTGCCGCCGCGCGTCGTGTTTCAACCGCAACAACGCTTCGCGGCGTGCACGCTCCATCAGCGTTTCATACGTGCGCACGCGACCTCCGAACAGGTTGCGCAGACCCGCGACGAATGTCTTGAAGTAATCGGAGCTGATCACGACCGTGCCGTGTACCAGGAATGCGCGCTGCGGCGTGACGCGATCTGGCGGAAACCGCACCGCAAACGCGAGCACGTCGGCATACTCGCGCTCGCGTTTGCGAATCGAGGCGTAGTGGCGTCTTTCGACGATCGTTCCGGCAAAGAAGCCGACGATCAGCAGGACGATGAATAGGCCAAACTCGATTAAGTCCAGCACGGATCAGTTCCCGTCGAGCTGGACCGCGCTTCCATACGCCAGTATTTCGGCAGCGCCGGCAGCGATCGACGTCGTCGCAAACCGTACGTTCAAGATTGCATTGGCGCCCATCGATTGCGCCTCGGCGATCATGCGCTCAACCGCTTCCTGCCGCGCTTCCTGCATCAATTCGGTATAGCCCTTCAACTCGCCGCCGACGATGTTCTTCAGCCCGGCGAAGATGTCCTTGCCGACATGTTTCGCGCGCACGGTGCTGCCTTGCACGATGCCGTAGTGCGACACGATTCGACGTCCGGGTACCAGTTCAAGATTGCTGACAAGCATGGTGCTCCTATTTGCCGCAGGCTGCGAATCGCCCGGCGTCACAGCGCTACCGATCACTTTGGCGGTGCCGACGACCACATCGGTGGTGACGCCCACGGCGGTGCTTCCACCGATACGGCCGCCGATCCGACAGCGACGGCGGCCGAGCCAACCGCTCCACCAACGGCCACGACAGCGCAACCGGAGAGTAAGAGCACCAGAGACAGCACAAAGAGTGTTCGCATTTGAAGTTCCGTTTCTCGATTGTCGGAGCTACCGCGGTACCTGCGGCGGATTCGGATGGAAGCGTGCCATCGCATGCGTATCGACGTATACGCCGTCGCGTAACGCGTGCGCGCGATGCGTGCCTTCCATTTCGAACCCGAACCGCCGATACAGCGCGATGGCGCGTTCATTATCCGTGTAGACGTTGAGCTCGATGCGTAGATATCCCGCCCAGTTGTCCGACCAGTCGAGCAGACGCCGCATCATCTCCGAACCCACGCCTTGCTTTTGTCTTTCCCGGGCAACACAAATGCCAAGGCCCGCAGCGTGGCGGCGGCGAATCCGTGCGCCGACGCTGTGAATCCCGCCACTTGCGATGACTTCGCCATTGTCAATCGCTAGCAAATGGAGACCGTCGTTCTGCTCGGCCTGTTGCTCGAGATGCTTGCGCCATGCTTCGACACTCGGATACGGCGTCTGCAATAGGCCGGCGAAAACCTGAGGGTCGCTCATCAACCGCGCCATTGCCGCGGCGTCATCCGGCGACGCACGCCGGTATTCGATTACAGGCGCTGCTGCGCCCACGACTGCACGCTCGCGAGTGCGCTCATCAGTTTGCTCGGATCGCTGCCGCCGGCCATCGCCATATCAGCGCGACCGCCGCCCTTACCGCCCACCTGCTGCGCCACGAAGTTAACGAGGTCGCCTGCCTTGACCTTGGACGTCGTATCGGCCGTAACACCTGCCGCGAGCTGGACTCGATCCCCTTCGACTGCACCCAAAACGATCACCGCGCTCTTCAACTTAGCCTTCAGCTGGTCCATCGTCTCGCGCAACGACTTCGCATCAGCGCCATCGAGCGATACTGCAAGCACCTTGACGCCATTGACATCGATCGCCTGCGAGGCAAGGTCGTCTCCCTTGGAAGCCGCGAGCTTGCTCTTTAAGCGCGCCAGCTCCCGCTCGAGCGACTTCACGTTGTCCTGAATCTGCGTGATCTTCTGCGCAACTTCCGATGCCGGTGCTTTCAGCAAGAACGCCGCGTGCTGCAGGTCGCGGTCGAGTGCCTGCACATAGTCCACCGCGCCGCGTCCGGTGACAGCTTCGACGCGACGCACGCCCGCGGCCACACCGCTCTCGGAGACGATCTTGAAAAAGCCGATGTCACCGGTGCGCGCGACATGCGTGCCGCCGCACAGCTCGGTCGAGTGCTCTCCCATTTGCAGCACCCGCACCTCGTCGCCGTACTTGTCGCCAAAAAATGCCAGTGCACCTGCCTTGATCGCGTCGTCGTACTTCATCACGTTGGCCGATACCGGCGCGTTCGAGCGAATCGCCGTGTTGACGATGTCCTCGACTTTGCGAATCTCTTCGGGCGTCATCGCCTTGTCGTGCGAAAAATCGAACCGCGTGCGCTCGGCGTCGACCAGCGAGCCGCGCTGCTGCACATGCTTGCCCAGCACTCCGCGCAGCGCCGCGTGCATCAAATGCGTCGCCGAATGATTGTTGCGCGTGCGTTCGCGTGCGAGCGCGTCGACTTTCGCCTGCACGATGTCGCCAACGTTCAGCGTTCCAGACTCGAGTGTGCCGTGATGTCCGAACACATCGGCCTGAATCTTTTGCGTATCGGCGACCGCGAATCGAACGACATGCCGATCGCTGATCGACTCGAGCACGCCTTTGTCGCCGACCTGTCCGCCCGATTCCGAATAAAACGGCGTCGTGTTCAGCACGACGATACCGTCGGCGCCCGCCTGCAACTGTTGCACCGGTGCGCCTTCCTGATACAGCGCGATCACCTTCGCGTCTTCGGCCAGCGATGAGTAGCCAGTGAAGCGCGTCTTGTCGCCCACATATTCGAAGCCGCTCGCCAGCTTGAACCGCGCCGCGGCGCGCCCCTGGCCACGCTGCCGCTCCATCGCTTCGCCAAAACCGGCATGATCGATCGCGACCCCGCGCTCGCGGCAGATGTCACCCGTCAGATCGACCGGAAAACCGTACGTGTCGTACAGCAGAAAGACCGTCTCGCCGTCGAGCATCGGCGCGTCACCCGACTTCATCTGGCCGAGCGCGGCGTCGAGAATTTTCATCCCGTTTGCCAGCGTTTCGCCGAATCGCTCTTCCTCCTGCTTCAGCACCGATTCGATACGCGATTGCTGTTCGATCAGCTCCGGGTACGCAGCACCCATCTCGGCGGCCACGTCCTTGACGATCTTGAAGAAGAACGGCTCGGTCTGCCCCAGTTTGTAGCCGTGCCGCAGCGCGCGCCGAATGATCCGGCGCAGCACGTAGCCGCGGCCCTCGTTGCCCGGAATGACGCCGTCGGCAATCAGAAACGAGCACGCGCGGATGTGATCGGCGATCACTTTCAGCGAGTTGTTATTCAAGTCTTTGGTACGCGTCTCGCGCGCCGCCGCCTTGATCAGGTTCTGAAACAGATCGATGTCGTAGTTGGAGTGAACGTGCTGCAGCACCGCTGCCAGCCGCTCGAGCCCCATGCCGGTATCGACGCACGGGCGCGGCAGCGGCGTCAGCGTGCCGGCGGCATCGCGATCGAACTGCATGAACACAAGATTCCAGATCTCGATGTAGCGATCGCCCTCGGCGTCTGGCGAGCCCGGCGGGCCGCCTTCGACTTCGGGACCATGATCGTAAAAAATTTCGCTGCACGGTCCGCACGGCCCTGTATCGGCCATCTGCCAGAAGTTGTCCGACACGTACTTCGGCTGGCCGGGCTTGTCGCCGATGCGCACGCAGCGCTCCGCCGGCACGCCGATTTCCTTGGTCCAGATGTCGTACGCCTCGTCGTCGTCGACGTACACCGTGGCCCACAGCTTTTCCTTGGGCAGCTCGTAAACCTCGGTCAACAACTGCCAGGCAAAGCGAATCGCGTCGCGCTTGAAGTAGTCGCCGAAGCTGAAATTGCCCAGCATCTCGAAGAACGTGTGATGCCGCGCGGTGTAGCCGACGTTTTCCAGATCGTTGTGCTTGCCGCCGGCGCGCAGCGACTTTTGCGCCGTGGTTGCGCGTGTGTACGGCCGCTTCTCACGCCCGGTGAACACGTCCTTGAACTGCACCATGCCGGAGTTGACGAACAGCAACGTCGGATCGTCCGACGCTGTGAGCAAGCTCGACGCGCGCACGATCGTGTGGCCCTTCGATTCGAAGTACCGCAGGAATTTTTCGCGGATATCTGCGCTTTTCATGACTGCAGGCGCAATGGGCGCCTCGACTGATCAAGCGCCGGATGATACTTGCGAGCCTAGGCGATCAGCTTGTTCCGCGCAGACCGAGTCGGCCAGTCCGCGCGCGCTTCGCTGCGCCCTGGCGGATGTCCTCACTTCGGAGCAATCGTGCCGCATTGCCGAGCACCAGCAACGCACTGCCTGCGGTGCCCGCCACCGCAACCGCGGGCGACGTGATTCCGAGCGCGGCCAGCGCGATAAAACTCACGTTGCAGCCGAGGGCGAGGCCAAGGTTTTGATGCGCCAGACGCATCGCCCGGCGCGCGACGGTAAACGCATACGCAATATCCGCCAGCCGCGAAGATTGCACGATCAAATCCGCGCGCTGCTGCGCGGTCGCCGATCCATCCGCCAACGCGATTGACACGTCGGCGCGCGCCAGCGCCGGAGCATCGTTGATGCCGTCGCCCAACATCGCGACTTTGTTTCCGGCCCTTTGCTGACCGACCACCCATTCGCACTTGCTGTGCGGCGTTTGATGCGCAAGAGCTCGTTCAATGCCGAGCGAGGCGGCGACGGCGTGCACGGGTGCGCGTCGGTCGCCCGAGATCAATATCGGTTCAACGCCGCGCTCGGCCACCGTGTCGATCATCGACGCCGCGTCGTCGCGCAGCCGCTCGCCAAAGACGAACAGCGCCACTGGCCCCTCGGCATCAGCCAGCACGATCATGCTGGCAGCGTGCAGTCCTTCGCGCGCTGCAATCGCCGCGACGTCGGCGCGCTGCGCAGCCTGCTTGTCGACCAGTGCGAATTCCATTTTGCCGAGCCGGTAGCGACGGCCGCCGACGGTGGCTTCGATACCCGCAGACGCTTCGACGCGTCCGTCGGTCAGCGGTGGCAGTGACTTGCCGAGAGACTGCACCGCGCCGATCAGCGCACGCGCGTACGGATGCGTGGACAATGTCTCCATCGCGGCGGCGATCGCCAGCGTGTATTCCGGATCTGCAGTACGCAGCAGTAGCTGCCGCAACAAGCGCGGCTCGCCGGTCGTCAGCGTGCCGGTCTTGTCGCATGCGAGCAGATCCGCGCTGGCGAGTGCTTCGATCGCGCAGTTGCGGGCGACCAGAACACCACGCCGCGCCAACACCGATTGCGCCGCCGCGGTGGCAGCAGGGGACGCCAGCAGCAAGGCGCACGGGCATGCAGCAATCAGCACCGCAATTACGCTCGACACCGCTTGCGAAGGATTGACGAGCAACCAGCCCAGCAACGTCATCAATGCCGCTGAGCCCATCAACCACAAGTACGGCGCAGCAAAACGCGCGGCAAGCTCATCGGTGCGCGGGCGCTCGCGGCCCGCTTCTTCGGCCATTCGCTGCAATGCGAGTGAGCTCGATTCGGTGCCACTGCGACCGACCTCAATCACCAACGGTTGGTCGAGGTTGATCGCGCCCGCAAGTACCGGCGCACCGGCGGATTTCTCGACGGGCAGCGATTCACCGGTCAACGACGCCTGCGATGAGCTCGATCGTCCGTGCACGACGACACCATCTGACGGCACTGCTTCGCCGGGCGGCACGAGAACTCGTGCGCCGGGCTTCAACTGTTGCGCGGTAACTGATTCGGTGGCGAGCGACGACGGGAATGCGACCAACCGCAACGCACTCGTCGATTGACGGCGTGCGGCATCGACGTGCGCACGTGCCGCGCACACACCCCCCGCGAGCACCCAGCGTGACGTTATCGCCAACGCAATCACCAGCGCCACGGCGTCGAAGTAGATCGCACCGCGTCCCATAACCGCGGCAAAAGCGCTCGCGCCGACCGCGACGCTGATGGCCATCACCGTAGGCAGCTCGAGGCCGATGGCAGCCATGCGCCACATTCGAAGCTGACTCCACGCCGCGCGATAAAGCGGCTGCGCTGAGAAGAGCAGCGCGGGCAAGATAAGCACGAAGCTTGCGCCCTGCAGCAGCCGCTGGATTTCCGAGCTGATGGCGCCGGGCATTGCGACGTACAGTGGCAGTGAAAGCATCAACACCTGCGTCGCCGCCAGCCATGCGATCACAACTCGCAGCAAATCAATGCGGCGCACCTGCGCTTCGATTCGTGCGTCGTCGCGCGGCACTCTGCCGGCGTCGTATCCGGCGCGCTCGATCGCGCGCTGCAGCTCGCCACGAGTGACCTGCTTTGGATCGAATGCGATGTACGCCGTGTGCGTGGCGAAATCGACGCTCGCCTTGACCATCCCCGGCACCTGACGCAGGCTCTGTTCGATCATCAGCGCGCACGCGCTGCACACCATGCCGCGAATCGAAAGCTGAAGGTGCGAACCGGCGGCAGTGGCGGCTTCGATAGCCGCGGAGCTCGCTTCGGCCTCGGCGGCGATCGAAGCATTCAACAATGCGCGGTCGCGGCTCCCCGCTTGCGCGAGAAACAATTGTTCCGCGATAAACGCGCAGCCATTGCAGCAAAACGCGCGCATCGTTGCGCCGACTGGGCGCTGTACGACCCGTAAACCTGCCAAAGAATCACCACACTGATCGCACGCCGCGGAAATGCCTTCCGCGTCGGCGCCGGCCAGCGTCGGCACCTTGGCTTTGCGGATCAACTCAGACGCCATTTACAAGCAGTCGAATGCAATCGTGATGCACATCGGTAACGGCTCCAGCGTAACTCACGCGGGGGCAGAATGAACACTCGCGATCGACCGCTCGCGCCACTGAATTCACTAGTTTTCCGGATGATCGTTTGCGTGTAAGTATCCCGCGAGATGGCTAATCGTCTCAGTCGATGCGGCGCACTGTCAGAATGCACCCTAGAACGCTATCCGAAACCTATTCGATGACAATGGGCGACCGTACGCCGCCGGTGCCTTTGAGCCGTCTGTTCTGACCACGTCGCTCGCAAATGCCGCCAACATCGTTGCGGCCTGGCAACAGGATCGACGAAATTCCGGTTGGTCGCAGCGGCTCGGCAGCCGTTAGCTGCGCGTCGAGACACCGCTCTACACTTCGATTTTGTTCTCCGCAGAGCCTGCAATGGACACCATCGACGCCCGCCGCGGCACCGTTCGCTCCCGTATTGAAAAACTACGTCGCGCCATGCAGCGCCACGGGGTCGCGGCAGTCGTCGTGCCATCGAGCGACCCGCATCTTTCCGAATACCTACCCGAGCGCTGGCAGGGCCGCGAATGGCTCTCCGGCTTTACCGGTTCGGTCGGAACGCTCGTGGTGACCGAGGATTTTGCAGGTGTATGGGCCGATAGCCGCTACTGGGCGCAGGCGGAAGCGCAATTGGCCGGTACCGGCATCGACTTGATGAAGATCGGTGGCGCAGGCAGCTCCGCGCATCTTGACTGGCTGGCGGGAAACGTTGCGTCGGGCGGCCAAGTCGCAGTCGACGGCGCCGTGCTCGGGTTGGCAAGCGCGCGTGCGCTGCAGTCGGCACTGAGCGAGCGCGGCATCGAACTGCGAACCGATCTGGACGTGCTCAACGACGTGTGGGACGACCGCGCCGCGTTGCCCGCACAGCCCGTTTACGAACACTTAGCGCCGTTTGCGGCGATTTCGCGCGCCGACAAGCTGGCTACCGTGCGTCAGCAGATGAAACAGCTCGGCGCCACGCATCATTGGATCTCGACACTCGACGACATCGCGTGGCTTACGAACCTGCGCGGCGGTGATGTCAGCTACAACCCAGTGTTCATTTCGCACCTGTTGCTCGATGCCAAGAACGCGACGCTGTTTGTCGCTGAGGGCAAGGTCAGCGCAAAGCTTGCAGCGCGCCTGGCGGCAGACGGCATCACGCTGGCGCGATACGACCAAGCCGCTGCAGCGCTTCAGGCGCTACCGGCCGATACGAAGCTGCTCGTCGATCCGCGCCGTATCACGCTCGGCTTACAGCAATCGGTACCCGACCGCGTTCAGATCATCGAGGCGATCAACCCGTCCACGCTGGCAAAGAGTCGCAAGACTGAGGCCGAAGCTCATCACATTCGTCATGCGATGGAGCAGGACGGTGCGGCACTCGCGGAGTTCTTTTCGTGGTTCGAAGCCGCGCTAGGTCACGAGACGATCACCGAAATGACGGTCGGGCAAAAAGTCGTCGAAGCGCGCGAGAGGCGTCCCGGTTACGTCTGCCCGAGCTTTCACCCGATCGCGGGCTTCAACGCCAACGGCGCGCTGCCGCACTATCGAGCCACTGAAGATTCGCACGCGACGATCTGCATGCGCGGCACAGTCGGCAACGGGCTACTGCTAATCGATTCCGGCGGCCAGTACGAGTACGGAACGACCGACATCACGCGCGTGGTGCCGGTTGGCCAGACGACACCCGAGCAGCGTCGCGACTACACGCTGGTCCTGAAAGGAATGATCGCGTTGTCGGTGGCGAAGTTTCCGCGTGGCACGCGAAGCCCGATGCTGGACACACTCGCACGCGCGCCGATCTGGGCCGCCGGTGTCGACTTCGGTCACGGGACCGGGCATGGCGTTGGTTATTTTCTGAACGTGCACGAAGGTCCGCACGGCATTACGCCGCACTTGCCACCCGAGCCGCAGACGGCGATGGAGCCTGGCATGGTGACGTCGAACGAGCCAGGCATCTACCGACCGGGTCGATGGGGCGTGCGGATTGAAAATCTGGTTCTCAACGTGCCGGCGACGCTGAAGGAGCCCAGCGAATTCGGCGAATTCCTGCAGTTCGAAACATTGACGCTATCGCCTATCGACACGCGTGTGATCGACCGCTCGCTGTTGCGTGACGATGAAGTCCGGTGGCTGAACGCGTATCACGCCGAAGTGCGACGCCGAGTTGGCCCGCATGTCAGCGGCGCAGCGGCAGCCTGGCTGCAGCTGCGCACGGAGGCGATCTAGCGCTGCACGCATCGCTACAATCGCGCGTTTTGTCGACGGCGCGTGAGCAGCATCGATGGATAAGCGGGCCGCCAGCGGCGGCAAGGTTGATGGCAAAAGCGGCGGCGGCCGCAGCAAGGCGGCGGACGACAAGTCCGCCGGCCAGGCAACCAACTTTATCCGCAACATCATCACCGAAGATTTGGTACGGGGCACTTACGAGCCCCGCCAATGGGCAGGGCATCCGGGGCCCTACGACGTGCATGCACACGCGCCGCACGATCCGGCAAAAATCCGCACGCGCTTTCCGCCCGAGCCCAACGGTTATCTGCACATTGGCCACGCGAAATCGATCTGCCTGAACTTTGGCCTCGCGCGTGACTTCGGCGGGCGCTGCCACATGCGATTCGACGATACCAATCCGGTCAAGGAAGATCAGGAGTTCGTCGACTCGATTCTCGAATCGGTCCATTGGATCGGATTCGACTGGCAGCACGGAACAGAATCGAATCTGTATCACGCGAGCGACTACTTCGAGGATATGTATCGCTTTGCGGAGTACTTGATCGAAACCGGTTACGCGTATGTCGACGAACAAAGCGCCGATGACATTCGCGCCAATCGCGGCACGCTGACGCAAGTCGGCAGCGACTCGCCGTATCGTGACCGGCCGATTGCGGAGTCACTACGGTTGTTCCGGGAAATGCGCGCCGGCAAGCATGCTGAAGGCACGATGGTGCTGCGCGCGAAGATCGACATGGCCTCGCCCAACATCAACATGCGCGACCCGGTGATCTATCGCATCCGCTTCGCCGAGCACCACATGACGGGCACGAAGTGGGTGGTGTACCCGCTGTACGCGTATGCCCATCCGATCGAGGACGCGCTGGAGAACATCACGCACTCGATCTGCACGCTGGAGTTCGAAGATCAGCGCCCCTGGTACGACTGGGTGCTCGAGCGCATCGTGCCGCTGCTGCGCCGGCCGCAGTACGAGGCTGCGCAACGCCTGCTGGGCAAGATTTACGACGCCGGCGAGGAATCACGCCGCGAGTTCGCTCTGCTGTGCAGCCGGTATCGCGACAAGCTCGGCGCGAGCCGTTACGAGCGGCGCGCCGACGCGATGTTCGCGTCGTGGATCAAGTCCGATCTGGCCGCGCATGATGCCGACGAGTTTTTCAAGCTGCTGCGCGAGCAGACACAGTGCTTCACGCCTTTGCTGCAGGCCGCGCTGGACGAACGCAAAGCCAACCCGTTTCTGTTGCCGCACCAGTACGAGTTCAATCGCCTCGCAGTGACGTACGTCGTCACCAGCAAACGCAAGCTGTTTCAGATGGTCGATGAGAGGACTGGTTGACGGTTGGGACGATCCGCGCATGCCGACCATCGTCGGGCTGCGAAGACGCGGCTACACGCCGCAAAGCCTGCAACTCTTCATGGAGCGCACGGGCGTCAGCAAATCGCCGCAGTGGATCGATTACGCGCTGCTCGAACAGGCACTGCGGGACGATCTCGAACCCACAGTGCCGCGCGCCACCGCGGTGCTGCGTCCGATCAAGCTCGTGCTCGACAACTTCCCCGTCGATCTGACCGAGGAAACGCAGGCACCGGTCCATCCGCATAAACCGGAGCTCGGCACACGCACGTTGCGCATCGGCCGGGAAATGTGGATCGAGGCCGACGATTTCATGGAGAACGCGCCGCCCGACTATTACCGGCTCGCGCTTGGGCCCGGCGGTACGGCCGGACAACCCGTGCGCCTGCGCTATGGCTATGTGATCCGGGCGCATAGCGTGGTGAAAGACAACGCGGGAACCGTCGTCGAAGTGCACGCCGAATATTTGCCTGAAACCAAGAGCGGTTCTCCCGGCGCGAGCAGCGTCAAGACTCGAGCGGCGATCCACTGGCTGGCGGTAGCCGACAGCATCCCGGCCGAGGTCCGAATATTCGATCGCCTGTTCACCGATCCGCACCCCGACGCCGGCGACAAAGACTTCCGCGCGCTGATCAATCCGAACAGCAAGCAAGTGCTACGCGCCTACGTCGAACCCTCGCTTGCGCACGCAAAGCCTGACGACAAATTTCAGTTCGAACGAAACGGGTACTTTGTAGCCGATCGAAAAGATCACACGAGCGAGAAGCCGGTGTTCAATCTGGCGGTGACGCTGAGAGAGGCCAGAGCCTGCAATGGACACCATCGACGCCCGCCGCGGCACCGTTCGCTCCCGCATTGAAAAACTACGTCGCGCCATGCAGCGCCACGGGGTCGCGGCAGTCGTCGTGCCATCGAGCGACCCGCATCTTTCCGAATACCTACCCGAGCGCTGGCAGGGCCGCGAATGGCTTTCCGGCTTTACCGGTTCGGTCGGAACGCTCGTGGTGACCGAGGATTTTGCAGGTGTATGGGCCGATAGCCGCTACTGGGCGCAGGCGGAAGCGCAATTGGCGGGTACCGGCATCGAATTGATGAAGATCGGTGGAGCAGGCAGCTCCGCGCATCTTGACTGGCTCGCGGAAAACGTTGCGTCGGGCGGCCAAGTCGCAGTCGACGGCGCGGTGCTCGGGTTGGCGAGCGCGCGTGCGCTGCAGTCGGCACTGAGCGAGCGCGGCATCGAACTGCGAACCGATCTGGATGTGCTCAACGACGTGTGGGACGACCGCGCCGCGTTGCCCGCACAGCCCGTCTACGAACACTTAGCGCCGTTTGCGGCGATTTCGCGCGCCGACAAGCTGGCTACCGTGCGTCAGCAGATGCAACAGCTCGGCGCCACGCATCATTGGATCTCGACACTCGACGACATCGCGTGGCTTACGAATCTGCGCGGCGGCGATGTCAGTTACAACCCGGTGTTCATTTCGCACCTGTTGCTCGATGCGAAAAACGCGACGCTGTTCGTCGCTGAAGGCAAGGTCAGCGCAAAGCTTGCAGCGCGCCTGGCGGCAGACGGCATCACGCTGGCGCGATACGACCAAGCCGCTGCAGCGCTTCAGGCGCTACCGGCCGATACGAAGCTGCTCGTCGATCCGCGCCGTATCACGCTCGGCTTGCAGCAGTCGGTACCCGACCGCGTGCAGATCATCGAGGCCATCAATCCGTCCACGCTGGCGAAGAGTCGCAAGACCGATGCGGAAGCTCATCACATTCGTCATGCGATGGAGCAGGACGGTGCGGCACTTGCGGAGTTCTTTTCGTGGTTCGAAGCGGCGCTGGGTCACGAGACGATCACCGAAATGACGGTCGGGCAAAAAGTCGTCGAAGCGCGCGAGAGGCGTCCCGGTTATGTCTGCCCGAGCTTTCACCCGATCGCGGGCTTCAACGCCAACGGCGCGCTGCCGCACTATCGAGCCACTGAAGATTCGCACGCGACGATCTGCATGCGCGGCACCGTCGGCAACGGGCTTCTGCTGATCGATTCCGGCGGCCAGTACGAGTACGGAACGACCGACATCACGCGCGTCGTGCCGGTTGGCCAGACGACAGCCGAGCAGCGTCGCGACTACACGCTGGTGCTGAAAGGAATGATCGCGTTGTCGGTGGCGAAGTTTCCGCGTGGCACGCGTAGCCCGATGCTGGACACACTCGCACGCGCGCCGATCTGGGCCGCCGGTGTCGACTTCGGTCACGGGACCGGGCATGGCGTTGGTTATTTTCTGAACGTGCACGAAGGTCCGCACGGCATTACGCCGCACTTGCCGCCCGAGCCGCAGACGGCGATGGAGCCGGGCATGGTCACGTCGAACGAGCCAGGCATCTACCGACCGGGTCGCTGGGGCGTGCGGATTGAAAATCTGGTTCTCAACGTGCCGGCGACGCTGAAGGAGCCCAGCGAATTCGGCGAATTCCTGCAGTTCGAAACATTGACGCTATCGCCTATCGACACGCGTGTGATCGACCGCTCGCTGTTGCGTGACGATGAAGTCAAGTGGCTGAACGCGTATCACGCCGAAGTGCGACGCCGAGTTGGCCCGCATGTCAGCGGCGCAGCGGCCGCCTGGCTGCAGTTGCGCACGGAGGCGATCTAGCGCGCCTCGCATCGCTACAATCGCGCGTTTTGTCGACGGCGCGTTAGCAGCATCGATGGATAAGCGGGCCGCCAGCGGCGGCAAGGTTGATGGCAAAAGCGGCGGCGGCCGCAGCAAGGCGGCGGACGACAAGTCCGCCGGCCAGGCAACCAACTTTATCCGCAACATCATCACCGAAGATTTGGTACGCGGCACTTATCAGCCACGCCAATGGGCCGGCCATCCGGGGCCCTACGACGTGCATGCCCACGCGCCGCACGATCCGGCAAAAATCCGCACGCGTTTTCCGCCCGAGCCCAACGGTTATCTGCACATTGGCCACGCGAAATCGATCTGCCTGAACTTTGGCCTCGCGCGCGACTTCGGCGGGCGCTGCCATATGCGATTCGACGATACCAATCCGGTCAAGGAAGATCAGGAGTTCGTCGACTCGATTCTCGAATCGGTCCATTGGATCGGATTCGACTGGCAGCACGGAACAGAATCGAATCTGTATCACGCGAGCGACTACTTCGAGGACATGTATCGCTTTGCGGAATACTTGATCGAAACCGGTTACGCGTATGTCGACGAACAAAGCGCCGATGACATTCGTGCCAATCGCGGCACGCTGACGCAAGTCGGCAGCGACTCGCCGTATCGTGACCGGCCGATTGCGGAGTCACTACGGCTGTTCCGGGAAATGCGCGCCGGCAAACATGCTGAAGGCACGATGGTGCTGCGCGCGAAGATCGACATGGCATCGCCCAACATCAACATGCGCGACCCGGTCATCTACCGCATCCGCTTCGCCGAGCATCACATGACGGGCACGAAATGGGTGGTGTATCCGCTGTACGCGTATGCGCATCCGATCGAGGACGCGCTGGAGAACATCACGCACTCGATCTGCACGCTGGAGTTCGAAGATCAGCGCCCGTGGTACGACTGGGTGCTCGAGCGCATCGTGCCGCTGCTGCGCCGGCCGCAGTACGAGGCTGCGCAACGCCTGCTGGGCAAGATCTACGACGCCGGCGAGGAATCACGCCGCGAGTTCGCTCTGCTGTGCAGCCGGTATCGCGACAAGCTCGGCGCGAGCCGTTACGAGCGGCGCGCCGATGCGATGTTCGCGTCGTGGATCAAGTCCGATCTGGCCGCGCATGATGCCGACGAATTTTTCAAGCTGCTGCGCGAGCAGACACAGTGCTTCACGCCTTTGCTGCAGGCCGCGCTGGACGAACGCAAAGCCAACCCGTTTCTGTTGCCGCACCAGTACGAGTTCAATCGCCTCGCGGTGACCTACGTCGTCACCAGCAAACGCAAGCTGTTTCAGATGGTCGATGAGAGGACTGGTCGACGGTTGGGACGATCCGCGCATGCCGACCATCGTCGGGCTGCGAAGACGCGGCTACACGCCGCAAAGCCTGCAACTCTTCATGGAGCGCACCGGAGTCAGCAAGTCGCCGCAGTGGATCGATTACGCGCTGCTCGAACAGGCACTGCGCGACGATCTGGAACCCACAGTGCCGCGCGCCACCGCGGTGCTGCGGCCGATCAAGCTCGTGCTCGACAACTTCCCCGTCGATCTGACCGAGGAAACGCAGGCACCGGTCCATCCGCATAAGCCGGAGCTCGGCACGCGCACGCTGCGCATCGGCCGCGAGATGTGGATCGAGGCCGACGACTTCATGGAAAAAGCGCCGCCCGACTACTACCGTCTTGGGCTTGGCCCGGGCGGTGCCGGGCAGCCGGTGCGCCTGCGTTACGGCTATGTGATCCGCGCGCACAGTGTCGTGAAGGATGAAGCGGGCAACGTCATCGAAGTGCACGCCGAATATTTGCCCGAAACCAAGAGCGGCTCGCCTGGCGCCAACAGCGTCAAGACCCGCGCTGCGATCCACTGGCTGTCAGTGGCCGACAGCATTCCCGCCGAAGTCCGGGTGTTCGATCGACTGTTCACCGATCCGTATCCCGACGCCGGCGACAAGGACTTCCGTGCGCTGATCAATCCGAACAGCAAGCAAGTGCTGCGCGCCTACGTCGAACCGTCGCTGGCGCACGCGAAGCCCGACGACAAATTTCAGTTCGAACGGAACGGATACTTCGTAGCGGATCGAAAAGATCACACGAGCGAGAAGCCGGTGTTCAACCTGGCGGTGACGTTGAAGAAGCGCCGGACGCGCTAGGTGGGCGGTTCTTGCGTCGTCGCGCCTCAGCTCCAGGACCACCCAGGCGGGCGCGTGATCGCTGGGTTTTTCGCGGCCGCGCATCGCTTTGTCGACCCCCGCCTCTTTCAGCCGCGCCGCGGCTGGCGCATTCAGCAACAGATGGTCGATCCGAAGCCCCGCATCGCGCGGCCACCGGTTTCTGAAGTAGTCCCAGTACGTGTAGATCGGCTGCCCCGGATACAGCTTGTGTATCGAGTCTGTCCACCCCTGCGCCAGCAGCCGGCGATACGCATCCCGGGTCTCGGGCTGCAGCAACGCATCGTCCAGGTACGACCGAGGCGAGTAAATGTCTTCGATGCCATCGGTCGGCACGACGTTGTAGTCGCCCGCCAGGACAACCTGTTCGCCGCTGTCCCACAAGTTCAGCCGCGTGATCGATCAACCGCTGGAACCAGGCCAGCTTGTAATCGAACTTCGGCCCCGGTTGCGGATTGCCGTTCGGCAGATAGATCGATCCGACGATGATGCCGTTGACCGACGCTTCCAGATACCGACTATGAGTGTCGTCAGGATCATTCGGCAATCCACGTCGTCTTTCCTGCGGTTCGAGCGCCTTTCGCAAGAATCGCAACGCCATTGAAACCCTTCTGTCCATGCCAGATCGCGCCATATCCGGCGCCTTGATTGCGAGCTCGGGAAAGGTCGCGTCGGAAGTCTTCAGCTCCTGCAGGCAGACGATGTCCGGACTGGATTCTTCGAGCCATTCGAGAAGCGCGGGAGGCGGCTGGTGATGCCGTTGACGTTGAAGGTAGCGATTTTCACCGCACTATCTTATTCGACCGCGCTACCACAACCGCCACGTCTGCAAAGGCACGAGTGTTGGGCCATTCGAATCGCTTACACGTCCGTTCGGACGTAACGAATTCTTACTTTGGTTTACGAATTAGGCGAGGCGCTCGTCTCTGCTGTCGGTGCCAGGGATGAGGCCGCGAGAAGTGCATCCATTCGTGTGCGAGCCCGTACATATTCGAACTCGTCCGCGCCTTCTGCCAGAAACACATCGAGATTCTCCCGCGCGGCAAGGTCACGCTTGAATAGATCGACAAATGCATCCACTAGCCGTGGATCAAATTGCCTCCCCGCCTGGCGCTTAAGTTCATCGATCGCCGACTCGGCGGACAACTTGCCGCGCCACGGACGCCGATGCGTCATCGCGTCAAAGGCGTCGAGATAGCAACAATCCGCGCTTCCTCCGCAATTGACTCTCCACCGAGATCATTCGGGTAACCAGTTCCGTCGTATCGCTCATGGTGTTGCTCAGCAAGCACCGCAGCAACTTCAAAACCCTGAAGCTTCGACTGACGCAATAAAGCGGCACCGTATCGTGCATGGTCCCGAACGATCTGGCGTTCGTCAGAAGAAGGTTACCGGGCTTGAGCAATATGCGAGAAGGAATGGCGACCATTCCGATGTTGCAAACCTGTGCGCCCAGCGCCAGCAAGTCAATCCTTTGAGACTCCCAACCAAGTGCTTCGGCTAGGCATCTAGTCAACTTGGATACGCGGAAAGTGCGGTAAAGATCGTGTCCGCCTGCCAGCTCAGCGTTGATTGCGGTGTTGACATAGTGCTGAATATGCTGGCGCGCGCTTCCCTGTATGCGCTGCTCCCGAAGCTGTAAATATCCGTCCAGCATGGAGCCGTCGTTTTGAAACAGAGGTTCCTTTAACTCGGTGTACGGAGTCGACAGGAGTTCGGCATCGACCGATTTTTTCTTCAAGGTTACGAGCTCCTGAAGAAACAACAGCGCCTTGTCCGATTGACCGGCAGCTTCGTGACCATCAATGCACATGCCGAGGTAATCGGCCACATCAATCGCATCTGCCCGCTTGGCGAAATCAGTCCGCGATGTATCGCAGCCAATCCTTCTTCCACAAGGCGAGACTTCACGTTGATCAAGCCCACCAACGCCTCGTGTAGATGCGTTATTCGCGGAATTCCTGCCAGTTCCGCACACCTGCCGCATTCCTGCGCGTGCACTTTTGCCAAGTCGGTATTACCAATAGCCAGATACAAGTGCGCCAACGTATCGTGGGCGTTCGCATGACTCTGCATTTGCGAGCGAGTCGTTGGCTTTTGAGGATCGAACGGTAAGAGAGCGCGCAAACCGGCGAGCGTGCGCCCAGATTGTGGGCACAAAGAGCGTAATCGTTTCTCGACCTGAACTCGTCGTCAGCTCGGCCATGCTCGGCTGCTATGGCGCACGCTCGTTCGTTGTAAGCCGCGGCCACTTCCCACTGCGCCATCGCAAAGAAAATTGCGGCAATGTTTTGTATCGATAGTATCGTTCGCTCGACATCGCCCAACGCGCGCGCCAACATCCAAGTTTCGGCGAGTGCGACCGCTGCCTCGGAAAAGCGGCCAAGATCGCGTAGGGTAACGCCTTGCATACTGCGCGCGCGACATAGCAACAACCGATCTTCGAGCGATATCGCGATCGCGCGGCAACTGTTCCTGTCAGTAAAGCTTCCTCCTCTGTTTGCCAGCCATGAAGTAATTTCTCCCTAGTTCAATAAGGGCATGGCCGCTTTCCTCCGTATGTTTTTGGTCTGGTAACGATGTTAGGTGCCGCAGCGCTTCCGTCAGGTCGATGTCGTCTACATAACCAACCTGATCTGCGCGCGCCTTTAGATGGTCTCGCAGTTCGGCGAAAGACAGCTTTTCGAGCTCTTGCGACATCGTTGAATATTCCAGGTCGGATACTGACTGCGCGCGGATAGAAGGCGGCGGCCTAGGAGCCTGAAATATCACCCCGCGACAGTTTCTCCCCAGCGGCGTAGACATTACAACACCGCACTGAGCTCGGTCAGACGACGTCCTGCGCCCCGGCTAGCGCAGGTAAACGACATGCGCCTTAAAATCGCGCGGCGCAACCTTGCAGAACGCGCTTCTCAACGCGAACTGTCACTCGCGCGCCGTAAGCCGTTTCGGATCTGCCGTCGGTGCACATCTGGGGACTGACTTCCACACGGATTGGAGTGCCGTCGGCCGACGGCACCTCATATGTGCGCGGCACCTTCTCTTTGGCTGTCTGCTCTGTACCAGCGGGCTTAAAGGCAGCAGCAGGAAGTTTCATCGAAACTTTATCGGGCAATTCAAGGAGCGCGCTGGCGTCCGTGACGACGAGGCGCCATGTGGGCGCCTCTCCAGTTGCAAGCAGGCGAACATTGGATTGGATATCGCGCGGAAACGCCTTGCACGACTCGACGGTGCCCAAGGCCCGTTGGAACTGATACGCCGTTGCATTCGTCTTGCCACGCTCACCGCGCGCCTCGACGTACAGCGGTCGGTACCGGTGCAGCATGATCTTACGAACCGCCACGACTCCTTGCCTCAGAGAGCCATTTGGCGTGTTGTCTTCAATCGGAAACAGTTCCCTGCCTAACACGGTGCCATTGCAGAACTGAAACTGCAGAACTCCTGCCCCACCTTCACTGACGAAGCCGCGCAAGTCCGCAGCGACACCGGCCGTCGCAGTGAGCGTAAACGCGCAGAAAAGAAAAGCGCGCCGAACCACCTTTCGGCGGTCACGGCGCGGTTGAGCTATGAAGTTGATCAGGCGGTGAGGGACGGGTACCCCGTCTTCATTTGGTGTCGAACAGGCTAAGCCTCTCCGCCACCGGTATCCCCAGCCCCAACGCGGGGTTGGTGGGTCCCACTCCAAGATATTCTTGGAGTGCCTGGTGCATGTGGCCCACTGTGAGCCTCACGCCCTGCGGATCGACCGCGCCGGTTTTCGGATTGATTGCTAGTGCGGAATGCATCGGGCCCGAGGCGCCAACAACGCGATTGCCCTTACCCCAGCCCGCAGGACCAATAATTAGGGCGCCGGCACCTTGGGGCTCGTGATCATCGCCATTGCTACCATTCAGCGGACTGCGGCTGAATTCGCCGTTCACTACAACATACAGCCGGTCGCCGATCCCACGGCGATCCGCCTCATCCAAAAGGTAACTGATCCGTGCGAACGCGCGTGCATAGGATCCATTGGCGCCATCGTTGTCGGCAACGCTGCCGTGGGTGTCAAACCCTCCGCTTTGAATTTGAATCGACGCCGTGATACCCGACTGCGCGGCGATCAGCGGAACCTCGATATCCGGAAACGGGCCAAAGGTCACAGGAATATTCGCGGCGACGGCGAGCAGACGCTGACGCGCTTCTCTCCAGCCATGACTTGCGTCGGTGAGAAGTCGCTTTCGGCAACATCGCCCCGTTTGCCTTCAGCGTTTCGATGCGTGCGGCCGTGCCTCCACGGTCTTGTCGAAATGAGTCCGTTTGACCTAGTCGGTTGTGCCGTTCGGTGCCAGTGGGTCGACCATCGCGCGCAATTGGTTCCCATCGGGGATCGCGGTGGCGGGTAGTAGCCGGAGGTCGACGGCCGTCATCCCTCAGCATCCATCCTGTGGCGAGCCAGTACCGTGCGTCGCCGCATGCAACTCGGATAGTGCGGAAAGCCCATCATCAGCTTGCCGGTCGCCGGAACAACGTTCGTCTTCCCCATGGCTGTTCTAATGGTGGTGATTGTTCACGACCAGGATGCTCGAGGAACCGGGTTAAGAATGCTCGCGTTCGTGCCCACCGGCGGCCGATCGAATATTGCCGCTTCCCGGAATCGCCAGGTCCTGCTCGCGAATACAGGTTGTATCGCGGGTCAACGGACGGATCCGGAACATAGTTAACCATCCCGCCATCGGAGTGGCAATAGATAAGTATCTTGGAGTACCTGGGCGTGCGCGGTGATCGGCAACAGGCCCCACCACGGAAGTATTACGCCGGATGCCTTCGCCGTATTTAAGAAGAATTCTCTGCGGTCCATTTAAATCACTCCTTTAATCGGGCTCGTCAACCGGTTAGTACGTCAGGAAGGCTTCTGGTCGCTAACCATGAACGTGAGACCCATCGCCCACGCCCGACCCATACCTGTCGGGTCATTGGCGGCGTTCAGCTGGCAGGTAAGCGGCCTTGCGAGACGCGGTGGCGCGATCGGCGTAAACGTCGGTCAACAGCTTGTACATGCGCTGCACTTCCGCGTCTGTGGTCGTGACACGCTGGTTCCACGATTGTCAAACAGGTCCACGATGTTGGCCAGGATCTTGTCGGTACCCGCCTGGTTGGCCGGCGTGTCGGCCATCGTCAAGCCAGGGAACAACAAGCGGGTCGCGGTAGGCTTCGCGAAGTCGGCCGCTACCCATCTGCAGGCATTCTGCACGGCAGACCCGTCGCTGGCCGTCACCTGGCTGGACGTGAAGTTCTGCGCGACTTGAGACGAGAACGCCGCCATCGAACCCCGAATAGGACAGTGCGGCTCCGGCAAACGGATTGTTAAAGCCGGCGTGAGCGGAACCCAGCAACCCGACAAACTTGCGTTTCAGCCGTCCCGCTGAGAGCAAGTTACCGCTGCCAATCTCGGCAAGTGCGGCCGCCCGCTGGGCGGTTACCGTGCCGGTATTCCGTCGGCGCGGGCCTGCTTGCTGAGCATCAGGTCAACCAACAGGTCCTTGACCTTGTACCCGTTGGCCGCGAAGCGCGCAGCAATCTCGTTGAACTCTTCCTGCTGTGCGTTGTAAGCAGCCAGGCGGGCAGCGGAATCGGGTCCGGTCGTATCCAGTACCGCTGCAACAGTTCGCGTTGGAACAATGCCTTGTACCAGAAGTCCACGGCACCTTCGGCGAAGCGGGAATCGGCCGCGAACTGCGCGCCCAGCCACTCCGCTGCGTTCGGATTGTCGTAGGCGTTCGGCATCGTCGTGCTGCCATAGCCCGGCGTCTTACGATCCCTGAACCACTTGTCGCCCATCTGGTAGAACTCGTTGCCCTTCGCATCGTTCATGTAGTTGGGCGACTTGTAGAACGTTGGGCAGAATATCCGCGGCCGCGCCGGTGCCATTCGGACGGAAGCGATTGTCAGGCGCCCAGTTCTGGAACGCGCCCGCCATCGGATCCATGATGTCGTGGCAAACGGCACAACCGGGGTTGTCCATGACCGAATTCCTGAAGACACCGTCCTCCAGCGGCCGCGATGCCAGCAACGGGATATACAGCCCGATGAATCGCTTCGACGTCTCGCTGACGCGATGCCGATTAGCGTTGGTATCCGTAGTGGGGAAACGATCGAGGAAGGCGTGAGTCACTAACACGCCGGCGTGCTCGCGAATACCGTCGGGCGACCGCAGGTTCGGCATGATTGCCGGCAGAACCTCGTTGTCGTTCGCCGGGTCCATGAACGTGCCTTGAACCTGCGCGCCAAGCGTCGTCGCAGTGATGCTGTTCAGGACGGTGTACTTGCCCGTGACGATTTCCCGGTCCAGGGCCGATCGTTCTTGACGATGTGCTTCATGATGTTGATCGGCTCCATGCGGACACCTGTGCTCAACACGCGCCCGAACGCCGGCTGGCGGGTTCTGGTTATTGATGACGGCTGCGGCTTGCGGCGGATAGTCGGCTGCGTCCAGGCCTCTGTCGTTTCCAAAGACAACAACGCCGCTCACCAAAAACTGAACGTGGCCCGCCTCTGTCAGGAAGTGTATCGAACGACGGTCCGTTGTCCATGTAGCCGCAGGATCGTCTGCCGAAGCACTGGCGTCGCCACCGCCGGAAACGGCTGCCTTTTCCATTGCCGACGGATTGCGTCCCTGGAAGAGGACGGAAGCCTTCTGCAGCACCGTCGCGTCGTCAGCAAACTTAACGCCTTCCCAGAACTGGCCGGTCGCGAGCACTTCGGTGCTGCAGCTTTCCTTCAGCTTCGGAAGCAGCGATGCGAGATCCTTGTATTGCTGCGAGTTCGCATCGACAAACGGCTTGCCGCCACTATGCGTCGGCAGGCCGATCGATTTCGACATCAGCAGATCGCCGTTAGCGGCTGCGAAAGTCCGCAATACGCCGTAGTTCAGCTTCGGTCGAACCGCCGCCGCGAACACGAGTCGCGTTCCGCTGGCGACTGCGCCTGCACGGTGACAGACCACACACGTGCTGGACATGCTCGGCCAGACGTTTGCGGTGAAGAGTTGTGGCGGTGTTGCGCACGTTGCCGCGGCTGTTTGAGCCGGTGCCGGGTCGCCGTGGTGCTTCCCGTATCCCCACCACCGCAGCCCGAAAGCGCGCCCACCACTGCGAGCAGTGGGATCGCGATGCGTGCGTTAAGTCTGTCCGTCATTGTTCTCTCCCTAAGGGATTTGCAAGGCTTACCGGAGGCAAACTGTGCCTGCGTTCGAGTAAAAAATAACTCGTGGGGAAGGATGATTGGTCACTACCCTTTGGTTTTCCGCGGCGCCGCTAAAGCCGCGTATTTGCTGGGTTTTGGACCATCAGCTAATCCGATCGGATTAACGTGAAATCAGGTCGGACGCTCGCTCGAAATCGCAGCGATTTCCGCCTATTCCGCAGGCGGTTTTCTTCGCTGTTTGCAGACGACCGGCGATGATAGATTCACCGCATGACGATCTCACCCGCGCTGCATCGTTTTGCGCTGGCGCATCCAAGCATCGTGGTCGTTCCTGCAGAAGTACTCGACGAGCACGGACTGGAGCCGGAGTTCGCAGAACTGCTGATCACTGAAGGCCGCTTGTCAGCCGCGCAAATCGATTGTCTCGAGCGCGGCACCGCGCTGTACTGGCAACGCTGTCGCGATCTCTTTGCGCGGCGCCCGACGTCATGGTTTCCGCCGCGCCAGACGAATCTTCTGATCGTTTCCGAGCCGCGCGGCATCTTCCCGTACATGGAGCCGTTCACCGGCACGTCTTCGCTGTTGTACCAGTCCGACTTGGATACGCATCCGGAGTATGTCGCGTACATGTTGGTGCACGTCGATCGATTGGCGCTGCTGCGGTTCAGTGCGATCAGCGCTTGTTTACAACCTGAGTTACTGGTTCGACCGCGACGATGCGAGCCGGAGCGCATTTGCCAGCGCCGCAGCGCGCGCGAAGCGGCCGGATGCGCAGTGTTTCACTGCGCTAGCCGATGCGTTTGAGTGGATCGATCAGCTATTTCACATTCCGCTGCGCGAGCCACAGCAGGACATTAGCGAGCCGTATTTGGAGGTGCGTCGAGGGGGCCGAACTGTATGCGCCAAAGCGCTTGCAGCCGCAGGTGACCGCTCTCTGCGACGCCGGCGAAGACGCCGTCAGCACTGCGATGCAAGTCACTGCACCGGCCGCCGTGCCCGCGCGTTCACCCACCGTCGATGCCCTGTGCGATTGGCTGCAGCAGACGCGTGCCCATGTGATCGTTGTGGCGCCCGACGGCACGACGGTGTGGTCGCCAGAGATGAATGATCCTCGGTGGATGCGGCGCGCGCTGGTCAACGCCAGCGATGCTGCAGTCGCGAGCTTGCACGAGGACTTGTGCACGATCGATGAGCGTTCGCGTCAATTTCTAGAACGCGTCACCGATGTTGACATGCTGCCTAAGAGTTACGCCGTATTGGAGTCCGGAGGTGGCACCTACCTCGACCCGGCCGGCGCGCGGTAGTACACAAGTTGAAGCAGGAGATATTCGACTCGTCTTGACGGCCCCTGCTCCTCCGTACTTTCGGCTGTTCCTCGGCGCGCGCGTGATGCACGAATGGGGACATATGGCGCACGCTGCGAAATTCCTGCGTGTGCCCGACGAGAACAAGGCTGCCTACAGGGAAGCTCGCGCTGAACTCGGCGAATGTTTTCTGCGGACATCGCGGCGATACCTGAAAAGCGCGCGTCAGGGATCCGGAAACAGCCGGTCTGT
This sequence comes from uncultured beta proteobacterium, assembly GCA_963807155.1. Taxonomy (GTDB): domain Bacteria; phylum Pseudomonadota; class Gammaproteobacteria; order Burkholderiales; family Burkholderiaceae_F; genus JACCZX01. Next base: position 60,316 of record CAWEAZ010000029.1, read on the forward strand.
CGCTAAGCTCGAACGAACTTCCGGCCATCCTCGCGCGCAAGACACTGGCGCGAGTCGGCGACTATCTGTCCAATCTGATGTGCTCGAAGATGCTACCGGGCGAGGAGATGCAGATTTATGTCCGAACCAATGTGCGCCCTCATTTCGACGAAAACCTTGGACTGGTCAGCGAGCTCGCGCGCTATGCGTACGAGGTGCACTACCTGGCGCTGGCCGACCTGCCCAGGTCGTACTTCTTCAACACATCGCGCTTCGTCGACTACTTCATCCATAGCGGAATCATCACCGAAGACAACACGAACGCACTGTTCGACGCTGCCGGACAAGTGCTTGCCTGCTATGAAATTGACGAGACAAGCTCGCGCTTTCGCATGTAAGGTGCGACTACTGCAGCAATTTGTAGCTGAAGGTGTGGCACTCACCGAAGCCGCATTGCAGTATCACCGAGACGAAGTTGATCAGCAGATCACGATCATGTAGAGGCTCATGACGTCTGCGAGCTTCCTGATTGCCGGAAACTCGGCCGACATCGGCTTCACGCAAATACTCGTCGCCCCCCAGGATCGCAAGCTTGATCGCGTAAGCCGTCAGCAGGCACAACGCAATGATGATCGACCACACTGGCATGTGGATGCCGAGGATCGCGCTGCCGATGTACTCGTGTCCCGGACGCGGATAAATGTCGAGCAGGCTCTGCCTTACGGCAACGACCAGCAGCAGGATGGCGGACAACAGACTGAATCCGGTGTTCTGATACGAAAATCCGCGGCGGAAATTCAGCATGATCCCGAAGCACACGCCGAACATGGCGACGCGCTCCAGCAGACATAGCGGGCAAGGCAGTTCGCCGTTCACATACTGAAGCGTCATCGCCGCCGTCAGAATGCCCGCGATCACGAACATGACGAGCAACAGATACACGTAATTCAACAGCGCCAGCAATCGCTGTGACGTCATCGCTCGCTCTCGATCATGAACCCTGTCGCGCTGCTTCGAGTTCGGTCTGAATCCACGGCATCCTGAACCCGTATTCGGGGCTGTAGATCTCAAACAGGAAGAGCCCGATCGACAGTGCCAGGCACAAAGCGAACAGCGCAACAGCGAGCGACCGACGGCCAAACCACCCGCAGATCAGGGCCAGCGACATCGTGCGCAAATACCGCGACCATCATGGTGTGTCCTCCTGCTACCTGCTGCTCGCGATGAGCGCTTCCATCCGAGTGCGCGCTCGAACGTATTCGAGTTCGTCAGCGCCTTCAGCCAGAAACGCATCAAAGTCATCGTGCTCCCAGAACTCGCGCCGAATGAGGTCGATGAAAGTGTCAACGAATTGGCCATCGAATTGGCGCCCCGCCCCCCGTTTGAGCTCGTTCAACGCTGCCTGAATAGACATCGGATTCGACCGCCAGGGCCGCGGGTGTGTCATCGCGTCAAATGCATCACAGATCGCAACGATCCGCGCCTCCTCGGCAATCGCTTCACCGCTCAAGCCGCGAGGATAGCCGCTGCCATCGTATCGTTCATGATGCTGCTCAGCAACAGTGGCGGCAACATTCAGGATCCGCAGCTTCGATTTGCGCAGCAGTTCCCCTCCATATTGGGTGTGCGCACGCATCACCTGCAACTCACCGTCTGACAATCCGCGTTTCTTTTGCAGAATGCGTGCAGGGATAGCCATCATCCCGATGTTGCACAACTGCCCTCCCAACGTGAGCGGAGCGATCCGTTCCTCGTCCCAGCCCTGTGCGGCCGCGAGGCAGCGCGCGAGTTTGGCAACCCGAAACGTGCGATAAAGATCATGGCCATTGGCGGCTTCGGCGTTGATAGAGGTTTCAACAAGATGTTGAATCCGTTGCTGGACGCCAGCCTGTAAGCGTTGCGATTGAGCGAGCAGGGTGTCGTCGAAAGCGGATGAGCCGGCTCCGGAGTTGCGAGGAATCTGCAAGACCCTCGTATTGCGGGCGGTATAACTTCGGTATCCAGCGCTTTCCTTTTCCAGTCAACAAGCTCCTGTAGATACTTCAACGCCTATCCGATTGACCCGCGGCCTCGTGAGCGTCTGCACACATCCCGAGATACGCGACTACGGTTGGTCGACTTGCTTGGCGAAGGCCAACACTTTCAACTGCGGCCAACCCCTTCTCGACCGCGCCGGACTTCACGTCGATCAGCCCAAGCAATGCCTCATTGAGTTTATTGTTCTCTTCACTCCTGCGAGCTTTGGCCAAGCGACCCGACTCCTGCGCATGAACCACTGCCATGCACAGGTCATCAGCCAACAAGTACAGATGACCTAACGTGTCATGCGCATTCGCTTGTCTAAGAACGTCGATCTTCTTCATGGGCCCATCGGTTGCAAGTGGCACAAGTACGCGCAAACCGACTACAGGATCCTTTATTTGAATCGCGTAACCCGCTATGTTGTTACGTGATGCGCGTTCGAGATCAACCAACCCATGTTCCGCGGCTAACTCGCGCGCTCGGTTCAGATAAGTCATCGCCACATCGAACTGGGCCATCGCTGCCCACAAATCCCCCACTCTCTTTATGGTCCAGCCTTCCAGTTCGACGTTTCCAAGCATGCGCGCAAGCCTCCAGGACTCGGCATGCGCGACGGTTGCTTCCGAAAACCGGCCGAGGTCGCATAGCGCCAGCCCCTCCATGGCCCGCCTTTGCATAGCAACAGGTCCGACCAAGTGCGGCGAGTCGCGCTGCAACGGATGCCGCCTTCAATGCCTCAACCGGCTGAGCTGCGAAGAAAAAGTTTCTCGCGAGCTGAATTATGGTATCGACACTCTCCGGCGTGTGCGCATCGTCCGGTAGCTGGGTCAGATACCGCAGCGCGTCGGTTAGGTCAATGGCGTTGAGTGGGCCCGAGTTCGTCGACACGCGCTTTCAAAAGGTCACGGAGAGCGGCGAAAGACAGACCCTCGTCAGAGCCCTGTGTCAATTCGAGTATCGAGGTCTTGGACATAGATGTCGTTCGAAAGAACCGCTCTATGCGCGCAACTCGTCTTCGCCGTCAATCAATGCCTCCATGCGACCGCGGACGCGTACATACTCGATTGCATCTGCTCCCTCGGCTAGAAATGTGTCGAAATCGTCGTGTTTCGAGAACTCGCTTCGAATGAACGCCGTTAATGCGTCGACAAGTCGGGGATCGAATTGGCGGCCTGCCCCTTGCATCAGGCCGTGCAGCGCGCCCTCAACAGATGGCAGCGCACCTCGCGATGGCTGGCCACGAGTCATCGTGTCGAATGCGTCGCAAACAGCGACAACACGGGCCTCTTCCGTAATCGCCTCGCCGCTCAGGCCGCGAGGGTACCCACTCCCGTCAAAGTGTTCGTGATGTTGTTCGGCGATCACTGCTGCGACATCCAAGACCTGCAGCTTTGATTTGCGCAACAACTCAGCTCCATAGTCGGTGTGACCGCGCAACACGCGGCGTTTCACCTTCTGACAAATGACCCGACTTGACCAGGATGCGAGTTGGAATGGCGATCATGCCGATGTTGGACAGTTGCGCCCCCAGCGTCAGCGCATCAATGCGTTGCTGACTCCAACCCAACGACATAGCCACGTGGCGAGCGAGATTGGCTACACGAAACGGCTTATATAGATCGTGTCCGCAGGCGATCTCCGCATTCAATGCGATCTCGATCAAGCGTTCGATTCGGCTCTGCACTCCCGCATGGAGCGATTGCACTTTGGCGAGTAATGCCTCGTCAAGAAGCGAGGCGCTGGTTTGTAGCTCGCCTGATTCGGCAAGACTCTGGAACTGCGATCGCATCACTTCCGCGTCGACCGATCTCTTCTTCCATTCAACGAGCGCGTCTAAACAGCTCAATGCCTCGTCAAATTGACCCACGGCCTCATATGCATCGATGCATATGCCAAGACAATTGGGCACTTCGGAAGCATTGGCACGTTTGGCGAAATCCAAGGCACGGTTAATTTTCAACAATCCGATATCGACGCTACCCATCTGAACGTCGACGAGACCCTGCACAGCCTCGACAGAACTCACCACGTTGGGCGTGTTCCAGACCGCGGCCCAATGAGCGGCTTGCTTTGCGTGCAAACTGGCAGCGCCCACATCACCCATCAACAACCAGGCGCGTCCAAGATTGTTGTGCAAATGGGCGCGAGTATCTGGATAGATTTGGGTATGCGGCGCGTCCGCGGCGAGCTTGGAAAGCGTATCCAATGCCAACGCTGAATCTCGAAGTTGAAGCGCACAGTCGGCAAGGTTGTTTCGCGCAGAAAATTCTTGCTGAGCCAAGCCAAGCTCTTCGGCGAGTGTGCGCATGCGCTCGCAATAGCGGATTGCAGCTTTCCATTGCCCCATTGCGACGGAAATCGTGCTGAATCCCCAAACGGCATGTAACTCTCGCTCTTTGTCCGCTGCCTCGCGGGCAAGCGACCACGCTTCAGCCTGCGCGACGGTAGCTTCGGTGAGTCTGCCAACTTTCACCAGGGCGATCCCCTGCTTGTTGCGGGCTCGACCTAATAGCTCCCGATCGTTGATCGCGGTTGCGATTCGCGCCGCGAGCACTGCCGACTGAAGCATCTCGTCGGGCCGCCCTGCAGGGCCGAAGATCCTGGTGAGCTGTATGCATACATCCACGCTGTCTGATGTATGTGAACCTATCGGTAATGCAATCAAGTAGCGCAAGACGTCGGACGGGTCGAGATCGCCTGTCTTCTTCTGTTCATCCGCAAGCGCCGTCACGCGATCGCGCAGGTCCGCCAACGACAACGTTGCAATGCCGTCCTGTGTCATGCCCCGTTCCCCAAATGGGCCGCGACCCGCAGCCGCACAATGCCCAGAGCGACTACCTCCGTGTTGGTGAGCATAGCGACTGAGTTTTCACCAGTGCGCAGCACAAAACAAAAACCCGGCCGAAGCCGGGTTTTGCTTTATCAACCGCGCCTGGCGGCGCAGCAGGACCGGGCGCTGCGCGCGCCGGTGCGGCTGCTTAGCTGGCTGCGTGTCCCGTGATAACGACGCGCTCCATCAAGATCGTCGGCATTTCTGCCTTCGGTGCGGATTGCATTGCGGTCACGGTGCCGCCCAGTACTGCGGTGCTCATCACGAGGGCGGAGAGCGCTGCCAGGATGCGGGCTTGGGTGGAGATGGTTTTCATGTTCGGTCCTTTTGTTTGGTTCGTTGCGATGGACCGAACTGTATGCAGCGCGAGTGCGCCGCGCGAGCGACTTGCGATGAACTGCGTAAAGTGCGGAATGAGCTGCAAACGCGTTTTGGTCGCGAAATTGGCGCTTTCTGCAGTTCATTCCCGCTTTTTGTCGTTTCGTCGCGCCCGGTGGCGTTTGAGCGAGGATTTGGCTCCGCGCGAGCCACCGCAACTCTGAGCCGTTACTTTGTGCGCGCTGCCGTCACATCTATGCAGCAACGAAGCGAGCACCTGGCCGGCGCAGCAGCCAAGTCGCGATCGAGACATTGAGCAGGTTCCAAAGCAAACCGTTGATAAAGGCGGCGCGATACGAGCCTGTAAGGTCGAACACCGCGCCCGACATCCAGCCTCCGAGCGCCATGCCGAATACCGTGGCCATCACAACCAACCCAACCCGCGCGCCGGCCTCATTTGGCGCGAAGTACTCACGCACGATGATCGCGTAGCTCGGCACGATCCCGCCCTGGAACAAGCCGAACAGTGCCGACACGATGAACAATGAGGTCACCCCGTCGAATGGGATATAGAGCAGCAACGCCACACCTTGCAGCACAGAGCCGAGCAGCAGTGTGCGCAGACCGCCGATGTGATCGGCGATCCAGCCTGACGCAAGACGACTGACAATGCCGCACGCGAGCATGATCGACAACATCTGCGCTCCGATCGCCGGCCCGTAACCCAGATCCGCGCAATAGGCGACGATATGCACTTGCGGCATCGACATCGCCACGCAACACGCCACGCCAGCGATCATCAGCAACGTCTGCAATGCAAACGGCGAGATGCCGAGCGACCTCGGCGCCCGCGAAGCGGCTGGGGCGTTGCTCGTTTCTCCTGCATGCGGCGGTGCACGCCGCATCGCATACGTCAACGGCAGCATCGTCAGCAAGCAAATCACGCCGATGTAAAGGTGCGCGGTACGCCAGCCGACCGTTTCGATCAGATGCTGCACGATCGGCGGCCACACGGCGCCCGCCAGATAATTACCAGACGCGACGATCGAAACTGCGAGCCCTCGTCGCCGCAAGAACCAATGCGAAATGTCCGCCAACAACGGACCGAAGGTTGCGGAGCTGCCGAGCATGCCGATCAGCACACCTTGCACGATCGCGTACATCAGCAAGCTCGATGACATACTCGCCGCTACGTAGCCGATTGCCAGTGCACACGTCGCACCGACCATCGGCAATCGAACGCCATAGCGGTCGGATAACCGCCCCATCATGATGCCGCCGACGCCAAACCCAAGCATCGTCAGCGTGTATGGAAACGAAGCCGCTGCGCGCGTGACGCCGAAGTCGGCCTGTATCGCCGGCAACGCGACGACGACCGACCACATGCCGACGCCGCCAATCGTACTGAGCGCGAGTGCAGCGACAAGCCTCAGCCACGCCGCACGCGAATCGATAAGATCAGTCGTTGCCATCAGGGTTGCAGTATGAGCGATCGTTGCCGTTTACGAATTGCGCTTTGGTTCACATTGTCGCTGGGTCTCGCGTGGGTGACGCCTGCGATCACGAAGGAGGACCAGCCGCGCTATCAGACCGTACCGGCGAATGCCGATGGTATCGGCAAGGCCTACATGGGGCGACAGATCGCCCACGTGATGGGGTTTCAAGGCGCGGCATGGCTCGAGCGGGAAGAGCGTGAGCGCGAAGAGCGCAGCGATTTGCTGTTGCAAATCCTGGCGCCGGCGTCGGGAAGTACCTTTGCCGACGTCGGCGCGGGAACAGGCTACTACTCGCGGCGCATTGCAGATCTTGTTGGACCTACCGGCAAGGTATACGCAGTCGATGTTCAACCTGAAATGTTCGCGATGTTGCAATCCGTGGCGAAGCAACGCGGCTATGGCCACATCACACCCGTCCTGGGCGACGTTCGCGACGTCAAGCTACCGGCGGCTTCGGTTGACGTGGCGATCATGGTCGACGTTTATCACGAGCTGGAATTTCCCTACGAAGTGCTCGCGAGCGTTGTGCGAGCCGTCAAACCGGGCGGTCGCGTCGTCTTCGTCGAGTACCGCGCCGAGGATGCACGGGTTCCTATCAAGCGTTTGCACAAGATGAGCGAAGCACAGATCCGGCGCGAGGCCGAGCTGCATCCGCTGAAATGGGAACAAACAGTGAACGATCTACCGTGGCAGCATGTCGTCATATTCAAAAAGAAGTAGTTACCCGCTTGTGCGAAGGTGGGAGTCGTCACTAGTATCGTTGCGGGCAGAGGGTTGTCAGGTGTTGGTGTTCCGAGGAGGCAAGCATGAAAACACGTTATGTCTTGAAGTGGATCGCGTTCGCGTTTGCCGCGGTAGTGGCGGTATCCGGAGCGAAGGCGGCGGACTGGAAGCCGACGAGTGATGTCGAGTTCGTGATTCCGTACGGCCTGGGCGGCGGCGCCGATCTGCTTGCGCGCGTCATCATCAAGATCATGACCGAGGAAAAGTTGGTCCCGGTCAACGTCACCGCCGTCAACAAGCCCGGCGGCGGCGCCTCAGTCGGCGTCGCGTACGTGCTGATCCACGAAGAATGCCAATCCGAACACGCTGGTGCTATTCAATCCGCAGACGCAGATCACCCCGCTGACGGTGAAGGACGCGCGCGGCTGGCGCGACTTGACGCCGGTGGCGAACCTGATGCTCGACGACTACTTGCTTTTCGTTGGCAAGGATTCGCCCTACAAGACCGCGGCCGATCTGGTGAAGGATGCCAAGACCAAGCCTCCGAAGACGATCTCTGTCGGCTCCGCCGGCACGGCCGACGACATGTCGATCGCGGTCTTCGAATCGGCGGCGGGTATCAAGCTCAACGTCGTGCGCTTCAATTCCGGCGGCGAGGCGCTGACCGCGCTGCTCGGCGGCCACGTCAACCTGGCATCAGGCAACCCACTGGAATTCATGGGCCAGATGAACGCCGGTCAGGTTCGCGCGATCGGCGTTTTCCGTCCGACCCGCTTCGCTGATCTGCCCAACGTGCCGACGATGAAAGAGCAGGGCATCGATGTGGTGCCGTTCCAGATGTGGCGCGGCGTGGCCCTACCGAAGAACGTCCCGCCCGACGCGGTGGCTTATTGGCAGGGCGTGATGCAGAAGGTCGCCTCTTCCAAAGCGTTCACCGACTACATCAAACAGAACTCGGCAACGCTGCACGTGGTCGGCGGCCAGGACTACAACAAGTTCCTGGAGACACAGGAGGCGCTGTACAAGGACATGCTCAAGCGCCTCGGAGTGATCTGACGTTGGTGGCTTCGCCGACGATCCGCGCCGTCGAGGCAGTGCCGGTGCGGGTCGAAGGGGCCCGCGAGTTCCGCATTTCCGAAGGCGCCACGCGCGTCCACGTTTCGGTCGTGTTGCGCTTCCTCACCGACGTCGACGGTCTGGAGGGCAACGCAGAGGTCGTTTCGGCGCCACCGGGCAAGCCCGAGGAGTTCCTGGAAGAGATCGTCGGCGCGATCGAGCGTTACGTCGCGCCGGCGCTCATTGGCATGCCCGTGCGCGAGCGCGGACGCGCGGTGCAAGCCGTCGCGATGGCGCTGAAGGGACGCGTCTGGACCAAGGCCGCCGTCACCAATGCGCTCTACGATCTGCACGCCAAGGCGATCGGCGTTCCGATCGCTGATCTCCTCGGCGGCCAGTTGCTGCAACGCGTTCCGGTGATCGGTCCGGTGGTCGGCATCATGACGCCGGACGCGATGGCGAACGAGGCGGCGACGCAGTCGAACGCGGGCTTTCTCGCGATCAAGATCAAGGTCGGCGAAACCGTCGATGCCGACATCGACCGGGTCGCTGCGGTACGCGCCGCGATCGGCGAATCGATATCGCTGCGCGTCGATGCGAACGATCACTACTGCCCTGCCGATGCGATCCGGTTCACGCGTGCCATTGAGCGCTATCGGCCGGAACACATCGAGCAACCGGTGGCGCGCCACGACATGCTCGGGTTGGCCGAGGTACGCCGCAACGTCGGCGTTCCGATCATGACCGACGACATGGTGGCGACGCCGGAGGACGCGATGAACGTGATCCGCCTCGGCGCCGCCGACCGTGTGAAGGTCAAGGTGACCAAGCACGGGTTCGACGGGGCGCGTGCGATCTGCGCAATGCTGTCGTCGGCTGGACTGACGCCGGTCCTCGGCCACGTGTTCGAAATGGGCCTCGCGGCCATTGCGGAAGCCCAGTTCGCGGCATGTACGCCGGGACTTGCGATGCCTTGCGAGATCGGCTCGATGGCGCCGATGGGAACGCACGCCGACATCGTCACCAACGATCTCCGTTCAGTGCCGGGGTACATGACCGTTCCGACCGGTCTCGGCCTGGGCGCCGACGTGGATTGGCGGCGCGTTCGACGTGGCGCTTCGGAATCGGCCGCATGACGTGGCGCGGCGAAATCGTCGCCGGGCTGTTATGTGGGCTGTTCGCTGCGCTCTGGATCGCGACCGCGCTCGGCCTTCCCTACCTCGGTGATTACGCGCCGGGCTCGGGCTTCCTGCCCCTCTGGCTCGGCGTGTGCCTGTTGGTGCTTTCCGCCATCCATGTCGTGACGAGCTTGCGCGCACCCGCTGCCGCTGCGCCCGCCGGTCATTGGCGCAAGGTCGTGGCGGTAACGCTCGGTCTGATCGTGTGCGTTGCGGTGATCGAACCGCTCGGATTCGTAGTCGCGGTGGCAGCCTATCTTCTGTTTCTGTTGCGCGTTGTGGAGAAGGAATCCTGGCGAACGTCGCTCGGCGTGAGCATCGGCACCGTCGCGGTTCTCTTCGGACTGTTTCGCCTATGGCTGCAGGTGCCGCTGCCCAAGGGCCCTTGGGGATTCTGACTGATGGATGCACTCGAGCATCTTGCCCAAGGCTTCCAGGTACTGCTGCAGCTCAAGTACCTCGGCTTCTGCCTGGCCGGTGTCCTGGTCGGTCAGGTCATCGGTGCGTTGCCCGGCATCGGGCCGACCGCGGCGATCGCGATCCTGCTGCCACTGACGTTTGGTGGCGATGCGACCGGCTCGATCATCATGTTCGCGGGCATCTACTACGGCGCGCAGTACGGCGGCACGCTCACTTCCGTGTTGGTCAGCATCCCGGGGGAGTCATCGACGGTGATGACCAGCCTGGACGGCTATCAGATGGCGCGCAATGGACGTGCGGGTGCGGCGCTCGGCATGGCCGCCATCGCTTCATTCGTGGCGGGCACGGTTGGCACGCTCGGGCTGATGCTGATGGCGCCGGCGCTCGCCGCTGTCGCGCTGTACTTCGGGCCGCCCGAATATTTCGCGCTGGTACTGGTCGGCCTCACGTCGCTCTCGTTGGTCGGCGGCGGTCTCGTGAAGGGCCTGATGATGGGGCTCGTCGGCCTGATGATCGCCACGATCGGCATCGATCCGCAGGTCGGGAACACACGGTTCATGTTCGGTCAGCTATGGCTAATGGACGGCATCGATTTCCTGGTGCTTGCAGTCGCGCTGTTCGGCGTCGGCGAAGTGCTCGCGAGTGTCGAGCAGGCATTGAAGCCACCGAAGGTCGAGCTCAACATCCGCAATCTGATGCCGACGTATCTCGATTGGATCGCGAGCCGCTGGGCCATCGTGCGCGGCACCTTGATCGGATTCTTGATCGGCGTGCTTCCCGGCGCCGGCGCGACGATCGCCTCGTTCATGGCTTATGCCACCGAGAAAAAAATATCAAAACACCCGGAGAAATTCGGCACCGGCGTGATCGAGGGTGTCGCGGCACCCGAAGCGGCCAACAACGCCGCTGCCACTGGTGCGATGGTGCCGATGTTTGCGCTGGGTATTCCGGGCTCGGGCACCACTGCCGTGATGCTGGGCGCGTTGATCATGTTCGGCCTGCAGCCGGGGCCGCAACTGTTTCAGAAGAACGCGGACCTGGTGTGGGGCGTCATTGCCAGCATGTACGTCGGTAACGTCATTCTGCTTGTGCTGAACCTGCCGCTCGCGGGCATGTTCGCCACGCTGTTGCGCGTCCGCTATACGCTGCTCTACCCGGTGATCCTGGCGTTATGCATCGCCGGCGTCTACAGCCAGGCTAACAGCGCCGACGATCTGTGGGTCATGAGCTGCGTTCGGCGTGGTCGGCTATCTGATGAAGAAGTACGACTTCCCGATCGCACCGCTCGTGCTTGGGCTGGTGCTCGAACCCATGCTGGAAACCGCGTTGCGCCAGTCGATGACGCTGTCCCACGGCAGCCTCGCGATCTTCGTCACGCGGCCGATATCTGCAGCGCTGATCGTGTTGACGCTGATGATCGTCACGGCGCCGCTGTTCGCGCGTGTTATCCGCCGTGTTGTCGCGTCCAAATGATCTGCTTCTGGGTCTTATGCTTGCGTACCTCTATCAACCGGATTAAACCGAATGTCGATCTCGATGCACGCCGCCTCCGTTCCCGTATTCACGCAGATGCTCGGAAGTTTGAGCGCTCTCTTGCATAAAGCCGAGTCTCATGTCGAGCAACGCAAAATCGACGCCGATGCGCTGCTGCAGGCCCGGCTGTTTCCCGACATGTTTCCGTTGCGACGCCAGGTGCAGATTGCTTGCGATTTCGCACGCGGCGTCTCTGCGCGGCTCGCCGGCGTCGAAGTGCCTTCGTCTCCGGACACCGAACAGAGCTTCGCCGATCTGCAGGCCTTGATCGAGAAGACCGTGAGCTTTATCGGCGGCCTATCGCCAACGCAATTCGACAAGAGCGAATCGCGCGAGATCATCACGCGGCCCGGCACTCCGAAGGAAAGGCGCTTCAACGGCCAGACGTACCTACTGAGCTACGGCCTGCCGCAGTTTTTCTTTCACGTCACGACCGCGTACGCGCTGTTACGTCACAACGGCCTGGAGCTCGGTAAGGGTGACTACATGGGCAAGTACTGAGCTCCGTTGCTCACTTAGCCAGGCCCATCCTTTTGGCGCCGTCGGTGTAGATCTTCACGCGCTCTTTCATGAAGGCGTCCATTTGATCGACGCCGACGTTGACGAGCTCGAAACCGCTTTTCGCTGCCAGATCTTTCATCTCGGGATCGTTGTTCAGCGCGGCCCATAGATCGGACATGCGCTTGCGCTGTTCGGCGGTCGACGACTTCGGCATTCCGATGCCGCGATAGGCGCCGTCAATCCAGTCGACGCCGAGCTCCTTGAACGTCGGCACATCGGGCAGCAGCGGATGGCGCTGGTCCATGGCAACCGCAAGCGCGCGCAGTTTGCCCTTGTTATTGACGGCGAACGCCGTGTAGCTCATCGCGCCGTCAACGTGCCCGGCGAACACCGAGGTCGTCAGGTCGCCGGTGCCCTTGTAGGGAATGTAGGTCGTCTTGATACCAAACGCAGCGTTCAGCCGCTCGTGCGCTGCATGGTTGGCTGAATTGAGGCCCGATCCGCCAAGGCTGAGTTTTGAAGGATTTTCCTTCGCGAACTTGACGAAATCGGCGAATGACCTGATTGGACTCTGGTCGCGCACTATCAGTGCATCAGGCGTGTAGTGAAACCAGTACACAGGCGTCACGTCTTCCGTCTTGTACTGAACCTGTCCCTCGAGCGGCTGAAACACGATGTGCGGCAAATTGACGCCAACGATATTCAAACCGTCGGCCGGCAGCGTATTCATCTGCGCCCACATCAAACCACCGCCTGCACCCGCTTCGTGTATTGACGTTCGTGATCGTATCGATGGCCGACGCTGGTCGTTTCCAGCCGCAGCGGACCTTCGGCGAAGTGCGACCGTGTCACCTTGCGCTGGCACTTTACTTCTTCAATACAAGCTACTGATGCCCGAGCCGTAAACGTCTAGATCGCGACTCGCTTACCGTTTTCGTAGCGCGCCTGAGCAACGATGTCGCCACGGCCGTTATGAAAATCGAGATCCAGCCGGCTGATCGAAGCCGCACAGCTTGCGGTCTTCCTGCAGCAACGGCTTGTCTGCGCACCGCAGCTCGGTTAACTGTCCCTTTTCGTTGTATTCGATGCTCGCCAAGGCCCGGCCGCGTTCATCGAACGACCGGCGTTTTACCTGCGAATTCTTGTGGAAGTAGGTTTGTACGCCGGCAGTACTGCCGTCGACGTATCGCTCGTGCGCCAGCAGCGTCCCAGTTGCGTCTGTGCGTTTGGATTCACCGTCGCGATTGCCGCGTTCGTTGTAATTGGCAACGATCGTGTCGCCGGAAAACTCGATGAACGGCGATAGCCGATCGGGCGGCCGTTACAATACGCTTCCTGAGCGAGTTTCCGATAACCTCACGGCTTCATGATGCCGGTTTTGCCTTCGGTCGTGCTGCCATTGGCGGGGTTCACATGCTGGCCATTGATCTCGCAGCCTGCACGGCGAACGCGGCGGCCGGAAAGGCGCAGAAGAGCGCGATATGCCAATGGATGCTCAATCTGCCGATGCGCATAAGACTGCTTGTCAAAAAAACGGCACGCCGTAGGCGTGCCGTTATTCTCAATGACTAAAAAGACGATGTCTAACTATTGCGCGTATTTGGCCTTCGCATCGGCAACGCACTTGTCCTTGGCAGCCCCGGTCAGCGGGTCGCACTTTTCACGTGCAACTTTGTAATCGGCATCGCGCTTGGTGTCCTTGGCATCTGTCTTGGCGACGGTTGTCTTGCGCGCCGCTTTGGCATCTGCTTTGGCTTTGGTTTCAGCGGCTTTCGCAGCTTTCACGCAAACGTCTTTGTCGTTGCCGGTCTTGGTCGCACACTGCTCTTTGGCGACCATGTAGGTTGCTTCGGCATCGGCAATCACGGCTTTTTCACGCGCTTTCGGCGTGTTCTCGTAATCGGCTTCGGCGCTTTGCCTTGGCGCGTTTTTCCGCGCTTTTGCTTCGGCTACGCACAGATTCTTCGGTTGCCCGGATAAGCGTCGCACTTCGCTTTGGCCGCCTTGTAGTCGGCACTGATGCGATCCTTCGTGGCGCGATATTCGTCCTTGGTAACTGCAACAGCTGAACCCGCCAGCAAAACGGCGGCGGCAAATGCACCTGCCTGCGCCAATGTGCGCACATTGATTTGATTCATCAAATCCTCTCCCTTGTAGTGGAATGCATTGTGAATACATCCCAGGCGCTCAGGGGCGCCTAAGACGGTCCTGTAACGCAGCCGTTCACCCACCGGTTTACAGGAGGGCGAAGCAGCCGCTAACGCGAGCGCCTCCAATCACGAAACCCTTCAACTCGAGTGCGCCCTAGTTAACGCGAAAAAGCTAAGCAAAGGAGAGGCCACCATTTGCTCCGATACGCGCGCAGTTGACCCCGGCGCGGTAAGCTTCGGCCGACTATTCCGTTCGAGGAGACTTTCCTGGCCAAGCCCAACTATTCATTTGAGAAACGCCAGCGCGAGATCGCGCGCAAGAAAAAGCAGGACGAAAAGCGTCAGCGCAAGGTACAGCGCGCTCCCGACGACCCAGCGCCCGCCGATCAGCAAACTCAGCCCACGCCACCCGAAACCGGCACCGTCGCTTAAGACGGCGCGGCACCGTAACGTCCCGAGCCTTAACCCGTGAATTGCGGGTGAATTGCACGGCACCCTGCTGCCCGGCGTTTCGAGTGCTTTTCCCCCACTGAAAGGTCACGCGAACACGTTATGTTTGCCCGCATGTATCACGGCGAACGTTTCAACAGCCTGACGCACTTGGCCGGCACCGCACTCGCGATCGCCGGGGCGGCCGTGTTGATCGGGCAAGCCAGTGAACAAGGCGATATCTGGAAGATCATCGCATTCAGCGCATTCGGCGCCGGCCTGGTCCTGTTGTACGCCGCTTCGACTCTTTATCACTCGTTTCGCGGCCGAGCGAAGATCGTGCTGCGCAAGATCGATCACGCCGCGATCTATGTGTTGATCGCTGCCAGCTATGCACCTTTCATGCTGGTCAGTTTGCGCGGCCCGTTTGGCTGGACGTTGTTTGCGGCGATCTGGGCGATGGCGCTCTTTGGAATGTACAAGACTTGGCAACGCAACGATGGCGGAGATCCTTCGCCCATTCCGTATCTGATCATGGGCTGGATTGGCGTCACGGCGGTGGTCCCGCTGATCGACAAGCTGGGCGTCGAAGGCATCAGTTGGCTGGCCACGGGTGGCGCGCTGTATACCGCAGGCATCGTGTTTTACCTGAACGACCGCCGCTGGCGATACGCGCACGGCATCTGGCATCTATTTGTGATGGGCGGCAGCGCGAGTCACTTCGTGACCGTGATGTACTTCGTGTGACCTAGTCGTCAACGCGCCCCTGGCGCAGGGCCTTGATCTGCCCGCGCCGCACTTTCGATTCAACCCGCTTTTTCCGCGACGCCGCGGTCGGCTTCGTTGGACGGCGCTTGCGTGCAATGGCAGCGGCGGTCGCCACCAGCGAGTCGAGCCGCGCGAGCGCATCCTCGCGATTTTTCTCGAGGCTGCGAAATGTCTGCGCCTTAATGACGACGACGCCGTCGTCGTTGATGCGCCGGTCTCGTTTCGCAAGCAATCGCTGCTTGATCTCATCAGGCAGCGACGACGCACGAATGTCGAAGCGCAGATGTATGGCGTTCGAGACCTTGTTGACGTTCTGTCCGCCCGCGCCTTGAGCACGAACTGCTGTCAGTTCGACCTCGTCGTCGATCAGCACGTAAGGAATCGAATTACGGTTCATGCAGTGCTCATGCCACTAACTGAGCATAAAAAAAGCCGCCCATAGGCGGCCGTTAAGCTTGCCTCCGGCGTTCTACGGTCGACGCTCGCGCAGCCGAACGATGTCGGCTTCGCCATTCTTGCGCAACTCGGACGACGTATACATCAACAGAAGCCCGAGTTGTGATGGGGACGCCGTCGCCCCTCCCGGCGGCACGCTGGTGCCCAACAGCCCCGCGGTACCTGCGTTGACGACAACAACATCAGCCGCAGCCGCGAACTTCGGTGTCGCGAGCGTATGCGTCATCACCGGAGTCTGATCGGTCAGGTTACCGGTGAAGTAGTTGTCGAACGCGAGCGCTTGAAAGTTGAACGGCTGATTAAGGGTGACACTCGGTCCGGTTGCGGGTGCCGTCGGCGCGAGCAAAAATAGCGGCACCGTCAGGATCATATTGCCGGTGTTTAGCCCCCCGCCAGTGAAGAAGAAGCCAAGTGCCGGCGCCGTCGGCGTCGACAAGTTCGCGACAAACGCGACGTTCTGCCCGGTTGCTGCGAACCCACCGTTTTCGGCGTTGAAGATCACGTAGTCTGGTGTGCCGTCGCGGTTCGCATCGATCAGGACATCGAATTCGGCCGGATAGTTCGGATGCGAGCGCGCACCAAAGGTATTGATCGCGAACTGAACGAGCGGACCCAACATGGAGATGCACTCCGGCGAAACGCAAGCCGACCGCACGCATGTCGACGATCGCGAAGTTGTCGCCTGGATCCGGTAAATCTTGATCCACACGCGGACTGACAGCCGTCAGTGCGAATATGTCGACGGGTCCATTGGTCACGCTTGGATTCGCAAGAGTTATCGGGTTGCCTGCGACGCCGTTGCGCGGAGTTGCTTGGACCGCTGCTGCGCGGCGCGGCAGCACATGCCATGGCAAGCTCAACGTATCGGTGTCCGACTGCAGCGTGACGTAGCCGTCGTACTCCATTCCGGTCAGAGCCGGTCCGGATCCGGAAATGTTGCCGTTGAACATCGTCCACGTCGGCAACTTGCTCGCGTCGATCGCTATCTTGACGGTGAAGTGGGCGGTGTTACGCGGGCCGACCGTGATCGACGCCGGCGTAGACAGCGTCACTGCACCGCTTGCCTGATCGTTGGCGAACCTGAAGCTGGACGAGATGTTGAACGTTTTGCTTCTGCGGCTCAGGTTAACGACCCTGACTTGGCGCTCGAATTCCGCGGATGTCGTTACCGGCTGGAATCCGAACGATATCGCCGCAGATTTGTCCTTGGGCACGAACGCGGCCGCTTCCAGCGCCAACGCGCGATTGATCCGCACTCGCCGGCGCCGATGCGAGTGATCGGTGCCAGCTCGTTGCTGGCGGCAGGATTGGTCCGAATGTTCGTGTCGGCGCTATTCATCAGCAGCGCCTTCAGGATCATTGGCGAGCGAGTCGGGTGCTCCTGCTTCATGATGGCGATCGCACCTGAAATCACCGGTGTTGCGCCGGATGTGCCACCAAACGGCGCAGCACCTGTGCCGTGCCAACAACAGCTGCGATCGATGCGCCTGGCGCGCCGATCTCCGGCTTGATGGTCACGTTGCTGAGCGATGGACCGCGCGACGATGTCGCGACCACGCCGCCAACAAGCGGCACTTCAGCTGTCAGCCGTAGGCTCGCATTAACTGCGGGCACACTGGCAAGCAGTGCCTTTACGCATTGCCGTAGGCAAGCGTCACTGACACCGTCGGCACCAAGACGGTGCCGCCACCGAACCCGAACACCGGCGGCGTCGCCGCTGCCACGTTGTCGACGATCACGACGCCGACTGCGCCGGCCCGACCGGCTCGATCGACTTTCAGGCTTGCGTTGCAGGTACCGCGATCGATCACCAGGATGTTGCCGGCGATCGACGCTCCCGCTGGAACTGGAACGTACGGATCATCCACATCGACGCCTGAACCCGCGGGACAACCGCGACCGACGGCAACCAACTGACCGCTGGTTGGAGTTGCTGACGGCAGCGCCCAATCCTGGATTCCGAGGTTGGTATTTGGATTAGGCTGACCCGCGGGCGCAGGTGACAACAGCAGCTCAGCAAAGCGCGCCAATGCGCTCGGCACCTGCGTCTGCGCGACACTGATTGCTTCGGGTGCAATCGACCCTGAGGCAACAATGTACGGATGATCTGCATCATTGCCGGCAGCAATGACAACAGCGACACCAGCGCGTGAGACGTTGCTGGCCGCTAGTGCGATGTCGTGTTCGATCTGCCCGTAGGCCAGTCCGATCGAAAGGTTGGCTACATCAACGGCATCGTCGATCTCGCCGTCTCCATTCGGATCCAGCGCGAAATCCATACCCAACAACATGGCCACACCGTTACAGCTGGTCGAGACCGGGCTGCACACTTTCACCGCGTACATCACGGCCCCGGGCGCAATACCGCCGAAACCGGCAGCGATATGCGCAACAGAGGTTCCGTGACCCTGCCGGTCGATCGGATCAGGATCTGACATGCGCGCGGTGACCGGCCATCCTTCACCGACGAAATCGAAGCCGCCGATCACCTTTGCGGTTGGAAACAAACCGTCCAGCGACAGAGCCCGTGGATCGGTTGTCGGGACGCCGGCTGCCGGTACCGGACCATGGGCTGCAACGTACGCCTCGACGGTTCCCGGGCCGCCGAACGCCGCATGGGTGTAATCGATGCCGGTGTCCAGGATTGCGATTCGCATCCCCCGTCCGTCTTTACCGACGGCATGCGCTGCAGCGGCGCCGACATAGGGTACGACTTCGGTTAACGCGAGCGGTGGATGGAACACCGGATTGATCGAAACGACGTTCGCAAACGCCGCGATTGCCGGCAGCCGCGCGGCGTCAACTTTCACTGCAATTGCATTGTGCGAAAGACGTACTCGTCCGAGCACATCGGCGCCAACTGCGGCGAGCTGGGTATCATTGCCGCCTGCTCGGCGTTGACCGCGGCAAGCGCTGCACTCGACTCACCTCGCGTCAGCTTGTCGCCGGTAGCGTCGATTCGCGCGGCCTGCTGGGCCGCAGCCGGCATCTCAGAGTCAGCCCGACCCAAACTTCGACCTCACCCACGGCCGACCGCAACGAGGCGCTGATTCGGCCGGTGGATTCGACCGCAGCTTCGGCCGGTGTAATGCTTCCTGCACTCGTAACATCACTGGCGGGAACTAAAACACCCGCTGCGGATGTCTGTGCCTCACCATTTGACTTTGGCTGCTGGCCGAAACTTGTGGCTCGGCCTGATCTGATCCGCCACCGCACGCGTTTAGCAATGCGGCGCACGCGACCAGCATCGCGATGCGCTTCATGGAATCCTCCTTGGTTTTTTACTTCTTGAGGGCGGAAAATCTATGCGCCCCGTTACATCTTTGTAAAGAAATTTTGACGTCTATCGCGCTTTTGCGACAAGCAAATTACATTTTCTCGTAATGTTGCGTCGCGATGTGCGACTCGCTCAGCGCACCGGCGGCGGAGGAGGCAAGGGATCGCGTTCGATGTGCTTCACGGCGGTCACCGAGCGCACGCCCGAAATGCGCTTCGCTTCGGCTAATTTTGACGAATCGATAGTGACTGCTACCGCGTTGTTGGCGAGAGTTACACGCGCAAGCTCGGTTGCGCCCAACGCCTTTAGATCTGCCATCACCCGGTCTTGCTGCTGTTTGACTCGCTCCAACTGTCCTGCTGCCGATGATCCTGCAACAGGCGCCTCGGTCAATACAACCCAGACATCGACCTTATCGCCGCCGAATGGGGCACTAGCTAACAGGAACACTAGGGTTCCGATCGCAAGGGTACGAATGATCTGAATCATGCAGCATGTAGCGTGCAAAAAACGGGCTCGTTGACTTTACCCTTCTATATATTGACTCGCCCGTCGTTCTGCGCGAAGCTCGCGACCCCCGCTCGTCCGAGCGCGCTTCATCCGTGCAATGGCAGCCGCGGTCGCCACCAGCGAGTCGAGCCGCGCGAGCGCATCGTCGCGGTTTTTCTCGAGACTGCGAAATGATTGCGCCTTGATGACCACTACACCGTCGTCGTTGATGCGACGGTCCCGCTTCGCAAGCAATCGCTGCTTGATTTCATCGGGCAACGACGACGCGCGAATGTCAAAACGCAGATGGATCGCGTTCGATACTTTGTTGACGTTCTGCCCGCCCGCGCCTTGCGCGCGGATCGCAGTTAGCTCAATTTCGTCAGTCCGCAGGTCGTAGGCAGTCGAGAGTGGACTCATATACATCACGTTACGCGTTTTAACTTCCGGCTCGGGCAGCCAAGTCGTATCTGCCGCGATAGCCCGCACCTGTTGACCGCACCGTCGCTTTGGGCGAAGCTCTCGCCCTCGCTCGACCGAGCGCGCTTCAAGTAGGAGGCGCCATGAGAAAAACTGATCTTGTTCGTTAGTCGGCCGCACCAGCGCTGACTCGGGCTTTCCGATTCCTGCGCCGCGCAAGCGGCCGCGACACTCCACGTTGATACGAAGCGCGTGTTTCTGCACGCGCCGTTTACGCAGCGCATTGTCTCGAGGATTCGGAACACATGGATATGACTTTGATGGATCGGCTGCGGCCGATCGGTTTCACCCCCGCCGTCGCGCAGGCGATGGCCACGCTCGGCACGCCTGGCATGCCGATGCGACTAATTGAAGTGCATCGCGAAACGGTGCGCGTGACCGACGGCGCAACCGAGCATTCGGCGCGGCCGCTGCCTGGGTTGCTGCGCTCACTCGCCGATACGGGCGACGCATTGACCGTGGGCGACTGGGTGTCGGTGCAACACGACGCGCACGGCGCACCGTGGATACACGGACGAATGCCTCCGTTCACGCAAATCCTGCGACGCAATTCATCGGGCGCGCGGCAATCGCTGGTGACCAACGTTGATACCGCGATGTTGTCGATGGGGCTCGACGGCGACTTCAATCTGCGCCGGCTCGAGCGCTATCTCGCGATGGTGAAACCGGCGGGCATCTGGCCGATCGTGATTCTGACCAAGCGCGATCTATGCAATGACGTCGAGGCGCGGCTCGATGCGCTGCGCGAGCGGTTGCCGCACGACATCGCGGTGCACGCCGTCGATGCGCGAGCCGCGACGACCGCGATCGAGTTGGCGCCGTACGTCGGCGCAGGCCAGACCACCGTGGTGCTGGGATCATCGGGTGCCGGAAAGTCGACGCTGACCAACACATTGCTGGGGGCACACGTACAGGACACCGGGGCTGTGCGCGAAGACGACAGTCGGGGTCGACATACGACGACTTCACGCTCGCTGCATCGATTGCCTACCGGAGGCTGCGTGATCGACACGCCGGGATTGCGCGGATTACGGCCGGATATCGATGAAGACGATCTGGCAGCGACCTTCGACGACATTCAGGCGCTCGCCGAGCGTTGCCGCTTTCGCGACTGTCGCCACGACGATGAGCCCGGTTGCGCAGTACGCGCGGGCGTCGCAGCCGATCGCCTCGTCAACTACCAGAAGCTGTTGCGCGAGATTCGCCGAGAAACGCTGACGCCCCTGCAACGACGCGAGCAATTATCAATGTGGAAAATTCGACACCGAACTGCCGAGCACCGCATGAAGATGAAGCGCGGTGAGGACAGTTAGCTGTTGCCGTTCATGGGCGACGAGTGGGCGACGACCGCTGTTCGTCGGCGTATCGCCGGTTTCGTCCCGTCCGCACCTGGAAAATGCAATCTACGCCGGCTTTCCTGCACTTCATCGCAAACGCGTGGCCTGCCGTGTTTCAACTGCCTACATTGCGTCCATCGACAAATTACGCAATAAATCAGGAGCAGCCATGATCAAGAAATTCGAAACCCCGTTGTTTTTCGCTGCCACGGTAAGTGCGCTCGCACTGGCGGCGGTAGTAGGTGTACAGGAAATGGCAGTTGGGCCAGTAGTGCAACAAGCAGTCACGATGCCAACGATTCAAATGGAAAGAATCGTCATTGTGGGTGAGCGAGTTGCGCGGACGGCCCGGCACACGGCCCCCGAGCAGGTTGCGCTGGTTCGCTAAGACCGGTGTTTCTTGCTGCGGCCGGCGGTGGGGGTAAAACCCTACCGTCGGCCGCTTTTACTTTGGCTTTGCCTTCTTCTGCGCTCAAGGTTCGTCGGCCACTCGCGTGGCGGTCTGCCGCAGCTGAACCGACATGCGCCACGCCATCCATGCGAGCCCGCCGACAGCGAGTATCAGAACTGCCCAGAGCAAATATCTAGACCAGCGCGCCTCGCTCGCAATGCGCTGCGCACGCTGCTGCTGCGCTGTGACAGCGCTGCCCACTTCAACAGTCGCAGTAGGCAACCGCACACCAGCAGGATCGTCGGCAGCGAGCACGGAACGCGCATCGAGTCCGGGACCGAGGGGCGTGTCGAGACGACCCACCGCCAACACATAGGGTGCCGGTGCACGCGCGGCAAATATCACACGCCCCGGGCGCCATTCGGCTTCGATCGACGGCGGAGCGCCATCGAGCGGTGCCGAAAAGTCGAACCGCAATCGATCAGTGCGAACCGGAATCGCCAGCGGCGCGCCTTCGATTTCGACGCCGTCGCGCAGCACGCGAAACGCCTCGACCGACCCGATCGGTTGCCAGCGCTCCTCTACGCGGCGCGGTCCGACATGAAGTCCGCCGCACGCGGGGCGATGGTGCTGCATCGTGCCGATACACCTGTGCTCGCACCACGCGATTTAGCTCCGGCACCCGGATCAACACGCGCGTGATCGGCAGCGCCTCAGGCACATCAACGTAAAGGGTTCGGCGATCGTCCGACAGCGTCGCGGCCAATTGAGCGCGCGGCAGCGTGACGCTTGCCGGCACATCTTCGAGAAACTGGGCGCGTTCGATGTCGGGTGCGTCTTTCGACGTCCAGGCAACGCGTAGGAACGCCGGCGGCCGATTGATCACGAAGTGGTTTCGCTCGATGATTTCACCGAGGCTGCGGCTGCGCGTCAACGGACCAGACGCGAGAGGTCGCCAGAAAACCAGGTCATCGCTGCCGCGAATTTCGACTCGGCCTGCGTAGTCGTCGGCGGTAGAAGCAAACGCCAACACCAGCCGGCCCTTTAAATCCTTCAAAGGCCGCGCATCGATCAGGTAGCCACCCAATGCGGGCGTTGCTGCTGCGGTCGCGGCGGGCGGCAGCGGCCCGATTTCGACCACCGCACGCTCGCGATCGCGCTCAACTCGCAGCGCAAACGCACGCAGCAGCGACTCGCGCGCTTCAGTTTCCGCCGGCAGGCGCGACATACGCAGATCCAGCGCAATCGGAGTCGGCGCCACCGGTGCGGGTGGCGGAACAAACGCGATCGGCAACGGCTGATCCAAAGCGTTGAAGATGCGCAGATCGGCAAGATCGCGTGCCTGCGCCGCGCGATACACCGCCTCCGGCAATTCCATCACATGCAAGCCATCACCGGTCGTCGTCAATGGGAGGCGCACCGCAAAGTCGGCGCTGCCAGGCGCTTGCGCTACGGCGACCGATGCAGCGCACGTGCACGCCACGAAAATTGCCTTCAGCATCGTCAACCTCATGCGGCGCTCCTGGTCGGTTGTGGCGCAGCCGGTGGAACGGGCGCCAGGTAGCCGATCACCAAAATCAGCACACCCACCCCGACAAACGAAACGATCCGCTCGATCGTGCCCTGCCCCGACAAGTCGACAAAGAAGAGCTTGACCACGACCGCCGCCAGCAGCGCCGCGCCGATGCCCCACCATCCCCGCATCGTGCGACGGTGTGCAAGCACCATCAGTCCCATTGCGGTCCCTGTCCACAACAACGACAACACCGCTTGCACCAGCAGCGATTTCGAGAGGGCGTCGACGTTCCATGGCACGCCGGCCAGAAAGTGAACTGCACGCAGGGCGGCCGCATTGAGCGCGATAAACGCCGTGATGCCGAGTGCATAGCGCACTGGCCGTTGCACGGCAACTCGCTGATCCGCAAGATGCCAGCGCAGCACGGCCGCAAGCGCGAGCAATGAAGCCAGATCGAGTGGGTTGAGCAGAGGCAGATAGCCAATCGGCGCCGGATCACCCGGCGTGAACACGCTGGTAAATAAGATCCACGCCAGGGTGAAGATCGCAAGCCCTGGGGCGCCGATCGATGCGTAAGCAAACGGCGCGGCGCGCATCGGCCAGCGCATCGCGTACTGGACGACGAGCCAGAGCGCGACCGCAGGCACGGCTCCCCATAGGGCATGAAACCAGCCATCGCCGGCAATCGTATCGATGCGTAAAGCGGCTTCGGCCGCGATCATCGCCGTTAACAACCACAGTCCTCCCACATGCAGCGCCGATTGCATGAGAGGTTGGAACGCGCAGAGGCGCGCGCTCCTCCCATATCAGCCGTGCGTAGAAAAATCCCCACGCCAGCGGCCAGACGATCCAGCCGTAATGCCGGCTCGGCATCTGCGCCGCTTCGATTGCGATCGCAACTGCCGCTGTGCCCAACACGATATGCGCGACGAAGTGGACCCAGGACAACTTCAGTGGCCAGGCTCCATTTCAATTTGTGCGAAAGCCATACGAGCATCGCCGCCGTCAGGGCGATGATCGCCAAAGCAATCTGCGCCGCGGCCCATTGGCTGTCGATGCGCGCCCAAGTTTCTGCGAAAAGCGCAAACAGCCAGACGAACACGCCGAGCGCTAGCAGCGCAGCGGCCGCGGTACGCTGCTTGGCCCCACCGGCGAGTGACAACAGCGCTGCGCTGATCGCGGTTACGGTCACCGCCAATCTGAGCAGCGTCGTAACACTCATTTGCGCAGAAGCGACCGTGATCGCACCGGCGCGCGCCTCGGTGGCCAGCCATGCAAGCACGATGATGGCAACGCCAGCGATCCACTCAGACGATAGTGCCTCGTCACTGCGGCGCCGATTGCCAACCATCAGTCCCAGCGCCAACGCGCACCAGGCGACTACGTACCACGGGTAAGGCAGCGGCTGCCAAACGAGCAGCACCACCCACGTCCATCCGATGAGCCGCATCGTCCAAGGAAGCGCGCCGGCAACAAGGGCTCCGTTGCGTCCCCACGCTGCAGGCGCGACGACCCCGCGCGCCAGCACGAAAGCGCTGGCAAACGCGGTCGCTGCGAACACCGCGAGATTCAACGTGAACCCCGAAAATTGCGGCAGCACATTGATCGCGCCGGTATCGAGCGCGCGCAGTAATGCCACTGCGCCGGCAGCGTGCAGCACGAGTCCCGCCAGCGTCGGCAAAATTCGCTGCTGTCGCGATCCGACCCAGAGCAGAGCCAGACCCTCGAGCGCCCACGCCGCCGCTGTCCACTGCGCGCTCGCGGCGAGCGGCACGGCCAGTGTCAGCAATGCGACGCCGACGCCGAAATTGGCTTCCACCAGCACGCGCAACGAACCATCGCGCCGCTTCATCAACAGCGCAGAGCTCACCAGGTAGGCCGCGGCCGCCACCGTCGCAGCAAGCGCCAGCTGCACACCCTCGGTCAATCGCGATTGGATGCCAAAAGCGGCCAGCGGCAGCGCGAACATCAGCGTCGTATCGAAGATGCCCCGTCTCTCGTGCGATTGTCGTAGCGCATACAACAGGGACACAACTAAAAAGAGCAACCAGAACGCGATCAAGAATCCCTGTGCGACCGGGTATTGATCGGCGGTGTAGCGCTGTGCGACCCATGTTCCGAGCACGCCGAAGGTGAAAGCGAATCCGATCCAGTTCAGTTCGCGCCACGCGCGGAACCACGCGATACCGAGCACACCGAGATTGAGAAGCAAGTAGAACGACAACAGGACCTCGATGCGCCCGGACCCGGTGGACACCAATATCGGCGCCAGAAAACCGCCGGTCGCACCGAGCGCCGCCAGCGCGCGCGCGTTCTGCGCAATCGCCAGCACGCCTGAGAACACCGCGAGCGCTGCGAGTAATGCGAACGCGGGCACCGGGGGCAACACGTCGTACAGGCGCATCGCCGCGAAAACCGTCAGATACAGGATGCCGATCGCGCCGCCCTGCAGCGTGATCGCATAGCCCGGACGCTTATGGCGCAAGCGCCACCCGACGACGAGCAACGCAACGGCACCGAGCGCAACGCCGACCAGCCGCAGCTCAATGGGAATCTGCGTTCGTTCGGCAACATAGCGAAGCAAGAACGCGACGCCGACGAAAAGGACCAGCAGTCCGACCCGCGCCACTGTGTTGCCACCGAACAGCCACGCTTTGGCGGCACCGATCGCCTTGTCGAAGAAAGACGGACCCGCTTCTTTCGCCGGAACGACGCGAGGCCGCGCGATTGCATTAGGGTGGATCCAGGGCGCGTGCGCCTGGGGCGCCGATGCCGGCGTCACCGGCGTCTTGATCGGAACTTGTTGCTGCGGCTCGGGCGTGGGCAGCGGTGCCTCGATGGGTGCGGCTTCAGTCGACGCGCTGGGCGGCGTTTCGATCGGAACGCCCGTTGCTACTTCAGCCGCCGTTTGCGGCTCCGCTCGCAGTCGCTTTACCGAGTACTCGAGCAGAGAAACACGTTCCAGCAGAGCGCCGATCCGCGAGTGCAATTGCGCGTTCTCCGACAACGCCAGATTGCGGATGTACAACACATAGCCGAGCACAAATCCGAGCGTCACGCCGACAACGAAATTGACCCCTCCGGTGAGCCCGATCAACGCACCGACAATGACGCAGACCCAAATTGGCATGCGCGACGTCCGAGCGACGGCCTTGTCCATAACAACTCCCGCCCCGTAAGGGGACTCCCGAGTGCAGCATCAAACCGCGCTATCGAGGCCAGCGATCAGCCGAAAAGCATCGTCGCAAACCGCGCTACTCCGAGCACCACAACGCGCTACCGCAAGCAGCCGGGGTCAGCGAGTCACGCGCAACCGCTTGTGCATGCAAACTGCCGAGGCCGGACATAGCGTCGAGAACTGCACGGTCTGTTGCACCGCCGGCGGAGCGCTTGCGCGCTCGACGCGCAGGTAGTCGAGTAGCGCAAAGAATGCGGGCACCGTGGTGGTCAGCAGGTACATGTCGTCCATTCCGCGCCGCACTGCGAGCTGCTCTGCGGCTGCGACCAGCGCGGCGCCGCGGCCTTGCCGGTGCAGCAAAGGCGACACCACGAGCGATCGCAACACGCCCGCACCGCCCGCATGTTGCAAGCCGACTGCACCCACGACTTGGCCTGCCTCGCGCATCACGAGAAAGTCGACGGCTGCCTGGCCACTACGCCAATCGTGATCCGCCAGTTCCGCCTGCTGCAGCAACTCCATCACGCGCGCTCGATCGCGCCCACGCTGAGGCTCTATCAAGAACGGCTCGACATGCATGCCGCGATTGTCGCAGTTGAGTTAAATGACGACCTGCGTCCCGATCTCGATCGCGCGATTCGGCGGAATACGAAAAAAATCAGACGCCGGCTGTGCGTTGCGCAACATCCAGCCAAACAGGCGGCGGCGCCACACCGACATCGTGCTCTTGCCGCCGATAACGACCGCCTGTCGAGAAAGGAAGAACGAGGTTTCAGCCGGAATCAATTCGAAGGCATGGTACTTCGCGAGCACACCGAGGAAAAACGTCACGTCAAACGGATCCAGAAACCCGAGTTGTACCTTGACGGAGTAGCAGCCGTCGCCGAGCGTCTGAATCTCGGTCATGTAGGCCGGGTCGACGTGCGGGATAGTGCGACTGACGGCCGTCAGAAAAACCACGCGTTCGTGCATCACACGGTTGTGCTTCAGGTTGTGCAGCAGCGCATGCGGAACGTAGCCGGGCTCGAGTGTCATGAACACAGCAGTGCCTTCCACGCGCTGCGGTGGATAGATCGACAGGCTCTTCAAGAACGGCTCCAGTTCGATTCCATTTTTCTTGAGCTGTCGATTGACCAGCGAACGTCCCCGCTTCCAGGTGGCAAACACGAGATACAACAGTGCCCCGAACGTAATGGGGAACCACCCGCCGTTCGGAATCTTTGCGCTATTGGCAGCGACGAACAGTCCCTCGAGGGCCAACAGCGGAACAAATGTCGCCAATACCCGCCAAGCCGGCCAGTCCCATCTGAAACGCGCAATGATGCTTACCCCAAGTGTCGTCACGACAATTGTCGACGCGACCGCCAACCCATATGCAGCGGCAAGATTCGATGAACTGCCGAAACCGAGCACCAGCACGATGACGACGAAGAGCAGTATGAAGTTGACCAAGGGTATGTAGATCTGCCCTGCCTCGGTTTTGGACGTGTAATCCGTTTGCATCCGAGGCAAGAAACCTAGCTTGATGGCTTGGCTAGCAATCGAAAACGCTCCAGAGATAACAGCCTGCGACGCAATCACAGTGGCGGCAGTTGCGAGCAACACCAAGGGCAACTGCAGTTCGTTCGGTGCAAGCAGGAAAAACGGATTGGCCGCCGCTCTCGCATCTGACAGAACCAGCGCGCCCTGGCCAAAGTAGTTCAATATCAGACACGGCATTACCAACCAGAACCACGCTGCGCGAATCGGGTGTGCGCCTAGATGACCGATGTCGGCGTACAAGGCTTCCACCCCCGTGAGCGCGAGAAATACTGCGCCCAACGCAAAAAAGGTTTTGCCCGGCTCAGCGGCCGCATAACGCAGTGCGTACAACGGATCGAGCGCTAGCAGTACCTGCGGGTTGCCGACAATCTGCCAGAGCCCGAGCCCACCGAGAACGAGGAACCAGGTCAGCATGATCGGCCCGAACGCGCGGCCGACAGTTGCCGTGCCCCTGCTCTGCAACACAAACAGCGCAATCAGCACGATCAGAGTGAGAGGAATGACATACGGCGTGAAGAGCGGTGACACGATTTGCAAACCTTCGGCCGCCGAGAGCACTGAAATCGCGGGAGTCACGACGCATTCGCCAAAGAACATCGCAGCGCCGAACAGACCCGCGCCAACGGCAGCCTGACGGACGCGACCGGCAGCCGGTACCTGCCGCAGTACGAGGGCCAATAACGCCAGAATTCCGCCTTCGCCGTCGTTGTCGGCGCGCAGAACCAGCAGCATGTACTTGATTGACACGATCAGCGTGACTGCCCAGAAGATCATCGACAAAACGCCAAAAACGGCATCGGGCGCGACGCCGACCCCATGCTCCCCGGCCAGACTCTCTTTGAATGCGTACAGTGGGCTGGTGCCGATATCGCCATAGGCGACACCGAGAGCGGCCAGCAAGATGGCCGGCGACAGTTTGCGATCCGATGGCGTCATCGAATCCAGCAGAAGCGGAACCGAGCGGATACGGCCAAGGCGGGGTGCGTGGTCTAAGGCGAAGCTGCGGATCGTACTGCAGCAACCGCACTTACGCGCTGCGACCAGGCAGCAGGAGCGAACGTACAGGCTATGTCACGCGGCTAGCGCGGATAGCTCGTTTCCCAACTTAGGGGGCAGGTCGTCGATGACAAGGTAGTAGCCGGTGCCGCGCTGGCTCTCGATATGGACGTCCTCGATGCCCGCCGCTCTCAGCCGGCAGCGGATGCGCGAGACCAAGGCGTCGATGCTGCGTCCACCTCCGCTGCCGTGGCCTGCGGAGCCGATGAACTTGGCGGTAGTTTCGCGGCTGACAGCATGACCATAGCGAACGAGCAGCAATCGCAACATCGCAAATTCCACGCGCGTGAGCCGTAACGTGACCTGACCCACCGTCAAAGTCGTCAAGTCACCGGCCATGTGAACCGGCCCGAGCTCCGCGCTGGTCGCCAACGGATTCAACGCCACGGAACTTCCGCCGAGCAGCCGTTTGACTTTGGCAATGATGAAGCGCGGTGACGCCGGCTTGGCGATGAAGTCGGCCGCTCCCAATTCGAGCGCCAGTATTTGATCGATCTCGTCGCGCGCCGTGGCGACCACGACGACAGGCGCGCAGCGCTGTTCCACCAAAGTGCGCAGCGCCTCGAACGCGCCGTTGCCGAAAGCGTCTGCGTTGAGAACGACGGCATCGACTCGAATCTGTTCGAACAGTCTCGCCGCAGCCTGCGAATCGTCGACCGCCACGGCTCGTACCTTGTGCGATTTAAAGGCCTCGCGCAGCGCCGGTAGACACTCATCCGGAGCCCCCACGATCAGGCAAAGGCGTTCCATCATCTACATCGACGACGCGATCGCCCCCGCTTCCGAACGCATCCACGAGTCGCGAATGTGCTGCCCACTCATCCCGCGACGGCGCCGAAGCTCGCGGAACATCGACCAGCGCGACCCAAACCCTGAACGCTCGGCGATGTCGGCAAGATCGGCGTTCGATCGCTCGATAAGACGCTCGGCCGCCCTGATTCGCTTCAAGCGCAAGTAGGCGGCGGGCGAAACGCCGTGCAGCGTACGAAACAGGCGTGCCAAGTGATACTTCGACAGGTGGGCGGCGGACGCGATGTCGTCCAGCGTCACAGCACTCATATAGTTAGAGTTGACGTAGTCAGTCGCCGTCAGGACGCGCCGCAGGAGCTCGGTCCTGGTGGGCAAACTGGCCGGTGCAAACGCAACGGCCTTGCGATGCAGTTCATCATCCGCCGATACGAGATTCGCGTACAAGCTGCGTGTCTGCTCCGCGTACCAATCGCTATCGCCGGTGCCGCACCGGCAAGCCTCCAGCAGCTTTTGCAGGATCGGCGTGACGATATCGTCGTGCGGACGCAAATGCTCGGCAAAGAACTCGCGGTCACAAGCCTTGGTCTCATACGTTCGCCGCGTTGCGCTCGAAAAGAAAATCGTCAGCGACTCGCCTGCATCGCGGCGTTGGGCAAGCACCGAATACTCGCGACCCCCGTTTATTACGAGATAGTTATCTTCGTCAACGCACAACGTCCGCCGACCGATCATGTAGGTCTCGACTCCGTGCCATACGCCTCTCACCGACGGCGGGCCCTGAAACCGAGCAGCAAGCGATGCCTGCCCTGCTGGACACCACACGATCACATCCCGATCACCGCGCTCTTCGAAAGCGCCTTCGGTGCAACGGTTATCCCCAGTACCCTGCACCCTGAAAACTTCTGGAATCGAAGTCGCCAAGAGAATCGGGGTTCGCATTTCTTGTCTGTATATACAGATATGTGCGCAAAAAAATCAGGCGCGTTGCGCGCTCGACAGACTCAGCAACACCGAATTGACATCGACCAGGCGTCTACCTTTCAGACGTTTCCGCATGTCGGCCTGCGCTCTTTCCCACAACGGCATCGCAACCGAAAATGCCCGGCGACCACGCACTGTCGCTTGCACCTGCTTTTCGCGCCGGTCGCTGCCGGCACGTAGCGATACGAGCTTGTCGCGCTCCAGAAGCTTGAGCGTTCTCGTCAAGGAAGAGTCGTCCATCGCTATGGTCTTCGCAATCTTTCCCACAGTGCCATCACCTACCGCCACCACCGCCCAAAGAACAGCGAGCTGTGTAGAGCGCAGTCCGCTCGGCTTCAAGTGCTCGTCGTAGACGCTTGTCAGCGCCCGTGCCGCCATTCGCACATTTCCGCACAAGCAATCGAAGCCACGTGGCCGAAACCTCTTGAGAACATTATCGTGTCTCGTCATCTCTGCGTATACAACCATTGTTGTTGGACAGAGACGGATGCTAGCGCAATGTGAATGAAACGTAACAAAAGCGGTGTCAACCGGCTTTTTCTGGGTGCGAATTCGCAACGAAAAAACGGGCGGAGCCGGAGGCGTCCGCCCGTTCGCGTGGGAACCGTTAGAACGTGTAGCTTGCTGCGAGCACGTAGGTCCGACCTAACGGATTCGACCACTGATCGTCATAGCCGCGCGCGTTGAAACGCGACGACTGGTTTGAGAACGGTGGATCGGTATCCAGCACATTCAGTATGCCGCCGCGCAGGGTAATGCCCTTGAAGCCGGAATACGACACCGAAAGATCGAAGATCGAATAATCCTGCACGCGGTTGTCTCTGAATGCGGGCGCAACGCTGCTCGCGCCGTTTTGATCGCGGTACCCGGACAGGAAGCGGTGGAACAAATTCCCCGACCACACATTCTGTTGCCAACCGATGGTCGTCACCTGCTGATAGCGGATCACCGGCCCGGCAAACTGAGCGTTGTAGTTGCCCACCGGGTTAAAGAACTGTCCGTCTTTGACGACCTGGAACTCGTACTTGATCACGTACGTGCCGCGAACGCCGACAGAAAATCTGCCGTATGCCGTGGCTTCGCTCTGCCAATTAGCTTGCAGATCCAGCCGCTCGTTTGAACCTCCCCCAGGTTCTGATTGGTGTTGATGACATAGGCGAGCGGGTCAACGCCTCCGGGGTTCTGACACGCACCCAGGGCAGCTTGCCGCGCCGCGGGCGCCTGGCTGCATCGAACGAACAGGCTTGCGTACTGCACCGGGTCGCCGAAAATCGTTTGGTCACCCAGCACGCTGATCGCGTCTTTGATGTCGTAGCTCCAGTAGTCGAGGCCAAAGCTAAAGGATCGAACCGGCTGCGCGACAAAGCCCACAGTCCATGCGCGCGACTCCTCCGGCAATAGGCTCTGGTTGCCGCCCTGCAGTTGCTGAAACTGAAGTCCGCAGTCGCGGCTCGCCTGCGCGCCGGCGATGGGGACACCGTTTGGACACAGAATCGGATCGTTGTAGCGCGTCGGTGTAAACGTCGTTTGCTGTGGTAAGTACAGCTGCGTCAACGTCGGCGCTGCAAATCCAGTGTTGTACGAACCCCGCAACAGCAGCTGCGACGTCGGTGTGTACCGAAACGAAATCTTCGGATTGGTCGTGGCGCCGAAATCGCTGTAATGGTCGTACCGGATCGAGGCGTTGATTTCCAGAGTCTTCGCCATCGGGAAGCTCATCTCCAGCCCGATCGCGCGAATGTTGCGATCTCCCTCTCGCAACGCACCTGCACCCGCAAGGCCCGAGCTGGCCGCCTGGCTGGCCTTCGCCACGTCCGTGCGGTAGACCATTTCCTCCTCGCGAAATTCGACGCCGACTGCCGCGGTGATCGGACCGCCCGGCAGCTGGCCGAACTGACGCGAAGCAACACCACTGACGCTACGTAACTCGCCCTCGCCCTCCTGCACGACTCCAGGCACCGTGTTGCTTTGCAAGTAGGCAAGGCCCGCGGGCGATTGGTCACCGAACGGGTTTAGAAACGGCGCACCTCCAATGCCGGTCACACCGTTGCGCAATGCCGTCGTGCCTGGGTAGCCATTGATGAATTCGTTGTCGATTTCGGCTTTTGACCACAACACCGCCGCCTGATAGTCCCACCCGGCAGCCGAGCCTTCGAGCCCTGCGACGATGCGTTGCGTATCGTTTTCCTGCTCGTTGATGCGTGAGCCCAGCACCGTCGTGCGCCATGACACCGAAATCGGCTGTGTCGCATTCAGCCCAGGGTTGGTGATTGGCGTGATGCCGTTGCCCGGATAGAAAGGACTTGTCGGCGTCATCGTCAGCCCTGTTTCCGGCGATGGCGCAACCACCGTAGTGAGCTTGTTGTACGAGTGAAAGTACTCGACGTACGCCGTGTTGTTCGTGCCAAGCGCGAGCGAGCCGCGCAGGAACGCCGACCACTGGTCCTGTTCGGGTATCTGATTGGTGAACGCCTGCGTATCGGCGCCGCACACGTTGGTGCCGAGCCCGAGTCCGCCCTGCGCAAACGTCGGCCCTGAATTGATCGACGTCGGAGGAAAGCAGCCCGGCAGAGACGGATTGGTATTTGAAATGGTGGTGACGCCTCCCACTGTCTGGCTGTAGTTGCCTGGAAACGTGGTCGGGCTCAGCGCGTTGAATCCGTGTTCCGGTATGAATGCGCTGCGCGAAAAGTCGCGTTCGGTGCCGCTCATTGGCTTGGCGGCGCGATAGTTGAAGCTACCGTACGCGTTCCATCCCTGCGTAGCGAGATCGCCGAAGCCTCCGAGCAAGCTTCCGGTGTAGACCTCGCCGCCGCTTTCCTCCGGGATTTGCGCCTCCGCACTGATAGTGACGCCTTTGTAGTCTTTGCGCGTGATGAAATTGATGACGCCAGCAATGGCATCGGTTCCGTAGGTCGCCGAGGCGCCATCAGGCAACGTTTCTATGCGGTGAACCGCTGCGAGCGGCAAAGTATTGAGATCGACCGCGACGCTCGAAAACGGATTGCTCACGACACGCTTGCCGTTCAGCAGCACCAATGTGCGCTGCGCACCCAGCGAACGCAGGTCTGCGTAGGCCACTGCACCATTGCCCTGACTCACTGACCTGCTGGTGACCGTGCCACCCTGCACCTGTGTGATGAACTTCACCGCCTGCTCAGCGTTGGTTACACCGGCCTTCTGCAGCTCTTCAACACTGATCGTGATCACAGGCAACGCCGTCTCGCCTTCGATGCGTCTGATCAACGAGCCAGTCACTTCAACACGATCGAGCGTTTGCTGCGTCTGAGCGATTGCTGTCGGTGTGAATCCAATAAGGCCTGCGCCCAATGCGGCGCTAACCGCAAGGCTAAGTTGCGTTCGCTTGAACATCTGTTGTATCCCCCGTAGTCGCTTAAACAACTAAGCGCGGCGAGACTATCTTTCGAGGAACGCACAGTGCGTTGCAGTTATTGCTAATCGTGGAAGCGCCGCATGCAAAACAACGCTCGCGCGTTATGTAACGCGGGCGTTGCAATTAGAAAAACAAAACCCGCCGACGGCGGGTTTTGTTAGAGCGATCGTGTCTACAAAAACTTGTACGTAACGCGACCGTAAAAGAAGCGCCCCCTTGGATCGACATACAGCGGGTCGTATCCAGCTTGGAACGATGTCTGCCCTCCGGCGTTCGTGTACGGCGGATCCTTGTCGAAGATGTTGCGAGCGCCGAGGGTCAGTGTCAGATTCTTGAAGCCGGTGTAGACGCCCTGCAAGTGATAGATCTCGTATGAGCCCACCTTGCGCGGCACGAACGCCGGATCGGTCGGGTCTTCGAATGATCCTGGAAGATCGTTGTACTTTTTCTGAAACTGCTGCGCGAACGTCAGTGCCAATGGGCCGTAAGTCCAGGTCGCGGTTGCATAGTGGCGCCAACGGACGATCACGCCGCCGGTATTGTTGTTTGCGGTGTCGAGCACGCTGGTGAAAGAGCCATCGGGGTTTTGCGTGTCGTACTTGGTGAAGTAAGTGCCGTTCAGCGAGAACCCTAACCGGCCATAGGTGCCGACCGGTGTGGCAGCACGAAAGTCGACATCGAAGCCAACCAGGTACGCACGTCCGAGATTGATGTTGGTCTGGTTAATGTCGATGATCGGCCCGGGAATCGTCACTCCCCCGACGACCTGCGGTGCACCGCGCGTCACGAGAGAGCCATAACGTCCGAGGTCGGAAAGAATGGTGGCTGCCGGAATGCCCTGCGAAATCACTTCTTCCAGCTTGATGTTGAAGTAATCCACCGCAAGCGAAACGTTGTTGGTCGGCTCAAGAACGATGCCCACCGTCACGTTTCTCGACTCCTCTGGCTGCAGAGTCGTATTGCCGCCATTGGTGATCGGAAACTGCGTGACGCAGTCCAACCCGGATCCGGTGATTGGGCAGCGAATTGGATCGTTCAATCCGGGCGGCGTGACGCCGGTTGTTTGCGGCGCATACAGGTCAAGCAGGCTGGGAGCACGGAACCCCATGCCGGCCGACGCTCGCAGCAGCACCTGACTTATTGGCTGATAGCGAATGCCGACCTTTGGATTGGTGGAAGATCCGACCCCTTCGTAGTCGTCGTAGCGGAGCGCGGCGTTCAGCTCGAGCGAACGCAGAACCGGCGCCGCCACTTCGGCGAACAATGCGTACACGTTACGGTCGCGATCCACCGGGAAGAAGTTGCCTCCAAAGCCGGTCAGATCGCCCTGCTGCAATGCCACTGCAGGATCGAGTTTGTAATCCTCTTTACGTGCTTCGGCACCGAACGCCAGACCGATGGGTCCACCCGCCAACTGCCCCACCTGAGTTGAGGCTGTGCCAGACAGGCTGAACAAACTGGTTTGGGTTTTCAGCGCATCTCCAGTGAACTTGGTGGCGTCCAGTGCCGCCTGTACGGCCGGAGTTTGCGGGCCGAAGAAGTTGACCTGGCCGCTGTTAAGTAACGGCATGATCTGCGTGAGACGCACGAAACCATCGTTGACCGTTTGCTTGACGTCGCTCGCGCTATAAAGAAGTGCACCTTGATAGTCCCAGTTCGACCACGTCCCTCGTGCACCCAGCACCAGGCGCGACGCTTCGGACGTATCCGTCGTGTCTCGATCTCCAACGGCCGATGCGCGCCACCGAACGAGAAGATCGGGAGTCGCGCCTCCCGTTTGCGATTGCACGAACGCCGTCGGGTAGTACGGGCTGGTCGACGTCAGCAGAATCGTCGAATAGGGAATGCCGCTTATCTCGCCCGGCGGCAGTTGCGCCCCGCCGACGAAATTACTGTACGGGAACGTACCTGCCAATGGATTATTCAGCGGAATAGTGAACTGGTCAGAGATAGGCGTCGGCTGAATGCGTGTGTTCTGCTCGCTCTTGTAAAACGATCCTTCGGCAAACAGCTGAACGTTTGGCGTAAGGTCGAACCGCCCACTTGCGAAGATTCCGTAGCGCTCGGTTTCCGGAAACAGCGAAAGTATCGGCGAAGGATCGAAGCGGCAAGTTTGGACTCCAAACTGTTCGAAGAGCGGGCTCACGGTGGCGTAGGGTCTCGGACAGCCTGGATACGACGGATTGCCGCCGGCCGAACCGTCTATCGCTGCGACATTGGCTGGAAACGTATTGCCGGACGTCGTGTCATTAAGGTTATCGACGTTGATGCCCGACGCGGCGAAAGCGCGGTCTCGGCCAAATAGCGCTTTCTCTTTCTGATAGCTGACAACAGCGAACGCGTTGTACCGATCCTTGGCGAGATCACCGAAGCCAAACGTGGCGCTAGCGCGCGTGACCGAGCCAGAGTCACCAGTCGCCGCGCCGTATTCTGCGGTCGCTTCGATACCGGTGTATTCGCGGCGCAGGATGAAGTTGACGACGCCGGCAATCGCATCGGAGCCATAGATCGCGGACGCACCATCTTTCAAGATCTCGACGCGATCGATCGCGGCCAGCGGAAGGCTGTTGATATCAACCGAGACACTGTCGTTGGTAAAACCGTAGCCGTAGGGCGAGACGCGCCTGCCGTTAATGAGCACCAGCGTTCTTTGCGAACCAAGTCCTCGCAGTGAAATCGCGGAGATACCCAGTGTTGTGGCCGAGGACGCCGAAGAGTTCGTAAGCGACCCCGAACTGGAATTCGCCGAGATTGTCTGCATCAACTGCTCGACGTTCGATGCACCGGTGCGCTGAATCTCCTCTCGCGTGATGATCTGCACCGGCAATGCAGTTTCAGCGCCGATCCGCTTGATGCTCGAGCCGGTGACCTCCACGCGATCCAATTGCTGCGTGGCCTGGGCCAATGCATCGGTCGCGGTTGCAACGAGTGCAGCAGCGAGTGCGGCGCTGACGGCGATGCTGAGTTGCGTTCGATTGAACATGTGTCTCCTCTGAGTCGTTCAAACAACTCAGGCGAGGCTATCCGCGCGCGTGTTGAACGCGGGTTGCAGAAATTGCTAATCACATTGAAGCAACCGAAAAGCAACAGCACGTATTTTCGTGAGTAAGAACAAAATCGAGTCGATTCGCAACTTCTGCACCCTCTGGTGCGACGCTGAACGGTACGATCGAGCGAACAGGCGTTGAGTTAGCTAATGTCACAGCAGAAATACAAATGGCTGCACGAATGCCACAGTCTTATTTGAAAGTTGGGGCTGCACTGTTGATTGCGCTGACGGTATCGGCCCAAACGCCGTCAAACGTAGTTGCGCCGCGCTGTTCGTCGGCGGAGCACCGTCAGTTCGATTTCTGGCTTGGCGACTGGGACGTGACGCAGGGTGGTAAGAGTGCGGGGCGCAACATCATCCGCTCGATCCTGAACGGCTGTGCAATCAGCGAGGAGTGGTCGGGAACGGGCGGCTTCAAGGGCACCAGCTTGAACTTCTACAACGCCGATACCAAACGCTGGCACCAGACTTGGATCGATTCGCAGGGCCAAAGCCTCGCCCTCGACGGCCAATTCGAGGCCGGCAGCATGACGCTACAAAGCGTCGCGGCAGACAACATGCCACGCCATCGAATCACCTGGACGCCGCTGCCCGACAAGTCTGTGCGTCAGCTATGGCAGGTTCGCGAAGCGTCGGGAAGCGAATGGAAGACACTGTTCGACGGCAACTATTCCGTACGTGTGAATTGAACGCTCCTCGATGGCAGCAAAAAGGGCTCGCGTCGAGCCCTTTTGCTTTCGTCCTCTTCCTATGAACCGCCGTAGACCTTCCACTCATCGATAAACATCTTGAAGCCTTCCTTGGTCATCATGTCGCCCTTCATTAGCATCTTGTTCTTTTCGGCAGGCATTTTCTTCATCTTGGCCATCATCGCGTCGTAACGCATGCCAGCGGCCTTCATGAATTGTTCTTTGGACACCATGCCATCCTTGTTTGCAGCCGTCTTGAAGAGATCGTCAAACTTGAATGGTTCCTCTTGTGCGGATGCCATGGGCGCAAAGCCCATACACATCACCATTGCCGGAATTGCAAGCCATGCTTTTCTCATTTGTCCATCTCCACGTGGTTAAAGTGCCTTTCCGGTCGGATTGCGCTACCTAGGTCAACAACCCGCCCGTCCCCGACTTCGCGCAAGCGCATGAAGTCGAGGGCTTAGTCGAGGTCCCTGCCCGGTTGATTACAGCCCCTGCGTTGGCGCTAACCCTGATGTAAATTCGTGTTCTGGCTCGATTTTCGGGTGTGCGGGTGTCGTTCAATGGCAGGACCTGAGCTTCCCAAGCTCAAGACGTGGGTTCGATCCCCATCACCCGCTCCAAGCTTAACTGGTAATGAACACGACTTCTATCTCAGTTGCGGTAAACGGACATACCCGCCAGGTGCCGCACACAACCACCGTCGCGCAGTTGCTTACGGAACTCGACACCGCAGGCAAGCGAGTCGCCGTCGAGCGCAACGGTGAGATCGTGCCGAAGAGTCAGCACGACTCGACCAAACTCAGTAGCGGAGATCGGCTCGAGATCGTGATCGCGGTCGGAGGCGGCTGATGAACGATGACCTGATCATTGGCGCGCGCAGATTCGGTTCGCGATTGCTGCTCGGCACCGGTAAGTACAAGGACCTCGCCGCAGACCAAGTTAGCGGTCGAAGCGAGCGGCGCGCAGATCATCACGGTCGCGATCCGCCGTACCAATATCGGCCAGACGCGGGGCGAGCCCAATCTGCTCGACGTGCTGCCGCCCTCGAAATACACGATGTTGCCGAACAGCGCCGGTTGCTATACGGCCGACGATGCCGTGCGCACGCTTGCGACTGGCGCGCGAACTGCTCGACGGCCACGCACTGACGAAGCTCGAAGTGCTCGGCGATCCGGAAACGCTGTATCCGAACATGCCCGAAACGATCAAGGCCGCCGAACAACTGGTGCGCGAGGGCTTCGAAGTCATGGTTTATTGCAGCGACGACCCGATTCAGGCGCAGACGCTGCAGTCGATCGGTTGCGTCGCTGTGATGCCGCTGGCGTCGCTGATCGGCTCGGGCATGGGAATTCTGAATCCGTGGAACATTCAGTTGATCCTCGAGAAGGCCACCGTGCCGGTGATCGTCGATGCGGGCGTCGGCACCGCCAGCGATGCGGCGATTGCGATGGAGCTCGGCTGCGCCGGCGTGCTGATGAACACCGCCGTGGCACACGCGAAGCATCCGGTCAAAATGGCGAGTGCAATGCGCAAGGCCGTTGAAGCCGGCCGCGAAGCGTTCCTCGCCGGTCGCATGCCCAAAAAACTTTACAGCGCGAGCCCCAGCTCACCGACCAGCGGCGTCATCGCACCGAGCAAAGCGGCTTGAAGAGTCGGCCACCGGCAAACGTCGACGCCACGCCGGAGCAAATTTCCGATGGCTCAGTGGCGGGCAGTCAGGCGCACCCGCACATACGCAGCTTCACATTAAGGCGTGGCCGCTTCACGCAAGCGCAGCGGCACGCGTTTGACCATCTGCTGCCGGCGTTCGGCGTTCCATATGCATCCACTCCGATCGATCTGGCTCGCACTTTCGACCGTGATGCGCCCACGGTTCTCGAAATCGGCTGCGGCATGGGCGAGACCACGATTGCGATCGCGCAGGCGCGGCCGGATATCAATTTCCTCGGCGTCGAAGTCTTTACTGCCGGCGTCGGTGCGTTGTTGAAAGGCATCGGTGAACGTGGACTAACCAACGTACGCATCGTGCACCACGACGCGGTTGAGGTCGTGCGCGACATGATTGCACCCAACTCGCTGGCGGGCATCCATGTCTTTTTTCCCGATCCCTGGCCGAAAAAACGCCACCACAAGCGACGGTTGTTGCAGCCAGCGTTTGTGGCGGTGCTTGCGGACCGGCTTGAACCGCAAGGCTACGTACATTGCGCCACCGATTGGGAGGACTACGCGCAGCAGGCGCTTCAGGTGTTCAGTGCAGAACCGAAGCTTGTAAACCTACACGCGGGCTATTCGCCGGCTCCGGAAAATCCGTTATGCACGCGTCCGGTCACCAAATTTCACGCGCGCGGCGAGCGGCTTGGCCATGCTACCTACGACCTAGTTTTCGCTCGCAGACCGTGACACGCTGAGATCGTCGTCGGCAAACACGGCGCGATCGGCTGCCCACGCGCGCAATTCATCGATTCTCTCGGCCATGACGACCGAAAGCGGCCGCGTGCGCTCGATCTCGGCAAGAATATCCGCAGGACGCAGCGCTTCGTTGCGAGCACGCGCTTCGAACGACGCCGAAACGATCGCCTGCTCGATTTCGGCGCCTGAATATCCTTCCGACAACTTGGCCAGGCCGGACACGTCGAACTGCGCCGGGTCGTAGCCGCGCTTTTTCAGGTGAATCGTCGCGATCTGGATGCGCGCCTCGTCGTTTGGAAAATCGACAAAGAAGATTTCATCGAACCGACCTTTACGGATCAGCTCGGGAGGCAGCTGCGAAATGTCGTTCGACGTCGCCACGATGAACACAGGCTCGGTTCGCTCCGACATCCAGGTCAGCAAGCTACCCAGCACGCGGCGTGATACGCCACCATCGCCGTCTCCGCTATCAACCGAGATTCCCTTTTCGATCTCGTCAACCCACAGGACGCACGGCGACATTGCCTCAGCAGCAGCGAACGCATTGCGCAGGTTGCGCTCTGTCTCGCCGTAGTACTTGTTGTAGAGCGCGCCAAAGTCGAGACGCATCAATGGCACGCCCCATTCTCCCGCGACCGCGCGTGCCGCCAGACTCTTACCGCCGCCCTGCACGCCAAGCAGCACGATGCCCTTCGGCCGATCGACGTTTGCAGCACTCGGATCGAGGAACGGTTTGCGGCGCAACGATATCCAGTGCTTGAGCCGAGCCAGGCCGCCGACGTCGTTGAACTTGACCTTGCTTTCTTCGTAGGCCAATGAAGCGGCGCCGCCGAGCGCTTCGTACTTGGTCGCCAGAACGCGCCGCAGATCGTCCTGACTGATTGCGCCATCGTCTCGCAGCGCCTGCCGCACCAGTCGTCGCACGTCATCCTGTTCCATGCCGAGCAGATGCATGATCAGCATCTCCAACGCGTGCTTGTCACCGCGCGGTCTCTCGCCGGTTTGATTCTCGTAACGCTTCGCCTCCTCGTTAACGATCCCGCGAATCGCATCGCGATCCGGAAGCTGCGGATGAAAATGCGCAGATAGCCGAAGCACTTCGGATGGCAATTCGTCGAGCCGTGGGCTGATGAACACGAGTGTGCGAGCTGACTTCGAATGCGACAGCGCGATCTCGCGGATCAAGCGCATCGAAATGGGATCTTTGAAGCCAGGATGCGCGTCGCACAGCACGTAGATGCCGTTCTGCGCGGTCTTGTCGATGTGTTTCAGCACATCGAGCAGATCATTGGTTTGATAAATCGCTTCTTCCTTGCCGTGGCGGCGGACGCCACACGTGATGCTCCACGTCATCAGCACCTGGCTTTCGAGGTTCGCCGCCTTGGCGAGCAGCTCGAGGATTCGCGGCTCTTCGTGCGACGCGATCAGAATGATCGGAAAGCGCGAACGCAGCAGCGCGCACAGCTCCTGAACCTCGTCACGGCCTTGTTGCATCGTCTTCCCGGGAAATGATGAAACGATGGACAGGCAGCAGCTGCGATTGACCCTTGCCCATGTTCGATTTGCTGACAGAAGCGATATCGAACGCCAACTTCAGCGCAACTAACAACATCGCCCCGAGCACCGGTTGATGCAACATACCGACGAGAATGCCGCTGATGATGACGGTGACGTGCAGAACAACGATGCGGCCATACGGCGCAAACATCAACGTCGGCAGTAGCGCAGGCTGTTCGCGCGTAGCCGTCCACCAGCGAAAAAACGCGGCAGTCTGCAGCAGAGCGATACCGGCGGCGGCAAACCACCCATCACGGTCGGTCAACAGGTAGCCGAGCATGTGGCCGAGCGGCGCAAACAATCCGTTTACGGAGCCGCCGAGTTCCGACTGGCCGAACAGCGATGCGACGAACACGCCGTGCACGACGGTGAACATGCCGTAGTGCACCGTAAAGAACGCCGCCAGCGCCAGCGCCGCGATCAAGCCCAGACTGCCGAGCCGAGCGCCGCTGATCAACATCTTGGCAACGTTAAGCACGCCGATCACTACATTCTCAAACCAGAAAAGCGCGATCACGACGAACACCGACCAGTCGAGCACAAGCACGCCGTAGGCCACGATGACAGCCGCGCCAACGGCGATCGTCAAATCGACCCCGCGCCACTTCTCGGCTTCGTCCATCACCGGGCCCAGTCGACCCAGCCCAGATACGCAGTCAGCAGGATGACGCCGCCGAACGCGATTCGATACCAGGCAAAGAGCGTGAAATCATGAGTGGACAAATAGCGAATCAACCAGCGGATGCAAATCAAGGCCGAGCCGAACGCGAAGATAAGTCCGACTGCGAATACCGGAATGTCCGCGTCGACGAACAGGCCGCGCTGCTTCCACATTGAATAGATGCCGGCGCCGATCAACGTCGGGATTGCCAGATAGAAACTGAATTCGGTCGCGGCCTTGCGCGACAAGCCGAACAGCATCCCGCCGATGATCGTCGCACCCGATCGGCTAGTTCCGGGGATCAAGGCGGCACATTGCACGAGCCCGACTTTGAGCGCGTCAAGCGGCGACATGTCGTCGACTGACTCGACTCTTGATACGCGTGTACCTTGCAGATCGCGCTCGCCGAACGCGCGATGGTGGCGCCGCTCGACCCACAGAATAATGAACCCGCCGATGATGAACGCGAGAGCGACCGGCACTGGATGGAAAAGCTGCGCCTTGATCAGACCACCGAGCGCTAGTCCGAAAGCAACCGCCGGCGCAAACGCGATCGCCACGTTGATCGCAAATCGCTGCGCTATTCGGTCGCGAAAAATGCCAGCCACAGTGGCCGACAGCTTCGTCCGATACTCCCAGATCACCGCGAACATCGCGCCGGTTTGAATCGCGATCTCGAACGTCTGAACCTTCTCGCCGGTGAAGTTCAGCAGCGAGCTGGCAACGATCAGATGCCCGGTGGATGAGATGGGCAGGAACTCCGTCAAGCCTTCGACGATGCCCAGGATCGCCGCCTTGACGATTATCAGGAATTCCATCGGGCGCGATGTTAGCGTGATGCATGAGCTTGACGCTTTCGCTGCACCCTAATGTGCCGCGACACGTTCGAGCGCATCCGCCAGCTTGCGCGCCAGCAAGATGGCGCTGGTCGTGTCGCCGCCGCGTGCCGCATGCGACAGCGCGCTGACGAGTCCGGTATCGCCGTTTAGATCGCCGGCCGCCGCGTGACGCTGCCACGCGCTCGTTAGCCGATGCGCTTCGGCCCATAGGGCGCCGAGATTGATTTTTTCCGCGTTCTTGCGCAACCGCACGGCTGCGCGCTTGAAGTCTGCCTGGTCATTCGGTTGGGACACCGGCGGAGTCTTCTGGCGTGTCACACCGGTGCTCGCCGCTGGCTTACTGGGTGGCACCGTGGCCGACAGATCGATCGACAAACGAGACAGGTCGGCTTCAAACCGCTGATTGAACTGAAATGTGACGCCGCCACCGGCCGCGCGCGAAACCATCACGCGCGCTCCGAAAAACTCAATACGGCGATCGGTGACCGCGCCGCTGAGACCGGAACCAGCGAACGGCTGCACCACATAGGGCTGCACCATCAGCGCAGCCTGCTCGTCGGTCATCCCGGTGGCGGTGACCGCTGCTGACAGTCGCAGCTCTTGGTCTTCCAACGGGATCAGCGTTAGATGGACGATCAGCTCGCCCGATTCGCAAACCTGCAGTGAGCTATCGATCAGATTGGCGAGTACGCGCCGCAATCGCGCCGCGTTACCGATAAGCGCCAGGCCTTGCAGCTCCATGTCTTCGTAGCGGAAGCGCAGACCCTTGCGCTGCGCACGCACCGCGAGGCGGCGGATCGGCTCGCCGCAGATCTCTTCGAGCGTGTAGCCGTTGCGCGGCGCCGACTTTACCGACGCGTCGGGTGCAATCTCGCGTGCCCGCGCAAGCTCGGCACGCAACCGACGATGCGCCGACATGTCGCGAGCGCTGACAATGTAGCCAATCTCGTG
This sequence comes from uncultured beta proteobacterium, assembly GCA_963807155.1. Classification (GTDB taxonomy): domain Bacteria; phylum Pseudomonadota; class Gammaproteobacteria; order Burkholderiales; family Burkholderiaceae_F; genus JACCZX01. The sequence continues at coordinate 104,727 of CAWEAZ010000029.1, forward strand.
TCCGTTCTTGAATTCGGCAACCGATATCTCAAGAGGAAATTGACGACCGTCGTGTCGCTGCGCAACCAATTCCTGGCGCCGGCCTGAAGCTCTTCCACCCGCCAGGTCGCTGGCGAAATTCGCGTTGTCGGGCGAGCGATGCGTAGGCGGCAACATCACGTCGACCAAGGCCTTGCCGACAATTTCCTGCGCGGTGACGCGAAGCAGGCGCTCGGCCGCAGGATTGACGTGGGTGATAACGCCGACCTTGTCGAGCGCGATCGACGCCTCGAGTGTCGCCGCAAACATCGCCTCCCACGTTGCCGCTCTCGCCGCAAGCTCCCGCCTTTCGCGCCCCATCCGCTGCGATGAATACAGAATCTCGTCCGATAGGCGCGTCAGTTCGGTCGGCACGCGCTGACGGCTGCGTTTCTTCAGGCAGCCTGCCGTCGACAGTGGCTGCGAGGTCAGTCAGGCGGCGCAAAGCAATCGAGATCCGGCGGGAGCGCAGCTCGAAGGCCAGCATTGCGAACGCCACGGCAAGACTGAATCCGCCAATGGCCGCCATCCAAAGCCGCCGATGCAGATCCATTTCACTGAAGGCGCCCACCACTGAATTTGCGCCAGCGACGTCTGCAGCCAGTGCAAGCGCCAGGCAAGCGACGAGGTTTCGCGGAACGAGCAGCGCAATGCGGGCAAGCATCCTGCGATGCTCGCGCATTGCGGCTAATACAAGCTCGCGATAAAGGCGTCGTGGAGACGCCTTTTTGCATTCAAGCCGTCATTCGTACCGCAGCGCCTCGATCGGTAACAGCTGCGACGCCTTGCGCGCCGGATAGAAACCGAAAAAGATTCCGATTGCGCCTGAAAACCCGACAGCAAGAAGAATCGCGGATGCAGTGATTTCGGTGCGCCAGTTGGCAAATTCGCCCACCGCAAACGATGCTCCGACCCCGAGGAGGATGCCGAGCGCGCCGCCAATCATCGACAGCGTGATCGCCTCGACCAGGAACTGCTTCAAGATATCTACGCCGCGTGCGCCGACCGCCATGCGCAACCCTATCTCGCGCGTGCGTTCGGTCACGCTGACCAGCATGATGTTCATGATGCCAATGCCGCCGACGAGCAGGCTGACCGATGCGACCGCACCGAGCAGCAACGTCAACACGCGGCTCGCCTGCTCCTGCGCTTGCAGGATCTCGGTCAGGTTACGAATCGTGAACGGTTCGTCGGCGCCCGGTTGCACCTTCATGCGCTGCCGCAGCAGCTCGCGAATTTTCTCCTCGACGCCTTTCATGTCGACGCCGTCTGCGGTCTTCACTGAAATCGTGTTAATGCGGCGTTGCCGTCCTTGCGTTTGTCCGAGCACCCGGTTGCGTGCCGTTGCCAGCGGCATCAGCACGATATCGTCCTGATCCTGCCCCAGCGCGTTCTGGCCCTTGCGAGCGAGCACTCCGATGATCGTCAGCGGCACCTTGCGTACACGAATCACTTGATCGATCGGATCCAGGTCGCCGAATAGTTGCATTGCAGTCGTCTGCCCGATCAGCGCGACCTTGCCGGCTGACGAGATCTCGGCCGGCTCGAACAATCGGCCCGATGCCAGCGGCCAATCACGCGCGATCAGGTAGTCGTTGTTCGTACCGAAATACTGCGTCGCCCAGTTCGCATTACCTGCCGACACCTGGCCCGAGCCTCGCACTGACGGAGCAGCGACGATCACGCCTTCAACGTCGACCGCGATCGCCAGCGCGTCTTCTTCGGTCAGGGTTTGCGCGGCACCCGCGCCGAGGCGAACGCCACTGGTCGTCGTCGATCCAGGAAAAATCAGCATCAAGTTCGAGCCGAGATTCTTCAGCTGCTCGCGCACCCGCTCCTGCGCGCCGCCGCCGATCGCCAGCATTGCGATCACGGCGGCCACGCCAATGATCATGCCGAGCATCGTCAGGCTCGATCGCAGCTTGTTGACACGCAGCGCCTTCAGCGCAACGCGCAGCACCATCAACGCGTTCATGCAGTCGACTCCGGCATCGAACTCAGCGAGCGAATCGCGCGCAGAGCGCGGTGTCTGCCGCTGATCGCTGACTACCTTGCCGTCACGAAAATGGACTTCGCGCGAAGCAAACGCGGCCACGTCCTGCTCGTGCGTCACGAGCACGATCGTCATGCCGCCGGCATTTAGCTCCTGCAACAGCGCCATGATTTCGACGCTGGTACGCGAGTCGAGCGCACCGGTCGGCTCGTCGGCAAGAATCAGCGCGGGATTGTTGACCAGCGCGCGCGCAATTGCCACGCGCTGCTGCTGCCCGCCCGATAGTTGCGAAGGCTGATGATCGGCGCGATCGCCAAGCCCGACCTGCTTCAACTTATCCAGTGCACGCGTGTGCCGGTCGCTGACCGACACGTTGGCATACATCAGCGGCAGCTCGACGTTCTCCAACGCGCTGGTGCGCGCCAGCAAATTGAATTGCTGGAATACAAAACCGATGCGCCGATTGCGCACCGCGGCCAGATCGTCGGCGTTCATGCGAGCGACGTCTTCGCCGGCCAGCCAGTAACTGCCCGACGTTGGACGATCAAGACAGCCGACCATGTTCATGAACGTCGATTTGCCCGAACCCGATGGTCCCATGACCGCGACAAAATCGCCCGCGGCAATATCCATCGAAACGCCCGCGAGTGCATGCACAACGTTGTCGCCAAGCACATAATCCTTGGTCAGACCGACAACGCGGATCAGCGGCTCGGCCATCAGAAGAACATTCTCGGCGGGCTGCCTTTCTGGGCGGGTGCGTTCGGTGCCGACCCGCCTTGCAGTCCGACGATGACGTCGGTGCCTTCGGCCACTCCTTCGCCGGCGACTTCGCTCATCGCTCCATCCGACAGACCAACCCGGACCTCGGTCCCTTTCGGCTTGCCACTTTCCAGTAGGTAAATGCGGCCCCGTGTGGTTTGACCACTGCCTGCACGTCCGGCGAGCTCGGTAATGATCTCGGCGTAGCGCGCCTTCTGCTCGGGTTTCAAAATTTCTTCGACCCGGGCGCGCATGTCGGAGCGAATCGCGGCGCTCTGTCGCGCGCGTGCTTCTTCGGGCAGATCGCGCAGCCCCATGAACTTGTTGCGCATCTCGGCGAAGATCGGATCGAGCCGCTGCTGCTGCTCGGCATCCATTTTCAACTCGGTGACGATTCGCTCACGGAACTGATTCAGTTGGCCGCCGCCTGCGCCACCCTTGCTCGCGTTGGCGTCTGCGCCTGGCGCCTTGCCCTGGCTGTCGCTCTTTGCAGCATCCCCTTTTGCTGCGGCACCTTCGCCCGGAGGGCGAAAGCGAAGCGCGGCGTTCGGCACCTTGAGGACAGAGTCTCGAGTGTCGGTCACGATGCGTACGTTGGCCGTCATGCCCGGCAATAACTCTCCGCGGTCGTTATTGGCGGAGATGATCGCGATGTAGGTGACAACGTTCTGCACGTTCTGAGCCGCCTTGCGCACGCTGCGCACTTCGCCAGAGAACTGCCGGCCCGGGAATGCATCGACGGTAAACGTGGCGCGTAGCCCGGGCTTGACGCGTCCGACGTCGGCCTCGTCGATCGACGTGTCGACCTGCATATCGCGCAAATCCTTGGCGATCACGAACAACTCGGGTGCTTGCAAGCTGGCGGCGACCGTTTGACCGACATCGACGCTGCGTTTAATCACGACACCATCAACCGGCGCGCGAATCTCGGTGCGCGACAGATCGACTCGAGCTGTTGCCACTTGCGCGGCACGCTGCTGCACGACAGCTTGTGCGGTGCGCACCTCGGCGGCGGCAAGATCGAACGTCGATTGCGCACGATCGAGCTCGGCCGGCGACACGAAGTTGCGCGCCACAAGCTCCTTCGTGCGCTTCAAATCGCGATCCGCGATGACCTGTGCGACCTGAGCCCGCCCTACGCTCGAGCGCGCCGATTCGAGATCCGCTTCGGCTTGCCGCAGACGATAGGTAAACGTCTCGGGGTCGATGCGTGCGATCAGCTCGCCTTTTTTTACCGGCGAGTTGAAGTCAACGAAGAGCTGCTGAATCTGCCCGGACACCTGCGTGCCCACTTGCACCGATGTGACGGGATTCAGTGTGCCGGTGGAAGACACGGTTGCCGTGATCGGCCCGCGCTCAACCTTCGCCATGCGGAAACGTCGGCGCGTCACTTTGACGGGTCGACCACCACCAAGAGCCGGCGGCAGCTGCTGCCAGTAGAACTCCGCCAATGACCCAGGTGCGAACTTTCAAGGACAACCTATGAGTTAGGACTCGAACTCGAAGATTGTACGTAGCAAGTGTGGTTCAACACTTCGCTTGCACGGCGTGCAACGCAGACGCAGCGCGACGGGTCAAGCCGTCCAATTTTTTCCTTGATACACCAGACCAATGTTGCGGCGGTCGGCTCACTGCGCGAGCAGGACTGCCGGCTTGGCGCACCGGTCGCCGCCGGCGACCTAGTACAGAGCGATCGGATTGCCCGGCGACCCTGTCGCGCCCTTCATCTTCAGCGGCGACCAAACGAACAGAAACTCGTAGGCCTTGTCGGCGACCAGCTGCGACAGATCGAGGTTCTCCAGATTCCAGATACCGCGCTTGGTTTGCAGTTTGACGTGACACTCGAAGGGCTGTGGCGACTCGCCGCCGAAGCCCTTGCCGACGGCCTCGGTCCCCCAGTTGTCCGCGCCGGTCAGGATCACTTTGCGCTCGGCAAGGTATTCGCAGGCCGAGATGCCGAAGCCAGGTTCACCCGCGTTGAACTGCGCAACGCGCTTCGCCTTCTCGGCGGTGTCGAACTTGTCCCAGTCGCGCGGATGCCAAAGATCGCCGTGGCCCGTGTAGAGAAACACGCAGTCGCCCGTGCCGATCGGCGCGATGCCCTGGCGCTTGATCATCGCGTCGACGTCCTTCGCGGTGACGATGCCGGGATCGCTGGCGCTGTTGTCCTTCGGCACCGGCAGCACGCCGCCGCGCAGCGCCACCGCGTCGAGCAGCACGCCGCGGCAGACGAAGCCCTTCTGTGCGACATGCTCGACGCCAAGCGGGCCCATACCTCCGGATCCGATGCCCGGGTCGTGGTCGAAGCGGCCGTTGTAGTAAAAGCGGCCCTTCGATGTGATGACGCCGATGTGTCCGGGGCCGTCGAACTGCGTGCCGATCTGGCCGAGCTCGGTGGTGACGACATCGTCGTTGTAGACGAGTTGCTGCGGTCCGAACGGTCCGCCGGTCGGCCGGCCCGGAATGAAGAGCCGCCAGCTGCGCGTACCAAACGCGGGCGCATCGGATGCGTAGACCTTGCCGAGCGTCGCGGTCTTTCCTTTCTTGACGAGACCGACGGCCTTCAGCACCAGCTCCGGCGTGGTGCGATTGACAGCGCCGATCTTGTCGTCAGGGCCCCACTCGCTCGGTGCCCACTTGCCCGTCAACGGCTCGTCGTTGACGGGGAGTTGTGCGGCGGCCGGCGCGGCGAGCATTGCCAACGCGGCGGCGAACAGAGTGGAACGCAGGTCATGTCGCATGGTTTCCTCCGATCACGAGTGGAACACTCTTACTGCCGAAACGCGCCCGACGCAGCGTGCACCTACGCCTTGCGATAAATCTCCCCGCCCTTCTTCACGAACTCGACCGCCTTCTCCTTCATGCCGTTTTTCAGCGCCTCGTCGGCACTAACGCCCTGCTTCGCCGCATACTCGCGCACGTCCTGCGTGATCTTCATCGAGCAGAAGTGCGGACCGCACATCGAGCAGAAGTGCGCGGTCTTCATCGAATCTTTCGGCAGCGTCTCGTCGTGGAAATCCTTCGCGGTATCGGGATCGAAGCCCAGGTTGAACTGGTCGTCCCAACGAAACTCGAAGCGCGCTTTCGATAGTGCGTTGTCGCGCATCTGCGCACCGGGATGACCCTTGGCCAGATCAGCCGCGTGCGCCGCGATCTTGTACGCAATGATGCCGTCCTTGACGTCCTTCTTGTTCGGCAGTCCGAGGTGCTCCTTCGGCGTCACGTAGCACAGCATCGCGGTGCCGTACCAGCCGATCATCGCGGCGCCGATTGCGCTTGTGATGTGGTCGTAGCCGGGAGCAATGTCGGTCGTCAAAGGCCCGAGGGTATAGAACGGCGCCTCATGACACAGGCGCAGCTGCTCGTCCATGTTGTGCTTGATCAGGTGCATCGGCACGTGGCCCGGCCCTTCGATCATGGTCTGGACGTCGTGCTTCCACGCGATGGTGGTCAGCTCACCGAGCGTCGCCAGCTCGGCCATTTGCGCTTCATCGTTCGCATCGTGAATCGATCCCGGCCGCAGGCCGTCGCCGAGCGAGAACGACACGTCGTACGCCTTCATGATGTCGCAGATGTCCTCGAATCGCTCGTACAAAAACGATTCGCGATGGTGCGCCAGGCACCATTTGGCCATGATCGAGCCGCCGCGCGACACGATGCCGGTCAAGCGCTTCGCCGTCATCGGAATGAACGGCAGCCGCACACCGGCGTGGATCGTGAAGTAATCGACGCCCTGCTCGGCCTGCTCGATCAACGTGTCGCGGAATATTTCCCACGTCAGCTCTTCGGCTTTGCCGTCGACTTTTTCGAGCGCCTGATAAATCGGCACCGTGCCGATCGGCACCGGCGAGTTGCGCAGGATCCATTCGCGCGTTTCGTGAATGTGTTTGCCGGTCGACAGATCCATCACGGTGTCTGCGCCCCAGCGGATCGCCCACGTCATCTTCTCGACTTCTTCGCCGATCGAAGACGTGACCGCAGAGTTGCCGATATTGGCGTTGATCTTCACCAGGAAATTGCGGCCGATGATCATCGGCTCGGTTTCCGGATGATTGATGTTGGCCGGAATGATCGCGCGGCCGCGCGCGACTTCGTCGCGCACAAACTCCGGCGTGATCGACTGCGGCAGCGACGCGCCGAACGACTGGCCCGGATGCTGGCGCAGCGCAGCAACGTCGGCTGCCCGTCGAGCCGCTGGTTCTCACGAATCGCGATGAACTCCATCTCCGGCGTGACGATGCCGCGCCGCGCGTAATGCATCTGCGTGACATTCGCGCCGCTGCGCGCGCGACGCGGACGCCGATGCAGGTTGAAGCGCAGCTCGGCGAGCTTCGGATCGTTCAGCCGATCGACGCCGAAGCGCGACGTCGGACCGGCGAGCTCTTCGGTATCGGCGCGCTCCGCGATCCAGCGCGCGCGCAGCGGCGCAAGGCCCGAGCGAATATCGATCTTCACCGTCGGATCGGTGTACGGCCCCGACGTGTCATAAACAATGATCGGCGGATTCGGCTCGGCGCCGAACGACGCCGACGTCTCGCTTTGCGTGATCTCGCGCACCGGCACGCGCAGATCGGCGCGCGACCCTTCTATATAGATCTTGCGGGATTTCGGCAGCGGCTGGATCGCCGCCTGATCAACCTGCGCCGTCGCGGCCAGGAATTTCGGATTGGCGCTCATCGTTTTCCTCCGGCGGTCTTAACCGCATCAGGTTCCGGGGACTCTCTCAACCGCACAACAGACGCAGTACCCCCAACGCGAGGCTCACGATAGACGATCGGCAGACGGCGTCGCAAATCGTCCACGCAACCGTTAGCCTGCTGCGAAATGGCCCAGGCGCCACCACTGTTCTTACTTGACCGCTTGCGGCCCAAAGCGAGATGGCGATGACCTACTTCACATTGAAAACAGGATACGAAAAGTTATCGTCCGGCGTTATCTCCAAGATCTCGACATCCATATCCTCCGGTCCGCAACCGTTCCGGCCACAACGATTCGACGTGTCGTAGACGATAATCATCTCGGGTCGACCATCACCATCGAGATCGGCAACATCGGTCACTTCGTTGAACTGCCTAACAGGCCGCTGCGGAAGCCACACGACACGCACGCCACGACTGTCTGCCAGTAGCAGAGCAGAGGCGCGTTGCTTGAACCACGACGCAGCCTCTGCGTCATCGGCACTGCGTGGCGAAGCGTCTAGGTTGTGTGGCAACGGCCGCTGTTGGGAAGTACAGCGCGAGGCGTGCCAGACGGAAGGAATCAGTTGGCCCGCCCCACATCTCAGTGGTCCCCCAGGCTGCTTCGCAGATGAAGTAGGGCAGCTCTCGCTTCAGCGCAGCGCGCACCGAGGATTCGTCCGCTCCAAGCTCCTTCGCCAGCGCTGCAAGATTCGAGAGCGTGTCCTTGGAACCGAACACAACTTTGCGCGCTGTAAGCCGCGAGCGCCACGCCTTCGCGAAAGCAGGATCGACAAACGTGAGCGTTGTCGTGCCACCGGCGGTTTTACCGATCTTGAGCTTCGGACCATGCACCGCCGCTCGCACCACGCGTGTCACGTCGGGATGGGCCAGCCACAGACATACCGTCGGCTCATTCTTATTTCGCTCGCACCAACGCAATTCCTCCGTCGAAGGCGCTTGCTCATGCAACCCACGCGCCAGAACGCGCGACAAATCCTCGATCAGTACTTCGCGGCGCCAGCCGTCACCTGGCCTTGTAAAGCCACGCACTAGCTGAAGCGTGGTCTGCGGCTCGGCAATCAAGAGCTCTTTACCGGGTACAACGTAACCTGACCGGTACCAATTGCAGAGCGCATCCTTTCCTTCTGCGATGCGACGCGTCCAAACTGCGTCTATAGGAGCAGGGGGCAAGCCGGCATGGCCAAAGTTTATGCACTGCTCTGCCTCTGCATGCTTCAAACGGCGCTGTCTAATCAGCGCGACGACCGGCGCCTCGCGTTTGGACCACTGCTCGAACACGGTCGATGCGGTGCCTGTGGCTGCAGCGGCCAGCATCATGTCCGTGCCGGCCTCGACCATTGCGACACGTGTCGCTTCATCTTTTGCTTCGATCGCCGATAGCAGCAACATCTTCGCAATCTCTCCGGACGGCGTGGGCGTCGCTCGCTGCGCATCGGCAATCAATGCGATGTCTCCCGGGTTGAGCTCTGCCAGCATTGCAAAGTCGGCGAGCGGATTCGCGAACACCGGTTGCGCGCGCAGATGAGTGGTGATCACTGCGGCGGCTTCAGGGTAGTCGTTCCGAATGCCACGAATGCGCTCCGGGACGGGCCGTCTCGACGCAGCAGTTGCTCCATGCTCAAGGTAGGGAAGCGTAGGCACTACATGAAGCGCCGCAACAAGAAGCCACGCCTGCGAGTCTGGATGCAGAGTGGGCATTAAGGCGCGGTAAGCAATCAGCGGGTTATCCGCGGTCGGAGCACGCAAAGCCGTTGGTCGCTCCTGCAGCCACGTTTCAATGTCCGCGGTTGAGCGAAACGTCAAGGAACCGGCCCGGAGCGCCGCGTTCAGCGTCTTCGTAGCTTCAGCAGGCGTAAGACGGTTAAAGCGCTCTGCTTCAAGCTGTCGAACCAGGCTCCAATACGGGTACCGTGGCAAGGCAACAGCTAACACAACGCCCGCGCAGAGAGCGACTGCAAGGAGAATGTTGTGAAGGCGCGAGTTAGTCGCTCGAGCAACCACGTGCAGTTAGCTGGGGTTCTGTGATTTCGATCAAGATCGCTGACCTAAGTCAGATGTCCGTAGAGAATAACGGTGGCGTGCCTTTTTGAAAGGCCAATGAAGTTCGTAAGAAGTGACCCGACTGTGATATAGGCGCTGGCGGCACGCGACAGTGCCGGGCGTGCCAATGCTGTCCGTGCGCAGGGCAATACCTGGCTCGCGAACGACTCGGGGCGTCGACGCTGGCGGTCACTACGGCACGGCGCTGTGCGGCGGCGCGAGCCCGCGCGAAGTGATGCGGCAGCGTGCCCCTGCAACTACACGTCGTCCGACGATCTGGTCAGCGCTAGTAGCGTGGTCGCGGGCCTTACGCGTTCGAGCGACTGCGAAGGGTTGATGACTGGTGGACGGCGCGCGGCGGCCGGCGCGGAAAGACGCGGCGCTGCCGCCACCGGCGCGAACGCGCGGGCCTATTGTGCCCTGATGAAACGTGTGGTCCATCACATTCGAGCTGGCTCGAGTGTGCGACGAAAGCCTTCTTTTCCGTGCGCAGATCAAGGCTGCATCGAATAGGTCGACGCGATTTTCTGCGTCGATGCACTTCAGGATCTGTGCTCCGCGGGAGGCGCTAGGAATACACCGGCGGTGCAGTGCCACGGGCACTAGGGCGCGTCGCCTTTCTGGTGCTCCTCGATGGAACTGTATGTCCAGGACATTCGAACTGGCCCGGGTGTCGACGAGCCCTCTTTTCCGTGCGCAGACAAGGTACATCGGAATAAGTCACGTTTCCTTCCGCGTCGATGCACTTCAGAATCTGTGCCCCCGCGGGGGGCGCTAGGAAAAGAACGCACAAACCAAGGGATCAGGTGAAGTCGCATTTCATCAGGCTCTCCTCCGCTGCCATCGTAAGCCGCAGCAACTCTACTCCAGTGTCGCGGCTCCGCATCTGAGCATTTCTATTGCTCGCTTTCACTCCGCCATAGCCTTGACGAAACAGTGCGTTGTGCGCAGCGGGTCTATGCGGACACGCGACCGCCGAGCCCGAGGTAGCTTTCGATCACGCGTCGATCGTGCGCGAGCTCGCGCGCCGGACCTTCGAGCGCAATCTCGCCGGTTTCGAGCACGTAGGCGTAGTCAGCGGTCTGCAGCGCTGCGCGCGCATTCTGTTCAACCAGCAGGATCGCGACGCCGCGCCGCTTCAGCTCGACGATGATGTGAAAGATCTCGCGCACGATCAGCGGTGCGAGGCCGAGCGACGGCTCATCGAGCATCAGCAGCTTCGGCTTCGCCATCAGCGCGCGGCCGACTGCGAGCATCTGCCGCTCACCGCCCGACAGGGTGCCGGCCAGTTGCCTGCGCCGATCTCGCAAGCGCGGAAAAAGTGCGAACACTTCGTTCATCGTGTGCGTGTGGTCGCGCTGGCCCGAGCGATAGCGCTGGAACGCGCCGAGCAGCAGGTTGTCGGCCACGCTCATTTCGCCAAACAACTCACGACGCTCAGGTACCAAGGTCATACCGCGCGCCACCATGCGCTCGATCGATGCATCGGCGGCACTAAACGCCTCCGATGCGAATCGAATCGACCCGCGAGCGCCGCCGTTGATGGGCAGCGCTCCCATGATCGCGGCAAGTAAGGTCGTCTTGCCCGCGCCATTGGGCCCGATCACTGTCACGATCTGGCCCGTGCCGACGATCAAGTTCGCGTTAGCAATCGCCGCCACCTTGCTGTACGCGACCGACAAGTCCTTGACTTCGAGAATGTGTTCCTCAGTCACGCCGCATCCCGTTCATCGACTCCACCGAGGTATGCCTCGATGACGCGCGGATCGCGCTGCACTTCGACCGGCGTGCCTTCGGCAATCTTCTGCCCGAAGTCCATGACGTAGACGCGGTCCGCCAGGCCCATCACAAAGTCCATGTCATGCTCGACGAGCAGGATGCCGAGTCCTTCATCGCGCAGTTTGCGCAACAGCTCGGCCAGCGATCGCTTTTCGAGATAGCGCAGACCGGCCGCCGGCTCGTCGAGCAGCAACAGAGCAGGGTCGGATGCGAGCGCGCGCGCAATTTCGAGCGTGCGTTGTTTGCCCAAAGGCAGCGAGCCGGCTTCATCGAACATGTGCTCGGAAAGCCCGACTCGTTCAATTTGACGAGCCGCTTCGGTTAGCAATTTGGATTCGTTGCGGCGATCAAGTCGCCACGCACCGGCGACGACGCCAGCGACTAAGCCCGGATACTCGCGCCGATGGGCGCCGATCGCGACATTGTCGATCACGCTCATCTGCGGCAACAACCGCACGTGTTGAAACGTGCGGCTAAGTCCCATTTTTGCGATGTCGCGCGACGCCAAGCCGGCGATGCTGCGACCGCGAAATGAAATCGCTCCGGAAGTTGCGTCGAGTACGCCGGAGACGACGTTGAACACCGTGCTCTTGCCGGCACCGTTGGGTCCGATCAACGCAACGATCTCACCGGCGCGTGCGTTTAGCGTCACTTGATCGACTGCGACCAGGCCGCCGAACCGTTTGGTCACACTCTCAACATCAAGCAGCATTTCGTGGTGGCTCACGGCGACTTCGCGCGCGAGTGAAGGTTGCCGCGGGGCCAATGTCCTGCGCGGCTCACGCGCACCGCCGCGTCCGGTCGTCGCACGCACTAGCGCCGGCCACAGTCCGTCGGGCGCGCGCTGCAAGATCACAATCATCAGCACACCGAACACAATCGTCTCGTAGTTCCCCGCCTGGCCAACGATCTGCGGAAGCCAGTCACGCAGCCATTGATTGGAAATGGTAATGACCGAAGACCCGAGGACAGCGCCCCAGACGAAGCTGGCTCCGCCGACGACCGCCATGAATAGGTACTCGATCCCCGCGTGCAGAGAAAATGGCGTCGGGTTCACAAAGCGCTGCATGTGTGCGTACAACCATCCTGATGCGCACGCCATCATTGCCGCGACAACGAATACGATCATGCGCGATGCCCAGGTGTTCACACCCATCGATTCCGCCATCACGCGTCCACCCTTGAGCGCGCGGATTGCACGCCCCTCGCGTGAGTCGAGCAGGTTGCGAGTCGTCAGCAGTGCCAAGAGCAGGAACGCCCAGATCAAATAGAAAATGTCGCGGCCGGATTCGAGCGACTTGCCGAACATGGAGATTGGGGGCAAACCCCCGCGCCCGGTATGCCCGCCGAGCGTCTCCGATGTGCCGAACAGAAAATACAGACTGATTCCCCAGGCGATCGTCCCGAGCGGCAGGTAGTGCCCGGAGAGCCGCAGCGTGATCAGACCCAGCGTCGTCGCAACTGCAATCGTCAGCAACAGCCCCGCGATCAGTGCGAGCCATGGCGACGCACCCAGCCACGCTAGCCCACTCGGCAACGCGGTCGATGTGGTCAGCACCGCCGTCGTATAGGCGCCCAGTCCAACGAACGCCGCCTGCCCGAACGAAGTGAGTCCACTGACCCCCGTCAGCAGCACAAGCCCAAGGACCACCAGCGAAGCGAGCCCGATGTAGTTGAGCAGTGTGATCGAGAACTCGGACAGCACTAGCGGTGCAGCGAGCAGGCCGAGCACTAGCGCAGCAACGAACCACGCCGATTTTTTTACCTGCAGCTTCATTCGTCGTCTTCCACGTGATGCGTGCGCAGCGAGCGCCACAGCAACACCGGAATGATCAGCGTGAACACGATCACTTCCTTGTACGCACTGGCCCAGAACGATGAAAACGATTCAATCAACCCCACCAGCAGGGCGCCGACGGCGGCGATCGGATAACTCGCGAGGCCACCGATAATCGCGGCGACGAATCCTTTCAGTCCGATCAGAAAACCGGTGTCGTAATAGATCGTCGTGATCGGAGCGATCAGGATGCCCGACACCGCACCGATCAGCGCGCATAGAAAGAACGACAGCTTCCCGGCGAACTCGGTCGGAATGCCCATCAGCCGCGCACCGAGACGATTGATTGCGGTTGCGCGCAGTGCTTTGCCATACACGGTACGGTCGAACAGCACGCTGAACGCGACGATCAGCAGCAGCGAGCAGCCGATCACCCACAACGACTGCACGCTTGCGGTCAGCGTGCCGAGCGTTACCGTGCCGTCTGAAAATGCTGGGGTGCGTGAGCCTTCGGCGCCAAACACCAGCAAGCCAAGCCCAACCATCACGACGTGCACCGCGACCGAGACGATCAACAGCATCAGCACCGATGCTTCGGCCAATGGCTGATACGCAAGCCGGTACACCATCGGCCCCATCGGCACGATGATCGCCAGCGCGAGCGCAACCTGCGCCGCCATCGGCCAGCCCTGCATCGGGACAAGCTTCAGCAACGCGAACAGCGCCAGCGGGTAGACGACGTTCCACGCAAGCATCGACGGCACGCGTTGCCAGCGCCGCTTGCGCGCTGCGGCGATCAGCTCCGCGCACGCAACCAAGCCACCGGCAATCATCAGCAAGATCACGGTTCCGGGGAGCCTGCCCGCTTGCAGCGCCACCAGCGTCAGCGCGCCATACGCAACGAATTCGCCCTGCGGAATGAAGATCACACGCGTCACCGAGAAACGCAAGGACCAGCGCGAGCGCCAGCAGCGCATAGATCGCGCCGTTGGTAATGCCGTCCTGTGCGAGCAGCAGCGCGATGTCGAGATTCATGAAAAAAAGCCGCGACTACGTCGCGGCCTCGTGATCACTGGCCTCGAATCTTGGCTTCTACTTCTGCATCACCCACTTGCCATCTACAATCTGAATCATCACCGCGGCGCGCTGGTCCAGACCCAGATGATCGCTCGCGCTCATGTTGAAGATGCCGTGCGCGCCGGCGGCGTTCTTCACGCCTTCGAGCGCATCGCGCAGCGCGATACGAAACTCTTTGGTGCCTGGTTGGCCTTTCTTCAGCGCGACCGGAATCGCTGTTTGCAGCAGCACGCCGACATCCCACGCATGCGCACCGAATGTCGACACGCTGCCCTTGCCTTGCGCGCTTTCATACGCCGTGACGTACGCCGTTGCGCTTTTCTTCACCGGATGATCGTTCGGCAACTGTTCTGTCACCAGGACCGGACCGGCAGGCAAGTAAGTGCCTTCGCAGTCCTTGCCGCATACGCGCAGGAAGTCATTGTTCGCCACGCCATGCGTCTGATAAATCTTGCCGGCATAGCCGCGCTCCTTCAGCGTCTTCTGCGGCAATGCCGCCGGAGTGCCCGAGCCCGCAATCAGGATCGCGTCGGGCTTGGCGCTGACCAGCTTCAGCACCTGCCCGGTGACGGATGTGTCGGCGCGCTGATACCGCTCGTTGCCGACGATCTTGACTCCACGCGCCTCGGCAAGATTCGAAAACTGGGTCCACCAGCCTTCTCCGTAGGCGTCGGCAAATCCGATGAAGCCCACCGTCTTGACGCCCTGGCTCAGCATGTGACCGAGGATGACCAGCGCCATCTGCTGATCGTTCTGCGGCGTCTTGAACACCCAGCGCCGCTTGGCGTCGACCGGATCGACGATGCGGCTCGACGCGGCCATCGAGATCATCGGCGTTTCGCTTTCGGCGGCAACGTCGATCATCGCGAGCGAATTCGGCGTCACCGTTGAGCCGACCAGCACGTCGACCTTGTCTTCGCTGATCAGCTTGCGCGAGTTGCGAACCGCCGTCGTCGTGTCGGATGCGTCGTCGAGCACGATGTAGGTCACTTTCTTTCCGCCGATCGTTTGCGGCAACAGCGGAAACGTATTGCGCTCCGGAATTCCGAGCGATGCTGCCGGACCTGTCGCGGACAGCGTGACGCCGACCTTGATGTCCTGTGCACGCAGCGATGCTCACGCCGAGCGCGGCAGCAAGTACCACGATCAATCTGATGGATTTCATTTGTCTCCTCTTTGAGTTGTTAGCTAATCCAAAACGCATCTGAAGCAAACTCAAACCTTTTCAACAAGCAGGGCGATACCCTGCCCCACCCCGATACACATCGTTGCCACCGCATACCGCCCGCCCGTTTCTTTGAGCTGGCGCGCCGCTGTCAGCACCAGGCGCGCGCCCGAAGCACCCAGCGGATGCCCGAGCGCAATCGCGCCGCCGTTCGGGTTCACGTGCCGCGCATCGTCGGGCAAACCCAGTTGTCGCGTCACTGCGAGCGCCTGCGCAGCGAATGCTTCATTCAACTCGATCACATCGATGTCCGAAATCTTCAGCTTGTGACGATCGAGCAGCTTTTGCGTCGCGGGCGCCGGTCCGATTCCCATAATGCGCGGCGAAACACCGGCAGTGACGACACCGCGCAGCCGCGCCATGGGATTCAATCCGTACTTGCCGACCGCCTGCTTGCTCGCAATCAGCAGCGCGACCGCGCCATCGTTGATTCCAGACGCGTTGCCTGCAGTCACCGTACCTTCGGGCGTGACGACGCCTTTCAGCTTCGCGAGAGCCTCGAGCGTGGTCTCGCGCGGATGTTCATCCTGGTTGACTACGGTTTCGCCTTTCTTCCCGGGGATTGTCACGGGAATCATTTCGTCGCGGAAGAAGCCACGTGCATGCGCCGCTGAGTAACGCTGCTGCGATCTCAACGCGAAGGCATCCTGATCGGCACGCGCCACGCCGAAGTCACTCGCGACGTTCTCCGCCGTTTCCGGCATTGAATCGATCCCGTACTGCGTCTTCATCTGCTTGTTGACGAAACGCCAGCCGAGCGTGGTATCGAACACCGAATTACTGCGCGAGAACGCCGAGTCTGCCTTCGGCATCACAAACGGCGCGCGCGACATTCCTTCGACGCCGCCGGCAATCATCAGCTCGGCTTCCCCTGCACGAATCGCGCGGGCACAGATTCCCACCGCGTCCATGCTAGAGCCGCACAAGCGGTTGATGGTTGCGGCCGGAACGTCAGTGGGTAGACCGGCCAGCAATACCGCCATGCGCGCGACGTTGCGATTGTCCTCACCGGCCTGGTTGGCGCACCCGTAGTACACGTCGTCGAGCGCGGCCCAATCTACGTTTGCATTGCGCTCGATCAATGCCTTCAACGGCAGCGCCGCAAGATCGTCGACTCTGACGCTCGACAGCGCACCGCCGTAACGGCCGAAGGGCGTGCGCACGCCGTCGCACAGGTAGACCTCGTTCACGCGGTGGCCCTCACGGGTGAACTCGTACGGACCCGGCGAGACGGTCGCGCGGGCGCACGGACGCGGGCGATACCGCCGAGAAACAGATCAGTCACGATCGGCGCCATGTCTGCATAGGTGAGCGGGCCTCGATCCTTCAGCCAGGTAAACGTCCAGTTGATCATTCCGAACAGGATCATCGTCAGCGGCTTGATCAAATCGCCGCGTTCGGTCTGCGGCGTAAGCCTCGAGACGACATCGGCGAAGCCGAGCACCACCTTGCGCTCCTTCGCAAGCACGCGCGACCGATGCGCGCGCTGCAGATATTTGACGTCCTGCACCAGCACGCGATGGCGTGCCGCCGAGTGTTCGTATTCGGCCATGAACAGTTCGATCAGACGCCGCAAGTGCGCGGCCGGTGGCAACGACTCGCCACGCACCTGATCGATGATTGCCTGTAGCCGCTCGATGTAGCTTTCGGCGATGTCGGCCAGCAGGTGCTCCTTGTCGCGATAGTAGTGATACATCAGCGCTTTCGACACACCGCAGGCGCGAGCGATATCGGCGATCGTTGCGGCAGCGTAACCCTTGTCCGCAAACTCGCGCGCCGCCGCATCGCGGATCGCTGCGCGCTGTTTGTCGAACCCGGCGGCTTTCGTTCTCGCCATCTATCTCGCGTCGTAAGAGATCACCACACGCTCGGTCAGCGGGTACGACTGGCACGTCAGCACAAAACCTTCTGCTACTTCATGCGGCTCGAGCGCGTAGTTCTTCGCCATCCGAACCTGTCCATCGAGCACCTTGGCACGGCAGGTACTGCACATACCGCCCTTGCAAGAAAAGGGAAGATCGATACCCGCTTCCCGGCCCGCATCGAGAATCGAGTGCTGTCCCGGTATGAAATCCACTTCACGTCGTATGCCGTCGACGATCAGCTCGATGTGCGACTGTGCTGCTTCGGTGTCATCGATCGTCTGCACAGTTTCACTCGGAATTCCGAACCGCTCCACGTGCACGTGCTGCGATGGCACTCCGGCGGCGACCAGCGCGACCTCGACTTCATCGATCATCGTCAGCGGGCCGCAGACGAACGCCTCGTCGATCGTGTCGGGCGGTACCAGCGATTCGAGGAACTGTTTGACCTTGGCCGCGTCGATCCGACCATTGAATAGCTCGACTTCCTGCGCTTCGCGCGAAAAAACGTTGTACAAGCGAAAGCGCGTCAGATAGCGATCCTTCAGATCCTCCAGTGCCTCGTGAAACATCACGGATGACTGCCGCCGATTGCCATAGACCAGCGTGAAGCGCGACTTCGGTTCGCGCGCGAGCGTCGTACGAATCAGCGATAACACCGGCGTAATGCCACTGCCGGCGACAAACGCCGCGTAATGCTTGGCTTTGGCAGCATCGAGCGCAGTGAAGAAGCGGCCCTCGGGTGTCATCACTTCGATCTGATCGCCCGCCTTCAACTCCTCATTGGCCCAGCGCGAGAACTTTCCGCCGCCCACTTTCTTGATCGCGACCCGAATCTCGCCATCGTCAAGGCCCGAACAGATCGAATACGAGCGACGCAGCTCTTCACCGTCGAGCGTTGCGCGCAACCCAATGTGCTGTCCTTGCACAAACCGGTACTCGGGCGCGAGCTCGGGGGGAAGGTCGAACTTCACGCTGATGCACTCGGGCGTTTCAGGCCGAACCTCAGCAATGCGCAGCGTGTGATACCTCGGCGTCATCACCAGTCGCAGTTCGGGTAGGTACGCTGCAGATACTGCATCTCGGCTAGTAACGCCGTCAGGTGCTCGCCATGTATCCCGTCTTTGCCGCGCGAGAGAAACGAGGTTCGAGCTGGAACCTGCAACGTCGCAACGTCGAGCACTGGACGGACAACCGACGACCACCGGCTTTCAAGCGCCGACCAGGCCGGGCCGACGTCGGCACCATCGATCCCAGAGGCGCTGAAGAACTCTGCCGTGTAGGGCCACAGCGTGTCGAGTGCGCGTTGCATCCGCGCATGCGATTCGTCGGTACCGTCGCCGAGCCTGATCACCCAATCCGACGCATGTTGGACGTGATATCGGGTTTCGGTCAGGCTCTTGTGCGCAATCTCGGAGAGTTGCGAGTCAGCAGACGCCTGGAGCGCGGCCCACATCTCCCGCTGAAACGTCGTGAACAAAAAATTGCGCATGATCGTGAAACCGTAGTCGCCATTCGGCAGTTCGGCGATTGTGAGGTTGCGGAATTCCTTTTCGTTCCGCTCAAATGCAAACTGATCTTCGCTGCGGCCTTTGTTGTCGATCTTTTCCGCATACGCATACAGCGAACGCGCCTGGCCGATAAGATCGAGCGCAACGTTAGTCAGCGCGATGTCTTCCTCGAGCACCGGCCCGTGACCGCACCACTCGGATAGCCGATGGCCGAGAATCAACGAAGAATCGGCAATGCGCAGCACGTATTCAAGACGCGCTTCGTTTGCGACAGAAATTGGTGCCACCATCACATGTGATTGACTTCATCCGGCAACGTATAGAACGTCGGATGCCGGTAGATCTTGTCTTCGGCCGGATCGAACATCTCCGGCTTGGCGTCCGGATCGCTCGCCACGATGTCATCGGCGCGCACCACCCACACGCTGACGCCTTCCATGCGCCGCGTGAACACATCGCGCGCATTTTTCAGCGCCATTGCAGGGTCGGCTGCATGAACGCTGCCGCAATGCTTGTGATCCAGCCCATTGCGGCTGCGAATAAACACTTCCCACAAAGGCCACTCTTTGCGATCCATTCCATGTCCTTATGCAGCGACGCAATCGCGATGGCGCTTCTTCTGCGCGTGTGCCAGCGCTGCTTCGCGCACCCAGGCACCGTCTTCCCATGCCCTGACGCGGTCGGCCAGGCGTTCTTCGTTGCACTCGCCTTTGCCGTTGACGACGTTCCAGAATTCGTTCCAGTCGATCGGGCCGAAGGTCCAGTGACCCGTCGCGTCGTCGAACTTCAGATCGGGATCGGGCAGCGTGACGCCGAGCAGTTGCGCCTGCGGCACCGTCGCGTCGACGAACTTCTGCCGCAGCTCGTCGTTGCTGATGCGCTTGATGCCCCACTTCATCGAATCGCCGCTGTTGGTCGATTCGCTGTCGTGCGGGCCGAACATCATCAGCGACGGCCACCACCAGCGGTTAACGGCATCCTGCACCATCGCGCGCTGATCTTCCGAGCCCTTCATCAGCGTCAGCAGTAAATCAAAGCCCTGACGCTGGTGAAACGACTCTTCCTTGCAGACGCGAATCATCGCGCGCGCGTACGGCCCGTACGAGCAGCGCGTCAATGGAATCTGATTCATGATCGCCGCGCCATCGACCAGCCAGCCGACGACGCCGATATCGGCCCACGTTTTCGTCGGGTAGTTGAAGATCGACGAATACTTGGCCTTGCCGGTGTGCAAAGCTTCGATCAACTCGTCGCGCGACACGCCGAGCGTTTCTGCCGCTGAATACAGATACATGCCGTGGCCCGCTTCATCCTGCACCTTGGCCAGCAGGATGCACTTGCGCTCGAGCGTCGGCGCGCGGGTGATCCAGCCGCCTTCGGGCAGCATGCCGACGATTTCCGAGTGCGCGTGCTGGCTGATCTGGCGGATCAGTGTCTTGCGGTAGCTGCTCGGGCATCCAGTCTTTCGGCTCGATGAAATCGCCGCGCGCGAGCTTGGCTTCGAATTCGGCCTCGTACTGCAGCGTCGCTCTTCACCGGCGCTTCGTCGCGGTCGCCGGACGGAATGTCCATCGCTTGGGTGTACATGGTTACTCCTCAGTTACTTGTCCGAGCGCCGATCAACGATGCGCTTGGCTTTACCCAGCGAGCGCTCGATCGCCATCGGCGTCGCGAGCTGCGCGCTCGCCGACAAACCCAACATAGGCCTTGATTGCGTGCTCGAGCCTTTGCGCGGCGGCGCGCTGCGCATCCCGGCTGCCGCTCGCAAGCTGTGAGCCCCATCTCGACATGCACCGTCAATTCGTCGAGATTCGCAGGCCGCGTGACTTCGAGCGTGTAATGCGGCTCCAGCTCGGGCTGCTTCAAAATCAGCTCTTCGATCTGCGTCGGGAACAGATTGACGCCGCGAATGATCAGCATGTCGTCCGAGCGGCCGGTGATCTTCTCGATGCGCCGCATGCTGCGCGCGGTTGGCGGCAGCAGCCGCGTCAAATCGCGCGTTCGATAGCGGATCATCGGCAGCGCTTCCTTCGTCAGCGACGTAAAGACCAGCTCGCCTTTTTCTCCTTCCGGCAACACTTCGCCGCTGTCTGGATCGATGATCTCCGGATAAAAATGGTCCTCCCAAACCGTGAGTCCATCTTTCGTCTCGATGCATTCCTGCGCAACACCCGGGCCGATGATTTCGGACAGCCCGTAAATGTCGATCGCATCGAGCGACGTCTTGGTTTCGATCGCCTCGCGCATCGCCGCGGTCCACGGCTCGGCGCCGAAGATGCCGATCCGCAGCGAGCATGTCTTTGGATCAACGCCCTGCTTTTGCATTTCTTCGACGATCGCCAGCATGTACGACGGCGTCACCATGATGATCTTCGGCTTGAAGTCGACGATCAGTTGCACCTGGCGCTCGGTCATGCCGCCGGATACTGGAATCACCGTGCACCCGAGCTTTTCCGCGCCGTAGTGCGCCCCCAGGCCACCCGTGAAAAGACCGTAGCCGTACGCGACGTGAATGATGTCGCCGCGCCTGCCGCCGGCGGCGCGAATCGAGCGCGCCATCACGCTGGCCCAGGTGTCGATGTCCTTTGCGGTGTAACCAACCACCGTCGGCTTGCCTGTCGTTCCGCTCGACGCGTGAATACGCACGATTTTTTCCTGCGGCACGGCGAACATGCCAAACGGATAGGTTTCGCGCAGATCGTGCTTGGTGGTGAATGGAAACTTCGAGAGATCGGCCAGTGACTTGAGATCGGAGGGGCGGACCCGCGCAGTGTCGAACTTCGTCCGGTAGTGCGGCACGTTGTCGTAGGCGTGCGCGATAGACCAGCGCAGCCGGTCGAGCTGCAGTGACTGCAGTTCACTCTGGCTTGCCTGCTCGATCGGTTCGAGATCCTTACGCATCACAGTTGCACCACCGCTTTGCCTTTCATCGTGTGCGACCGGCCTCGCATCACGACTACGGTCTTGCCGTGCTGATTCGTGACCGTGATGTCGTACACGCCGGTGCGCCCAGTCAGCGCGACCTCATGACACTCCGCGCGCAGCACATCACCTTCGTGGACCGGTGCCAGGAAGTCAACGACGATGCCGGACGCGACGGTCACTTCGTTGTGACTGTTGCAGGCGAACGCGAATGCAGAGTCGGCGAGCGTCGCAATGAAGCCACCATGGCAGGTCTTGAAGCCATTCAGCATGTCGGGCCGAACCAGCATCGACAACTTCGAGAAGCCCGGGCCCACCGCCTCGACTCTCATGCCGAGGCCGCGCGACGCGGCGTCTTCGGCGAACATGCGGTCGCGCACCGCTTCGGCGATCGCCTGTCCGTCATTCGCTCGCCTATCGTCCATCATCGGCCTGTGAAGTTTGCAGCGCGTTTTTCGATAAAGGCCGATACGCCTTCACGATAGTCAGCCGACCGACCGAGCTCGCGCTGATAGTCGCGCTCAAGATCGAGCGCAGCATCGAGCGGCAATAACATCGCCGCGTCGACCGCCTGCCGCGTGTGCACGAAGCCGCGCGTCGGACCGGTAGCGAGCTGAAGCGCCACCGACCTCACAGTGGGCAGCAACTGATCGTCCGCTACGCAGCGCCAAATCAAACCCCACTCCGCTGCTTGCGTCGCTGTCAACTTCTCACCGAGCAAGGTCAGCCCCATCGCGCGCGCGGGACCGACGAGCCGAGGCAGCCACCAGGTGCCGCCGCAATCGGGCACGAGGCCGAGCTTCGAAAACGATTGAATGAAGCTCGCCGATTCCGCGGCATACACCAGGTCGCACGCAAACGGAATGTTTGCTCCGGCGCCGGCCGCCACACCGTTGACGGCCGCGACGGTCGGCATCGGTAGCGCGCGCAGGCGCTGCAGCATCGGCTTGTAATAATTCTCGATCGAAGCGCCCAGGTCAACACCTTCGGTATCCGGCGCCGCAGTTGGCAAGACAGCGCGATCTGAGAGATCCTGGCCGGCGCAAAATCCGCGCCCGGCTCCGGTCAACACGAAGCAGCGAATCGATCGATCGGCTGCAATTGCGTCCAGCGCCGACCGCACTTCACCGTGCATCGCCACCGTGAAGCTGTTCAGGCGCTCGGGACGACTCAGCGTCAGCGTCGCGACGCCGTCTGTAACATCAACCTTGATCGACTCGAAATCCGTTCTCATCGCATTAATTGACCGACCGTTCAATCAATAGTAACTTCGACTTCCCGAAAAAATCAAGTCAATACTCAACGCATGCATCCGCTATTTGCGAAACATCGGAGCGTTCTTGACGGCGCGCTCGAGGCCATGCGCACGCGCGGCTTCTGGAGCGCCTATCCTGAGCAGCCCAGTCCGAAGGTCTACGGCGAAGCCGCCAACGACGAAGGAAAAGCCGCGGCGCTCGGTCATGCCGGCCGGCAGTTTGAGCTCGATCAGCCGGGGCGCATCGGCTGGCTAGCAAGCGAACACTCGCCGTACGGCATTCCGCTCGAAGTCGAGTATCCCGTGTGTGACCCGCAGGCCTTGATCGATGCTGCCCTCGCCGCGATGCCCGCGTGGCAGAAGCTGGGCGTCGAGGGCCGAACCGGCATTTGCCTCGAGGCACTCGCACGCTTGAACAAAGCGAGCTTCGAAATCGCCCACGCAGTGATGGTGACCACCGGGCAGGGTTGGATGATGGCGTTTCAAGCAGGCGGGCCGCACGCGCAGGACCGCGGACTCGAAGCGGTCGCGTATGCATACCGCGAAATGAGCTCGGTGCCGAGCGCCGCCCGTTGGGAGAAACCGCAAGGCAAGAACCCACCGCTGGTGATGGAAAAACGCTTCGAGATCGTTGGCCGCGGTGTCGCGCTAGTGATCGGCTGCGGCACCTTCCCAACGTGGAACACGTACCCCGGATTGTTTGCCGCATTGGTGACCGGCAATCCGGTGATCGTCAAACCGCATCCGAACGCCGTTCTGCCGGCCGCGATCAGCGTGCGGATCGTGCGCGAAGTGCTGGCCGAGAACGAGATCGATCCGAATCTAGTTTCACTCGCAGTCACCAGCGATCCGAAGGAAACTCAGGCGCTGGCGACCCATCCGGCCGTACGCTCGATCGACTTCACTGGCAGCAATACGTTCGGCCGCTGGTTGATCGACAACGCGCGGCAGGCACAGGTTTACGCCGAACTCGCGGGGGTCAACAACGTTGTCATCGAATCGACTGACAACTACAAGGCGATGCTGAAGAACCTCGCGTTCACATTGAGCCTGTATTCGGGGCAAATGTGTACGACGACGCAGGACATCTTTGTGCCCGCCGGCGGCATCGATACCGACGAAGGACACAAGGGCTTTGACGACGTTGCGTCCGATCTCGGTCGAGCTGTCGACAAATTGTTGTCCGATGTGACCGTCGCAACTGCGGTGCTTGGGTCGATTCAATCGCCGGACACGCTCAAACGCATCGAAGAGGCACCGGCACTCGCGGACGTGGTGTTGGCGTCGCGCAAGTTGGACAACGCCGAATTTCCAGCCGCCAACGTGCACACGCCTTTGCTGATGAAAACCGATGCTGCCAACGAGTCGGTGTACGCGCAAGAGCGCTTCGGCCCGATCAGTTTGATCGTCAAGGTGCCCGATGCAATGGCGGCCGTTGCGTTGTCAGAGAAAATCGTCAAGGAGCGCGGCGCGCTGACGGTTGGGCTGTACTCGACGAAGCAGGAAGTCATCGATGCGATGACCGAAGCGACATTGCGTGCCGGTGTTGCGTTGTCGATCAACTTGCTGAGCAACGTCTATGTGAATCAGTCGGCTGCGTTCTCCGACTATCACGCGACCGGCGCCAATCCGGCGGCCAACGCAAGCTATACGGATAGTGCATTCGTCGCTAACCGGTTCAGAGTGATTCAGCGCCGCTGGCACGTCTGAGATAGTCAAGTGCCTTTCTACGAAATTAACGGCCTCGTGCCGGTGGTGCGATCCGACGGCGTTCGTGCATCCAACCGCGATCTTGACCGGCGACGTGATCGTTGGCCCTCGTTGCTACGTCGGACCCGCAGCGAGCCTACGCGGAGACTTCGGTCGCATCGTGCTTGAAGCGGGAAGCAACGTGCAGGATTGTTGCGTGATGCATGGCTTTCCCAGCACCGACACAGTCGTCGAGGAAGACGGACACATCGGACACGGCGCGGTGCTACATGGCTGCGTAGTCAAGCGCAACGCGATGGTCGGCATGAACGCGGTCGTGATGGACGAAGCGGTGATCGGCGAATCGGCGATCGTGGCCGCATGCGCATTCGTCAAGGCCGGCGACAAAATTCCGCCGCGATCACTGGCCGTCGGCACACCAGCGAAAGTGCTGCGCGTGCTGAGCGACGATGAGATCGCCTGGAAAGTGAGCGGCACAAAAACCTATCAGGATCTGACGGTACGAAGCCTTCAGACATTGAAGGAAGTTGTTCCGCTGACCGCCGTAGAGCCAAACCGGCGGCGCATTGAAGTTGACGCCGAAGGTGTCGTGCCGCTGGTCACTCTGAAGAAGGCCTAGATCAAGGCGCGTGCAGCGGCGATGGCCTGCCGCAGCGTGTTCAGATCGCCGATCTGATTCGCCAGCAGCAATACCAGCCGCGCATTCAACGCAGCACTCTGCTCGTCGGTCAGGCCGGCATGCGCATCGATCAGCGCCTGATAAAAATCGTCGGGCTGCTGAATGTTCGACTCGCTGTCCAACGTCATCCGATTCCTTGAGCGCACCGCAATGCCGCAGCGTACGTCGGCGACGGAAGGTTTGCGCCAGCGCGCCGCGACGTGCTGATCGGGGCGCAGCAGGTAAACCGCGCCTGATTGCGCGTCGTACCGACGCGAAGCGAAGTCCCTCGATATCCTTGAATACATGCGCGCTCTGAACTTGTTCCGGCGCAATGCGAGTGACGCGAAGGCTGCTGCCGAATTCGGATTCGAGCGCGTCGGGCATCTTTTCGTTGCCGTCAAAAATCAGAAGATCAAAGCGCCCGCCTAGTTGGTCGAGCAGCGACGCGCTCGCGATCCTTAACCGTCACGGGAGCATCGACTGCGGGAGCGCCGGAGGTCGGCCCGCAGTTGAAAGAGTCATGATCAGGTGTCGACGAGATACCTGAACGATGCACTGTGGGCGTTGACAGGCGGCCGCTGTTGACCAGCCGACGCGCGAATGGGTGCTGCTGCGACAGTGCGAGCACAGCGTCGCGCATCCTTCGACTGGCGCCGCTCTTCGGTGTAATGAAGTCGGTGGAGCGCGACGAGTTCAGAATATTTTCGTTCGCTGCTTCGACCCTCTCATCGTCAAAGGTTCGCAAGAGCGACGCAGGCGATTCGTTGTGCACTACCCGCGCGAGCTTCCAGCACAGATTGTCGGCGTCCTGGATGCCGCTGTTGCCGCCACGTGCGCCGAACGGCGACACCTGGTGCGCAGCATCGCCCACGAAGATGACGCGGTCGTGCAGCGAAGTCGTTCGAGCCGTGCGCATTGAAACGTGTACACACTCACCCATTCGAGTTCGAATGCGCGATCCGGACCGAGCATGGCGCGAATACGAGGAATAACGTGCTCGGGCTTTTTCTCTTCTTCGGGATCGCACTCCCATCCGAGCTGAAGATCAATGCGCCAAATATCATCGGCCTGCTTATGCAGCAATGCCGAGCCGCCTGAGTGAAACGGCGGATCGAACCAGAACCAGCGCTCGGTCGGAAAGTCGCCTCGCATCGATACGTCGGCAATCAGGAAACGATCGCGAAACACCTGGCCCTTTCCACGCGAGGCCCAGCATGTCGCGCACGGCGCTGTGCGCTCCATCCGCTGCGATGACATAGTCGGCTTCGATCGCGTAGCGGCCGTCAGGGGTTTCGACCTCCACCCGCGCGCCATCGGCTCGTTGCGTCACACCGATCGCCTTGTTTTTCCATCGCACCGCGTGCGCCGAGCGCTCTTGAGCCGCTCGACCATGATTTCCTCGAGCAGATATTGCTGCAGGTTGACGAACGCGGGGCGCTTATGGCCGGGCTCGGGCAACAGGTCGAACTGATACGCGAGCTTGTCGCGAAAAAAAACCTTGCCGACTTTCCAGCTGACACCGCGATTGCACACGGCATCGCCACAGCCCAGACGATCGAAAATCTCGAGTGTTCGCTTCGCCCAGCAGATCGCGCGCGAACCGGCGCTGACGGTGTTGTTGTCGTCGATGATGATGAAGTCGATGCCATGCTGCGCGAGATCGATCGCGCATGCCAAGACCGACGGGTCCGGCGCCGACGATCACAACCTGAGTACGCGCGACGCCGTTGGAGCGCAAGCTCGCGTGGAGTGACGTACGGATAAACCGGCGGCACGTGCACGGCGCCGTTATCCCTCCAGCGACTCCCACATTTCCTTGTCGCGCTGTGCGGTCCAGATGCGCGGATGCTGATGGCCGGTCGCTTCGTCGTACGCGCGGCTCACGTCGAACGGTAAACAGTGATCGAAGATCACCCAATGGCCGAACTTGGGCTTTCAACGCGTCGTACGTTTCCTTATAGACGCTGCGCAAATCACGGCCCGCACCAGCGCCGCGCTTGACCGATTCGTACATTGCAGTCACGAAGGTACGCGTGCCGTCGAGGCCCGCCTTCACTTGGGCCGGCGTTTGCAGCGCCGCGCCGCGACCGGGAACTAGTTTCTGCGGACCAAGAGCGGCAACCGCATCGAGCGTCGCCGGCCAATCGGTCAGATAGGCGTCGCCGGTATAAGGCGTGGCGTCGAATTCAACCAAGTCGCCCGAGAACAGAATCTTTTCCTGCGGCAGCCACACCACGGTGTCGCCCTTGGTGTGACCGCGGCCGAGCTGCATGATCTCAACCTGCAGCTTGCCCAACATCAGCGTCAGACGTTTTTCGAACACGATCGTCGGCCACGTCAGCCCGGGCACTGACTCGACAGCACGAAACAGCCGAGGAAAGCGCTCGATCTCGCTCTTCATGTCGGCCTCGCCGCGCTCGACGATCAAGTCATGCGTGTCGCGACTGGCGATGATGTGCTCGGCCTTGTAGCCAGAAGCACCCAGCACGCGCACTGCGTGGTAGTGCGTCAGTACGACGTACTTGATCGGCTTGTCCGTCACCTGGCGGATATGTCGGATAACGTCTTGCGCCATCACCGGCGTCGCCTGCGCGTCGATCACCATCACGGCGTCGTCGCCGATCACGACCCCCGTGTTGGGATCTCCCTCGGTCGTGTAGGCATAGGCGTTGTCGGACAACTTGTCGAAGCTCGCCTGTTTTTCCTCGACGTCAGCCTGCGATGCAAACTTCTTCTCCACGCTCGCTCCCTTATGCGCCCACCTGATCCAATCGCCACGCCTGATACTTCAGCGCCAAAACGGCCCCCGCAACGATCCCGGCAACGGCGATAAACGAACCCACTGCGAGCGTCGACACACCCGACAAACCCTGACCGACCGTGCAACCCAGCGCAGTAACGCCTCCAAAACCCATCAACGCCGCGCCGACAAGATGATTAGCGGTGTCTTCAGTATCGCGAAATCCCTCCCAGCGAAACTTACCAGCCACGACTGCATATGCCGCAGAACCCGCAATCATTCCGAACACGGCGGCAATACCGATTGTGACCACCTTGCTCGTGTCGCTGAAGAACATCAGGTAGTCGAGCGTGTAAGCCACCGGCGCGACGAACGACAGCGACTCCATCCGGCCCGAGTTGGTTCGTAAGAACGCTTCCTGCAAAGTTGCAGGATGCTCATCGACATGCCCAATCGTGCCCGAGATCGCCCAAGCCGCGACGATGATCGCGCCGATACCGAGACCCGCAAGAAGGTTGTCGAACGTGCGAAAGCTGCGGTCGCGAAAGACAACGACGAATAAGAAACCCGATACGAGCAGCGCGAGACCCAGTTGCAATGTGGATTTCGATACGCCAACGCCGACGAGCAATGACGGCAAATCCTGAGGCGTACCGAGTCGTGTACCGACCGGCTCGATGAATCCGACGCGGAACACCGCCAGCAAACCGCGTAACGATACGTAGGCGACGATCCCGAGCACAACGAGTACGACTAGCGACTTCAGGCTGCCGCCGCCCGCGCGCACCAGCGACTTCGATCCGCACCCTCCGGTCAGTACCATGCCAAATCCGAACAACAGCCCGCCGATCGCATACGCAAGCGGGACGAAGCGCGGCGAGGTGTAGAAGCTGTCGGCGGTATCGATAACTCCGGTCGCCGCCAGAATATTGGTGCCGAGTATCGCGACGGCAATTGCCAGCAGCCATTGGCGCATGCGCGTCCAGTCGCCGAAAGTCACGATATCAGCGACACTGCCCATCGTACAAAAGTCGGTGCGTTGAGTGATCGCACCGAACGCGAACGCCAGTGCAAAGATGCTCGCGACGACAATGGTCGCGAGTGCGACCAGGTCACCCTGCGGCGTCATTGGCTCGTGCTCTATCGCGTCGCTGGTAACCGCTCGCGCGCTACCTTTGCCGCCTCGCTCTCTGGGTAGTCCTTGATCAAGCGGGTCAGCGTGCGATTCGCGGACTTCTTGTCGCTCATCTGAAGCTGGCTTTCGGCAATCGATAGCAACGCATCGGGCGCGCGCGTCGAATCGGCGTAGCGGTCGACCAAGATCTGTTGTGCCGCGATCGCCGACTTGTATTCCTTCAATGCGTAGTGCGAGCTGCCGATCCAGTAATGCGCCACGGGCACATAAGCCGACTGCGGGTAGCGGGCGACAAACTGCTGAAAACTCGACAGCGCACCTTTGAAGTCGGACGCTCGAAACTGCGCCAGCGCCGCCTCATACGCGGTCAATTCGCTGCGATCGACGGCGACCGATTTTCCGTCGACGGCAACGGTCGAAGGCTCCATCTTTTTTAACCGGGCGTCGAGATCGGCGTACAAATCCCGGTTGCGCTTCTGAAGAGTCGCGACCTCATTGGTCAGCGCCTCGATCTGCCCGCGAAGCCGAGAAATCTCCTGCCGCAACGTCTCCGTCTGATTCGCAAGCTCGAGTTGGTTGCGTTGTGCACTCTCAAGCCGATCGACCCGCGCCGACAGATCCGAGTCCTTCTGCTGCAGCTCCGCCAGCTTCGCCCGCAGCTCCAAAATGGCCTTGCGCGCTTCACTGTCGGAGAAGATCTGCGCGTGCGCCGGAGAAGCGAGCCAGAGCGCAAGCAATAAGGCAATCCACTTCAAGTGCGACGCTCCCCAATCAACAGCCACCGCCAAGACGGTGGCTACTTCTTTTGTATTGAGAGTCGAGCGTTCGTCCGTCGTCAGCTCGACCCTTCTTTACTGCTATCGATAATTCAAGTCCGCCCGCCGATTCTGCGCCCATGCCTCTTCATTGGACCCCGTTCCGCGCGGCTTTTCTTCGCCGAAGCTAACGGTTTCAACCTGCGAGTCCACAACACCCAGCAACATCAGGCGCTGCTTGACCGCTTCTGCGCGCTTTTGCCCGAGAGCCAGGTTGTATTCACGGCCCCCGCGTTCGTCGGTGTGACCCTCAACGGTAACTTTCCGCTGCTTGTTGGTTCCTAGATAGCTACCGTGCGTCTGCACGATCGGTTGATATTCGCTCTTGACGACAAAGCTGTCGAAGTCGAAGAACACGCTGCGTTTGGACAGCGGATTGTTGGGATCGTTAAGCGGATCTAGAGCGCGTCCCGCCTGTGCATCGACCGGGGCGACCGCGCGCGGATCCGGGCCGGTTTTTGGAGCGGCTGCCGCAGTGGCATCGACGATCGGCGCCGGCGGCTGCTCGTCGAGGTTGACCGAAGAACAACCCGCCAGCGCGAAGAGCAAGGGAGGCGGTTAGCAAGACGCCGCGAAAGTAATGGTTAGGTTTCATGATTTACTCCTGTTCACTTGATGCATTTCAACTTCATTTAATAAATGGGCCCCAGGTCGGCTCGCGAATATCGCCGCTCGGACCCGACAGCCGCGTCCGCACGCGACCGTCCGTTGATGCTGATGCAAGAATGCCGCGGCCGTTGACCTCGGTCGCGTATAGCAACAGTCTTCCATTCGGAGCGAAGCTCGGCGACTCATCGCTGGTGGTATCGGTCACCAATACTTCCTGGCCGCTGGCAACATCGAGCACGTATACCTGCAAGCGCCCACCTGCGCCGTCCGATGTATGCGAGCTGCTTGCCATCGGGACTCACGCGCGCGCTAATGTTGTAGTCACCGTTAAACGTGACGCGCTGGGCGCCGCCGCCCGAAACCGGCATCCGGTAAATCTGCGGGCCACCGCCACGATCGGACGTGAAGTAGATAGAACCTCCATCGGCGCTGAATGCGGGCTCGGTATCAATGCCGGACGAAGTCGTGAGCCGCCGTACATTCGAACCATCTGCGTTCATCAAGAAAACTTGTGAATTGCCCTCGCGCGTAAGCGTCACTGCCAGAGACCGTCCATCAGGCGACCACGCCGGCGCGCTGTTTGATCCGCGAAAGTTCGCGACTGCGCGCCTCTCTCCTGTTGCAACCGAATGCACATAGACGACCGGTTTGCCCGATTCGAAAGAAACGTAAGCAAGGCGTGTGCCGTCAGGCGCCCACGCGGGCGAGATGATCGGTTCACGCGAGCGGAGCGCCGCCTGCGAATTGAAGCCGTCTGCGTCTGCGATATGAAGCTCCCACGATTTCGGAGACGTCTGCACGACATAGGCAATGCGCGTCGCAAACACACCGCGCTCGCCCGTAATCTTCTCGTAGATGCGATCGGCGATACGGTGCGCGGTCAAGCGCAAATCCGCCGCTGGGCTGACGTACGACAGGCCGTCGAGCTGCGCTTGCTTCACGGTATCGAGCAGCCGGTAGCGCACATCGAAGCGGCCATCGGCGAGACGCGCAATGCTGCCGACCACCAGCGCATCGGCTCCGCGGCCCTTCCACTCCGGAAAATTGACGGTCGCGTTTTCGGCGATCGCCTGGCTGCCAGCGTCGACGATTCGAAACAATCCGCTACGCGCGAGATCGGCGCGAATAATCGAATCCATCTCGGCCGGGCGCCTGGCCATTACGCGCGAAGTTGGCAATCGAGATTGGAAACTGCTGGCTACCGACGCCGGTGATCTCGACGCGCAGTTGCGCGACCGCGGTCAAAGGAAAGGGTGCGAGGACCAAGGCTGCGCAGACGGCGCGCCGAACTGAAGAAGCGGGTTGAATGATCGTCTCTGGCATCGAATTGAGTATAGACAGCGCGGATAACTTGCTTTTAGATGCTTCCGCAACGGGTCAGCGCGTTTCCACAGGGTCAAACCGCAGACTGACCGATCGCGGCATCGTTCCCTCCCTTGGCGGTGGAAACGGATCGCAGCGGCGTATCGCTCGCTCCACGGCCTGATCGTAGGCGGCCAAGCCGCTGCTCTTCAGCAACTTGGGTACCGACGCCTGCTCCCCAGTCGGCAGCAGCACGACTTCGAACTCTGCGACATGTTGCTGCGGCGAGATCGCGTCGGGCACATTGAAAATGATGTGCGGGCGAATACAGCTGACGATCTGCGCCCGATACGCATTTGACAATCCGGCTCCCGCCGTGCTGGCGGCCGGACCGGCCTGCGCTAATGCGCGATCTAACGCGCGCTTCGCTGCGGCCTGTTGTGCAGCTTCGAGTTGTTGCGCAGCCTTTTTCTCCTCAGCAGCTCTCTTCAAATCGGCCGCCTTGGTGTCTTGCTTCTTCGGAGGTTCAGGCGGCACCGCTTTTTTTTCTTCTACCTTCGGTGGCGGCGGCTTCGGCGGCGCTTTCATCTCCACGATGTCCGCCTTGCGCGGCTCAGGTTCCGGCGGAGGCGGCTCGACCACTACGGGTCGCGGGGGAGGAGGAGGGGTCGGTTGTTGAACCGCCGCCGGTGGCAAGCTCCACAGTTCTGCCGAAACGGTCGCAACCGGTTCGCTTTTCCATCTCACCATGAATGCAATTGCGATAAACAATAATGCGTGCGCGAGGATCGACAGCGCAAATGCAGGCCCGCTTCCTTTCTCAGGCGCATGCCAGCGATGGCGCGTGTCGCGTGGCTGCCGGCATCCCTAACCTATTGCGCTAGCCGCACTGACAGGCCGACCCGTTCGATGCCGGCCTTCTGCAGCTCACTCATCACGCTGACCACTGCGCGATATTCGACCTTCGAATCGGCCTCGATCACCACCGGAGTCTTGGGGTCGCCCTTCTGACGCTGTCGCACCGCGGTCAGCAGTTCTCCCTTCTGAACGCCGGTCTCGACGCTCCCGTCAAACAGCGAAATCCGGCCGTCACTCCGCACCACGACTCTTACTGGGAGCTCTTTCTGCTGTCCCGCCTTGGCCACCGTCGGCAGCTCCACCACGCCCGGATTCACGAACGGCGCCGCGACCATCAAGATCACCACCAGCACCAGCATCACGTCGACATACGGCACGACGTTGATGTCTGCCATCAAGCGGCGGCGTTTACCCGTGCGGCGCGCAACCAGTGCCATCAGGCTGAGTGCTTATGTCGCTGCAGGATGTTCAAAAATTCTTCCATAAAGCTTTCGAAACGATTCGCCAATCGATCGATGTCGTTCGCAAAACGGTTGTAGGCAACCACCGCCGGTATCGCCGCAAACAGGCCGATCGCGGTCGCGACCAGCGCCTCGGCAATGCCAGGCGCCACGCTCGCTAGATTGGCCTGCTGCAGATTCGACAGACCCGTAAACGCGTGCATGATTCCCCAGACCGTGCCAAAGAGCCCGATATACGGGCTGACCGAACCCACCGACGCCAGGAAATTGAGCCGCGCTTCGAGCGCGTCCATTTCGCGCTGATAGGCAGCGCGCATCGCACGGCGCGCGCCGTCGAGCATCGCAGGGCGGTCTTCGGAAGTCTGTCCGCGCGACCGCAGCTTCAGGTACTCGCCCATTCCCGCCTCGAAGATGCGCTCCTCGGCCCCGGACTTGCGGCGCGGGTTCGACGCAATTTCGAACAGCCGCGACAGATCGGCACCGCCCCAGAATTGTTTCTCGAAGTCATTGGTTTCGCGCTTGGCTCGCTTGATCGAGAACTGCTTCTGAAAGATCGCGGTCCATGATGCGATCGAGAGAAAGGCGAGCAGCAGCATCACCAGCTGCACCACCAGCGTGGATTGCGTAATCAGCGAAAGAATCGAAAGATCGGCGGTCGGTGTCATGCGTGATGTTGGGGGAGTTGTTCGACCGCGGCCCGCAGGACGTCGGGCAACGGTGCGGGAATGAACGTCTTCGTTTCGATGCATCCGACCCGCACCCGCGCGGCGGCCAACACGGCACCCGCGCGCGTTGCCGACTGCTCGAATACCATCGACGCGCTTCCGAGCCGCGCGACGCGCACATCGAGCTCGATCACATCGTCGAGCCTGGCGGGCAGCTTGAAATCGCATTCGACGCTCGCGATCACGAACCGCAGCCCCAGCTCGTCCGCCATTTTCTGCTGCTCGAAGCCGACCGAGCGCAACCATTCGGTGCGCGCGCGCTCGAAGAACTTGAGGTAGTTGGCGTAGTAGACGATGCCGCAGGTATCCGTATCTTCGTAGTAAACGCGGATCGTCCAGATAAAGGGTTTATTGGGCACCGAGAATCGCGACGCGCATTCGCGAGGGTTTGCTTGCACCGCAGTATAGAGGCGCTGGCTCATCGCCCCGCTTGCCTCTGGCAATTAGAATCGCGACGGAATCGGCATAGGGAAACGAATATGCGACTGGCGAGCTGGCTGCTGCTACTGAGTTTCACCGCTGCCCTCCTGTCAGGCTGCGAACGCCTTACCAACAGCCCGCATGCCGCCGGCGCCGAGCGGACAAACACGTTCTTTACGGCGTTCGAGGAGCGCTCGCCGCGGTATCTCGACCCCACGGCGTCGTACGCGATCGACGAAACGCCATTTACCTACTCGGTCTATGAGCCGCTCTATCGCTTCCATTATCTGAAGCGACCGTACGAAATCGTGCCTCGCATTGCGGAGGCCGTCGCAGTGCCGCGATATTTCAACAAGGCCGGCAACGAGCTGCCGGCCGATGCCCGCGGCGAGGACATCGCCGAAGCGGTCTACGACATCAAGATCAAACGTGGCGTCCGCTATGCGCCACATCCGGCATTCACACGCGATGTGAACGGAAAGTACCGATACCACTCGCTCTCCGCCGCCGAGTCCGCCGACAAACGCACGCCGTTCGACTTCGCGGACCTGGGAACGCGCGAGTTGACCGCACACGATTACGTGTACGCGATCCGCCGGCTGGCAACACCGCGCATCAAGTCAGCGTCATTCTCATTGATGGCGGAGCACATCGTCGGGCTAAAGGAGTACGGCGAGCGCATTGCTGCGGCGGATAAGGAGCTGCGCAAGCGGTGTAGATCCGGCAAGCCGCGATCTGCCATTCCTCGACTTCCGCAAGCATGAGCTCGCCGGCGCACAGGCGCTCGACGACCACACGCTGCGCATCCGGCTGAAAGGCAAGTACCCGCAGTTCAAGTATTGGCTGTCGATGCCGTTTTTCGCCCCGATTCCGTGGGAAGCCGACGCGTTCTATGCGCAAGCCGGGTTTGCCGGAAAGAATCTTTCGCTGAACTTCTGGCCGGTCGGCACCGGGCCTTACATGCTGGTCGAGTACCAGGAGAATCGCCGTCACGTGCTGGAGCGCAACCCGAACTTTGCGGGTGACCGCTATCCGTGCGAAGGCGAAGACTCTGACAAGGCAGCGGGTCTTCTCGCCGATTGCGGCAAGCCGATCCCGTTCATCGATCGCATCGTGATGGCGATCGAGAAGGAAAAGATTCCGCAGAAGGCCAAGTTTCTGCAGGGGTACTACGACGTTCCGGTGACCTATCGGTTCGATACGCTGCTTGACTTCGATTTCGACGTCAAGAATTCGGAAGAAGTGGCCCGGTTGTTTCGCGATCGCGGCGTACAGATGCCTCGCACTCTTGAAATCTCGAACTGGTACGTCGGGTTTAACTGGCTCGACCCGGTCGTCGGCAAGGGCGACACTCCCGATCAACAGATCCGCAATCGCAAACTGCGCCAAGCCCTGTCGATCGCGATCGATTGGGAAGAGTTTGTCCGCGTATTCGAAAGCAAGGCGGCGGGCGAACCCGCGATGGGGCCCGTACCTCCAGGCGTGTTCGGGTTTCGCAAAGAGGCGATCAACCGTGTCGTTTATGACGTGGTCGACGGCAAGCCGCGCCGTAAGTCGATCGAAGTTGCGAAGAAACTGCTCGCCGAGGCCGGCTACCCCGACGGCCGCGACGCCAAAACCGGCGCACCTCTCGTGCTGAACTACGACTATCAGCGTGCGCTGACGCCAGAACTGAAGGCCGAAGTCGAATGGATGGTGCGGCAGTACGCGAAGATCGGCGTGCAGCTCGAGGTCCGAGCGACCGACTTCAACCGGTTTCAGGAGAAAGCCGAAAAGGGTTCGCTGCAAATTTTCTGGTGGGGATGGTTCGCCGACTATCCGGATGCCGAGAATTTCTTGTTCCTGCTCTACGGTCCGAACTCGAAAGCTCTGACCGGAGGCAACGGCGAGAACTCTTCCAACTACAAGAACGAAGAGTTCGACAAGCTGTTTGAGGAGCTGAAGTTTCTCGACGACGTGCCTCGCAAGCAGCAGGTGATCGACCGAATGGTTGCGATTACCCAGGAGGACGCAGCATGGGCATTCGGCTACAACCCGTATGCGGGCACCGTGCACCAGCAATGGGTCGGCAACGTCAAGCCTGGACCCCTGGTCAACGACCGATTGATGTACATGAAGGTAGACCCCGCGTTGCGTGCAACGAAGATCGCAGAATGGAACCACCCCATCTGGTGGCCGATCGTTGTCATCGTGCTTGGGCTGATAGCGGCCGTGATTCCGGCATACCGTACTTGGAAACGGCGCGAGCGCGAGAATGCGGCGCGCGGGCTGGCGGTTGGCGGGGCCGAGTAGTTGGGCGCTTACATCCTTCGCCGCTGTCTGTATGCGGTGCTGATTCTGGTTGGCGTCAATCTGCTGACGTTCACACTGTTTTTTGCCGTCAACTCGCCGGACAACATCGCGCGGCTCAATATTGGCGGCAAGCGCGTCACGGCTGAAGCGATCGAGCAATGGAAAGCTTCGCACGGCTACAACAAGCCGCTGTGGTTCAACCGCGAAGCTGAGGGTGTCAGCAAGATAACCGACACCATTTTCTACGACCGATCGCTGCGGTTGTTTACGCTCGACTTCGGATCGACTGACAGCGGACGCGATCTGCGCCACGAGATCGGCACTCGAATCATGGTGAGCTTGACGCTGGCCGGACCGATGCTGTTGCTGACGGTCATCGTCGGCATTTCGTTCTCTTTGCTGCTCGTGTTTTTTCGCGCGAGTTATCTCGACTTCTGGGGCACCGTGCTGTGCGTCGTGATGATGTCGATCTCGAGTCTTGTTCTACATCATCATGGCGCAATGGTTCTTCGGCAAGATGCTGAAACTGGTGCCGCTGTCAGGCTTTGTGCCCGGCCTCAGCTTGCTCAAGTTTCTTGCGCTGCCGATCATCGTCGGCATCATCTTTCAGCTGGGCTCCGAGGCGCGACTTTTTCGAGCGATGCTGCTCGAGGAGGCGAACAAGGACTACGTTCGCACCGCGCGCTCGAAGGGATTATCTGAAGCAGTCGTGCTGTTCCGCCATGTTCTGCGCAATACATGGTTGCCGGTGCTGACGCACGTCAGCGCGCTGTTGCCCTACGCGTTCCTTGGGTCGATCGTCTTTGAGTCGTTCTTCGGCATTCCCGGCCTGGGCACATATGTGATCGAAGCGATCGGCGGGCAGGATTTCGCAATCGTGCACGTGATGGTTTTCCTGGGATCGCTGCTGTACATCCTCGCGTATCTGGCCACCGACATCGCGTACACGTTCGTCGATCCGAGAGTGCGGCTTGCCTAAATTCGTTTTTCTGTGGACAGACTTCGTGCTGTGGCTCGTCGTCGCCGGCGTGCTCTTCTACATTTGGCGTGCGCGGCATAACGCGCGCGCAAAGGCAAACTGGCTCCACGTCCTTCGCGATGCACCCGCGATGTGTGCCGCCGTAGTGCTCGGCGTATTCGTCACGATCGCATTGCTGGATTCGGTGCACTTCCGTCCGCGGCTGT
This sequence comes from uncultured beta proteobacterium, assembly GCA_963807155.1. GTDB lineage: Bacteria > Pseudomonadota > Gammaproteobacteria > Burkholderiales > Burkholderiaceae_F > JACCZX01. Next base: position 142,561 of record CAWEAZ010000029.1, read on the forward strand.
CCGCGATCGAGGGCGCCTCGGCTGACGCGCAAGCTGCCTATGGGACTCGCACGCTTTCGATCTTCGACGCATTGATGTCGCACGCGATCGAGTCGCGCGAGAAAACGTATTCGACGCCGCTGGCGTACTGGTCGTTCCAGAAGGAGACGCAGGTCGTAGATGGCAAGGAAGTGCGCAGCAATCCGCGCCTCGCATTCGGCGGCTCGCATCTAAAGGATCCTGAGCGCGAGTGGAGCACCGACCTTGTGGTGCGCTCACTTAACGGTGTGCTGTTCGGCTTGCTCGCCGGCATCGTGATCGCGGTGGCATCGGCAGCACTGCTCGGACGCAAGCGCGGTGGCGTGCGCAATTCGTTATTGCAGATCGCGCGCGCAGAGACAGAAATTCCATGGCGAGCGATGCTGATCACGGTGATTGTGATGGCGATGATCATCGGCTGGCTGGCGGCGCTGTGGCCCTACTACCACCCGTTCGGTACCGACCGCACGGGCAACGACGTTTTGTATCAGGCGCTGAAAAGCATCCGTACTGCGGTCGTGATCGGCTCGCTGGCAACGATCGCCACACTGCCGCTGGCGATCGTGCTCGGCATCCTCGCCGGTTACTTCAAGGGCTGGGTGGACGATGGCATTCAGTATTTCTACACGGTGCTGTCATCGATTCCGCCGATCCTTCTCGTCGCGGCGTTCGTGCTGCTGATCAACGTGTACATCGATCAGAACGTCGATAGTTTCGAAACCGGCGTCGAGCGCGCCGAGTTTCGATTGTTCCTGCTATGTCTGATTCTCGGCGTCACCGGCTGGGCGACTCTGTGCCGGTTGCTGCGCGCGGAGACGATGAAGATCACCGAGCTCGATTATGTGCAGGCGGCGCACGCGTTCGGCGTTAGCAAATGGCGCGTAATGGCGCGCCACGTGCTGCCGAACGTGATGCACCTGGTGCTGATCGTCGCAGTGCTCGACTTCTCTGCATTGGTGTTGTACGAGGCCGTGCTTTCATATGTCGGAGTCGGGGTCGATCCGAATTCGTCTTCGTTCGGCTCGATGATCAACCTCGCGCGCAGCGAGATGTCGCGCGATCCGGTCGTGTGGTGGAATCTGGCAACCGCGTTCACGTTCATGCTTGCTCTCGTGCTTGCGGCAAACCTGTTTGCCGATGCGGTGCGCGAAGCATTCGATCCGCGGGCGCGTGTGTTTCGACCGCGGCGTTTGTTGAAGGAAGCTGCGTGAGCACGGCACTGACCGTCGAGGATCTCGGCACTGTCCTCGATACCGATTCGGGGCTTGTGCGCGCAGTCGACGCTTTATCGCTATCGATAGAGCGCGGTGAAACGTTCGCTCTGGTCGGCGAGTCCGGCTGTGGCAAGTCAATGACCGCGCTTTCGATTCTGCGTTTGTTGCCCGACAACGGCAGAGTTGACGCGGGCCGGATCAACCTCGCCGGCACCGAAGTGACGACACTGCCTGAGGCGCGTATGCGCGACGTGCGCGGCCGCCGCATCAGCATTATCTTTCAGGAGCCCGCGACCAGCTTGAACCCGGTGCTGCGCGTCGGTGCGCAAATCGTCGAAGTGATCGAGCGTCACACCGCATTGAAAGGTGCCGCGTCGCGCGCGAAGGCACTGCAATGGCTGCAGCGCGTCGGCCTGCCGGAAGCGCATCGGCGCATCGACAGCTATCCGTTCGAGCTCTCCGGCGGCCAGAAACAGCGCGTGATGATTGCGATCGCACTCGCGGCCGAGCCCGACGTGCTGATTGCCGACGAGCCAACGACCGCGCTCGACGTCACGATCCAGAAGCAGATCCTCGAGCTGCTGGTCGAATTGCAGAAGGCGCAAGGCATGGCGATGCTGTTGATCACTCACGATCTCGGCATCGTCAGCGAAGTCGCGCACCGGATCGCGCTGATGTACGCGGGACAGATCGTCGAGGTCGCTGAGACGCAGGAATTTTTCGCGCGGCCACTGCATCCATACGCGCAATTGCTGCTCGCTGCGCTTGCCGAACACCGAAAAACGAGGTGGACGGTTGGCTGCCATTCCCGGAAAGGTGCCGCCGCTCAACCAGCTGTTCACGGCCTGCCGCTTCGCCGATCGTTGCCCATGGGTACATGCCGAATGTGTCGAGGCACCGCCACCGCTATTCGAACCGATAGCGGACCATCAGGTTCGGTGTGTTCTATATAAGACCGGGGTAACGCCCGACGCCGGCCTTCTGCGGATCAAGACGGCGTTGCCAATATCGGTTGATCAGCCCGCTGTGCGTACCGCGCCGTCTCCATCGTCGAGCGCACCGTTGCTGCAGGTCCGCGACTACCGCGTGTACTTCCCGATTCGCCAGGGCGTGTTGAAGCGCACGATCGGCTACGTAAAGGCAGTAGACGGAATTTCGTTCAATCTCGCCGCCGGCCGCACCTTGGCGTTGGTCGGTGAATCGGGCTGTGGAAAGACGACGACCGGCAAAGCCCTTCTGCAGCTATTGCGTGGCAGCGCTCGCATAGAAGGCGAAGCCAAGCTAGACGGGCAGCCGCTCGATCGCCTCGAGGCAGACGAGCTGCATCTGGCACGGCGCAAGATGCAGATCATTTTCCAGGACCCGTTTTCATCGTTGGATCCGCGCATGCGCGTTTCGGAAATCCTGGAAGAAGGCATCGTCGCACTGCGGCCCACCGTCGACGCCGCGCAGCGACGCTCGGAAGTGACGGCGCTTTTGGAAAAGGTCGGGTTGCGCGCCGACTCTACAGAGCGATACCCGCATGAGTTCTCCGGTGGCCAGCGTCAGCGTCTCGCGATCGCCCGTGCTCTTGCAGTCGAACCCCGGCTGATCGTCTGTGACGAGCCGACCTCGGCGCTCGACGTCTCGGTGCAAGCTCAAATTCTGAATTTGCTGCGGCAGCTGCAGGATGAATTGGGCGTCGCGTACCTCTTCATTACTCACAACTTCGGTGTGGTCGAATATCTCGCGCACGACATCGCGGTCATGAAGGACGGCAAGATCATCGAAGCCGGGTCGGCGGACGATGTACTTCGACGGCCACAACACTCCTATACCCGGGCACTGCTAGCAGCCGTCCCGCAGGTTCGTTCGGCGCAGACGGCGGATTGCGCCAGCTAGGAAAACCCTAGTCAAGGGCATTGCGCAGCGCAATAGATTTCGCGGCTCAGTGCGGCGGCCGGTTGCGTGTGTGTTGGATACAACAGGCATTTCACTGCCGCATTGCACTTTGTTGCATTCGCGTGACGCGGCGTTGAGAATCGCCCCGTTCGCACGCCTGAGTTCGGGGGGCTTGGAACGCCGGACAAACCCGTGTCCCTCGGATGCGGGTTTTGCATATGCGGTGGCCGCATCCCCGAACCGAGCAAGCGTCAACTCTTAAATTCCTCGGGGGAATTCCATGTCGTTCAGAGTGAAGCCGATGGTGCAAGGTCTGGCGCTCGCGTTCGGCGGCCTCGCGGTCGTCGGCACTACCGCGTACGCGCAACAGACGCCGCCAGCCATCGACCCAGCAGCAGCTGGAGCGCATCACGATTACCGGTTCCAACATCCGCCGTACCGATCAGGAGACGGTCGCACCGGTCGAGATCATTACGCGCGAGCAGATCGAGCGCTCGGGCCGATCCACGGTGGCGGAGGTGCTGCAGATCGATTCCAGCCAACACCGGCGGCAGCTTCGGCGAGAGCTTTTCGAACAGCTTCGCGCCCGGCGCCGCGGGCATCTCATTGCGCGGTCTGGGTCAGAAAAGCACACTGGTTCTGCTCAACGGACGCCGCGTGACCGGTTATGGGTTTGCGCAGAACCTGCAGGAGACGTTCGTCGACCTGAACTCGATTCCTACCAGCGCCATCGAGCGCATCGAGGTGTTGAAGGACGGGGCGTCGGCAATCTATGGATCGGACGCGATTGCCGGCGTGGTCAACATCATCCTGCGCCGTGATTACAAGGGAATCGAAGCCGCAGCTGACGCCGGCTTCTTTGAAGGGGCCAACGACTACCGCTCCAGCCTCGTTGGCGGCTTCGGCGACCTCGGCTCGCAGAAATTCAATGTGTTCGGCGTGTTCGACTATTACAAGCGCGACGAGCTTCTGTTGTCCGATACCAAGTACGGCGACGATCGCGATTATCGAGACAAAGACGGCGGCCGCAACTTCCAAGGACTTACCACGGGCGGTACCTGGAACAATGTCACCGGCACAACGGCTGCAGGAACCCCAATTATCGGCAATTTGCGTCGCGCGATATCGCAATGCGGGCAAGTTGGGGGCATGGTGCTCGACTACGCTGGCGCGACCGCAGCCGGCTTGATTGCCCCGCCGAACAACAATTTGGCGTTGGGCACCGGCGTTAACCAGCCGGGCAACACGCTGGTGCGCGATGGAATTCAACAACCAGTTGAGCGCGCTTCCGGGTACCGAGCGCATGGTTTCCTGGGCCGCGGCATCATTGACTTCACTCCGCGGGTTCAGCGCTTTGGCGAGTTTGCCTACACCAACGTGCAAACCGAGCAGACCTTTACCAAGCCGTTCTTTGCCAACACCACGGCTTTGCAGCCGACCCCGGCCGGCCTGCAGCCGTTTACTTACAACATCATTTACGGGCCGGGAGTCGCAGGCAATCCGTTTGGAACAAACGCGACGTTTGCCGGCAACCTGCAAGCTCTTGGCACGCGCGACGCCGAGATCGAGTCCGACACGTGGCGCGTTCTGGGCGGTGTTAGATATGGCTTCGGCAGCTGGGACCTCGAGAGCGCGGTGGGCTGGTCGAAAAACGAGGTCGAGCAGTGTTCACCAACCGCCTCTCGAAGAGTGTCGTCAGTGCCGCGTTCGGCGTTCCGATCGACGCCGCAGCCTCCGACGCCGATCTCGACCGAGTTCGACGTACAACCTGGACGCGCCGTTAAGCAGTGCACCATCCTCCGGGTTTTCTGATCAATGTCAACCGCAATGCGGAATCCGAGCTGAAGTTCATCGATACCAAGGCGACGACCGAGTTCGGATCATTGCCTGGAGGCCCGATCGGGGTGGCGATCGGCGTCGAGTACAGGAAGAAGAGCTGAACGATACGCCGGATCCTCTGCGCTTAACGGCGACGTCTTGGGACAGGGCAACACGTCGACCGAACGCGAGCCGCGACAACTTTGCGGCCGTATGTCGAGTTTGCGCTTCCGTTGACGAAAATGCTGGAAATGCAGGCCGCCTTCGATACGACCATTACAGCGACTTCGGTAACACTACCAATCCGAAGCTGGGGCTGAAATTCAAGCCGACGCCTGAGTTGTTGTTCCGCGCCAACTGGGGACGCGGCTTCCGGGCGCCAACGCTGGTGGAAATCACTCCTTCACGCGGCGTGTTCTTCGTCGCAGGTCAACGACCCGTTTACCGGCGCCACCAACGTTCAGATATCGGGCGTGTTTACCGGCAACCCGAACCTGCAGACCGGAGAAGTCGCGCAGCACGACGCTGGGTCTGGTCTGGGAACCGAACAACTCGTTCAACATGTCGTTTGACGTGTATGACATCAGCTGGTCCGAACATCGTCAACGCGCCGTCGTTCCAAACGATCGTGAACACCAACAATCCGGCGCAGGTCATCCGGTTGCCGCCGCAGCCCGGCCAGGCGTTCGGACCGATCGTTACCGTGCTGAACGGCTTTATCAACATCAACCGTACCGAAACGCGCGGTTTCGACGTTGACATGCGCTACATCGCACGTACCAACTGGGGCCGCTTTACCACCCGGCTGAACACGACCTACGTCGGCAAGTTCGAGGAAGACGGAAGCGACAACGCCGGCCGTAACGGCGGTACGAACACGATACCGCGTTGGAGAGGCTACGCTTTCGACCGACTGGGACCAGGGGCCTTGGACCGTTTCGGGTCGGATGAACTACATCCACTCCTACTATCAGGACCTGTTGGCGGGATCTTTCTTCACGCCACAGGATCCTCGCTTCCAGAGCGGCACGTATCCGACGCGCGTACCTTCGTATACGACGTTCGACATCTTTGGCCGCTACAACATCACGCCCAACTCTGTCGGTATCGGCGTCGGTGCTCAATATCTTCGATCGCCCGCCTCCGTACGATCCCGGGTTTGATCCGACCGACATCTACGACTTCTCGCAATACGACGTGCGCGGGACGATCTATCGAGTCGGCGTCAGTTACAAGTTCCGGTAACCAGAAGTCGATCAATCATCTTTAAGTCAAGCGGGTCTTCGGACCCGCTTTTTTTTGGCCGCTGGCATAAATTTGATGCGGTGCGCCTGTTGGTCAGATGAGACATCCGCGGCCATTTGTCTATGCCCGAAGCAGAAATTCCGTGACCGGCGCATTGCAATGAGTACGCTTCCGAAGTACCGAAAACCGGACACGTAACAGAGCAGATTACCGAATCCGATCGGCAACTTTCTTGGGGGCAAAAACATGTTGAAACGTACGCGACTTAGCCTCGCGATAAGCGCTGCCTTTGGTGCGGGACTGGTGGGAATTACTCCCCCCGTCCTGGCGCAGCAGCAGCTGGATCGAGTCGAGATCACCGGGTCATCGATTAAACGGGTTGACGCAGAAACCGCGCTACCGGTACCGATCATCAGGGTCGAGGACTTGATAAAGCAGGGCGTAACCACGGCCGAACAAGCGCTGCAGCGCATTGCGGCCAACCAGTCAACGCTCGGCATCAGTGGGGCGATCGGCGCGGACGACCGGCGGCGCGGCGCTAAGCCGATCTGCGCGGCCTGAGCGCCGCCAGCGGTAACAATGGGAACAAGACGCTGGTGCTGCTCAACGGCCGCCGAATCGTCAATCATCCGTTCGATGCGGCTGCGGTGGACCTGAACTCCATTCCGCTTGCCGCAATTTCGCGCATCGAGGTGTTACGTGACGGTGCCTCAGCCATCTACGGAACTGATGCGATCGGCGGCGTGATCAACTTCATTCTGCGCCGCGATTTCCAGGGCATCGAGGTGGCCGGCTGAGTATCAGGTGCCACAGGAGTCCAGCGCCGGCCAAACCAAGCGTGTCACCCTCGCCGCGGGTTTCGGCTCGCTGGCTACGCAGGGTTTTAACGTCATGGGCACGTTCACCTGGCGTGACCAGAAAGTCATGAAGGCCACCGACCGCAGCTTTGCGTCGACCGGCATCCTCGGACCCACACGCGACGATCTCACCGCCGGCACCAGCGGTACCAGTTTCCCTGGCGATGCTGGCGGTTTCGAGCCGTCAGGGCCGGGTTGCAACCCCCCCAATTCGCTGCCACGTAGCAATGCGGCTGGCACAGCGTTTACCGAGTTGCCGTTACGACTTCACGCGCGACATCGACATCATTCCGGAGAATGAGCAGAAAACGTTGCTGTTGCGCGGATCCCTCGGGTTTGGCCAGGCCAAAGAACACGTCGTCTCGCTGGAGTACCTGCGCGCGGAAAATGAAGTGACATCGCGCATAGCGCCGTCGCCGATCAACCAGTTCATTCCCGCCACGAGCCCGTTCTTCCCGGCCGGTGCGCCGATATCAGCGGTGCCCGGATTCGGAGCCGGCGCGGTTGCCAACTGGCGCGAAGTGCCTGCTGGCAAGCGCATCAGCCGTGACGAGACCACGACCGAGCGCTTGCTGCTCGACTTGTCGGGCGCTGTAGCGGGTTGGGATTATCGCGTCGGCGGTGGACAATCTAAAAGCAAAGTCGAATCGTCGGTCTTCAACGGCTATCTCAGTGACTCCATCGTGCAGGCCGGGATAATCGCGGGCGCCGTCAACCCGTTTGGCCCGCAAACTCCAGCCGGTACGGCGGTATTGAATGCCGCGACAGATGAATGGCGGACACACTGATCGGAATGCCAAGGTCGACTTCTTCGATGCGCGCGTCACGAAGGATCTGTTCCAGATGCCCGCGGGCCCGCTATCCATGGCGTTGGGCTATGAGTGGCGGAAGGAGGAGTCGCAGCTTCGAGACGACTGCGATCAATTACGGACGAATTGAGCAGCCTCGGTGCATGATCCTGACAGCCGACACCAGCGGCAGCCGCAAAGATGAACGCGGTCTACGCCGAATTCGCCATTCCGATCGTGCGCAAGCTCGATCTGACGTTGGCGGCGCGCTTCGACGACTACAGCGACTTCGGCAACACATTCAACCCGAAGATCGGCCTGCGCTGGCAGCCGACCCAGCAGGTGCTGCTGCGCGGTTCGTACAACACCGGGTTCCGCGCACCAACGCTGTATGAGATCTATCAGCCAGCGTCGCTGACGTTCACTACGGATAACTACGACGATCCGCTGCTGTGTCCGGGAGGGACTGCCGTGCCCGGCGCTACCGCCGGCGCTGTTTGCGGGCAGCAGGTCCTGCAGCGCCACAGCGGACCCGCTGGCATCGGGTTGCCGGCCAGCACTTTGGATCCGGAGGAATCGAAAACCTATAGCTTTGGCTTCGTGTTCGAGCCGACTCCGCAATGGACGTTCGGCATGGACTACTGGAACATCAAGATCGAGAAGCTGATCAGCCCGTGCCCGAGCAGGCGATCTTTGGGGATCCGGTGAAGTACGCGTCGCGATTCGTCCGTTGCAGCCAGCTTGCCGCCGGCCCGGGCCCGGGCAGGATCGCTGCGACGTAGATGTTTGCCTGAACTTCCCGACGTTCGATCCGATCGCGTTTATCGACGCGCCGACACGAAAATCTTGGCGACCTGAAGACCGACGGTATCGACGTGTCGCTCGCCTGGCGCGGCGCTCCAGGAGCCTATGGTCGCTGGGGCTTCACGTTCGATGGAACGTACGTTATGAAATACAAGTACCAGCGCGAACAGGGGGCGAATTCATCAGATGCGGCCGGCCGAGTATTCGGACAACGCGCCGATATTCCGCTGGCAGCATGTGATGGCACTGAACTGGTCAGCCGGGCCGTGGAGCGCGGTGCTTGCCAATCGCTATAAGGACGGCTACACCGACCAGGGCGGCGCCAGCGAGGTGAAAGCATTATTCGGTGTTCGACGCGAGCGTCACCTGGACCGGGATACCGTGGTCTGACACTGACGGGCGGCATGCTCAATGCGTTTGATGAGGATCCGCCGCGTTCGGTGCAGTCGACGACATTCCAGCGCGGTTATGACCCCCGGTTCACCGACCCGCGTGGCCGTACGTTCCTGTTGCGCGCGTCGTACAACTACAACTTCCTGTAACTCGACGCGATGCTCATGAAAAACCCGCCTTCCCGGCGGGTTTTTTTTGACGTTGCGACGTTGCGCGACCTCAAGCAACTCGCATCCACAGCCGCGCCAAGTCCGCCGTGCCGTCGGTACCACCCACCGCCTTGAAGGTCTCGCTGGCCTTGGCTTTCTGTCCGGCGCGCAGGTAGGCAATTCCCAGATGCAAGTTCGCTTCGTCGGCGCGCTTTAACTTGCCCTTGAGCGATTCCCTGCCGCATCAGTGCGATGCCCTTGTCGAACTGCCCCAAGCCCGTATAGGCAAACCCGACATTCACCAGATCGGAGCCGTCGGCTGACGCAAGCGCATCCGCCTCGGCTTGCTTGAGTTGCGCGGGAGCTTCAGCGACGCGCTCGCTGGCAAGCGCCAGCAGCCGCTTCTGCCGCTCAGCTTCCGTCCCTTTGCCAAGCAGTCCGGATGCAAATGCATCGTCGAGCAGCTTCTTCGCTTCACCCGCCTGCTTCTGCTGCAACGCGAGCTGCGCCATCTCAACGACTTCGTTCGGTGAATCGAGGGTCTTGGTGGCTGCGCGTAGCCGATACAGATCGAGCGTCAGCCGATTCGAAAATCCGGGCTTCGCCTCCAGACGACGCAACAGATCGACCCAGTATTCCTTCTTTGGGTAGTACGCCACGAGGCGTTCGATACCCGCGACATAAGCCGCGCGATCGCCGGTCTTCGACGCGATGTTGGCGAGCAACTGCAAACGATCTTCAGGGGGAATGCGGCCCGCTTTTTCAGCCGCCTGCACGTCCTCTAGCGCCTCCCTGGAAGCGCCCGCGAGGTCTCCCGCCAGATAATAGGACTGGATTTGCAAGCTCCGCATCGCGCCGTCGGACGGGTTCGCTCGCAGCGCTCTGCTCGCCCACTGAGCGGCATCTTTGTAGTCTCTCTCTCGGTAATAGAGAGAGGCCAGGCTGCCCGCGTATTGCGCCTGCTGAGCCTCAGGCAAACGGCCCGAATTCAACAGAAATTGAATCGCCTTGATGGCCTGCCCGTTATCCCCGGCCGACAGCGCCGCCGAAGCGCGCATCTGCTCCAGCAGGAAATTTTCATTGGCGTTGCGATTAGGTACCGCGTCAGCTTCCCGCAGCTTGGCGAGTGCCTCGGAATATTTCTTCGCCTTGATCAAATCGCGCGCGGCCTGCAGTGGGCGGCCGATCTCACCTCGAACGGCCTCCTGCGCCTGCGCGGCAGACCATGACAGCCCCCCATCGTGGGTCGTCTGCCCACCAAAGGCCGCTGCAACTGCCATGGCCGCAAGTGATAGTCGCAGCGCTCGCGTCGCGAAAGTTGCTCGTTCCAGTCGCATCAGCAACGTCTCCGTATAGCGTGCTAACGCACGAATTGCTCGTTGCCCACCAGGCCGAGCTTGGTAACGCCAAGCCGCTGCGCCGCGGCCATCACCATCGCAACGTCCTTGTATTCGGCCAATTTGTTGGGCCGCAGGTGGACCTCGGGCTGCACCGGCGTTGCGGCAGCCGCAATCAGCTTCTCGTCGAGCACGTCCTTGTTGGCGAGAATCTCGCCGTTCCAATAAATCGTGCCGTCAAAGTCGACGTCGATGGTGATAACAACAGGCTCTTCGAGCGGCGGGGGCGGCGTACCGATCGGCATGTTCAGGTTGACCGAATGCAATTGAATCGGAATCGTGATGATCAACATCACCAACAACACCAGCATCACGTCGATCAACGGCGTGGTGTTGATGTCGATCATCACATCGGGCTCCTTATCGCTGCCCCCACCGCCTACATTCATTGCCATCTTGTTCTCCGATCCGTCATCCGCGCGGTGGGGGTTCTGTTACAAAGCCGATCTTCTGAATTCCCGCACGCTGCGCCGCGAAGACCACCCGGCCGACAAACTCGTAGCGCCCCGCAAGATCGCCACGAATGTGCAGCTCGGGTTGCGGCACCAAAACGGCCACTGCCTTCAGCCGGTTTACCAACTCGTCGTTGTCCTTTATTAGCTGCATGCCCCAATAAACATCGCCGTCCTTGGTCACGGCCAGCTCAATGTTTTCGGGCTTGGTTTGCCGCGGGACGTTGGACTCGTGCGGCAACTGCAGCGCAATCGACTGCGTCACGACCGGAATCGTGATCAGGAAAATAATCAACAGCACCAGCATCACGTCGACCAACGGCGTGGTGTTGATGGTCGAGATCGCTTCTTCTTCCGCCCCTTCGCCGGGACCGATACTCATCGCCATGGTCAGCCTCTGACGCTTAGCGGGAGCGAGCCAGCGCGCCTGCCGGAGCGCCTTTCATCTCCGGACGGCCACCGAGCAGCACGGCGTGCAAGTCGGCGCCAAAAGTACGCACCGCATCCATCGCAACCTTGTTGCGGCGAATCAGCCAGTTGTAGCCCATGACCGCCGGCACTGCGACGGCCAGACCAATCGCCGTCATGATCAGCGCCTCACCGACCGGTCCGGCTACCTTGTCGATCGAAGCCTGACCTGCGATACCGATCGCGGTCAGCGCGTGATAAATGCCCCAGACCGTGCCGAACAGCCCGACAAACGGCGCGGTCGAGCCAACCGTCGCCAAGAACGCCAAACCGTCTTGGGTCCGAGCCTGCACGGCATCCACCGAGCGCTGCACTGACATCGTCACCCAGGTGTTCAGATCGATGTTTTCGGTCAGCGCGCCCTCGTGGTGCTCATTGGCTTCGAGGCCCGTTTCGGCGATGTACCGATACGCGCTTCTCTTATCGAGCCGCGTCGCACCTTCACGCAACGAGGGTGCCTTCCAGAACGCATTGCGCACTGCACGCCCTTCACGCATCAGCTTGTACTGCTCCCACAGCTTCACGATCAGGATGTACCAGCTGCCCATCGACATGATTCCCAGAATCGCGAGCGTGCCAAGTGCAACCCAATCACCTTGGCGCAATATCGCTCCAAGCCCGTAGGGGTTCTCGACGGTTTCTTTGGTGACCGCGGGCTGCACAGCCTTGGCAGGCGGGGCCATCGTTGGCGGCGGGGTAGGCGTCGAAGGCGCCGCTTGCGTATCAGCAGGTGGCACCAACACCGGCGGTGCCGACTTGTATCTTGCTGCGCCGTGGCGATGCTCGGCGCTAACCCTGAAGTCAGCGCAACCGCAATCAAAAGAGCCGCGTGGCGGCGAAGAAACCCGATCATTGAAATTCTCCTTGTAGGACGATTAGTTGGCCAGGTGCCTCGTGAGCCGTCCTGGCCATTTATTAATTGAGTTTAAAGCTGATAGGCAACGACAACTTGATGTCCTGCCCTTGGCCTTTGCAAACCAGCCGCGACTGGATCATCTGTATCGCGGGCTTGTTGAACACCCGATGCGTACTGCTCTTGATGACGATGTCACGTATCTGCCCGTTGGCGCCGAGCGTGAATTCGGCCAATACCTCGCCCTGAAGATTTTCGAGTGCAGCTTCGCGCGGATAAGCCACTGAGCTCAACGCCTCGCGATAGTTCGGACAAACGACCGCAGCGCTTTGCACCGCCGGTGGTGCAGGCGCGGGCGCGGGTGCCACGATCACCGGTGCCTGCGGCGCCGGCGGCGCCTCGGGCGTTACCGCCGTAATCGTAGGCGCGGGGGTCGGTGGCGGCTGAATGTTGATTTCCGGTGGCGGAATGAAAGGCGGCGGAGGCGCTTGCAGTTTCGGCGGCGGAGGCAACAATTCAGGGGGCGGCGGCGGCTTCTTGATCACTTCTTCAATGACCTTGACCTCGATCGGCCCCTTGACGACCTCGACCACCTTGCGTGCAAGCCCTGTGATCAGCGCATACACAATGATGATGTGGAAAACTACAACCGCGCCGAGCCCGATAAACCTGCGGGTCGGGTCGCGCTGTGTCTGGGAGAAGTCCACTTCAGCCCTCCTCTTCCGCTGTCGGTTCAGTTGCCCTTGCCAATCGAATCTCCCTGGAGGCCTGCTTTTGCAAAAGGCCGCGATTCTAGCCAGTCTGGGAAGTCAAAGCCATGCAATGTTAGTGCCACGCGCTGCGGCACCGCAGCACATCAGAACAACTCGTCGGCTGCGCGTGATCCGCGTGGCTGAACGATGCCGAAGTGACGATACGCCGATACCGCCGCCACTCGGCCGCGCGGAGTTCGCTGCAACAATCCCTGTTGGATCAAATACGGCTCGACCACGTCTTCCAGCGTGTCGCGCTCCTCACCGACCGCAGCGGCGAGATTATCAATCCCTACCGGCCCTCCCGCGAACTTCTCTATGACGGCAAGCAGCAGCTTTCGATCCATGATGTCTAACCCTAAGCGGTCGACCTCCAGCATTGCCAGCGCAGCATCGGCCACTGATTGCGAGATCTCGCCAGTACCTTTGACCTCGGCGTAATCACGTACACGCCGCAACAGACGGTTCGCAACCCGCGGTGTGCCGCGCGATCGGTGCGCGATCTCACGCGCGCCCTCCTCCGTTAGCTGCGCTTTAAGCAAGCGCGCGGAGCGCCGCACGATCGCTGCCAACTCCTCGGCAGAATAAAACTCGAGGCGCGCGACGATGCCGAATCGATCGCGCAAGGGATTGGTCAGCATGCCGGCGCGCGTTGTCGCGCCCACCAGCGTAAATGGAGGCAGATCGATCTTGATCGAACGCGCCGCCGGACCTTCGCCGATCATGATGTCGATCTGAAAGTCTTCCAGTGCGGGATACAGAATTTCTTCGACGATCGCGCTCAGTCGATGTATCTCATCGATGAACAGCACGTCGTTCTTTTCGAGATTCGTCAGTATTGCCGCCAGATCACCCGGCCGTTCCAGCACTGGCCCCGACGTCTGCCGCAGATTGACGCCCATCTCGCGCGCGATGATGTGAGCCAATGTGGTTTTGCCCAGACCCGGCGGACCGAACAACAGTACGTGATCGAGCGATTCCGCCCGGTTGCGCGCTGCTTCGATGAAGATGCCGAGCTGCTCGCGCACCTTGGGTTGTCCCACGTATTCAGCGAGCGAGGTGGGACGCAGCGCACGCTCGATCGCCTCCTCGTTTGGCGAGGTCGCAACGGAAGCGACGATGCGTTCGGCTTCGGTGGGCATCATTTGGCAAGAGACTTAAGCGCGTAGCGAATGCCGTCTGACACGCTGGTCTCGGCCGGAAGTCCGCGCACCGCGGCGTTCGCTTCGCGCTCGTTGTAGCCCAGCGCGATTAGCGCGCGGATGACGTCGGCTGCGACATCGCTTGCGGCGTTGGTTTTCGCGCTACCCAAGTCAGCTCCGAGTTTGCCCTTGAGCTCGAGCAGCAGTCGCTCGGCTGTCTTCTTGCCTATGCCGGGCACGCGCGTCAATCGCGCACTTTCCTGCAGCGTGATCGTCTGTGCGAGCTCAGTGACCGACAGGCCCGAAAGTACCGATAGCGCGGTGCGCGCACCGACCCCGGAAATCTTGATCAGCTCGCGAAAAGCCGCGCGCTCGCTATGGGTTGCAAACCCGTAGAGCTGATGGGCATCCTCGCGCACCGTCAGGTGCGTAAGCAGAATGACGCGTTCGGAAATCGACGGCAGTTGGTAGAACGTGCTCATCGGCACGTCGATTTCGTAGCCGACGCCGTTCGCGTCGACGAGAATGCCCGGCGGATTCTTCTCCAGCAGCCGCCCTTCGATGCGCCCAATCATGGGTAGCTACTCAAGTCCCTGCACGCGCGCTGTCCACGCACGCCGGCCGTTCACCTGCGAGCGCGAACGCGGCGCGACGTGCGCCTTTAACCGCAACGCCATCAATAAACTCGCCGAGTGCGCATGGCAAATGGCGCACGCCAGTGCATCCGCCGCATCGCTGGTCGGAGCACGATCGAGTGACAGTAGTCTTTGCACCATCGATTGCACCTGACGCTTGTCGGCCCGGCCGAAGCCGACGACTGCCTGTTTGATCCGGAGCGCGGCATATTCATGAACCACAAGCCCCTCGTTCACGGCGGCACAAATCGCCGCTCCACGCGCCTGGCCAAGTAGCAGCGTCGACTGCGGATTGACGTTGACGAAAACCTTTTCGATGGTGGCCACATGCGGTTGCGTATCGCGGATCACCTCAGCGAGCGATCGCAATATCGTGCCGAGCCTTTGATGCAAGATCCCCGGCCGGAACACGAATAACACCGGCTGCAATAAACGAAAGCCTGGGCCCGACGGCTTCAACCACACCATATCCAGTCCGATTGAGACCAGGGTCGATGCCGAGAATACGAATCAAGGGAGATGGCACAGAACGATTGTGCCATTGGCCGCGCGGCGTCAGCCGCTGCTGCTCGACGATCAATGTCGAAAATGACGAACGCCGGTAAACACCATCGCGATTCCGCGTTCGTCGGCTGCAGCGATCACCTCTTCGTCGCGCATGCTTCCTCCCGGCTGGATGACACACGCGGCACCGGCATCGATCAACACGTCGAGCCCATCGCGAAACGGGAAGAATGCATCGGACGCGGCGGCGCAACCGGCAAGACTCAGCCCCGCTGACTTCGGCCTTGATCGATGCGATCCGCGCCGAATCCACACGCGACATTTGGCCCGCTCCTACGCCGAGCGTCGCTCCGTCGCGCGCGAACACGATTGCGTTCGATTTGACGAACTTCGCCACTTTCCATGCAAACATCAAGTCGTTGACCTGCTGCACCGTCGGCTTCAGCGCCGTCACGACCTTCAATTCGGATGCTTGCAGCGAATGATCGTCGGATGTCTGCATCAGCAGCCCGCCCCCGACGCGCTTGAAGTCGAAATCGTTGTGACCGTTACCAGGCGGGACCGTGAGCACGCGTACGTTCGGTTTGGCGCCGAACGCTGCGCGCGCTTCAGCGGTGAGCTCCGGCGCGATAACGACTTCGACAAACTGTCGTGAAACCGATTGCGCCGCCGGTGCATCGACCGCGCGGTTGAAAGCGATGACTCCACCAAACGCCGACGTCGGATCGGTCTTCAACGCTTTCGCATAGGCGTCGCCGAGCGCTTGTGCCGATCGCGACGCCACACGGATTGGCATGTTTGACGATCGCGCACGCCATTTCCTCGAACGAGCGCACACACTCCCAGGCGGCGTCGGCATCGGCGATGTTGTTGTAAGACAGCTCCTTCCCTTGCAGCTGTGTGAAGCCCGCCAGCAATCCGGCCGCCACGCTTCTCTCGCGATAAAACGCCGCCTGTTGATGCGGATTTTCGCCATATCGCATTTGCTGCGCCTTGACCCACTGCCTGGAAAAAACATCCGGAAACATCTGACGCGCGCCATCGTCGGTCAGCGAAGTCAGGTAATTGGCAATCGCGCCGTCGTAACGCGCAGTGTGCGCGAAGACCTTTTTCGCAAGTGACAGACGCGTCTCCGCATCAACGGCATTCGCGCTTCTGAGCTGATCGAGCACGAGCCCGTAGTCACCCGGATCGACGACAACGGCGACGCTTTGATGATTCTTGGCGGCAGCGCGCAGCATCGCAGGCCCGCCGATATCGATATTCTCAATCGCTTCGTCGAACGAGCAGTCCGCACGCGCCACCGTTTGCTCGAACGGATAGAGGTTGACGACAAGAACTTCGATCGGATCAATCGCGTGATCGGCCAGCGCCCGCATGTGTGCGGCATCCGGGCGGTGCGCGAGCAGGCCCGCGTGGATCCGCGGATTCAGGGTCTTTACGCGCCCATCGAGTATCTCGGGAAAGCCGGTGTATTGCGCAACCTCGGTAACTTCGATGCCGCGCTCGGCTAATAGCTTTGCAGTGCCGCCGGTAGACAGAATGTCAAAGCCAAGCGCGCGCAGCTGCTGAGCAAGTTCAACGACACCGGTCTTGTCGGAAACGCTCAGCAGCGCCCACCGGCGGCTCGCAGAGCTCATAACAATCGATATTGCTGCAGCTTCTTGCGCAACGTGTTCCGATTGATTCCGAGCAACTCCGCGGCGGCGCACTGGTTGCCGTCACACCGGTTCATCGCGAACTGCAGCAGCGGACGCTCGACTGCGGTCGTCACCATGTCCAGCAGCGCGTGCGGCCGCGAACCATCCAGATCGGCAAAATACTGGTCAAGGCTGCGCAGCACACATTGTTCAAGCGTCTCGCCGCTGCGTGCGCGGCTGACGCGCTCGCTGGTCGGGTAGGCAAACCGCGCTGGCGAAGCGGCGGGTGCCGCCTTCGCCGCTCTCACTGTTCCGGCTCTTGTGGTTGCAGCTCCATTCGTACGACGTGCCGCTGTCCCCGTCACTGATCTTCCCAACCCTTTCGCCATCGTCTTTCCTCAATGCAAAGTCGGGCTGTAAACAAGACGTTCTGATCGCTCGCCCAGTGCCGCAAAAAAATCGTCGACGGCATTTGCCTGTTCGGCACAGCCTTCGATCGCGTTCATTCGTTCGCAAAACTGCTGCGCACCATCGAGCCGCCGCGTGTACCAGATGATGTGCTTGCGGGCAGTGCGCACACCCGAATCACCGTAGAACCGGTAATGATCATCGAGGTGATCAATCAGCAGTGCACGCACTTCGTCAACTCTGGGAGGCGGCAGATACAAGCCGGTTGCCAAGTAGTGCGCGGTTTCGCGGAAAATCCACGGGCGGCCCTGCGCCGCGCGGCCAATCATCACCGCGTCTGCGCCCGTTTCGGCGAGTACGAAACTCGCTTTTTCCGGCGTGTCGATGTCGCCATTGGCGATGACCGGAATCGTAACGGCGCGTTTGACCTCGCGAATCGTCCGATACTCCGCGCGACCGGTAAAACCACACTGGCGCGTGCGGCCGTGCAAAGTTAGCGCGGCGATCCCGCTCGCCTGAGCCAGACGCGCAATCTCGACGGCGTTTCGATTCGACACGTCCCAGCCGGTGCGAAACTTCAACGTTACCGGCACATCGACCGCGGCGACCACCGCCGCCAGAATGCGCGCGACCTGCGACACGTCTTTCAGCAGGGCAGAGCCGCACGCGACGTTGCAGACCTTCTTCGCCGGGCAGCCCATGTTGATATCGATAATTTGGGCGCCGCGATCGACGTTGTAACGTGCGGCTTCGGCGAGCATCTGCGCATCGGCGCCGGCCAGCTGAACCGCCACCGGTGCGCGCTCTCCATCATGATTCAGACGCCGCGCAGTTTTCTCACTCGCCCACAGACGCGGATTCGACGCCGCCATCTCGGACACCGCATAGCCCGCGCCCAACGCTTTGCAGAGCCGCCTAAATGGGCGATCCGTTACTCCGGCCATCGGCGCGACGAAGACATTATTGGGCAGCTCGTACGGGCCGATGTTCATGGAGATCGGAAGTTGGGGACGAAAGAAGGTGTGAGCCGAGCGAGCGCGGATATTAACGAAGATGCCTGAGCAAAAATTATTGTGCGAGCGATCGACGCTAAAAGCGTACGCCGAACATCAGCAACCGCGCGAACTCGCGTCGCAAATTTGGCACAACCGACAATGCGGTAAGTCCAATGGATCTGGCTATGGCTATTGGTGCGAAGCGAGTCGAGAAAAATGCGGGCGCTGTGCGCGTGAGCGCCACAATCGCAGCGCGGTCGGCGCGGCGCGATTGCGCGTAGGCGTGCAGTGCGGAGATCGGATCACGATCCGGCGAGTCCACCGCGGCATAGACAGCGCCGATCAGCTCCGCGAGAACAGCACCGTCCCGCAGCCCCAGGTTTAGGCCCTGACCCGCCACCGGATGCAGCGTCTGCGCCGCGTTTCCCAGATACGCAATTCGATGATCAACGAGATTGTTTCGCGCACGCTCGTGCAGCGGAAAGCGCTTGCGTGACTGCAACGCCACGACGCGCAGATTGCGCTCGCCTAACTGCGAGCTGAGCTCTGCCAGAAATTCGTCATCGCCGAGTAAGCCGCGTCGGTCAGCCTGAACGTTCGACATGCACCAGACCAGCGCCATCTTTTGGGCACCGGATGCCGCGTGCGAGGGCAGCGGCAGCAATGCCAATGGACCATCGCGCGTAAATCGCTCGCACGCGCTGCCGCGTTCGATTCCGGTCACGTCAAGATCGGCGATCAACGCCGAATACTGCGCAGACGCGATCGGCTCTGTCCCGAGGCCCTCAGCACTCAGTGCCAGTGGCGCGGTGAACGATTGTTCACCCCGTAATTCGATCTCAACGCGCTGACGGCGATTGCCGCACCGCCTCGACCTTCAGCGGACGGCGCACCGAAATCAGCGGCTCGGCTTCGGCGGCAGCCGACAGTACCTTGATCAAATCGCCATAACGGATCGTCGCGCCGAGCATTTCCGCGCCGACATCGCGCTCGCCAATCACGGCGCGCCCGAACTGGCCGACCGAGGACACGATAACGGTGTTAATGGGAGCCAAGACGGGCGCCTGCGCGGTGCCCGGCAACTCGGTTATCGAGGCGAGTGTTTGCAGCGAGCCGAGCGATAGCGCGAGCAATCGCCGATCGGTACTGGCCTGCTCGACACTGCGCGCATCGAACACAACGCTCGGCACCGCGCGTTTGGCGAGCAACAGCGCCAGCGCGAGACCGACCGGCCCGCCTCCCAAAACTGCGATCGGCTTACGGCTCGCGTCACCCGGTAACTTCATCGATCGAGCCTCTCCGGAGACGGATTGGTTCGCACCGCGCGTCAAGTCGGCGTCCACCTGCGCCAAATCGTTGGGGGTGCCCGCGTTCCACCAGCGCCCGCGGTAAACCTCGCCACTGACTCGGCCCGCACGTGCCGCTTCATACAGCCATGGAAACAACGAAGCGCGACCGCCTTGCAACACTTTCGCAATGCCAGCGAACAGGCGCGGCGAGAAGACACCGATATTTGCGTACGTCATGCGCAGCGTCGCATCAGGATCGATACGTTGATTCGTGAGTCCCATGTCGCCACGCAGGTGAAAGGGCGGATTCTCGACCAGCACCAGATGCGCATCGGCGTCACCTCGTTGCTGAGCCTCGCTTGCTCGCGTGCAGAAGGTGATACGGATAGTCGGTGACGATATCGCCGCTGGTGACGACAAACGGCGCATCGCCAAGCCATGGCAGCGCTTTTACGATTCCGCCGAGAGATTCCAGCGCGTCATCGGCGCTGTCACCTTCGCGCGAGTAGCGCAGTGCGGCGCCATAACGCCGGCCATCGCCAAGTGCTGAATCAAACTGATCCGGCAGGTGGGCGACGTTAACCACGATCTCCCGCACGCCGGCGCGCACGAGCGATTCAATCTGCCATTCGATCAGGCGCTTCCCACCCGCTCGCAAAAGCGGCTTCGGCGTGACATCCGTCAAAGGCCGCATGCGCTCGCCGCGGCCCGCAGCCAAAATCAACGCGTGCGTCACGAGCGACGCGGTCATGTCAATCCCAATTCGTCGAACAATCGTGCAAGCGGTGTCAGCTCGTTGTAGCGTTGAACTACTGCGCGCACGTAACCGATAAACCTCGGCGCATCCACGAGATACTGCGGCTTGCCATCGCGATACCGAATGCGCGCGAAAATGCCAAGCACCTTTAAGTGCCTCTGCAATCCCATCCATTCGAAATCACGCCAGAACGTGTCAAAGTCCGCGCCCACCGGCAGCCCAGCTGCGCAGGCGCGGTTAAAGTAAACGCGCGCCCAGGCACGCACGCGTGCGTCATCCCAACTGATGAATGCGTCACGAAATAGCGACACCAAGTCGTAAGTGACCGGGCCGACGACGGCGTCCTGAAAGTCGAGAACGCCAGGGTTGGGCTTCGACACCATCAGATTGCGCGGCATGTAGTCGCGATGCACAAACACTTGGGGTTGCGCCAGGTTCGCCGCCATGATGAGGTTAAACATCTGCACGAGGGCTGCATCCTGCGTCGAAGTCAGCTGTTGGTGCAAATGCCGCGCAACAAACCAGTCCGGGAACAAACTCAGCTCCCGCTGCAGCAATTTCTCGTCGTACGGAGGTAAAACTCCCTCCGCGGTGGAAAGCTGCCAGCGGATCAGTGCGTCGATCGCGTCGCCGAAAAACTCGTCGGCGTTCGCATCGGTGAGCGACGTCAGATACGTCGTGTCGCCGAGATCGGACAGCAACAAGAAGCCCTGCGCTAGATCGCTGACCAGAATGTCGGGCACGTGAACGCCGGCCGCCCGCATCAGCCCCGCTACCCGAACGAACGGGCGCGAATCCTCGGTAGCGGGTGGTGCGTCCATCACGATCAAACTCCCGCCGTCACTATCAACGCGAAAGTATCGGCGCGAGCTCGCATCGACCGACGCCGGTCGCAGCGTGGATTCGATCAATCCGTAGCGCGGAGCAAGCGATGTGAGCCACGCTCGAAGCGAAACCAGGCGTGCATCGTCGGGCTCTCCGGTCGAGGTAGGAGCAGATTGCTTCATGCAGTGTGAGGTCGCCTTCGGCCAGAGCCTGATAGGTAATACCGGTGCCTATAATCGGCGCGCTCTGCTCGGGCACTTGCTGGCCAAAACAGCTTTCACAGATTCTAGGGCCTGTGCAAACTAAGATCGCTCGGTCGAAATTCTCCTTGTGCCTAGTTCCGGTGCTATGTGCCGGATATTTGACGACGAGCGCTGAGGCACTTGCGCAAGCTGCTTCGAAGGACAACACGCAGGAAACCGGACGCCCGCAGCTAAAACTTGAACGCCAGCTTGACGAAAATCGTGCTCCGGTTCACGACAACGCACCGACCTTCGCGCGCGCTCGGAACATCGAGGGCACGATTGATGAAAAGCTAATCCTGCGCGGCGACGCCGAGATACGGCGCGGCGGCACTGTACTTCGCGGCGACACGATTACGTATACGCAGGCAACCGACATCGTCAACGTCGAAGGCCAGGCGCGCGTGTTTCGCGACGGCGCTTCGTTCGCCGGCCCGAGGCTCGATTTTCGCGTCGACGCACAGACGGGAACGATGCCCGATGCGAAATTCACTTATGCGCCTCGCCGAGGGCGCGGCGAGGCCACGCTGGTCGAATTTCTCGGAAGCGATCGGGCACGGATGGAAAACGCCCGATTCACCACTTGCGGACCGGGTGACAACGCCTGGTGGGTGCAGGCGGAGAAGATCGAATTCGATGGACTCGATGAAACGGCTACCGCAACGTTTGCGACACTGTATTTCCAGGGCCTGCCAGTTCTCGCTTCGCCAATTCTGAGTTTTCCGACCAGTGATCGGCGTAAGTCAGGCTTCCTGACACCGAGCTTCGGGCTGAGCTCGACTCTGGGGACCGATATCCACACGCCGTACTACTTCAACCTCGCGCCCAATTACGACTACACGTTGACACCTCGCGTGATGACCAAGCGCGGCGTGCTGTTTGAAAACGAGTTGCGCTATCTGAGTCCGACGCAACGGGCCACGCTCGTATATGACTTGATTGCCAGGGACCGGGAGTTTGGCGAGTCCAGGGAGTTCTCAGCAGTGCGGTACGAATTTGCGTCGCCGACAGGTTTCGCGGCGGGCATCAACTACAACCGCGCTTCGGACGATCGATACTTTGTCGACTTCGGCACTACGATTGTCGACACATCGCAAAAGGTCCTGCCACAGGACGGCTATCTCGCATACAACCAGGCGTACTGGAATACCGCCGTACGCGTAACGAAGAATCAAGTGCTGCAGGACCCTGATTTATCGCAGCCCGTTGCGAAGCCATACGAACGTGTGCCGCAGGCCACCGTCAATGGCTACATTGCCGACTGGCGCGGTTTCGAAGCGGCGGCGGCCCTCGAAGGCACGCGGTTCGAGCATCCGACGCTGGAAAAGGGCAATCGCTACATAGCGGACGTTCGAGCGGCCTATCCGATTCTGGCACCGGGATGGTTCGTGGTGCCGCGAGCGCGCTTGTCGTCGACTGCGTATGACCTCGATCCTGCATTTCACCCGAGCAACTCGACGCCGACGCGGACGCTGCCGATATTGAGCCTCGATACAGGTTTGATCTTCGAGCGCGACGTTGGATGGTTCGGACGCGCCGCACAGCAAACGCTCGAGCCGCGCCTGTTCTATGCATACATCCCGTTTCGAGATCAAAGCAACCTGCCGAACTTCGACAGCGCGCTCGCGGATCTGAACTACTCGCAGCTATTCACCGAGAACATCTATTCGGGCTCCGATCGAATTTCGGAAGCCAATCAACTGACCGCAGCGCTGACGACGCGCATTCTGGACTCTGAGACCGGGGCCGAACGATTACGCGCATCGATCGGACAACGCTACTACTTCTCCGATCAGCGCGTGACGTTGCCGGGGGAAACCCCGCGGACCAGCAGCTCGACCGACGTGCTGGCAGCATTGACCGCACAGCTTGGACGATCATGGGCAATCGATCTCGCCGCTCAATATGCAGCCGAGCCTGCCGAATTTGTTCGCGCAACCGCGGGCGTTCGTTGGCAGCCACGCCGCGCGTCGGTGCTAACGGCCTATTACCGTTATCAGCCTGACGGCATCACTCAAATCGACATCTCGGGGCAATGGCCGTTGTCCAATCGCTGGTACGCCGTTGGGCGCGTCAACTATTCGCTCGAGGACAAGCGCTTCGTCGATACCGTAGCCGCGCTGGAGTACCAGCAGGATTGCTGGTTGCTGCGCTTCGCCATGCAAAGGTTTGCGACGACAGCGCAGACGACGACCACCAACTTCTATGTGCAACTGGAACTCAACGGATTGACGAGTATCGGATCAAGCGCAGCCAATCTGCTGAAGCGTAATATTCCCGGCTATCAACTGTTGAACCCAGTGCCCCGAGAGCCAGGGCGTTTCGATTACTACGAATAGCTGCGCGAATAACTGCGCTGTGCAATTCGGAACCCTCGGCGACCAGATACCTAAAAAATGCACGAATGATCAAGTCCGTCACTTCTATCAAAGTCACTAAGTTCTCGCTCGCGCTTGCATCGCTGATGGCGGCGAGTGCCAGCCTCGGCCAAGGGCAGGCGGTGCAACCCGCGGGGCCCGCATCTGCTGCTGCAGCGGCGGCGACGCCGCGCCCTGCTCCGAGGGCGATTGACCGCATCGTCGCCGTCGTAAACGATGAAGTCGTTACCGCCAATGAGCTGCGGGCGCGGGCGCGTGTCGCGGAAGTGCAGCTACGGCGTCAGAAGATTCAACCGCCGTCTGCAGACGTGCTCGAGCGCCAGGTGCTCGAGCGGATGATTGTCGATCGTGCGCAGCTTCAGCTGGCGCGGGAAACGGGCGTTCGGGTCGATGATGCGACAGTCAATGCGACGCTCGGGCGCATCGCAGAGTCAAACGGGCTGTCTGTGCAGGCGCTGCGGCAGCGGCTCGAAGCCGATGGCGTTTCGTTTACGCAATTTCGCGACGACATTCGGCAAGACATCATCCTGAACCGGCTACGCGAGCGCGAGGTCGATTCCCGCGTGCAGATCTCGGACAGCGAATTGGAGAACTTCATCGCCGCGCAGTCGGGTGTATCGACCGATTCCGAAGAGATCAATATCGCGCAAATTCTGCTGCGTGTGCCGGAAAATTCGCCAAGCGATCGCGTCGACGCAACGCGCACGCGCGCCGAGGAGTTGATAGCTCAGCTTAAAGGCGGCGCTGATTTTGCGCGCGTCGCCGCGAGTTTTTCGAACGCGCCCGAAGCTCTACAGGGTGGCGAACTGGGTTGGCGCAACACGGACCGTTTGCCTACGTTGTTTATCGATGCCATTAAGGGACTCAAGCCCGGGGACGTCACACCAGTGATCCGCAGCCCGAACGGCTTTCATATCCTGAAGGTCCTGGGACGACGCAGCGGTGTTGACAGCAAGCTCGCGACCGGGCCAGTGCAGCAAACGCGCGCGCGACACATCCTGTTGCGCGTGTCAGAACTGACGCCTGAGCCCGAGGTCAAGCGCAGGCTCGACGAGATGAAACAGCGGATCGAAGCGGGACAGATCGAGTTCGGTACGCTCGCCCGCCTGCATTCGCTCGATCCGAGCGGCAGCCGAGGTGGCGACCTGGGTTGGCTGTATCCCGGCGACACAGTGCCGGAGTTCGAAAAGTCGATGAACGCACTGAAGCTCAACGAAATCAGCCCGCCGGTTCAGTCACCGTTTGGATGGCACTTGATACAGGTGCTCGAGCGCCGCACCGAGCAGGCCTCATCAGACCGTGCAAGACAGCAGGCGCGGCAGGCGCTGCGCGATCGCAAAGCGGACGAGGCGTATCAGGACTGGATGCGGCAACTGCGCGACAAGACATATGTCGAGTACCGACTCGACGACCGGTCGTAAGTCCAGCGGCTCGCCTCGCATCGCGATCACGACCGGCGAGCCCGCCGGTATCGGGCCGGAAATATCGCTGGCCGCGCTCGCTGTCGCCAGCGACATCGGCCACGATGCGCTCATTACGTTAATCGGTGACGGTGCGTTGCTCGAGCAGCGCGCGCGTATGACCGAGATGCCGTGGCCGGTCGCAGCAAACCTCGAGCACGTGCCGCTGCGTACAGCGGCCATCGCGGGCCGGCGTGACTCGCGCAATGCGCATTACGTTCTGGCGACTCTCGATCGGGCGATCGCCGGGGCGATGGCCGGCGAGTACGACGCGATCGTGACCGCGCCGGTGCAGAAGAGCGTCATCAACGACGCGCGAATCCCATTCACCGGTCACACCGAATATCTGGCCGAGCGCACCGGCACGCCGCGCGTAGTGATGATGCTGGCCGGCGATACTGCACACGGGCCACTGCGCGTCGCACTGGCAACGACGCACCTGCCGATTGCATCGGTCGCTGGTGCGTTAAGCGTTGATGGTGTCACTGCTGTGCTGAAGATCCTGCTCGCCGAACTGCAATCGCGCTTCGGCATCGATACGCCCCGCGTGGTGGTCACCGGCCTGAATCCGCATGCCGGTGAAGGCGGCCACATGGGACGCGAAGAAATCGAAATAATTGCGCCTGCGGTTTCGCGGCTGCGCAGCCAGGGTCATCAGGTCGATGGTCCGCTGCCGGCCGACACGGTGTTCGTGCCGTCGCTGGTGCAGCGCTATGACGCAGTGCTAGCAATGTTTCACGACCAGGGGTTGCCGGTGCTGAAATACGCGACCTTCGGGCACGGCGTCAACGTCACGCTTGGCTTGCCGTTCGTGCGCACTTCGGTCGACCACGGCACCGCGCTCGATCTCGCCGGCACCGGCCGTGCGGATCCCGGCAGCATGCGGGCCGCACTGAAGCTTGCGATCGAACTCGCGCGTCGCGCGTTGCGTCAGCAGCAGGCAGCATGATGAGTGCGGCGGAGCCGCATCGAGCACGGAAGCGCTTCGGGCAGAACTTCCTGAATGACACCGACGTCGTCGCACAAATCGTCGAGGCGATCGATCCGCGTCCAGGACAATCCATCGTCGAGATCGGCCCCGGTCAAGCAGCGCTTACTGGCGCGTTGATTGAGCGCGCCGGCCATATCCGCGCGATCGAGATCGATCGCGACCTTGCTGCCCGATTGCGAACACGGTTCTCCGCAGAAAAGTTGACCTTGATCGAAGCCGACGCGTTGACTTTCGACTGGAGCGAGATCGCAACAGGGCCCCTGCGTATCGTCGGCAATCTGCCGTACAACATTTCGACCCCTTTGCTGTTTGCGTTGATGCCCATTGCTACGAGCGTGATCGATCAACACTTCATGCTGCAAAAGGAGGTTGTCGACCGCATGGTCGCTGCGCCCGGTAGCAAGACGTACGGACGGCTATCGGTGATGCTGCAATTTCGTTATCGGCTGATCAAGCTTTTCGACGTGCCACGTGGCGCATTCAAGCCGGCGCCACAGGTCACATCGAGCGTGGTGCGAATGCAGCCGCTGGCTCCTAGCGAACTTCCCAACGTGGACGCGGAAGCGTTCGCGCGTGTCGTTGCGGCGGCGTTCGGCCAGCGCCGCAAGACGCTGCGCAACGCATTGTCGGAATTGCTCGATACCGAGCAGATCACCGAAAGTGGTGTCGATCCACAAGCGCGCGCCGAAACGCTGGGCGTGCCAAGTTTCGTCGAACTGGCGCGTCGCTTGATTGCGCCTAAAAGGCTATAGCGGCGATCTCGACGCGCTTGATCTGATCGCGCGCAGCCTCAAAACCGGGAAGTAGGCGCGCAACCTCGTCCCAGAAGCGTGCGCTGTGGTTCAGCTCGCGTAGATGCGCCAGCTCGTGCGCGATCACGTAGTCGATGACCGGCAGTGCGAAATGCACCAGCCTCCAGTTGAGACGAACGCGCCCGTTGTGCGAGCACGATCCCCATTGTGTGCGTGCCGACGACAATCGCCAGCCGGCAAAGCGCTCAGGAATACGATCGGCAAAGCGCGCCAAGCGCTCGCCGATGATGCTTCGCGCCTGCGCCTGCAACCACGCCTGCAGCGCCTGGCGCACGTCGGCCTCGGGCGCCGCTATCGGCAACGCCAGACGTATCTCGTTTGCGTCGTGGTCGGCATCGGCCACCGGTGAGCCCAATCGCAACGTCATCAGCTTGCCAAGATATCGCACCACACCCCCCTCGGCGAAGCGAATTGCCGACTTCCGTACCTGCTCGCCCCACGCATGCCATTCAATCTGCTTCGCAAGAATCCATCGTTGATTTTCGACGATCGCCGATTCGATTTCTTTCAGCGCAACCGAGCGCGGCGCGCGAATCGTCAACCCGCGCTCATTGACTTGAAATCCAATGGTGCGTCGTCGCACTCGATGCAGCCGATACACGAGGATCTGGTTAGCCACCGCCAGACGACGCTCGGTTCCCGACGAAACTGGATGCGTAGGTATCGATTGCGGAGAATCGAACGCCAGCAGCAGCTGGTAACTCAAGCGGCCCCCGTCGCAGCATTTTCCACAACCCTGCCATTGGACGGCACATATGGCGCGCTGTACCGATGCGGCGCGAGCCTGCGCATTTCCGATTCGATCCACGTCTCGACCAGCGTCGCGACTTCTTCCGCAGTCTTGCCGCTCGGGTCGATCGCCGGACCTATCGATACGCTGACCGTTCCGGGCGTCTTGATGAATCTGCCCTTTGGCCAGAACTCCCCCGAGTTGACGGCGATCGGCACCGCCCATGCGCCGGTGCGCACCGCAAGCCGCGCGCCCCCGGTCTTGTAGCGCTTGGTGGTACCCGGTTTGGTTCGCGTTCCCTCGGGAAAGATGACAATCCACCACCCGCGCGCAAGACGGTCTTTGCCTTGCTCGACGACTTGCTCGAACGCATCCTGACCCTTGCTGCGATCGATGCTGATCATCTGCGCCGACGCGATGCCCCAACCGAAAAACGGCACCCAATTAAGCTCGCGCTTGTAGACAAAGGTCAGATCGCGCGGCATCGCGGTGGGCAGCCAAAACGTTTCCCATGTCGATTGATGCTTCGGCAATACGATCGCCGGTCCGTCGGGAAGGTTGTGCCAACCTTCGACCTTGTACTTCATTCCGCAAATAACGCGCGCGCCCCAAATCGCCATCGCCGTCCAGCACCGGCACAGCAAATAGCGCGTGTGCACCGGAAAGAGCCAGCCGGAGAGCACGACAAAAGCCCACGGCACGACGGTGACGAACAAGAATGCCAAGTACGCGAGCGAGCGCAGCCAAAGCATTCGCTAAGTGCTGAGCTTGGAGATGTCCGCTACTCGATTCATCGTAGTACGCAACGCCGCTAGCAAGCCGAGCCGGTTCGCGCGCAGCTTGGCGTCGTCGACATTGACCATCACTTCATCGAAGAAGCGATCAACCGGCAAGCTTTAGCGGCACCAGCGACTTGAGCATCGCCGAATAGTCACCCGAGGCGTAAAGCTGCTCCGCCCACGGCCGCACCGCACTGAACGCGTCTCCGAGCGAGCGCTCCGCCGGTTCGAACAACAGCGCGTTCTCGAACGATGACGGCACGCCGTCGGCTTTTTTCAGAATGTTGTCGATGCGCTTGTTCGCTGCAGCCAGACTTTCGGCTTCTGGCAAAGCCATGAACGCCCGCACAGCCGCTAACTGCTGCGGCACCTGATCGATCCGTGCCGGCTGCGACGCAATCACGGCTTCCACCTGTTGCGCGGAGTAGCCGCTTTCGCGCAACAAGCCGCGCAGGCGCTCATAGACGAACTCCAGCAAGTCTTCGTCGGCGCTCTTGAACGCAACAATGTCGCCGAACGCCTCGTCTGCGATACGCAGCATCCGATCGAACGGAATCGCGAGTTGCTTCTCCATCAGCATTCGCAAAATGCCGAGCGCGTGCCGACGCAATGCGAACGGATCCTTTTCGCCAGTGGGTTTTTCGCCGACTCCGAACAGCCCCACCAGGGTCTCGAGCTTGTCGGCGAGTGCGACACACAACGCCGTGGCGCTTTCCGGCAGAGCATCACCGGCAAAGCGCGGGTAATAGTGTTCGCGAATCGCTGCCGACACCGGCGGGCACTTCGCCGTCGCTCTGCGCGTAATACTCGCCCATCACGCCTTGCAACTCCGGGAACTCGCCGACCATCAGCGTGCGCAGGTCAGCCTTGGCAAGCCGTGCGGCGCGCTCGGTCATGGCCGGATCGACTCCGAGCTCTTTCGCAATGCCCACCGCGATCGCAATGATCCGTTCAACGCGCTGCAATTGCGAGCCGAGCTTGCCGTGATAGACGACATGCGCCAGTCCGGGCACGCGGCTCTCGAGTGTTTGCTTGCGATCCTGATCGTAGAAAAACTTGGCGTCTGCCAATCGTGCCCGCACCACACGTGCGTTGCCCGCGCGAATCGCGGCACCGCCATCGGTCGCTTCAATATTCGACACGAGCAGGAAGCGATTGGTGAGCTTGCCCGCGCGATCGTTCAGCGCGAAGTACTTCTGGTTTTGCTGCATCGTCAGCAGCAGGCACTCGGGCGGCACCGACAGGTATTCCGCGTCGAACGTCGAGTCGTATACGACCGGCCACTCGACCAGTGCGGTGACCTCGTCGAGCAGGTCGGCCGGAACGACCGGTTGCGCATCATGCTTGGTCGCCTCCGCGAAGAGAAGCGACTCGATCTTCGCGCGCCGTTCTTCGAACGAAGCGATCACGTAGCCGTCTTCGAGCAGCTGTTCGGCATACGTGTCGGCCGCGAGCACCGCCAACGTGCCGGGTGCGAGAAAGCGATGTCCTTGCGTCTTGGTTCCCGACTGCAGGCCGAGTGCATGCACCGGCACCACCGCGTGCCCATGCATCGCAATCAATCGATGCGCGGGACGCACAAACCGAGTAGTGGTTTCGCCGTCGGCTAGCTGGTAGCTCATCATCTTTGGAATCGGCAGCGCGGCGATCGTCGCTTCAATCACTGGCTGCAGCGCTGAAATCAGCAACTCCCCGAGCTTGTGTCCCTCGTAAACCAGCATCTCCTGCTTGCCATCGCTTTCGCGCTGCAGTCTCTTGACGTCGGCTTCCACGCCGAGCGCCGCAAGCTTCTTTTGCAACGCCGCAGTCGCCTTGCCTTTGGCGTCGAGCCCAATGGCGACAGGTAACAGTTTCTGGCGAAACGGCGTGTCCGCCGATTTCTTCGCCACGTGCGTCAAGTGCACCGCGAGCCGGCGCGGCGAGCCGTACGCGGTCATCACACTTTGCGCAGACACGAATCCGCGCGCGCGCAGACCGGTCTCGATACCTGACGCGAACGCTTCGCATAAGCTCTTCAGAGCTTTCGGAGGCAGCTCCTCAGTTTGAATTTCAACGAGCAGCGACTCCGTCACGGGTGCTCCCTCGCGCTGCGCGCCGCGCCCCTGAGAGGGGCGCCCCGCTTCTTGGTGCGGCCGGCGGAGCGTAGGTTCCTCGGCAGAAGGGTTATTCAGCATTGGAAAGCCGAGACGCTCGCGCGAGTCGTAGTAGCTCTGCGCGACCAGACGCGACAGCGTTCTGATGCGGCCAATGTAGGCCGCACGCTCAGTCACGCTGATCGCGCCGCGCGCGTCGAGCAAATTGAATGCGTGTCCGCACTTCAAGACGCTTTCATACGCCGGCAGCGCGAGCTCGGCTTCCATCAGACGCTTCGCTTCGGCCTCGAACAAGCTGAACTCGGCGAGCAATACCTCGGGGTCGCTTGCCTCGAAGTTGTAGCGACTCTGCTCGACCTCATTTTGATGAAACACATCGCCATACCGTAACGTGCGCAGAGTGCCGCGATCGCGCCACGTGCAGTATTCAAGGTCGAAAATGTTGTCGACGTTCTGCAGATACATCGCGAGACGCTCGATCCCGTAGGTGATCTCGCCCGTGATCGGCTTGCACTCGAGTCCGCCCACCTGCTGGAAATACGTGAACTGCGTGATCTCCATGCCGTTCATCCAAACTTCCCACCCGAGCCCCCACGCGCCGAGCGTTGGGTTTTCCCAGTTGTCTTCGACGAAGCGGATGTCGTTGACCAGCGGATCGATGCCGAGCGCTTCGAGCGACCCGAGATAGACGTCGAGGATGTCGGTCGGCGACGGCTTCAGCACGACCTGATATTGATGATGCTGATGCAAGCGATTCGGATTTTCGCCGTAGCGCGCATCTTTCGGGCGCCGAGACGGTTGCACGTAGGCGGCGCGCCAAGGCTCGGGCCCGATTGCCCGCAAGAACGTCGCTGGATGCGAGGTGCCGGCGCCGACTTCCAGATCGAGCGGCTGCAGCAACGCGCAGCCATGCTCGGCCCAGTACTTTTGCAGCCGCAAAATCGTTTCCTGAAACGTCATCATCGCGTGACGATTGTACGGATCACCCGTCATCGATCGCTTCGTCGTTTCAACAGCGCCGCGAGTAACAACAGCCCGGCCAGCCCCAGCGCTGGCCAGTTTCCGTAGCGGATAAAAGGCGTCGTCCCTTCGTAGCCTTGTACCTGGCCGTTCAGGGCACCCACGGTCAGATAGGGAAGCTGCGCTTCGACTTCGCCGCGTGCGTTAATGATCGCGGTGGCGCCGGTATTGGTTGCGCGCAGCATCGGATGCTGCGTTTCAAGCGCACGCATGCGTGAGATCTGCAGGTGTTGTGGAAGAGCGAGCGAATCGTTGAACCAGGCGAGGTTTGAGATGTTCAGCATCAGCGTCGGCGCCGGGCCACCCGTATGCCATGCATCAATGATTTCGGCGCCGAACAAATCCTCGTAGCAGATGTTGACTGCCACCTGCTGGCCAGCAAGTGCGAGCGGCTGGGCTGTCGTACCCCGCTGCTGATCCCCGATCGGCATCTTCATCATATCGACGAACCATCTGAAGCCGGGCGGGATGAACTCGCCAAAGGGCACTAGGTGGCGCTTGCTATAGCGGCGCATGCTCGAGTCGTCCGGTGCATAACCGACGGCACTGTTGAAATAGTGGCCGCGTGGCTCCTCTAGAAAAACTCCATAGATCACCGCGGTCCGATTCTGTTGCGCAAAGTCGCGGAACGCCTGCAAATACGACGGCGGCACATGCTGCATTGGCACCGGGAAGATCGATTCAGGCAGCGCAACTAGATCGACCGCTTGTCCTTGACCCGGTCCTTGCATCAGCGCCAAGTGCGTCGTGAACGCCCGCGCAATGCCGTCGGGCTCGAACTTCAGGTTTTGCGGAACGTTGGCTTGGACCAGACGCACGCTGATCGGTGAACCAGAGGGTGCGGTCCATGACTGCGTACGGCCGAACCATCCACCGCCAATGACGATCACGAACACCGCTGCCACCCACCCGTAGCGGCGCTTCGGCAATGTCAACAAACTCAAAGCGCCGGCGAGCAACGCCGCCATCAGCGTGATTCCGTACATACCCAGCGTCGGCGCCCAGCCGGCCAATGGACCGTCGGTATGCGCATAACCGCTGGCAAGCCACGGAAATCCGGTCAACACCGTGCCCCGCAGCCATTCGGTCAGCATCCACAACACGGGCAGCCCGAGCAACAGCCGCCACGTGACGCTGCTGAACACATCGGTGCGCAAGGCCGAGCGCAAGCGCCGGATACACCGCCAGATAGGCGCAGAACGCCGCCGTCGCGGCGCCCGCCAATATCGCGGGCATCAGTCCGTAGACGTGCATGCTGACGTACACCCACGAGATGCCGACGCCGAACCATCCCATCCCGAAGGCAAAGCCCAGGAACGCCGCGTTTCTGGCGGACGTGGCGCGCACGCCAAGTGCGAACAGCGCGGCTAACGCCAAAACCTGCAGCCACGGCAAATTCCATGGAGCGAACGAGCAGGCGTGAATGGCGCCGAGCAGCAACGCAAAGAGCGGCGACAAACGACGAAGGGCGTTCATTTCGGATCGCGAACGACTGAGGGCGCAGCATTGTGCCCGCTTGCGCCGCGCCGGCGCGAAATGACGCGCGGGTGGCGATTACGCCGGATGCTTATGTTCTTCGGTAGCGGAAAACTCGTCGACCACCGTTTTTTTCGGCAACCGGGTCACCAGGAAAAGATGCGGGCGGCGCGCATCGGCGCGCATCACTTCAAACCGGAGGTCGTCGAGCTCGACGACGTCGCCGCGCTTGGGCACGCGACCGAGCCGCTCGGTCAGCACGCCTCCGATCGTGTCGAACGCCGAATCCGACAGTTGCGTGTCGAACCGGGCGTTGAACTGGCCAATCTCCGTCAGCGCGTTCACACGAAAGCGCCCCTTCGCCTTCTGCAACGATTGCGCCGTCTTTCTCGTCCAGGTCGTGTTCGTCTTCGATGTCGCCCACGATTTGTTCGAGGACGTCTTCGATCGTGATCAGCCCTGCGACGCCGCCGTATTCGTCTACGACGATCGCCATGTGGTTGCGATGGGCACGAAAGTCACGAAGTAGCACGTTGAGCGGCTTGCTCTCCGGGATAAAAATGGCCGGGCGCAAGCTCGCGCGCAAATCGAAATCGGCTTCGACGTAGTAGCGCAGCAGATCCTTGGCCAACAAGATTCCGACGACCTGATCGCGGCTGCCCTCGATAACCGGAAAGCGCGAATGTGCCGTGCTGATAACGAAAGGAATCCAGGCCTGCGGCGGTTCTGAGATGTCGATGACGTCCATCTGCGAGCGCGGGATCATTAGATCGCGCGCTCGTAACTCGGAAACCTGCAGCACGCCTTCGATCATCGACAGCGCATCGGCGTCGAGCAGGTCGCGGTCATGAGCGTCATGCAGGGCCCGCAGCAAGTCCTCGCGATTCTCGGGCTCGCGGAAAATGAAGGCGCTCAGGCGCTCGAGCAAGGACTTGTGTTTGTGAGACGGTAAAAGACGACTAGGCGGAGGTTCGGACATGCAGGAAGGAGAGCTATCGGCGTGCCGACGACCTCCTGGCGGTTTGGGACAAATTCAGAATACACGACCACGATTTGACAATAACCATTCCGAACCGGATCAGTAAGGCGCGCGCTTGCCGAGCGATTTCAGAATTTTGCGCTCCCGCAGCGCGACCGCTCGCGCGGCGACGGCGCTGTCGTGGTGATGCCCGTGTGCATGCAGCGTGGCGTGCACGACCAGATGGGCCAGGTGGTCGTAAACAGGCTTGCCCAAGGTGACAGCCGCGCGCCTAAGGACCGGAACGCAAATGACGACGTCCGCTCGCACGGAGGGCCGGATTGAATAGCCGAACGTCAGCACATCCGTTGCGTAGTCCTTGCCGCGGTAATCGCGATTTAGACGCCGCCCCTCAGCGGCTCCGACAAAACGCAACGTGAGTTCAGAGTCGCGCGCGATCGCGGCCTTGATCCAGCGAACGAGGGTTGAACGCGCCGGCAAGCCGGCAAAGTCAGCTCGCCCTTGTATCGACAGTGTCAGTGCGGGCAAGCGGTCTACGCGAGCCGACTAACTCGCGCGGCGTCGTGCGGCCGCCACCAGCGCCGCGACCGGCCGCGCAGCCTCTTCCGCTTGCGCTCGTTCCTGGGCGGCTTCATAGGCCTCGACGATACGGCCCACCAGGGGATGTCGCACGACGTCGGCCGCAGTGAAGTACGTAAATGCGATGCCGCGCACTTCGGCCAGCACGTGCTGCGCCTCGATCAAGCCGCTGGTGGTGCCGCGCGGCAAATCCATCTGCGTCACGTCACCGGTCACTACCGCCTTCGAACCAAAACCGATGCGGGTCAGAAACATTTTCATCTGCTCACGCGTGGTGTTCTGCGCCTCATCCAGGATCACGAACGACTGATTCAGCGTACGTCCTCGCATGTAGGCAAGCGGCGCAATCTCGATCGTCTGCCGCTCGAGCAGCCGCTGCGTCTTGTCGAAGCCGAGCAAATCGAACAGCGCGTCATACAGCGGGCGCAGGTACGGGTCGACCTTCTGCGCGAGATCGCCCGGCAAAAAACCGAGCCGCTCGCCTGCCTCGACCGCGGGCCGCGTCAACACGATGCGCTTGACGACGTCACGCTCGAGCGCGTCAACGGCAGCGGCGACTGCCAAGTAGGTCTTGCCGGTGCCGGCCGGCCCGATGCCGATGGTGATGTCGTGCGCCAGGATGGCTTCGAGGTAGTCGCGTTGCCGCGGCGTGCGTCCGCGCAAATCGGGGCGACGCGTGTGCAGCTGCGGCAAAGCTGAGTCGTCGCCGGCAGTAATCGGATCATGCGAAGCGTCGCGCCGGCCTCGCAGTTCGACAAAATAGAGCTGAATATCGTCGACCGATATTGCGCGTTGCGTTTTGCGTGCGCGCTCGACGAAAAACTCGAGCACTGCAATTGCCGCCTGCGCATTTTCGGACGAGCCTTCGACGCGAAACTGGTGGCCACGACGCGCGATCGAAACGTCGAGCTCGGTTTCAATCTGACGCAGGTTAGCGTCGAGCGCGCCGGTGACGTTGGCTAGCTCGGCGTTGCTCGCGTCGGCCGCAAACCTCAGTACCTTCTTCGCTGCCGACGCTTGTTTCGCCAAAGGGGTTTTTCCGCCTAAACGCCTGTACGTAACATGGGCGCTTTCAGCGCCTCAGTCAATGTCTCCGAGGCTTCGGCGTAGTGCGCCCGCGTCTCCGCACTGAGGCTCGGCTTGTTCGATGCACTCGCGAGCCAGTCGCGCAGCTGGCGTGCGTCACGCCTCATCAACGCACGCGCATCAGCCGGATAGCTGCCCGATGAGCCGAGCAGCCCCGACGTCAGCCGCCGCAGATGCTCGCGCTGCAGATTGCGACGCATGACGTCACTTTCAGCGCCAACGCGCGCTTCCTCCCAAATCGAGCGCTGCACGGTTCCGTACAACTCCGAAAGCGTAAAAGGCTCGCGCTTGCTTGCCGCGCTGGCCGGCGACTGCGTCCGCCGTTTTCGACCACGCGCCGCGCGACGACCGGGCTCATCAGCCGGTTAAGCACATCGCGTTGCACGGTTAATACGCGCTCCGGCAAGTTCAGCTCGTAGGGCGATCCGGCGGCGACGTAGTTGCCGATATATTGAGAATCGCGTTCAAGCCGTTCGGTCACCAGCTTGCGCAGAAACTCTGGCGATACCTTGAAGCTGTCGCTGCGAAGCAGACCATCGGTGATCAGCGTCATCGCTTCGCGCTGCTTGGCCGCATCGATCGGCGTCACCGGCAAGCGTGAAGTGCCCGCATAGTCGTTGACCAGCTGGGAGCCACCGACGTACTTGGCCGCGGTTCCCATCGCGTAGCCCATCTGCGTAAAGCCGGTCAGGAAGCGGCGGCGCAGCATCGAATAGCTTTCCCCGCTCGCAAGCTGACGCTGCTCAAGACGCTGCCATAGTTCCTGCGACAGCTTCATGCGGCGCTTGAAAAACGCGAGAGGATCGTTACCGAGATCACTCTGATTGACCATCGGGTCAATCGCGACGCCGATATCCTCGTCGGTCGCAAATGCCAGCTGCGGGTCGCTCGCGCGCGCGGCGATTTTTGCAAGCTCCGCACCCTCCTGCTCGGCGGAAAACGGCTTGTAGGCGTACTCGATCGCCCAATAGTCGTAGGCACCAAGAGTCGGCGTGAAATACGCGCCCTGCTTTTCACCCTTCAGCGCGATATTCACCGGTGTGTACTCCATCACCGAGCCGGTCAATCCATTTTTCTCGGCATAGGCCTTATCGGCAATCTGCTGCTGGCTCACAGCGGTCGACGCACGGAAGTTGTGGCGCAGCCCAAGCGTGTGCCCAACCTCGTGCATCGTCACATCTTTCAGGAAGTCGAATACCAGCTTGTCGGCTTCCGGGCTGTCGGGATCGAGCTCGCCGCGCGCCTCAAGCAGCGACATCGCGAATCCCATTTCGCGCGAAGCGTGTTCGATGTGGTTGCAAAAGCGGCTGTGCGTGTGGCCGTCGGCGCCGCTCGCGCGGCTGAGCTCGCCCGACACCGCGTCATACATCGGCGTGTACGTCACTACGCCTTCGGTTTTCAGCGCGCGAATATTGCGCACCTGACTGGCGTCCCAGCCAATGTCGGCGTCCAGAATTTCTCCGGTGCGCGGGTCGACCTGTGAAGGACCAATTGCGCCAAACGACGGCGTCGCGGTCGCCATCCAGCGTACGGACGAGTACTGGGGCTCGCCGAGGTCGTAGTCGGCGTCGTCCGGCTGCTGCTTGACGACAATCGCGTTCTTGAAACCGATGCGCTCGAAGCCTTTGTTCCATTCAAGGATGCCCTGGCGGATTGGCTCGCGGTACTTCTCCGGAATCTCGTTGCCCAGGTAGAACGTGATCGGCTTAACCGGCTCCGACAGATCGGCGTTCGGATCCTTCTTCTCCATCCGCCAGCGCTGCACATACCAGCGCACCGGCAGGAATTTCGAGTCGTCGCTGAAGTTGACCTTCGCGGTGCCGAAGTGCCCGATACGCGAGTCGGCCAAGCGCGGCCGCATCGGACTTTCCGGCAGTTTGGTGAACGTATAAAGGAAGCCAAGGAACAGGCTGCGAGGGTCTTCGAGCACGATCGGCGGCGGATAGAACGGCGGCGGGGTCGCGCCAGGCGTTGGCGGCGGAGGCGCGGGAACGGGTATGCGCGGCTGCGCGTAGTGCGCG
The DNA here is from genome assembly GCA_963807155.1 of uncultured beta proteobacterium. GTDB lineage: Bacteria > Pseudomonadota > Gammaproteobacteria > Burkholderiales > Burkholderiaceae_F > JACCZX01. The sequence goes on from CAWEAZ010000029.1 coordinate 180,491, forward strand.
GTAACGTCAAACACCGTTCGCTCAGCATTGACCTTGGCCGACTGGACAAATGAATTGCGCGCATCGAACGAAAACGAGTTGCGATATGCGCGCTCGATCACATACGACGCGCGCGGCATGTCGGTCATCAGCAACGCGTTGGCATCGATCAGGATCGATTTACGCTCCGGGTGCGGCGCGCTCGCGATCGGCGCTGATGCGAGCAGGCTGTCGGAGAAGCTGTTCTTGACCGAACGCTCTTCCGGCGAACCTGGGCGCGCGATAAACGTCGTGTTCTTCGCCAGCAGGTGAACGTTGCCGGCCGCCTTGCGAAACTGCCCGACGTACTCGCCGCCAGTTGCGTACCACGAGCCCATTAGACCGGCGAACAGTCCGCGTTCACCGATGCCCCTGGTCATGTTGATGGAAAAGAAAAACGGCTTGTCGAGCATCTCTGGTGCGATTTCGATCCAAATGCGATCGTCCTTCTGCCAGATCGGTAGAAAACCGGGAACTTGCTTCGCGTCCTTGATCACCTCGGCGAAGGGCCGCGGCGCTCCGGCGGCCGGCGGCGTCGCGCCAGGAGCAGGAGGGCTGGCCGCAGCCGGTGTGCTCGGCGCACCCGGTGGCGTTGGCGTTGCCGCCGGTGTGGCGGGAGGCGACGCTGATGGCATTGCAGACGCCGCTGGGGCAGGCGTTGCGTTCCGCGCATCGCTTGCCCCAGGCTGCATCATGGCGCACGCCGACAGCATCGTGCCAGCAGCGACGCACCTAAAACGATGCCGAAGCGCGATGCGCCGTGCACCCGTTGAACGTTACTCATCTGTGTCTCCTTGCGGTCCCGACCCGAGCGCCGTGCGCTTGTAATCGCCGGCAATTGCTCACCTAAAGGGCGCTGATCCTAGCGCGCGAGACCGCCTCATTGCGGGTGTTTCGTCGCCTCTAACGCCGGTTCGTCGCACGTCATCAGAGCCGACTCGGGTGCGCAAAGTTCCGCGCGCAACGAGTGTGGCAATGCGTGGGTTATCCGGACGTCTAGCATCGAGCCGATCAGCTGCAGCGCATGGGGTCCGGCCGAAAAATTTACGATGCGATTATTCTCGGTGCGTCCCATCAGTTCGCCTGGGTGTTCCGGCGACGCCTTTCTCGACGGGCCCTCGACCAGGATGCGCTGGATCGAACCGACCATCGCAGCACTGATCCATTGGGCATGCTCGTTGACCGTCGCCTGTAACCGAGCCAGCCGCGCCAGCTTCGTTGCCGGTGGCGTTTCATCCAGCAGATCCGCCGCCGGTGTTCCCGGCCGCTTGCTGTAGACAAAGCTGAAGCTGGCATCAAACCCGACCTGCTCGATCAGTCGCATCGTCTGCTCGAAATCCTGTTCGCTTTCGCCGGGAAATCCGACGATAAAGTCGGACGAAATCGAAATGTCGGGTCGGATTTGCCGCAACCGGCGCACGGTCGACTTGTACTCGAGCACCGTATACCCGCGCTTCATCGCGGCTAATACTCGGTCGCTGCCCGATTGCACCGGCAGGTGCACATGGCTGACCAATTTAGGCAAACGCGCGTAGACGTCGATCAGCCGCTGTGTGAACTCCTTTGGGTGCGAGGTTGTATAGCGGATACGTTCGATCCCGGGGATCTCGCACACGTATTCAAGAAGCGCTGCGAAATCGACTTCACCGACGCGATACGCGTTGACGTTCTGTCCGAGCAGCGTCACTTCCTTGACGCCCTGCCCGGCCAGATCGGCGACCTCGAGCAGTACATCGTCCAGTGGGCGCGAAAATTCCTCGCCGCGCGTGTACGGCACCACGCAAAAGCTGCAGTACTTGCTGCAACCTTCCATGATCGACACAAACGCGGTCGCACCCTCGACCCGTGGTGGCGGCAGATGATCAAACTTCTCGATTTCTGGAAACGAGATATCGACCTGCGCCCGTCCGGTTGCGCGGCGTTTGCGAATCAGCTCCGGCAGCCGATGCAACGTTTGCGGGCCGAACACCAAATCGACGTACGGAGCGCGCTCAACGATCGCCGCGCCTTCCTGGCTGGCAACGCACCCACCCACCCCGATCAGCAGATTCGGATTGCTTTGCTTCAGATGCTTGACTCGACCAAGGTCGGAGAACACCTTCTCCTGCGCCTTTTCACGCACCGAGCAGGTATTGAACAGAATGACGTCTGCGGCTTCCGGATCGTCCGTTGCAACCAGGCCGTCGGACGCACGCAGCACGTCGGCCATCTTGCCCGAGTCGTACTCGTTCATCTGACAACCAAAGGTGCGGATGTAGAGCTTCTTGTTTCCGGTCACGGTTTGTTCGAGACGATGCGCGTCGACAATGAGGCGACTGCGATGTGGTTACCTATCGGGCGGAAGCAGCCACACGTGTGTTACCTGTCCCGACGCGTCGACGCGATAGCGAACCTTGCTGTTGGCCGGTACCTGATTCGGCGTGATCGACGCATTATTGGCGCCGACGATGCGCGCGCCCGGAGCCAACCGTTGCGGCTGGCCGTCGATAAGCACGGCGGGCACTTGCTGCGTTGTCATCACGCCGACCATCGAACCGTCGGGCAGGCGATTGGTCGACTGACATCCGAGAATCGAAAAGCCGATCAGCAGAAAAGCGAGTCTTGCAAACATGCGCATAAGAAGTATCTTGGTGGCGGATCAGGGACTCGAACCCCGGACACACGGATTATGATTCCGCTGCTCTAACCGGCTGAGCTAATCCGCCGAGGGCGCGCATTATGTCACGCGGCCGGCGGCCACAAAGAGTGAAAATGATGTACCGGCCCGTGGCCCGAGCCGACCGAAAGCTGGTCAGCGCTCCGCAGCGCCGCTGTTAGATACGCCTTCGCCCGGCGCGCCGCTTCCGGCACATCGCCGGTTTGCGGCAGCAACGCCGCAAGCGCAGCCGACAGAGTGCAGCCGGTGCCGTGCGTGTTTTTCGTTGCGACCCGTGGTTCGTTCAGTTCAATCATGCGGTCACCGTCAGTTAGCAAGTCGAACGCATCGTCGCCAGGGAGGTGTCCCCCCTTCAGGTACACCCATCGTGCGCCGCTGTGAGGCATCAGCTCACGCAACCGCTCGGCGACGCGATACATTTCCTTGATCGTCTCGACCGGACGAGCTTCAAGCAGGACGCCGGCTTCGGGCAGGTTCGGCGTGATGATGGTTGCTAGCGGCAGCAGAGTTTCGCGTAACGCGCCAATAGCGGCTTTCTCGAGCAGCGTATCGCCACTTTTGGCAACCATGACGGGGTCAAGCACTCGATGTGGTGTCTGCTGCGGGGCGATCCGATCGGCGACCGCCTCGATCACCGCGCGCTGGCCGATCATTCCAATCTTCAGCGCATCGATCCGGACATCGGCGTACAAAGTGTCTAGCTGCTGGCGGACGAATGCTGGATCGATCGACAACACGCCCGTCACTGCGCGCGTGTTTTGTGCAGTCAGCGCCGCCACGACCGCACACGCATAGGCCCGCTGCGCGCTGATCGCCTTAACGTCGGCGACGATGCCCGCCCCCCCGGACGGATCGACGCCGGCGATCGTTAACACGTTCGGAATGGCCGATTTCATCGCTGACTTATTGATCGTAGCTTGCCACACCACCCCTTTGATGCGATGGACCGCAGATACTGCAGCGTGAACTGCATGGCACAGCGGTGAGCCGCTGATAAACTTTCGCGCGGCGCTTTCACCAAGACACCAGACAAGCCACCATGCATCCCGGGTTAGATATCGAAAGAGCGCGCTACAACATGGTCGAGCAGCAGGTGCGAACCTGGGACGTTCTCGACCAATCGGTGCTCGATCTGTTGTTCATCGTCAAGCGCGAAGATTTTGTGCCGCCCGCCTACCGTTCGCTCGCGTTCGCCGATATGGAGGTCCCACTGCGCATCGATCAGTGGGATAGCGGCGAATTCATGTGGGCGCCCAAAATGGAAGCACGCATTCTGCAGGAGCTCGCGATCAAGTCGCACGAGCGCGTGCTCGAGATCGGGACCGGTTCGGGCCATATGGCGGCTCTGCTTGCGCATAAGGCGGACGATGTCGTGTCGGTCGAGATCGAGCCGCGTCTAAAGGCTTTTGGGGAATCCAATCTGCGTCGTGCCGGCGTGCACAACGTGCACGTCCTGCTGGCCGATGGAAGTCGCGAGCCGCTGGACGATGCATCCTATGACGTAATCGTCGTCACCGGTTCATTGCCGATCATTACGCCAGCGCTGTCCAATCAGTTGAGAGTGGGAGGGCGATTAGCCGCCGTCGTTGGCGAAGAACCGGCGATGGTCGCGCGAATCATCACGCGCGCTACCGAAGACGGGTATGACGTGTCGAATCTGTTCGAGACCCATGTAAAGCCGCTGCGCAATGCGCCCCGTCCGTCAGGCTTCAAGTTTTGATGAAGCCGCTGTCGGCGCCGGAGTTGGCGGCGTGGCTGGCGGATGCCGACCGTTCAAAGCCCCTATTGCTCGATGTGCGCGAACCTTGGGAAAACAACGTATGCCGAATAGAGGGCTCGCTATTCGCTCCGATGCAAACGATTCCGCAGCTACTGAGCGAATGGGAAAGCGCGCGCGACACCGTATGCATCTGTCACCATGGGGGTCGCAGCATGCACGTTGCAATGTTTCTGGAGCGGCACGGATTTACGAACGTTTTCAATCTGACCGGTGGCGTCGATGCATGGGCGCGACAGGTTGACCCAGCCATGCCGACCTACTAATGGAATCGTGGATGAGAAAAAGAACAAGCGCAGGAGCAACCCAGGTGCTGCGACAGATTGTCGTGACACTGACCATCGTCTCTCTGCAGTTTGCGCCGCTCAGTAGTGGTTGGGCACAACAGAGACAGCAACCCACCGATTCACGCACGGCAGCCGAGATTGGCAACGCAGGCGTGCGCAACGATCTGCTGACGCTCTATCGCGAAGCGCTGGCCAACGACAGCGTACTGGCGTCGGCGCGGGCGCTGCAATTAGCGACCCAGGAGCAGGTGCCGCAGGCGCGCGCAGCATTGCTGCCCAACCTGAGCGCCAACGCGCGCGCCGACTACAACCTCTATCGGTCGACCAGTACGGAACTCGGCGTGAGTGGCAGCAGCAATTACGGTGTTTACGGCGGCGGATTGGACCTGACCGTGCCGCTGTATCGACCGCAAAACTGGACCGCGCTCGATCAGGCCAAGCTGACGGTCGTGCAAAGCGAGGCGCAGCTCGCGCAATCACAACAGGATCTCGCGCTGCGAGTGGCCATCGCATATTTCAACGTACTCGGCGCGCGGGATCAGTTGATTGCACTCGTGGCTGCAAAGCAGGCCACTGGCGAGCAACTGCAACAGGCTCGGCGTGAATTCGAGGTCGGCACCAAGACAATTATCGATACCAACGAGGCACAGGCGCGGTTCGACCAGATCACAGCGCAGGAGCAGGTCGCGCTGGGCGCTTTGCTGGTTCGCCGCAGCGAGCTGCAGGTGATCATCGCGCGCGAGCCCGATACGCTGGCACCGCTACGCGAGCGGCCGAACCTGAATCCTCCGCTGCCGCAGGACATCAACGCCTGGGTGCGCGCCGCTGAAACCGGGAGCTACTCGGTGCAAATCGCTCGGAGCGGCTACGAAATCGCAACACGCGAGATCCAGCGGCAGCGAGACGCCTATAAGCCGACTGTCGATCTGGTCAGCGGCTACAACATCAATAAATTTAACGGCACGCAAAGCAGCGACCTGAATCCGCGCATCAACAGCGGCTCGGTCGGTGTGTTGTTGAACGTGCCGATCTACACCGGCGGGCTGATTCAAAGCCGCGTGCGCGAAGCGCTCGCGCTGCAGGAGCGCTCGAACTTCGATCTCGAGTCGGCACGCCGCACCGCGGCCAACGCCGCGCGTGACGCCTACACCGGCGTCAACTTTGGACTGGCGCAGGTCAGCGCGCTCGAATCGGCTGAAATATCCGCGCGTACACAACTGGAATCGACGCAGCTGGGCTACGAAGTCGGTGTGCGCATTCAGCTTGACGTGCTGAACGCGACGACCCAACTGGTGCAAACACAGCGCGATTTGAAGCGCGCTCGTTACGATGTTTTGCTGGCAGGCTTGCGATTGAAGTCCGCGGCGGGCACGCTGGGTGATGAAGACATGGCGGCGGTCAACGCGCTGCTTGACCCGGCCGAGCCGATCACTATGCCGGATGTTCCCGCGGTTAACGTGCGGTCGCCGCAGCGCTCGAATCCTCCGACGCTAACGCCCCCTGCTACGACGTCACCGCCTACGCCGACAACGCGCCCTCGTGGAACCACTTCGACACCGCGCGTTAGCGATCCGGCACCGCCGTTGCCACCGGTTGGCGGACCGACTCCACCGCCGACGCCACCTCGATAAGGGGCGCCAGCCGCGCCAGCGTGCGTGCTGTCGCACCGCGGTGTGCGCCGGTAAATTTCAGCGCGGCTTCGCTCATTTGCTGGCGCTGTAGGCGGTTGTTCGCAATCGACGTCATCGTCGCAACAGCCCCTGCTGCGTTCACTACACGTATCGCAGCTCCCGCCTCAATCGCGTCGTGAGTCGCCTGCTCGAAGTTAAACGTATGCGGTCCGACGACTACTGGAGTACCGACTGCGCACGCCTCAATCAGATTCTGCCCGCCCAGATTGAGCAAACTGCCGCCGATGAACGCGACGTCCGCGGCTGCGTAGTAGAGGGGCATCTCTCCTATCGAATCGCCAAGAGTGATCTTCCACTGGTGATCTGCTTCGAAATTGGATCTGGAGCGACGCGAGAGAGGCAGCCCGCGCGCTTCGATCATCTGCGCCACCTCGTCGAAACGCTGCGGGTGGCGCGGAACGATCACAATCGTTGCATCGACACGTTTGCCCAATGCGTCCAGGATCATTGCTTCCTCGCCATCGCGCGTGCTGGCAAAGAGCCAGACCGGCCGATCGCCAAGCACACCCCGCCACGTTTTGCCACGAGCAACCTGAATCTGGTCGGGCGTAAAGTCGAATTTCAGGTTGCCGACCACTTCGACTTCCTTCGCTCCAACCTGCCGAATTCGGTCTGCGTCGGCGCGGGTTTGTGCCAGCGCCAACGAGAATCGCGCTGCGGTCTCCCGCATCAACGCCGCATAGCGGCGCGACAATCGATAGGAGCGCTCCGACAGCCGCCCATTTACGAGTGCCATCGGTATGCGGTGTTCACTCGCGAGTGCGACAAGATTTGGCCATGCCTCCGTCTCGACGCAGATGCCCAGCACCGGCCGAAACGCGCGCAGAAAACGCCGCACCGCGTACGGCAGGTCGTACGGAAGATAGGTTTGCAGCATGCGTCCGGGTAATCGGGCAGCGACATCTGCGCCGGCCGCGCGACCCGTTGGCGTCATGTGAGTCAATAAGAACCGGTGGCGCGGATACTGCGCGGCAAGCGCATCGATCAAGCGGTTCGGCCGCGCGCGTTTCGCCGAGTGAGACGGCGTGAATCCAAATTAAGGGCAGATCGCCCTTGTGCAATGTAGCGCGCGAAGCCGAAGCGCTCAGCCCAATGCAGTCGATATTCGGGTTGCCGGCGGGAACGCCAGAGCAGATAGAGCGCCGCGAACGGCATGGCGAAAAAAGCAACGGCGGTGTAGGCCCCGCGCGCGAGTGTCATAGAGGCCGATTCATCACGCGCGCCGCTGCGTCGATCACCTCACTTGCAGATGGGGCCGCCATTGCATTCCCGACGCTGATAACGGAGTTGCCAGCATCGGCATCGCCGGTCAGCCCCACGAGTGCTGGGTCGTAATCGCAAAAGATGCCGACCGTCGGCCGTCCGAGCGCCGCCGCCAGATGAGTCAAACCGGTATCAAGGCCGATCACGATCGACGCCGTTGCAAGCGTAGACGCAATCGCATCGAGGGCCGACGGGGGACGAACTTCGGCGCGCTGCATGCGAGCAGCAAGCGACTCGGTTCGTATGCGCTCCGCTCGCCGACCCGCAAAACAGAACACTGGTGATGCCTTGGTCTGACAGCCACCGCTCGACTGCAAGCCAGTGCTCGGTCGTGCCACAGCTTGGTTGCGCGGCTGGCGTTGACCAGCAACACCGCCGGCAGCGGATTGGCGCTGATTTTCGCGATTCAACGCCTGACGCGATGCCGAAACGTGGCGCACTGGTGACTGCATATCCGAGCGCTGCAGCGCCGAGACGCCGGCAGCGCTCGATAGCGTGCAAACTGCGCGGCACTTCAAACTGATGTTGATAAAACTGCGCCGCGATACCCTCGCGCGCCGTAGATGAATCAAAGCCGGTGACCGGCGCGCCGGTCCAGCGCGCCAACCATGCACTCTTCGCCAGCCCCTGCACGTCGAGCACGAGGTCATAGTGGGTATCACGCAATGCGCTTTTCGCGATCCGTACTTCGCGCCACACGGCCGGATCGAACGGGCGCTTGCGCCAGCGACGTAACGCGACTCGATGCACAACGCTGACATAACGGCTCATCGCCGGAATCGCAGCAAATGCTTCTTCGCACAACCAGTCGATCTGCGCGTCCGGCAGCGCGTCCGCGATATCCACTGCCAATGGCAACGCATGGACCACGTCGCCCATCGAGGACGTCTTGACGATCAGGATTTGCACAGAGCCAATTGTGCAGCCTGAGCGTCTTCAGTTGCGATATCCGTTTGGGTTCTGCTGCTGCCACCGCCAGCCATCGGCGCACGCCTGCTCAATGCTTCGCTTGACCTGCCATCCAAGCAGGCGCTGCGCTAGCGAGGCATCGGCCCAGCACGCAGCGATATCACCGGCGCGACGCGGTCCAAACTCGTACGGAATCTTGCATGTGGTCGCACTTTCGAACGCCGCGATCATCTGCAGGACGCTGACGCCACGGCCTGCTCCAAGATTGATCGTCGAATACCCGCCGCTTGCGAATGCGTACTCGAGCGCGGCGACGTGACCGCGCGCCAGATCCATCACGTGCAGATAGTCGCGCACCCCGGTGCCGTCGGGCGTCGGCCAGTCGTTACCCCAGATCGTCAGCTTGTCGCGCTTGCCGATTGCCACCTGCGTGATGAACGGAAATAGATTATTCGGCACGTCGTGCGGGTCTTCGCCGATCAGGCCGCTTTCGTGCGAGCCGATCGGATTGAAATAGCGCAGCGAGATCGCCGCATGTTCCGCACCGGCGGCACACCAGTCGCGCAGGATCTGTTCGACCATCGCCTTGGTGTGCCCATACGGGTTGATCGGCCGTACAGCAGCGTCTTCGGCTATCGGCAGCTTGTCGGGCACGCCGTAGACGGTCGCCGACGAACTGAACACAAGGCGCTGCACCTTTCGCTCGTGCATCGCGTCGAGCAGTGCCAGTGTGCCGCCCACGTTGTTGCCGTAGTAGTCGACCGGCTGCGAAACCGATTCTCCGACCGCTTTTAGCGCGGCAAAGTGAATGACGCCATCGACCGGCCGCTTGAACACACGCGACATCACTTCGCGATCGCGCACATCGCCGGTGACGGTCGTCACGCGCTTGCCGGCAATTTTCTCGACGCGCTTGATTGCTTCCGGCGCGCTGTTGCTGAAATTATCCAGACACACGACGTCATACCCGCTGGCAAGCAGCTCGACCATCGTATGCGTGCCGATGTAACCCGCACCTCCGGTAACCAGCACGGTCTTCAAGACGTCATGCGAAACGGCAAGCGCGCGTCCGGTTTTATCTTCAGTATCTGCGCCCCAAAATCGCGCTGGATGCGCTCGAGCGCGGCGATGTCGTCGCCTTCGAAGCGCATCACGACGACCGGCGTCGTGTTCGACGGCCGAGCCAGTCCGAAACCGTCTGCGTACTCAACGCGCACGCCGTCGATCGTGATGATCTCCTTCGCGCCCGCGAATTCGCCCTCTGTTCGCAAGCGCTCGACCAGCGAAAAATTCTCGCCGTCTGCGGTCTTCAATTGCAGCTCGGGCGTGTTGATCGCTGCCGGCAGGGCATTCAACACGGCCGAAGGATCGGCGTGCCGACCGACTATCTCCAGCAGACGCGCACCCGCGTACAAGCCGTCGTCAAAGCCGGGCCAACGGTCATTGAAAAACAGATGGCCACTCATCTCGCCAGCGAAAGGCGCGTTCGTTTCCTTCAGCTTGGCCTTGATCAACGAGTGCCCAGTGCGCCACATCGTCGGACGTCCACCGTGCTGGCGAATCCACGGTGCGAGCAGGCGCGTGCATTTGACGTCGAAGATGATCTCGCCGCCGGGATGGTGCGCCAGTACATCCTGCGCGAACAACATGATCTGCCGATCGGGATAAATGATCTGGCCATCCTTGGTCACCACACCCAGGCGGTCGCCATCGCCATCGAACGCGAGGCCGATTTCGGCATCGGTCTCGCGCAGGCAGCGAATCAGATCCTGCAAATTCTCCGGATGCGCGGGATCGGGATGATGATTCGGAAACGTGCCGTCGACATCGCAAAACAGCTCGATGACTTCGCAACCTAGGCGACGATAAAGCTCCGGGGCCACCGCGCCGGCAACGCCGTTGCCGCAATCAATCGCGATTTTCATCGGCCGTGCCAGCTTGACGTCAGCAGTGATCGCATCGAGATACGCCGGTATCACGTCGACGCTGCTGCTTCTTCCGCGCCGAGTCGCAGTCACGATGCGCCCCTGCTCCAGCCGCTGCCGCAGCGCCTGAATGCCGTCGCCGTGCAACGTCGCACCGGCCATCATCATCTTCAGCCCGTTGTACTCGGGCGGGTTGTGGCTGCCGGTGATTGAGACACCGGATCCGGTGTTCAGATGATGAGTTGCGAAATACAGCACTGGGGTGGGCACCATGCCGATGTCGATGACGTCGATGCCGGTGCTTGTAATGCCATCGATCAATGCATCGCGCAAAGCCGGTCCGGAAAGCCGCCCGTCGCGACCGACCACCATAGAGGTCACCGCACTGTCCAACGCGAGCGAACCAAGTGCGGCACCGATAGCACGCACTGAAGCGTAGGTCAGCGTGCGATCGACGATGCCGCGCACGTCGTACGCTTTGAAGATCGAAGGATCCGGGAGCGGCAACTCGATAGCTTGCATTTTCAACGACGATTCTAGCGGCCGACGCACTGATAAGCTTGCGCGAATAGCGGGCATGCACTAGTGCCTGTCACACACAAGGGACTTAGAGCAGCACGGAATTCAATGCAACTACTTCCGATCATTCTTTCCGGCGGTTCCGGCACACGGCTTTGGCCGGTGTCGCGCGAGGCGATGCCAAAGCCTTTCATGAAAATTGCCGGAGGCAAGAGCCTGCTGCAGATGACTTGGGAGCGCGCGTGCGCGCTGCCCGGTGTTTCCCACGCCGCGGTGGTCACCAATATGGCGTATTCATACAAGACCGCCGAAGAGCTGATGGACGAGTCCGGCGCGAAGCAGATCTCGCTGCTACTTGAGCCGGTCGGCCGCAACACGGCACCCGCAGTCGCGCTTGCGGCGCTATGGGCGCAGGCGAAGTTCGGATCGGATGTGGTGCTGGTCGTGCTCGCCGCCGATCACTTGATCGACCGCCAATCGGGTTTCAACGATGCCGTGGTCGATGCCGCTGCGCTGGCTCAGCGCGAAGGTCGGCTGGTTCTTTTCGGCATCGAACCGTCGGGGCCGGAGACCGGCTACGGCTACATCGAGTGCGGGACACAAGTTGCGCAATTCGCATGCACACGAGGTCGTGCGCTTTGTCGAAAAGCCGTCAATCGATAAGGCGGGCGAGTACCTTCGAGCCGGCAACTTCGTGTGGAACAGCGGCATGTTCTGCTTTACCGCCGCCGCAATTCTGGCCGCACTCGAAAAACACGCGCCGCAGGTGCTGCAGAGCGGCGCAGCGCGTCGCGCAGTGCAGCGCGATGAGTGCGAGTGGCCAAGTACTGTTTGATGCAGCCTCGTTTGCCGACTTGCCTGACATCTCGATCGATTACGCAGTGATGGAAAAAGCCGCAAATGTCGCCGTGATTCCATGCGCTTTCGGCTGGAGCGATATTGGCAGTTGGAAGGCGGTCGCCGAGACGCGCGAGACCGACGAAGCCGGCAACAGCACCGAAGGCGACACGATCCTCGTCAACTCACGTCGCACGTATCTGCGATCGGAAGATCGGCTGGTGGCGGCAGTGGGCGTCGACGACCTCGTGGTCATCGATACGCCCGATGCGGTACTCGTAGCGCATAAGGACTCGAGTCAGCAAGTGAAGGACATCGTCGCCAAGTTAAAACGGGACGGTCACATCACCGACCAAGGAGCATCTGACCGTGCATCGGCCGTGGGGCAAGTACACCGTGTTGCACGAGGCGCCGCAGTTCAAGGTCAAGCGAATCGAAGTCAATCCGGGGAAGAAGCTGTCCCTGCAAATGCATCACAAGCGCTCGGAACACTGGGTCGTCGTGCAGAGGCAGTGCGCGCGTCACGGTCGGACGAGCGGTCAGCCGATCTGGGCCCAAACGAATCGATTTACGTTCCGATGCAAGATCAAACACCGGATCGAGAACGCGACGGATCAGCCGCTGACGATGGTCGAAGTTGCAGTGCGGGGACTATCTGGGCGAAGACGACATCGTTCGCTTTTCGGACGATTTCGGACGCGCCTGACAGCGATCTGGCTTGCGTTATGGCAGCTGACGTAAGCACTCAGCAAGCGACTCCTGCCAATCCGGCACGTGCAAGTTCCACACAGTGCGCGCCTTTTCCGTACTGAGGCGCGAGTTCGCCGGCCGACGGGCGCGTGTCGGAAACTCGCTGGTCTTGATCGGGACAAGCCTGGGCGTCCGCACGCGTTGCTGAATCAAATCGGCTCGCGAAGATCGCGGAGGCAAAGCCGAACCAGCTCGTCACGCCACCGTTGACCACATGCACCGTATCGCCGTCTGTCTACCCGTTCTCGCGCCGCATCGCTCGACGAGATCTGCTCGAAGCATCTGCGCAGTAGCCGTTGCAATAAAGCCGGCAAAGGTCGGCGCACCAAACTGGTCATCAACTACGCGCAGCTCCTCGCGTTCGGTCGCCAGTCGCAGCATCGTGGTCAGAAAGTTGCGCCCGGCTGCAGCGTAGACCCAGCTCGTACGCAAGATCAGATGCGCGCAGCCTGAGTTGCGGATTCGCATGCTCGCCGTCCAACTTCGAACGTCCATACGCGGACAACGGCGCACGCAGATCCTCCTCGACATAAGGCAGCGCTTTGGTGCCGTCGAACACGTAGTCGGTCGAGTAGTGAATTAAAGGAACTTGCCGCTCGCGTGCTGCGTCGGCAAGCTCGCCGACGCTGACGCCGTTGATGGTCAGTGCGGACTGTTCCTCCAACTCGGCACGCTCAACATCGGTATAGGCTGCCGCGTTCACGATCACGTCCGGCGCGAGCGCCATTACTCGCGCTCGGATGTGCTGCGGCTGCGACAGATCCAATGTCGATCGATCGGTAGCAATCACGTTGCCGAGGGGCGCCAACGCAGTCGTCAAGCACCGGCCGACCTGACCGTCGCTCCCGGTCAACAATATTCGCATTGCGGCTTGAGCGTGTCAGACCCGCGCGCTGGTTCCAGCATCCAAGATGCGTTCGTCGGCAATGCGCAGCAGATAGCGCCCATATTCGCTCTGGCCCATCGCATGCGCAAGTGCGAGCATGGCATCGCGATCGATATAGCCCATGCGCCAAGCAATCTCTTCAGGGCACGACACCTTGAGTCCTTGACGCTTCTCGATCGTTGCAATGAACGTCGATGCTTCAAGCAACGAGTCGTGGGTGCCGGTATCAAGCCAGGCGATACCGCGGCCCATCACCTCGGCTGTCAGCTCGCCCCATTCCAGATATTGGCGATTAAGGTCGGTGATTTCGAGTTCACCACGTGCAGACGGCTTTAGTTCTGCAGCAATCGACGGTGCTCGTCGATCGTAAAAGTAAAGTCCCGTTACTGCATAGCTGGAACGCGCTTGTTTCGGCTTTTCCTCCAGCGTCTTGGCTCGGCCCGCAGTCGTCGAACTCGATCACTCCATAGCGTCCGGGGTCATTGACGTGATATGCAAATACCGTCGCGCCCGCCGTTTGCGCGTTTGCCTTTTGCAAAGCAATCGGTAAATCATGGCCGTAAAAAATGTTATCGCCCAGCACGAGTGCACTTGCACTGCCTCCGATAAATTGCTTGCCGATAACAAACGCCTGCGCCAGACCGTCAGGTGAGGGTTGGCTTGCATAGGTGAGACTCAAACCCCAGCGCGACCCGTCACCGAGCAACTCGCGAAAACGCGGCGTGTCTGCCGGTGTCGAGATAATCAAAATGTCGCGAATGCCCGCGAGCATCAGCGTGCACAGCGGGTAGTAAATCATCGGCTTGTCGTACACCGGCAGCAATTGCTTAGACAGGACATGCGTCACCGGATAGAGGCGCGTGCCCGATCCGCCCGCCAGAACGATGCCTTTTCTCGTCATGCGAATCTACTTACGCGATACCGCGCAACTGGCTTGCGGCAAGATTGAAAGCAAGTACCGTCCTCGAATCGTTTGCCTGCGATATTCAAGCGCGCTAGGCCGCCAGAAAACACGAAAGCGCTTGGTCATCAGTGATCTACCTAAGCCGCGCCGTGAAAGGAGAGTCGCCTCCGGTATTCTCTCATGCGAGTTCGATAGCTTTGAAAATGACTAGCAAGAATGCAGATCGTACCGACGGCGTTGCCTGATGTACTGTTGATCAAACCAATCGTGTGGAGCGATGCTCGTGGGTTCTTCCTGGAGTCATGGAACGAAAGTGCGTTCGAACGCGCGGGCCTTAATGTCCACTTTCGTCAGGACAATCACTCGCGGTCCGTGCGCAATGTCTTGCGCGGCATGCACTATCAGCTCGAACGGCCGCAGGGGAAATTGATTCGGTGTTCGCGCGGTGCGATATTTGACGTTGCAGTCGATTTGCGGCGTAGTGCGTCGACGTTTGGGCGCTGGACCGGAGTCGAGCTTTCCGAATTCAATCACCAGATGCTGTGGATCCCGCCTGGCTTTGGGCACGGGTTCTTCGTCCTGAATGACGAAGCTGATGTGCATTACAAAGCAACCGAGCTGTACGACGCGAAATCAGACCGTGTCGTGCTCTGGAGTGACCAGCATCTTGCAATCGACTGGCCGCTAACGGGAGCTCCCGTTCTTTCCATCAGGGATGCGAACGCGCCGACGCTGGATAAAGCTGAGCTATTCAAATAAACGACTGACGCGAAATTACGTGAATACATCGTCGATCTCATTGAAGGCACTCGCGTCCAGCGGGTGGAAGCAGCGTGAGCTGTTGTATCAAATGACAAAGCGCGATGTGTTGGGTCGATATCGCGGGTCGGCGCTCGGTGTCTTTTGGTCGCTAGCCCATCCGATATTGATGCTGATCGTCTATACCTTCGTTTTTTCGGTCGTCTTCACAGCACGATGGCCGGGAAGCGCAACCGACAGCAGACTTGGTTTTGCGATCGTTCTTTTCGCAGGGATGATCGTGTTCGGAATTTTTTCCGAGTGCATTCAACGCGCGTCCGGACTCATCGTGAGTCAACCGAACTTCGTCAAGAAGGTGGTGTTCCCGCTCGAAATCATGGCGTGGACCACATTGGGAGCGGCACTTTTTCATGCCGCAATCAGCCTAGGGCGTGTTGACACTGCTGATCATCGTTGTGCAAGGCGGGCTACCCTGGACAGCCGTCCTGTTGCCAATTGTTCTGCTGCCGTTGCTGTGTCTGACGTTGGGACTAACGTGGTTTTTCTCCGCGCTCGGCGTGTACGTCCGTGACATCAATCAGATGCTGGGCGTCATGGTAACGGCGCTGATGTTTCTGTCTCCAATTTTCTATCCAACGTCCGCGCTGCCGGCGGATGTCCGCTGGCTGTCAGCAGTCAATCCCATCGCGTTTTCGATCGAGCAGACACGCGCTGTTCTGATATTCGGCACCTTGCCTGACTGGCGGTCACTCGCCATCTACACGGCGATCGCCGCAATAATCATGTGGCTGGGATTTGCTTGGTTCCAGAAAACTCGGCGCGGCTTCGCCGATGTCTTATAGCGATTCAGCAACCGGCAGTGTTTTCCAACGGTTCGAAGGTCTTCCTGCGCAAATGGATGCCCTTGGCGATTAGCGTACTGGCGCTTGTTGCCGTGTTTTCGTTGGCAGACCTGCGAGCATTTCGTGGTCTCGCTTCGCGTATGCAATGGGATCGGCTGCCGTTGATTACGCTCGCTGTGCTCGGCACTGTCATTGCCTTTGGATGGCGCTGGCGCACGCTGATGCTCGAGGCGCTGTCGATGCAGCGCGCAGTGATTATCGCCGCGTTAGGGCTCGGTGGTAACCATATTCTTCCGTTACGTGGTGGTGACGCGCTCCGCGTGCTGCTCTCTGCGCGCGGTCCAAAGGCGCCGTCGATTCATGCCGGCGTATCAGCGCTGGCGCTGGAAAAGGTGTTCGATCTGATTGCGGTTGCGGCGTTCGGGCTCGCGTCAACTGCGGCGCTCGTTGCGCCGACGGCCGATAAGGGTCAAATCAACGTAGTAGGTATCGCGGTCTCGATCCTTGTGGTCGCAACGGGTGCCCTGTTGACTGCACGTTCCGGCTTGATGATCCGAGCATTTCGCACGTTTGCACGCACGGTCGGACTATCTTCCCGGCTTTACCGGCACTTACTGCGCCCGTTGCACTACCTGCGCGAGACCGCCAGTCCGGGCCGAGTCGTCATTCTGCTGATCGAAACCGCCGTCATCTGGCTGGTGCTCTATGTCATTGCTTATCTGGCCATCGCACAGTTGGTCGGTATCAGCCTAAGCATTGCCGAGGTCATGGTCCTGCTATTCGCAGCAGCGCTAGGGCTGGCAATCCCCGCCGCCCCCTCGGGAATCGGGACCTTTCACGCCGCCGTAGTTTCCGCGTTTGTATTACTTGGGAAACCAGCATCGGAAGGCCTGGTATTGGCGGTGGCGATTCACGGCATATTTTTCATCGGCTACTGTGCGAGTGGGGCGATGGCGCTGGCGTTCGCATCGCATCAGTTAGGGCCGCTACGAGTTCGCCGAGAAATCGGTTGAAGCCTCTCTAGCTTCCGATCCCATACCTACGAATTGCCTCGAACGTCTCGCCGGCATGGCTTGGCGACGAAACACCGACCACAACTGAACGGATGTTCGGGACCGTCGCGAGATAGGCGTAAGCCTCATCGGGCTTCAGGAATCCGGACGCAAGGGTGCCCATTGCCATTACCTCGGGGCTATGCACCTGCATCGCTTGTTCACACGCCTCGCGCGAAGGATTCATGTGAAACCCGGTCTTGTTGAAATGCGTCATCACGACCGGCGGCGGCAGTTGCCACTCTCTAAACGAGCTACACAGCAACGGCAAGTTCTTCGTCGCGAAAGCACCGTCAGCTCCGTGAGCTGCTTTGATCTCTTCAATGTAGAACGCAAATACCTCACGCAAACGTAGCGCAAGCAAAAGATCGGTCAAAACATCGTGAAGAAAAACCGCCCCCACGTCGAGACCCCGAAACATCTTGAGCTCGAGTCGAACCAATGCACTGATCATTGCCAGCAGGTCCTTGGTGACAACACCCTTTGCAACCTGCCAACCCATCGAGAATTTTTCTCGTAACGTTGTTTGCGACAGAGCTTCGAACGCCACGTTGACGAGCCCTACTTCGTTTGCCCGAGTGATGTACTTCTGCGCATACGGCAGTAACGGGTAGAGAGTTAGCCGCTGCGCAAGCCTGGCTTCCGCTCGCAGTAAGTCGCAAACGCCCTCTGCGCGATCGTGGGTCGACATCATCATGCCGCCTGCGCCCATCTCTACCGACGCTGAAACCACGTCGAGAATTCTGCTGGGCTCCGCAAAGAAGGCCGCGCGTTCCGCGCCGCGCGCTGCGGAAAGGTGGTCGACGCCGAAGAATGCGTTGTGACCGAGAACGATTGGAACGAGGCGCGTCATGTTTGCATCGCCACCGGTTTAACGGTAATGCCGTTTGCGTCGGCAGAGCGGTAAATGGCATCGACCACCAACTGCACCGCCTGAGCCGAAGCCACATCGCACTCAATCCTCGGCCCCGATCTGATTGCGGCAACAAACTTTTCCATCTGAATTGTGTACTGCGGGCCGCCGATATCGACCGAAACACCCCGGTAGAGATCCGGCTTGCGCCAGCTTGACCATCCCTCGGCAAACGACGCAAATGGCTTGTCGAGAAAGAGTCTTACGTGATCGTCATCCACGTCCAGCGTGCCGTTGACCCCTTGCACATGGATCGAGATCGTCGGAGTTCGGTAGTGGCGTGCGGACCATGAAGCATCGAGATAGCCGAGCAACCCACTGCGAAAACGCAAGACCGCATGGCAATAGTCTTCGACTCCTGTCGAGTAAAGCGCACCGGTTCTCCCATTGACGTCCTCAACTTCGCCGAACATCCACAACAGCTTGTCGATGACGTGTGTGTTTTGAGTGATCAATACACCGCCACCCGATACATTCTTGTCGTAGCGCCATCCTTTGCCAGGCTTGAACAGCTGACCGATGTACATACTCGACCGAAGCATCTGCAACTTTCCCAGAGCGCCGCTGGCAACGATTTCTTTTGCTTTGGCGAAGGTGTCGATATAGCGACCCATGTAGCCAACCATATTGACAACGGGGCGCGCGCGCAGCGCCTCGATCAAGGGGCGCGCTTGCGCGCCGCTTACAGACAGCGGCTTCTCGATAAAGATTGGCACACCTGCCGCTACGCAATCGACAGCGATCGGAACGTGCAGCTGAGTAGGCGTTGCGATGAGTGCGGCATCTATCCCGCCGTCCCTCAACAGAACTCGATAATCGTTGTATGTACGCACGTCGGGCATGTAAGCCTTCAGTGCATCAAGCATCATCGGAGTACTGTCGACTACGGCGGTGAGCCGAGCGCCAGGCACAGCGTTGGCGAGCGCGGCATGCAACAGACCAAGCTTGCCGAAGCCGATAACAGCAATACGCAACGGCTCAACAGCGGACATGCGGCTACTCTGCAATCTCTTCGAGCAGCACGGTCTCTTCCGCGGGTTGAACCAGAGGAATCATGCGACGAGTCAACGACTCGTTGCGGTCGACATTGCGTTTGATTTGTTTCAGTAATTGAAGCACGAAACCGAAAAAGAAAAGCTGCAATCCGCTCATAACGAGTAGCGCAACCAATAGCAGGCCCGGTACGCGGCTACCGATATTAAGTAGGCCTACCTGAGCCAATATGATTGCGAAGTACAAAACGCCTCCGACCATCGAAAGTAAGCCGGCGGAATATAGAAGTCGCAAATGCTGCCCTGACCGCAGAATCAGTATCGGCAGCGTGTACAGAATGTATTTTGGGATCGAGCCGACCACTCTTGAAGACCCATGTTCTCGCTTGCGCCAGACACTCGCGATCTCGGTCACCCGATAGCCCTTTTCGACTGCGTCCAGAATCGATTCCTGCACATAGGTCTGCGTGCCTAGAAGATCGAGATCGGCGGCGACTTCCGGCCGCATCGCTCTGATACCGCCGTGACTGTCAGTTAACGGCAGACCCGTCTGCGCTCTGAGAAAAGCCGACAAAACGCGGGTGCCAAAGCGGTTGATCCAACGGTACGGATACTTGACGAGACCCCGATCGAGAAAGCGTGACCCAAGGACAAGGTCCGCCTCGTCACGTTCGATCGGCGCGAGGAAGCGCTTGATTTCTGCAACGGCATCGGCTTGTCCGTCACCATCCACAGCAACGATCACATCCGGAGCGAGCCGAGCCGCCGCCTTCAGGCCTCGATACATCGCGACCCCCAGACCCTCTCCTCCTCCAGGAACCACTACAGCACCTAGCTCTCGTGCGACACGACGAGTGCGGTCAGACGAGTCATCTGCCAGCACAATGTCGATGTCGTTATAACGTGTGCCGACAAAACCGCTGCGTATCTCGGCAATCACGCGGGCGATCGACTGCTCTTCATTTCGTGTTGGAATCACAACAGCAGCGCGGGGCACCTCAGATTCTCCTCTTTGCGAGCCTAACGGCCGTCTCCGTCATGCCAACGCGTCGCTAAGTTTAATCAAGTAGGTCAATTCGACCTGGCCCGCCTTGCGCAAAGTCTCGACGTCGGCCTGCGAAATCGCAAAATGATCCGACTCGTCACACAATGGCTCAAATCGCGCCGAGGGGCTATGGATTCCTATCTCCGTCTGGCGCGACAACGTAATCAGCTCATTTGGGCGATCGATCACTATCGTGTCGCGGATCTCGATGAAATCTTCGCCAATCACTAACCGCCGCGTCAGTTGGCCGCCAAAGCGCGCGCGTCCACGGATCATGCGTGCCTTGATAGTCGTGGAAAACAAAGATGCCAGGCCGGGGACTGCAAGGAGGCGAGTGAACACCGCAAAAATTGGGCTCCATCGCTCGAGAGGCTTTTGGTCGACGACTTCGCGAAAGTGCGCATTGTATTCATCCGCACGATGCGACGCTTCGATGTCCGACCAAATTGCAGTTGCATAGCGTCGCCCGTTGCGTACACGCACCGAGTAACCCAGGTGATACAGAAAACTGCGACCGCGTCCGGCGAGCGCTATCGCGCCGCCCAGGTGCCGGCTGGCATGAACCGAGCCGCCGCTAAGACGCGTTACACGAAAACCGGATTTGTCGAAATTGGCCGATTGCAGGCTCTGAGGCGCAGATGACTGCGGCAAGATTCCAGCAACTGACGCCGCGAGCGCGAACTGTGGAAAGTAAAAGTACGCGAAGTAGCGGTCATCGACGCTTTCGGGCCCTTGCAGCCGACGCTCCCGATGGGCGTTACGGAACTTCCAGGCGAGTTGGGCTGAAACGGCATTTGACGATGCAAAATATTCCGCGCCGAATGCGAAGCAATGGCTAGTGCCGCGGCTACCGAGTCTTCCCGGTAAACAAGAGTTGTCCGCCACATTGCACAAAATAAATTGCGCGAGCGGCTTTGCCATTTCTGCAGCACCTAAAAAGCCATACTGATGCGCGCCCGCCAGCAAGTCGAGAGCGAGCGTCGAGTAGCCGAGATCGGCGCCGCCGTATTCAGGAAACCACCCTTCCGAGGACTGCGTTGCCTTCAGGCGCTCGTAGTGAGTCTCCGCTGCAGCACGCCAGACATCAGTGTTCGTCAGACGGCTTGTGCACCAAAGCGCGAGCGCGGCAGCCAAGTTTTGGTTCATCACGGTCGGATGAAAGCGGCGTGAGAGCCAATGCGCAGCTCGCTCCAGGGCGACAAGCGTTGCTTGTCGTTCCTCGCCGGGAACGGCACCTCCAAGCAGAAGAAGAGCCTGGGCCGCACCGGCCGCAGTAAACGCGGTCGCACAGTAACTTCGCTCGTTGCGGTACCACTCGTCAAACGACCCGTCTCGATGCTGGACTGCGGTCCAGCGTGCAAGCGTTGCGCGAGCGAGTAGACCGAGTTGCTCGCGTTCCGTGCGTGACAGTGACTCGTTGGTAGCCAATGCGGAAAATCCCAGCATCAACTGTTGCCAGGCGGCACCGGGGAAATCCACGATGGTCCGGTAGTACCAGAACACTCGATCACACGACCCAAAGCTCGGCGATGAGTCATCGCGGTCAACGAGTCCACGCGCTCGATCGAGGCAGCGCTCCACCTGTTCGAGGTAAGGCGAAACGCCCCCGGCGTTCTCCGATACCGCCTTAGTCATAGAGCCGGCTGCCGGCCGGCGAGCCACATGTGAAGCCCCATCATCGCTACGAGTCTTTTTGAAGCAATGAAATCGCCAGCTGCAAACTCCTTGATGCAGCGCTTCACAAAGCCCGTGCGCAGCAGTCCGTACTTTTTGACCACGCCGTCGGAAAGCCAATCCTTCGCCAGAGCCAGAGTCTCGTCGCGATACATTTGCTCGAGGGGCAAATGAAACGCGATCTTCTTGCGGGCGAAATGTTCAACGCCCTCTTGCTTTAGGACCTCTCGCAGCAGAACCTTATTGCCAGAACGTGACAAGACGAGCGAGTCCGGCATCGTCGCCAGACAGTCATAAATGCGCGGATCCAAGTAAGGCACACGCGCTTCCAACCCATGCGCCATGCTGAGTTGATCCATCTTGTTCAGGATTTGATTCGGGAGCCAGTTCGTCACGCCTTGAAGCATCAGTCCCGAAAGTGACAGATCGTGATCAGCCCCGTTTGCAATCGGCGCTGAAAACGTCGTCGCCTCAGCGATTTCCGAATCGGCAATGATGCTGGTGGCTATACGAAACGCCTGCGCTGGCCTGCCGGCGGCGCCGAGCAGCTGCGTTACCTTTTCACGACCGTTCGCGCCAAGTGACGCTTCGTAGTGAAAGAACCGATCGAGGATCGATATCGGCACGTAACGCAGCAGCGGCGCAAACAGCCGAACTGCGGGGGCTGCAACGGCGAGCTTATCAAGGGCTCGCAACGGCGGAACGTGAACGTAACCGCCAAACAGCTCGTCCGCACCTTCGCCGGTCAGCACAACCTTGCGCTGTCGTGCAGCCTCCCTGCACAGGTTATAGGTCGGCAGGATGATGGCGTCACCGACTGGGGTGTCCATACACGCCATTGCATCAGGCAACTGTCGCAACGGGCAATCAGCATCCAAATGCGCGACTACTTGTTCGGCACCGTAGCGCTTAGCAACAGCGTTCGCAGCGGCTGTTTCATCCGCGTGATCGCCAATGGAAAATGTAAATGCGAGCGGCGGCTTAGGCGAGTGCCGCGCAGCGAAGTGCATCACGGCCGATGAATCGATACCACCTGATAAGAGCACACCCATCGGAACATCTGAGCGGAGCTGCTCCGTCACTGACACGTCGAGCAGACGATGCAACTCGGTGACCCATTCGGAAACTTGCAACTTATCGCCTGGCGTACGCCGCGCCGGTTTCCAGAACGGTTTTATTTCGAGGCGTCCTTCGCGCCAGCGCGCCCAGTGCCCAGCCGGAAACTGTTTAACGCCTCGATAAAACGGACGTCCATCGGGAACGTAGCGAAACTGCAAATAGTCGCGGACGGCGTCAAGCGATAGTCCGTCGTCGACTTCAGGGTGCGCGGCGACCGCGCGTGCAGTCGACGAGAAAACCAGACCGCCCGGTGTTTCAGCGTAGTAAAGCGGTTTGATCCCGAAATGGTCGCGTGCGAGATAGAGTGAGCCGTCGTCCGCATCGTGCAGCGCGAACGCGAACATTCCGTTCAGCCGCCGAAAGAAATCGGTCCCGAAGCTTGCGAATCCAAGCGGCAGCAACTCAGTATCCGAATGACCCAGCAGGCGCTGACCCGCACCCTCGATCGAATCGCGCAACTCCTGATAGTTATAGATTTCGCCGTTATAGGTGACCGCAAGTCGTCCATCCGCTCGCGTCATCGGCTGGTCACCGGTCGCCGTGAGGTCAACGATGGCGAGCCGTGTATGGCAAAGAACAACACCGCTGCGCTCAAGTATTCCCTCGCTGTCGGGCCCACGATTGCGGAGCAGTTCCAGCATGCGCGCGCTCAATTCGGGCCGCGCGTGACCGGTATAGCCGCCGATTCCACACATAGATCTTCTTCGTGTCGCCGAGTGTTATTGCGGTATCAGATCACCAGCAGATGCCCTGATATCGACCATCGTTGACCCGATCGTTCGTTACCCTGACCAGATCGATGATCGTCTGCTCCGGGCGAGCAATCGAACGAACCTTGCGGAATTCTTCGGCTGGATTACCGATGACGATAACTTCGGCAAACGCGATCACTTCCTCCATCGAATCGACCATCAGGCGGCTGATGTGCGGGATGCGATTCAGAATGAAATCTCGATTGGCCCCGACCAGTGCGGCAAGGTTGACATTGCGGTCATAAAGCTTTAGCTCGAGTCCCTTGCCGATCAGCGTTTCGATCAGATGCACCAGCGGGCTCTCTCGCAGATCGTCTGTGCCAGCCTTGAACGAAAACCCAAGAATGCCCACGCGTCGCTTCTCCGACTCGAGCACCATCTCAATGCCACGTTCAGTATGTATCGCGTTGCTCGGCAGAATCGCGTTCAAGATAGGGACTTCCACGTCGATCGCCTTCGCTTTGTAGGTGAGCGCACGCAAGTCCTTAGGCAGGCAAGAGCCCCCAAACGCGTAGCCAGGCTTCAGGTAGTAAGGCGACAGATTGAGCTTTGTGTCCTTGCAAAATATGTCCATCACCTCGTGACTATCGACGTCGAGGCTCTTGCAGATCGATCCGATTTCGTTTGCGAACGCGACTTTCAATGCGTGCCACGCGTTATCCGTGTACTTGACCATCTCGGCCGTCTCGAGGCTCGTCTTCAGCAACGGCGCCGGTAAGTTCGAATACAAACGCTCGATCAAGTCCGCGGAAAACTGATCGATCGCCCCGATCACTGTTTTCGGCGGATTGCGATAATCCCAAACGGCGGAGCCTTCGCGCAAGAACTCAGGGTTGATGCATACGCCGAAATCGACACCGGCACGCAAGCTTGATGCTTGCTCGAGCGCCGGCACGACAGTGCTACGTATCGATCCGGGCAGCATCGTGCTTCGTATCGCGATCACATGAAACCGCCCCAGGCCCGCAAGGCAGGCTCCTATTTCGTCGCAGACCTTCGCAACGTGCGATAGATCGAGGTTCCCGTTTCGCTGCGACGGAGTTCCAACGCAGACCAGCGAGAGTTCCGAATTAGCCACCGCGTCTCGCACATCCGTTGTCGCGCGCAAACGTCCGGTAGCCACGGCTTCACTTAGCAGCGGTCCAATGTCCTTTTCGACGATCGGCGCTGTGCCAGCGTTGATCAGATCGACTTTCGTAATGCTGGTGTCGACACCGATAACGTGATGGCCATCGGCAGACAGACACGCCGCTGAAACCGTGCCTACGTAGCCAAGTCCGAATACGCTGATTTTCATTTTTTGGATGGATCAAAATTTCAAATGCTAGTGCTTGGGAAACAGCTCGCGCAGGCCGGCAGCAGTGCCACGTCCTTGTGCGTGGACCATGTTACTTTGCGTTTCCGCTAAGCGCTTGCCGTGACCGGATAGCGCGTACTTCTTGATTGATCAATGCAAACCTTTGCGCAAAGCGCCGTTCGAGCGCTTCTTCGTTGTCCTGCATGCATGGTCGCAGCCTTGCAGGATTCGCCTTCCGGATTGTCATGTACGAGTTGCGATCATGTCTTTGGCCTAGAAGGCGGGGTCATTGACCTGCGCACGACAGACAAGCCGCAACACAGATATCCATTTTATGCGTCGGATTCCTATCGTCTCTTCGCCGATAAGCAGACGGAGTTGCATCAAGAGCATTACCGTCACGGCAGTCTCTCCAATGCGATTGAGGGTTCGATGAAGAAAGCGCTACGCGCATTACGCGGTGACGTCAGCGCTCCGCTCGTTGAACTCGGCTGCGGAGGTACGCCGATGGTCGATTGGGCAACGCACCCCACGAACTATGTCGGTGTTGACCAGTCTCTTGAGCTGTTGCAACGGGCGAAGTCCGCGAACCCGGAAGCGACGTTCATCGCCGCTGAATTGCATCGTCTGCCGTTTATCGATAGGTGTCTGCCGGTTGTGATCGCCAATGCAGTCCTTGAGCATGTATTTCGGCTGGAGGTCAGCGTGGAGGAGATTGCCCGCTGCCTCAAGATCGACGGATCATTCTATGTCCTAGTTCCAACTGAAGGAGGGCTTGCCGTTGAAGTTGCTCGTTCAGTCACGTCAAGGCGCAACGCCCGAATCCTCGGCATTTCCGCCCAGGAATGCCGTAACGCCCAGACAAAGGATCATTGCAATTCCGTTTTCGCTATCAGCAACGCACTAAAGAAGCACTTTCAACTTCATCGAACGCGATACTGGCCGTTTTTGGTGGGTGGCGCACACCTCAACCTCGCAAAAATGTGGATAGCACGACCGTTAGGCGCTGACCACGTTCAATGAACGAAGGATTCATCTCCCTTTTACTGCGGCTCTATCAAGACTCTCGTTACATACTGGATTGGCTGCCCCTAGTTCCGCGAGAGACGCCGAGCGAAAGAACCATCTTGCGCGAGCACATCAGAGGTGACAGTCCTCTGATCCTCGATGTGGGCGCCAATCTCGGTTCTTCCGTCGCTTTTTACCGGCGTCTGTTTCCAAACGCGCGGCTCATCGCATTCGAGCCTGATCCTGAAACGTTTCAGCGTCTTAGACGCAGACATGGTCACGCTCCCAACGTCACCCTGTTGAACTGTGGAGTCGGCGCGGTACCGGGACGGTTGACGCTACAGCGCAATACGCACAGTTCCACCAACAGCTTTTTGCAGGTCGACGAAGACTCGAGCTGGGTGCGCGAGACGCCCGGATTTCGCAAGATCGACTCAACCGATGTTGACGTTGTGACACTTGACGCCACCGCCAACAACCTTTCGCTCGACTACATCGACTTCGTGAAAAGCGATACGCAGGGTTTCGAGCCGGAGGTACTCGCCGGAGCCCAACGGCTTCTCGCCGAAAAACGAATTGGCCTACTGCGGCTAGAGATAATGTGCGGAAAGTTTTACCGGAAGTCCGTATCGCTGTTCGATGTCGAAAGCATCCTCTATCCGTTCGGTTATCGCCTGATAAGTTTCGGGGGAATGCATTTCGACAAGGGTGGAGTCCTAAAGTACTTCGATACGTACTTTGCCGTCGATCGCAATGGTTGATGCACAAAATCCTACTTTGCTTTTTGCAGATCGAAATACACCATCGTTCCGAAGTGTCGGTCGAGCAAGCGGTGCACGAACCCCGGAATCATTGCACTGGCAGGAACGAAGCGGCGCGGGAAGAAATGAACTTCGTGTCGTAGATAGATAAAGCCGGCCGCTTCTAGCAACCTACGCCACTCCGAATCGGAATAGGCGATGCCGATCGGATTGTCCGCCCCGTCATACTGGCGAATGAAATCGTCTACGTCCTTGGCGTCGCGCGACAGATCCGCACCCGGATGCTTAACGCCTAGAGCCCGCATTGCTAAACGGGTCGCGCGGAAGACCAAAGGACTGTGCAGCAGCCCCTTGCGATATAGAGTGATCTTCGCCCTGCCGCCAGGTTTCAACACTCGAAAGCATTCGGTGAACGCTTTCTGTGTGTCCGGCGTGTGATGAAGAACCCCAGAGGAAACGACAAGATCGAAGGTTCCGTCCGGGAACGGTAACTCCTCAGCGTTGCCGACCTGTACCGACGCCGCAAGTCCATGATGTGCGAGATGCGCGTTAGTCAGCTCCACCGCGCGCGGCGTTAGGTCGACGCTATCGACCTGGGCACCGTGGCGCGCGTACTGAACCGTGATCCAACCCGGTCCACAGCCGACATCAAGTATTCGCTTTCCGGCATAAGCGTTGAATTGCCAGTAGGGCAAGGCGTAGCGCTCGACGTCACCCGTCTTGATCTCATCTAGTTGCGCGAAAAACGCAGCCGACCCAACTTCAGTCAGCTCATGAGAAAAGAGCGGGTTCTTGTTCCAGTAGTCTCGAACGTCTGCAATTTGCGGCATCAAGCAAGGGTCCTATGTCTCAGACAGTGTCATTGCAGCGCGTTGGGTTCAAAGAAGGATTCAATAAAAGCCCGCTCGTTCATGAGCCGTTCGTAGCGCCGAACACTACCGACTGGAAACTCGTCCCGTCTTGTGTAGATGAGTGCACCGGCACCACTTGGGCCATTGGCATTGGGCACAAAGACATAGTAGCCGCTGCGATCTGCTCCGGCGTTGTCAAAAACTTTCAAGGCGGCTTTTTTACCGACGACATCGGATTCGAACGTTGAACGCCACGCAGAAGGCCAAAGCCAGACGGCTGAATAAAGAAACACCACGGCAGCGACTCCACCGATTCCTACTCGGCGACCCCAACGCATGTCGAAGCGGTTCGAATGACGAGGCAACAACGCCTCGTTTCCAATTACGAACGCCAGCAAGCCAAGAGGGAGCGCAAAGGAATAAGTCGCCGTAATGCGGTCGGTATTGATCCCGAATATGGGGCCCGCGCCAAGGGCGGTCATCATGATCAGACCCGACAGATACACCGCGAAACAAGCCAGAGCAATGAAATCGCGGCGCACGGCACTGAGTAGCATGCAAACAAGGGCGAGCCCAGCGGCAAGTACGCTTGAGCCGAGTAGAGCTGCGAATGAAGAGGCGATGACAGCTACAAGCGAGATCCATAACGGCCGAAGCTCGATTGCCAACTGCGCCCAGTAACTCCGCGAGGAGAGTGCTGCTGCGACTTCAATGCCAACTGCGACCCAGGATCGAATACTCGCCAGCGCGGCCAACGTCAGAGCCACCGCGAAGGCCGGGTGCGCGAGCGACACAAGATCATGTCGTACTCTTTCGATGAAACCCGACAGTAAGAATCGCATGCCAGGAAGCGAAACTATGAATTGCACGTAGTCCCGGGATGACGTCGTCACCTGTAACTGCCTGCCGTCGGTACATTTCATCGCATGATGACGTCCAAAAGCGCGTCGCATCATGGACGACGCAGTAAAACGCCGCGAATGCGTTGTTATAGGTGTGGTAGTGACGCTGCAGAACGCTATCCAAAATGAATGGTGCGAGGAAGCTCACCACGCCCGCAACGGCAAGTAGTCCCACATTCTTCCAGCCACGCTGCCAGCAACACAGCGCAATCAGAAGAAATCCTGCCGGCAACAACACGCCGCGGATCGCAGTTGCGATACCTAGCAATAGCAATCCGACGCAGAGCGTCAGAATGCCGGCTCGTCGATCGAGAAACAGAAGGACAAAGAAGACACCCGATAGTGAGAACAGAAGCGCAGGCAAGTCGGGCATCGGGACATTTACCACCGCCTGCCAAAGCGAGGCGCCGGGGAGTGCGACACAAAGAATGGCCCACAAACCGAAGATCAACCCGATCCTTGTTCCGATCGCGATCAGCCCAGCGATGGCTAGTACGACCATCAGGGAAAGAAAGAAGAACACCGGCACAGCCTCTGCCGAATCAAAGACGTGCCATGACAGATCCAAACAGGATTCCGATCGTTGGACGATAGAGATTGGGTGTTAATGCAACGTCAGAGCCTTCCAACAGGAATTGCATTCCACCGAAAATCCAAAGCAATGCGTCTGAGTACGGAACGCTCGCGGTTCCGAATGCCGGAGCTTGCATGTTTACCGGGCCGTCGAAGCCGGCGAAGAAGCGTAGGCATAAGTGGACCAGTGCCAGACCAAGAACGCCGATGAACAGAACACTCAAGGCGATAAGCGAAGGCGCGGCGCTTGTGGCGACTAGTCGTCCGGCCCGGACACGCGGCGTCGCTACCAGAAAGACAATCGCAACAAATGCGGCCAACCAAGAGAACAGTCCCGGATAGGTTCGAAAGGCGAGTTGGTATCCGCGTCCGTTGGCGCGCGGGTCGCTGTTGTCTGAGGAGGAAAAAACAACGGAGCTCTGCCAATGCGAGTAACGTCCGCCACCCGCCTCGCTGATAGCCGTGTGCGGCGTGTTGTCTGGCCCCAGCGCCCGCCCGTCTTCCAGAACTTGCAGCGCTGCAGCACCGCGACCGTTCATGCTGTCGCCGGTCCGAACAACAAAAGCACTTCGTTCAGGAACAACCACAACGTACGCATTTCGTTCCAGATGACCAATGGATGCGGCTTTTACAGTCCTCGTCTGTGCGAAGCCGGCGAAACCCCACGCGACGACGAGAAAGACAACGGCAACGCAAAGCGCTCGTACCACAGGTCTTGTCCGGTACTTGGCAAAAGCTGTAATTGCAGCGAAGCCATCCCGCGTCGTTCGAAGACTGAGTAATCCGACGAGCGTGAAAAGCGCAAGTAGCCAAGCGAGGGGACTGGGTAGCAAGCGGAAATCGGCCGTGTAGTTCGACCGTTCTCACGTGGATCCGAATTGTCCGAGGTAGAAAAAACAACGGAAGAGTCCCAATGAGAGAAACGACCGCCACCCGCTGCCGCGATATCAGCATGCAGGCTGTGCGCCGGGCCCAAACGCTTGCCATCTTCTTTGACGACAAGGGTAGATGCGCGCGGGTTGTCCTCGCCGTCTGAGCGAATGCGAGAAGAGGAAAATTGCCTTCGGTCCAGGAGCCACATATCGGTTCTGCTCCTGGTGCTTCATCGAGCCGCGTGCGAGGTCGGCACTGCTTAGGATGCCAAGGGCTGACCACGCGACCATACTCAGTACCAGCGCGCAGCTTAGTAAGGCGAGCGAGGTCGATTTCCACCCGCCTTTCGAGGCGGGGACACTGGTATGACCCGCCAGCGGAAGCGCTCTCTCTTCATTCGCCCCGGCGGACAGGACCAGCAAGGCGGCAAGCGCGCCAACCATGAGGCCTAGTGCATCTTGCATATCACTTCGGAGTTATCCAGCGCGACATCTAGTGCCGGATCGAAGAGCCGCTCTTCAACGCGGACATCACGCCGCTGCCACGCGCAGTGCTTCTACGTCCTCCATAGGCGGCATGGCATCGTCCAGTAGAACTTCCAAATAGCGTTCTGCCATCGCGCGGCGCGAAAAAGAGCTTCGCATATAGGCAGCGCCATTAGCGCCGAATCGCGTTCGAAGCTGATCGTCTTCCAAGATTTCAATGCAGCGGTGTGCAAACCCATTCGTGTCATCGCGGTCAACCAGATATCCGGTCTCGCCGTCGATCATGCAATCGGGCACACCGCCCACATTAGAAACAACCACCGGCAGACCCATAGCCTGCGCTTCCATCACAACGTTGGGCATACCTTCGAACGAAGAAGTCAGCAGCAGCAGTGACGAAATCTGCATCAGTTCCGGTACGTCGTCACGCCTTCCAAGCAGCGTTAGCGAATCCTGCAAACCCAACTCGACGATGCGGCGCTGCATCTCATCCTTCATTGGGCCAACGCCAGCAACAAGCGCGCGTGCGCCAGGCACACGGGCAGCGACTGCCGAAAAGACTTCGACAAACAGAAGGGGCCGCTTCTCTTCGCTAAGGCGAAACACACCCAAAATTAACGGCGTACTTGAAGTAACACCTAGTTCTTGCCGCAAGCGCTGCAAAGAACTTCCGTCTCGGGCGCCCACTTTTTCAGCGTCAAGCGCATTCGGCACAAGTTTGACGCGGTGTTCGTCGATTCCGATCCACTGCGCGTAGTCAGCATTCGACGCACGTGAATTTCCGGTCATCAAAATTCGTGGGGATCGCGCGAGCGTGGCGTACAGCGGTTGATACCAGTCGTTGGCAAGATAAGAAAATCGAGTCGGGTTGTAATTGCGGAACGACATGACGATCCGCGGCACCGATGCCATTACACCGGCCGCGCCGGCGATGATGTTCGAATAATCGAGCTGCGCGAACACCACCCGCGGTTTCAAGTGCGCAAACAAACTTTGGAGTGCGCGCAAGCGAGGACCGAATGGCCTCTCCGTCCCCGTTCCGAGGTCGCCGGACTCAATTCCCTCTAGTGTCGATCGCAATGCGTGCAGCAGCCCCGGCTGATCCAATTTCTGATCGAGCTCTGTGACCTCAATTCCCTCGCTGGCAAGCAACGGAAGGTAATGCCGGCTCTGGCCTTCAAGCGGGAAGAGCGTGACGAAGTGAACTTCGTATCCCATCTTTTTCAGCTCGCCCGCGAGGTAGCACCATTGGCGCTCAGCGCCGCCCGGTGGTAACGCGTGCGTCAACACGACGACCTTATCGCCCGGCTTAAGCGGCGGCCGACGATGAGCTGCACTGTCAGCAGCTATCGCTGCGTTGAGCTCTTCCAAAAACGGCGGTCGATGCACCGCAGTCGATGGCACAACCACCTCGGATACGAACCTAAGCCGCCGTTGCGTCAAAGGGTTGTTCGGCACCATCCAGATCGATTTAGGCGAATCTGCATGGGTCGATGAGAAAAACACGTGACTTCCCCAGACTGAATAGCGGCCCCCGCCGGAGCGTCGAATATTGGCGTGCGAAACTGGAAGTGGCGGTAGTTGTCGCCTGCCTTCGAAGAGAGCAAAGCGGTCCGACATCTCTTTTTCATCAGACGGGACTTCGCTTGATGGTCCCGCAACCCACAGCAATCCATTTTCTGCCCGAGCCTGCTTGAACATCAGGCGGCCGATTGCTGCTCGGGTAAGTGCTCTCAAATCGAAATACTCGCGCCAAGCACTGGCCCTGTTCATGGAAATCGACTAGGATCGACCCATCACCCCTATACGGATGCCGCATCATTAGGCGCGCAACGCCCAATCGGCGCAATCCGTCCATTTCCGCCCAGCCCACTGTGACGCAGAAACCAGTCTTGACCAACAGCAGAGTCGAGCCGGTGAGTAGCTGCTTTGTCTCCAGGCTGCATTCGCCGTTAGACAACGCCGCCCACGAGGACGCACCTGCCGAAGCAGGCTGAGCACGCGGATAGAGATGATCGAGTAACGCGCTCGAGTAGGTCAGGGCTTGCCGCGATCATCTGCGCGAGTTCAGCGAGCGACGCTGAAATCGGTGCATGTTGTTCCAAGTGGTGATCGCCTGCTGCGTGAACCTCAGTCACTACCAGAACGCGTTCAGCGACTGGCCAGAGCTGAATTTGCGGCGGCGGCGCAGGTTGATTGGAACGTGAGCGCATGCCGGCGGCACTCACAGGACCTTGCGGCCCCTGACGCAGGTCGTCCATCCACTAGGCCGAACGATATCCGACAGTCCAGCCTCGCGAAACCAACCTTCCACTTCCTCCGGACTGTGCACACCGTGATACTTCGGAGAGTACCCATCGAACGTATCGAGGATGTCGTTTTCCAGCCCAAGCCCTTGCGCCGAGTTCGGGAACGCTCGACGAATCACGACCCGCGTACCAAGTGTTCTCTCGTTTCTGAATCCACGGAACAAACCATGAGCACCATGTGTGAAACATCTTGGGCGGAATCTTATTTACAAACGGCACCCATTTTGTACGTATCAAGTAATCGCCTTCGTTGGGATAAACCCAAATAGCAATGGAGCCGCCAGGCTTCAAAAGCGGTACGAGCGATTTGAAGTACTGCATCGTATTCGGCGTGTGATGGAGAACCCCGATAGAAAAAATGAAATCGAAGCTGGCCGGCGCGAAGGGAAGACGGCCGATATCTGCCTGAGCGATGAAAACATTCGGGCGGTCGGCGAAGTTGCGGTGGGACGTTTCGACTGCATAGCTCAAATCGACGCCGACGACGTTGGCGCCCCACCCGCTCGCGATGTCGGCGTACCGACCCGCGCCGACCCCTGCATCTAGGACGAGTTTCCCGCGCAATTCATCGGGCCCAAATCCAGTTTTCTGGATGAATTGCCCTTCGGAGCTTCGATCGCCTCTTACAAAATCGAGCTGCGTTTGATCATGCACAGTCCATTCGAAACTAAATGAACCAACATATTGATCGCCCGGCACGAACCTTGGAATCGAATTGACGATCGGAAACTTGTGAGACGGGGACCTGAAGCAATCGTCCTCTAGCTGGAGCGGAGAGCCGTCAAGCGGGTCTCGCAGCATTGGCAATACGAGACGATTGATCTGTTTGTCGAGGAGAGTCACGTCAGATTAGAGAAAGCGGCCGAACCATGTACCCCACCCGTGGACCCCGAACGACTCAACCAGGCCCTGCTTCTGTAACGCATCCACGTTGTGCCGGGTCGTCTCCTCTTTTTCCGGAGCGCCGGGGGCGTAGTAGTCGTCTACGACCAGATAACATCGTGGAACGAGGTACGGGCGGTATAGCGCAACATCTTCTTCGACTCGACCATCGGCATCCAAAACCAAGCACGCAAACTTTCCGTTGCGCGTAGATACCTCGGAAAGCTGGTTCAATACCGTTGGTTCCCGGCTGTGACCGACGATCAGATCGACCTTGTCGGCCACACCATAGTTCTTGAGATTCGTGCGAAGGCTTTCCACGATGTCGGTCGTTGAGAAAGTCGGATGCTCGTATCGGCCGCCTTTTTCAATGGAGGTAATTCGATTCGAACCGTTCGCATCCTTGACGCCGCGAGCGAGCGAGATAGTTGAGCCTCCAACGTAAGGCCCTAGCTCCAGTACTTGGCCTGAGGCGCATGCGCCGTAGTGGTACAACAACGCGAGCACGTCCGGATGCAGCATTGACAAGCGCTCATTCAAATCTCTGAAGTACTGATAGATGGGGATCGAGCGATATTGCGTAGCGAGCATTGACAACTCGAACCAAGTTGTCGGCATTCCCTTGAAAAAGAACTGCATTGGGTGATTTTCTGCCATAGAAAGGACTAAGCGAACTCGGGCTGCGCGAAGCGACGAAGTCTACTTGGCTTGACCTTGCGCGATTCTGGAGCGCCGCTGCTTCTCGCACTTCATACGGGCGTCTGAGGTTGGTGTCATCGGGCGCGCTGAACGAGCCTGTTCACGAGCTTAAGCGTTGCATGCAGATTGGCGGTTACTCGTCCCAGACTTGTGTGTAATACGACTGCTGCGGAACCACGTCAAAGGTCGAATCGTCTTTCGACTCAACGCATGTAAGCAAGAAATAAGTGCCTGTCGCGAGCGCACCCAGCCGGGCAAAGTCATCAGGTTGATAGTCGCGAATTTCCCATGGATCACTTGCGGGATCATGCTCAAATCGAGCAGTTGCCAGTCGCCTAATGATCCAATTATTTGCCGCGTAAAAATCTCTAAAGAGAATCGGGCTGAATGAATAAAACCCGTGATCAACACAGTTTGAAAGCGGACTGAGGTGAACTACACGGCCGCCAGGCTTTGTAAAACGGCAAACCGCGCGCAGAGCACTGGCCACATCAAAGACATGTTCAAGGGTTCCGCCGTCAAACACCAGATCGAAGCGCCCAGAGAGATTTTCCGGAATTTCAGCTCGATTCAAATCGTGAACGATGTCCGGCTTCTCGTACAAGTTTGCGTCCAATGCGAGCAACCGATCAAATCCCAGACCCGCAAAGAGCTGTATGTCTGAAAGGACATCGTTGTCGTCGCGAGTATCGCCCCAGGGCCGAGCGGCGAACCCCGCTTCACGCGCCAGACGCGTACTGGCTCCGGCCGTAACCGCAGTGAGTTGCCTACCCAGCGTCAGAACTTGGCCCGACCACGGGCGCGCAACACCCTCCTCCATTAAGAACTGCAACGCACCTATTGCAATGCCCAAGAGTGCCCTCCTTCTGAACCCGTCGAGTTGGTGAGCCGCAAGCTCGTGCGACAGGTCCCCATTCATATCAAAGATACTGGTAGTGAAGGCCCGGGTGTTTCCCACTACCTGGAACTGCAGCGCATCGAATCTGCAATCTAGGAATTCGCCTTCTTGCCGACCATCATCATGCGCAATCGCGGCTGACAAAAAATAAGTGCCAGCGACGATGGGCACAACAGCCCGAAAGCGGCACTCATAGGCACTGCCCGCCTGCGAGGGCGGCATCGCCTTGTCGTAAAGGCGCGCCTTCGTTGCGAAGAGCTCTACGCCGCGCTGATTGGAAATGATAAATCCGTAGCCCACCGAGTTACGAACGTCGGAATTAAAACGAACCTTGTAATAGAACTCATATGCTCGATGCACCTCGATAACTCGCGCCTCGCATCCAACTTCATCTCGGATGCCAATCTCAAATATTTCCGCCTCCTTGCTTCCGTAACGAATCTCTCTTACAGAGATGCCCGCTCCGTCTGCGTCCACGACCGACTCGCCTGCAAGTGCGGCAGAAGTATCCGTAGCTATCTGTTCCATCGAATGCTCTTGCGCAGGCGCGGTCTCTGGCGTCAAAGGCGGAGTACCAGTCGCACTCAAGCGACTCGACATGCTGAACAAAGAGGTCATGCGTTGTCTTTCTCGAGCTATCACTGTCGAACAAAAGCTGGTGATATTCGCGCGCCACCGCCTGCGGCGTGCCCTCAGTAACGACAACACCGCCATCCAACACCATAGCGCGCGTGCAGAACTGGACCACGGTTCCGGTATCGTGCGTCACGAACAGTATCGTCGTTCCCTTCAGACGCAACTGCTCGAGACGAGCAAAGCATTTTTTCTGGAAGCGAGCATCGCCTACCGATAACGCTTCGTCGACAATCAGCAACTCTGGTTCGACAGCTGTCTGCACGGCAAACGCAAGGCGCATCATCATGCCGGAGCTGTAGGTCCGGACCGGCTGCTCGATAAACGCACCAATGTCCGCAAAAGCCGCGATTTCGCCAAAACGCCGATCGATTTCCTCAGAACTAAGGCCGAGCAACGCCGCGTTAAGCCGGACATTTTCACGCCCGGTGAACTCGGGAGAAAAGCCACTACCTAACTCAAGCAACGCCGCAGTTTTACCTCTCACCGTCACCGCGCCTAACGTTGCGGCCAGCGTGCCAGCAATGATCTGCAGCAATGTGCTCTTACCCGCGCCGTTTCGCCCCAGGATGCCTAGTACTTCACCTCGACCGAGTTCAAACGAAACATCGCGCAGCGCCCAAAATTCCTTGAAGTAAGAGCGCGATCGCCATCGCGACGCGGGTACCAAAGCCGCCAACCGAGGCACGAGCGATTGCTTCAATCGATCTTGTGGACGTTCGTAAATCTCGTAGCGCTTCGATACCTTGTCGACGGTCAATACTGAATCCGACTTCGGAGGAGGAAGATGGTCAGATGAGGTTTGCATAGAGATCCGCCACCTGCTACGCCGCCAGAGGGGCGCGGCCGCGCATGCAAGTATCCCAATCGCTCGGCTGATGGATTTCGGTCAGACCAGCCTCGCGCAAACCAACCTTTCACTTCTTCGGGCGCATGCAGCCAGTGGTATGCGGGCGAGTATCCATCAAATGTATCAAGGATGTCGTATTCGATACCCAGCCCATGCCTTGGAAATGGGAAAGCATGCTTGAGCGCGGCCACCAGTGGATGCTCAAGTCGCGCTTCGGCCCACGGTACGAACCAGCGGCACCACGCGTAGTACGCCCAGTCCGGCAGCTTATTCACGAACGGTACCCAGTGCGCCCGGGTGACATAGGCGTCGCTACGCGGGTAGACCCATATCGCAATCACTCCGCCCGGCGCAAGTAGTGGCACGAGGCTGTTGAAATACCGGCGCGTATCAGGCGTATGGTGCAGAACACCGATCGAGAAAATAACGTCAAACGTGCCGGGGCGAAAAGGCAGCGCTCCAATGTCGGCTTGCGCGATCCATACATTCGGCCGCTCACCCAGATTCCGTTGCGCCGCCTCGACCGCATAACTCAGATCGACACCCACGACATCGCCGCCCCAGCGGCTGGCGACATCGGCATAGCGCCCCGCGCCAACGCCGGCGTCGAGAATCAACTTGCCTTTCAAGAACTCCGGCGTAAACCCGGTTTTCGCAACAAACTCATGCTCCGACGGACGATCGTCGCGATAGATATCGAGTTGTGTCCGATCGTGGACATTCCACTCGAAGCTAAATGATCGGACGTACTGATCGCTTTCGACGAAACGCGATACGCCGTTGATGATCGGAAAGCGTCGGCCGCCTGCGCTGACGTAAGCATCGCCTTCCAACGTCAATGCCGTGCCCGTCACTGGGTCACGAAGATACTCGTGTACGCGTTGCGCGGCCGTCCGAACTGTTGAGATATCTGATAACACTAAGCAGCCGTTGCTTGAATCGGTTCAAGCGCGTTTTCTTCAGTCTCCGCGCCGTGTTCAAGGACGTCGAGATACCGTTGCGCCATCGCGCGACGCGAAAACGAATTACGCATATACGCGGCACCGTTAGCGCCGAAGTCTGCTGCGCAGATCATCATGTTCGAGCAATTCAACGCAGCGCCTGGCAAAGCCACCAATGTCGTCGCGCTCCACAAGATATCCCGTTTGGCCATCGATCATGCAATCCGGAACGCCTCCTACGTTCGGCGCAACAACCGGAATACCCATCGCCTGCGCCTCCATCACTACGTTCGGCATACCCTCGAAGCTAGAGGTCAACAGCAACAGGGAAGAAATCTGCATCAACTCGCGGCACGTCGTCGCGTCTTCCCAATAGCGTTAGTGATGACTGCAAGTTCAGTTCATCGATTCGCCGTCGCATTGCTTCTTCTAACGGACCCACGCCGGCCACAAACGCTCGCGCTTTGGGCACGCGCGCGACCACCGCGGCAAAGGTTTCGACGAACAGAAGAGGTCGCTTTTCTTCGTTGAGGCGAAACACGCCAAGGATTACCGGTGTGTCAGATGCCACACCCAACTGTTGCCGCAGTTCCCGCACCGAGTCCGGACGTCGCGGGGGCAGAGCCTCAGAATCGAGAGCGTTGGGAACGAGCTTGACCCGCGACTCATCGACTCCGATCCATCGTGCGTAGTCGGCATTCGCTGCGCGTGAATTGCCGGTCAGCAGAACACTCGGCGATTGGGAAAGCAGCGCGTACAGCGGTTGAAACCAGTCATTGGCGAGGTACGAAAAGTGACTCGGGTTGTAGTTGCGAAACGAGAGGACGATCTTGCGGGACCCCCGCCAACAGTCCAGCCGTCGCCGCAATCAAATTGCACGAGTCGAGTTGGGCAAAGACAACCCTGGGCTTCAGTCGCTCAAACAGTTCGACCAGATCGCGCAGCTGTTGACCGAATGGGTTTTCCATGCCCAGCCGCAGCATCTCCCGCGATAGCTCGCTCGAGCATGGAATAGGCGACTGCAAGCGTTTCCTGCTCATCGACTTGGCGTTGAGCAAGCTCCGTGAGCCTGACGCCGTCGCTCGCGAGTAAAGGAAGGTAGTGCTTGTTATCACCTTCGAGCGGGAACTGCGTGACGAAGTCAACGTTGTGGCCCATCCGCTTCAGCTCGCCCGCGAGATAGCACCACTGACGCTCCGCTCCGCCGGGCGGTAGCGCATGCGTAAACACGACGACCTTATCCCCACGCCTCAGAGGCGCATGTGATCGAATGTTCGTACTCGCGGTGATCGCGGCTTGAAGTTCGATCAGGAACGGGCGCCGAAGCTGGACCGACTACTGGCGTAACGACCTTCGACAAAAACTGTAGCCGAGGCTCGGTGCGGGAATTTCGTTCCACCATCCATACCGACTTTGGTCTGTCCCTTGCTCTCTTCGTCGAAGAGAAGAAGACCGCGCCGTCCCTGACCGAATAGCGTCCCCCACCGGCTAACCGAATGTCGGCAAGCGAGACCGGAATCGGAGGCAACTGTCGAATACCTTCGAACAGCGCGAAACGGTCCGATACATCCTCGTCGGTCGCACTTATGTCGGCGAGCGGCCCGGCAATCCACATTTGTCCTTGTTCCGGTTTCGCCCGCACGAACATCAATCGGCCAAATGCGAGTCTCAGCAGACCCAGCAGATTTATCCCTGCGCGCCAAAACGTCGGTCTGCGCAAAGCGATCGTCACGACGGCGCCATTGCCGCGGTAAGGGTGCGGGATCACTAGTCGCGCAACGCCTAGCCGGCGAAGCGCGTTCAGTTCGGACCAACCTGTACCTGCAACCAAACTGCTGTGCATCAGCAGCAGCGTTGCCTCCCTCATCGCATTGCGGACCTCGATTCCGCATCGACCCGTGGTCAGTGCGGTCCAGGACTCCGGCTCGCTTAACATGGGTCGACATTCGGCCGATGCCACCACTCGCTCCCAAAGATCCGGGCATGCGGCAAGCATCCGCACCACCTCTGATGTCGATACGGAAATTGCGGGGTTGGCTGCACTGGCTGACATCGGCTTCAGCGACTGCGAGCACGCCGTCCGCAATTTTCCAAATCTGTACCGACGCCGAAGCTGACGGCGCAGTCGTTCGCGACTCGGCACGGCGCAACAAGTCCGCAGGCGACGGATCAGAGGAAGCGATCTGCGCAGGGTGATTGCGAAGCCACGACTCGAGCATCGTAAGCGCCCATACCTGATAGGTGACGAATCCGCCGTGGCTCTTCTGCCTCTGCATGAAACGGGCAATTGCATCCCGGCCCAGAGCAGCTGCCAGGCGGCTATCGGAGCTCTCCAGCAGGCTCGATGCCGCCTGCAGCAACTCGTTTTGGCCCCAACGTGAAATTGGAAGTCCAAAGCCCTTTTTTGGTAGGTCGACAAGGTTGCGCGGCAAGTAGCGATACGCAATTTCGCGCAACACAAGCTTGCCCCGCGCGCCGTTGTAGAGAACCTGTTGCGGCAAGCGCTCTGCAAAGCGCGCGAGTTCAATGCTCAGGAACGGCGTACGCACTTCAAGCGAGTGCTGCATGCTCATGCGGTCGACCTTCGGCAGCACGGCCCCCGGCATGTAGTTATCAACATCTGTCTGTCGCAAACGACAGAACAACGGAACGTCGGTGCGGTTGACTTCACCACGCAATCGCATCACGTGCTCGTTGACGCCGGCAGGCACAAAGCCCAGCAGCTCTCTAATGTGCTCTTCTACCGAGACCAGGATGCGGTTCGAGTAGTACACATCGCCGGGTCGCCACGCCGCTTGCTGTCGACGTGACTCGTCGAGAGTGGCGAAGTATCGGTCATAGCCGGCAAACATTTCGTCGCCACCGTCACCGGAAAGCGCCACCGTGACCGTTTCGCGCGCGAAGGCGGACAACAGATAGGTGGGAAGGCAAGAGCTGTCGGCATTTGGCTCGTCCAGCACACGGCCGATATTCAGAAGGAAGTCGCTGGTATTGGGAGCGATGATCTTGTCGTGATGTTCGGTCCCGAGATGCTCGGCGAATGCTCGCGCGATTTCATGCTCGCTTTCGGATGCGCCCTGAAACCCGATCGAAAACGTTTTGAGCGGTACGTCGAGACGGCGGCGAATCAGCGCGCAAACAGTCGAGGAATCGACGCCTCCCGACAGAAACGCTCCGAGCGGTACATCGGAAACCAAGCGGCGGCGCAGGCTTCGTACCAGAATCTCCTCGAGCTCGTCCGCCATTTCTTCAACGGGCCGATGATCGAAGCCTGTGCTTCCGGGACGAAACGCAAAGTACCTGCCGATCTTCGGAGCTTGCCCCGGATAAGCGATTAGCCAGTGTCCCGGCGGCAGCTTGCGAACGCTGCTGTAGATCGTCCGCGGCGCGCCGATGTACTGAAACATCAGTAACTCGGCGACGGCATCGAGGCTAACTTGAAGACCAACATTCGGCACCGCTTCAAGCGCCTGCAGCTCCGACGCAAACGCAAGACCACCGCCGGCAAGCTCAGCGTAGTAAAGCGGCTTTTCTCCGAACGCATCGCGCGCAAGAATCAGCTGGCCCGACTCGTCGATCGAAAGCCGCCAACGCAAACATGCCATCGAGTCTCGGCCAGCGCGTCCACGCCCCATAGCGCGAGCGCTTGCAACAGCACTTCGGTATCGGTGCGTCCGCGGAACGCTATGCCGCACGCCTGCAGTTGGGCGCGAAGCTCTTCGAAGTTGTAGATCTCGCCGTTGTAGCTGATCACCCACCGTTCACTGGCATCGACCATCGGCTGATGGCCTGCAGCGGACGTATCAATAATCGACAGGCGGCGATGTCCGAGCGAGCACCGTCCCTCCGAGTCATGCCAGATTCCCTCATCGTCGGGCCCCCGGTGCGCGATGCTATGCGTCATGCGCCGGAGCACGGCATCGCGCGCTCCGGCCTCGGGAACCGCTCGTTGTGCTGAAAACAGCCCTGCAATTCCGCACATATCTAGGTGCCCGAACCCGGTGCCCCACGCCTGCGCGCTCAGATGGAGACGCAATGACCGACGCATCTCCTTCACTGTATAGCGTCGACCGTTTGAGCGGGGATCGCTATTGTCGGAAGTCGTGAAGAACAAGTGCGTGCCCCAATGCGAATAGCGTCCGCCGCCCAGCGAGCGCATTTCGATCGTGCGGTGCGTGGGCCGGGCCCAGCGGCCGACCGTCCTCGAACAGCACCAAGGACGAGGAACTTTCAAGATCCGACAGAAGGTACGAAGGCAGAGGCGCGTAAAAGCAATGGCCTTGTTCCGGGCTGAAGCTCGCTGAGAGTACCGCGTGTATGGCTTGCGGACGAGCGCACGAAACACACGACAGAAACGGGGGAGCGGCGATTCGCCGCGTCAGGATCAAGAAAAGTCCAACGCCGACCAAATAGAAGCTGACCAGCACAACAGCAATTGGATCTCGCCAACGGCGAGTTTCAGATAAGTTGGGCAAGTAGATCTCTCCAATCGGATAGGTATCGGTCGATATGAAACACTTCGAGCGCCTTGGCTCGCCCCGCTGCGCCTATGCGCCGCGCCGCCTCGGGATTGCGTGTCAGAAAGTAAAGCTGCGATCTCAACTCGTCGGCATCATCGGCGAAAAAGCCATTTACGCCATTTTCAATGAATTTGTCGACGTCGTGGTTGCGAGCGCTGACGGTGGCCAGCCCGCACATCATCGGCTCGCCTCGTGCACGTGGCATCGGTGAACGAAGTGTTGGATTGAAATATACGGAATAGCGGCGTAGTTCATCGACATAGCGACGGAATTTAGCAAGCGCGTAGGCGTTATCGCACGGGGCGGCTGCGGATCTGGAACCTGCAGCGTTGAAGGGCACAAATCGGGATGGCCGTCGAAGACTTTCTGATAAAGAAAGTATCCGCGGTAATGCGGGCGCGAGAGTACCAGCGGGCCGAGCGGTGACAGGATGCCACGCTCGTAGGTTGCCGGCGGAAAATCCTTCGGATCGAAACCATGCCAGATCACGCTCGACCGGCGGAACTGCCACTCGGCCTGCGCCTGGTGGGAGTTGCAGACGACGTGGATGTCACCCATGTAGTCGACCAGCCTCTGCCGTTCGGTTTCGATCGGCTGCATTAGATCCGCACCCGCGTAATCAATGTTGTATTGCCCAT
The DNA here is from genome assembly GCA_963807155.1 of uncultured beta proteobacterium. Lineage (GTDB taxonomy): Bacteria > Pseudomonadota > Gammaproteobacteria > Burkholderiales > Burkholderiaceae_F > JACCZX01. The sequence continues at coordinate 223,181 of CAWEAZ010000029.1, forward strand.
AAAACTGCGGCGTGCCATGGCAGATGGCCACCTTGGGCAGATCAATCTGCTCGCGGAACAACTTGAAAGCAGCGCCCCATTCCGCACCTACGACACCGTTCGTATATTCGGGCGCCAGGACATTTTCATCGAAGTGCAGAATCGCCAGGTCGTAGTCACGCGTATCGATATCCTCGAGCGCGCGAAACTTCGCATTGCGCGGCAGCGGACGTTGCCCATAGTCCCAATGTTCGGTGATCACGCTGCCCGTTCCAGTGACCATGGTGACATCGATCGGGAGCTTCCAGAGCTCGTACTGGTGTGGGACATGCCAGCGATAAGTCAGAACGCGCAGCCGCCTGCGCTCATCTGAATGCCGGCGCATTGCGCCCAGCAACCGCGTCAAGCGTGACAGCACGTCAGTGAATCGGGTGGGACGGGTTCGAACCGTATTGCCGCTCTATCCACACGCGATATTCGCCGCTACGCACCCGCTGCACCCAATCAGCATGATCGAGGTACCACTGCACCGTCCTGCGCAGACCGATCTCGAAGCTCTCGCGCGCGCGCCATCCGAGATCGTTCTCAATCTTGCGCGGATCGATTGCATAACGGCGATCGTGCCCTGGCCGATCACGCACGAAACTAATGGCGTCCGCATGCGAGCCGGTAACGCGCGGTCGCAATTCATCGAGCAGGCGGCAGATCGCTTGCACTACGTCGATATTCTTCAGGCAGTTGCGGCTGCCGATGTGATAGACGCTCCCGACTTGACCGCGCTCGAGTACCGCGCGGATGGCGGCGCAGTGATCTGCCACGAACAGCCAATCGCGTTCGTTTAACCCATCGCCGTACACCGGCAACGACCGCTGCTCGATGGCGTTAAGAATCATCAACGGAATCAGCTTTTCAGGAAACTGGTACGGACCGTAGTTGTTGCTACAAAATGTGGTAATCGTAGGCAGCGCGTAGGTCTGGTGATACGCGCGAACCAGATGGTCGGAAGCAGCCTTGGTAGCCGAATACGGACTATTGGGCGCGTACGGCGTTTGTTCGGTAAAGGGCGGATCGTTCGGCTCCAATGACCCGAAAACCTCATCGGTGGAGACGTGAATGAAGCGAAAGGCAGCGCGCTCGGCCTCACCCAGCGTTTGCCAATGCGCGCGCACGGCCTCAAGCAACGTGTAGGTTCCATTGACATTCGTTTGCACAAAATCGGCCGGGCCGAAGATCGAACGATCAACATGACTCTCGGCGGCAAAGTGCAGCAGCGCGCGGGGGCGATGCGTGCGTAGCAGCGCTGCGATCGATTCGCCGTCGCAAATATCCACCCGCTCGAACGACATGCGCGCATCCGCGTTCACGGATGCGAGGTTGTCGAGGTTGCCGGCGTAGGTCAGCTTGTCGATGACGAGCACCTTTTCATCGGTTTGGCCCAGCCAATCGATCACAAAGTTGGACCCGATAAAACCCGCCCCTCCCGTAACGAAGATCATCCCGAGATCACCGCATTTGAATGCGGCATTCTAGGACACAACATTCATGCACTCTTGCACACAAGCCGCGTGGAAGCGCAACCAATCCGTACAATCCGATCGATGTCTACAACCATGGCGGCATGGGACTAACCATGATCTCGCTGTCGCGCGGATCGCCACCGACCAGGACACTCGATGTGGGCTGCCGTGCTTCGTACAATGGTTTCCGGCGCATTACTGTCAGTGAAGTGCTGCGGATGACGTTCCGGGGCAAGAATTCGCGAGGGTCGGAGTTGCGGCTGGTGCCAGTCCAGGACGTCGAAGCCGCAGATCTGCAACAGACGACAACTGGCGTTTGGGTCGCCCGCTCCGGTCGCCCCGAATTCGAGGTGGCCGGCCTTGAACAATTCCGCGGTCGTTGGATCAGCATGCGATTTCGACTTCGGGTAGCTCGCGACGAATGGAGCTCGCCAAGATTGTCGTTCGACCTTGGAACCGGCGACTTCGCCGCGTTTGAGATTCCGTTTCCGCGCTCGACTGCAGCGCAGCCGGAGATCGAACTCCTGTTTAACGTTCCTAGCGAGATTCGCTCGGCTCGTCTGAGCCCGATCGCTCGCCCCGGGCGATTCGAGTTAGGCGGCGCGACAGTCAACGTGGTTGAAAAGCCGCTCGCTATCGGCCGCATGCTGCGCGTCATCGCGTCGGTCGACGGCGTCGGTCGAGCGATCCGCATGTTGGCAGACACCATCACTCCGCTCGCGGATCCGGCGAGCCGCTGGGAAGCGCGCCATCGAATGGTGAGTCGCTACATGGAAGTGCGATTAGGTGAAAAAAGCTACCTCAACTGGATAAAGACTTTTGAATTCGACCATCGGTCCGCTGCCGAGCTGGCGTGGGAGCGACGGAGTTGGAGATGCACGCCGACGATTTCAATCGTGCTTCCCGTATACAACACGCCGCAGGCATTTCTTCGCGCAGCGCTCGACTCGGTTCTTGAGCAGACGTATCCGAATTGGGAACTATGCGTTGCCGATGACTGCTCCAGCGACCCACACGTCCGAACTATCCTGGGTGAATACGCGGAACGTGACCGGCGAATACGCGTCGTTTATCGGGAAACAAACGGGCATATTTCGGAAGCTTCAAATTCCGCGTTGTCTCTCGCTACGGGCGATTGGATCGCGTTGCTTGATCACGACGACCGTCTGCATCCGCATGCATTGCACTTGGCCGCCGAAGCGATCGCTGCGAACCCCCACGTTTCGCTTATCTATTCGGACGAAGACAAGATTGACGAGAACAACAGCCGCTACGAGCCGTACTTCAAGTGCGACTACAACTACGAGTTGCTGCTCGCGCACAATATGATTTGTCATCTCACCCTTCTTCGTCGAAGCTTGATCAACGAAGTCGGCGGATTCCGGCGCGGATTCGAGGGCGCGCAGGACTACGATCTGGCGCTACGCGCGATCGACAAGATTGGTAGCGACCAAGTGCTGCATCTTCCGCGCGTCCTGTATCACTGGAGAGCCCATCGGGGCAGCACGGCATCGAGCTCCGATGCAAAGCCCTACGCAGCGCAGGCCGCACGCCGCGCGATTGCGGAGCATCTGCAGCGACGCGGCGTTATCGGAACGGTGGAGGCAGCGCCGGAGGGACACGGAGTGCATCGAGTCAGGTATGCCCTCGCCGATCCTGCTCCGAAAGTCTCGATCGTGATCTGCACCCGTGATCGCGCAGACTTGCTTGCAACATGCGTTGACTCCATCGTCGACCGCAGCACCTATAGCAACTACGAAGTCGTGATCGTAGACAACGGAAGCACCGAGGACGCGACTTTTCGACTGTTCGACCGCCTTCCGCCGCGAGCGCTTTAGGGTGCTGCGCGACGAATCGGTTTTCAACTTCTCAGCGCTCAATAATCGCGCTGTGCAGGCGACCGGCGGCGAATACATCTGCCTGTTGAATAACGATATTGAAATCCTCACGCCAGACTGGATCGAGGAGATGCTGTCATTCTCGATGCAACCGGATGTCGGCGCCGTCGGCGCGCGTTTGTGGTATCCGGGAGGAGGATTGCAGCATGCTGGGGTGATGTTGGGGCTGGGCGGGATCGCGAGGCACATACATAGAAACCTCAAGAGAGGCGAACTCGGGTACTTCGGTCGAGCCGCTCTCCATCAGTCATTCAGCGCTGTGACCGGAGCGGCATTGATGATTAGGAAATCGATCTATGTGGAAGTTGGCGGGCTGGACGAGCAATTCGAGGTCACGTTTAACGACATCGATTTCTGTTTGCGCGTGCGCGAAGCGGGGTATCGCAACGTGTGGACACCCTATGCAGAAATGATCCATCACGAATCCGCGACGCGAGGTGTCGAGACGAGCCCCGCAAAAGACTGCGCAGGCGGAGCGAGAGAGCTTGCTGATGGCAAGTCGATGGGGAGACTTGTTGGGTAAGGATCCGGCGTACTCCTTGAATCTATCAGTCGAAACTGAAGACCTTCGCATTGCCTGGCCACCACGCACAGATGCTTATCAGCACCGTGCGCCAACCAGTCAGCGCGATACGCGTCGCGGTCGACGCATAGTGGCGCCACGCAATGGCTTGGACTCTCTTGGCGATGAAAACCGCGATCGTTACCGGAATCTCCGGTCAGGACGGCGCGTACCTTGCCCAGCTTTTGTTAGACAAAGGCTATCGCGTCGTTGGCACCTACCGCCGGACAAGCTCTGTCAATTTCTGGCGCATCGAGGAGCTGGGTATCGAACGTCACCCGCAGCTCGAATTAGTGGAGTACGACCTCACCGACTTGGGTGCCAGCATAAATCTCGTTAAACGTGCGCAGCCAGCGGAGATCTACAACCTTGCTGCGCAGAGTTTTGTCGGCGTCTCGTTTGAGCAGCCAGTCACGACGGCGCAAATCACCGGAATCGGTGCGCTACACCTGCTGGAAGCAATCCGCATCGTGGATAAGAGCATTCGTTTCTATCAGGCGTCGACGTCGGAGATGTTCGGTAAAGTGCAGCAGGTGCCACAGACGGAGCAGACGCCGTTTTACCCGCGCAGTCCTTATGGCGTAGCCAAGCTGTATGCGCACTGGATGACGGTCAACTATCGCGAGTCTTACGGCATCTTCGCCGCGAGCGGCCTGCTTTTTAATCATGAGTCGCCATTGCGCGGCCGCGAGTTCGTTACTCGCAAGATCACGGACGGCGTTGCCAAGATAAACCTTGGAAAGCTCGACTGCCTCGAGCTTGGCAATCTGGACGCAAAGCGCGATTGGGGTTACGCAAAAGAGTACGTCGAAGGCATGCACGCGATGCTTCAGGTGTCTGAGCCGGATACGTTCGTCCTTGCCACGGGCAGAACGGAAACCGTAAGGGACTTTGTGACATTGGCGTTCCAGGCTGCCGGAACGCGGATCAATTGGCGCGGCGATGGGGTCGAAGAAACGGGCGTCGTTGACGGCACGGACAAGGTGGTCGTCCGCATCGATCCGCGTTTTTATCGCCCAGCCGAGGTGGATCTGTTGATCGGGGACTCATCGAAGGCGCGGCAGTGCCTTCGGATGGGCGCCGAAGACTTCGCTTGAGTCACTGTGCGCAATGATGGTCGAAGCCGACCTGCGTCGGAATACGAGTGGCTTCTCCTTCTAGTCACGGTCGCGTACTCGTTACCGGCCTTAGCGGATTTACCGGCATTCATCTCGCGCCGCTATTACAGCAGCGTGGATACGAAGTTGTCCGAGCTTCCGAGCCTGAATTCGACCTGTTGCGGGAAGACTCGGTTGCGGCGCTGGTGCAGGCAACGCAGCCCGAGTACGTCATTCACTTGGCGGCCATCAGCTTCGTTGCGCATCAGGATGCCGCAGCAGTCTATGCAGTGAACACGGTTGGCACGACATCGTTGCTGTCCGCGCTGGAGCGCATTGCTCCGCGTTTGCGTAAAGTCGTGTTGGCCAGCACATCGCAGATTTATGGCAATGCAACCGAGGACCCGATCACCGAAAGCACACCGCCTGCGCCGATCAGTCACTATGCGTGCAGCAAGTTGGCGATGGAATTTATGGCACGCAGCTTTTTTGACCGCCTTCCGATTCTCATTACTCGGCCATTTAATTACATTGGTCGAGGACAGGCTGCGCAGTTCCTGGTACCGAAATTGATTGATCACTTTCGGCGCAAGGCGTCGGTGATCGAGCTCGGCAATCTGGATGTGGAGCGCGACTTTCTCGATGTTCGCTCGGTAGCTGACGCTTATGTGCGATTGCTCGATTCCCCGCTGCAATCTCAGGCCGTCAATATCGCTTCGGGCGTTGGACGTAGCCTAGCCAGCATCCTGGATGATCTGACGCGCATTACCGGCCACCGTCCAGCGACAACGGTCAACGCGTCATTGGTCCGTAGCAACGAAGTCAGGCGAATGGTTGGGAGCAGCGACCGCCTTATTAAGACGATCGGGCCGTTGCGCTACTCCGACTTTGAATCAACTCTACGATGGATGCTGCAGCCCACAACAGAACCCGCATGAACTCGCCCTCGGCCGCCGCCTTGCATGCAGCCAGAGTACTGGTGGTCGGCGACGTCATGCTTGATCGTTATTGGTTTGGAGATGTAGAGCGAATCTCGCCCGAAGCTCCGGTGCCGGTGGTACGCATACGTCATTCAGAAGAAAGGCTCGGCGGTGCCGCAAATGTCGCGCGCAATGTCACGGCCATTGGTGCTACAGCCGGTTTATTGGCTGCCGTCGGGGATGACGAGCCGGGGCGGGCAATTTCGGCGCTGATCGCCTCCTCGGAAATCGAGCCTCATATCCACATGGAGCCTGAGCTGGCGACCACGGTCAAGCTGCGCGTGATCGGTCGTCACCAGCAAATGCTGCGCGCAGACTTTGAGCAAGCGCCGCGAGAAGAAGTGCTTCTGAAGCACCTTCAGGCATTTGCATCGCTGATGCCGCGCTACCAACTCGTCGTGCTTTCCGACTACGGCAAAGGCGGTCTGGCGCACATCGCAAAGTTGATCGCGATGGCGCGCAAGGCCGGCATGCCGGTTTTTGTTGACCCCAAGGGTGATGACTACTCGGCTTATGCCGGGGCAACGGTCCTGACACCTAACCGAGCAGAATTGCGCGAGGTTGTCGGGCGCTGGCGTGACGAAGCCGATCTTGAAACGCGTGCACAACGTCTCAGACAAGAACTCGGGCTGCAAGCATTGCTGCTGACGCGCAGTGAGGATGGCATGACGCTTTTCACCGAGCAGGGAGCATGGTCGGTGCAGGCGGAAGCGCGCGAAGTGTATGACGTGAGCGGCGCAGGCGACACGGTGATCGCGGTAGCGGCGGCGATGGTTGCATCGGGCGCATCGCTAAGGGATGCGGTCATCGCAGCCAATCGCGCGGCGGTATCGCGGTGTCCAAGTTCGGCTCGGCGACCGTCTCGTACGACGAGCTGTTCGGCACACACGCAGGTGCTTCGCAGTGACGATCATCGTGACCGGCGCGGCGGGCTTTATCGGCGCCAACAACGTCAAGGCGCTGAATGAACGTGGCGAGCGCGACATCGTCGCCGTCGATCACCTGGCGCAGGCTGACAAGTTTCACAATCTGGTCGACTGCGACATTGCCGACTATCTGGACAAGCACGACTTTCTCGATGCTCTGAGGCGCCGAACGCCTGCCACGCGCCGACGTCGTTTTTCATCAAGGCGCCTGTTCGGACACGATGGCGACTGATGGGCGATACGTGATCGAGAACAACTACCGATTCTCGCTCGAGTTGTTTCGTTGGTGCCAAGAGCAGAAAGTGCCGCTGATTTATGCGTCATCGGCGTCCGTCTACGGACGCGGCCCCGTTTTCGTCGAAGACCGCAACATACGAACGGCCGCTCAACATTTATGGCTATTCGAAATTCTTGTTTGACGCGGTCGTCCGCCGCGCATTTGGCCAGTCTTTCAGCCCCGGTGGTGGGTCTGCGCTATTTCAACGTGTACGGACCGCGCGAATCGCATAAAGGGCGGATGGCATCGGTTGCATTCCATGCATTCAATCAGTTTCGCGAGCATGGCCGCGTAAGGCTTTTCGAGGCCAGTCACGGCTACAAGAACGGCGAACAGCGCCGTGACTTTGTCCATGTGAGCGACGTCGTCGATGTCAATCTGCACTTTTGGAAACATCCCGTCTCGGGCATTTACAACGTCGGCACCGGGCGAGCTCAGAGTTTCAATGACGTCGCAGCAGCCGTCATCAATACGATTCGCGCTCTCACGTGGCGATCCGCCGCTTGATCTTCAACAGCTGGTGTCTGAGCAAGCGATCGAATACATCGGCATTCCTGATGCGCTGGTCTCAAAGTACCAGGCATATACGCAGGCGGACCTCACGCAGTTGCGAGCGGCAGGCTGCGATACGGCATTTCAGACGGTTGAGTCGGGCACTGCGAGCTACGTCAATTGGCTGCTGGCGCGTCACCCGGCTGCATGACCTTGCGTCCTGCTGCTTTCCTCGATCGCGACGGCGTTATCAATGTCGATCGCGGATACGTGTCTCGAGCCGAGGACTTCGAGTTTGTAACCGGCGTGTTTGAAGGAGCGGCTGCGCTACAGCGGCTGGGATTCGCACTCGTGGTCGTCACCAACCAGTCGGGCATCGGCCGCGGCCTGTACTCGGAAAGTGATTTTCTTGCCCTCAATCGCTGGATGAGCGGTCAGCTTCGAGCAACACTCAATCCACATCGATGGTGTTTTCTATTGTCCGCACCATCCCACCGAAGCGTTTGGTGACTATCGATGCGAGTGCGACTGTCGCAAACCCGCGCCCGGCATGTTGCTGCGCGCGGCGCGCGAGCTGAACCTTGACCTTGCACGCAGCGCGATGTTCGGAGATCGAGTATCCGACCTGCAGTGCGCGGCGGCGGCCGGCGTCCCGCTGCGCTATCTGCTGGGTGTCAATGGAACGTCGCGGCCCACGCCGCCTGATGCCGCAGGGCTTTCAATCGCGGAGTTCAGAAATCTGCAGCAGGCGGCCGCGAGCGTCAAATTCCACGATGCAGTCAGCTCACTTGCGAGCGCATCGTGACCTCGATCGATTTCGAGCGAAAAATCGTGGCAGCGGATGGTCTCGCAGCTGCGGTGGCGCAACTTGCGCGCCCTGTCGTGCTGACCAACGGCGTATTCGATATCTTGCATCGCGGCCATGTGACGTATCTCGCTCAGGCACGCGCGATGGGAGCGTCACTGATCGTCGCGGTTAACAGCGACGCTTCGGTTCGGCAACTCAGTAAAGGCGAAGACCGCCCGGTAAACAACGAGGCTAACCGCGCGGCCGTGTTGGCGGCTCTCGAATCGGTGAGCATTGTCACCTTGTTCAGCGCAAAAGTGCCTTTAGCAGTACTCGAGATTGTGCGGCCAGAGATCTACGTCAAGGGCGGTGACTACGACATGGCTACCGTTCCGGAAGCAGCGGTGGTCAATACGATGGGGCGGGACCACGGTGGCCATTCCGTTCATGCATAACGTCTCCACGACAGCGCTTCTGAAGCGGATACGCGCGAGCGCACCATAGAACGCGATCGACGCCGCGCTACCCGATGAAACCCCCCGGCCGCTTCTCAGCTCGAGCGTTCTGGGGTCTTGCAAGCTGGCTGCTGCCCTTGATCGTGGTGTTCCTGCTGACGCCTCGCCTGCTCCATCTGCTCGGACCGGAGCGCTTTGGCATCCTGATGATTCTGCTGGTGACTCCTGTCATCGCGACTCAATTTGATTTCGGTCTCGCCCTAAGCGCGGTTCGTCAATTTGCCGCCGATTTGAGGCACGGGCAGGTCGATGGAAGCGGCATCCTTTTTTCCTACGCTTTGGCTTTCTGCGTGGTCGCATTGCTGTTCGGCACGGTCGTGGCGGGTGCTTCGGGATGGCTTGCGGAGGCGCTGGGCTTCACCGCCCCGCTCGGGTCCGAAGCGGCGCGAGAACTAATTCGGTGGTGCGCTGTGTGGGGTGCCGTAAGCCTTGCTACGGCCGTGCCGGCGCTCATCGCGCGCGCAGCACAATCTTTTGCTTTGCTTACCGCGTCGCAGACGCTGGCAACCGTTGTTCTATGGATCGGTGCGTTGCTGTTGATCCGTGCGGGCCATCCGCTGCGAGACATCGCGTTGCTGGGAATTGCGGTCGGCGCTTCGTCGGCTGCATTGTTGACCTTTGCTGTGCATCGCATGGTTCGTTGGGACTCACCGCTGTCGTTAAAGGTGTCGATTCCCGCAACGGGACATGCATTTTGCAGGCGGCATGTTCGTCGCACAGATAGCCAGCGCCATCGCCTTTCAGGCGGATCGCATACTCATTTCGTCGTTTGGCTCACCGGCCGTCGCGGGCGCGTACGCGCTGTGCGCCAACGTTGCGAATAAACCGCTCGCCGCGGTCGTCGCGATCACATCTTTCGCGTTTCCACACGCTTCGGGGCTGCACCTAGGTGGGGCACGCGACCAGGTGGGCGCCCTGCTTCAGGCACTTGATCGCGCTGTTGCTGTCGTAGTCATGCCAGTACTTCTTCCCGCGCTGTGGCTCGCGCAACCGTTCCTGAAACTTTGGCTTGGCGTCTACGGCACACCCGAACTTGCGCTTGCCTTCCAAGTGCTGCTAGTTGCATTCGCGATACCCGCATTCGCCGTTCCGGTTGGACACGTGCTCGCGGCTAGCGGGCGCTCGGGACTGGCCGCTCGTTTTTCCTGGTTGACTGCGGGACTTGTGGTCGGCGGCATCATCGCGCTTGTCCCGCCCTACGGGTTGCTTGGCGCAGTCGGAGCCATACTTGCCGCAATGTCCACGTCTTTGATTTTCAGTTTTTCGCGAGACGCGCGCTCGGTTTAGACAAGTCGGAAGGACAGTGGCGGTTCTGGGCCGGTATATCGCTCGGCGTTGCGGCGCAGGCTCTGGTTCTCTTCGCGTTGACTAGTTTCGTTGTTGACTGGCTGACACTGGTTCTGGTGGTCGCCGCGGGTTGGGTGGCGTTTTTCCTAGTGCGTGTTATCTTCCAAATGCTTTCTCCTGAGGAGATTCGGCTGTTAGATCGACTCCAGAAAGTTAGCTCCTACCCGTCCCGTAAACGCTGATCCTGGCGACTACTTTGGGTCTCAAGCGGCTCATTCGCGATTTGCTAGATGGTCGGTCGAAAGCCGTGGCCGCGTCGACCGACGCGCATCTGCAGCTTCAGCTGGCACGCGAGATGGCGCAGTTGCGCCGTGAGCTGTGTGCACTGATGCCTGACAATCCGGCGGCCCGATGGATTCAAGGTTTATTCGCAGTCTGACGAAGACGGCATCATCGAGGCCATCTGCGATCAGCTGCGCCTCGAGCGCGGCACATTCGTAGAAATCGGTTGCGGCGATGGACACGAGAACAATACGCATTACCTGCTGCTGAAGGATTGGAGGGGCGTCTGGATCGATGCCGATCCCTCGAATGTTGCGCTGATTCGGGCGGCGCTTGCCGACGCGCCAGCTGCGGCTTCGCGATTATCAGCTGCCGCGTCACGACGGAAAACGTTGCGAACGTGCTGCGCCAAGAACTAACGGCGCTTGGCGCGCCGCAAACGATTGATCTTCTTTCGATCGACATTGACGGCAACGATCTTCCGGTGGCGCTCGCCGCCGAAGCGATATCCCCTAAAGTGCTCGTCGTCGAGTACAACGCGAAGTTCCCGTATCCGATGGCGCAGTGCGTGAAATACGATCCCGGCTCACACTTGGAAGAACGACGACTACCACGGTGCTTCACTGGGTGCATGGGTAGCAAGCCTTGGGACTCGATATCGCCTTGTCTGCTGCAACCTGGCTGGTACAAATGCGTTCTTCGTTCGCAGCGACTTGGCAGGTCAATTCGAGCTGCGCCACCCAGCAGAGCTCTACCAGCCCGCGCGCTTTTATCTGACTGCCCTACGCTCGGGCCATCCGTCATCGCTGTCATTCCTTGCAAACCACTTGAGCAGTCGTACGGGAAACGTCCAACGGGAGCTTGGTCAATGAAGCAGGGCGAAATCGATTACATGAAGACCATCGGCCAAGAGGCGGCCGTTGGCGCGTACGACAAGCCGTTTTCGCACTTCACGTGTTCGAAGAACTTGGTCGATTTGGGCTTGATCATGAGCCTGATGCCGCAGCCGCCGGCCCGATTGCTGGACTTGGGGTGTGGCACTGGGTGGACCAGCGCTTTCTTCGCTCGGCGCGGTTACCGGGTCGTGGGACAGGACATTGCGCCGGACATGATTGATTACGCGCGGCGCAACAAAACTCGCTATGAAGCAGCCGAGCTCGAATTCATAGTGTCCGACTATGAATCGCTGGCGTTCGACGAACCGTTTGATTGCGCCGTTTTCTACGATTCGCTGCATCACGCCGTGGACGAACGTGCTGCCTTGGAATGTGTCTATCGAGCGTTGCGGCCAGGGGGCACTCTGGTAACGCATGAACCGGGTTTTGGTCATTCCTTAAATCCCGACTCGATTCAGGCGATGAAGTTGTACGGCGTGACAGAAAAGGACATGCCGCCGTCACACATCCGCGACCTATGCGCCTCTATCGGCTTTTCTCAGTTCGAGTTTCTTGTGGATCCGACCCTGGCAATTCTCGTCATGTACGGAATCAACCTGGCGCAGGTGACTCGCGAGCCATCTGCCCTGGTGGCGGCGCTCGGTACGAGCGGCTCGCTTGATGGCAGATCGACAGCTTAGGCACGGTGGGATCTGTGTGGTGACGAAATGATCATCGCAGGTAACTGCGAGCGAGCAGTGCACTAGATGAAAGTTCTGGAGCTAGGTTGTGGATTCAACAAAACGCCGGGCGCGTTCGGAATCGACATCATTCGCGGATCGCAAGCCGACATCTTCCATGACCTGAACACGTTTCCCTATCCGTTCGCCGATAGCGAGTGGGATCGCGATCCTTTGCCGTGACGTTCTCGAGCATCTCGACGACTTCATTCGAGCTGTCGAGGAAATCTGGCGCATTGCCCGGCCGGGAGCCATGGTCGAAGTGTCGGGACCGTTCATGAGTAGCGTGAACTTTTACTCCGATCCCACGCACAAGCGCGCTTTCACATCCAAGACGTTCGACTACTTTATCGAAGGCAGTCGAGCGTTCAAATTCGGTTACAGCAAGACCCGGTTCGAATTGGTCGCCTGCGAGTACGACCGGGAGGAAAAGTCGAAGCGCAGAGGGCCGCATCGCTGGTTGCTCGATTGGGCAAACCGCAACAAGGAGCACTACGAGTCGAGATTTGCCTTCATTTATCCGCTTTATCAAATCTTCTTTGATCTTCGAGTCGTGAAGTGACGCCGGCTGACCGACTGGTCGTCGGACTTAACGGCTCGGCGTTGCTCTCGCCACTGACCGGGATTGGGCAGTACACAAAGAATCTGGCGGAGCATCTGATCGCGTCCGGCGAGATCGATCTAAACATTTTCTACTTGGCCAGATGGAGCAAGGAAATCAGGACAGAGCCTTTCCCGTCGCTCGGGCCGATCAAAACGTTCATCAAGAAGGTCGTGCCTCATCCTTACCTCGTCAGTCGCGCTCTGCAAGGGTGGAAGTTTCATTCCGGAGCACACGATCGGCGCGTGTCGGTTTATCACGAGCCCAACTTTCTTCCGCTTAGATTCGCTGGCCCAACCGTGGTCTCGATTCATGATCTCTCGTGGATTCGTTACCCTGAAACGCATCCGAAGGAGCGCGTTGCGATCATGAACCGGATCCTTCCGTTTCGCACTTGAGAGAGTGCAGCATGTGATCACCGACTCGGAATTCATACGTCGAGAGGTGATCGACGAGTTCGGGGTACTCCGCGGACCGAGTTACGACCACGTTGCTTGCCCCCCGCAGCACTGTTTAAGCCGCGCGACGAGGTGACGTGCGCGGCAACTCTTTCCAAACATAATTTGCAGCAGCGCAGTTATTTTTTGGTGGTCGGCACCTTGGAGCCCCGTAAGAACGTGGAGACGGCGGTCAGAGCGCACGCCGGCCTGCCAGAAGCAATTCGGCGCAGGTTTCCGCTGGTTCTGGTGGGGATGAGAGGTTGGCTCACCTCGCGGCTGGAGGGCGAATTAAAGGCGCCGGTTGAACTCGGAGAGGTGAGGCCGCTTGGCTTCGTCACGGATGACCAACTGGCCGATCTGTATTCGGGGGCAACGGCGCTCGTATACCCGTCAGTTTATGAAGGATTTGGCTTACCTCCGCTTGAAGCGATGGCGTGTGGCACTCCAGTGATCACCTCCAACGTCTCTTCGCTACCCGAGGTCGCGGGCGATGCGGCAGTGACGCACGATCCGATGGATACCGACGCTCTGCGAAATGCGATGAAACGCTTCATCGACGACGAGGACATTCTGGCTGGAAAAGGCCGCTGCATCGGTGAAGCAGGCCGCTCTCTTTTCGTGGGAGAGGTGCGCCAAGGAAACGATTGCCGTTTACCGCGCTAGGCAATGTCCGCTTGAGATGTAGCACGCATCCGTACAATCCGCCGTTTCGTTTTCAAGACAACAAGACTTGATGCATGTATCGGTAATCGGCGCCGGTTATGTCGGCTTGGTGACGGCGGCGTGCTTGGCGGACGTCGGCAATGTCGTTCTATGCGTAGACATCGACGCCTCAGAAAGTCGAGAAGCTCAAACGCTCGGAAATTCCGATTCACGAACCGGGTCTGGAGCAGCTTGTCGAGCGCAACGCAGCTGCTGGTCGGCTGCGGTTTTCAACCAACTATGACGATGCGGTATCGCATGCGACGCTGATCCTTATCGCCGTCGGAACTCCCTCGAGCGAGGATGGTTCGGCCGATTTGTCGCATGTGATCGCTTGTGCGCGAGAGCTTGGCAGGCGCATCGAGCGCGACTCGTCTGATCGTGGTCAAGTCGACCGTGCCGGTCGGCACCAACGATCAGGTGCGCAGTGCCATACAGTCGGAAGTTGACCGGCGCGGCAACGGCGAATGCGCGTAACGACCGCCTCGAATCCCGAATTTCTGAAAGAAGGGTTCGCAGTTGAGGACTTCATGAAACCCGATCGCATCATCGTTGGCGTCGACGATGCGCAGTCGGCAGAAGTGATGCGGCAGCTGTATGCGCCGTTCAATCGAAACCGCGATCGCTTGATCGTGATGGATATCCGCTCCGCGGAATTCACGAAGTACGCCGCCAACTGCATGCTCGCCGTGCGCATTTCCTTCATGAACGAAATGGCGAATCTGGCTGATCGGCTCGGCGTGGACATCGAGCATGTACGGCACGGCATCGGCTCGGATCCGCGTATCGGCCCTCACTTCCTGTATGCGGGCGCCGGCTTTGGCGGATCATGCTTTCCAAAGGATTTGCGCGCGCTCGCACACACCGCGGTCGGAATACGACGAGCCGGTGGACATCTTGACAGCGGCGATGGAAGTCAATCAACGACAACACCAAATCCTGGCTGCAAAAATCAGTCGCTTCTTTGATGATGAGCTTGCAGGCCGTACGATTGCTTTGTGGGGCTTGGCATTCAAGGCCAATACAGACGACATGAGAGAGGCGCCGAGCCTGAGCGTCATTGGTGCGCTGACAGCCGCTGGGGCAAAAGTGCGTGCCTATGACCCTGTCGCCGATGCCTAATGCGCGCTCGATCATCAAAGCCAACAAGAACGTGGAATTCACGAATTCCGCCGAGGCAGCACTCAATGGCGCCGATGTGCTCGCGGTGATCACCGAGTGGCTTGAGTTTCGCAGTCCGAACTTTGAAGATCTGGCGCGAAAACTCAAAGCCAAGGCAATTTTTGACGGCCGCAATTTGTACGATCCCGCTACCGTGCGCGACTGCGGGTCTTCAATATTTTGGTATCGGGCGCGGAACGTGACCAAGCAGGCCCGCACACTGGTTACCGGAGTCGCAGGCTTCATTGGTTCTTTCGTGGCACAACGGCTATTGGAGCGCGGCGAGTAGTGTCGTGGGCGTGGATGACCTGAACGATTATTACGATCCGGAGCTGAAGCGCGCACGACTGGCTCGGTTGCAACGCTTTCGGCGCGGAATTCGCAGTTCGTATTCGAACGAACCAGACATCGTTGATGCCGCTGCAGTTGAACGCGTGTTCACGCGGCAACGCCATTGAAAGCGTTGTGCATCTGGCCGCTCAAGCAGGCGTACGCCACTCGATCACACATCCGCAGGATTACATTGACAGCAACCTGACTGGATTTCTGAACATGCTGCAAGCCGTGCGAGCGCGGCCGGTGCGACATTTCGTCTACGCATCGTCGTCCAGCGTTTACGGAGGCAATACGAAACTGCCGTTTTCAGAGAGCGACAGGGTCGATCGGCCGGTCAGCCTGTATGCAGCAACCAAGCGTGCCAACGAGCAGATGGCGTACGTTTATTCGTGGCAATTCGGTGTGCCCGCGACCGGGCTTCGATTTTTTACCGTTTACGGCCCGTGGGGACGGCCCGATATGGCGACGTTTAGATTCACGAAGGCAATCGTCGCCGGCGAACCGATCGATGTATACAACCACGGCGACATGCGACGAGACTTCACGTACATCGACGATATCGTCGAATGGTGTCGTTACCATTCTCGACCACGTGCCCGCGAAGGACGCCGACGGTGTGCCACATCGCGTTTACAACATTGGTAATCATCGATCCGAGCCCCTATTACGATTCATCGAAGTGCTCTCGACTGCACTTGGAAGGAAGGCCGAGATGCGGCTTTTGCCGATGCAGATGGGCGACGTGAAGGAAACGTTTGCGGACATCGCCAGCCTTTCCCGCGATTATGGGTGGACACCTACAACAACTATCGACGTGGGACTGCCTCGCTTCGTTGAGTGGTACAGGGAGTATTACGGACGATCGGCCTCTTGAAAGTCCTTCATCTTGGCAAGTTCGATGGAGATGTCGGCGGGATCGAGCGTCACTTACGCGCACTGTTGCGCGCCATGCCCTCCGAAGTAGAAGTTGTCAATCTTGTCGCCAATGACCACTGGACCACAGATGCGCATCAACGTAACGCTTACGAGACTGTCCGGGTAGCGAGTATCGGATCGCTTGCAAGCGTTGCATTGGCGCCATCAATGCCGGTAGTGGCGCGTCGATTGCATCGGCAACATCGATTCGACTTGGTGCACTTGCATTTTCCAGATCCCCTTGGACATCTAACGGCAATGACCTTGCCGCGTACTGTTCGCCGCGTAATTTCCTGGCATAGCGACATCGTCAAGCAAAAATGGGCGTTGTCGCTGTACTCACCCGTCATGCAATCCTTCGTGCGTGACGCTGATGCGCTGATCGGTGCAACACCCCAGCACTTTGAAAGCTCTTCGCAGATTCCTGCGGGCCGGCCGGGGCAGATCCGTGAAGTCATTCCGTACGGTTTCGATCCTGCAGTACTTGCCACGTCAGCCGAGTCAGACCGTAAGCGAGAAGAGCTTTTGCGCCAGTGCAGCGGCCGACCATTGATCTTTTCGGTGGGCCGTCACGTTTACTACAAGGGATTGGATGTTCTGATTCGCGCAATGCAAAGTCTGGATGCCGTGCTGTTGATCGGAGGGCAAGGACCGCTGACGAGAAGCCTAATACGTTTAGCTGGTGACCTCGGTCTTGGTGAACGAGTTAAATTTGTTGGCTTTATCCCCGATCCGTTACTAGTTGCTTACTTCGAAGCATGCGATGTCTTTTGCATGCCGTCAGTCGAACGCGCCGAACAATTCGGACTCGTGCAGCTTGAAGCGATGTATTGCAGCAAGCCGGTGGTAGCGACTCAGCTAGGGACCGGCGTCGAGTATGTAACGCTCGACGGCGAAACGGGTTTGCTCGTACCTCCGAAAGATCCTCGCGCGCTGGCGGACGCTTTGCGCACGCTATTGAGTGACTCGGCGCTGCGCGCACGCATGGGAAGCGCTGGCCGACGGCGGGTAGAAGAGGTTTTTTCGGTGAAGCAGATGGTTCGCAAGACGGTCGACGTCTACCAACGCGTGCTTGCCGCCGATCCGGCCAACGGTCGCGTTAGATAATCTGGCATGTTTGAACAGCTTCCATTGACGTATTTTGCACAGGCGGTGTTTGCCGCGTTTGTCGCGGCGTTGCTGATCATGATGCTGCGACGGCCGGCAGAACGCTGGCGATTGGTCGACGTGCCCGGCGGCCGCAAGCGACATGCCACGCCAGCTGCAGTCACGGGGGGACTAGCGATAACCAGCCGCGATGCTAATTGCACTCGCGGCATCGTTTTCTGCATTTGGTGAATACGCTGCGTTTTTCATCGGAGCCGTAATACTCGCGTTGACCGGATTGTTGGATGACCTCGGTGAAGTGTCGGCGGGCACGAAAATGCTGGTGCAGATTTTCGCAGCAGTGTTGATGACATCGGCAGGTGCCAATTTTCTGGTCAACCTCGGGAACCTGTTTGCAACCGATCCCATCAATACCCGCCTGTGGGCGATCCCGTTAACCGTTTTCGCGACGGTGGCAGTGATCAATGCCATCAATATGTTCGATGGATTGGACGGTCTAGCGGGAAGCCTTGCACTTGTGATGCTTTCCTTTTTCGCCGTTTTTGCGTTGACGATCGGGGACCTGAACGCGGCGAAAATCATTATTGTGTTAGCAGGAGCCGTGATTGGGTTTTTGTTCTTTAACCTCCCGTGGCCTCTGCGCGGAAGCCATCGCACGTTCATGGGCGACGCCGGCAGCATGGTGCTCGGCTTCGCAATTGCGTGGTTCTCGGTTTCGCTGACACAACACCACGTCGAAGCGGTTTCTCCACCGACCATGCTGTGGGTTTTAGGGCTGCTGTTGATGGATGTGTTTACGGTGACCGTCCGGCGCTTGGCGCGGCGCCGTAGCCCTATGTCGCCCGATCGGGATCACATTCATCACATCCTGATGCGACGCGGTTATTCGCCGCGCGCAACACTTGCGGTGTTGGTCGCAGCCAACGTGCTGCTGGCTCTGATAGGCACAGGTCTGTGGCAGCTAGGTGTGCCCGACTGGTGGATTTTCTGGTCGTTTCTGTTGGTGTGCGCGGCCTACTTCGCGGTGTTCTTCTTGCCGTTCCGACTTTATCGATTTCGCGCGCGAACCTACGACGATGACGAGCTGAACGGCTCAGGCTAAATCGAATACCCCGCCTTCCGCGCGAAATGCACAGTCGCAGCAACGAACCCTTCTTTTGACCCGCAATCGAAACGCCGCCCCTGGTAGCGATACGCAAACGTCTTGTCCGACGACAACATGCGAGCGATCGCGTCGGTGAGCTGAACCTCGCCGCCTGCACCGCGCGGGATCGAGCGCAGGTGCTCGAATATTTCGGGTTCGAGCACGTAGCGGCCGACTACCGCCAGTGTCGATGGTGCCTTGTCGGGCGCCGGCTTCTCGACGATGTGCGACATTCGCGACGTGCGACCATCGATCGGCTCGCTGCTGACAATTCCGTATCTATCCGTGTCCGCGCGCGGCACGTCCTCTACGGCGACTACGTTGCCGCCGCCCCGCGCGGTGCGCGCGTCGGTCAACTGCCCGATCACGGACTGCTCGGCGTCGATCAAATCGTCGGCAAGAATGACGGCAAATGGCTCATTACCGACCACCGCTTCAGCGCACAGCACCGCGTGTCCCAGTCCCAGCGGTTCGGACTGGCGGATATAGATGAAGCTTTCGGTGTCCGGCGAAATGTTGCGCACGACTTCGAGCAGCTCGAACTTGCCCTTGGCCGCAAGCTCGGCTTCAAGCTCAGGCGCGCGATCAAAATGGTCTGCAATCGAACGTTTGCTGCGCCCGGTGATGAATATCATCTGCGTGATACCGGCGGCGGCGGCCTCTTCGACGGCATACTGAATCAGCGGCTTGTCGACGACCGGCAGCATCTCCTTCGGCATCGCCTTGGTCGCCGGCAAAAACCGTGTGCCGAGCCCTGCGACCGGAAAGACTGCCTTGCGAACGGGCTTCATTGTTGCTCCGGGGTCTTAATGCATTCCATCAACGGCGCATGCTAACAAGCGAATCAAATCACTGATGCCAACATACGTCATCGGCGATGTGCAAGGATGCTTATCGAGCTTCAAGCAGCTCGCCGCGCAGCTGCCAGCTGCAAAGCGCTACATCTTCGTCGGCGACCTCGTCAACCGCGGTTTCGAATCGCTCGCCACGCTGCGCCTGGTCAAGGCGCGAGTCGAACATGGTCAGGCCGTCACTCTGCTTGGCAATCACGATCTGCACCTGCTTGCCGTCGCGGCGGGAGTCAGGCCACTGAAGGATGGCGACACTTTGCAGGAAGTGCTAGACGCGCCCGATCGCGAAGAGCTGCTGGCGTGGGTGCGCAGCCAGCCGCTCGCCCATCTCGAAGAGGGTGTCTTGTTCGTCCACGCAGGAGTGCTCCCCTCGTGGACGGTCGAGCAAACCCTATCACTGGCTGACGAGGTTCACCAATCGCTGGCGGCGGACAATGACAACGCATTTTTGCGGCAAATGTACGGCGATGAGCCGCTCCGATGGAGCGACGATCTCACCGGCAATGATCGGCTCCGATGCGTGGTCAATGCGCTCACACGTCTGCGCGTGTTGTCGTCCGACGGAACGATGAACCTGAAGCACAAGGACAACGCCACCAAAGCGCCGCACGACTTCATGCCGTGGTTTGATCATCCGCAACGCGCCACGCGCGACACGTTGGTCGTGTTTGGCCATTGGTCGGCTGAAGGCCTGGTCGCACGGGCCAACGTGATCGGACTTGATACGGGTTGTGTGTGGGGCGGCAAGCTCACCGCATTGCGGCTGCACGACCGCGCGTTCTTTCAGCGCGATTGCCCGGTGTCTCAAGCCACGGAAGCGTGAGCGCGAGTGGAAGTCGGGGGCTCGTCTGCGATACCCAGGTGGTGCGCAATGGCTGCCCGCGCGGCGCGTGCGATCGCGTGCCGGTCCTTCTTATCGCTCTTCGAAATGGGCGGCAGCAGCGCAACCTCGACGACAAGTTGATCGGCCACGAGTATCCGCCGCCAACGAAGTAATCAGTCCCATTTCATCGATGAAGGCCGCCGCCGACGAGCGCTTGCCGCGTTCGGTATAGCGAAGGGCAATCGGCCATATCTCCGCTTCGTCGTCGAGCGCGGGCGCAATCACATTCGAGTGAAAGGGCAGCAGCCCGCTACCGTCGGTCGTCGTTCCTTCAGCGAACACGACGATCGTCTCGCCAAGCTTCAAGTGTTCCCGCACCGTCTTGTTCATCGCCGCGACTGCGTGTCGCCGCCCGCGCTCGATATACAACGTGCCCCCGCCCGATACCAGCACACCAAGCAACGGCCACTGTCCCGATCTCTGCCTTCGCGATAAATCGGCTCGGAAGAATCGCATTGATTGCGAAAATATCCATCCATGAGACGTGATTAGCCAATGCCAGACGGCCGGTCCTAGTCGGATCGATGCCATCGCGCTGCAATTGGAGCGGAACCGGAACTCCGCTGACGACAACGCGCGTACCGCATAGCGCGATCAAAACGCGCGACCACCTGCGATTAATTTGATTGCGCGTTACCTGACCAACGAAGGGGAAAATGACAAGCACGATCGCAACGCCGAGCAGCACGTGGGCCGAAAACACAATCGCGCGGAACGGCGCCAGCAACCATCGCATCTTCGGCTGCACTACGACGATGGATAGCGGACTTCTCCGCCGACCAGCGTATAGCGAGTACGTCCTTCGAGCTCATAGCCGGCGAACGGCGTGTTCTTGCCGGCACTGATCAATGTTTCGGCGCTGACTATCCATGGCGCAGACGCATCGAAGACGACGACGTCCGCTTTTGCTCCGACCGTCAATTGCCCCTTCGCCGAATCTTTACCGAGAATTCGGGCGGGCCCGCTGGTGATCTTGGCCAGCGCCTGCGCCAGCGGTACGTTGTTTTCGGTCGCCCACTTCAGCGTCAAAGACAGCAGCGTCTCGAGCGCGCTCGCGCCGGGCTCTGCTTCACCGAACGGCAGCAGCTTGTCGTCTTCGCCGATGGGCGCGTGGTCCGAGCAGATGATGTCGATCGTCCCGTCGGCCAGGCCGGCGACGATCGCGTCCCGGTCGCGCGTGCCGCGCAATGGCGGGTCGAGGCGGAAATTCGGGTCGAAGTAGCCGATATCGACGTCGATCAAATGCACATGATGGATCGCGACGTCGGCGGTCACGGCCAGACCCTCGCGTTTCGCCTGCCGCACAAGCTCGATACCCTCGCTCGAGGACAAGCGGCATATGTGAATGCGCGCACCGGTCGTCCGCTGCAACTCAAAGATCGTGTGCAGCGCGACCGTTTCAGCCACCACGGGCACAGAAGGCAATCCAAGCCGGCCCGCAACAGCGCCGGCGCCTGCCACTCCACTGCCCGCCAGCGTGTCCTCCACGGGCCGCAACCAGATCGGCAGCTCGAACGTTTTTGCGTAACGCATTGCCTGCAGTAGCACCGAGTTGTCGTGCGGCAGACTCCGCGTTTGCATGAACGCAACGCATCCGGCGTCTGACAAGGTCTTGATCTCGGCTAATGCCTCACCCTTCAACGCTGCGGTGAGCGCGCCCAGCGGGTAAGTGCGCGCGCCTGCCGATTCTCGCGAGCGCTGCCGCAGCATTCGCACCAAGCCGGGCTCATCGAGCGGCGGGTCGGTGTCCGGCGGGCACACGACACTGGTCACGCCGCCGGCCAGCGCCGCCTTCATTTCGATTTTCAGCGCGCCTTCGTGGCCGGGTTCGCCCAGCCGCGCGCATAGGTCGACCAAGCCAGGAGCAACGATCAAGCCCTTCGCATCGATCGTGCGATCGATCTTCAAGCGCTCGGGTGCTTGGCCGATCGCCGCGATCCGCCCATCCTCAACGTAGACGCCGGCCACTTTGTCGAATGCCGTCGCCGGATCGATCACGCGCCCGTTGACGATTGCAATGTTCATTGCATGCTCGTCGATGAGGACACGATCGACAACACCGCCATGCGTATCGCAATACCGAAGGTCACCTGCGGGAGGATCACGCTGGCAGCGCCGTCGGCAACGTGCGAGTCGATCTCGACACCGCGATTCATCGGGCCGGGGTGCATCACGATCGCATCGGGCTTCGCTAACGCCAGCTTTTCCTCGGTCAGTCCGTAGTTGGCGAAGTACTCTGCCGCAGAAGGCAGTAACGCACCGCGCATGCGCTCGCTTTGCAGCCGCAGCATGATGATCACATCGGCGCCGCGAATTCCGTCTTCGAACTTGGTGCACACGCGCACACCCATCTGCTCGAGACCCGCCGGCAACAACGTCAGCGGACCCACCGCCCGCACTTCAGGGACACCGAGCGTCGTCAGCGCATGGATATCGGAGCGCGCGACTCTCGAATGCAGAATGTCGCCGACGACGGCGACGATCAGGTTGCTGAAGTCTTTCTTGTAATGCCGGATCGTGTAGGCATCAAGAAGGCCTTGGGTGGGATGTGCGTGGCGGCCGTCGCCGGCGTTGATCACGTGAATGTGCGGCGCGTGGACGCTTGTATGACGCGCGATCAAATAAGGCGCACCGCTGGTCGCATGCCGCACGACGAACATATCGGCCTGCATCGCCGTCAGATTGTTGATCGTATCGAGCAGCGACTCGCCTTTGGCGGCGCTCGAGCGCACGATGTCCAGATTGAACACATCGGCCGACAGTCGACGTGCCGCGATCTCGAACGTCGTGCGCGTGCGCGTGCTGTTTTCGAAGAAAAGGTTGAACACGCTCTTGCCACGTAGCAGCGGCACGCTTTTGACTTCGCGCTCGGCAATGTTGATGAAGCTGTCGGCGGTGCTCAAGATGCGCTCGACGACCTCGCGTGGCAGCCCCTCGATGGCGAGCAAATGATGCAGGTCGCCGTCCCGGTTCAGCTGCGGATTGCGGCTGTTGCTATTCGGCACCGCGCTCCTCGATTGTCAGATGCAAACGATCATCGTCGTCGCGCGTCAGTACCACACTCACCGATGTTGGCAGCTCGATCGTCGCGCCGACGATGCTGGCGGCGATTGGCAAGTCGCGACCGCCGCGGTCGACCAGGACTGCGAGGTCGATCTTCGCGGGTCGCCCGTAGTCGAAGATTTCGTTCATCGCCGCGCGCACGGTGCGTCCGGTATTCAGAACATCATCAACCAGCAGGATATGACTGCCCGCGACGTCAAACGTGATCTGCGAGGGCCGCACCGCAGACTTCAATCCCGATTGATCAAAGTCATCGCGATAAAACGAGACGTCCAGAATGCCGACGGGCGCCGCGACACTGAGCTCTCTCTTCAGACGCTCGGCGAGCCAGACTCCGCCGGTGTGCACTCCCACCAGGTTCAACGGCTTATTACCATAGTGCTCACGCGCGCGCCGCGCGAGCTGCCGATAGATCGTCTCGGCGTCTAGGTCAAGCATCGTGCGAGCCGTCATCAAGCCATTGCTGAAGGATGACCGCGGCCGCAGCGGCATCGACATCGGCTTCGCTTTCCACCACCGCAGAGCTGTAACGCTCATCGATGCGCACAACCGGCAGGCGATAACGACCTTCAAGCTGACGTGCGAATCGCTCACAGCGCACGGTCATCGCGTGCGGAGCGCCATCTGGGTGACGGGGAATTCCAACCGCCAATTCCACCGGCTCCCACTCATCGATCAATGCGCTCAGCGATTTCCAGCGAGCATCGTTATCGGCAGCGTCGACGGTAGTCAACGGCCGCGCCTGGCGGGTAACGCGGTTGCCGATCGCCACGCCAATGCGCCGCGTGCCAAAGTCAAACCCCAGCACGATGCCGTCGATCATCGAACTTGGTAAAGCAACGGGAAAATGGCGGGTAGGTGAACGGAAAGGGGCATGACCCGCAAGGTCACGCATGACCCGCATGACCCGTCAGCTGCGAGCTGTTGACACCGAGCAACCTGAGCGCGGCATCGTATTTGTCGCTGGCCGGCACATCGAAAATGATCTGCGGGGCCGCATCGACCGTCAGCCACGCGTTCTGCGCAATCTCGCTTTCGAGCTGGCCGGCACCCCAACCTGAATAACCGAGCGTGACCAACACCTTGTCGGGACCATTGCCTTCCGCGATCGCTTCGAGCACATCCTTGGACGTCGTCAGCGAGATCTCGTCGGAAATTGCCAGCGTCGAACTGAAATTTGAACTCGAGCCGTGCAGCACGAAGCCGCGTTCGATTTGAACGGGCCCGCCGAAGTAAACAGGATCGTCCCTGCGCGGAGCAATTTCAAGTTTCAGGTCAACGCGGTCAAACAGCTTGCCGAGCGTCAAATCCGTAGGTCGGTTAATGACGAGGCCAAGCGCGCCTCGATCGTTGTGGTCGCACACATAGACCACCGAGCGCTCAAAGTTGGTATCCGCCATCGCGGGCATGGCGATGAGGAACTGATGCTTCAGGTCCATTGGGCTATGGACCTTCGGTTCGCTCGGCATGAGGGCGGATTGTAAACTGCCTCTCACGCCTTTTGCGCGGCGATCTGTGTGAGATGCACAGATCGCGCCGATTGAGCGCCTAAGCGGTAACGCGTTCCGCCAAATACTGCTTGATGAACTTCAGTAGCTCATCTTCCTGATACGGCTTGCCCAGGTATTCATTGACCCCGAGCTCGAACGCCATGCTCCGGTGTTTCTCTGCCGTGCGCGATGTAATCATGATGATGGGAATTTCGGCCGTCTTCTTGTTGCCACGTACGTTGCGCGTCAGGTCGTACCCGTCCATGCGCGGCATCTCGATATCGACCAGCATGATGTCGGGCCTCACGTCCTGCAGCTGTCGCAACGCGTCGACTCCATCTTTCGCCAGAAGGACCGTGTAGCCCTGCCGCTCGAGCAACCGCTGAGTGACTCTGCGCACCGTCAACGAATCGTCGACCACCATGACCGTCGGCACCGTTGACGTCGACAATTCCGTCACGTGATCGATTCGCTTCTGCGCCGCCTTGGCCTCGTCACGCGCATCGGGCGCGACGTCGAAGACGGCAGGCGGCTCCGGCGCACGCGTGATCAACTGCACCGGGTTGATGATCAATACGATCTCGCCGTTGCCAAGAATCGTTGCTCCCAAGATGCCGGCCATCCGTGCCACCTGCACGCCGACGTTCTTGACCACGACCTCCTGATTGCTCGATACCTCATCGACCGCGATCGCCAGCCGGTCGTCACCCGAGCGCAGCAGCACCACCGGTGTTTGGCGCGCCAGATGTGGCGTCGTTTCTTCGCCGAGCAACTGAGTCAGCGGCCGTAGAACGATCGAACCGACCGGCGGAATTTCGATGATTCCATCGGTAAGCGCAGCCAGCAAAACCGCCGGCCGATAGCGCCGTACCTGCTCGACCATGCCGGCGGGAATCGCATAGCGCCGCCCACCAATGCCAACCAGCACCACCTGCGCAACCGCCAAGGTCATCGGCAGATAAAGCGTGAACCGCGTCCCGCGTCCGCTTTCGCTCGAGATCGAGATCCGTCCGCCGAACGACGCCAGCTCGGCGCGCACCACGTCCATACCGACACCGCGACCCGCCAACTCGGTCACTTCCGTCGCCGTCGTAAAGCCCGGCTGGAAAATCAACTCCATCAGCTCGCGGTCACTCAATATCTGATCGGGCGTGATCAACTCGCGCTCGACGGCGCGCGCCTGAATCCGATCCAGGTGCAGACCTCCGCCGTCGTCATTGATGACGACAATAATTTCGTTGCCCTCTTGCCGCACGTCGAGCGTCAGCTCACCCGTCTCGGGCTTGCCGGCAGCGCGGCGCTCGGCCGGTACCTCCAATCCGTGCACGATCGCATTGCGAATCAGGTGCTCAAACGGTCCAGCCATCTTTTCAAGCACGCCACGGTCAAGTTCGGTCGCAGCGCCGCGAATATCGAGATTGACGCGCTTGTCGAGCTCCTTCGCAACCTGCCGCGCAACGCGATACAAACGTTCCGAGACGTTCGAAAATGGCACCAGCCGCACGCGCATCAGTTGTTGCTGCAGGTCACGCGTCAGGCGCGACTGCGAAGTCAGATCGGTGTCCGCGCTCTGCAGCCCTTTCAACATATTGCTCTGAACCATTGCGACGTCTTCGACCGATTCGGCAAGCATCCGCGTCAGTTCCTGCAGACGCGTGTAGCGATCGAACTCGAGCGGATCAAAATCCGCCGATTCGCGCGACAGCTTGTCGCCGCGCGCCTGGATCTGAGCGTCGGCCTGGATCTCGACTTCCCTCAGCTGCGCGCGTAGCCGCGAAATGTTTTCGGTCAAGTCGGTCAATGATCCCTTGATCGTTCCGACCTCGTTTTCGAGCTTTGAGCGCGCGATCGAGACTTCGCCCGCCTGGTCGACCAGCTTGTCGAGGACGTCGGAGCGCACGCGAATGAAGGTCGCGGCCTGCTGCGCTCCCGGCGCTGCCGCAGTCATCGTCGCGCTGACTTCGCCACCCATGGCTGACAGCGGAGAAACCACTGCCGACCTTTGCGCGTCGCCACGCGCTTCAGCCTTGCTATCGGCACGGGCCGCGGCGATATCGATCACCGGCGCGCGATGGGGCTGGTCCGCGCTCGCTGCTGTTGCAGCAGTCTGTGCAACAGCAGCGGACTGAACACTCGCCGCCATCGGATTTTGCAGCTCGTCGTACAGCGCCATCGCGTGGTCGTATTGCGAGTGCAGATCGTCGATGATCACCGGCGGCACGTCGGCCAATTGCATCGCGGCTTCAATGCGTGTTTCCATCTCGTGCACGGCTTCGCCGAGGCGCATCGCGCCCGCCATCCTCGCACTGCCTTTGACCGTGTGCAGCTTGCGCATCAGATCGCGCGCCAATTCGCCGTCATTGGGATTGCTCGCAAGCCCGCGCAAGTTTGTGGCCACCGAAGGAAGCAGCTCGGCAGCCTCCGTCAAAAATACTTCCAGCAGCTCGGCATCGAGCTCGTCACGCAGCCGCGCGGCGGCGGGTTGTTCTGCTTCCGATTCCGTAACGGACTCACTCGCCTCGGTGTCCGTATCGCTTCTCGCGACGGCCCTGCGCTCTGTAAATGTCGCGTCGCCCTCGTCGACGGGCTCCGCGGTGACGGTTTCCTGCGGCGCAGGCTCCTGCGCCACTGCCTCAACGTCATCGGGGATTGCAGCCGGCTCGACAACCTCGACCGTACTGGGCTCCAGCAGCTCTTCGTCCAACGACGCATCGACTTGAACCAGATGCAACGCAGAGCCGGCGTGCGCATCCTCATGCAACGCGCTGTGGGCTCGCACGACGGACATCAGATCCTGCAGCGCCCCAGCCTCGAGCGGAGCTTCATCCGGATAAATGCCCGCGGCAAACTGATGCAGCATTCCACGCACACGATCGGAAACGCGCTCGAGCGTGTCGAACTGCGCCGGTGTCAGCGGCATATGCCGCGGACCCAACATGGTCAGCGTGCGCATCAAATCATCCAGCGGCTCGGCAATCGAGACCACCGGTGCCAATCCGACCGTCTTCGATATTCCCGACAGCGAGTGCGCGCGCCGCATGATGTTCGGAGTCACGCCGCGTGCCGGCTCGTAGCGCCACTCGGCGATATCGTTCGCGAGTACACGAATGCACTCATCGGCCTCGGTCAGGAAGATCGAGTACAGCCCATGACTGATCTCGAGAGGTCCAATCCGCTTGATGTCTTCGCTGCCAGATTCTTCCGTGGCGCTTGGAATGGAGGCCTTTAGCGCCGCTGCAGGCACCTCAGTCGCCGACCCTTCCGCCGAGACTGCAGCGTCTTCGGTGATGTGCGGCACGTCGCCAAAGCTAATGTCGGCAATCGTCAGTTCAGTATCTTCGTTGTCCCCTTTTGCGGGCAGCGCGTCTATGACCACTGCCGGCGCGCTGCCGTCAGACTTTGGGACGACTGGACTTCCGGGCAATGCGTGTGCGTATTCGAACGCACCGCCTTCGCGAACGGCCTGCGCCGATCGCACCAAAGGTATCGGATCAGGCTCCGCCCCGGGATTGCGGGCAATCTGGCTAATCCAGTCGCGAATCACGCGCTGTGCGCCCTCAGCGAGATCAAGCAGATCGTCGCTCGCCGCGCGCTCCTGCGCCAGCCACAAGTTGAAACACTGCTCGACCGCCCACGCGCCTTCGCCGACCGTCTTGAAGCCGACCATGCGACTCGAGCCCTTGAGCGTATGAAACGCGCGCCGCACGGTGGTCAGCGTGGCCTGATCATCGCGCGTGGTACGCAGCATCTCGAGCTGCTCGCTGATGCTGTCGAGAACGTCACGCGCTTCCTCGACGAAAATCTGGCGCAGTTCATTGTCAGCCGCCGCTTCAGACACCGGCATTGGCGCGGTCGGCTTCGGTGTTGGAGCGCTAAGCGGCGCCAGTAGCTGCTCGAGCTCGGCCGCGTCTTCGCGCCGGTGCGTTTCTTTTAGTTGCTCCAACAACTGCGACGCCCGGGCTGCGTTTTGCTTTAGCGGATCGTTGTCGAGCAAGTCGGCTTCGTTGGCAAGTGTCGGCAACAGACGCTCGAGCTCTTCGATCGCGCGCGCGTCGCCGGCCACCTGCATCAGCCGTACTGCCTGCGTATGCGCTGCTTCGAGTGTCTTTAGGGCGGCAGACTCGACATTGTCGCCACGCCTTGCGGGCAGGCGAATGTCAACCGTACGCGGAGCAATGAAATCATCGTCCGCTGGTGCAGTGACGGTATCGGTCCCCTGCAACTGACCGAGATCGGCACTGAAAATCCCGGTGGCAGGGTCGTAGCGGAACATGCCGCGCGGGCGATCCGCATCCTGGCCAACGCTTTCAACAAAGAATCCGATCGCACCAAGATTCTGCGCGATGCGGCCGAACGCATCGGGCTCGGGTGCCACGGTCGCATCCGCGAAACGCGCGATCGACGCTTGCACGTTGCGCAAGGCCGCGACGGGCTCGTCATAGCCGAGCAACGACAACACACCGCACACTTGATCGAACATCGCGGTCGTCGCTGGTAGATCGGTGCGCTCGAGCGGGTTGCGGAAGAAGCGGTCGAGCCGCTGCTCGATATCGCGCAGCGTCGCCTGTGTTTCCGCCACGACCGTGCCCATCGTCAGCCGATCCTGCGCACGCCGCGCCAGCTCGGACATCCACGGGCCCGCCTGCGGCAGCGCCTGGCCGTTGCGCGCCTTCGCGAGCCGGTCGATCACCTGCAGTGCACGTCCTTCGTATTCGGATTCGATCTGCGGCAGCTCATCGACGCCCAGATCGACAAACAACAAAGCCGAGGCCACTTCCAGCCCTACGGATTCGCGCAGATTCGGCGCCAGCTTGGCGAACTCTTTGGTCACGCGACCGATCGCCTCGATCGTCGCAACCAGAGGTCGCGCATGCAACTTGTGCGACGTCTCGCGTGCAAGCAAGATTTCATGCTCAAACTTGGAAGTGTCTCCTGCGCCCGCAACGACCTGGCCCCAGAGCTGCTTCGCCTGCACGAGCGCCTCTTTCAACGCACGCAACGCGTCGGCGTCGAGCGCCGTCAGGCTCGCACGCTCGAAATCGGCCGGAATCAGCGCGTCGAGGCCATAGAGACGCTTGACTTCGGCGACGCGCGCCAGTGAACCCTCCGCACGTCCGACGTAGTACAGCGTATCGACCATCAAGCGTTCGGCCACCGCCCCGCCGCCTTCGATCATCCGGCGCAGTTGCAGATTGAGCCGCGCGAGCACACGCTTGAGGTCAACGTCGACTGCGACAGCGCCTGCTTCGAGTGCTTCCAGCAAACCCCGCGCGATCCACCAGAAACTGCGTGCAAGTCCGCGCTGTGGCATGTGCTCGAGATCGGACAGCGCTTCGCGCATCCGTTTGCGCGGCGCGGCGTCGTCCGAGTTGCGCAAAAAGCCCAGCAGCCCCAACTCAAATCGTGCGCGCCGGTCGCGCAACTGGCGCGGCGTGAAGTTGCGGGCCTCGATTTGATGAAATGCCGGTCGGCGCGACAGGTCTGGAAATACCAGATCCGCAGGGTGAACGCGGGTTGCCTGGTTCAACAGCAGCACGTCGCGGTAGTACGGATACAGCTTGATCGGTTGATTCGGTCGGCCCGATAAGAGGCCTTCCAGATACGCCATCACCGCCGACAGCGCGGTTTCGATCGTGCGTATCGGCGCGGGGGAACACTCTTTCGGATCGGCCTCGAAACGGCGCGTCAGATGTTCGATGGCCTCGGTGACCAGCGCGACGCCGCGCAAGTCGAGTAACTGCAACGCGCCGTTGGCCTGATGAATCTGATTGCGCGCGTTGCGAATCTGGTCGACGTCCTGCTTATTCGCGACGAACCCCTTCAGACCGTTGACCGCGTCGGTCAACGAATTGCGAATTTCATCGATGACCCAGGCCAGCGGTGCGATGTCAGGAGCGGCGCCTACCAACTGATTTGGATCGTGTTTTTCAGCCATGTGGTTATCCGACTCGGAAGCGAGCGACCGACGCCTTCAATTCACGTGCGAGCGTCGCAAGTTGACCGATCGATTGCGCCGCTTGCCGTGTGCCCTGCGACGTCTGCTCGGTCACCGTCAAGATGCGTTCGATCGAATGAGCAACACCGCCTGCAGATTGCGCTTGATCGTTGGTGGCAGACGCGATCTTCTCGACCTGATCGGTCAACTGGCGCGAGACGCGTCCGATATCCGACAGCGCGTTGCCCGCCGCGTCTGACAGCTTCGCGCCTTCGACCACGCCCTGCGTACTCTTTTCCATAGCGGCGACCGCGTCCTGCGTATCGGTTTGAATCGTGCGCACGAGCGCGCCGATCTGCTTGGCAGCCTCCGCTGACCGATCGGCCAGACGCTGCACTTCTTCGGCCACGACCGAGAATCCTCGTCCCGCTTCGCCCGCCGACGCCGCCTGAATCGCCGCGTTCAGCGCCAGCACGTTTGTCTGCTCGGTAATGTCGGTAATCAGCTCGACGATCTCGCCGATCTCCTGCGACGATTCACCGAGTCGCTTGATGCGTTTCGCGGTTTCCTGAATCTGCTCGCGAATCTCGTTCATGCCGCTGATTTGGTTGAACACCGCGCGCTGACCGCGCTCGGCCGCTTCCAGAGAAGCGCGTGCGACTTTCGCCGACTCACCCGCATTCTTCGAGACGTCGTTAATTTGCGACGCCATCTTCAATACCTTGTCGCCCGTGTCCTTGATCTCTTGCGATTGCGCCTCGGACGCTGTCAACAATCGAGTTGCTATGTCCCGCGCCTGTGTAGAAGCCGTGTTGACCTGCTCGGCCGTGTTGTTGATGCGGCCTACCAGGCCGCGCAATTCTTCAACCGTGTAATTCACGGAGTCCGCTATGGCGCCTGTAATGTCTTCCGACACGGTGGCCTGCACCGTCAGGTTGCCGTCTGCCACTTCCTGCAACTCATTCATCAGCCGCAAAATCGCAGCCTGATTCACATCATTGGTTTTCTTCGCATCCTGCTCGAGCCGCTCAGCCTGCATCCGCTGCACATTGGCCTCGGAGGCACGGTGCCGGGTGTCTTCGAGCAGGACTTTGAAAATCGCAAGGCCCGCAAGCAGCAAGCCGCTGCCGAACATCACCATCAGGATGAAATTCAGCACGCGCGTGCGCTGCGCGGCCGTGTACAGCCCGCTTAGCTGGCTGACCTGCTGCCGCAGCATTTCGGAGTCGCGCAGAATGCCGAGCTCGGCTTCCTTGGCTTGCACGATCGCCTGCAGGCTTCCAAGTGCGCCCTCGATCGATTTCTGGAATTCGCCGTAGACCTTCAGCAGTTCCTGCAGCCGCGAGCGCGCCTCGGTATCGGTGGCGGGGCTGACACGCAGCGCATCGCTTCCTGACAGCAGCGCTTGCGTCAAGTCGCGAAACTGGTTGATGTCGCGGCCGAGCGTCAGCGCAACTTCCGCATTCGCCACGTTGCCTGCGACCAGACGAATTGGCGCTCTTGCCGAGCCGCTGCGTCAGCGTGACAAGCTGGCCGGCGGTGGCAATTTCGCGCGACGGCGCGCCCACCTGCAGCTTCAGCGCCATGATTTCTTCAGTCAACTGCTGCAGACGCGGGCTGGCGTCATTGATCTTCTTGATCACATCCCCGAACGCCAGCAGAATTTTCTCGTTGGACAGAATCACCGACGCTGCGGACTCGCTCGCGCGCCAGTTGCTCTGCAGCTTGTCGAGCTCAGGCGTGATCGCGTCGCTGCTGGTCGCAGATAGATCACGTTTCTGGTCGCCCTTCGTCAACGCTTCGAGATTGTTGGCAATCGCGTCGCGGCTTTCCTGGACTTCGGTAAACGCGGCGCGGTTGCCGCCCACCGCATTCGGCGCTGCCTTCGCAAGCCGCTGCGTGTGCATCAGTGTGTCGCCGACGATTTCAATCTGCATTGCACCGTTGGACGCCGCGCGGTTATCGATAAAAAGCACGAGAACGAACAGAAGCAGGCAGGTAATGAGTAACGCCAACAGCATCTGAACCTGCGAGTTGACCGGCTTGTCGCCGATCACGGGCAGCCGCATTTCGATCAGACGGTCCATGAAGCGCATCGCGCGGCCGCTGCTGCCAGCGCGCTCGAGCATGACCGTCTTCGGCGCCGGCTCCGAGATGGTGGTACGCGGCGCCATCGTGTCTAACACCGTCGACGGACGAAACGGATCGCCGCGGTTACGGCTCGATCGTTCCTTCGGCCTTTTCTTGACTGCTACCGGTCCCATGTCGAGTGCCATTCAAATCCTCCGCCGCTACAACTCCGCCGTTACACCGTGTGCCGCTCGAAGCGAGCGGCATCGTATCGCCGCCGTTTCTTTTGGTCAGCGGTCCTATTTTTGGCTGCCAGGTGTTGCTTTATGCCTCACTCATACTGCGATCGCCGCAAAATGCGTCGACGTCGCCAACTCGCGTAATTCGAGCGCAGTCATCGTCAGTCCGTCGCTATCCCGATAGCGAACATGCTCCCAACTGGCGCGGCCGGCTGGCGGCGCACCATCGAGCGGCGTCAGATCTTTCAGATTTCGGATGCCGAAAGCGCGCGTCACCAGAATTCCCGCGTTCACCCCAAGCACTTCGCCGAACACGAGCACCTGCTGCGTCAGTTCCGGCGCCAAGGGTTCACGGCCCATCAGGTGCAGAAGATCCACCACACCAATCAGTCTTCCGCGCACATTGGCGAGTCCGCGGTACCAGGGCCGTGTCCAAGGTACCGGCGTGATTTCCGGCAGGCTGACGATCTCACCGGCCAACGCCATTTCGATCAAATAGTTTTCGGAGCCGATACGTATCGCAAGACGCGTCGGCTCGACGGGCTTGTTCGGCGCTTCCTTCAGGCGTTGCGCCAGCTGCGTCGAGAATTCGCGCAGTTTGACGAGTTGCCGGTTGGTGGCTTCGCCGCTGGTGGCCATTGTGGAAGTCGCTCGCCCGGCTCGTCGACTAGTTAAAAGCGGCGATCTTCTCGAGCAACTCGTCGGCCTTGACTGGCTTGACGACGTAGTCGCGCGCACCCTGCCGCAGGCCCCAGATGCGATCGGTCTGCTGATTCTTGCTTGTGCACATGATGATCGGGATGTTCTGCGTGACCGGATCCTTGGACAACGCGCGCGTCAGCTGAAAGCCGTTTTGCCCTGGCATCACAACGTCCATCAGAATCAAATCCGGAATCAATGTCTTGACCTTGATCATTGCTTCGTCCGCGTTCTCCGCGGTCGATACGGCATAGCCCTGCTTGGTCAGCATCTCGGTCAAGACGTGACGCTCCGTCGGTGAATCGTCGACGATTAATACTTTCTTGATCGGCATGGCTCTCCCCTGGGCCAACAGCTTCGGATTCTTAGTTCATCGAATGCTGTCGTACGGCGGTCAGCAGGCTGTCCTTTGTAAACGGCTTGGTCAGATATTCACTGGAGCCGACCATGCGCCCACGCGCCCGATCGAACAATCCGTCCTTTGAAGACAGCATCACCACCGGCGTCTTATGAAAGCGCGGGCTGCGCTTGATCAGAGCGCACGTCTGATAGCCATCAAGACGCGGCATCAAGATGTCGCAGAAAATGATGTTGGGTTGGTGATCGTTGATTTTCGAAAGCGCCTCGAAGCCGTCCTGCGCCAGGATTACCTGACATCCGGCCTGCGATAGAAAAATTTCCGCGCTTCGACGGATGGTGTTCGAATCGTCGATCACCATCACTTTCTTTCCCCGGATTTCCGAGAGGTCCTGAGCCGCCATCTGCCGCTACCCATTTCACGCTTGTCAACCGAGCCTGCGTTGTACGCGACAATGGCTCGCGCTCAGCGCCGAATACCGAGGTTCCGAGGTCAGATTTCAACCATTTCGAAATCTTCTTTGCGCGCCCCGCACTCGGGACACGTCCAATTCGGAGGAATGTCTTCCCATCGCGTCCCCGCCGCGACTCCTGCTTCCGGAACCCCCGCTGCCTCGTCATAGATCCAGCCACAGATGAGACACATCCAGGTTTTCATCGCAACGCCGGTATCCATCGTGTCAAACCAAAGAAAGCCGACGCTGAGTGCAACTCTGGATCCAACTTCAAAAAGCGCGAACTCGACGGCTAAAATCAACAGGTTAGCGGGCGATCATAACGTGGCATCACAGGTATCCGCTACCCACTTACCGCTACCCACTTTGCGCTACTACTTCAGTCTTATGCTGCAGCGGCTTTTCACTGATCGCACGCAGTCGTCTGCGCCCGCTTTGGTCGAGCTCGATGGCGCGTGAAGCGAAACAGCTCGCGGGCATTTACCTGCTGACGCCGGACAGCGGGTCACGTGCCTTCGAAACCGTGTTGAATGTCGTTCAACAGTCGTTGGATGCAGGAGTGCGCGCCATTCAATATCGCGACAAGACCGCCGACGCGGCACAGCGCTTCGATCGGGCGAGCCGACTTCTGGCAATGACGCGCGCCGCGGGTGCGCTATTGATCGTTAACGACGACGTCGAGATCGCGGTAAGGTCGGGCGCAGACGGCGTGCACTTGGGGCGCGACGACGGTGACGTGGCCGACGCGCGCCGCCGGCTGCCCCATCGGTTGCTCGGCGTGTCCTGCTACAACCAGCTCGATCGCGCGCGCGCGGCGATCGCGAGCGGTGCCGATGCCATCGCCTTCGGCTCGATGTACCCATCGGTCACCAAACCAGCGGCTGTGCGAGCATCTCTTTCACTGCTATCGGATGCGCGCTCCGCATGGCCGCAACAGCGCATCATTGCGATCGGCGGCATCAATGTTGAGAACGTTGCAACCGTCGCTGCCGCTGGCGCCGATGCAGCGGCAGTGCTCGACGCGGTGTTTGGCGCCGAAAATCCGGCGTCTGCGGCCCGTGAACTCGTACGGCGATTCGATGAAGGACGAAGTAGGTTGCAGACATGACAAGCAACGAACAACTGTTTGAACGCGCGCAACGCTCGATTCCCGGCGGGGTCAACTCGCCCGTGCGCGCATTCCGCTCGGTCGGAGGTACGCCGCGCTTTATCGAGCGCGCCGCCGGCCCTTACTTCTGGGATGCGGAAGGCACGCGCTATATCGACTACATCGGCTCGTGGGGGCCGATGATTCTGGGCCACGCGCACGCTGCCGTGGTGCGCGCGATTCAGGACGCGTTGTCACGCGGCATCTCATTCGGTGCACCGACCGAGGCCGAAGTCGAAATGGCCGAAGCGCTGATAGAGCGAGTGCCATCGATGGAGCAGGTGCGGCTAGTGTCATCGGGCACAGAGGCGGCGATGAGCGCGATCCGCCTTGCGCGAGGTGCAGCGGGCGATGGCAGCCGGCGCAAGATCATCAAATTCGAAGGCTGCTATCACGGCCATGCCGACAGCTTGCTGGTCAAGGCGGGGTCCGGCCTGCTGACATTGGGCCACCCCAGCAGTGCCGGCGTTCCGGCCGACGTTACACAGCACACGCTGGTGCTCGATTACAACGATTCGCAGCAGCTGCAGGATGCATTCAAGCAGCACGGCGATGACATCGCATGCGTCATCGTCGAGCCCATTGCCGGCAACATGAATCTGGTGCGCGCCACGCCCGAGTTTCTGAACACGATGCGCGCGCAGTGCACCGCGCACGGTGCCCTGTTGATCTTCGACGAAGTGATGTCGGGATTTCGCGTCGCGCTCGGCGGCGCACAAGCGCTCTACGGCATCGATCCCGACATCACGGTGCTGGGCAAAGTGATCGGCGGCGGCATGCCGCTCGCCGCTTTCGGCGGAAAGCGCGAAGTGATGCAGCGCCTGGCGCCACTTGGCAACGTCTACCAGGCCGGTACGCTGTCAGGCAACCCGGTGGCCGTTGCCTGTGGGCTTGCAACGTTGAATGAGATTGCCCGGCCCGGTTTCTACGACGAGCTGGGCAGGCGCACGCGGTCACTCGTCGATCGGCTCGTAGCCGCCGCGAAACACAGTGCGCCCGGCTTAGCGTTTTCCGGCGATAGCGTCGGGGGCATGTTCGGCATTTACTTCGCCGCCGCGGTGCCCGTCCGTTACGCCGATGTAATCGCGTGCGATATCGAGCGATTCAAGCGCTTTTTTCATGCAATGCTGGAGCGCGGCGTTTACCTCGCGCCGTCGGCCTACGAAGCAGGCTTCGTTTCGATGGCGCATGATGACGCAGTGATCGATGCGACTATCGCTACAGCGGAGCAAGCCTTTGCGGAAGTCCGCTAATCGGACGATGCAACGGGGCGCGAAAGACGGGAACTTGATTGTCCATTGTTAGACGAAAGACCATGCCGCTGTTACGAACCCTTGTCTTGACACTTGCCGCCGTCGTTGCAACTTCCGCGACGGCGCAATCGCTGCCACGTTTCGGTGCCGCTGAAAAGCACGTCGATGCCGAACTGATCGCTGCGACCGATGCGATCGTTCCAGGCCAGCCGCTCACGGTCGGCTTGCGCCTTAAGCACGAACACGAGTGGCATACGTACTGGCAGGTACCCGGCGATTCCGGGCTGCCAACGCAGATCAAATGGCAGTTGCCTGCCGGTTTCAATGCCAGCGCAATCGCCTGGCCGCATCCCAAGCGTTTGCCTGTCGGACCGTTGATGAATTTCGGGTACGAAGGCGAAACGTTATTGCTGACGACCGTGCAAATCCCCGCCGATCTTCCGGTCGGCACACCGGTGACGTTAAACGCGAAGGCATCGTGGCTGGAATGCAAGGACGTATGCATCCCAGGTGATGCGCAGGTCAAGTTGACGTTGCCGGTCAAGCCGCAGGCAGCGCCGTCCTCGTCGGCCGCGTTGTTCAAGGCAACGCAGGCGCTCGTACCGGGGTCTGTGTTGACTGCGACTGCAAGTATCGATTCGAACCGAATTCGTTTGGCGCTCGCACCTCCCGCCGGCAAAACGCTCGACAAGTTTGAATTCTTTCCGCTCGAGGATGGCCGTATCGAGGCGGCTGCGGCTCAGGTTTTGAAGAGCGAAGGCGGTAAGCCAGCGATTTATCTGACCGCAGCCAAACCGGTCGCGCCCGACTTCAAGACATTAAGGGGCGTCGTGGTCGCCAATGGTGGGCCGGCGTACGCGAATGGATGGGCGCATGTCGTGCAGGCGCCACTGTCTGCGGCGGCCTTGGGTGCCGCGGCCGGCTCGACCGCGGCCGCTGACGGATCCGGATCGTCGATGTCGCTGTGGGCGGCGTTGGGCACCGCACTTCTCGGCGGCTTGATACTGAATCTAATGCCGTGTGTCTTCCCGGTGTTGTCGTTGAAGCTGATCGGTCTTGCGCAGCATCGCACTCACTCAGGACCGATGGCCGCGCACGGCATCGCATTCGCAGTTGGCGTGGTGCTGTCGTTCGTGCTGCTGGCTGCGTTACTGATTGGACTGCAACAGGCAGGCAGCGCGCTTGGATGGGGGTTTCAACTCCAAACGCCCTGGGTCGTTGCTGCTTTGACCGTACTGTTTTTCGCCATCGGGCTGAACCTGCTCGGCGTGTTTGAAATGACCATGGGCACCGGCGTCGCCAATATGCGCGCGGCCGACAATCTTGCGAGCAAGTCGGACTGGCGCGGAAGCTTCGGCACCGGCGTTCTGGCGGTTATCGTCGCTTCGCCGTGCACCGCTCCGTTCATGGGCGCGGCATTGGGTTATGCGATCACGCAGCCTGCGGTGATTGCGTTGTCAGTCTTTGCCGCCCTCGGAGTCGGCATGGCTACACCTTATGTGCTGCTGACGCTGTTCCCGAGCCTGCTCGCCAAGCTGCCCCGCCCCGGGCGCTGGATGGAGATGTTCAAGCAGTTCATGGCGTTCCCGATGTTTGCGACCTGCGTCTGGCTGCTTTGGGTATTGGCGCAACAGGTCGACGCCGGAGGCATCGCTCTCGCGCTCGGCGTTCTGGTGGCAGTCGGCTTCACGCTGTGGGCGCTCGGGCTGTCGCAGCGCGGTGCGCGCGTATTTCGCTGGGTCGCGGTAGGCGGCGGCATGCTGGCCGCTTTGACTTTCGCCCCGATCGCTACCAGCGAGGCATTGGCCCCCGGCACTCGCTCAACCGCCGACGCCGGCTGGATTGAATACTCGCCGGAAAAACTGGCACAGCTGCGTGGCGAAGGCAAGGCGGTGTTTGTCGATTTCACTGCAGCGTGGTGCGTCACGTGTCAGCTGAACAAGCGCGTTGCTTTGCGCGCCGATGGAGTGAAAGCACGGTTTGCTTCCGACAATGTCGTGCTGATGCGCGCCGACTGGACCAATCGAGACGAGAAAATCACGCAGGCGCTGGCGCAATTCGGGCGCAATGGCGTGCCGCTGTACGTGGTCTACGATCGCAAGGGCGAGGCGGCAGTGTTGCCTGAACTTTTGACCGAAGGCATCGTCCTAACTGCACTCGACAAGCTCAAGGAGGCGTCAAAATGAGAATGAAAATGATTCAGTGGTTTGCCGCTGGCTTGCTGGCGTCTTCGGTGGCATCGATCGCGAACGCTTCACCGACGATTGGACAGCCCGCGCCGAGTTTCCGTGCGACGGACGTCGCGGGCAAACAGGTGTCGCTCGCCGATTTCAAAGGCAAATACGTGGTGCTCGAATGGAACAATCCCGGTTGTCCCTTCGTTCAGAAACACTATGACAGCGGCAACATGCAATCGCTACAGAAGCGATTCGGTGCGGAGAACGTGGCGTGGCTGTCGATCAACTCGACTACCGAGAGCAGCTCGGACTACATGCCGCCGGCCAAGCTGGCTGCCTGGTTCAAGCAACACAACGCCGCTCCTGCCGCAGTGTTAATGGATGCCAAGGGCGAGGTCGGGCCGCGCGTTCGGTGCCAAAGTCACTCCGCACATGTACGTCATCGATCCGAACGGAACGCTGGTGTACGCCGGAGCTATCGATGACAAGCGCAGCACGAATGTGGCCGACGTGAAGACCGCGACCAACTACGTCGTCGCTGCGCTGACCGACGCCAAATCGGGCAAGCCGGTGTCGAACACCAACAGCCAGGCCTACGGTTGCACGATCAAGTACAGCTCAAGCCTTTAACCCTGCACGTACACCCAGTTCAATAGCGCGTCGAGCGCCGGTTGTCCGGCGCCCGCGTTAGGGTGATTGATGAAGGCGACCACCGCGTAGCGCTTGCCGCTCGCGGCCAACACGTAACCTGCAATCGCGCGCGTGTCAGATAGCAATCCCGTCTTGATATGCGCTGAACCTGAGGCGCCGCTTCGGCGACGCATCGTGCCGTCAATACCGACAATCGGCAGCGACGATACGAACT
This sequence comes from uncultured beta proteobacterium, assembly GCA_963807155.1. Lineage (GTDB taxonomy): Bacteria > Pseudomonadota > Gammaproteobacteria > Burkholderiales > Burkholderiaceae_F > JACCZX01. Next base: position 263,285 of record CAWEAZ010000029.1, read on the forward strand.
CTGGCATCAGCGGCGACGCGAATGCACTTTGCAACAGCCGTGCAAGTGCCGCGGGTGTCAGACGTTCCACGCGCGATAAACCGGCTCCGTTTTCGAGCACGAACTCGCGCCGATCCAGACCTTTGCCTGCAAGCCAGTCGCCGACTGCGCGCTGCGCGCGCTCCTTACTTGCGGGCTTGCGGCTCGCCTCGCTGCCGAGCGTGAGGAACAATTGCCGCGCCATCACGTTGTTGCTGTACTTGTTGATGTCGCGGATCAACTCAGCTAACGGACGAGACTCATGCTGCGCGAGCCGCCTGGCATCGGGCGGCACCGAGCCCTCGCGCACGCGCCCTCGCCACACGCCGCCACTCGAATCCCACAGCGAACGAAATATCGCCTCGGCATATTGACCCGTGTCGAGCATGCTGACGTGCCACACCTTGTCGCCGCACGAGAGCGGATATGCGCCGCGAAATGTCGGCCGTAGTGGATCGGTAAAGTCGCCGCCGAGCCGCGCGCGCCAGTCGTTACATGCCCCATCGGTGCCTCGCACCGTCACCGGTGTGACGAGGCCGGCCAGCGCCGGTAACGCGTAGACGCGCGCTTGCTTGTTTTCGGGGTCGGCAATGAAATGAAAACTGACCGCCTTGTAGTTGAGCAGCAGCGCGTCGGGGCCGGCGTTGTATGGACGCAGCGCTTCACCGTCGAAGGCGCCCGGATCATGCTGTGCGGCCTCGAAAGCGCTGCGATCGAGCATGAGGTTGCCGCGAATCTCGCGTACACCGGCGCCTCGCAATCGCTGCACGAGGAGCCACAGGTCTTCGATCACCAACTGCGGATCGCCGCTGCCGCGCAACCACAGGTCGCCTTCGAGCACGCCATTTTTCAACGGTGCTGCCGACATCAAGTCGGTGCGCCACTGATACTGTGGTCCGAGCAGTTCGAGGCCGGCAAGCGTCGTCACGAGCTTCATCGTCGACGCCGGATTCATGGGCTGATTTTCGTTAGCTGACAGCGTCAAGCCTGAACCCGACAACGGAGTCACTGTGATGCCAACCGCTGAGGCCGGCACATTGGCCGCCTTCAACGCCGCTGCGACAGCGTCCGGCAAAGTCAACCCCTGAGCGGGCTGCGCGCTCGCCGCATGTGATCCGACAAGCATCATTGCCAGCGCACAGCATTTAGCAGCGAGCATTAGCTTCATATACGTTTTGCGTAGCAGCGCTATTGCAAGTCTAGATGGGCCGGACATGAAAAACGGCGCCCGCGGCGCCGTTTCTGAATGCTTGCAGCGACTAGTTCGAAAGCTGCAACAAACCTAAGCCGACTCTACGATACGAACCAATACCACGCAGAAGCGGCCGTTTCATCAGGTCCGCATCGGTGATCTGTAGCACTCCTTCGATCGACGCATACGGTAACTTGACGGTGCGGTCTCCATAGGGAAACTGCAATTCCTTGATCGTCGCATTGAAGAAGTCGGGCTTGAAACCGAACTTTGGTCCAGCCGCCTTGATCCACGCCTCGACTTCCTGTGGCGTCCGAAACGGCTCGACCTCTTTTTCGCCGTTGACGAGCTTCTCTCGGCCAACACATGCGTCGAGTGCGAAGCGATACGGCAGCCCTTCACACAGTTGATGAACGATTCTCTTGGGAGCAAGTGCGCTAATCGCCTCTGCCGGAGGTTCCAGCCAAGGGTCGGCGGAGTAGACCCAGTAGCGGCCTTCGCTGGCGGTGTCGGCGCGGAACACAAAGCTGACGCCCGCTTTCTTTCCGAATGTCTTGGTCAGACATTGATGCGCTGACAGCGGGTCTCTGTGCTTCTCGTCAAACGTGACCGCCGTTTCGAAAAGCTCGACCGTCGGCACATCCATCTTGGTGTAACTCATCACGCTGTTGACGAAGGCGCGAATCGAGTTGTTCGGGCCTTTGCCTTTGGGCGCGGAGGAGCTCAGCCAGTGCTGCGGAAGCCGAAGCGGAAGATCGATCGCCACTTAATACCCCATTCCAGTTATCTGCTTATCTACGGCAACTTACACCGCAACCGTGTAGCGCATTCGCGTACGTCCCGGTGGGACGCCGGTGGACGCTGTCGCTGCCGCACAAGCCCGCACCCTCTCACATTCAATGTTAGTGGTCACTTCCGTGCGACGGGCGCGCTGCTTTGAGACTTAGACGGCAGGTCTTGAAGATTAGCCACATAGCCCTACAATTAGCACTCGCAGGCAGAGAGTGCTGATAAGTGGCATGATCTGCGGCTTCCTATTTTGGCCCTTCTCGATTTTCGAGAGATTTCAAACAACCTGGAGAACTTATGAAGATCCGTCCTTTGCACGATCGAGTGATCGTCAAACGCCTGGACCAGGAGCGTAAAACCGCTTCCGGCATCGTCATTCCCGATAACGCCGCCGAGAAACCCGACCAGGGCGAAATCGTCGCCGTCGGCCCCGGCAAGCGCGATGACAGCGGCAAAATAAATACGCTCGACGTCAAGGTCGGCGACCGTGTGCTGTTCGGCAAGTACTCGGGCCAGACCGTCAAGGTCGAAGGCGAAGAGCTGCTGGTCATGCGCGAAGAAGATCTGATGGGCGTTATTGCATAACGCCCATACCCGGATAAGCCGGATCGCTTCGCGACCGGCAACTCAAACTTTTTTGGAGTATTTCTCTTATGTCTAGCAAGCAAGTTTTTTTCGGCGATGACGCGCGCCATCGGATGGTGCGTGGCGTAAACATCCTCGCCAACGCAGTGAAGGTCACGTTGGGTCCGAAGGGCCGCAACGTCGTTCTCGAGCGCAGCTTCGGCGCACCGACCGTTACCAAGGACGGCGTCTCGGTCGCCAAGGAAATCGAACTGAAAGACAAGTTCGAAAACATGGGCGCGCAGATGGTCAAGGAAGTCGCGTCGAAGACGTCTGACAACGCGGGTGACGGCACGACCACGGCCACGGTATTGGCGCAATCGATCATCTCCGAGGGCATGAAGTACGTCGCCGCCGGAATGAATCCGATGGATCTGAAGCGTGGCATCGACAAGGCGGTTGTGGCGGCCATCGATGAGCTGAAGAAGCTGTCGAAGCCCACGACCACCAGCAAGGAAATCGCGCAAGTCGGCGCAATCTCAGCCAACGCCGATGAAGAAATCGGCAAGATCATCGCCGATGCGATGGACAAGGTCGGCAAGGAAGGCGTGATTACCGTCGAAGACGGCAAGTCGCTGAACAACGAACTCGAAGTCGTCGAGGGTATGCAGTTCGATCGCGGCTACCTGTCGCCCTACTTCATCAACCAACCCGACAAGCAGAGCGCAGTTCTCGAGAATCCGTACGTGCTGTTGCACGACAAGAAGATCAGCAACATTCGTGAGTTGCTGCCGATTCTTGAGCAGGTCGCCAAGGCCGGACGTCCGCTGCTGATCGTCGCCGAAGAAGTCGAAGGCGAAGCGCTCGCAACCTTGGTCGTCAACAGCATTCGCGGCATCCTGAAAACCGTCGCCGTCAAGGCGCCAGGTTTCGGCGATCGTCGCAAAGCAATGCTCGAAGACATCGCCGTTCTGACTGGCGGCACCGTGATCGCCGAGGAAGTCGGCCTGACGCTCGAGAAAGCGACGTTGACCGACCTTGGCCAGGCCAAGCGCGTCGAAGCCGCGAAAGAAAACACCACGATCATCGACGGCGCTGGCGATCCGAAAAATATCGAAGCCCGCGTCAAGGCGATCCGTGCGCAGATCGAAGAAGCGACCAGCGACTACGACAAAGAGAAACTGCAAGAGCGCGTAGCGAAGCTCGCGGGTGGCGTTGCCTTGATCAAAGTTGGCGCCGCAACTGAAGTCGAGATGAAAGAAAAGAAAGCGCGCGTTGAAGATGCGCTGCACGCGACCCGTGCTGCCGTCGAAGAAGGCGTGGTCGCAGGCGGTGGAGTCGCATTTCTCCGCGCCAAGCAGGCGGTGGCGAAGGTCAAGGGCGATAACGCGGATCAGGACGCCGGTATCAAGATCGTGCTGCGCGCAATGGAAGAACCGCTGCGCCAGATCGTCGAGAACGCCGGTGAGGAACCCAGCGTTGTCGTCAACAAGGTTGCCGATGGCAAGGGCAATTTCGGCTTCAATGCCCAGACGCACGAGTACGGCGATTTGGTCGCAATGGGCGTTCTGGATCCGACCAAGGTCACCCGCATGGCGTTGCAAAACGCCGCTTCGATCGCAGGGCTGATGCTGACCACCGACGCAATGGTGGCAGAGCTGGTTGAAGAAAAACAAGGTGGCGGTGGCGGTATGCCCGGTGGCATGGGCGGCATGGGCGGCATGGGTGGTATGGATATGTAATCGGCCGCGCCGATCAGACAAGAAGCCCGCTCCGGCGGGCTTTTTTTTGCCCTGCGATTGCCGCCGTGGTCGCAGTGGGCTACAAAGCAGTCATAAGAAACGAGGGGGACTGGTCATGCACGAATTGCCTGCGTCACCGTGGCCGGCATCGGCTTCGGTCGCGGCTCCGACCGACTACCCGGTGCGCTTTGTCGGCAGCGGCAGCGAATACTTTCGAATCTGGATCGTTAATTTATTGCTGACGATCGTAACGTTAGGTATCTACTCGGCGTGGGCAAAGGTTCGGCGGCTGAAGTACATGTACCGCAACACGCAGATCGCCGATTCGTCCTTTGACTACCACGGTTCACCGATCGCGATTCTGAAAGGTCGACTGATCGCGTTGGTGCTGCTGATCGCCTACAACTTCAGCTTCCAGTTGTCGTTGATTGCAGGCGTCGTCACGCTAGGGCTCCTGGCTGCGGTATTTCCCTGGCTGATCCGGCAATCGCTGCGATTCAGGGCACGCTATTCGAGTTATCGCGGCATCCACTTTCAGTTCGTCGGTGGGCTGGCTGAAATCTATTTGATCGCGGCGCCGCTGATATTTTTCATCGTGCCGTTTGCGCTGCTCGGCTTTTACGCCGAAAACGAGGGGGGCGAGCCGCCGATGTGGCTTATCGCGTTTCTCGGACTGGCGATGGTGATCTATCTCTTGGTGCTGCCGTACTTGCACTACCGATTCAAACGCTATCAGCACAACAACACTTTGCTGGGGTCCGCTGAAGCGCGGTTTACCGCAACCGCCGGCCATTTTTATGCTGTCTATGGAATCCTCTTCGCGATATTGCTCGTCATCGGGGTCGTCTTCGCCGCAGTCGGATTTATCGCTGGTGCAGGCCTTTTCAACACCAGCAAAGGGGCAAGTGTCTTCGGCGTCGGAATATTGGTGCTGGTTATCGGGTCGTACGTCGCGTACTTCTTGATTTTTTCCGCTTTCGTCGTGTTGATACAGAACCGCATTTGGAACCACACGACGGTGGGAGATGTCAGCTTCGTCAGCAAAGCGCGCGTGCTGCCGATGGCGTGGATTTACCTGGTCAATATCATCTTGCTTATCGTCACGCTCGGATTGTTCACGCCATTCGCCGTGATTCGCAGTCTTAGGTATCGGTTGGAGTCAGTCACCGCCGTCACAGTGAGCGGTATGGATCAGTTCCTGAGCGGCGCAGCGGTTGGAGACGTTGCCGCCACAGGCGAAGGCGCGGCGGATCTGTTCGACTTCGATATTGGTTTGTGAACGCTGTCGACGCGCGTTACTTTGACGGGCGAAGCTCACGTCCGCACGCTGTGCGGCTGTCGGTCAACGGCGAAGATCTCGACGTCGCCGGCGATCAAGTAGCACGGCGCGAGCCCTTGTCCGAACTTCGCGTTTCGGAACCACTGGCGCACGCGCCAAGGATCGTTACTTTCGCCGACGGAGCGTTTTGCGAGATTGCGGATAACGCGGCGTTCTCGCAGATCCTGGCCACCTCCGGCCATCGCGATTCATTCGTGGTTGCGTGGCAAAACCGGTGGCGCGGCGCCTTCATTGCGGTGTTTGCGTTGATAGCGTTTCTGTTCGTTGTGTATCGATGGGTATTGCCTGTTGCTGCCGAGTACGCCGCGGTCAGGGTGCCGCTCGCCTGGGAAGAAAGGCTTGGCCGCGAAGCGACCGCGTTTCTCGAAAAGCGCGTTTTCTCGACGACCCTGTTAGTCGCAGGAAAGGCGCGATACGTTGATGGATCGCTTTGACGCGATCGCGCCACAGGATGGACGAGACTATGCGATTCGCTTTCGCGCGTCGAAGATCGGGCCCAACGCGCTTGCGTTGCCTGGAGGGGTGATCTATGTCACCGACGAGCTGGTCGAGCTTGCGCCCGACGACGACGCGGTAATCGGTGTGCTCGCGCACGAGCTCGGGCACATCGAGCAACGGCACCTCATGCGCCGGCTGTTTGCCAGCGCAGCAGTCGGGGCAGCGGCGGCGGTGGTATTTGGCGACGTCAGCACGATATTGGGCGCTTTGCCGGCCGTATTGATCGACCTCGACTATTCACGCGCAATGGAGCGTGAAGCCGATTTGTACGCGGTCGACCTGCTACGCGCGAACGGCATATCGACAGGATCGTTGGCGACGCTGTTCGAGCGCATGCAGAGCCGCCCACGACAAACGAGGCCCTAAAGGCGACTGGCCGACTTACTTGTCGACGCATCCGCCAACACCCGAGCGCGTCGAGTTGTTTCGAACGCCGGCGAAATGAACAGACATGACCGATTAGCGTGCCGTCGGTCGAGGCGTCAGGAAAACCGACGACAGTGCGACCAGAATCAAAATGAGCGCCGCATAGTCTTGCCAGAGCGGTCTCTCTCCAAGCAGCACCATGCCAGAGAAAACGCCGATCACGGGAATCATCATTACCGATAGTCCGCTCGCAGCGGGCGGCAGCTTACGCGCGAGCATCGACCACACGACATGGCAGAACGCGATCGCTAACACCATGTTGTAGACAATCGATGCCCACTCGGCGGTCCCTGGCATTCGCCAGCGCGGCATCTCGAACAAGATCGACCCGACAAACATGACAACCAGGGTCATCGTCAGCATCCAGAACGTCAGCGCAATGATCGGCATGTCGGTCAGATGTCGCCGCATCAGATGAGTCCCGTAGCCCCAAGACGCCGCGGCGATCAGCATGAGCACGGTACCTAGCGGCGCGCCGGCCAGTGCTGTGAACTCGGAAGACAGCAGCAATAGCGTGCCCACCAAGGCTGCCAGCACGCCCCACCAGTGTCGACGCAACGGCTTCTCATTGAACGCGATCAGACCGATCACCACTGCCCACACCGGCATAGTGTAAGCCGAGGATCGCGGCGCGGCCCGAGGGCAACATCTTGATGGCGATGATCGCGAGCAGGTGCCACATGATCAGGTTCGGTAGCGCCAGCTTGAGCACAAGCGGCCATGCCCCTGCCGGAACGGCCATCGGCACACGCATCACGCGTGCCCAGCACCAGATGACGACAAGTCCACCGGCGATACAGAGCGTGCGGAAGTACAGGGGCGGCAACTCGGCCACACCAATTTTCATCACCGGCCAATTGAGACCCCAGAACAGGGTTAACAACACCAGCAGCGTTAAGTCACGTGCGGAAAGTCTTGTTGCAGGCATCGCCCCGAGGCTAGCACCGGTCCTGACCTGTAAAATCGCTCGCGGAGGGCGCATGAAGTTTGTCGAGATGCTGAAGGCGCGATGGAGTGCAGCCGACACGCTACTGTGCGTGGGACTGGATCCCGACCCAGCTCGCTTTCCAGAGCATCTGCGCCGCAGCGACGATTCGATCTTCGAGTTCTGTAAATCTATCGTCGACGCGACCGCCGATTTCGCCTGTGCCTTTAAGCCACAAATCGCCTACTTCGCATCGGCGGGGGCCGAAGATGCGTTGCAACGCCTGATCACCTACATTCGCGAGAGCCAGCCCGCCGTTCCGGTGATTCTCGACGCCAAGCGCGGCGATATGGCGTCGACCGCGCAGCATTACGCGCGCGAAGTTTTCGAGCGCTACAACGCACATGCGGTGACGCTGTCGCCGTACCTTGGCCTCGATTCAATCGAGCCGTATCTCGCTTACGCCGACCGCGGAATATTTCTTCTGTGCCGGACCAGCAACGCCGGCGGCGATGACCTGCAGATGCTGACGGTGGAAGGAGAGCGGTTGTACGAGCGCGTGGCACGACTCGCCAGCGGCTGGAATCGCAGCGGCCAGATCGGGCTGGTCGTGGGCGCTACTTATCCTCGTGAACTCGCGCGCGTGCGCTCGCTGGTTGGCGAAATGCCGCTGTTGGTGCCTGGAATAGGTGCGCAGGGCGGAAACGTGGAGGCAAGCGTCAAGGCGGGACAAACAGCCGATGGAGCCGGCATTGTCGTCAACTCTTCACGCGCAATCATTTACGCGTCGGGCGGCAATGAATTCGCGGCAGCTGCGCGCAGCGCAGCCCAGACAGCGCGTGACGAAATCAATCGTTACCGGTTCGCCACCGCGTAGCGATCAGCGCGGCGGATTGGCCGAGGCATCCTTGGTCTTTTCGTCTTCATCGTGCGACTTCTGGGGCAAGTGCGACGCCAGCACTTTATCGATGCGATGCTTGTCCATGTCGACGATCTCGAATCTCCACCCCTGCCACTCGGCCACATCACCGGTGTGCGGCACGCGGCCCAGCAGCAGCATCACCATGCCGCTTAGCGTGTTGTAGCGGCCGAGTTCCTCTTCTGGCGCCGCGGCAAACCCAAGCCGGTCTTTCAATTCGGGTAGCGGAATCAATCCGTCGAGCAGCCACGAACCGTCGTGCCGCAGCACTGCCCATGCATCGTCGACGCTGGGGGTTTTGAATTCACCCGTGATCGCCTCGAGCAGATCCTGCAGCGTCACCAAGCCTTGAATCTCGCCGTATTCGTCGACGACCAGCGCCATGTGCGATGTCGATGAGCGAAACGTTTCAAGCAATTCCATGCCGGTCAGCGATTCAGGGACGTACGCCGCTGCTGCCAGACCTTTCGAGAAGTCCGGCGCCTGGCCGCGAATCGTTTGCTGCAGCATGCTGCTCGCGCTGATGATGCCAACCACGTCGCGCAGGCCGCCGCGGCATACAGGAAAGCGCGAGCGTTGCGACTCCAACACCTTGTTCAGATTGTCGGCCGGCGAATCGTCAAGATCGATATACACGATGTCCGACCGCGGCGTCATCAACGATGCAATCTGCCGGTCATCGAGACGGAACACATTGCGCACCATCGCGCGCTCTTGCTCGTCAATTACGCCGTGATCGGAACCCTCCTGAATCAGCGCGTGAATCTCCTCTTCGGTCACCGACGTGGCGCGCCGGCCATGCGTACCAAAGAGCTTTAGCAAGAGATCGGTTGACGATGACAACAACCGCACGAACGGCCGAGCCCCAGTCGCCAACCAACGGATCGGCCGCGCGACGGTGCGTGCGATTGCTTCCGGCCAGATTTGCCCCAGGCGCTTTGGCACCAGTTCACCGATCACGATGGACACGTACGTAATGACGAGCACTACCAGCACGGTGGCGCCAAGACTGGCGTTGCCGGGCTTCACACCGAGCTCCATTAACCAGTGGCTGAGCGGCTGTGCGAACGCGGCCTCGCCAACGATGCCGCTGGTGATACCGATCGATGTGATGCCCACCTGAATCGTTGACAAGAAGCGCGTCGGCTCGGCATTCAGCGCGATCGCCGCAGCGGCACCTCGGTCGCCTTCTTCGACCAGCAGTTGCAGTCGCGCACGGCGCGCGGTCACTAGCGCGATCTCCGACATCGCGAAGACACCGTTCAGTGTGATCAGGCCGAGCAAGATCAGAGCTTCGATGGGCATGGCGGTCACTTGGGACAAAGTGGGAGGTGCGCGGACAGTTGCGCAGATTCGGGCGAAGCAAGCGATGAAGATCGCTGCATGTGTTCAGCGGCAGCCAAGCCGGCCAGCGCAACGCAGTTCTGTGGATACTTCTGCAGATCGTCGCTAAAAACCTTATGTGCTTCGGCGCACGATGGGCGTTCAGCAGCGCATCGCCCAGCGTGTGGCGCGCAGGCAATGGCCACACCGGCGGATCGTCAGCCGCCAGCCGATCTTCGGCAGCAACGGCGGCGCGCGCGAAACGCAGCGCGTCGCCATGCATCTGGCGCCCGATAACCATAACGCCAGCCACCCATGGCGGCACGAAGCGACTCATCCGCAAGTCTACAAAATCAATCCGCAAAGAACGCTTGCATCTGCGCGCTCAATAAATCGGGCGCCTCTTCCGGGATGTAATGACCGGTCGGCGTGGTACGACCGGCCACTGTCTGGCGCGAGCGGCTCTGCCAATCTTCGATCGGAGTAAAGAGCTTGTTCACGACGCCGCGCTCACCCCACAGCACGTGAAGCGGGCACTCGAGCCGCCTGTCTGCCTGTACGTCAGTGCGGTCGTGCTCGAGGTCGATCGACGCGGCGGCACGATAGTCCTCGCACATCGCGTGCACCGCCGCTTGCGTAAAGCAGCGCTCGTACTCTGTCAGCGCCCGCGGGTCGAACAACCCAGTGCCAGCTGATCCCCAGCCCCCCAGTTTGTTGCGCAGATAAAAGCCCGGATTGGCGCCGATCAACGTTTCGGGCAGTGGCTCGGGTTGAATCAGAAAGAACCAGTGGTAATAAAGCGTCGCAAAATCCATCGTCGTGCGCTCGTACATTGCGAGCGTCGGCGAAATGTCGAGCACCATCAGACGTGCGACACACTGCGGATGATCGAGCGCGAGCCGATGCGCGACGCGCCCGCCGCGATCGTGACCGCAGACGAAGAAGCGCTCGAATCCAAGCGAGCGCATCAGTTCGACCGCGTCGAGCGCCATCGTGCGTTTCGAATACGCTCCATGGTCCGCCGCGCTCGGCGGCTTGTCCGAATCGCCGTAGCCACGAAGATCCGGCATCACCAGCGTGTAACGCGTGGCCAGCTGCGGCGCGACCTTGTGCCAGATCGCGTGCGTCTGCGGAAAGCCATGCAGCAGCAACAGCGGCGGCCCGCTGCCACCATGCCGCACGTGAACGTTGATGCCGTTGGCGCGCCGCGTTTGCTGCGCGAACCCGGGGAACAGTTCTACGCTCAAATGTCCTCTCGCTGCTCGAGCAGTCCGATCAATGTTTCGAGCGCAATGACAATGCTTCGCGGTGCGCACGACGTTGCGATCGCCGAGTAGGTGCTCGGTTCGCGTTTTGACCCACGGCGCGCTTTGACGGATCGCGGCGAATCGCCCACGCGAAACACACCGTTCCTACGGGCTTGCTGATGGAGCCACCGTCCGGCCCGGCAATCCCGGTCACCGCGAGCGACACGTGCGCACCATGCGATAACGCTCCCAGCGCCATGGCGCGCGCCACCGGCTCGCTGACCGCGCCAAAGTCGCGCAGATACGCAGACGGCACGCCCAGCATCTGCATTTTTGCTTCATTTGAGTAGGTAATAAATCCGCGGTCGTACCAGGCGCTCGAGCCGGGCACGATGGTGATGGCGTAGGCGACGCCCCCGGCTGTGCACGACTCTGCGGTAGCCAGCGTCAGATGTTGCGCGCGTAGTGCTGAGCCGAGCCGATGGGCCAGCCGCTCAATTGTGTGCGCGGCGTCGTTCATAGCCATCACTGTCCAAAATGATCGTAGGCACCCTTGCCAGTGTCTACCGGCGCCCCGCGCTCGTCTAGCACGGCTAGATCAGCGGTTGCCGTGATCGCTCCGATGCGTGTGATTGGCGTCGTTTCCGCCGCCGCAATGACATCTTCGCGACGATTGGATTGCGCAGTAAACAGGAGTTCGTAATCGTCGCCACCGCCAAGCGCGAAGCGCCGCTGCATGTGCATAGGTTGACGCTGCAGCAGCGGCGAGCGCGGCACACGCTCCCAGTCGATCACCGCGCCGACGTCCGAGGCTTGCAGAACGTGACGCAGATCGCCGGCCAGTCCATCCGAAATGTCGATCGCGCTGCTGGCGACACCGACTAGTCGTGCTCCCAGACGGACGCGCGGTGTCGGCCGCTCCAGGCGAGCGACCCCCTGCTCCGCATCCGTGGCCAGCAGCTTCACTTCGCCACGGCGAAACGCGAGACCTAGCGCAGCGTCACCGAGTTGGCCCGACACCCAAATGTCATCGCCCACCTGGGCCCCGGAGCGCAGCAACGCCCGACCGGTCGGTACCGTCCCCATCGCAGTCACCGTGATCATCACACCGCTCGGAGAGCGGGTCGTGTCACCGCCCGCCAGCACACAACCGTAATCATCGGCCAGTGCGTACAACCCGCGACTGAACTCGGCGAGCCACGCTTCATCGACTCGCGGTAGCGCAATCGCCAGCAGGAAGCAGCGTGGCGTCGCCCCACACGCCGCGAGATCCGAAAGATTGACGGCGAGTGATTTGTGCCCGAGCGCAGCCGGATCCACGTCCGAAAGAAAATGCACTCCTTCGATCAGGGTATCGGTCGACACCGCCCATTGCTCGCCGGCGTCGGCGGCCAGCAGCGCGCAATCGTCGCCGGAGCCGACGGCAACGTACCTATCGACGGGGGTCGGCCGCCTGAAGAATCGCTCGATCAACTCGAATTCGCCGATCGAGATGTCCGAAGCCTGTTCGCGCAGGGTCAAATCAACCTCGGAATCAGCTTCGTGCCGCAACCTCGGCTTCGCGCAGTGCTGCCGCAACCTTGTCGAGGACTCCATTGACGTATCGAAAGCCGTCGGCACCGCCGAAGTTCTTTGCGAGTTCGACGGCTTCGTTGATCACTACGCGATAGGGAATTTCGAGGCGATACTGCAATTCATACGTTGCAATCAGCAGGATCGCATGCTCGACGGGTGACAGCACACTGACCGCGCGGTCGAGATGCGGAGCGAATCGCGCGCGCAAGTCTGCAGCGTGCTCGATGGCACCCTTGAGTAACTCTCGATAATGCGCGATGTCGGCTCCAGCTTGCGCTTCGCCGTCGTCTAGCGGCTGCGCTTCGATCGTTGCGGCGTCGCGGCCGGCGAGCAGCCATTGATACAGCCCTTGAAGCGCCAGCTCTCGCGCACGGCGTCGGGCGCTTCGGCTGCTGCCCTTGGTTGCCCGAGCTGAGCCGCCCGGCGGGCTTGTCGGCTGCAAGTGAAATTACTCTTCGCTGGTGGCCGCGGACGCGCCGTCTTCATCAAGCGCCCACAGCAAGTTCGCCATTTCGACGGCCGTGCGCGCTGCATCGCGCCCCTTTTCATTGACCCGTGCGCGCGCTTGCTCGTCAGTGTCGGTCGTCAAAATGGCGTTGGCAATCGGAACGCCATATTCGAGGGCGACACTTGCGAGTCCGCGCGCCGACTCATTGGCGACCACCTCAAAATGATAGGTATCGCCCCGAATCACGCAACCCAGGGCAATCAGCGCGTCGAAGTCATCGGTTGCGGCGAGCTTGGCGAGTGCGAGCGGAATCTCGAGCGATCCCGGCACCGTGATGTGCGTGATGTCGTCTTCGTCGACGCCCAGCGTGATCAACTCGTTGATGCATGCCTCGGCCAATGCGCGACCCGCCCATTCATTGAAGCGCGCCTGCACCAGACCGATACGCAGATCGTCGCCGTCAAAATCGGGGGCAATGAAGTCCTTGGCCATGCGTCGCCGGTTCGTTCCGTCGTCACTCTTCCAGATAACCGGTGACGTGCAGCCCGAAGCCCGCCATCGAAGGCATCTTGCGTGGCTTGGCGAGCAGCTTCATGCGGCGTACGCCAAGATCGCGCAGGATCTGTGCGCCGACACCATAGGTACGCAAATCCACCGTCGTTGAACGCGCCGCTTCTGCGGCCCCACTCGTGATGGCATCAAGGCGCGCAAACAACTGCTCGGATGCTTCACCACAATTAAGCATGACCAGCACGCCGCCATCGCTGCGCGTGATTCGCTCGAGCGCCTTTTGCAGCGGCCAGGCGTGTGTCGATGCCTGAACATCGAGTAGGTCGAGAACCGATAGCGGCTCGTGCACCCGCACCAGCGCTTCACGCTCGGGTGTCAACGTGCCATGCACCAGCGCCAGGTGTGCGCCGCCGCTTGGTTGATCACGGTAGGCAATCAATTCGAATTCGCCGGCGGGCGTCATCACACGTCGCGTACAGATGCGTTCAACCAGCGACTCGTTGGCGGCGCGATAGCGAATCAAATCGGCGATCGTGCCGATGCGCAACCCATGCGCAGCAGCAAACGGCAGCAAATCCGGCAAGCGCGCCATCGTGCCATCGTCGTTCATCACCTCGCACAGCACCGCCGCCGGATTCAAACCGGCCAAGCGGGCGAGATCGCAACACGCCTCGGTATGGCCCGCTCGCATCAGTACGCCACCCGGCGCAGCGACCAACGGAAATACGTGGCCGGGCTGCACCAGATCTGACGGCTTGGCGTGCGGGCGCGTCGCAACTCGGATCGTATGTGCACGATCGGCCGCCGAAATACCCGTGCTGATGCCGTCAGCAGCCTCAATCGCGACCGTAAAGTTGGTCCCGTGCACCGTACGGTTATTGGCCGTCATCGGCGTCAATTGCAACTGCGCCGCGTGCTCCGCCGTAATGGGCATGCAAATCAGTCCGCGCCCATTTTTCGCGAGGAAGTTGACCTTCTCAGGCGTGACGAAGTCCGCTGCAAAAATCAGATCGCCCTCATTTTCGCGATCCTCGTCGTCGACCAGCACGACAATGTGACCGCGCCGAATCTCTTCAATCAACTCGCTCGTAGTCGCAAGGCCAGCTGGCGGTTTGGAAGGGCTGGGGACGGCTGACAGCATGACGGTTTGCGCTTGTTGAAATCGGGCTGCGGAGTTTATGCGTTTCCGTCCCGAAGCGACAGCATCCGCTCGACATAGCGCGCGATCGGGTCGACCTCAATATTGACGCGATCGGCCGCGCGTAACGAGCGCAACGTCGTCACCCGATGCGTGTGCGGAATGACGTTTACCGAAAACTCGCAGCCTTGCGGACCGTCCACGACCCGATTGACCGTCAGGCTCACACCGTCGATCGCGACCGAACCCTTGTAGGCAAAATATTTCGCCAATTCGGCCGGCGCGCGGACGACCAATTGCCACGACTCGTGCGCCGGTGTCATTGAGACGACCTCACCGACGCCGTCGACGTGGCCCGCCACCAGATGCCCGCCCAGTGAGTCTCCAACCCGTAACGAAGTTTCGATATTCACTTCGCCGGGTGCATCGAGCCCCGAAGTTCGCGCCAAGCTTTCCTTCGAAGTATCGACATCGAAGGTAGTGGCATCAACACGAATGGCCGTCATACAAGCGCCGGCAATCGCAACGCTGTCTCCAACGCGGACAGCAAATGCTGGTACGCCGCTCGCATCGATCGTCAGTCGAACGCCGCCCTCCAGAGCCAGCCGCTCGACTTCTACTATTCGGCCCACACCGGCGACGATTCCCGTAAACATCAGTGAATGACACGCGTCAGGATACGGACGTCGTCACCGACCTGTGCCACTTCAATGAATTTGAGCTTCTGCGCTAATGCGAGATCCGACAGCGCGGGCAAATGCACCATGCCCTGCGCTTCACCGAGCAAACTGGGTGCAAAGTACACCAGCAGTTCATCGGCCAGTCCCGCACTCATCAGCGATCCATTGAGCTTGAACCCGGCTTCTACGTGCACTTCATTAATGCTGCGCGCCGCGAGGGCCTTCATCAGTCCCTTCAGATCGACCTTATTGCGTTCGCCAGGCAGATAAAGTATCTCGGCGCCGCGCTGGGTCAGGCCCGCCTCGACCGCCGGTTTCTTGACGGCGCACGCGACCAGCACCGGGCCATCACCATCAAAGATGTGCGCGGCGGGGTCGACCTCGAGCCGGCTGTCGACCAAAACCCGGAGCGGCTGGCGCTGGGTTTGCACAAGCCTGACGTTCAACTGCGGGTTATCCGTCTGCACCGTGCCTATACCGGTCAACACCGCACACGCTCGCGCTCGCCATGCATGTCCATCGCGGCGCGCATCCTCGGACGTGATCCATTGAGAAGCGCCGTTGGCGAGTGCCGTCTTGCCATCCAGGCTGGCAGCGATCTTCAATCGCACCCACGGCCGCCCGCGCGTCATGCGTGAAAAAAATCCGGCGTTGACGTCGGCCGCTTCCTGCTCCAATAGGCCGCATCGAACGTCGACACCACCGTTGCGCAACATTTCGAGGCCGCGGCCGGATACCAACGGGTTAGGGTCTTCGACAGCCGCGATGACTCTCGCCACTTTCGCTTCGGACAACGCCGTTGCGCACGGCGGTGTTCGGCCAAAGTGACTGCAAGGCTCAAGCGAAACGTAGACGGTTGAGCCGCGCACATCGTGGCCATTGCGCCGGGAATCCAGGATGGCTTCGACCTCGGCGTGGTTGGAGCCGGGCGGCTGCGTGAATCCTTCCCCTAGCACTCGCGCGTCGCGGACGATGACGCATCCGACGCGCGGATTTGGCGTGGCGTGGAATGCCGAGCGCTGCGCAAGCGCGAGCGCCCGCAGCATGAATTCGCGGTCAGACTCGGAGTACATCGTGCAAAGTGTACGCAGCGGCGCTCAGCAAATGAGCGCTGTGCGTGCGCCTTGCAGGCAACCAGCCGGGCCACTGTTTGCAGCGGCCCGGCTGCGAGTTAGTTCGCGATTATTTGACTTCGATGCGCTTGCTTACCGTCGCTGCGCGCTTCGGCAACGACAGAGTCAGCACGCCGTTTTCAAAGCGGGCGTCTGCACCTTCTTCGGTGACCTCTGCCGGCAGTTCGAAGCTACGTGCGTAGCTGGTCGAATAGCGCTCGCTGTAAAGAACCTTGTCTCCATTGCCGTTGGTGTCTTTGGTCTCTGACGAGTCCTTGGACTCGGCATTGATCGACACATGTGCACCTTCAATGCCAACGTGGATGTCGTCCTTGCGAATGCCCGGCAGGTCGACCTTGACTTCGAAATTGCCGCCCTTATCGAGGACGTCCATTCGTGCGCGCGAAACGGCCTGTGCGCTCGAATGGCGCGTAGCAGGAACGTTGGTGCGGTGAAAAAAGTCCGTAAATAGTTCGTCGATCAGCGAATTAAATGAATCGCCGCGGCGCGTTGAAAGTTGGTACATCGAATCCTCCGGAATGGTGTTTGGCGCACTTGCGCCCATAACCACAATCTAGGGACCGGGGACCAGGTTTCAAGGCACTTTCTAACGTCGTTTAGCCCGTTTCGCCGTTTTGACGGGCCGCACTTCGCGCACCACCTCGGCAAATTCATCCACATCCTCAAAGCTGCGATAAACCGACGCAAAGCGGATGTATGCCACCTTGTCGAGCCGCCTCAATTCGCGCATGACCAGCTCGCCGATTTTTTCGCTTTTCAGCTCGCGCTGCGCCGACGACAGCAGCTTGTCTTCAATACGCGCAATCGCTTCGTCGACAGCCTCGCGCGGCACCGGTCGCTTGCGCATCGACAACTGCATCGAAGCGCGAAGCTTGTCGCGGTCGTAGTCGGCGCGCCCGCCGCCGCGCTTGATGATGGTCGGCATTGCGAGCTCGACCCGCTCGTAGGTCGTGAAGCGCTTTTCACACGACAGACATTTACGCCTGCGCCGGATCGTCGCGCCTTCGTCCGACCCACGCGAGTCAATGACCTGCGTGTCGGCGTGGCAGAACGGACACTTCACGGGCTATCCGTAGACGGGAAACCGCTGCGTCAGGTCGGCAACCTCGCGCTTGACCCGGCCGATCGTCGCAGCGTCGCCGGGATTCTCGAGAATGTCCGCAATCAGATCCGCCGTCTTTGCGGCTTCTGCTTCGCCAAAGCCGCGCGTGGTAATGGCCGGCGAGCCCAGCCGAATACCGCTGGTGACCATCGGCTTTTGCGGATCCTTCGGAATCGCGTTCTTGTTGATCGTGATGTGCACGTCACCCAGCAGCGCTTCGGCATCTTTGCCCGTAATGTTCTTCGCGCGTAGGTCGACCAGCATCAGGTGACTTTCAGTGCGGCCCGAGACGATCCGCATGCCCCGCTTGACCAGCGTTTCAGCCATCACGCGCGCGTTGATCATCACCTGTCGCTGATACGACTTGAAGTCCGGCGACAACGCCTCCTTGAATCGCCACCGCCTTGGCCGCAATCACATGCATCAGTGGACCGCCCTGCAAACCAGGGAACACGGCCGAATTGATCGCCTTCTCCAATTGCGGCTTCATCAGGATCAGGCCGCCGCGTGGCCCGCGCAGCGTCTTGTGCGTCGTTGAAGTAATCACGTCGGCGTGCGGTATCGGGCTGGGGTACTCGCCTGCTGCGATTAGACCCGCGTAGTGCGCCATGTCGACCATCAGGTAGGCGCCCACTTCGCGCGCGACGTTCGCAAACCGCTCGAAATCGATTCGCAGCGAATACGCAGAAGCACCGGCGATGATCAACTTGGGCTTGTGCTGCTGCGCCAATGCGCGCAACGCTTCGTAATCGATTTCTTCGCGATCATTAAGTCCATAGCTGACGACCTTGAACCACTTGCCACTGATGTTCAGTGGCATTCCGTGCGTCAGATGGCCGCCTTCAGCGAGGCTCATTCCCATGATCGTGTCGCCGGGCGTAAGCAGCGCGAGGAAAACTGCTTCGTTCGCCTGCGCACCCGAGTGCGGCTGTACGTTGGCTGAGATCTCGACACCCGGCACTGCGAACAATTGCTTCAACCGCTCGATTGCAAGCGTTTCGGCAACGTCAACGTATTCGCAGCCGCCGTAATAACGTTTTCCGGGATATCCCTCGGCGTATTTGTTGGTCAGCTGGCTTCCCTGCGCCGCCAGCACCGCCGGGCTCGCGTAGTTCTCCGACGCAATCAGCTCGATGTGCTGCTCTTGCCGCCGGTGTTCGTTTTCGATGGCCGACCAGATGTCGGGATCGGTCCGTTTCACGGTATGCGTGCTTCGATTAAACATGGTGTCCTCGCGCAGGATGCAAGTGGAATATCGATCACTTGCCATCGTGCCCAGGCGTACGGCGGAAATCGTTCCGCGCTTCCCGGGTGTTTTTCACCCTGGCGCCAGTCACGCGGAATTGGATCAGTAGATCCCGGATGGCGGCGAAATTATGCCAGCCGCCCGGACCGCACTAGACCGGCAACTCATCGCGCCACTCCTGCAGATGCGCGACGTCACCCCAGAGGTCGATCGAAAGCGCAATGGGAGCCGAGGCAGAAGGTGAAGCAGTCAGTCGATTGACCGCCGC
Source organism: uncultured beta proteobacterium (assembly GCA_963807155.1). Classification (GTDB taxonomy): domain Bacteria; phylum Pseudomonadota; class Gammaproteobacteria; order Burkholderiales; family Burkholderiaceae_F; genus JACCZX01. Next base: position 282,367 of record CAWEAZ010000029.1, read on the forward strand.
GTTGAGCATCTGGTGCTCGCGTGGCGCATGCCACTGCAGCACACGCGCAGCGCGATAGACGACATCCAGCACGCCACCGTGCGATACAAGAGCAACAGTCTGACTCGCATGGCGCGTACCGATCTCCGTCACTGCGGACATCACGCGATCGATCAGCTGCTGGCCGGTTTCGCCGCCTTCCGGCCGCCAGCCCGGGTCACGTTCGCGCCACTTCATGAACTCGGCTGGATAGCGCGCGGCAATCTCCTCCAGTGTGAGTCCTTCAAAAATCCCGAAAGATCGCTCACGCAATCTCGGCTCGGCGATGATTTCTAGACCGAGTCGCGCAGCCAACGGAGCGGCCGTTAGCCAAGCGCGCGACTGCGCGCTTGAATACACAGCATCAATCGGCTCATTTGCCAGGCACTCGGCCAGACGTGCCGATTGCAGTATCCCCAGCGGCGATAGCGGAATATCAAGCTGGCCCTGAATGCGGTGCTCGGCGTTCCACGCAGTCTCGCCGTGCCGGATCAGCAGCAGCTTCGTCTTCATGCGGCCTTCAGGCCAAACGTGGATTGAGCGTGTACGTGCCGGTCAGGTGTGCCTTCGCAATGACGTGACCCTCGATCGCCTTCAACACATCCGGTCCGCTGAACTTGCCTTCAAGTGGCACATGGGCGACATCGAGCGCGTACAGGGTGAACACGTAGCGGTGCACGATCGAGTCGTTCCACGGCGGGCACGGACCGTCGTAGCCGAAATAGTCGCCGTTCATGTCGTGATCGTTGGCGAACCAGTCGGTATAGCCGTTCACGCCATGCCGCGTGTTGTTCGGCGCCACCGGTCCGTTCTTGCCGCGCGGTTTCACTCCTTTGGAATAACTTCCCTCTTCGATCAAGCGCTGCGTCGGCGGAATATCGACCAGCACCCAGTGATAAAAATCGACGCGGGGTAACGCCGCCGGAATTTCCCGGTCTTCCTTGAACAGATCGTCGGGCTTGCTCGGAACATCGACGTCGTGACAAATCAGCGCAAATGACTTTGTCCCCGCCGGAACGTCGTCCCACGCAAGGTGTGGATTTAGGTTTTCCGACAGCGTTGCATGTTTGGTCGGATCGGTCTTGCAAAACGCGAACTCGGCCGGAATTGGCTTACCGTCTTCGAGTGAATCGCTGGATAGTTTCATCGGTTTTCCTGCGGGCTGCCGAAGCTTATATTGGTGGTCATCATAGGCGACAGAGGAACGTTGCAAGGGCATGACAAACGAGGCAACGCCAGAACGCGGCGAAGAGTTCCGTGACGACCTGCGCGGCACGGCGGCAAGCCCCGTGCGCGCCGACGCAGCGCAAGTACGCCGGCTGTTGCCGGCCGAAACGCTGGCCGATCTGACCCGGCTGTCCCCGTTGCGTTCGACACTTGCAGTAGCGACGACCCTCGGAACCATCGCGCTGGTGCTGGGCATCGCCTGGACGCACTTCACGTGGTGGATCGTGCTGCCCGCCGTGTTCTTGATCGGTATTCAGCAGCACGCATTGTTCGTGCTGGCACACGACTCAGCGCACTACCGCCTTTACGGAACTCGATGGCTAAACGATGCGATCGGCCGTTTCGTCGGAACCATCGGCGGCGTGTCGATGATGAGCTACCGTGTCATTCACCGGCTGCATCACAACAATCTCTACGGTGAAGTCGATCCCGATATCGCTCTGCACGGCGGATATCCAAGAGGCAAGGTCTATCTGCTGAAAAAACTCGCGAAAGACATCTGCGGATTGACCGCGTTCAAAACATACGCGTACTTCTTCGGCAATCCTGCGATCAACGCAGATACGCAGCAGGCGCAACGTCCGCTCGATGACACGTCGGTCGCACTACGCACGGCGGCCCGGCGCGACCGCTGGGGCGTGGTCGCCTTTCATGTCGGCGCGCCGATCGTGGCGCTGGCGCTCGGCGGGCCGCTCGCCCTGCTCAAGTACCTAGTCCTGTGGACGCTGCCGCTCGCCACCGTTATTCAACCGATTCTGCGATTGCGCGCAGTGTGCGAACACGGTGCGGTGACCGATCTTTCAACCCCGCTAACTGCGGCCCGTACGAACCTCGTCGGCCCGCTGGCGCGCTTCGTCATGTTCCCGCATCACGTGAACTATCACGTCGAGCACCATCTGTTTCCGGCAGTTCCACACTATCGATTGCCGCAATTGCATGCGGAGCTTGCGCAGCGCGGAGTGTTCAAGAATGCCGAAGTAAGACCGCTTCGGGAAACGTTCAAACGCATTTTTGCGGAGCGGCAGCAATTGGCGTAGTGCTTGACGGTCTATTCCACCGTTACGCGCGCCCACCTACGCTTGCCAATCTGGACAACGTACGTTCCTCGCTTGACTACGAGCGCGCGGTCGCTGACTTTCTCGCCGTCGATCTTGACTCCGCCCTGCTCGACGCTTCGGATCGCTTCACTCGTCGATGACACCAGTCCGGCCTGCTTTAGCAATGTGGCTATGGCTACGCCGGTATCGCCCCCCGTCACTGCAACCTCTGGCATCTCATTTGGGATCGCGCCTGCCTTGAAGCGCGCCATGAACTCGAACGCCGCCATCTCGGCGGCCTGCTCTGAGTGAAACCGTGTCACGATTTCCTTTGCCAGCAAACGTTTGACGTCGCGCGGATTGCGCCCTTCGCGTGTCTGCTGCTTCAACCCTTCGATTTCCTCGTTTGAGCGCAGCGACAGCAGGTCGTACCAGCGCCACATCAGCTCGTCCGAGATCGACATCGTCTTCGAAAACATGTCGAACGCAGGCTCGGTGATGCCGATGTAATTGTTTTTGCTCTTTGACATCTTCTCGACGCCATCGAGTCCTTCCAGCAGCGGCATCGTCAGGATGCATTGCGGCTCCTGGTCGTACTGGCGCTGCATCTCGCGGCCCACCAGCAGATTAAAACGCTGGTCGGTGCCACCAAGCTCGATGTCGGATTCGAGCGCGACCGAGTCGTAGCCTTGCATCAACGGATACAGCAGCTCGTGCATCGCAATCGGAGTGTTTTCGCGGTATCGCGTCGCAAAGTCGTCGCGCTCAAGCAACCTGGCCAGCGTGTAGTGGGCAGCCAGCTTGATCATGCCGGCCGCGCCAAGCGGCTCGGACCATTCGGAGTTGTAGCGGATCTCGGTCTTTTCGCGCCGGAGCACAAGCCCGGCCTGATCGAAGTAGGTCTTCGCGTTCTCCTGGACCTGCTCGCGCGACAGAGGCGGCCGCGTCGTGTTACGGCCCGACGGGTCGCCGATCAGCGCAGTGAAATCGCCGATCAAGAAAATGACAGTGTGGCCGAGATCCTGCAGCTGTCGCAGCTTGTTCAGCACAACGGTATGGCCGAGGTGAAGGTCGGGCGCGGTTGCATCGAGACCAAGCTTGCAGCGCAACGGCTTCCCCGTCGCCTCCGACCGCGCAAGCTTTTGTTCGAACTCGGATTCGACCAGCAACTCGTCGCTGCCACGCTTGACCAGCGCCAGCGCGCGTTCGACTTCCGGTCCCACTGTGTAAATTTTGCTCTTGGGTTGCATGCGGTTCTGCGGTTCGTTGCCTGCGAGGCGCTGGCCTCGGTTTCACCCGAGCTATACTCGGGTCCTCGATAAAAAAGCGCACCGAAACGTGCGCTTTTTTGTACCGGCAAATTTCTTCTTGGTAGATGCCATTGTCGATTCTATCCAAACGACTTGCACTTTTTGCAGATGACACACGACTCGGGTTTCGGTTGGTGTCGCGGCGATGGAAACAGGTAGAGCGGGCAAAGCGTAAGCGCATCGAGCTAGCTGCGGTTTTTTCGCTGTTGCCTCTGTCTGCGGCACTCGCCGCCTTGGCGGCTGTGCCCGCCGCTTTCGAACTCGATCAATCGCAGACGCAGCCCGTGATTGAAAGCGTAACGACACCTTCGATCTCGGATCAGGTCACGTATCTGCTCGCGCGCGAGGACACTCATTTGCGTGAAGCTCGCGTGCAGCGTGGCGAAACGCTCGCCGGGTTGTTTGGCCGGCTCGGCATTGGCGACGCCGCCGCGTTGCGCTTTGCGCAGACGGATGCGTCGGCGCGGCCGCTGGTCAGGTTGGCGCCCGGCCGTTTCGTTCAAGCCAGCATTACATCGGATGGCGGGCTGGGCTGGCTGAAGGTGCACGGTGCAGGCGACCTGGACGGTGCGCTCGCCACCACACGTATTCTGACCATCGATCGAAGCAAAGAAAGTGCATCCGGCTTTCGCGCGGTCGAGTCTGATGTCGCGCTCGAGCGCCGTGTCGATTTCAAGAGCGGCGAGGTACGCGTTTCGCTTTTCGGCGCGACCGATGAAGCGGAGGTTCCCGACGCTGTTGCGCAGCAGATGATCGATGCGCTCGAAAGCGAGATCGACTTTCTTCGTGACCTGCGCCGCGGCGCCCGTTTTCGTGTCATTTACGAATCGTTGTACGCATCCGGCGAATACCTGCGTGCGGGTCGCCTGTTGGCGGTCGAGCTTGAAAATAACGGCAAGCGCTTCTCGGCCTACTGGTTCGCCAACGGCAGCAAACACGGCGGCTTCTACGCCGCCGACGGACGCAGCCTGAAACAGGCATTTTTGCGGTCGCCGCTGGAATACACACGCGTCAGCTCCGGTTTCAGCAGCAACCGCACGCATCCGATGTTCGGCTACGACGCTGCGCACCGAGGAATCGACTACTCCGCCGCCGCCGGGACCAACGTGCGTTCGATTGCCGAAGGTGTCGTCACGTTTGCCGGTTGGCAACGTGGTTACGGCAACATGGTCGAGATTCGGCACGACGGCAAACACGCGACGTTGTATGCGCATCTGCAGTCGGTCACACCAGGCCTGCGCCAGGGTCTTCGCATTGGACAGGGCGACTCGGTCGGCACCGTCGGCATGACAGGTTGGGCGACCGGTCCGCATCTGCACTTTGAATTGAAGGTGCATGACCAGCACGTCAACCCGCTGACCGCCGAACTACCGGCGGCCGAGCCGCTGGCTGCGTCGCAGCTCGAACACTTCGCTCGCACCGCCGCTCCGCTGCGCGCTCAGCTGGCTTTGCTGGAACGCGTGAGTATCGCCCTCGATCGCCCGCGCTAACGCGCGCGTAGAGCCGCCTTGCTTTTTATCGGTTTAATGTCGGGCACGAGCCTGGACGGCGTCGACGCCGTTCTTGCAGACTGCACGCATGCGCCGCCAAAGTCATTGGCTCACGCGTATCGCGCGTTTCCCGACGGGCTGCGCGCTTCATTAACAGCACTTTGCACAACCGGTCCGGATGAAATTGAGCGCAGCGGCGTCGCTGCGCGCGATCTGGTCCAGCTGTATGCGGCCGTTGTCGACGATGTGCTGCAGATGGCAGGTGTGGCGCGCTCGGCAGTGCGCGCGATCGGAGCGCACGGTCAGACGGTACGACACAGGCCGCAGCTAGGCTTCAGCGTGCAACTCAATGCGCCGGCGCTGCTGGCGGAACTGTCGGGAATCGACGTCGTCGCCGACTTCAGAAGCCGCGACATTGCCGCCGGAGGTCACGGTGCCCCGCTCGCGTCGCTGTTTCACATTGCAGCGTTTAGCGGCCCGCTGCCGCGCGCGGTGATCAACGTCGGCGGCATCAGCAATCTGACGGGATTACCGAAAGCAGGAAGAGACGAGGACGTGGTGGGCTTCGATATCGGGCCCGGCAACCTGTTGCTCGACCATTGGGCGCACAAACACTTCGCAATGCCATTCGATCGCGACGGTGCGATTGCGATGTCGGCCCGCGCCGATCAACCGCTGCTCGATGCCTTGCTCGCAGAGCCATTTTTTTCCGAGCCGCCCCCAAAGAGCAGCGGACGCGAGCTCTTTTCCCCCATGTGGCTCGAGCGCGCGCTGCAGAACCGAGACCTCGAACCCGCGACGGTTCTGGCCACCTTGACCCGCCTCAGCGCCATTGCGATCGGACGCGCGGTTAACAGCTGGTTTCCGCAGGCAAACGACGTCGTCATATGCGGCGGTGGCGCCCGCAACGCGACGTTGCTCCGGATGCTGGAATCGGAGTGCGCGCCGCGCGCCGTCGTTGCGTCTTCAGCAGTCGGTGTCGAACCCGATCAGGTCGAAGCGCTGGCGTTCGCGTGGCTCGCTAACGTCCACGTCAGCGGTCAACCCGGCAATGTTCCAAGCGTGACCGGTGCACGCGGTGGCAGGATTCTCGGCGCGCTTTATCCAGCACAAGCACTTGGCAAGTGAGTAGCAAACTGGAGGTCGCAATAAAAAAGGCGCCCACAGGCGCCTTCACTTTTTACGCAATTCGCTATGCCGAAAACGAAGACCCGCAACCACACGTTGTTGTGGCGTTCGGATTCTTGATCACGAACTGCGCTCCCTCTAGATCCTCTTTGTAATCGATCTCGGCGCCGACCAGGTACTGGTAGCTCATCGAATCAATCAGCAACGTAACGCCGTTTTTTTCCATCGACGCGTCGTCTTCGTTAACCACTTCGTCAAACGTAAATCCATACTGAAAACCGGAGCAGCCGCCACCCTGCACGAAGACGCGCAGTTTCAGGTCGGCATTACCTTCCTCTTCAATCAGGCTTTTGACCTTGGCCGCCGCAGCGTCGGTGAAAACCAACGGTGCCGGCATTTCGACCATAGCGTTCATTGCATAACTCCACTCTGACTTGCGGCTCGATTATAGGCGGTCGAGCGCGTCTTAAGTCATCTGAAATGGCGCCGCCGGCGGCTAATTTCAACGTTGCCGGCCCTTTATTTGACCGCTCTGACGCCTGATAGATCAGTCGCCCTTCGACAACCGCGCCCTGATGGATCTCAATGGCTCGATAGTGAACGTCGCCCGTGACGCGCGCCTTCGGCTGAAGCTCGAGCAGCTCCGTCACATGCACCGGTCCTGTGATGCGTCCCGATACCACCAGATGTGCCGCGTGCACTTCGCCTTCGACGTGGCCCAGCTCGCTGACAACCACCATGCACGCATCGCCGGTGGCACAGCGGACGTTACCTTTGACCATGCCGTCTATACGCAGCCCTCCTGTGTACGACAGGTTGCCTTCGACCGTCGTGCCGTTGCCGATCAATGTGCCGATCGTGTGGGGTGCCACCGATTTGTTTCCGAACATTGTTGCCTCACATCGTGAAAGTTTGCTGCGCGCGCACTTCACCGTTGGACTGGATCTTGACGAGCACCGATCGCACCACTGCTCCCTCGGGAAGTTCAAACGTTCCCTCGACGCGCTGATAGTGCCGGAATGCCAATGGCGGCGGGCCGGCGTCTGGAATTGTGGCGTCCGGTAGCTGCAAGATCCAAGGGCGACCGCCCTGGTGCAGGCTGACTGTTAGCGACACTGCGCCGATGAAATCGCGCTCGGGTCGGCCGCTTTGCTGGACCAGCAGGCGATAGCGCAATGCCTGCGGTTCATCTCCAGGTTTGCGATTCGCTTTACGGACCGGCTCGCGACCGTTTTCGCGCTCCGAGTCGTTCAGCGCTTGCAGCCGAAAACTGCGAATGACGACGTTTCCCTTCGCATTTGCCGGTGTGGGAAGCAAGCTTTCGAAAAATGCGAGGTCTTCCTTCAAACGCGCGTTCTCGTTTTCGAGAGCTTTCAGCTGCGCTTGCACCTGCTCCGAGGCTGCGCGATCGATCTTCTGCTGATTCTCCAACTGCACCAGTAGCGCGAGCTTGCTGTCTCTTTCTGCGGTCGCCTGTTTCGCGTCCGCCCTGATTTTCTCGATCTCCACCGATAGCGCTCCGACATCGTGTGGCACCGGTGGGCGACTGCCGCTATACGCGATCAGCGCAGCAGCAACGATCAGCGCGATGATCAGCATCATCGCCAACAGCAGCATCGCCTTGGCGCGCCATGGCAGCTCGCTGCGAACCGCGACTCGCATCGCATTCGCCGGGTTACTGCGCAACCAACGCTTTCGTCTCATCCGATTGAGCAGGCAGATTGATGCAAACCACGCCTCCTGTGCACCCGACCCACGCCTAGCGTCCGGTTGAGAAGAAGCTCCTCGCAACAGGCGGCGGCGAACCTTCTTCCGTGGGCAGTATAGGGCGGGGAGCGACAAAGATCGTGCCGCGATTGGATGTATCGCAAACACGCATCCCCAAAACAGGGGCTAAGCACTCAAGAGTCGAACGCGGCGCGCCGAAAGCGCGCCAGTGCTATCGCTTCGAGAACTGCTTGCGGCGACGGGCCTTGCGGAAGCCGACCTTCTTGCGTTCGACTTCGCGCGCATCACGAGTGACGAGACCTGCCCCCGATAACGCAGGCTTCAGCGTTTCGTCGTAGTCGATCAGTGCGCGTGCAATGCCGTGGCGCACGGCACCTGCCTGCCCGGATTCGCCGCCGCCATGAACGTTGATCTGGACGTCAAACGTGGCGATGTGATTGGTCAGCGCCAGTGGCTGCCGCGCGATCATGCGACCCGTTTCGCGCTGAAAATATTCGTCGATCGGGCGGCCGTTGATCACGATTGCGCCGCTGCCACGCTTCATGAATACGCGCGCTACCGAGCTCTTACGACGCCCGGTTCCATAGTTGTAGTTGCCGATCATGTGTGTACCAGTCGTTCGTTAGCGCTCGTCGTCGACGATCGCATTAAATTTCGAGAGCCTTCGGCTGTTGCGCGGTATGCGGATGCTCGTCGGCCGCGTAAATCTTCAGCTTCTTGATCATCGCGTACCCAAGCGGGCCCTTGGGAAGCATGCCCTTCACTGCCAGATGCAATGCGCGACCCGGGAAGCGTTCCTGCATTTTTTTGAAATTGGTTTCGTAGACGCCACCGGGGTAGCCACTGTGGCGGTAATACGTCTTGTCTTCGCTTTTGTTACCGGTCATGCGAAGCTTCGCAGCGTTGACCACGACGATGTAGTCGCCGGTATCGACGTGTGGCGTGTACTCTGGCTTGTGCTTGCCGCGCAGACGCAGCGCGATCTGGCTGGCAAGGCGGCCTACGACTTTCTCGCTGCCGTCAACGAGTAACCAGTTACGCTGGACTTCGTGGTGCTTTGCAGAAAACGTTTTCATTGAGGTGCTCGAATTCGAATACTGTGGTGCTTGCGCAGCGGAACCCGAAATTCTATTCGTTCAGGGGGTTACGACGCAAGGAGCCTTAAAAAAACGGCCCAGACGGAGGGTCCGGGCCGAAACCACCGATAAGGGTGGAGGAGACAAGCTCGAAGTATCTCATGTGATTGGTGCAGCGCAAGGCAAAAACCGGGCCATTAGAAATTCCAATGAGCGAGAGGGTCGATAACAAAATCTAATAATCAAGTACTTACGCTATGAAACGTGAGTTGGAGACGCATCAAGAGATGTGTTGCATCGCCGCAGCAATCCGCTAAGGGAGCGAAATTTTGCAGTGTTCTGTGCGTTGGAGCGGCGAAGGAATGAGCTTCATTGCGGAGACAGGAAGTGGCCATTTGGTCGCCATGGACGGAGCGCCCGACGGCGGCGGTCGCAATCTGGCGCCGCGACCGATGGAAATGCTGCTCGTCGGCACCGGCGGCTGCGCCGCGTACGACGTCGTGTTGATCCTGCAGCGCGGCCGGCACGCGGTGGAAGGTTGCACGGTTGAACTGAAAGCCGAGCGCGCGACCCAGGATCCGAAAGTGTTCACGCGCATCGAAATGCAATTTACGGTCAGGGGTAAGGCGTTGAATCGCGAAGCCGTGCTGCGCGCGGCGCAGCTGTCGCACGAAAAATATTGTTCGGCGACCGCTATGCTGGCCAAAACCGCCGAGATCACACACTCGGTGAAAATCGTCGCCGACGCTTAGGAAGCGGCTGCGCGCCCTTCCTTGATTTGGTTCACGGGTTTCGGCCATTCGTCGAGAGCCGCCTTCAACCGCTCAACGACCTCCGCCCAGTCGCCTCGCACAGCCTGACGGAAAAGGCGCGCTTGTGGATACCACGGGCTGTCGGTCCGATTCATCTGCCATCGCCAATCGGGCGTGAATTGCAGCGCAATCCACACGGGAGTGCCGAGCGCTCCGGCCAGGTGAGCCACCGATGTGTCGACGCTGATCACCAGGTCAAGCTGCGAAACCAGCGCCGCCGTATCGGCAAACGTGCGGAGCCGGTCGCTGACATCCAGCAGCGAATCCAACTTTCGCAGCGACTGCCGGTCGGTGTGAGGTACGTCTTTCTGCAGCGACACGAACTGCGCGTTGGCCGCGAATAGCGGCGCAAGTTCTGCAAGCCGCATTGATCGGTTGCCATGCTCCGACGGAGTGCGCAGGCCCGCCCATGCGATTCCTACGCGGGGTCGATGTGTAACGCCGCCGATGATTTCGCGCCAATGCGCGGATTTCTGCGGATCCGCATGAAGATAGGGGATCGCAGCGGGAATATTGGTCGCATCCGTCTTGAACGCCGCGGGCAGGCTGAGCAGTGGACAGTGCAAGTCGAAGTCCGGCACCGGGTCGTTCTCGCCTATCACCTGCGCGGTGCCGGGATACGCGTGCAGCAGCGGCAGTACCGCATTTTGAACGCGCAGCACTACCCGCGCGCCCGCATGCACCATCAGACCGACATAGCGGACAAACTGCAGCGTGTCGCCCAGGCCCTGCTCGGAATGAACCAGTACTGTCTTGCCGACGATGGATTGCTCGCCGGTCCAAAGTTTTTGCGGATCAAAACCGTGCGCAGTGCCCCCGTCGAGCCAGCGCCATTCGTACTCGCGCCAGCCAGGTTCGAAGTGACCGAGCAGCAGATTGGTTTGCGCGCGGTTCGTGCGTACAGCCGCATAGTTGGGATCGATGTCGATTGCCAGAGCGAACTGTTGTAGGGCCTCGTCAAACCTGTGCAGATCGCGCAACGCCACCCCCAAGTTGACGTGCGCCTGTGCGAAATTCGGCTTCAGCGCGATGGCAGACCGATAGGCCGCTATCTCGTCCTCGTAGCGCTTCATCATTCCGAGCACGCAGCCTTTGCCGTAATGCGCTTCAGCGAGCTTCGGATGGATTGCTGTCAGGCGCTCGAGCGCCTGCAGCGCGCGCGGGTACGCACCTTTCTTGATGGCGACTAACGCCATCCCCTCCAGGGCTTCGCTGCAATCGGGCAACTCTGCGAGAACACCTCGCAGTAAGGAATCAGCCTTCTCCAGCCGCCCGGCAACGAAATGCTTCTGTGCCTTTGCGAGGATCCGTTCAATGTGTGGCGTCATGCACGGCAAGGCGCACCAGGGCGCAACACAGAGTTCCTAAACGTAATGGGCTGTCTTGGTCATCAGACGCGCGGCGAGCCGCATCGCCAAGCGCGCGGGAAACGGCAAGGTCGCGCCGCCGCTGTTGACCGCGGAGGCAGCGTGCTGCGCTTCCTCGTGCCTCATTTGCTCGACGATCGCACGCGACTCGATATCAGCTTCGGGCAGCCGCTCAAGATGGCTTTCCAAGTGGCGCTCAACCTGCCGCTCGGTTTCGGCCAGAAAGCCGAGGCTTACCCGGTCGCCCATCCTCGCGGCAACGGTGCCGATCGCAAACGCGCCTGCGTACCACAAGGGATTGAGCAAACTGGTGCGTCCCCCCAGCTCGGTGATTCGCTGCTGCGTCCAGGCCAGATGGTCGGCCTCCTCCCGTGCAGCGCGTACGAATGCTTCGCGCAACGCCGGCTCGGTTGCCGCCAGCGCCTGCGCGTCGTACATGGCCTGCGCACACACCTCGCCAACATGGTTGACGCGCATCAGCGCCGCAGCCTCACGCCGGTCGCGCTCAGACAGTGACGTTGCGCCTTGCGCCGACAAGGCACTTGCGGGATTGGCGCGGCTGGCGTGCGGGTCGGAGGCCAGACGTTCGCAGGGCGCGGTCCGCTGCGGCAATCAACTGATCAAACGGGCTCAACCGGGGTGGTTTCATCAATGTTGCGTAAATCGCACGAAATGGAGGGTGCCGCCGTCGCAGCATCGAAATCACGCAGGCACGGCGCTATTCTCGCATCGGTTCGCTCGGCAAGAGCACCAAGAACACCAAAAGAGCCAGGAGACATTAATGCGGAAGAGTCTGTTGACGGTCGCGCTCGCGTGCGCATTCCCGGTGGCGTATGCGCAAAGCTCGGTGACGCTGTACGGCATCGTCGACGTGGGCTTCGAGAACCTCGATGTCGGTAGCGTGGACGCCACGCGGCTGCAAAGCGGAATGTCCGCCGGCTCACGTTGGGGCATTCGCGGCTCCGAAGATTTGAGACCCGGATGGCGCGCGCTGTTTACGCTTGAAAGCCGGTTCGAGGCCGACACCGGCAGCATGACCAACAACGGGGCGCTTTACTGGTGTCGCGCTAATGATGCGCCGGCGACCGCACCGACCGTGTGCCCCGGTGTCACCTTCGTGACAACGCCACCCGCCGTGCAGGTACCGGCGGCGGCACAGCCGACCGTCGTCGGCGGTTCGAACGCGGTCAACAATGCCTTGCTGCAGGCGATTACGACCGTCAATGCCGTCAACGCACTATTCGATCGGCAGGCGTGGGGCGGCCTTGTAACCCCGGTAGGCGGGTTCTTTTTCGGGCGGCAATACACGCCCGGCTACGAGATCCTGAACAAGTACAACGCCATCGGCGATCAAACCGCGTTGCAGTTCGGTCAGGGATTCTAGCAACCCCGCTATTCGCGCGAACAATGCCGCGCAGTACCGGATCGAATTGAGTGGATTTACAGCAGTGCTGATGTACGGTTTTGGCGGCTCGGAAACTTTGAGAAATGAGCGCGCAACGGCACCGCAAAGCGGCGACGACTTCATGGGCGGCAATCTGCAATACAACGCCGCCAACTGGGGCGTTGGCATGGGCTACAACCGCAACAACATCGTCCCGTTTAACACCGGCACCAATCCGCAAAAGCGCAAAGGTCTGGAAATGTTCAACGTCGGGCGGTTTCGTCGGCTTTGGCCCGGTGCAGGCTCTATGCGCAGTACCTGAAGCGGGAGAATGAGAATCCCATCCTGAGACCGGAAGACATCCAGAACATTGTGGTGTCAACGGGCGGCAGCCTGGCGGCCATCAACGCTATTTTGGGTGGGTTGCAGATCAGCAGCTTCGACATGGATACGATGCGCGGCTTGCCGGCCCGACGGATTCAGTCGCGTATCACGCCGGCATCTCTTGGCGCTTGGGCAACGGCACCCTGTATGGCGTTTACAACTACGGCAAGGACGACGGGCGCTCGCCGTGGGCAACGCAGGATGCCACGGCCAGCCACTACGGTGTCGCTTACTTCTACGATTTCTCACGCCGTACGCAGCTTTATGCAGCGGCTGCTTTCGTGGATAACAGCGACCAGTCTCGGGTGAGCCCGTCGGCGGCCGGTTACGCGACTGGGTGGACCACTGCAGCCGGCGAGGATGCGCGTTCCCTTCAGTTGGGGATACGCCATAGCTTCTGAGCTAAAACAAGGGTTGTTCGGGCCGTCGTACAGGCAATTTTTACGGCCCTGTTTTGTTGTTGTCTGACTGCAACACGAATTACTTAAATTCGGGAGTTTTGGGCGGGTTTCTTTGCCTTGTCATGGCTCCTCTGAAAGAATCCGCTCAACTTCCTCCGGGGAGCGATTCATTCGCGTGGCGGCTCGTGCGGGGCCGTGGCGTAAAGAATTCCAATCACCAGCAAGGAGAGCTTTCACATGAAAAAGAATCTGATAGCACTGGCGGTATTCGGTGCTTTCTCAGGCGCTGCGCTCGCACAGTCGAACGTAACGCTGTACGGCATCATCGATGTCGAACTATCAGTACAACGACCCCGACTCGGCTCTATCTCGTCGACCAAGGGGATCAACAGCGGCCATCAGTCAGGCAACCGCTTCGGCATTCGCGGTTCTGAGGCACTGTCACCGAGTTTGAACGCGGTGTTCACGATCGAAGCGGGTTTTCGCTGGATACCGGCACCAACGCTAATCAAAGTACCGCTGCGTGCGTTCCCAACCCAACGCCGGTAGGGGCTCCCTGCGCAGGTGCCGTACAGAACCGGTTGTTCGGCCGTCAAGCGTGGGGCGGGGTGTCGGGTGGATTCGGAACCCTGGTCGCAGGTCGCGTTGCCACTTTCTCGTCAGGCACAGGCTCATTCGACATGTTCGGCGTTGTCGATCCGTTCGGGACCGGTTTTGGTGACTCTGGCCTTGCTTTTTCGTCGGCTAGAGCCCTTCGACTCGACAACTCGCTTCTCTACCAGTCGCCAAAATTCGGCGGCTTTCAGCTGGGTGGCGGCTATTCATGGAATGCGAGCGGCCAAGAGCTCGCTGGTAGCGGCAACAACCTGGATGTCGCGTTCGCAGGTGTTAACTTCGCAGCTGGCCCATTCTTCGCTGCGATCACTTATGACCGCTTAGATATTCCCAACGCACCGGACAACCAGGCCAACTTGCAGCTGGGTGTGACGTTCGATCTGAAGTTCGTCAAGCTGCATGCGGGCTACGCGAAGGAAAATGACCAGCGCGTGTTTAACGTTGCCGGAATCACCACCGGTGCCGACGCCGATGCGTGGATGGCTTGGCCTGACGATTCCGCTGTTTGGCGGAGCCTCATGGCTTCGTACACGGACTACGACGGTGACCGCGTACAGCTGACGCCGACCACGTTCGACGAACGCGACTTCAAGAACTTACGGCCATCGGCTACACCTATCCGCTCTCGCGCCGGACCAACGTCTACCTGAACTGGAATAGGGTCGACGGCGACCAACGCTCGATCAACAGCGCCACGCTGGATCGCAAGCAGTACACGGTAGGTTTCCGTCACCTGTTCTAAGCATCGATACTACGATTGGGGCCACTCTTCGGAGTGGCCTTTTTTTTGGCTCAACGAGGCGCCGAGAGTGCTTTGAGCGCTGCATCGACAAGTGGCCGCGCCAAGAGCGCGGCCCGCTTATCCAGCGACTCAAGCCGCATGCGCCGGGCAAGGATGTCCCCGGCCTCTTGCGCCTGCTCATAACGCGCCGCCATGTAGGCGTAGCTGGCGATCGCGGCGGGATTATTTCCAGCCAGCGCGGCGCCTTCGGCCGCTCTGCTGGCGGCTTCGAGCGAGTGATCGACGTCGAGCACGATCTGATCGGTCGTGCACGGGCGCGTAGCGAGCAAGCCGATTTCATCGGCATGGTCGAGCGCATCGAGCGCCATCCTTCGATACGTCGTCCACTTGCCGCCGATGACGGTGATCAAATTCTGGTGCTCGATGACGATCGCGTGCTCGCGTGAAATTGTCTTTGTCGCGCGTGCGTCGCGCGGCGAAAACAACGGTCGCAGCCCGGCAAACGTAGCGAGTACGTCGCCAGCCGACGGCTTCGACTGCAAATAGCCGCGCGCGGTGTCGACGATGAATTCGACTTCTGCGTCAGAAGCTTCTGGCTCCGCACTCGGGCCAGCTGCCGCAACGTCAGTGGTACCCACCATCAGGTGTCCGTGCCACGGTATGGCGAACAGCACACGACCATCCGCTGTTTTGGGAATCATCATGCCGGTGCTGCCTGGCAAAAACGAGCTGGGCAGCACGATATGAGAGCCACGGCTGGCTGTGATCAGCGCTGCCGCTTCACCATCCACTCGCCGGCGCACCTCGTCAGCCCAGACACCGGTGGCGTTAAAGACGACTTTCGCACGCAATTCGAATCGCTCTGACGTTTGAGTGTCACGCGCGGCGATCGCGGTCACGCGGCCGCCGATCGTCTCGATATGGTCAGCTTCGACGTAATTGATCGCCACCGCACCAAGACGCACAGAAGTGCGCATCAGTGCAATCGCAAGCCGCGCATCGTCAAACTGCGCGTCCCAGTAGGCAACGCCGCCGCGCAAACCCTCTACCCTGACGCCCGGCAGCTGCGCGATCGTTTCCGTACGCGACAACCAGTGAGTATCGCCAATGCCCTGCTTGCCTGCGAGCGCATCGTAAATACCCAGTCCGACGCGCATGACCTCGCGCTCGAACGCGTGGTAGCACGGAACAATGAACTTCAGCGGCCGCACCAGCGCAGGCGCGTTTGCGAGAAGCAGCGCACGCTCTTGCAACGCCTCGCGCACGAGCTTCAAATTGCCCTGCGCCAGATAGCGCACGCCGCCATGAATCAGCTTCGTGCTGCGGCTCGACGTTCCGCTGGCAAAGTCGCGCGCTTCGATCAGCGCGGTGCGAAAACCTCGTGCCGCTGCATCGACTGCGATACCAAGGCCGGTCGCTCCGCCGCCGATGACAACGACGTCCCACTCGCGCGATTCTCGCAACTGAGCGAGCAGCTGCTTGCGCTCGATCACTGCCGGCGCGGTCATGCCCAAGATCGGGAGCGCTCCACTGCCTTGTGCCAGCGCGCGATCAGCTCGTCACGTTGTGAAGCTTGCATCGCCGGCTCGAAGCGACGCTCAGCGCGCCATAGCTCGGAAATTTCCTCGAGACTGCTCCAGAAACCCGTCGCCAGTCCGGCCAGGTAGGCGGCGCCGAGCGCGGTCGTTTCCGTCACCTCAGGGCGCACGACCGGCACACCGGTGATGTCGGCCTGAAACTGCAATAGCAAATCGTTCTTGGCTGCGCCGCCATCGACTCTGACCTCAGTCAACGGCTGATGAGCATCGCGTTGCATCGCTGCCAATACGTCCGCCGACTGGAATGCGATCGATTGCAGAGCGGCGCGCGCGATATGCGCCTTGGTTGTTCCGCGCGTCAGTCCGACGATGGCGCCGCGTGCCTCTGCATCCCAGTGAGGTGCACCCAGTCCGGCAAACCCGGGCACCAGAAACACGTCGCCGTGATCGTCGGCCTGCCGCGCGAGTGCTTCGACATCGTCCGAACGCGCGAACAGCCCGAGTCCATCGCGCAGCCACTGCACCACCGCACCCGCTACGAAAACACTGCCTTCAAGCATGTACGAAGTGCTCTCCGGACGATTCAGTCTCCACCCTACGGTTGCCAGCAGCCGGTTTTTCGATACCTGCGGACGCGCGCCCACATTCATCAGCATGAAGGCGCCGGTGCCGATCGTGTTCTTTGCCATGCCCACCCCGAAGCACGCCTGGCCGAACGTGGCCGCCTGTTGATCGCCGGCGTTGCCGCCGATGGCTATCGGCTCACCGAAGAGTTGCGGCACGGTTGTGCCCATGAGGTCGCTCGACGCGGTCACGCGCGGTAACACAGCGCGCGGCACGTTGAACAGCTCGAGCAGCTCGTCACTCCATGCAAGCGAATGAAGGTCGAGCAGCAGCGTGCGCGACGCGTTACTGACGTCGGTGACATGCTCGGCGCCGCCGGTGAGATTCCAAATCAGCCACGTATCGATGGTGCCAAACGCCAACTCGCCGCGTGCCGCGCGTGCGCGCGCTCCGGGCACGTGGTCGAGCAGCCATTCAATCTTGGTCGCTGAGAAATACGGATCGAGCAGCAGCCCGGTTTGTTCGGTGACACGAGATTCGACGCCACGCTCGCGCAACGCCCTGCATCGGTCGGCCGTGCGGCGATCCTGCCAGACGATCGCGTTCGCAATCGGAGCGCCGGTGGCGCGATCCCAGATGACGGTGGTCTCGCGCTGATTAGTGACGCCGATCGCGGCCACGTCGCGTGCTTTCGCGCCTGCCTGACGCAATGCGGACTGTGCGCATTGCAGCTGAGTCGACCAGATTTCACCGGCATCGTGCTCAACCCAACCGGGTTGCGGAAAAATCTGCCGGAACTCCTGCTGTGCGGTCGCGATGATCTGCCCGCGTCGATCGAACACGATCGCGCGCGAGCTTGTTGTCCCCTGATCCAGCGCCAGTATGAACTTTGCCATGCTGCGGCCAGCATAGACGAACGACCACCGCGAAGGCAGACTTCGCCCACGACTTTCCGGAGGCGATGAAGATGCAGCGTGGTTCGATGTGGCGTTTGTTGGTTGCGGGCGCGTTGTTGACTTCTTCGCTAGCGGCGCAAGCGCAGAGCTGGCCGTCAAAGCCGGTGCGCATCATCGTGCCGTTTCCGCCGGGAGGTACGACCGACATCGTCGCGCGCTCGCTCGGCGCCGAGCTGCAGAAGATGTGGCAGCAACCGGTAGTCATCGAAAATCGAGCAGGAGCCGGCGGTAACGTCGGCGCCGATGCGGTAGCAAAGAGCGCGAACGACGGCTACACGCTGCTGATGGGCACGGTCGGAACCCACGCCATCAATGCCGCGCTGTTCGCACAGAGCGGCAACAAGATGCCGTTTGATCCGGTCAAGGACTTCGTTCCCATCACGCTCGCGGCCGGCGTGCCGAACGTGATGGTCATCAATCCGTCGGTGCCGGCCAACAGCGTCAGCGAATTCATCGCGTACGCGAAAGCCAATCCTGGCAAGCTGAATATGGCATCGAGCGGCAATGGCACTTCAATTCATCTCACCGGCGAATTGTTTAAGACGATGACCGGTACGTATATGGTTCACCTGCCCTACCGTGGCTCTGCGCCCGCAGTCAGTGATCTGCTCGCCGGCAATACCAACGTCATGTTTGACAACCTGCCGTCAGCGCTGCCGCACATCAAGAGCGGGCGGCTGAAAGCGCTGGCGGTAACGTCGCGCGAACGCTCGTCGGCTCTGCCCGATGTGCCGACGATGGAGGAAGCGGCCAAGCTGAAGGGATTCGATGCGAGCTCGTGGTTTGGCCTGTTTGCACCGGCTGGCACTTCGCGCGCAATCGTCGACAAGATCCAGGCCGACGTTACGAAAGCGCTCGCCGTTCCCGAGGTGCGCGAGCGTTTCGTTGCGCAGGGTGCGCAGCCCGGCGGCATGACGCCCGATCAATTTGCAGCGTTCATTCGCGACGAAACCGACAAGTGGACGAAGGTCGTCAAGATTTCGAACGCAAAGGTTGACTAGACGCCGTTAGCGACGCATGCCGGTCGCTGATACCTTCGCACGCGACCACCTGCCACCACAAAAGCGAGTGGCCCGAGTTCTTGTTCGACCGGCCCGAGTACCGGTATCCGCCGCAAGTCAATTGCGTGACCGAGCTGCTCGATCGACAGATCGATGCGGGCAATGGCGCGCGCCCTGCGATCACCGCTTTGATCGATGGGCAATCCGCTGTCATGTACGTATGCGCAGCTGCAGGCACAGGTCAATCGCATCGCGCACGTGTTGACCGACGACATGAAGTTGGTTCCAGGCAATCGCGTGCTGCTGCGCGCGCCAAACACACCGATGCTGGCTGCATGCTGGCTGGCGGTAGTCAAGGCTGGCCTGATTGCGGTGGGTTCGATGCCACTGCTGCGCGCGCGCGAACTGAAGCAGATGATCGACAAGGCCAGAGTGGGCGCAGCGCTATGCGACGCTCGGCTCAAACGGGAACTTGAAGCGACGCGCGATCCGAGCGGCGAACACTACGCGCCCGATTTGAAGACAGTCGTCTACTTCAACGATTCATCCTCCGATGCGCTCGAAGCGCGCGCCGCCCGCAAGCCGATTGAATTCGCCGCGCACCCAAGTCATCGCGACGATGTCTGCCTGATCGCATTCACATCCGGCACCACCGGACAGCCGAAAGGCACGGTTCACTTTCATCGCGACATTCTGGTGATGGCCGATGCGTTTACAACGCACGTGCTGAAGCCGACGCGCGACGATGTGTTTTGCGGCACGCCGCCGCTCGCGTTCACGTTCGGGCTCGGAGGGCTGCTTGCGATGCCATTGCGCTTTGGCGCGTCGACCGTGCTGATCGAAAAACCAACGCCCGAAGCGTTGCTTGCTGCGATCGAATCAACGCGCGCAACGATCTGCTTTACAGCGCCGACGATGTATCGCCAAATGGCGTTGCTGTTGACCGATTCGACGCGCCGCTTTGATATCCGAAGCCTGAAAAAGACTGTATCCGCTGGCGAAGTGCTGCCGGACGCGACGCGCCAGTTATGGAAACAGACAACCGGCATCGAGATGATCGACGGCATCGGCGCCACTGAGATGATTCACATCTTCATCGCAGCGGCGGGCGCCGATGTTCGCGCCGGTGCGATTGGCAAAGCCGTTCCCGGCTATCGAGCGATCGTCGTCGATGATTCGATGAACGAAGTGCCGCGCGGCACACCGGGCAAGCTTGCGGTCAAAGGTCCGAGCGGCTGCCGCTATCTAGCCGACGATCGTCAGCGCAACTACGTGCGCGATGGCTGGAATGTGACCGGCGACACTTTTGTACAGGACGACGACGGCTACTTCCGATACCAGGCGCGCTCGGACGACATGATCGTGACGTCGGGATACAACGTCGCGGGGCCCGAGGTCGAAGGTGCGTTGCTGCTGCATCCCGCCGTGGCCGAATGCGGCGTCATCGGTGTCGCGGACGACGAGCGCGGTCAGCGTGTCGCCGCCTACGTCGTGCTCAAGGAAGGTTATGCGCGTAGCGCTGATCTATGCGCCGAGCTGCAGACGTTCGTCAAGCAGACGATCGCACCCTACAAGTACCCGCGCACGATAAAGATCGTCGACACGTTGCCGCGCACCGAGACTGGCAAGCTTCAGCGCTTCCGGCTACGTGAGCTGGCGATGGAAGACGCTACGTAATCAGTTCCACGCGGCGTGACTTATTGCGCCACCTTCCAACCATCCTTGGTGCTGCACAGGTTCCACGTGCTGGCACCGCGTTCTCCGCCAGCCGACGTGGCGAACTCCGTCGCGCGACAGCGCATGCCGTCTTTGGTGAACGTCTTGGTGGGCTTGATAGTTCCTGTCGCCTTGGTTTCGGGGTTGGCCCACGTGAATGTCTGACCGTCTTTGCCCGTATCGAGCGCTTTCTTGATTTCGGCGCGCGCAATGGTGATGTCGTTTTTGGTCAATTTCCCCAGCGGTCCCTTCGCCAGAAACAGCTCGTTGATTGCGAACGCCTGAGATGAAACTGACGCAGCGATCAGGGCAGCGCTTACGTGATGAATCAACTTTCCGTATCTCATTGAGGCTCTCCAGTATCAAGTCAAGTTTAGGCGCGTAAGCCTATGCACTACGGCCGTCCGAGAAAAAGGTAAACCGCCTTGTTATCACTATTGGCATAACCGAAGCCGAGGTACAGCGGACCGAGCGGCGAATCGATACCCATGAAGACTGAACCGGCAAACACGTTCAGATCACCACTTACGATTTTTCCACGCCAGATGGGTATCGACCGGATTCAGCCGCGCGCCCTCGGCCGAGAAGCCGACGTAAACGTCCTCAACCACAGGAATCTTTGCCACCTGACTGCGATAAATCAGCCGGCCGAACACAAAGCGGTCGCTGCGCAATTGCGCGCGCGAGAGTCCCGACAGGTTAAGAAATCCGCCGAGTTCAAACTGATCGTAGATCGGCACCTCGTTGCTGCCGATTCGGTTACCGCCGGAGATCAGTCCTTCGATCGTGTGACGGCCAATCGTGAACGGAGCGCTTAGTGTCGCGTTCCAGCGCGTGTACGTTTCATCGGCGCCCAGTAGGGTGTTTGAGTCGTAGACGCTGGCGCGCGCGTAGTAACCATGCCGCGGGAAATTGATGCTATCGAGCCGGTCCAGCGTGGCATTAAAGGTGACCGCCCCGACGTCGAGCCGGCCATCCCTTGGCAACGTGAACGGCTCCTGAGTACCGGGAAGAACAACCACCCCACCGCTTTGCAGCGAAAATCGTGCGACGGCCGACCAAGGCGCCTACGCGCGCTTCGCCGTACTGCAGGAAGTTCACCCCGAAGTCGACTCCCGCGCTTCGTGAGAGTGTCTCTGTATTCGGCAATGCGCAGATCGCCCGCGTACAAATCGAATCGATCGATCGAGTACGCCACCTGCGGCGCCACGAAGAAATACTGTCGGGTCGACAAAGGCTGATACAGCTCGGTTCGCAGCAACACATCGCGGCCGAGGATCACGTCATTGCGCCACTCGCCGCCAAACGCATTGAGCCACTTCATTCGATGTGACGCCAGCAGATTGAAGTCGGCCTGATTCCCGAGCGCCGCTTCGAGCTCGAGGCCAAAGCGCACGTAATTTCGCTGCGGCTTTTCCTTGACCAACACGACCAGCGTGCGCTTGCCGTCGACGTCCTCGATCGCGTAATTGACGGTCTCGAAATCGCCGCGGCCGAAGATGCGCCGCATGTCGAGATCGATCGTGTCCCGGTCAAGCGGCTCTCCGACGCGCGTCTGCATCGCCTGCAGCACGACTGCTTCGCTAACCCCGCGTGTGCCCTCGATCTTGACCGCGTCGATGACAAGGGCGGCAGTGGCAGCGGTCGCCGTCTGTTTAGCGCGCACCGCAGCGTATTGCTCAGGCGGCAAAGATAACGCGCGCAGTCGATCTGTCGACCTTGCGCGCGGACGCTTCGCCAATCGGTACGGTCTTCACCAGATTGTCGAAGTCGGCTGCCGAGTAATCGCCGAGCTCGGGAGAAATCAGAATGTCGCGCGGCGTTAATTCAGCCAGCGAGCGGCCGACGTTCTGCTGGGTCAGAATATTCAGCATCTGGACCGAGACCGTAAGCGCCGAGGTGATCTGCTCCGGTTTCAGCAGCGGCGTCCCAAGGTTGACCGCGATGATGATGTCGGCGCCCATCGAGCGTGCGATGTCGACCGGCAGATTGCGCACCAACCCACCGTCAACCAGTTGACGTCGACCCATCTCGACCGGCGCCACCGCACCCGGCACAGACATCGACGCGCGAATTGCCTGCACCACACTGCCTTCTCTCAGTATCACCATTTCACCGGTGCCGATGTCAGTGGCGATCGCACGAAACGGAATCGGCAACTCGTCGAAGCTGCGCGCACTGGCGATCTTCACTAACCGCCGCAGTTCACCTTCGAGCGCAACGCCGGTGACCAATCCTTTCGGCAGCAACACACCATCGGAGGTCACGGCCAGCTCTGGCACGAAGTACGGACGCAGATCGTCGTCCTTGCGCCGCATCGTCTGGTCCTGACGCGGTGGGCTATCGGTGAACAGGCGCTCAGTGGTGATCAACTTGATCGCCTTTTCCATCTCAGGAACCGACAGCCCGGTCGAATACGCGGCTCCAACGATCGAGCCCATGCTGGTGCCGACGATCAGATCAACCGGCACGCGCAGCTCTTCGAGAACTTTGAGAACGCCGATATGGGCGGCGCCGCGCGCGCCACCACCGGATAGCACGAGGCCGATTTTTGGCCGCTGCGCATCTGAGGCGCGGGTATTTGCCGAGCTGGGCGCCTCCTGCGCGGCAGCGCTCGCCGCCAAGCCAACAGCGAAAATCAAGCAGGCTAGTGTCAGCTGTTTCGTCTGCATAACGAGAGAGCCGACGAAATGTCGGCCAGGAAACTGGCCTTCGCTCGACGAACGGCGGCGATGCTCAGCTACAGCCCAACGTTACCTCGTGTCGGTCCGTTGGCGCTTGCCGTGTTTCCGCGGTGACTGACCGCATGCTTCAGAGGGAATTCGATGCCGGCATCCGGCTCAACACGATCCCAGGCGTACTGACACATACGAGTGGCAAGAATGTCGAGAACGAGTGGGCCGCCCCAAGTCCACTCCTCCGCACGGCCGTCTTTGCCCCACCGGGTAATCCCGTCGCCATGCGTGTAGCAGCCGGTCGTGTATTGGCGAGTCCGATTCACCGACCGGCCGCTTTCATCGCGCTTCTCGACCAGCGCACTCACGATTCGGTCGCGATTTTGCAGAGCATCTCCCACGCTAATCGTCTCGACGTATATCAGCCACTTTGCTCCGTCCGACGCCTTTGCGACCAAGGTCTGTGCATGCGATAGGGTCGGTAACAGAAAAAGGGCGAGCAGAAAACGTTTCATAGACCCTCCACCATCGCGCGCCGCAAGCTAAGTGCGACGCGTCCATCCCTCCCAGGATGTCAATACAACCGCTTCTTAGTTCGAACGAGCCAGTATCCGCTTACGCAGGCTTTCGAATTCGGCCTGATCGATGACTCTCTCATTGAGCGCGCGCCGCGGATCATTCAGCTCCTGCTCCATTGAAATCGTCGTCGTTCTTCGGTCCCCAAAAGCTCAGAACCTGAAATTTGCCCCTATCGCGAAGCCGCCCAATTTGAGCTCTTGTATGAACTTATCGCCTACATCGTAGTAGAGGTATTTGTACGAAAACACCACATCGCCCCACCTGAATCCGTAGCCCACACCGACCGCTCCCTGCCAGGTAAAGTCGGACGAACCGGCGCCGACGTCGATGTAATACGGGACGAACCACGGGCTGTTACCGAATCCCAGGCGGCCGCGCGCACCGATGATGCCGTCGAAGAGATCGTCCGATCGCTCGATGGTGCCGGTGCTCGCAAATGCCGCCGCACCAGCTGGCCCCGTCACAACCGCCGTCAGATTCCAATCCGTGCGTGCTTTGACATTCGCATAGCGAATGCCTGCGATCAGATCCAAGGTGGTGGTGGGATCCTGCACCATGTTATAGCCGCCAGCCAACGTGAATACTGTTGCGTCGAGCGCTGACTGCGTGCCTGAGTTCAGCTGCGAGGTCGTCACATTCACCGGCCCCGGCCCAGGGTTGAAGTCAACGCTGCGTATCTGGCTCTCCTGCGTTCCGAAGTCCACATAAATGAAGTCCCCAAAAATCGACCATCGACCTTTGCGTGCTTCGCCCTGCACCATCGCAAAGAAGTTGAGTGCGTCGAGAACGCCGTCCGTATCGATGGAGACATTCGCGCCCGAGCCACCCGCCGGCGGCGGACCGTAGCGCAGCTGCGCATCGAGGCCGGGAAGCCAAACATACGGCTGCACCGAAAACGTCCATCGATCAGTCGGTGCCTGGGCGGCAGCGTGCAGCGGCATCGCCAGAAACGCCGCGATGAGCGCGCCAATCAAACCATGTGATCGCTTCATATTTCTCCTTATCCAAACACCTGATCAAGACCTCAACGTCTGCCGACGATCGGCGGCTCTTCGCGCCAACCTTCCAGAACAGCTCGGTACAACCAACCGCCGATCAAAGCACCGACGATCGGTGCCACCCAGAACAACCAAAGCTGTCCCAGCGCCCAGTCGCCTACAAACACTGCTGGCCCGGTGCTGCGTGCCGGATTGACTGACGTGTTTGTGACCGGAATGCTGATCAAGTGAATCAGCGTGAGTGCAAGTCCGATCGCCAACCCGGCAAAGCCAACGGGTGCGCGCTGGTGTGTCGAGCCGAGAATGACAACCAGGAACATCAGAGTCATGACAACTTCTGTTACCAAACCCGCGAACAACGAGTACTTGCCGGGCGAATGCTCACCGAAGCCGTTCGCTGCAAATCCGACTGCCAAGCTGAATGTCGAGGTGCCGCTGGCAATCGCATAGAGAATGGCCGCGCCCGCAATTGCGCCGAGCACTTGCGCAACGATGTAGGGCAGCAGTTGACCAGCGGGAAAACGACCGCCGGCCCAGAGGCCGATCGATACAGCCGGATTGAAGTGCCCGCCTGAAATCGGTCCGAGCGCGTACGCGGCCGTCAGCACGGTTAATCCAAACGCAAGCGATACACCGAGCAATCCAATGCCCACTTGCGGAAACGCTGCAGCCAACACGGCGCTCCCGCAACCGCCCAGCACCAGCCACAACGTGCCCATGAACTCAGCGATCAACTTTGCTTGCATCTGACCCAAGCCCCGCTTTGAGAAACTGTTGAATGATGGCGCCGACTGATCAGCGGCGCTTCACCTTTCGCGACACAGGTTGGGCTACAACTAAGTTAGCCTTGCACCCGCATCCGTTAGGTGATTAGCAACGCACAAGGGGAAGCCGACCGATGAATACCTCCTACACACCTGATCCCGAGCTCGAAAAGCGCCTATCCGGGCGACTGATGGATGTCTTCATCCGGGCGGGGTTCGTCTTCGCCATGGTGGTGCTGTGCTACCAGATTTTTTCGCCCTTTCTGGCCCTGATGGTGTGGGCGCTGATTCTGGCAGTGGTGCTTTATCCGGCGCATCAAAAGCTGGCGCGCAAGATGGGAGGCAAACAGGGGCTTGCGGCCACGGTGATGGTGCTGATCGGCCTCGTGCTGATCGGAGTACCGGCCACTGTGCTGATGTTCGAGCTGGGCGATTCAGTTCATCAATTCGTCGGCAGCGTGCGCGATCACACGCTGCAGATTCCCGCGCCCTCGCCGGGCATTGCCGACTGGCCGATCGTCGGCAAGAAGCTCTTTGGCTTTTGGTCGCAGGCGCATACGGATCTGCCGGCAGTGGTTCAGAGTCTGCAGCCGAAGCTCGGCGACTTCGCCAAAAGCGCGTTGGCGATTTGTTGCCAGCACTGGCGTGGCGACGTTGCTGTTTCTGGCGTCCTTCATCATTGCCGGAATCATCATGGCTTTTGGCGAATCGGGCGCCAGAAGTACGCGGGCGATTTTCGATCGCATCGTCGGAACCGGACGCGGCGAAGAGTTTGCCAAGCTGTCCACAGCGACGATTCGCGCGGTGGCATTGGGTGTGCTCGGGGTGGCCTTTATCCAGGCCATCGTCGTCGGCTTGTTCCTGCTGATCGCCGGCGTTCCGTTTGCGGCAGTGCTGGCGTTGGTCGTGCTGGTACTCGGAATCGCGCAAGTTCCGGCGCTGCTGGTCACCCTGCCGGTCATCGTCTATATCTGGGTGAGCGGTGAGTACAGCACCGGGGCTGCCGTGACTCACAGCGTGCTGCTGTTCGTCGCCGGCATGCTCGACAACGTACTGAAACCGCTGCTGCTCGGCCGAGGTGTCGATGCGCCGATGGTCGTCATTCTGCTGGGCGCGTTGGGTGGCTTGGCAACCCACGGTCTGCTGGGAATGTTCGTCGGCGCGACGTTGCTCGCTCTGGGCTATCAGATCTTCATGTGGTGGGTCGCTACCAATCCTGATAAGGCACCGGCGCGCAAATCGCAGGCGGCCAGCTGAGTCGAATGCCTGTAACCAAGCTGCGAACGCGGGCGGCAGCGCTCGCAGGGACAGTGCTTCTAAGCGCCTGCACGACGGTCGGGCCTGACTTCCAGCGACCGCAAGTGCCTGCTTGGTTGGCCCCGTGGACGGGCGGCTCTCTCGAGCCGCTGACCGCCGATCGCGAAGCCACGCGTCGGACAACTGCAGGAGTGGTGGCGCACGTTTCATGATCCCGTGCTCGAAGCCTCGTTGCCGAGGCGCAGCGCGTGAATCCCAACGTGCGCACCGCGGGTCTTCGCATCATGGAAGCGCGCGCTCAACTTGGAATTGCCGGCAGCGCGCTCTACCCGCAGGTTCAGCAGGCCACCAGCGATCTGCTGTGGGCGCGGAGAACACAGGACCGGCGCACGCGACACCAGCGCAGTGAATTTCAGCGTTGGGTTTCAGGTGGGCTGGGAGCTCGATTTCTGGGGCAAGTTCAGACGCGGCATCGAGGCCGCGGATGCCAGCTACTTCGCCAGCATTGCGCAATACGATGACTTGCAGGTGCTGATGGCCGCCCAGGTGGCGGCCTTCTACACTTCGATTCGCACTCTGGAGGCGCGGCTGGTGATCGCTCGCGAAAACGCGGTGTTGCAAAAACGCAGTCTCGACATCGCCGAGCGGTTGTTCAAGGGAGGCAACGACTCCGAATTGGATGTGCAACAGGCAAAAGCCCAGTATCTCGGGACGCTGGCCACTATTCCTCCACTCGAAAGCGCGCTACGCCAGACACAGAACGCGTTGAGCACGCTGCTGGTAAGAGCTCCCGGCCCATTGCCCGAAATGACCCTAGGCAAGAATGTGATCCCGCAGGCGGAACTCGCGGTCATCGTCGACATGCCGGCCGAGCTGCTGCGGCGTCGCCCCGACGTGAGGTCTGCTGAGTTGCAGTTGGCCGCTCAGTCCGCGCTGATCGGCGTGAGCGTCGCGGATCTCTATCCGTCGATATCGCTGTTGGGATCCGTGGGGCTGTCGGCTACGTCGTTGAGCGGATCATCGCGCGCGCTGACCTGGGCCATCGGGCCGAGCCTTGTCTGGAACGTCTTCGACTATGGGCGGCTCACCAACGCCGTGCTGGTGCAGGATGCGCGATTCCAGCAGCTCTACGAGCAGTATCAAGACGCGGTGCTACGGGCGGCTCGCGAGGTCGATGATGCAGCAGTGGGCTTCGCAAAGACTGGAGAACAGATCCTGCTGCTCGCAGACGCAGTGGCGGCTGCGCAGCGATCGCTCGACATTGCCAATATTCAATATCGCGAAGGGCTCACCGACTTCGAGCGAGTGCTCGATTCGCAGCGAGTGCTTTTCGCTCAACAGGACTTTTTGGTCAGCTCGCGCGGCAGCCTGACGCAGAATTTGATTGCGCTGTACAAAGCGATGGGGGGTGGCTGGGAACAAGGGCGAACGCCGGCCCGTGCTGGATGATGTGACGCGCGACACCATGAACCAACGCAGCGATTGGAAAGGTGTGCTCGAGGCCCCGCTGCCAATGCCCGACGCTGACGCTCTACCAAACTCTTCCGGAACGGCAAGACCATGAGTCAAGAAACCACAAAGCCGCGACGAGACTCGGCGCGCCGATATAGCGAGAAATCGCCGCCGCCGCCACCACGCCGAAGCAGAGAAGTCGCCGCCGATCGCAGAGACACCGCCGCTGCCTCAGCGGCGAAGTCGGGCAAGGGAAGCCGCGTCGGCGCGATCATCGTGCTGCTTACTGATTGTCTCTGAGTCTCGCTCTGGTATTTCGTTTCGGATCGACTGACACCGTATACCTCGCAAGCCAGGGTGCAGGCGTTCGTCGTACCGATAGCGGCCGAAGTAGCTGGCACAGTGCTGAAGGTGCACGTCAAGAACAACGATGAGGTGCAGCGCGGGCAGCCGCTATTGGATATCGATCCAACCCAGTACAAGATCACGCTGCAGCGCAGCCGTTCGGATTATGAGTCGACACGCCTTTCGGTCGGTGCGTCGACGGCGTCGGTGGAGTCGGCCAAGGCGGCAGTGCAGGCGGCTATTGCAAACAATGTTTTCGCGCAACAGGATGCGACGCGACTCGAACAGATTCATAAGGAAGATCCGGGCGCGATCTCTCTGCGCCGCGTCGAAAGTGCGCAGTCCAATCGGATCAAGGCCCGCAGTCAGGTTGAAGCTGCGAAGGCGGATCTAGTCCGTGCGCAAGAGACAGCAGGCGAACGCGGTGAAAACAACGCGCAGCTGCTCAGTGCCCGCGCGGCGATCGAAAAGGCCGAGCTTGATCTGAAGCGCACCGCGGTGGTGGCGCCCGCCCGCGGTTCGGTCACCGACCTGCGGATCGATGCTGGGCAATATGCACAGACCGGCGCGCCTCTGATGACGCTGATCGCCATTCACGACCTCTGGATCAACGCCGACATGACCGAGAACAATCTCGGCAACATCAAACCCGGTGACGAAGTGGCGATCGTGCTCGACGTGATGCCGGGCGAAATATTGAAGGGACGCGTACGCAGCGTCGGCACCGGCATCGGTCCCGATAAGCCACCTCAACCCGGCACGTTGCCTGCGGTCGAGAACAGCCGCGACTGGTTGCGGCAGGCGCAGCGCTTTCCCGTAGCCGTCGAGTTCGACCCGTCCGAACGCGAGCGACTGCGTGGAGTGCGCATCGGCGGCCAGGCCGACGTGCTGGTCTACACCGGAGATTACCCCGTGATGAACTGGCTCGCGGGATTCTTCATCAAGGTGATGAGCTACTTCTCGTATCTCTATTGATCATGTCATTGCACCGCGCTGACAAGGCGGTACTGCGGCTGGCGATCGGCCTCGGTTTCGCGGTCCTGATCGCTTACGGACTGGCGCTGCCTGCACCGTTCATCGTGTGCCTGCTCACCGTCGTGATGCTGTGCAAGCCCGGTCCGCCGATCCCACTCCTGAAAGGCGTGTTACTCGTGGGTGTCGTCGCCACATTGCTGGTGGCCGGCGTGCTGATGGTGCCACTGCTGCAAAACTATGCCGTGACGGGCCTCCTGCTGACCGGCGTACTTCTCTACGCCGTGTTCTTTGCTGGCGCGCGCAAAGCGAGTCCCCTGACATTCATTCTCGTGATCGCCTTCACGATAATTCCGGCGGTCGGAGTGGCCGATCAGATACTGGTCTCGAAGCTCAGCGAAGCATTTGCGGTGGGGCTAGGCATCGGCGTTTTGGTCGGCGGGTTTTCGCACGCGCTCTTTCCGGATGCGCCCCCTGCAGCCAACATCGCAACGGCACCCCCCACTGTCAGTCCGGAAGCAGCAAGATGGCAGGCCTTAAAGGCCACGTTGGTCGTGATGCCCGCCTTTGTACTGACGCTGACCAACCCGGCGTTTTATCTGCCGACGATCATGAAATCGGTGACGCTTGGTCAGCAGGCCAGCGCCACCGATGCGAGCTCGGCCGGGCGCGAGCTCGTGGGATCTACATTGATGGGAGCATGGATGGCGATATTGGTCTGGGGCGGCCTTTCGCTGCAGCCGAACCTGTGGATGCTGATGTTATGGATGGTGGCTGCGGCGCTGTGGGCCGGAGCCAAACTATTCGGAGTCATGCGCACATCCTTCACTCCATCGTTCTGGAGCAACGCCCTGATCACGATGCTGATCTTGCTCGGGCCGGCGATTGAAGACGCTGCCGTCGGCAAGGATGTCTACACGCGCTTCTGCTATCCGAATCGCGCTGTTTGTCGCCGTGGCCGTTTACGCGTGGGCGACAGTGGGGGTACTTGAGCGCTGGCGTGCCTCGAGATTAAAAGGGTTGGCCTTCACACACACCTGAAAGGGGAATCGCAAATGCTGAGGAACCTGATGGTCGGGCTGCCGGTCAAGCTGCTGTGCCTGGCGTTGCAGGCGGGTGTCAGTTTCTGGAGCGTCCGCTACTACATGCGGAAAATCGAACCAACGGCCGCTAGTCGCGGACTGTTCCCGCACCTCCGCCCGCTGCTGATCGTGATGATCGCCATGACGCTGGGCAACTTCGTCCAGATCGTGATCTGGGGAGTGTTGTTCATGGTCGCTGGGCGAATTCAACGAGTTGTATGAGGCTGTCTACCACTCAGGTGTGAACTTTAGCTCGCTGGGTTACGGCGACGTGGTGATGAGCGAGCGATGGAAGCTGCTGGGGCCTCTCGAAGCTGCGAACGGCGTCCTGATGTTTGGCATGACGAGCGCGGCCCTGATGGCGATCCTGCAGCATCTGATCAAGGTGGAATTGGAAACGCGGTCTTCGCGCGCTGCCTAAGCAGCGCGCGCATCTTGCCTAGTCAGGCATTCCCCATGCGGCGATAGACCCACACGATGGCCGCTTCGGCCACCAGCATCACGACCACGACCACGATCAGCGCCACGATCCCATGGAACCATCCGCCGAAACGTATGCGGTCACCGAATGCGAGGACGAGCGCTTCGAGAATGACGAACTTGGACCCGAACAGCACGACCCAGGCACCGAAGTACCGCATGAATTTATTGAAGCCTCCCGGCCTGGCGTTGAAGAAGGCAGCGACCTTATGTTCGCATGACGATCGTCACCTTCAGCAGGATCTGCAACAGGACGGCAGCGAGCAGGGCGATCGTGAACGAGCTGACGTAAACGTGCTCCCAATATTCGGCGAACAGCAGAAGCACGACGAGATCCACCAGAATTGCGGTGAAGTACCGCATGAACACCCTTTGCTTGAACGAGGGCGTGTGTTCAAAGGTGTCCCATAGCGAGGCCTTAGCCGTTGTTTCCGTCATCCGTCTTCTCCGCTCAAGATCGCTACATGAACCATCTGATCCCGTCCGACTGGTGTGATCCAGGCGCGTGTCACTCACCCTGAAACTGGACTTGGGTGGGAATGATCGCCCTGCCTGATCAGCGGCGCTTCACTTTTCCTGACACGGTTGAGCGCGGCGCACGCCCGGTGCTGCAAGTCCCGAGCTTATGCTGCCTCAACAAATAGCCGATAGCCTGCAGGACCCGCAGCAATGTTAAAGAAGGTAGCGATCGGTGTTGGAATTGTCGCTGCGCTGTTGCTGCTCGCGGGCGTCGCCGCGAGTGGGCGATTGGATCTCGTCAAAGAGGAGCTCGATTACGTGCTGCGCGCGGAAATGACGGCGAGCCCGCTCGGTGCGGATCGACGCGTTGTCAGTGCGTTGCTTGGCACCACGGTGCCGATACAGATCGCTGGCCCGCTCGATTCACTGAGTTATCGAGTCGACTGGGCCGCCGTAGCGACTGACGCGGTGACTCGACGGGCCTTTGTCGGTGTGCCGGTGGTCGAGGGAGTCGTCAAGGGAATCGGTGGCCTGCTCGGCGGAAAGAAGCAGGGCGACGGTGCGCAGAAATAACACAAGCTCGCTATCGGGTAGTTTCCTGCGCATCGTCATCGGCATCGCCGCCGTCGCGGCGCTGCTCGTCGCCGCGATCGCATCCCTCCCGTTCTTCGTCGACCAAGACCGCGTCCAGCGCGCCGTCGAACAGCGGATCTCGGCGGTGGCCGGCGGGGAGGTGCACTACGAATCGCTCAAGCTGCGCTTCTTCCCGCAGCCCTCCGTCGAAGCCCGCAATGCCACCGTCCGCATTCCCGGTGTTCTCGAAGGCCGGGTCGACACGCTGGCGATCCGCATCGCGTGGTTGCCCTTGCTCACCGGCAACGTACGTCCGGTGGCGGTCAACCTCGCGCAGCCGACGCTCGAGGTCACGATCCAGCCGGCGGCGGCAGCGGCGGCGATCCGTTCGCCGCGTACCGGGCCGCGCTCGGTCCGGTCGTCGACGCGCTCGTCCGCGACGCGAGCGGGATGTCGCTCGGCGTCACCGACGGCACGGTCGTCGTGGTGTACGCGGGGCAGCGGATCGTGTCGCTCTCCGGGCTCACGGCCGACGCGCAGGTCGCGGCGGACGCGCTCACCGTCAGTGCGAGCGGTGCCGCGGATCTGTGGCGCACCGCCAGCGCGCACCTGAAGATCGCACCGGGTTCGCTCGCGGCGACGGGCAAGCTGCAGCTGAGCGGGTTGCGCCTGGCGGAGCTGCTGCAGGCTGCCGGCGCGCAGGGCGAGCTGCGCGTAAGCGCCGGCGCGATCGACGCGTCCCTCGACGCGCAGACGGACGGACGCGCGAGCGTGCGCGGGACGCTCACCGCCGCAGCGCCGGATGTGACGCTCGCGCGGGCCGCGCGCACGCTGGGGTTGGGCACCGTGCGGGCGGTGCTCGACGCGCAGCGCGACGGCACGGCGGTGACCGCTTCGCTGCGCGAGCTCAAGGCGGGCGAACTCCTCCCGGCGGCGACGGGGACGTTACGCGCGAAACCCGACGGTTCCGGGCCGACGGTCGCACTGCAGGTGCCCGCGCTCGACCTGGCGCGGCTGCGCACCGCTCTGGCCGCACTCGCGGGCGATCTCGACGGCGTGCAGGCGGCGCTCGCGTTCGTCCCGACGGGGACGGTACAGTCACTGAACATTACCGCGGCGGCGAGCGATTTCGGCGCGCTCGCGGCGCTCGGGTCGATGCGCGCGGAGGGACAGCTCGCGAACGGCGCGCTGGAGCTGCCGACGTTCGGTATCGCGGTGACCGGCGGCGCCGGGCGCTTCGCGCTCGCCGACGGCACGCTGCGGGGGTCCGAGCTCGCGGGCGCAATCGGCAAGTCGACGTTCACCGGCGGCACGCTAACGGTCGACTTGATACCCGACGCGGTCGACTTGATACCCGACCCGGCGCTGCGCAAGCTCGAGGCGGCGGTCGATGCGGATCTCGCCGGGACGCTGCCGATCGTGCGGCGCCTGGTCGGCAGGCCCGAGCCCGCTGCGCTCGCCAACGTCGAGTCGCTGCGCGGTCGCGCGTCCGGCACCGTGGCGTACGAAGCCGACCGGCGCCGCGCGCACGTCGCGGTCGACCTCTCGCGGGTGCAGGGGAACGGGCGCTATCGCGGTGTGCCGCTGCCGATCGAGGTGACCGGTGGCGCGGTCCGTTACGCCGGTGATCGTGTCGCCGTGCGCGGGCTCGACGGCACGCTCGGCCGCTCGCAGATCCGGGGCGGCGCGCTGGAGCTTACGCTCGGTGCGGCGCCCATCGTGCACGCTGCGAGCGGGGACGCCGTGGTCGTGCTCGACGAGATCTATCCCTGGCTCGCGTCGCTCGAGGGGCTGCGGCGGCCGACGAGCGCGATCCCCACCGCGACCGGCACCGTCGCGGTGCGGCTCGTGCGGCTTTCCGGTCCGCTGAACCAGCCGGCGGCACTCGATTACGAAGCGGTGCTCCGGCCTCAACAGGTGCGCATTGCCGGGCCGGCGCTGCCTGCGCCGGTGACGCTCACCGGCGGGGAGTTGCGGGTCACGCCGCGCACGGTCGCGCTCGACCGGCTCGACGCCGCCATGCTCGACGCGCGCATCGTCGCGTCCGGAACGATCGAGGACTACGCCGCGCCCGATCCGCGCTTCGACCTCAAGCTTGCCGACGGACGCGCCGGCGAGCGCAGCCTCGACTGGGCGCGCACGCGCTGGCAGCTGCCCTCAAGGCGATGCCGCGCACGCCGCTCACGCTCTCCTCGGGGCGCTTGCAGCGCGCCGGCGGCCGACCGCCCCGCTCGTTGCGCAGGCGCGCTCGTCCTCGCCAGCGACGTGCGGGCCGATTTCGACCTCACCGCGCAATCGGGCCACTTCGATCTGCGGCGGCTGGTGGTGAACGACCCCGACACCAACACGACTGCGTCGCTGAAGTGGGCGGCCTCGACGCTCGAGCTCACGTTCAAAGGGAAGCTCGACAACCGCACGCTCGCCCGGGTGCTCGCTCATCCGCCGAAAGGGGATGGCGCGCTGCAGGGCGATTTCAGCGCGACGATCGATCTCGCCGACCCGCGGCGGTCGAGCGCCGCGGGTCGCCTCGAGGCCGACCGGATCGACATCCTGGAACACTGGGACATCCCGGTCGCAATCGCGCGCGTGCGCCTCGACGTCGCCGGCGACGTGGTCCGGATACACGAAGGCGCATTCGTGGTCGCCGGCGAGCCGCTCGTGCTCACCGGGACGGTCACGCGCCAGCCGAAGACGTTCGGGCTCGATCTCCGCGCGACGGCGGACGCGATCGACGCCGAGCGCCTGCTCCGCGCGTTCCCGCGCAGCGAGGCCCGGCCGCGAGACGCGGCCGGCTGGAACCTGCCGGTCGATGGCCGCATCGCCGTCGACGCGAAGAGCGTCACCTACGGTCGGTACGTCGTGCGGCCGCTCTCGGGTACCGTCACGCTCGCGCCGGAGCGCATCGTGGCGGACGTGAAGGAGGCGCGACTGTGCGATCTCGCACTGCCGCTGCGCGCGGTGCTCGTGCCCGGCAGCGTGAACGTGACGTCGAAGATCGCAGCGCGCGGCCAGCCGGTCGCCGGTGTGGTGGCCTGCCTGACCGGCGCGCGCCTCGCGCTGACTGGGACGTTCGATCTCGACGCCGATCTCGCCGCGAGCGGACCGCTCGACGAACTGGCGCGCGCCGCACGCGGCACGTTCCGCTTTACCGCTCGCGACGGCGAGATCCTGAAGGCGCCGGCCATCGCGCGCATCCTGTCGCTCGATGCGGTCGGCGCGGTACTGCGCGCCCGGCCGTCGGAGCTGCTGGCGAGCGGCCTCGACTACAGCGAGCTCGCGGCCGCGGGCACGCTCGACGCCGGCCTCGTGCGCGTCGAGAGCGGTACGCTGAACGCGGCGGCGCTCGGGCTCGCAATGACCGGCGAGATCGACTTCCCCGCAGGACAGGTCGACATGCGCGGCATCGTCGCGCCGTTCAACCGCATCCGGGGCGTGTTGGAGCACGTCCCGATCGTCGGCCGCATCTTCGGCGCCCGCGTCGTCGGGATTCCGGTCAGCGTCACTGGCGATCTGGACGATCCGCGGGTCGTTCCGCTCGGGCCGGCGGCGATCGGCGAAAGCCTGGTGAACCTCATAGGCGCGGTGGTCAAGGCGCCGATCGATCTCCTCGACCCGTTCGGCGGACGGCCGCAGCCAGCGCGCTAGTTGCTCACGGCAGGCGGCGGCGAGATCTTCCAGAAGGGTCGCGAGATTTCTTCGAGCGCGACAATGGCCGCGGCTTGGATCGCAACGATGATCAAAAGAGTGGCGATAAGAACCATCGTCGTGAGTGTCAGCTTTTGCGCTCCTCCCGTGCATTGCGAGCGATTCGTCGTGCGGGCAAATTGATGCCGCGATGAGTGAACAAATGCAGCGAGTACTACCTGGCTGGTGATGCCTCCGATTGCTGGGATCCAAGTGCGCTTAACTGAACCTGTCCGGACTCGGAAGGGAATGATCGGGCCGACTGACCAGGGAGCGCTTCACTTTTCCTGACACAGGTGGTTTGCTGCAACACTTGGCGAGGTGGCTTGCCCTAGTAGATCATCACGGCACGTCTTTCTCCGTTACCGTAACGACTTCTGGCTGAAGATTAACTTCCTGCCTGACGCAGCGTGAGCTGAGCGCGATCGAAATGAACGAAGACAACGAAGCTACGGAATCGGCCCGCGAGCCGGTCCTAAGTCCGGTGAGCCGCGTATCCGAAATGCTGTTCGGTCTGTTCATGGCGCTTACCTTTGTTGGCGCGGTGTCGGTAACCGAGTCGGGCAACGAAGTGCAGGCGGTGCTCGCTGCTGCGCTGGGTTGCAATCTTGCATGGGGCCTGGTCGATGCCGTCATGTATCTGGTCACCACGATCACCGATCGCGGAAGATCGCTGACACTGATGCACTCGGTGCGCAGCGCCACCAACGCAGAAACGGGGCGGTCACTGATCAAAGGCGCGTTGTCGCAACACGTCGCTGGCCTGGTGACCGATACAGAGATCGAGGCGATTCGGGAACGCATCGTTGCATCGCCGTCAGTGCCAAAACGGCCGAAGCTGAAATCGGAGGATCTGCTTGCCGCGCTTGCCGTGTTCCTAATCGTCGTCGCTGCGACCTTTCCCGTCGCTATACCTTTCATGATCATCGACGACATTGGATTGGCGAAAGCCATATCGCGCGCAATCGCACTGACGATGCTGTTCTTCGGCGGCCTCGCCCTCGGTCGATACGCGGGCTACGGCAGCTGGAAAACCGGAGTCATGATGGCGGGACTGGGTGCGGCACTCGTCACTGCGGTGATCGCGCTCGGCGGATGAAGGCTGCGTTGCGCGGGATTGCTGTGCTTGCGGTTGTCACGGCAACGTCGGCACACGCCGGCGAGGACGACCACAGCGGCCGGCGTGCGTCGGATGCCTCCAAACCGTCGTGGGAGTTCGGGATCACGGCGTATCCCACGTTCGTCCGCGGCGGCGAGAACTACACCTCGGCGATCGCGGTCGCGGATCGCGGACCGCTGCATCTGGAAGCACGCTACAACTACGAATCGCACGGTGCGCGCTCGGCGTTCGTCGGTTGGACGTTTTCCGGCGGTGACACCCTCACATGGGAGGTGACGCCACTGCTGGGCGGAGCGTGGGGATCAGTACATGCGTTCGTGCCCGGGGTGGAGGCAAGCCTCGGCTGGCGTCAGTTCGACTTCTACATCGAAGGCGAATACGTCCGCGATAACCACGAACACACCAGCAGCTACTGGTACGCGTGGAGCGAGCTCGGATTCAAGCCCGTCGAGTGGCTGCGCATCGGAGTCGTTGGTCAACGCACGCGCGCGTACGGTGGCGATCGTGACATCCAGCGCGGGCCATTCGCACAGGTCACCTGGCGCCGCTTCACCATCGGCGGCTACTGGTTCAATCCGGGATCAAGCGAGCAGGTCTTCGTCGCCTCTATCGGCGCGACATTCTGAGCACTGATTGCCGCTGGGATCGCGACCGAAGCGATAGCGCTAGACAGCCGCAAGATCCAGGCGGCAGATGCGTATGGCGCCGTCGTCAGGATCGGACGCAACACTGAACCCCAGACGCTGGGCGAGGCGCAACATCGGTGCGTTTACTTTCAGCACAAAGCCCTCCATCGTTTTCAGGCCTCGCGTTCGCGCCGCATCGATCAGCGCAGTCAACAGCGTGGTGGCAAGACCAACACCACTGAAGCTGGACTGCACCGTGATCGCGAACTCGCAGGTCGTCGGATCTTCGCCGACGAAAAACACCGCGCTGGCCACGATGTCGGTTCCATCGTCGGCCGGCACTGTGGCGACGATTCCGCTGCCGCCTTCCGGGAACGAGTCAAGCGCCTCGCGCAAGCGCTGCAAGTTTGCGCTCGCGAACGAACCGCATGAAGCGCATGTAGCGGGCTTCGTCTGGCATTCGCTCAAACGCCTGCAGAAGCTCGTTCTCGTCCGTAGGAAGCATTGCGCGCAGATGAACGACGCGTCCATCACGCAAGGTGACGTCGGCTTCAGAGAAGCGTGCATCGACGCCAGCCTGTACATTTTTCGCCGTCACGGTCTTAACCAGGCGTGGCCAAACACGACATAGAAGATCGGCTTGTCCGGGCCGACTGCGACATCGAGACCCATATGCAAGCCATATGTGCGCGCGAGCAGATAGCGGAATCCTGCGCCACCTGCCGCCACGGTCTTCTTGTGGTCACGATCGAGGGTTTCGCTGCGCGCGACGCCGGCACCCCCAAAGGCCACGACGCTGAAGCGATGATGCACTTGCCATCGCAGCTCAGCTTCGACCTCGGCGGTCTGCTCACCTTGATAGCGAAGTGCCTGAACGCCGCGCAGCCAGACGGAGGGCCTCAGGTAGAACGGTGTGCCATCCGAGCTCGACTTGCCAGACGCGCGAATCGACAGGAAGAGCGAACGAGCCAGCGGCTGGTAGCGGGTCACAGTGAGCGCCAGTTCTTCGTAGTCGCGATCGCCACCCAGCCATTCGCGAAAAACGGGCAGCGACACATCGGCATACCACCCGTCGGTCGGCGTGAAGAAGTTGTCACGCAGGTCCAGCGTCAGCGACGGCGTCAAGCCGGCCAACCGCAGATCGCGATCGTCGCGCGTGACTCCGGGAAGGGCGATTCCCGGCTGGTCAAAACTGACCTGGGTTTTTGCCAGCGCGTAACGGAGTCCGAGCCACAGTGGGGTCTCACCAAGACGATAGCTGCCACCGAAGACGCCGCCGCGTGCGCGAATCGAATAGCCAAGACCTGCATCGCCTGGCTGGCGATCGCCACCAAGACCAAAAAAATCGAGATTGACATCGGCGTCGGCGATGGCCGCCATCGTGCGCAGTCTGCCGTCACGCCATGTCCCGAGGTGTCCTGCAAAGAGGCCGCGCGTTCCATTTTCAGTCGCGGCTCCGCCGATGGCTGCAATGTTTGGACGCTGGTTGCGCTGTTGCGCGCCAGATGCTGGTCGATCGATGAACACCAGCGCCGCCGCGGCGCCGTAGCCGACCGCGGGTTCGGTGATCGGTGAAACCAGCGGCACAAAGCCGTAAGCGGTGTCCAGGAATTGGCTCAGATCGAGCCATCCATCATCAGGATCGATCAAGCGCGAGGGCTTATCACCATCGGCAGCCCATGAGGTCACTGCTACCGAAAAAAGCGCCAAGCAGATCAGGAACCGAGCTACCCGCATCGAGCCCGTTGCACTACCGAACTTCAGTGGAGCTTGCGCCCTCGCGAGCAGTGAGTCGGCGGTGTTGAATCATCGCGTCATACGCGGCGTACTTGTACAAGTCTCCCAACGTTGGATAGTTGAAGCAGCCACGGCTGAACAGTTCGGCGGTTGCGTCTGCCATCATCGCGAAGAGTCCAATGTGAACGACTTCGGTGGCATGTTCACCGAGCACGTGCACACCCAGCAGACGTAGATCGTCCTGGTGAAAAAGCAGCTTCAGGAAACCTGTCTCGTCGCCAATGATGCTGCCGCGCGGTATATCGGCGTAACGGGCGCGCCCGATTAAAAACGGAATGTTCTTGTCGCGCAGAGCCGCCTCTGTGTCTCCCACCATGCTGGCCTCGGGAATCGTGTAAATGCCGGTCGGCAACAACGGACTGAGATCGCTCTTGAAGGATTCACCGAATGCGTGGCACACGGCCACGCGTGCCTGTTCGATGCCCGTTGCCGCCAGCGCCGGTGGGCCGATGACATCGCCCGCGGCATAGATGTGCGAAACCTCGGTCGATTGACATTGCGGGCCGACTTGCACCAATCCGCGCTTGCCGGGCGTCAGGCCGGCAGCTGCCAGGTTCA
Source organism: uncultured beta proteobacterium (assembly GCA_963807155.1). Classification (GTDB taxonomy): domain Bacteria; phylum Pseudomonadota; class Gammaproteobacteria; order Burkholderiales; family Burkholderiaceae_F; genus JACCZX01. Next base: position 322,282 of record CAWEAZ010000029.1, read on the forward strand.
ACGTCTCGGTGTTACTGCTACGTCCGGCGCACACCAACACGTCGTCGCACGCGATCTCCGTACCGGAGTCCATCGTCAGCACGACGGCGCCAGGGCGCGAGGCATCGCATCGAACGACTTTCTGATTCCAGTGGAAGCGCACACCATTCGCAGTCATCGCATCGGTGAGCGCGCGTGAAATTTCCGAGTCGAGAAACGGCATCAGTACATCGCGGCCGTCGATCAGATGCACTTCCGTGCCCAACGCCGCGAACGTCCCCGCGTATTCGCTGCCGATCACGCCGCCGCCGATCACCGCCAATTTCTTCGGCAGCAGTTTTAACTCCAGAATCTCATTCGAGTCGTGGACGCGATCATCCTCGAATGGAAACACAGGGGGATGCAGCGGTGAGGAGCCGGTCGCAATCAGAATTTTCTCGCCGCGAATCCGCGACTGCGCTCCATGTTCATCCACGATGCGCACCGTGTGCGGATCCTCGAAGACAGCCGAGCCGCGAAGCCGGGTGACGCCATGCTGATCGAGACGCGACTCGGCGCGCAGCCGTTCCGTGGCACTGACGTGTTTCTGATGCCGCATGAAGTCGGACACTGTGGCTTCGCGGCGCAGCGACAGATCAACACCGAACAGCCGGCGCGAGCGCCAGCCCGACAACATCAGCGACGTTTCGCGCAGTGTCTTGCTAGGAATCGTGCCGGTGTTGATGCCGGCACCTCCCACGGCTGCCGCCTGCTCGACTAACGCTACCGTGCGGCCGAGCAGACCTCCGGCAATGGCGCCGCTGACGCCCGCAGGCCCGCCGCCAAGCACGACCAGATCGAACGTCTGAACACTGGGGGTTTTCGTAATAGCTCCTTATCGTCGCAGTCCGAGATGAGTCTCAGTGGCGCTGCGTGCTACGCCGCCACTTCTGTCGTGGCGGCCGCGATTACATCAATTGATACGCGCCGGCTCGCTTCTGCCAGGTGCCGAGTTCCGCAGTGGAGGCAGGTACGTTGTCGTGATGCGCGCGAACCCTGCACTGCCGAGTGCGGGTTAGAAAGTTTCTGGAATGAACTTGAAGGGATAGTTCGTCTCGCGGTACTTCCCCGGTTTTTGCCTCTTCGGCAGCTTCACTTTGTCGGAGGCGATCGTCTTGTACGGAATGCGAGAGAGCAGATGCTTGATCAAATTCAGCCGTGCGCGCTTCTTATCGTCTGAGCGAACGACGAACCACGGCGCCCACGGGGTGTCGGTCGCTTTGAACATATCGTCGCGCGCCTGCGAATAGTCGTACCAGCGGTTGTACGACTTGATGTCCATCGGCGACAGTTTCCAGACCTTGCGCCCATCCGTGATGCGTGACTTCAAACGTCGCGTCTGTTCATCGGGGCTGACTTCAAGCCAATACTTGAGCAGCATGACATCCGACTCGACGATCGCCTTCTCGACCAGCGGCACTCCCGCGGTGAAGCGTTTCGCCTGCTCTTGGGTACAGAATCCCAGTACGCGTTCAACGCCCGCGCGGTTGTACCAACTGCGATCGAAGATCACGATCTCCCCGGCTGCCGGCAGATACGGGATATATCGCTGCAAGTACATCTGGCTTTTCTCGCGCTCGGTCGGCGCCGGCAGCGCAACTACTCTGAAAACGCGCGGACTCACGCGCTCAGTGATGGCCTTGATCGTGCCGCCCTTGCCTGCACCATCGCGGCCTTCGAAGACAATGCAGATCTTGAGCCCCGCCTTCTTGACCCATTCCTGCAAGCGGACCAGCTCGATGTGCAGATCCTTCAGCGCAGACGCGTACTCCTTGTTCGAAAGCGGAGCGGATGCAAGGGCCTTTTTTTTCTTGCCGTTGCCCCTGCTATCCGAGCGCCTTGTTGTCGCAGCGTCTGCGTCGTGATCGGCCGTGCGAGTGTCCTTGTCGTGTTTCATCGCACGGCGAGAGATCAAGACTTACTTCGTGGCCGAAGGCTTCACCGCGACCGCTAGGGCTTCGGTGTAAGTCGCTTCGATCTGATCACCTTTGGAAATCAGGTCGAACTGCTTCTTATCCCGCACTTTCAAGTCCGCTGTGCGCTGAGGCCCTTTAAGCGTCACGGTTTGCGTTAGGGGGTCAAGGGCGATCACGTCGCCGACAACTGTCACTTTCCGTGAGCCTTGGGCAGCCGGAGTCTCACCTGGTTTGGCGGTCGTCATACTTTCCTTCTCGGTACGCGCCACAGGCAAGCCGCCGCCCTTTTTCAACTCCAGCACCAAGGCTTCGACGTACTGAATGTCGACCTTGTCGCCGACCTTGAGCTGACTATAGTTTTTGACCTCCGGCCCGGCAACCATCGTCGTTTCTTTCCCATCGGGACCCTTCAGCGTGATTTCACGCTTGGCTGCGTCAAGCGCACTGATGGTTGCCGTGACATCGACAGCTTGTGCGACACCAACGCGGCCCGGCTGCCGATCGACAACGGTCCCAGAGCTTTGAGCGCTAACACCGAAGCTTGCGGTGGCGGCTGTGATCAGCGCAGCGATAAGGATGCTTTTATGCATGAGTTACTCCTTGCTTCTGTGAGTTAACAACGTGATTGAGTTTTACAGTTGCAGTGCGTTCGCGTCTTTTAATGCTTAACAATGCTTAACGCCTTCCAGCCCGGTCCAGGATCAAAGCGCGTGATCCCGCGTGCAACGTTGGCCGTATCGGCGCCGAGGTCTTTCTCGTACACGACGCCGTCATGGTTGACGATGAATGTCATCACGCCCGAGTTCGCATACTTGGCCGGATAGGCAACGACTCCGAAGCCGCCGATCGTGCGGCCTTTAACTGTGTAGTCGTAAGCGCCGCCGCGTGCATTGGCGCCCTGTCCTTTTAGCAGAAGAAAGTAATAGCCGTGATACGGCTGAGGCCCACCGGCTCGCTTATAGCCTTGGCCGGCGGCACGAGCTACAAGCGTACCGAGCGGACTAGGTGGCTCGCCAGCAGAGGTTGGCCAGTACAAGCCGTCCTTTTTGCCAGGAGTGCTCGCGAACTTCGCTGCGTACTCCGGAGCGCTGTTGCCATCACGATCGAGGGACGCGTATTCGCGTTGCGCGTCAACAATCGCCAGCAGCACGTTCATGACCGCGAGCTCGTTCTCGCCGACCCGGCGCGCCAGCAGCTCGGCGTTACCCGCTTTCGCATCGAAGCGCCAACCGGAAGTCGTCTTGACCAGCGGGTAAGGAAACGGAAAGTCGTCCGCATCAACTGTCAATGTCGCGCGCTTGTCGCCGTCCGCAACGATCGCGTGCTTCGTTTCATAGCGAGTGATGAAGCGCTCGGCTATCAAACGGTCGTCGATGGCATCGCCGGACGAGAGCGAACTCGCAGCGTCGTTGCCAAGCACCGCGAGTATTGCAGCCCGGTCACCCTTTTTGACCGCCTGTACCAATGCGTTGGCGGCGTCTTCGGCGCTGGCAAAAGTACGCTGCGCGGGTGCCGCCGCGAACGCTGTTGAAATGCCGAGGGTGCAGAGCACGAGCGCAGCACTCAGCGACACACGTTTGAATCGAAAGTGAATACGGTTGATCATCACCAGCTTTCCTTCGGGTTGCGATAGACGCGTGGGCAAGTGGCTTGTCATCGCCGACCTCCACCGCCGCGCCCTCCACCACCACGCGCCGCTCCTCCTCCGCCGCCCCGCGAACTCGACATGCTGGACGAGCCGCGACTGCTGCTGCTGCGCGCACTTGCACCGGAGCCGCCGCCGAACGCCGAGCCGCCTGAGCCATAGTTGCCACCGCCGCCACCGTAGTTGCCGCCGCCACCGATCCGACGTCCCGGCGCTTGCTCGACCGCTGCTGACGTCACGACTGCCGCCGCCGACATCGCGGCCGACGTTCGCATCTCGGCCACCGCCGCCGACATCGCGCGTGCCTGCGCTTGCGCCTCCCGCATCACGCGTATTCGCGCTGCGATCGCTGACCCCGGCGGCACGATCGCCGCTGCGGTCACCAGCACGATCTCCTGCACGATCACTAGTACCGGCGCGATCTCCTGCGCGATCTCCTGTGCGGTCACCAGCCCGATCTGACTGCTGGCCATCGCGGCCGCGAAAGTCCTCACGCGTGCCTGCGTTGGCGGATTGGCCGCGGTTGTACTGCTGCGCGGTGCGCTGGTCTTTGTATGGAACGCCGCCACGGCGTTCGGGGTTGTGCTGAAAGTTCCTGTTCGAATTGTTGGTGCGATTGAAGTTGTTGGATTTGTTGACGTCGATATCGACATCACCTCCGCCCCAGTTGGCGTTACCCCAAATCGCACCGCCGACGATCACACCAGCGGTAAATCCGACCAGACCCGCGCCGGCGTAGTAGCCGTAGTACGGGAGCAGGAGCGTAGTAATACGGCGGATACGCCGGATAGGGCCACGCCCCGTACACGACTGCCGGGTTGTAGCTCGGTACGTAGACAACTTGCGGATCAGCAGGCTCGATCTTGATCACCGTCTGCTGCGCCACTTGCTCGGTGATCACTCTTTGCTCCTTGCTCTCTTTCAAGTTGCCCTGCGCCGAGGCCTTTGCACGCAGCTTCTGCACGGCTGCCATCAACTCCTGGCGCTGTGCGAGGAAAGCGTCACCGAGCTGCTGGGTCCATTCCAGCTTTTCGCTCATCATCGCCAAGGCCTGCGGCACCGCCGTCAACCCCTTGACGTTCGGATCCCACGGTTGCTTTTGCATCGCATCTTCGAGCGCTTTGTCCTTGACCTTTGGATTGGCCTTGACCCAGCGGTCGGCCATAACGATATCCAGCGGATAGGTGGATGCCATCAGCATCTGCGCCAACAACGAATCAGGATGCAGCGCGATCGGCGCGACCAGCTGCTCGAGCTGCTCCTGCGAGAACGTCTTTCCAGCGGGTGCCGCTGGTGCCGCAGTGGTTGATGCTGGCGGTGGCGGCGGGGTCTGCGCGTACGACACACACGCGAGCGCAACAGCCACTACACCTATCGCCGCATGACGCAACTTGCCGATGTGGAATGTGTGGCCGTTCATGGTTTCTGCTGCGAGCATCACGTTCCTCTACTTGATTGAATAGCCTCGTCCCTCGAGGCAGGCCGCGCGCGCCTTCGAATACCCTGCCTGCTGAGAACTCGATGCTTGTTGCTGTTGCGTGCCCGCTGCCTGTGCCTGCGCCTTGTTGTCACGACGGCTCTGGCCACGCGCTGCGGCGGCGCCTACGGCCGCCCCTGTACTGGCGTCGTCGGCGACTATCTCACCAACGACGGCTCCACGCGCTGCGCCGCGAGCACCGGAGCCCCGCGATGCACCGGTTTCCGGCGGCGGAGCGGCCGCCGCCGGCGGTGGAGCTTTGGTCGGATCAAATCCCGTTTGCTTCACTGCCCATTGATGACATTCGTACTCGTCTTTCTTCTGCTGGTCAGCCGATTGGCCTTTGGCCGGATAGACGTATTGCTGCGCCAACGCAGTCGACGCGAGCAGCGCACTACTGGCAACAAGCGCTGCAACTAACTGAATCTTTCGCTTCATCAAATCCTTCATGAGGTCATATCTTGGCGTGAGGCTACCGGGAGGTCGATCTTAGCTGCACAGCACAGGCGACCCAGCGTCACTGGTTTCGAACGGCCGACGAAGACCCAAAAATGAGCCGCCACCAAGGGCAAGATCCCGACGGCACTATTCCGTTGGATAGTGATCACGCAACGCGCACAAGTCTTTGCTTTTCTTGACATGTCGCCCCACTGATGCGGCACTAACGCACTGCGAGGCCGACGCGATGACGCTCGATCGAAGTTCTTGCGCGTCGTGCCGCTGCTGTCCAGAAAAGCGAAGACGACACAGGCGCTCAAACCTACCGTTCGGCATCGGGTAGGGGCCGCCACGCGCTGGCGCCTGGTTCGGCGTTCGCGCACAGATCATTCATTGCGCGAAGCGAACAGGCATAACGCCGGCCTCTCATTCATTCACAGTCGGGAGGAAGCAGCATGGCCACCACATCCACCACCGGGCAGAACCTGGATCACTTTTTTTCGAGCTCGGCCGCGCGGCTAGATCGCTGGCGCGAGCTGAATGCGAAGGCGCAGGCCTGGGCGGCGGAGGCGCGCAGCGGCAAGCGCGGCGGTGGACGTGCCGCGACGGAAGCGGCGCTCGCGGAAGTGCGCGCGCTCGAGGACTTCTTTGCCTTTCCCGGCGTACGGCTGATGAAATCACTGGCCGAGCGCATCAGCAGCGACGACGCACTCGGGGTCGGCCGACTGGCGCGACGCATCAGCGGCGCGCTGCTGTCGGGTAGCTATCGCTATGACTCCGGCGAATGGGAGAGCAGCGACGAGGAGAGTGGGAACGTGCCGGATCGGCTGCCGTTCGATAGCAGTGGCGGGACGCACCGGCCCTACTTCGAGACGCTGTTCGTCTCGCCCGCGCAGGCGAGTCAACTTTGCCAGGATCGCGCAGGACATCCGCCGCCTGCGCCGCGTCGAAGACCCGATGATCTACGAGCCCGTGCTGGTGGGCAGCTTCGAAGATGCGATCGTGGCCACGATCATGAACGGCAAGATCCAAGCCGTGGTCATCTATGACGGAATTCCGGTGCCGTCGCAACACGACGTGCCGTTGGTGCGCGACTTCATCGCTTCCTATACCCAGCTCGACACGTCGAGCCTTGCGCCACAAGAAGTTGGCGTGACGCTGGCACGGGCAATCAAGCGCATCCGCCCCGAGCTTGACATCTATCTGCTGACCGACCGGCAGGTCGAGAAGATGGCGGGCGACCCTGCGGCCTCGATGATCCGACGCGTGTTCTACGAAGTCGAGGAGCTGACGGAAGTACATCTGAATATCCTCGAGGGCGTCGGCGACCGCATGGCCACGCCGCATTTCGACAACCTGAAGAAGTATGCCGCGCGGCCGATCGGCACTTTCCACGCGCTGCCGATCGCGCGCGGCAAGTCGATCATGAAGTCGAACTGGATCCGTGACATGGGCGAGTTCTACGGGCAGAACCTGTTTCTCGCCGAGAGCTCCTCCACCGCCGGCGGCCTGGACAGCATGCTGGAGCCGACCGGCAACATCAAGGTCGCGCAGGAGAAGTTCGCGCGCGCCATCGGAGCGGACCACGTGTATTTCGTGACCAACGGTACGTCCACGTCCAACAAGATGGTCTACCAGGCGGTGTGCAAGCCAGGCGACATCGTGATCGCCGACCGCAATTGCCACAAGTCGCACCACTACGGCATGGTGTTGTCGGGCGCGCAGCCGGTTTATGTCGAAGCGTTCCCGATGACCGAATACTCGATGTACGGCGCGGTGCCGCTGCGCACTGTCAAGCAGGCACTGCTCAATCTGAAGACCGAGGGACTGCTCGATCGCGTCAAGATGATTACGCTGACCAACTGCACGTTCGATGGCCACGTCTACAACACGCGTCGCGTGATGGAAGAATGCCTGGCGATCAAGCCGGATGTCATTTTTCTGTGGGACGAGGCGTGGTTTGGTTTTGCGCGCTGGTCACCGTTCCTGCGCCCGCGCACCGGTCTGGGCGCCGCCGCCGAGCTGGAAGAGTGGCGCAAGACTCCCGAGGCGTTGTCGGCGTGGGAGAAGCAGGTCAAAGAGCTCGGCGAGGACCTTGACCCGGGCAACCCCGCGTTGCTAGATCGGCGCCTGACACCCGATCCGCGCAAGATACGCATTCGCGTGTACGAAACCGACTCGGTACACAAGTCGATGTCGTGTCTGCGTCAGGGCTCGATCGTCGCGGTGCGCGACGAGGACTACGCCCACCACATCTCGGCTTTCCGCGAGTCCGTGTTCATTCATGCATCGACCTCGCCCAACGCGCAGATCATTGCATCGCTGGACGTAGCCCGGCGTCAGATGGAGCTCGAGGGCTATGAGCTGGTGATGCGCTCGATCGAGACCTCGCTCGCGATCCGTCGCGCAGTCGCTGAACACCCGATCATCTCGAAGTACTTCAAGGTGCTGGGCGCTGATTCGATGGTTCCGGCCGAGTTTCGCCCGTCAGGCTTCAAAGATTTCCTGACGCCAGGTGCCAACTGGGTGACAGTACTCAAGGCGATGCAGGAGGATGAATTCTTTCTCGACCCCACGCGCATGACACTGGTATGCGGGAGCGCGGGCATGGACGGCAACACGTTCAAAGGCCTGCTGTCTTCGAAGTACAACATCCAGGTCAACAAGACCTCGCGCAACAGCGTGCTGGTCCAGAGCAACATCAACAACACGCGCAGCGACGTCGCGCTGTTGATCAAAGTGTTGCTGGAGATTTCGCAGCAGATCGACGCCGAACTTGCCGAGGGCGGCGAAAGCGCGCGCGCCGGGTTTGCGAAGAAGGTGAAGAACTTGATGGAAGACGTTCCCGACCTGCCGAACTTCAGTCGCTTCCATGACGGCTATCGCGAGAACCCTGAAAGCATCTCAATCGAAGGCGACATGCGCGGCGCGTTTTTCGCGGCCTATGAAGAAGACGACTGCGAGTACCTGCCGTTGAGGGATCCAAAGATCGACGAGCGGCTAAAGAGCGGCCCGGAGATGGTGTCGGCCAACTTCGTGATTCCGTATCCGCCGGGCTTCCCCATCATGGTGCCAGGCCAGGTGATCGAGGCGGACACGATCGGCTACATGCGCAAGCTCGACGTCAAGGAAATCCATGGCTACAACAACGAGCGCGGGCTCAAGCTGATCAAGCTGTCGGCGATTCCGCCATCGAACGGAAAGGGTACGTCGGGAAAGGGCGCGTCGGCGCGTGGTGCACCAAGCAGCCCGATTCGGAGCGCAAAACCGCCCGGCAGCGCAATCCAAGGCCAAGTCGGCCGCGAAGCAATAGAGCGACAAGTTCCGGTAACTGAGACTGGGTTAGCGAAATCATCTTGATTGGA
>CAWEAZ010000030.1:0-10585 GCA_963807155.1 uncultured beta proteobacterium
GGCCTTCGCTTGCGCCGCTGGTGCGGTTTTGCGCTCCGGATCGGCCTGCTTTTGCGCACGCGCCGACGCGCCTCCCGAGGTACCCTTTCCGTTCGATGGCGGAATCGCCGACAGCTTGATCAGCTTGAGCCCGCGCTCGTTGTTGTAGCCATGGATTTCCTTGACGTCGAGCTTGCGCATGTAGCCGATCGTGTCCGCCTCGATCACTTGGCCTGGCACCATGATCGGGAAGCCCGGCGGATACGGAATCACGAAGTTGGCCGACACCAATTCCGGGCCGCTCTTCAACCGCTCGTCGATCTTCGGATCCATCAACGGCAGGTACTCGCAGTCGTCTTCTTCATAGGCCGCGAAAAACGCGGTGCGCATGTCGCCTTCGAGCGTGATGCTCTCCGGGTTTTCGCGATAGCCGTCGTGGAAGCGGCTGAAGTTCGGCAGATCGGGAACGTCTTCCATCAGGTTCTTCACCCGCTTCGCGAACGCGGCGCGCGCGCTCTCGCCGCCCTCGGCGAGATCGGCCTCGATCTGTTGCGAGATCTCCAGCAACACTTTGATCAACAGCGCGACGTCGCTGCGCGTGTTGTTGATGTTGCTCTGGACCAGCACGCTGTTGCGCGAGGTCTTGTTGACCTGGATGTTGTACTTCGAAGACAGCAGGCCTTTGAACGTGTTGCCGTCCATGCCCGCGGTCCCGCACACCAGCGTCATGCGGGTGGGGTCGAGAAAGAATTCGTCCTCTTGCATCGCCTTGAGTGCCGTCACCCAGGTGGTACCGGGCGTCAGGAAGTCTTTGAAACCTGATTTGCGAAACTCGGCCGGAACCATCGAATCAGCACCGAGCACCTTGAAGTACTTCGAGATGATCGGGTGTTCTGATACCGCGCGGCGGATCGCGAGCGAGGTCTCGATCGAGCGCATCACCAGCTCGTAGCCCTCGAGCTCCATCTGACGCCGGGCTACGTCGAGCGATGCGATGATCTGCGCGTTGGGCGAGGTCGAGGCATGAATGAACACGGACTCGCGAAAAGCGGAGATGTGGTGTTTGTAGTCCTCGTCGCGCACCGCCACGATAGAACCCTGACGCAGACACGACATCGACTTGTGCACCGAGTCGGTTTCGTACACGCGGATGCGTATCTTGCGCGGATCGGGTGTCAGGCGCCGATCCAGCAGCTTCGGATCCTCGGGTCGAGATCCTCGCCGAGTTCAGTGACCTGCTTCTCCCACGCGGACAACGCCTCGGGAGTCGTGCGCCACTCTTCCAGCGCTGCGGCTGCGCCCAGGCCGGTGCGCGGACGCAGGAACGGTGACCAGCGCGCAAAGCCAAACCACGCTTCGTCCCACAGAAAAATGACATCCGGCTTGATCGCCAGGCATTCTTCCATCACGCGGCGCGTGTTGTACACATGGCCGTCGAACGTGCAGTTGGTCAGCGTGATCATCTTGACGCGATCGAGCCGTCCCTCGGCCTTCAGATTGAGCAACGCCTGCTTGACCGTGCGCAGCGGCACCGCGCCGTACATCGAATACTCGATCATCGGGAATGCTTCGACGTACAGCGGCTGCGCGCCCGACAACACCATGCCGTAGTGGTGCGACTTGTGGCAATTGCGGTCGGCGATCACGATGTCGCCCGGCTTGCACACCGCCTGGTAGACCATCTTGTTGGACGTCGACGTGCCGTTGGTCACGAAATAGACGTGATCCGCTCCGACGGCGCGCGCGAACTTCTCCTGCGCGATCTTGATGTTGCCGGTCGGCTCGAGCATGCTGTCCAGGCCGCCGGCGGTGGAGGAGCTCTCCGCGAGAAACAGGTTCTGCCCGTAGAACTCGCCCATGTCACGGATCCAGTTCGACTTCATGATCGACTTGCCGCGCGCGATCGGCAGCGCGTGGAAGGTGCCGATCGGCCGCGCGGCGTATTTCTTCAGGTTGTCGAAATGCGGCGTGGCCATGCGGTCGCCGACGCCTTCGAGGATGTTCAGATGGACTTCGGTCAGCTCCTCGACTTCATAGAACACGCGTCGGATCATCGAGGCCGCAGGGTCGCCGGCCATCTTCTCGACCTGCCGGTCGGTCAGCAGATAGAGGTCGAGCTCGGGGCGGATGCGCTTGATCATCCGTGCCAGCGTCACGCCGACTTCTTGTGGCGCGAGGCTCGACGTATCGAGCTGGTGATGGGTGGCGAGGAAGTCGCGCACCAACGGCACGTCGTGTCGCGACGGCACCGGAATTCCGTCATAGATGACCACGGCTTCGATCTTGCCGTTCATGATCGTGGCGACGATCGCGTCTTCGAAGCTGCCCACCAGCACCGGCTCATAGATCATCGGGTCTTCGACGCGGCGCAGGCGGCGGATCTCCTGCGCGATCTTCGCAAAATTGGCGGCCGGCACCGGCGAGACGATCAGTGTCTCGAAGTACGGCCGGTGCGTTCCGCCGCTCGTATCAAACGGCAACCGATCCGGCACGTTCTCAGTGTCGTCGTCGCTGCTCTCCCATTCGCCGGAGTCGTAGCGATAGCTACCCGACAGCAGCGCGCCGCTGATGCGTCGGGCCAGTCGCCCGACCCCGAGCGCGTCGTCGCCGCTGATGCGCTCGGCCAGTGATTTCATCAGCCTCACGCCGGGAAAGGCAAAGAAGTCTTCCAGCGCTCGCACTTCCGCGAGCGCCGCTTCCGTCGCGGCGCGGCCACCGCCACGCTTGCCGCTGCGCGCTTCAGCTGCCCAGGCCTGCGCCTTGGCGTTCAGCTCGCGCCAGCGATCTAGCCGCGCGGCCGAGCTCGAAAAAAAGTGATCCAGGTTCTGCGCGGTGGTGGATGTGGTGGCCATGTTGCTTCCTCCCTGCTGTGAATGATTGAGAGGCCGGCGATATGCCTGTTCGCTTCGCGCAATGAATGATCTGTGCGCGAACGCCGAACCAGGCGCCAGCGCGTGGCGGCCCCTACCCGATGCCGAACGGTAGGTTCGAGCGCCGGTGTCGTCTTCGCAATTCTGGACAGCCGTGACACGACGGCGAAGAACGGGATCGGGCGCAATCGCGACGCCTTCCGCAATGCCCCGTGATGCCGCATCAGTGGAGCGAAATGTCAAGAAAAGCAAAGACGTACGCGCGTTGCGTGATCACTATCAAACGCAATAATGCCGTCGCCATCTTTGCGTTCGGAAGCAGCTTCGTTTCTATGTCATCGTCGGCCGTTCGAAAACCGTTGACGCCGGGGTCGCCTGTGCCGTGCAGGTAACATCGACCGCCCAGTAACCTCACGCCACGATATGACCTCATGAAGGAATTTCGGATGCACCGACAGATTCAATTAGTTACCGCGCTTATCGTCGGCAGTGCGCTGCTCGCGTCAGCCGCACTTGCGCAGCAATACGTCTATCCGGCCAAAGGCCAATCGGCTGACCAGCAGAAGAAAGACGAGTACGAATGTCATCAATGGGCGGTGAAGCAAACTGGGTTTGATCCGACCAAAGCTCCACCGCCGGCGGCAGCGGCTCCGCCGCCGGAACCGGTGCATCGCGAGGATCGGGTGCTCGCGGTGCAGCGCGCGGAGCGGTCGTCGGCGAGATAATCGCCGACGACGCGAGTACAGGGGCGGCCGTAGGCGCCGCCGCGGCGCGTGGCCAGAGCCGTCGTGACAACAAGGCGCAAGCGCAGGCAGCGGGACAGCAACAGCAACAAGCATCGAGTTCTCAGCAGGCCGGGTATTCCAAGGCGCGCGCGGCCTGCCTCGAGGGACGAGGCTATTCCATCAAGTAGAGGACGTGATGCTCGCAGCAGAAACTATGAACGGACACACATTCCACATCGGCAAGTGGCGTCATGCGGCGATAGGTGTGGTGGCTGTTGCGCTCGCGTGTGTGTCGTACGCGCAAACTTCGCCGCCACCGCCGGCATCAGCTGCTGCCGCACCAGCAGCACCCGCCGGAAAGACGTTCTCGCAGGAGCAGCTCGAGCAGCTGGTCGCGCCGATCGCGCTCCACCCTGATTCGTTGTTGGCGCAGATGCTGATGGCATCGACCTATCCGCTGGATATCGTGATGGCCGACCGCTGGGTCAAAGCCAATCCAAAGGTCAAGGACAAAGCGCTCGAAGATGCGATGCAAAAGCAACCTTGGGATCCGAACGTCAAGGGGTTGACGGCGGTGCCGCAGGCATTGGCGATGATGAGCGAAAAGCTGGAATGGACCCAGCAACTCGGTGACGCCTTCCTCGCGCAGCGCCAGGAGCTAATGGCAGCCGTGCAGAAGCTGCGCCAAAAGGCCTCGGCGCAGGGCAACCTGAAAGAGAGCAAGGAACAAAAAGTGATCACCGAGCAAGTGGCGCAGCAGACGGTGATCAAGATCGAGCCTGCTGATCCGCAAGTTGTCTACGTACCGAGCTACAACCCGACAGTCGTCTACGGGGCGTGGCCCTATCCGGCGTATCCGCCGTATTACTACCCTCCTGCTCCCTACTACGGTTACTACGCGGGCGCTGGTCTGGTCGGATTTACCGCTGGTGTGATCGTTGGCGGTGCGATTTGGGGTAACGCCAACTGGGGCGGAGGTGATGTCGATATCGACGTCAACAAATCCAACAACTTCAATCGCACCACCAATACGAACAAGAACTTTCAGCACAACCCCGAACGCCGTGGTGGCGTCCCGTACAAGGACCAGCGCACCGCGCAGCAGTACAACCGCGGCCAATCCGCCAACGCAGGCACGCGAGAGGACTTTCGCGGCCGCGATGGCCAGCAGTCAGATCGGGCCGGTGACCGCGCAATCGCGCAGGAGATCGCGCAGGAGATCGCGCCGGTACTAGTGATCGTGCAGGAGATCGTGCTGGTGACCGCAGCGGTGATCGTGCTGCAGGCGTTAGCGATCGCAGCGCGAATACGCGTGATGCGCGGAGGCGCAGGAGCGCAGGCACACGTGATGTCGGTGGCGGCAGTCGTGACGTCAGCAGCGGTCGAGCCAGCGCCGGCACGTCGGATCGCGGCGGCGGTGGCAACTATGGTGGCGGCGGTGGCAACCATGGTTCAAGCGGCTCGGCGTTTGGCGGCGGCTCGGGTGCGAGTGCGCGCAGCAGCAGCAGTCGCGGCTCGTCCAGCATGGCGAGCTCGCGTGGCGGCGGAGGAGGAGCGGCGCGTGGTGGTGGAGGGCGCGGCGGTGGAGGTCGGCGATGACAAGCCACTTGCCCCGCGTCTATCGCAACCCGAAGGAAAGCTGGCGATGATCAACCGTATTCACTTTCGATTCAAACGTGCATGGCTGGCTGCAGCGCTCGTGCTCTGCACTCTCGGTACTGCAAGCGCACTCGCCGCGACACCCACACAGCGCACTTTTGCAACTGCCGAAGAAGCCGCGACTGCATTGGTGCAGGCAGTTAAGAAAGGCGACCGTGCGGCGATGCTCGCGGTGCTTGGCAAAGATGCCGCGAGCTCGCTCTCATCCGGGGATGCGATCTCGGACCGTCTGACAGCCGAGCGGTTTATCGCGCGCTATGAGACAAAGCACGCGATCGTTGCCGACGGCGATAAGCGGGCTACGTTGACGATCGATGCGGACGACTTTCCATTTGCCTACCCCCTGGTGAAGACAGCTTCAGGTTGGCGCTTCGACGCCAAGGCCGGTAACGCCGAGCTGCTGGCGCGCCGGGTCGGTGAGAACGAGCTCGCGGTGATGAATGTGCTGCTGGCGATTGTTGATGCGCAGCGCGACTACGCGGCGCAAGATCGTGATGGCGACGGCGCCTCAGAGTACGCCGCGAGGTTCGCCAGCACCCCGGGTAAGAAGGACGGCTTGTACTGGCCGACGTCCGCGGGCGAACCAGCGAGTCCGCTGGGCACTTTGGTCGCACGCGCCGCCGGTCAAGGGTATAAGAAAACGGAAGGGCCTCAGCCTTACCACGGCTACTACTTTCGTTTGCTGAAAGGGCAGGGTTCCAAAGCCACTGGCGGTGCATACGACTACACGATCAAGGGCCACACGATCGGCGGCTTCGCGGTCATTGCCTACCCGGCCAGGTATGCGAACTCGGGTGTGATGACTTTCATGGTCAACCATGATGGAGTCGTGTACGAAAAGGACCTCGGTCCGGATACGGCAAATGTCGCACGCGCGACCACCCGCTTCGATCCAGGGTCAGGCTGGAAGGCGTTAAGCATTGTTAAGTATTAAATGACGCGAACGCGCTGCAACCGTAAACTCAATCACGCTGTTAACTCACATAAAGCAAGGAGTAACTCATGCATAAAAGCACCCTTATCGCTGCGCTGATCATGGCCGCCACCACAAGCTTTGGTGTGAGCGCTCAAAGCTCTGGTGCCGTTGTCGACAGGCAGCCGGGCAGAGTTGGTATCGCACAAGCTGTCGATGTCACGGCAACCATCAGTGCACTTGACGCAGCCAAGCGTGAAATCACGCTGAAGGGTCCCGATGGTAAGGAAGTGACTATGGTCGCCGGGCCGGAGGTCAAGAACTATAGTCAGCTCAAGGTCGGCGACAAGGTCGATATTCAGTACGTGGAAGCCTTGGTGCTGGAGTTGAAAAAAGGCGGCGGCTTGCCTGTGGCGCGTACCGAGAAGGAAAGTATGACGACCGCCAAACCAGGTGAGACTCCGGCTGCCCAAGGCGCACGGAAAGTGACAGTTGTCGGCGACGTGATCGCCCTTGACCCCTTAACGCAAACCGTGACGCTTAAAGGCCCGCAGCGCACAGCGGACTTGAAAGTGCGGGATAAGAAGCAGTTCGACCTGATTTCCAAAGGTGATCAGATCGAAGCGACTTACACCGAAGCCTTGGCGGTTGCGGTGAAGCCTTCAGCTAAGAAGTAAGTCGTCAATTCTTCGCCATTGCTCATCAGCGGGTTTTCGGTGATGCCGATGACCCGCTGAGCGGCATCGCGTCCAGCAATGCCGATTGCGCGGCGGATCGCGTACTCAAGCGCTACCTCGGGCTGCGGCGATAAGGAGCTACCACGAAAACCTCCAGCGTTCAGACGTTCGATCTGGTTGTGCTTGGCGGCGGGCCGGCGGGCGTCAGCGGCGCCATTGCGGGAGGTCTGCTCGGCCGTACGGTAGCGCTCGTCGAGCAGGCCGCAGCCGTTGGAGGCGCCGGCATCAATACCGGCACGATTCCCAGCAAGACGCTGCGCGAAACGTCGCTGATGTTGTCGGGCTGGCGCTCGCGCCGGCTCTTCGGTGTTGATCTGTCGCTGCGCCGCGAAGCCACGGTGTCCGACTTTATGCGGCATCAGAAACACGTCAGTGCCACGGAACGGCTGCGCGCCGAGTCGCGTCTCGATCAGCATGGCGTCACTCGGTTTCGCGGCTCGGCTTGCTTCGAGGATCCGCACACGGTGCGCATCGTCGATGGACAGCGGCGCGCACGTCGCTGGTTCGCGGCGAGAAAATCCTGATTGCGACCGGCTCCTCACCGCTGCGTCCGCCTGTGTTTCCATTCGAGGATGATCGCGTCCACGACTCGAATGAGATTCTGGAGTTAAAACTGCTGCCGAAGAAGCTGGCGGTGATCGGCGGCGGCGTGATCGGCAGCGAATATGCGGGGACGTTCGCGGCGTTAGGCACGGAAGTGCATCTGATCGACGGCCGCGATGTACTGATGCCGTTTCTCGACTCGGAAATTTCACGCGCGCTCACCGATGCGATGACTGCGAATGGTGTGCGCTTCCACTGGAATCAGAAAGTCGTTCGATGCGATGCCTCGCGCCCTGGCGCCGTCGTGCTGACGATGGACTCCGGTGCGGAGCTCGCGTGCGACGACGTGTTGGTGTGCGCCGGACGCAGCAGCAACACCGAGACGTTGAACCTGGCAGCGGCCGGCCTGACGCCCGGCAAGCGCGGATTGGTGCAAGTCGGCCCGCAATGTCAGTCGACCGAGGTTTCGCACATCTATGCCGCGGGCGATGTCATCGGCCCACCGGCGCTGGCGGCAACGGGCATCGAACAGGCACGCGTGGCCGTGTGCCACGCATTCGGTGAATCCTTCAAGAGCGATCTCAGTCCGTTGTTGCCGACCGGCATTTACACGATTCCCGAAGCCAGCATGGTCGGGAGACACAGAGGCGGCTCTGCGCGACAAGAACATTCCGTTTTTAATCGGGCGCGCCCGTTACGCCGATAGTCCGCGCGGCAGCATCATTGGCGACGAAACAGGTTTCCTGAAGCTGCTGTTTCACCAGGACGATCTACGTCTGCTGGGTGTGCACGTGCTGGGTGAACATGCCACCGAAGTCGTTCACATCGGACTCTTCGCCATGATGGCCGACGCTACCGCCGAATTGTTCAGCCGCGGCTGCTTCAACTATCCAACGCTGGGAGACTTGTACAAGTACGCTGCGTACGACGCGATGATTCAGCATCGCCGACTCACTGCTCGCGAGGGTGCAAGCTCCACTGAAATTCAGTAGCGCAACAGGCTCGATGCGGGTAGCTCGGTTCCTGCTGTGCGTGGCGCTCTTTTTCGTAGCAGTGAGCTCGTGGTCGGCCGACGCTAGCAAGGCTTCGCGGTTATTTGATGCCGATGATGGATGCGCTCTGAAGCCGACGTCACCTTGCGTGATGGACGTGTCGTTCATCTGCGCGCGATGCTTCCTACGGACGAGAAGGAGCTTCTGCAGGCGTTTGAGCGGATGCCAGACGAAGCCCGCTACATGCGCTTCATGCGGTTCGTTCGCGAGCTAAACCTGCAGCGCTTGCGCGAGGCGCTTAACTCGTTCCCGGAGGGCGGCGGCGGAATCGTCGCAACGGTGCCGGCCGACGATGGAGCCGACATCGTGGCCAGCGCGGTGTTTTTCGTCGGCGAAGATGCGGCGACGTGCGAGTTCGCGATCACCGTACAGTCCAGCTTTGGTGGTGTTGGTCTTGCCACCACACTGTTGACTGCGCTGATCGATGCGGCGCGAACGCGAGGTCTGAAAACGATGGAGGGCTTTGTGCTGAAAGCAAACGCGCCGATGTTGCGCCTCGCCCGGCGTCTAGGGTTCAGTGTCGCGCCCGATCCTGACGACGGCGCCATACGCATCTGCCGCCTGGATCTTGCGGCTGTCTAGCGCGTACTCGCTTCGGTCGCGATCCCAGCGCCAATCACGCTCAGAATGTAGCGCCGATAGACGCGACGAAGATTTGGTCGCTTGATCCCGGATTGAACCAGAAGCCGCCGATCGTGAAGCGGCGCCAGGTAACTTGTGCGAATGGCCCGCGCTGAATGTCGCGATCGCCGCCGTACGCGCGCGTGCGTTGTCCGACGACTCCGATGCGCAGCCACTCGACCGGCTTGAATCCGAGCTCGCTCCACGCGTACCAGTAACTGCTGGTGTGTTCGTGGTTATCGCGGACGTATTCGCCTTCGATGTAGAAGTCGAACTGACGCCAGCCGAGGCTTGCCTCCAACCCGGGCACGAACGCATGTACCGATCCCCACGCTCCGCCCAGCAGTGGCGTCACCTCCCATGTGAGGGCGTCACCGCCGGAAAACGTCCAACCGACGAACGCCGAGCGCGCACCGTGCGATTCGTAGTTGTAGCGTGCTTCCAGATGCAGCGGTCCGCGATCCGCGACTGCGATCGCCGAGGTGTAGTTCTCGCCACCGCGAACAAACGTGGGATACGCCGTGATCCCGAACTCCCACGATGGTTTGGAAGCATCCGACGCACGCCGGCCGCTGTGGTCGTCCTCACCGGCTTGTGCCGACGTTGCCGTGATAGCCGCAAGCAATGCAATTCCGTGCAACGCGGCCTTCATCCGCCGAGCGCCATCACCGCAGCGACGACTGCCGCGCCCAGTCCTGCCATCATCAGTCCGGTTTTCCAGCTGCCGTATCCCGCGTATCGACCCAGCGCGAGGCCACCGAAGAACAGCATCGCCAGCGCGATTGCGCGGGATAGGGCTTGGCCAATCCAATGTCGTCGATGATCAGAAAAGGTATGGCGACAGGAAAGGTCGCAGCGACGACGAGCAGGAACACGGCAAGCGCGGCAAGCAGATCCTCCGATTTCAGCTTCGGCCGCTGCGGCGGGGACGGCAGCGCGACGATCCGCTGACGAATTGCCTCGACCTCCGCATCGGTCATCAGGCCGGCGAGCGGCTTTGACAGAGAATCCTTGATCAGCGCTCGCCCTGTTTCCGCGTCGGTGGCGCTTGTACCGAGCGCACCAGCGTCAGCGAACTTGCCCCGATCGGTGATCGTGCGAACCAGGTACATCACTGCGTCGACCAGACCCCACGCAAGGTTGCAGCCCAGCGCAGCAGCGAGCAGCGCCTGCACTTCCTTCCCGACTCTGTTACCGACACCGCGCCAACGAAGGTCAGCGCCATGAACAGACCGAACAGCATTTCCGATACGCGGTCCACCGGGTTCAGTACCGGCTCGCGGGCCGATTCCGTAGCTTGGTTGTTTTCGTTCATTTCGATTGCGCTCAGCTCCGTGCTGCGTCAGGCCTCTCAGTTAAAGTCCTTACGGTAGCGGAGAAAGACCTACATAGTCTGCTAGGGAAAGCACCTTGCCAAGTGTTGCAGCAAACCACCTGTGTCGTGAAAGGTAAAGCGCTCAGGTCAGTCGGCCCGATGATTCGCTTC
>CAWEAZ010000031.1:0-540280 GCA_963807155.1 uncultured beta proteobacterium
GCGGCCCTTCGTCAGGTAGCCGCGCGCGCCTTGCGCGAAAGCGTCGCGCATCACGTGCGGATCATCCTCGGCGCTGATGATCGCAATCGTCGCTTTAGGCGCGAGCTTGTGCAGATGGACCAGGCCTGATAGCCCATCGGTGTCGGGAAGGCGCAGGTCGAGCAGGATCGTGTCGGGCGCTTCCCACTCAGCGATTACGGCTTCCGCCTCCTCTATGGAATGCGCAAGCCGCGTTTCGGTGTCGCGCTTGACCATGCGCACCTCGTTCGCTGTCGCGCGTGCGACTAGCGGGTGGTCGTCGATTATGAGTACGCGTGTCATGGTGTTCATGGTGTTGAATCCTCAGGGGATTCTGCCAGTGGTGGGTCGAACCTGCGCACCCGCGGTGAAGTTTCTTCTCGTCCGATCGGACGAGGATGTCTGACCCATTGAACGATTTGCATCACGCATAAGTGCGAGGACTATGCAGTTGAACGGTGTGATTGCACTGATCAGCGGCAGCGACCGATGAAGTCGGAGTCAGCGTAGCAACAGGAGGCATGGATCATGAGCGCGTTTCGGTGCGTGATTGCTCAGCGCGGCAGCGATTCAGCCGTGGTCGCGGAAGTGACCGCGGTGTTGAACTCCGTTGCGGGTGTTGAGTGCCGAAACGTTGCCGCGCACGAAACCGCTAGCGCAGCCGCCGACATTCTCGTCATCTGCTGGGGGTCAACAGACTTGCACTCGCTGACCTTGCTGGTCGCACAGTGCCGCGGCCGGGATCTCAATCGTACGGTGATCGTCGTGGGCGAGTTCGATGACGAGCGTGCGCTCAACGCGCTGCTCAAACTCGGCGTGGCGGATTTCGTGCGACTGCCGTTGTCGAAAGTTGAGTTGCGCGCGAGGGTTGAGCGTGCTCTGGGGTTGCTCACATCGGGCCTCGAGCACCCCGTTTCGCGCTGGCTCGGATGCGAAGAGCCACTGCTGTGCAGCCTCAGCCCACGCTTCAATGCACAGTTGGCGCGCCTGCCGGCGCTGGCCGGGCAAGCGGGCGACGTGCTGGTATGCGGCGAGCGCGGCACCGGGCGCCGCGCCTTCGTGCGCCAGATCGTGCGGCTAACCGGGGGTGCCACGCCGATCGAGCTGGATCCGAAAAGCTGCGCCGGCGTAGAGGGCGAAGAGCTGCTTTCAACGCTGCTCGAAAGGTCAGCAGATGCCACACATGCGGCGGCGTTGGCGGCATGCGGCACCATTTTGGTCGTGCACGATCTAGAGTTGCTGTCAGAGCGTGCGCAGTCCCTGTTGTTAAGGCTAGTGCAATCGCAAAGCCCTTCGGTGGGAGGAGGGCGGGTTCGCGTGTTGGCGACCGCAGCCGACTGCACGGCGGATGCCTACGCTCCGGGCTCATCGCTAGCGCAGCTGATCGATCGATTGTCGGCGTTGCGTGTCCGCTTGCCGCCGCTACGCGAGCGGCGCGACGACCTGCTTCCGCTGGTGCGCCTGTTCCTCGCTCAGCGCTGCAGCGAGTTGGGCCGACGAGTTCCTGCCCTGACGCCCGCCGCCGCACGGTATCTCCTGACCCACCAATGGAGCAGCAACGCACGCGAGCTCTCGGATGTGATCACGCAGGCTTTGCAGTCCACCCCGTCCGACGTACTCGGTGTGCACGACCTCTTCGCCGAACACAAGCAACAAAACAGTCTGATCGAGTCGTCACTGCAACAGACCAAGACGCAGATGATCGTGAGCTTCGAGCGGACGTTTTTGGAGCAGCTACTGCAGGCGTGTCAGGGAAACATTGCCAAGGCGGCGCGGATTACGCAGAAGAATAGAAGGGCGTTGTTTGAGTTGATCCGCAAGCATGAGATTGATGTGGAGCAGTATCGGGCGGAGGTGGTTCGGCACCGATAACTCTATTTATCCAACTGTTACTGACTGCTCAGTTAAGCGAGTGCAGCTGATCGCGCAATGCGGAAACACCAAAGACAATTGACGCGGCGACATTAATCATGCACAGCCCGCCGATAAGATAAAACCAAGTGATGCCAGGGCCGTCGTTACCGCCAGGCCACTGCGCGGCGACGTAGACGGCTGTTATCAGTGTCACTGAGAGTGCGACAGTCATTGTCACTAGCATGAATAAGCTGGACAAACGCGTGAAGGCGGCGACACCGAGGACAAGTAATGTTAAGCCAACGATCACTAGATGTGGAATGGTGAACCGATAAAAAGGAACATCGGCAAAACCAGTGCTGGTGGCGAGAACGGAGGCAATCACCATTTGAAACGCATTAAGAACAAACATCCACGCAGCGAGAGGCCTCATCGGCAACGGTTGACTTCGCGCATGCCCTTTACCCAATCTCAGCAATCCTGCACTCCATCGCGCTATCGGCAACGCACATCCGAATGCTCTACGGGCATTGGCTCGGAAGAATTGTTCCTGGGTACCGCGTTTGAGATAACCCACACAAGTATCTGCGCCGATTCTCTGCCGCTTCGCTGAGACTGTACAGAGAAAGGCCACCTAACCCTAGAGAGGTGAGTTTCTCATCTAAGAAGAAAATTTTGTCGCCCATGTTTTGCATGCGATTCCATTGCTGCATCCAGCCGTTACCGCTTGCTGTCCCATTACCAAAAAGATCCGCTTGCGTTAGAGCTATTCCGGTATCGGGATTAATTAGCGGTACGCCTGTGACGGGGTGAATAAATGGACGCCGGTCGGAATATCCTAGTAACAACTGAAGCACACTCTGCTCCATGCTTAACGTTCGAGCTTCGTTCAGCGACCAATTCCCTCGCGCAAGAGGGAACAGGGTGAAAAAACCGACGGTTTGGTTGTACGTAAAGTCTGGGTGTTCACCCCAATCCGCGTGACCGAAACCGCCGTTGACTCCTATCGGATTGTTGTTTTGATCGCGGTGCGAGAAAGTATCCTGGTAAGTGTGCAAGAACTCTCCGAAGAACTGGGCTCGAGCGCAGGGAGTTGGCGCCGCTGAGACTGCTCCCATCAGATTGCCCAGTTGACTGTTCCACGGGTTCTGTGCTCTTCTCATTTGATATGCAGCGTTGCTTTCATTAGGGAGTCGTGGAGGGTCGAAGCCGACTTGAGTAAAGTGATAGAGGCGCAAGCGAGTGATCTGCGAGCCGTTCGCAGGCGGTGCTGGAGTCGTGTCGGGGTTATCGTCGACATAGTATGCCGCCAGCGCGATCGTAAGTGCTTCTTCGTGTCCGATACCAGCTAGTCGTGCCAGAAAAAAAGTCATGTAGTAGTGCACGTCAATCTTATAGAGACCCAGAGGATCGACGCTGTTGATGGGATCGCCATTGGAATACAAATACGTATTCGGCCCATCCGGGTATCCCAAAGGATCGGGGGTGAGATAGCGCCCTTGTCCATGGCTGGCCGACAAGCCCAAGTGCGATGTTTGTCGGATCTCCAGTGCGGTTTTCGCGCGAGGGTCGTAGTAGCGGTGCAAGTTGTAATGCAGCCCCGTCTCGGAATCTTCGTACTGACCTGGTAACCGCAATTGCAACTGAGCGGCTGGTTGGTTAAGTTGTCCGAAGCGTCCAAAGCTACTCCGATGTAGTTGATGTTTCCACACCGGAGCCGTTGTCGGGCTGGCCTCAATGGTTTGCACCTGTCCCCAGGCGTCGCGATAGTCGGCCTTCCAAACGACGCGCCGCTGCTCATCGGTCATCGCCAGCGGCGCGCCCCGGTGATCGGTGTGAATTGCGAGCAGCCGCTCATGATCAATCGCCACCACCGGACTGCCATTGAGGTAGAAATACTGGCGTTCGACCGCACCAGCTGCATCGATCTCTGCCACCAGGCGCTGGCGGTGATAGAGAAAATAATTGGTTGCAGCGTTGCCGCCGCCAGTAAAGACGGTCTTACTCGCTCGCTCTCCGAAAGCGTTGTACTCGTAACGAGCGATCACATGACCGCCGGCAAGTTCCTGTACGGCGATCAAACGGTCGAGCGCGTCATATCGATACTTAAAGCGCGTGTCAGAGGCCAGGCGGCCGCGCGTGTCGCGCTGAGAGGTCGTGGCACTCGGTGTTGGTAGAGACAAGCTGGTACGGATAAAGCCGTAGCGATCTTCCTTTGGTTGCGATGACGGGATCGCGGCGGCAGTCGTGGGTCTTGCAATCGCCGCTGGCTTTAGCGCTCCAAACCCGTCGTAATTCAGTGCCGTGCGGGCAGGCGGTCGGCCAGACTCGGTGTTGCCTTCCTTAATTGCCCGAATTCTCGGTCCGGCCCCGTACTCGTAGGTTAGATCGACGATCCCATCAACCGTTAGCGCCCTGAGTCGCCCCGCAACGTCGTGAGTGCGAGTAGTTGCGAGGCCATTTCCATGTACGAATCGGGTGACTCCATTCAAAGCGTGCGATTCAATTCCCGAGATCAGTGTCTTGTCTTGCCGCAGCCCGCCTTGTTCAAGGCGAATCGATTGCGCTCGACCGGTGCCTGGGTCGCGCTGAATCAGTAATGAGCGGCCGTCGGCCAGGCGCTGTGAGAGCGGCTCGCCGTTGGCATCGAATACGGCGCCAATTGTGTACGTGTGTTGCGGCTGAGCGAGAAGGGTGATTCGCGTTTCGGTTCGGCGCCCGGCACTGTCGTAGCGATACGCCGTGTTTTGGACGTCGTCGGTAACTTCAACCAGATATGCGCCGTGATAGCGAAGCTGAACGTGCTGAGATGCAGTGCCGTCGGGCTCGCGAACAAGTTTCGTTTTCAGCCGACCCGCGGCGTCGTGCTCGTACATTACTGTGGCGCCATCGACGAAACGAATCTGTTCAAACCTGTCGGCAGTGTCGTAGCGAGCGGTACGGGCTCCATGGTCGGGCAAGTTGACCCGAACCACGCGGCCGAAGTCATCGCGCAATGACTGCGGTGCACCCGCGTTACTCGTGTGCTTTGCCGGACCTGGGCTACTACCAACTAGCGTCTGGTTTGCGTCCGCCTGCCGGACGTTGAACCGCAGTTGATCGTCAGGTGCCCAATCGATCCGGGCGTGGCGTTGCCCATCGCGCGATTGCCGATAGAAGTGCGCTACGTCGTCGCCGTCAATATGTTCGCTGATGCGCCCTTTCGCGTCGTATGAAAAATCGTCGATGCGTCCATCGGGCGTCAGGGTGCGCGTTGTGCGGCCCGACCCATCAAACCAGCGATACCAGCCACGCAGCGGGTCGTTGCTTCCCGGTGCGTACCAGAGCGTGGCCTCGAGTTGCTTCGCCTCATCTTTGTTGATTGCAACGCGCCAGCCTTCGGCATCTTTTGCCTCAATCACGCGACCGTGGCTGTCGTACGCCAGTTCAATCACTTTCTGTGGTCCGTCAGCCCATCGGACAAGCCAACCGCGCACGTTGTATCGATACGATGAGTTGCGTTCTGCTCGCGGCTAATGGATGCAGGAAGCCAATGCTTGTTGGCAAGCGAGTCGACGGCAGCGGGATAAGTGGTGCGTGTCTCGATTGCATCGACCGGCGTGTGCCAAATGATGCGGCCAGCCTCGTCGTACGCAAAGCGTTCCTGCAGATCCGGGATCGGATGCTGCACTAAGCGCAGTCGGCCCTGTTCGTCGTAGTGAAACGTCTTGGTATCAGCGCGCCCGGGCAACGGGCCATCGATAGCCGTCAACCGACTTACTCCCGCTATCGGCGCATAGCGATACGACGTTGTCCGCGTCAGACCGGTCGGAACGAGATTGCCAGCGCCATCAAGCGGGCTCGCACCGGTTTCAGTCTTCGTCACCGGCTGCAGATGTGCGTTGTATGTGAACGCGACGGTGTGCTCTCGCCCCGTCACCACGCTCGGACGCGCAACCAGCGTCGGTCGCCATAAGGCCGCGTATCGCGCCGCGCTCAATTCGGCGCTTTGCAGGTTCTGCGGCATCGCTTCGTACCGCGCGCGCAGCACTAGCTCTGGCTTCTGCGGTTGCTTCGATGCCTTGTCGCTGATGTAGCTAATTCGTTCGACACGCGTTGGGCGACCCCAAGCGTCGAACGTCACGCGTTCTTGTTGAAGCGGCTTGCCTTGTTCGTCCAGGCGCAGGGTCGCTTCAAGCTGGCCCGCCTGTGGCCCATCGATTCGATAGCGGTAGCGCACGTTGGACGGCGGACAAGTGCCACACCCCGGCCCGATCGCTTCGACGGTTTTCCATTGACCTGCGACCAGTGCGTGGCGATACACGGTGCGAGCACCGGCCGCGGTGGTGATTGTGGTCGCTGCCTTTGGGCCGTAGGCGAGCGTGAGATCGTCGGCGCCAGCATGCTGTGTACGTACGGCGCGCCCTTGCGCGTCGTATACGTAGGTCGCCAGCCGCTCCGTGCTTATCTTGCCGTCCTGAACCCACTCGACGCTGATACCTGTCAGTGCCCAGGTGTTGTGAGATGCACCTTGGCGCTCAGGTTCGTAGTGATATCGATGTACCAGACCATTCGGCTGAATCGCGGCCTGCAGTCGGCCGAACTCATCGTGTCGGTAGGTGACGCGGCCAACCGGCGTATCAATGGCGGAGAGCGCGAGCATTCGATGGCGCGTGCTGCCGGCCGCTACCGGGCGCGCGTAGATGAAACGGAGCATGCGGCCTTGAGCGTCACGCACGTTGTCGAGTGCGCCACCGAGATAGGTGAGTGTCATCGTTGCGCCGCTGGCGGCGCGGATCGATTGCAGCGGATGGCCGTCGCCACTCCCGCCGCTGAAGACATACTCGCTGCCGTCGAGCCGTTGCCAGCGGTAGGTGGGTCCGCGCGTCTTCGTTGCTGCACTAGATGCTTTGCGGTCAGTTGACTCCCTGGCGCCTTCGTCGACGATCACGCGTCCGTCTTCGGGCCGAGCTCCCACGCAAAGGCTCGGCTGATTGCTGTGACGATCAAAGGTCAGGCGGCGGCCATCGGCGTCGATGATCTGCACTGCGCTGCCCAGATCGACCAGCACGACTTCGAAGCTGCTGCGCCAACCGATTCCAGTCAGACCGCGATGCGTGCTGTTGCTGTTGTAGTGCCGGGAAAAGTGCAGACTCAATTCACCGGGCAGTGGCGCGAGATCGATCTCGTGCTGATACTTGTTACCAGTGATGATGTCGACCGGGTTACCGGCGCCGTTGCAGCCCGGGTCGCCGTTGGGGTTTGGAGTGCATTGCCCGGGATTGCCGCCTCCAGGCGGACCTCCCGGAATGCATGACGTGTTTGGTGGGCAGCCAGTGTTTGGTGGCGGGAAGGGAAAGGGGTCCGCGTACGCCGGCGCTATGACTGCTACCCAGAGCGCCACGAAAAGTGCTGCCCATACCACCGGACGCAGCCACCACATAGCGTCAGTCACGGCTGTCGTCCACGACGCATCACGGCTTGATGACGACATACATTCCTCCATCAAAATTTAGGCGGCCGGCCCGCACGTCTCCGGTCGGCAACCCGGCGAGTTGTGGCCATCCGGACAACTGGCGCAGCTCGGGTCCCACCAAGGACATGTCGGCAACGGTTCGCCCGGCGGTGGGTTGCCGGGATCGACTGGATTCCCGTTATTGCCGGGACCAGGATTGGAGCCATTACCGCCTTCAATCGGCGGGCTCATCATGCGCACCGTTGTGTGCGCCACCAGTGGAATGCGGCCGCGTTGCACCAGCGAGCTACGAAAGGCGTCGGTGTCGTTCGGATTCATACGCGCCAACGCCCACGTGTAGAAGCGGCCAACCATTGGCATCTGCTTTTCTTGCGGGATGCCGTAGGTCACCCGGATTTTCAGCAGATTGGCATCGGCCAGCGTTTGTCCCGAGCTGTTCGTGTTGGGATCGCTGTTGCATCCGGGCACGTCGCGGGGGCAACGTATGAAGCCGAGGTTGTCGTTCGGAATAACGCGCGCGTTGCCGGTGTTCAACTGCGCCTGCAGTGCGGGGCTGTTGTAGTCGTTAAAACTCTCGACAGTGGGCGACAACACTTCGATTCGCACGTTGGCTGCGGCGAGATCGGCCGCGGCCCGGCCCTGCGCCTGAGTCAGCTGCCCAAGTGACGTGCCGCCGCCGTAATAGCCGACCATGCCGCGTGCGAATGCCGCCGTCATCGAATTCATCGAAGCGTTGCTGAAGCTGCCGGCGCGCGCGGCTGCGGCGGTGGCGTGATTAACCTGGCTCTTTGCGTGAAACGCGAACGCCGCCTGCAGCACGGCCATGATCATCATCAGCAGCGTTGGGATGACGACGATGAACTCGACGATCGTGGCGCCACTGGCTTTTCTCTGACGCAAGGCGTACGCGGTCATGTCACGCTTCGATTCCGCTCAGTGCTGCATCAAGCACAGCACCGGGATACAGCTGATGGGCTGCAGCGCCGCCTGCCGACAGCTCGAGTACTGCAGCAGCGCCGGGATGAGACGCCACGCGCCACGGTCGTAGCGAGCGCGCGACACGCAGTACGCGCCCTAATGGATCGAGAAACACCACGTCGATCGTGTATCGCATTCCAAACGTGTGAACCGATGCGCAGCCGGGAAGGAGAAGCGCTTCGTTGGCGGCGAGCGGCGGACGCAGCAGCAGACCGCGCGCGCGTTGCAAGAAGCCGCCTGCAATACGAACGTGCAGTACGCGGGCCATCAAGGTCCCTTTCATAGTCCTGACGCCAGAAACTTCATCACGATGGGAAACGCGATCACGACGAACGTGCACGGAAAGATGAATGCGATCAGCGGGAAGAGCATCTTCACCGGTGCTTCCATCGCAAGCTTCTCGGCGCGCGTAAAGCGTTCCGTGCGGCGCTGCTCGGCCTGCGCGCGCAGGATGGGCCCCAGATTCATGCCCATGCTTTCGGCCTGGATCAAGGCGCTCACCAGGCTGCCGACCGCAGGCTCGTTCATGCGTTCGGCAAACGTGCGCAGCGCATCGGTGCGTGACTTGCCGGCGCGCACGTCACGCAGGATGCGGGCGACTTCTTCGCGTAACGGGCCGACTGGGCCACGCCGCATCGCTTGTTCGAACGCGCCGGTCAGGTTCAAACCCGCTTCGACGCACAGCGTGATGATGTCGAGATAGAACGGCAGCTGCTTCAGCAGCAACCGTTTGCGCGCGTCGATGCGATCCTTCAGCCAGATGGCTGGATACAGATAGGCGAATGCCGCCGCGCTCGCTGCGTACCATTTAGGTGGCTGAAAGAAGCTGTCGGCCAGCCAGGTAGCAAGCGCTGCAGCAAGCAATGCGGCAACCAGGCGGCCTGCGATGTACTGCTCCGGCGATAGGGTGTAGTCGAGGCCTGCCTTGCGAAGTTTGATCAGCGCTGCCTGCCGACGCGATGGTGGAATCAGCCGCCCCAGGTAGTAGGCAATCCATTGAATCGGCCACCACACCAGGCGGAATCCGATCGGCGGCCGGTCAAGGTAAGTGCGATCCTCCTCAGGCACGTCCGCGGCCGCACGTCCGATCACCCACGAGATGAGCATCGTGGAAAGCCCGATGCCGGCCCCGAACGCGACACTGACTACCGTCGGATTGAGTGCTCCGCTAAGGCTCTGCATCCCGCCACCTACACGTCGATGTTGACGATCTTGCGGATCAGCAAGACGCCGAAGAATTCGAGCAGTGCAATCACGATGATTGCAGCGAAGCCCATCCGCGTAGTCCACAACAGGCTCATCGCTTCAGGTTCCATCTTCGCCAGCACAAACATCAGACAAAGCGGCAATGCGCCGACGATCCAGGCCTGCAGATTTCCCTGCGCAGTGAGCGCGCGGATCTTGCCTTCCATCGGCCAGCTTGTTGCGTACCGTGTGCGATGCACGTTCGAGCGTCTCGGCCAGACCGCCGCCGGTGTGACTGGCGATGCGCATCGCAGATACGACCAGCGTCACCGATTGTGTCGGCACCCTGCGGTTCAGATTTTCAAGTGCTTCATCGAGTGCGACACCGAGCCGCTGCTCGCGCAGCATCAGGTCGAACTCCTGCGAGATTGGCGGCTTGGCTTCGCGCACCAGCTGCGAGATGGCTGACGTCAAGCTGACGCCGGCCTTCAGGCCTCCAGCCAATATCAGCAGCGCATCCGGCAGCTGGTCTTCGATCTTCAACAGCCGGCGAGCGCGCATCCAGCGGAAAGCCCACCACGGCACAAACCCGGCCACGAGAGCGAGCGGGACGCCAACGACGGCACTCTTGGTGACAAGCCAAGCCACCGCGCCCACCAGCAGCATCACGCCGACGTTCAGTGCATACAGACGGGCTGGATCCATGAACAGAAACAGCTCACGCAGGTTGAAACGTGCGCGCTCGGTGAACGACTGCCGATAATTCGCGAGACCGGCGGCGCCGATTTCGGCGCCAGACCACACCAGCAGCATCACCGCGAGTGCGAGGACCACCGAGAAGACGATTGGGGCGTCAATCATCGGATCGTTGCTCCGAAGTTTGTGGATTAGGTCGCACGGAAGATCTCCAGATCGAGTGCGACCCCTTGCGCGCGCAACGCTTCATAGAACGTCGGAACCTGCTCGCAGCCCACAAAAGCGCCGCGCACCTTGCCGTCAGCGCCGTAGCCGGTGTTATGGAAGCGAAAGATCTCCTGCATCTGCAGGCGACCATTTTCCATTCCGGTGACTTCCGTGATGTTGGTGATCTTGCGTGAGCCACACGCAAAGCGCGTCTGCTGCACCAGGATGTCGACGGCTGATGCGATCTGATCGCGAATCGCGGGCAGCGGAAGATCCATGCCGGCCATCAGCACCAGCGTTTCCAGCCTCGACAGAGCGTCGCGCGGGGTGTTCGCATGCAGCGTCGTAAGCGAGCCTTCGTGACCGGTGTTCATCGCCTGCAGCATGTCGAGCGCCTCGCCGCCGCGGCACTCGCCGACGACGATCCGATCAGGACGCATGCGCAAAGCGTTACGCACGAGGTCACGAATGCTGACCTGGCCGCGTCCTTCGACGTTTGACGGACGCGCTTCGAGCGAAACCAAGTGCGAATGGTTGAGCTTGAGCTCGGCGGCGTCTTCGATCGTGACGATGCGCTCGCCATCCGGAATGAAATTCGACAGCACGTTGAGGAATGTCGTTTTGCCTGAGCCGGTGCCGCCGGACACGACCACGTTCTTTCGCTGCTCGACACAGACTTTTAAAAACGTTGCCATCGAAGCCGACAGCGAGCCGTAGCCGATCAGATGCTCTGCCTCGAGTCGCTTTCTTGCGAACTTGCGAATCGTCAGCGTCGGTCCCTTGAGCGCGAGTGGTGGGATGATCGCGTTGACGCGTGAGCCGTCTTTGAGCCGTGCGTCGACTAGCGGCGATGACTCATCGATGCGTCGTCCGAGCGGAGCGACGATGCGCTCGATGACGCCCATTACGGCGCGATCGCTCGAAAACGATGTACCGTGCTGCACAAGGCGACCGAGGCGTTCGACGTACACCTCGTCGAAGCGATTGACCATGATCTCGGAAACACTTTCGTCGGCGAGCAGGTCTTCGAGGGGCCCAAGTCCAACGGCCTCGTTCAGCACTTCATGCATCAACGCGGCGCGATCGATGCCCTGCGGCAACTCCGACTCGCGGCCCATTAACTCGCGAATCACAATTGCCGTTTCGGCGCGAATTTCGTCGTCGGACATGTGAGTGAAGTCGCGCCGCCGCAAGTCGATCGTGTCGAGCAGCTTCTCGTGAAGCTTCCGCCGCCACACAATGCGTTCGTGCGGAGCGGAACGTACCGCTGCCGCGGCGCGAGCTTGCACAGGCGGTGCGGCAGCAAGCTTCAGCAAGGGGGTTCCGTTTGCGAGTGGCTTGGTCGCGGCGCCGTTGGATGCGTCGCCATTGCGATTGGCAGAAGGCTCGGCGACACGCAGCTTGAAGCCGCCGATGCCGATCTCATCGCCTGCCGTCAGCGGGCCGTGCTGGACGATGCGAGCGCCATTGATCCATGTGCCCGTCATGTGGCCCAGGTCTTCGATCAGGATGCCGCCGCGTGTACGCGTCAGCCGCGCATGCGTGCGGCCGACGCGCCAGCTTTCGAGGCGAACGTCGCACGAACTGGCGCGACCGATCACGGCTTCGGCCGACTCGATGCGCATCGCGCGTTTGGCACCGCCACCATCGGTGACCTGAACGACCATCACCGCAGCACCGCTCCTGCGCGTGCTGCTGCCTCGGAGACCTTCTGGTCGTCTCTGGGGACGCTCGAAGTGGGCGCTTCACCACTGGGCTCGGGTGGCGCGATGTATTTCTGTACCTTGTCGTTGACGGCACCGGCCGGTGCGTTAAGCGGTGAGTCTTGCGCCGTTACGATCGCCGGCGTCACGAAGATGACCAGTTCACTTTCACCATCTGCGAAACGCTTCGACTGAAACAGGTGACCAAGGATCGGAATCCGCCCCAGTCCCGGCACTCGCTCGTAAGCCACGCCTTTGCGTCGATCAAGTAGCCCCGACAGCACCATCGTCTCGCCTGCGCGCACGTTGAATTCGGTCTGCGTGCGGCGAGTGCGTAGGCCAGGCACTCCTTGCAGCGACGACACGCTTGGGTCGGGCTCGCTGACTTCGGCCAGGATTTCCGAGCGAATCGCACCGGTGCTATCGGCGCGCGGCTTTACCTCCAAGATGATTCCGAAGTTCTTGAACTGCACGGTGACGAACCCGTTCTGGTTCACGACCGAGTAGGGGATCTCACCGCCCGCCTGGAACTTCGCCGAGCTGCCGCTGCGTGCCGTCAGTTGCGGTGTAGCGAGCACGATTGCATCGCCCTCGCGCTCGAGGAGGTTCAGGCGCGACGAAATCGCAGACACGATGCCGAAGTACCAGCGAAATGGGTCGATCGGGCGTGGCAGTGTTTCGATGCCCTGGATTCCGCCCGTGCCAGTCGGCGGGTTGACGACGAATCCACCGCGAATGATGTCGCCGGCGACACCCGCGTTGAATCCCGGCGCGCTCGTGTCCCAACGCACGCCAAGCTCACGTAGTTTGTCCTTCTTGAACTCGACGACCTTGACGTCCATCAGGATCATTCGCTCCCAGCCGACGCGGGTCGTGAAGTTGACGATCTGCGGATAGCGTTTGGCGAGCTCGTCGATCCGAAACAATTGTTCATCGGTGAGGTTCTGGCCTTCGACCAGGACGCGATCACCCACGGCACGCGCTTTCACGTTGCTGCTGCCCGACAAGAACTCCAAGATCTCGCGTGTGGTGCGTGACATGTCGGCTGGCCGCACCTGCAGGTTGTAGCGCCGGGCGCGGCCGTCGCGCGCCCAGACGTGCATCGTCGTAGCGCCAGCGTCGTTCGCGATCAGCAGAATGTCGCGCTCGTCGACCACCGATGCTGAAAGCAGACGGCCGTTGCCCACGGCGATGCGCGCTACGTTCGGGCTTGGGAGAACTCGCGTCTCGCCGACGAACAGTTCCAGCTCCGCGGGCACTTCATCCGCGTCAGCAGGCGCTGCTGCTGCGGTCTTGCCGCGCGGCGTCTGTGCACCGGCGCCCAATGCGCCGATCAACATCCCGACAATGACAACGTTTACAACAGCGGCCGTGTATGTACGCACTTGTATCCCCCGCGCTCTGAGCGTTCGTTCGAAGCGTTGTTGTCGAGCGTTGTCATGTGCGAGCCCATCGCTGGTCTTGCGCGATCAGTGACTGCTTGCCGCCACTACCGGGCTATCGGTCGCCGCTGCCTTAGCTGGTGCACCGTTCGGCGGTGCGCCGGCGCTTGCAGCCGCGGGCCGCGCATCGGATGCACCGGGCAGCGGCGCAATCGCTTGCGAGCGCGCCATGCCGCCGTAGATGATTTGCACACCGCGCCGTGCGACAAAGGGGGCCGGCGATGCGAGGCCGAGCAGGGCTGCGGCGTCATCGCGAGAACCGGACACCGCACCGCGATCGCCCGGCGCGCGCAGCAGGGCGGTGATCTTGCCGATCTCGCGAGCAGCAATGACCTGGCGTGCCTGCTCGGCGTTGACGTCGAGCGTGATCGTGGTGAACGTGCGCCGCGAGCCGTCGCGGCCATCCGACCCTTGCTCGACCTTCGTGCCGGTTGCGAGCACGGGCACGCTCTGCATCAGCACGAACGCGAGTTGACGGTTGTCGCGCCGAACCGTGACCATGATGTCGATGCGATCGCCGGGTTCGACCAAGCCTGAGATCGAGCTGATTTCATCGACCGGCACTGTTACTGCGCGCCGGCCGGCCGCGACACGCGCCGAAAACGTCGGCACTTTGTCGCCTTCAAGCTGAGACCACAACAATGGCTCGCCGCGCTTGGCGGGATACGCCAGCGCGCCGCGGTCGATGCGATCGAATTGCTCCGGCGTGACAGCGTTGGAGTGCGCCCACTCGCGAGGCACGTTCCGGACCGCGAGCGAATCAACGCTGAGAGAGGCGCCCTTCGGCATGTCCTTCTTGGCGACGACCAGCTTGACGCTCTCGCCCTTGCCACGCGATTCGATCTCCTCGACCTGGGCGCGTAGGTAGCTGTTTGCCATGAAGGCGGCGCCGCCGCCGACCACGAGCGCGACGCCCAACACGATCCAGGTCTTGTTGATTTTCAATCTCATGGCGTCTCCAATAAATTTGCGTCGGATCAGACGGGAAGTGCGAGCGCTGACAGCAAGCGAGCCCAGCCTGTCCGGACAGAATCAAGAAACAACTGCAGTACTGATGGGTCACCGAGGCCTGCGCTCGCCAGCATCGCGGCCAGCACGGCAAGGGCGACCAAGTACTCCGTCATCGACTGCCCACACTGCAAGAGATGCCGATCAAACCGCAGCCGCGCGTGACACGGCGCCGAGGAGAGTGACAGCGACGCGCACGCGCGTTTTGCTGACGGCGATCGAATTGGCATAGCAGCGTAAGAGCGTGTCGCTTACTTGGCTGCGTTACCGGTGTAGTTCTCCAGATTGCGCTTGGTGTTCGCCTCGGTCGCTGCGCTTGTCGCAGCGGTCGATGCGGCCGTACGCGCAGCGGTGCCGTCATTACCGGCGATCTCGTTGGCAATCGCTGCGGTTTGATTCCGCACCGTGTTGCCAAAGAATTGATAGACGGCGATCGCCGCCACTGCAATCAACGCAACGATGATGATGTACTCGGTCATGCCCTGACCGCGTTGTTTGGCGCGCTTCTTGCCATTCGCAGCGGCTGTCTTCAAACGATTGATGAATTGCATGGTGTTCCTCCGATCGGTTAGTGCGCGGCCGTACTTGCCGCCGGAACGCATTAGACGAATCAAGCGACGTTGATGACAATCGCTGGGAACCGCGAAGGAGGGAGATCGCAGTCACGCGTGCGCGATGGAGTGGAATAGCCATCTCGGCCGGCCGATGGACAAATCAATCCGTCACGGTCAACGGGGGTTGGCGAAGCGCGCATAGCAACGAATCATTCGTCGCATTTGCGGTTAACCCTTTCGAACATCGAAAGTGGGCACGCCATGAGTTCGACGCCTGTCAATTCGATCGCACCAACCACACACGTCGCTGCGCTTGATCAACACGCGATCCGGCGAGGCGTGAATACGGCCTGGCGGGGCACGCTGAGCTTGTTGACGATCAGCTGCGCCGCTGGCGTTGTGCTCGCTTTCTCGCACGAGTACGAATCGCTGTTCGGGCTGGCAGTGGTTGCGATAGCAGCCTTCTTGGGAGCCGCGTCCGTAACGAGCCGTCCCGGATTCGGCTTCGTGCTTGGCTTCGCTTTTGGGATCTCGTGTTTCGCGACCGGGTTGCCGTGGCTTTTCAATCTGCTGGATCCGCGCGAAGCACCGCTCGCCGCAGTGTTGTTGCCGGCGCTGTTGATTGGGGCGCTCAGCGTGCCGACGGCGATCGTCGGCGCGTGCATCGCGGGCTCGGTGCGATCGGGTGCGACGTCGTTATTACTGGTCGCACCGGCGACGTGGGTCGCGTTCGACTGGCTGCGCCATCAAGGTGAAGTGGCTTTTCCATGGTTCAGCGTGGGTTACAGCCAAGTGGCAGACAGTCCGCTGGCTGGCTACGCGCCGATTGGTGGTGTGCTGTTGGTGGGCTTTGTTACGGTGCTAGTCGGAGGGCTGATCGCGCAAGCGGCCCTAAGACGCGATCTGCGCAGACGCGCGGTGCTCGCCGCTATCGCATTGCTCGTCGTCGGCGCAGCGCTGCAACATGTTCCTTGGACCGCAGCGTCCGGGACCGCGATACGTGTCGCTGTGCTGCAGGGAAATATCGGTCCCGCAGCGAAGTTCGATCCGAGTGCGCTGTCGCGAACGCTGGCGCGATACGAATCACTCATTCGCTCGTCGCAAGCAAACGTGATGCTGTTGCCGGAATCGGCGCTGCCGCTGCCCATGCACGCGCTCGGCGGTTATCTCACCGCGCTGCGCAAGCATGCGGAAGGTAGTGGCATCGATGTTGTTCTCGGCGCATTCGAAGTCGACGCCGACACCGGACAGCGGTATAGCAGCGCAATTGGCCTCGGCACCAGTGGAACGCAGATTTATCGCAAGCGCCATCTCGTGCCATTTGGGGATTACGTGCCGTGGGGCACTGCGTTGTACGGGAGTGTTCAGCGGATTCCGCTTGCCGACACCGCACGCGGAGCAAACGATCAACCGCTGCCTCTGCTCGGCTCTGGTCGCGTGGCGGTAGCGATCTGCTACGACGACGCGTTCGGATCGAGGATGCGTGCAGACGCCGCCGCAGCAGGCTGGATTGCGAACTTGAGCAACGATAGCTGGGCTGGTTCACCTGCAATGCAGCGTCAGCACTCGCGAATGGCACAGACGCGCGCTC
Organism: uncultured beta proteobacterium; assembly: GCA_963807155.1. Lineage (GTDB taxonomy): Bacteria > Pseudomonadota > Gammaproteobacteria > Burkholderiales > Burkholderiaceae_F > JACCZX01. The sequence continues at coordinate 16,692 of CAWEAZ010000031.1, forward strand.
TGGAGATCGGCCGCCCACTGCTGCGCGCAGCAGATACAGGCCAGAGCGGACTGATCGATGAGCGCGGCCGATGGGTCGACTCGCTGCCGCTCAATGAAGTCGGAGCGCTCGAGGTGCAGATCGTGCCTCGTTCGGGACGCACACCGTACGCGTGGTGGGGCGATCGGGCGGCGTGGGTGGTGTGCCTGTTCGCGCTGCTTGCTGCATTTCAGCTTCGGGGTAGGGCGACAGGGCATCGATACGTTATTGCGGAGAATTTCAGATGACGATGAGCAGGGTGCGCGCTTCGAAATACCTTCGTACCAGACGTGGCCAAGTGCTCCCGCTTGGGTTGGTATTCCTCGTGATCTGCTGCGCTTCGCTGCTCTTCATGTTCAGCGCAGGGAAAGTGGTCGACGAGAAACTCACGGTCACCAACGCAGCCGATGCCGCCGCTTACAGCGCCGGCATCGCGCACGCGCGTGCGCTCAACTATGAGGCGTACACGAACCGCGCGATCATCGCCAACGAGCTTGCGATCGCGCAGGCGGTCAGCATGGTGTCGTGGGTGCGTTACTTCGAAGCCGGGGTATACAACGTCGCCACGCTCGATGACTTGGTCATTCAGCATCTGATCGCCGGCGGCGTTCCGATTGCGGCAGTGTTGAGCGGAACCGCGTATTTGGATGCATGGACCGGTGGTACGGCGCTCGCTGACATCGTCGAGATCATCGAGTACATCAACTCGCTCGGCATCATCAACATTCACGCGGGCGCCATCCTCGCGCTGCGCGCGTCGCAACTGGCCACGGACCTGGCATTTTCGAGCGGAGTGCCGCAAGCCGATCTTGCGCGCGAGGTGGCGCAGCGCTCCGACCCGTCACTCGACGTTGAAGTCGTGCCGACAACGATCGTCGGCCTGGCAGGGTTCACGCGGACTTACGGACAATTCGGTGGCGCTGCTGACGAGCGTGGCCGGCTCGCCGACACGGTGATGCGCTCGCGCGACGAGTTCACTGCGAACCGCGGCTTCACACACTTCGGTCCGAACATCCCGTTCGTGCAGCGGAACGTCTCACTGCGCAAGCGCGGCGGTACCGACCTCGTGAACTTCGATGAGTGGCAAGCGGCCGACACGCTCGCTGTGCACAGGCAGGTATGGCCGTGCTTCCGCAAGGGCATTCCGCGCTGGTGCGATCCCGAGGAAATCTCGATTGCAGGCGCTGCGCGCTCCGAAACCGGATTAAGCGGAGCCAACGGCGGCAGCGGCAGCTATGGCCGCTCGACCGAAGACAATCCCCGCACCACATCGAACGCATTGAGCGCTAGCGAAGACCTGCGCAATATGGGCGCGGTGCTCTGGACGGGTCTTTCCGACACGCAGGACGTGAGTGATCTGGACGCGTCACGTGACCAGCGCATCGGGATCAGCTTTTTCGTCTTCAAGCCGGAAAACACTTCACGCAGCGCAGGGCGCAATCCGAATGTGAATCCGACCGGACAGCTGGCGGTATTCGATGCCGCTGCACCGGGTGGCCGGATCGCATCGCTATCTCGTGCAGAAGTGTTTTTTTCGCGGCCCGAGGCGCGACCCGATGGCCGGCGCGAGCTCGCGAGCCTCTACAGCCCCTATTGGCAATCTCGACTGGTTGCGCCGACCACGGCCGATCGGCTATACGCGGCTACACGCCAAAATGGGTTGGCGCTTGGACTGTAGAGGTATGCCATGTCGGGTCGCGTCGCGATCGTGTCGATGCTTTTGCTGACGACTGCCGTGCACGCGGCTACACCGCTGCCGCCGCATGTGAATGCAGACGGCCCGCACGAGCCGGTGATCTATTTCGAACAATCCGGCTCGACAGGAGCAGGAGGCGCGGCCAAAGTCACGACGTGCAAGTCGCTGTGTCCATCGCCGGTTAACTCCAAGACGTGCCGTGTCGAAGGCAATCCCGATCGGGATGGCGAATTCACCGCGCGCAGCTGGCGCGTTCCGAATGCCGTCACCCGCTATAGCGAAATCTGGGGGCTCGCTCAGGACGAAGGCGACATCTGCACGCTGCGGCTTAAAGCGCTGCGCATCTTGCGCATTACGACGTTCGACGGCAGCGCATCCACGATCATCAACGTCAATCTCGATCGCGGCGAAGGAACGCGGCGTGTGATTCCGGGCAAGCCGGGCGCGGTGGCGATCGATCCGGTGAAAGGGGTGGCCGCGCTGCGCGCCACCGGCTATGTCGACGCGGGAAGCGGACGTCACGCCGGCTACTCGTGCCGCCTGCTGCGCAAGACGGCGGGCGAGCTGGTGCAGGAAGCGTGTCTGCTCGACGATAAAAGCGCTCCGCCCACGGTGTTGGGTTTGCCGACGCACATGATGCCGCTGGCGGATTCGATGATGAATTCGACTCTGCCCGAGAGACGCAGTTACACCGAAACGCATCGGATTGACTTCGACGCCACCGCGCCGACGAGCGTGTTCACGCCGCCGGCCAACATCAAATGGAAAAACATCAAATGAATCCACGCTCTCAGCATTCATCCGTCGCCGCGCCTCGGTCCGTGCGTGGGCAATCGACCACTGAATTTGTGGTGCTTGCTTTGGTGCTGACTCCGTTGTTATTGGCGGTGCCTTTGCTCGGCAAGTATCTGGATCTGACCCAACACGCGTCGCAGGCCAGCCGCTACGCCGCGTTTGAAATCTCGGTGCGTGGCCCAGCCACGGTGAAAGACGAGGCTACTGTGGCGGCTGAAGCGCGGCGGCGCTTGTTCAGCACATCCGACGCGCCGGTCAAGACTAACGACGTCGCGGGCGATTTTCTCGGTATGCGCAATCCACTGTGGACCGATTTCCGCGGCGATCATTTCCTGCCGCGCTTTGCCGACGGCATTACGCACCAAGCCCAGGTCGAGACGCGCGACGTTCCATCTCGCGCAGTGGCCGTGTTCGCCGGCGCCAACGGCTTCAAGCTCCCGGAGGACAACCTGTACACGGCTCGCATCAACCTGTTTCCCGAGGGACCACGCGACTTCAGGTTCTGGAGCGATAACAACCCGGGCGTCGATCTGCGCATGACTCGCCAGACTGGCATCTTGATCGATGCTTGGAACGCTGCGTCCGCCGATGTCGTGCGCGACAAGATCGAAAACGCCGGGCCCAGTTCGCCTCCGATCCTGATGCCCAGCTTCGATCCCAACATCATGCGCAACCTGATCGACAATGCCGCTGCGCTCGGCCCGTATCCGATCTTGCCGCTGAAACTCGAGGGCCAAACGCTGGGGCTGCTTCCCCAGCTCCTCGGCGAGCCGCGTCCGCGCTTCGGCGATCACGATCCCAACATCGTGCCGTGCGACCGGCTGGACCCGCCATGCTGAGAGTCTTGTTGCGGCGATCGTCGTCGTCGCGTTCGGCGCTGTGTATTGCTCACCCATCGCTCGCGCAGAAATCGCCGAGCGATGGAGCCGAAGCTGGCGCCGCCGGAAGGCAGTCATGTCGAGCGCCTGGGCGACGCCATGGTCGTCAACGGCCGTCCCGATGGTGATCGACCATGTCGCCGTTCCGCGTCCGCCGGCCGAAGTGCTTAAGTCACTATCTCAAGGCGATGGACGACAAGGCAGGCGGCAAGGTCGTCGCAACGCAAGTTGATGGGCGATCAAATTCTTGCTCGCAAGATCGGCTCGGACTTCGTCACGGTGCGCGTGCGTGCGACGGCAGACCGGCTCCGACGTCTGGGTTATGACCACTCCAATGCAACCAGCCCAACGCGTCGGCGCGTGCATGCCTGCACACCTCGCATTGCCAGCGGGATCGCAGATTCTGTCGAACGTCGAAACACTCGATGGCGGCACGGCGCGCACACACCATCATCGCCACGGCCGAGGCAGCGGTCTCCGCGACTCAGGACTTCTTGACGCGAAGTCTTGGTGAGCGCGGCTTTACGCTGGTCACGTCGGACCATCAGCGAAAAGATCCATCGCGACGAGTGCTGCTGTTTCAGCGAGGAACCGAAGACGTGATGGCGACCATTGCAGAAGGGCCGGCTGGCCGCACGCTCGTGTTAAATGCGAGCGGACCCAAATAGGTCGCAGGTACGAGTCCGAACGTACTGCTAGGGTTGGTTAGAAGAACAGCGCCTCAGATACTTTGCCCACGGTGACATCACACTTGTCACCACTCTTGCCCTTTGCGCCCTGAACGGAGCCGGCGACTACGGCACCGATGTTCCCAAGGCCACCACGACCGCTGCCAAGTATCGTGCCGAAGTAACAGTCGGCAGTGACAGGCTGATTCTTGTACGTCGCACTTAACTTCAACGTCGGCGTATAGGGCGGAAAGCGGCCGCGCATCACCGGATCGCCATTGACTGTCAGCGTCAGGTCGTTGCCCTTCGGGTCGAAACTGCCTCCGAGGTCGAACTTCTGGCCTTCGGAATCGACTAGACTTGTTTTGAGCGACTCGAACCGACGCACATCCAACGACAACAACCGCGATGACGACGAGTAAAGGTGACAAGGTTCGCACGGAGCCTCCGAGTGTTGTTAGGGGTGGTGGTGCTATCCGGTAATTCCCAACCCGCAGCCACGAGCATGCCGGCGGCCGGTGTCCGAGAGAATCGCTCACTGCTGCGACGGACCGCTTTGTCCACCAGTAGCTTATTCCCGCGACGGATGTTTTAGTCCACCTAAGCCGAACCTATTCGCCGCACTGCTTGAGTCGGGCTCGAATCTTGCGGCGCTGCAAACAGACGCGAGATTGGAAATGCAAGTAGACGACCTCTCCGAGGTTTCCTTTACCGAGTTGCGCGATCGCCTGAAGGCACGCGAGGAGGCAGATACCGCTGCCGATATCGATATCGACGAGGCACTGCGTTACCTCACGTCAATATCCAGTGACAGGCACACCGCAGAGAGTGTCGCGGCCTTACTGCATCTTGCTGGGAGCTTCCGTTACGCGTCTCAGCCGGTCAAGTCACTGCAAGCGGCGTCCTTTGCGTTACCGCTCGCAGCCGCAACGGATTCGAAGTCACTCCTCTGCGGAGCTTACGCATACATGGCGGCCGCGCTCGGCGACATGGGACAGTTTGCCGAAGCCACGAGGGCTGCGGCAGCCCGCTGGGCAATCGCGCGCCAGCTGCGAGATCCAAAGTGGGAAATCTGGGCTATTGGAAGCTTCGCGACGCTTTGCGTCGGGATGGGGCAGCCCGAAGCAGCGGTTCGCTATTTTGAACGAGCACGGGAGTTGGCCGAGGCTCACGGGCTCCCGGACATTGAGTTTCTCGCGCGCATTGGTCTAGCGGATTGCGCCACCCAGCTTCACGAGCCCGCGCTTGGTTTCCGGCTACTCGAGAAATCTTGGACCGCAGCTCCCGAGACCCGTCTGGACAAGAATCTGACGGCGGGTGCGCATGAAACCTTGTCGCGCCTTCACTTGTTGACGGGCGACGCTGCAGGCGCGCGCGCCCATGCTGAACAAGCGTCTCGCCTGGCGAACCTCGCCCCCATAGAAACGTTGAGACACTCTATAAAGGGACTGCTTGGCCTTATCGACGTGATGTCGGGTGCCGTTGAATCTGGACTAGCCGCAGTGGAAGACGCGTTGTCGTTTGCAAGGAAGGCCGATGGCGCGAATCTCCCTGTTTACCTAAGTAACTGCATTGATGCGTATGAGATGGCAGGTCATCTCGACAAAGCGTTGCTGTACCTGCGGGAACTGGTCGAGTGGAAGCGGAAATACATCGAGTTGAGCGTCTTGTCCGCTCACGAAGAGACTCTCGGCGAATCAACGGAGTTTCAACCGGCGCCGTTGATGACAGGTTGCTTGCAAAGTCGCATTCGCTGCATACAGCCGTCCGGAACCGCATTCAGCTTCTGGTCGAGTCGGCAATCAACTCAGAACTGGCGAGCGGATACGATCTTTACCGAACGGTTCGGTTGGCAAAGCTCGCGCGCGCACTGGCTCTCGCAAGCGGCTGGGACGAGCCACGAATCGAATCCCTCGCGTTAGGCGCGCAGCTCTGCAACATCGGAATGATGGCGATACCCGCCCGCGTGCTGCAAAAGCCGAGCGGCCTGTCGGACGGTGAACGTAAGATCCTGCGTGACCACACACGTTATGGAGCGGCATTACTTCGCAACTCTAGGTTGCGCATGCTCGACATCGCAAGCGTGATCGCTGAGCAGCATCACGAACGTTTCGACGGTACTGGATACCCCAACGGCCTCAGCGGCGCCGCAATCAGTGAAGAAGCCAGAATGGTTAGCGTATGTGATGCGTTTGACGCGATGACGCATCGGCGTCCCTGGCGCACGACACCACTGACACCGGCAACTGCCATGACCGAACTCGAGGAGTGTGCGGGCACGCAATTCGACCCGCGTCTGGTAGATGCCTTTGTCAATTTTGTTCGCCGCGATTTCAGCGGCCGAGACGATCTGGACGCATTTCTTACGGAAGGCGCTGATCAGATCGAATACATACAGGCCCGCGCGCGTATAGAGGCGCTCTTAAGCGAAACGCGATGAACCCGCAAAGTCGACTGCAGGGGACGGGATCGGTCCGTCTTGATTGCCAGCTGACGGCACGATGCGAGACGCCCATTCCGGCCGGCTAAAAGAACAGACTCTCGTGCGCGCGGCCAATCGTCACGTCGCACTGATCGCCGCTCTTCCCGATCGCGCCCTGAATCGTGCTAGCGATCGCCCCGGTGGTGCCGCCTTGGCTGCTCAGTATGGTTCCGAAGTAACAGCGCGCCGTGATTTCCTGGCCGTGGTATTTGCTGCTCAGCAGCAGGAAGGGCACATAAGTCGAGAACGTGCCTCGAAGAACCGGTTCGCCGTTGATGATCAGCGTCAAGCCGTAGCTGTTCGGATCGTAAGTACCGCCAAGCTCGAACCTTTGTCCGTCGACTTCGACCGTCTTGTTTTGTGCGACGCGTCGTCGACGCGCACCCGACGAGCGTCGTCAGTACAACGAAAAGAACGAACAGTGCCGAACTCAAGTCTCACGCCATCTCCCGTCGGCCTTCACGCAATTTAGCTGCGGGAAGAGGTGCAGATGTCATGCCCACTGAGGACTTCAGTAGGAACGTCGCTCCAGCCGCACTTCCTGCATGATCGTCGCCGCGATCTCCTCGATCGACTTCGTGGTCGACGAGAGCCACCGAATTCCTTCGCGCTTCATCATTCTCTCGGCCGCCTCTACTTCGCTGCGACAATTTTCCAACGCTGCATAGCGGCTGTTGGGCCGACGCTCGTGGCGAACTTCCGCTAGCCGCTCGGGCGAAATCGATAGTCCGAAAATTTTGTCCTTGTGCTGCGGCAGCGCGCTGGGCAGTTGCCCGCGCTCGAAGTCTTCAGGTATCAGCGGATAGTTGGCGGCTTTCACACCGTACTGCATCGCCAGGTACAGACTCGTCGGCGTTTTGCCTGAGCGCGATACTCCGACCAGAATGACGTCCGCGCCCGGCGAGACCTTTGGCCGACTGGCCGTCGTCGTGAGCGAGCGTGAAGTTGATCGCTTCGATGCGGTTCTTGTAGTCCTCGGAGTTCACGCGGATCGCGTGCGAGCGGCCGATGGTGTGCGTCGAATGCAGCTCGAGCTCGCGCTCCAGAGGCTCGACGAACGTTTCGAACATCTCGAGGAAAAACGCCTCGGTGCCTTCGCGCAAGAGCACCGGAGACCGCCGGATCGACCAGCGTGGAGAAGACGATCGGACGCTTGCCGTCGCGCGCGCCGGCGTCGTTGATGCGGGCCGCCGCTTCGCGCGCCTTGTCTGCGCTGTCAATGAACGGCAATCGCTGCGGCCGGTAGCGCAGGTGTTCGAATTGCGTCAGCACGCTGTGGCCGAGCGTTTCGGCGGTGATGCCGGTGCCGTCAGACACGAAGAAGACGGTGCGATCGTAAGCGGCAGGCGCGGGCTGAGACATCGGCGGATGTTAACGGGACCGCCATTACACTGCGCGCGGTTTCCTCAACGAGAAAAGCATGCAGCGCGGCAAGTACGTCATTCCCTTTTCGCAGCTCAGGATGACCGACGTTGAATCGGTCGGCGGCAAGAATGCGTCGCTGGGCGAGATGCTGAGTCAGTTGAGCGACGCTGGCGTGCGCGTGCCGGATGGCTTTGCGACGACGGCCGAAGCGTTCCGATTGTTCCTGGAGCACGGGAGCCTGAAAGAGCGCATCGCAAAGCGCCTGGCAAAGCTGAACGTCGAAGACGTTCGAGCGCTCACGGCAGCTGGAGAGGAGATTCGCGGGTGGATCGCGAGCGCTTCATTCCCCGCGGCTTTTGAAGCAGAGATAAAGTCGATATTTCAAGACCTTACAGCTGAAGGTTCAAGCGAAATCTCGTTCGCTGTACGGTCGAGCGCGACGGCAGAAGACTTGCCCGACGCATCGTTCGCTGGACAGCAGGAAACGTTTCTCAACGTCAGCGGCATCGACGCGGTTCTGGATCGCATCAAGCATGTGTTCGCCTCGCTGTACAACGATCGAGCGATCGCTTACCGAGTCCACAAAGGATTCGCGCACGCGGATGTTGCGCTGTCTGCCGGCGTGCAGAGAATGGTGCGGAGTGACCTCGGATCTGCCGGCGTGATGTTCACGATGGACACCGAGTCCGGCTTTCGCGACGTCGTGTTCATCACGTCGAGCTATGGACTTGGCGAGACGGTGGTGCAGGGCGCCGTGAACCCGGATGAGTTCTACGTGCACAAGCCGATGCTTGCGGCGGGCAAGTCGCCGATCATCCGGCGCAACCTTGGCTCGAAGCTGATCAAGATGGAATTCGACGGCGACGGTGACAAGCGGGTGCGCACCGTCGATGTTGCTGCCCGCGAGCGCCACGCGTTCTCGTTGACCGATAAAGAGGTTATCGAGCTCGCACGCTATGCGGTGATCATCGAGCAGCACTACGGCCGTCCGATGGATATCGAGTGGGGCAAGGACGGCGACGGCGCGATCTACATCCTGCAGGCGCGGCCAGAGACAGTGAAGTCGCAATCGAACACAGAGCAGCAACGCTTCCGCTTAACGGGCAACGGTGACGTGCTGGTGACCGGCCGCGCAATCGGCCAGAAGATCGGCATCGGACCGGTGCGCATCATCAAAGACGTCGCGCACATGGAGCAGGTGCAGCCGGGCGACGTGCTGGTAACCGACATGACCGACCCGAACTGGGAGCCGGTAATGAAGCGCGCGGCGGCGATCGTCACCAATCGCGGCGGACGCACGTGCCACGCGGCGATCATTGCGCGTGAGCTGGGAATTCCGGCGGTAGTGGGATGCGAGACGGCTACCGACGATCTGGTTGAAGGCGACGTGGTGACGGTCAGTTGCGCCGAAGGCGATACCGGCAACGTCTATGCCGGCGCGCTGAAGATGGAAGTCGAGACGGTGAAGCGCGGCGCGCTGCCGCCGATTCCGGTCAAGATCATGATGAACATCGGCAATCCGCAGCTCGCATTCGAGTTTCAGTCGTTGCCGAACGAGGGCGTGGGGCTCGCGCGGCTCGAGTTCATCATCAACAACGTGATCGGTGTGCACCCGAAAGCCGTGCTCGACTATCCGAACCTCGATGCGGAGTTGAAGCAGGCGGTCGAGAGCGTCGCGCACGGCTACCCAAGCCCGCGCGCATTCTTCGAAATGAAACTTGCCGAAGGCATTTCGACGATCGCCGCTGCGTTCTGGCCGAAGCCGGTGATCGTGCGCATGTCGGACTTCAAGAGCAACGAGTACAAGAAGCTGATCGGCGGGTCGCGCTACGAGCCCGATGAGGAAAATCCGATGCTCGGCTTTCGCGGCGCCTCGCGCTACATCGCCGATTCGTTTCGCGAGTGCTTTCGAATGGAAGCCAACGCGCTGAAGAAAGTGCGTGACGAGATGGGGCTCACCAATGTAGAAATCATGGTGCCGTTCGTGCGCACGCTCAGCGAGGCGAAGCGCGTCATCGAATTGTTGGCGGCGCACGGGCTGAAGCGCGGAACCGGTGGCTCGCCCGACGGCTCCGGAGCCTTGCGCGTCATCATGATGTGCGAAGTTCCATCGAACGCGATATTGGCGGATCAATTTCTCGATTACTTCGACGGGTTTTCAATCGGCTCGAATGACCTGACGCAACTGACACTCGGAATCGATCGCGACTCGGGCCTGGTAGCGGAAGGTTTTGACGAGCGCGATCCGGCGGTCAAGGCGCTGCTCGAGAAGACGATCGCGGCGTGCCGGGCACGCGGAAAATACGTCGGCATTTGCGGGCAGGGCCCATCGGATCATGCGGACTTCGCCGAGTGGCTGATGGCGCAGGGAATCGATTCGATATCGTTGAATCCGGACACCGTCGTCGAGACCTGGCAGCAGCTCGCCGGCGCTGCCACACTGTCGTCGCCTAAGGAAAGGGCTGAGGCACATGGATAACTATGTCTGGTGGTTTGTGATTGGTTTCGGCTTGGTGGTTGCCGAGTTGCTGACCGGCACGTTCTATCTGCTGGTCATTGCGATCGCGTTCGGCGCTGCGGGTGTGGCGGCGCTGCTCGACGCGCCGGTCGTAGCTCAGTGGGCTACCGCGGCAGCGGTCAGCCTCGGTGGAACGATATGGCTGCGCCAGTCGCGTTTCGGACATCGCCTGCGCGACCGCGCGACCAGCGACCGCGTGCAAAACATGGACGTAGGGCAGACGCTGCGAGTCGACAACTGGTCGCCGAACCGCACTGCGCGCGCCAACTACCGCGGCGCTACGTGGGATGTCGAACTGGTGCCGGGCGATCAGCCTGTGAGCGGCGAGTTCGTCATTCGCGAAATCGCAGCCAACCGCTTGATCGTCGCCGCCAAATCGCGCTGAAATAGCCTAACTGGGAGAACTCTATGTTCGGGATAAGTGGTGTGTGGTTGGTCTTTATCGTGATCGCAATCGTTGCGTTCACGTTCGCCATCACCGCGCTGAAGGTCGTTCCACAGCAAAGCGCGTGGGTTATCGAGCGCCTCGGCAAGTATCACGGCACGTTGCAACCGGGACTGAATCCGGTCATCCCGTTTATCGATCGTGTGGCGTACAAGCACAGCCTGAAGGAAGTCCCGCTCGATACGCCGAGCCAGGTCTGCATCACGAAGGACAACACGCAGCTGCAGGTCGACGGCGTGCTGTACTTCCAGGTGACCGACCCGCAGCGCGCTTCTTACGGTGCCAGCAACTACATCCTGGCGATCACGCAGTTGGCGCAGACGACATTGCGCTCGGTGATCGGGAAGCTCGAGCTCGACAAGACGTTTGAGGAGCGCGAGTACATCAATCACAGCGTTGTTTCCGCTATCGACGAGGCTGCGATGAACTGGGGCGTCAAGGTGCTGCGCTATGAGATCAAGGACATCACGCCGCCGAATGCGATCCTGCACGCGATGCAGCAGCAGATCACGGCGGAGCGCGAGAAGCGCGCGCTGATCGCGTCGTCGGAGGGTCGCAAGCAGGAGCAGATCAACATCGCGACCGGCGAGCGTGAAGCCGAAATCGCTCGTTCGGAAGGCGAAAAGTTTGCGCAGATCAACATTGCGCAGGGTGAGGCCGGTGCCGTGCTCGCGGTTGCCGAAGCCACCGCACGCGCGATTCAGATGGTGGCTGAAACGATTCGTCAGCCCGGGGGCCTGGAGGCGGTCAATCTGCGCGTTGCAGATCGTTTTGTCGACGCATTCAGCAACCTGGCAAAGACCAACAACACGCTGATCGTCCCGTCGAACCTGGCAGACATTTCGACGCTAGTCGCTTCGGCGCTGACCGTAGTGAAGGCGCAGCCAGCGCCGAGGTGAGACACTTCACCCGCATGATCACCAACTACGAAATCACTCTCGCAAGGTTGTCGGACGCGGAAACTATCGCGTCGTTGTCGAGGGACACAATCGAGCGAGGATTAAGTTGGTCGTGGACGCCGCAGCGCGTGCTTAGAAGCCTGCGCGACATGGCAACCAACACGATCGTGGCGCGTGAGCCCGGCATCCTGGCGGGCTTCGCGATCATGAAGTACCGCGAGGAAGACGCGCATCTGTTGCTGATGGCCGTTCACTCGTCTCGCCGCCGGCAGGGCGTGGCTTCGGCGCTGCTCGATTGGCTGGAGGTCACTGCCAGAGTCGCGGGAATCGCGTCGATCCGGGTCGAAGCGCGCGAGACCAACTTCGCGGCCCGCCAGTTTTACGGCAAGCACGGATACATGCAGGTCGAACTGTTGCGAGGTTATTACGAGAACCGCGACGACGCGGTCGTTCTGAGAAGACTACTGCGCGTTTAACGGCTGCGTTGCTTCAACAGCCGACTCTGTTCCCGCTTCCAGTCCTTGTCCGCTTCGTCAGCGCGTTTCTCGAACTGACGCTTGCCTTTAGCGAGACCTACCTCAAGCTTCACCCGGCCCTTGCTGTAGTGCATGTTCAACGGCACCAGTGAATAGCCGGCGCGCTCGACCTTGCCGATCAACTTCCGTATTTCCGCGGCGTGCAGCAGAAGCTTGCGAGTGCGCGTCGGCTCGGCTTTGACGTGCGTGGATGTTGTCGGCAGCGGGCTGATGTGCGAGTTCAGCAGATAGAGCTCGCCATTGCGGACGACGACGTACGCTTCGTTCAATTGAACGTGACTCGCGCGGATCGATTTGACTTCCCAGCCTTCGAGCGCAATGCCGGCTTCGTAGCGCTCCTCGATCGAGTAGTCGTGTTGCGCCTTTTTGTTTTGAACAATCGCCACTGCAAAAGGCACGATGGATTACACGCGCGCCGCCAATACAATCCGGCTTTATATCCCACTCGCGCGTACGGAGATGGACACGAACTGGCTGCGGGTGACGGTCGTGTACTGCGCACCGGGCGTCGAAGATATCAGCGACGTGCGAGTGCCGCTCGGGTCCACCGTGCGAGATGCGATCGAAGCTGCACAGGTGCGCGCGCGCAGACCCGAGCTGCAAGATGTCGCTGACACTGGGATCTGGGGGCGCCGCTGCGCACTCGATCAGCGGCTGGCGGATGGCGATCGCGTCGAAATCTATCGACCGCTGGTCATTGATCCGATGGAAGGGCGCCGCGCCCGCGCGAAATTGCGGCGCAAGGCGAAGCGGTAGGCGTTAGCTGCAGGTGCTCTGAATGATCTTGCGCGTGCGGTCCACTTCCGCAGCGCGTTGAGAGTCGTCCAGGAACTCACGATTTCCCGATGCATCGGTTCTCGTGATGCGTATGCCGTCTTCGAGCGATTTCATGTAGCCGCGCGCACGGTCGCACTCGGCCGTCTTGGCAGCGCTTTTCGCCTGCTCCTCGTTGGCTTTCTTGTCGTTTTCGGTGCGCTCCTGCTGCCGCTTGCGAAATTCCATTTCTCGCTCGGCAACTGTCTTGGGTGCATTTGAAGCGCCCTTCGCGTCCGAACCCTTGGCATCCGCGGGCTTGCTGGCGTCATCCAACGGGCCGCTCGCAGGCGCGGGATTGGCTAACGCTTGCGTGTTCGGCTGGCGGACGATACTGGCGGGCTTGACGTCCTGCGGTGGAGGGCGATCGGAATACACCAGACGGCCGTTGCCATCTTTCCAAGCCCATTGAGCTTCACTCGGTGTGGAAACGAATCCAGCCAGAACGATGGCCACCGTTACCGTTACTCGAACCACATTCACACCAATAAACATACGTTCTCCTGAGCGTGAGCACATTTTCCGATGGATTCCCATGACGCGGCAAGAGCAGTGATTACCTAGAAAGCGTCTAAAGATCCGCCAATTGCAATTGAGCTAGGTCGTCCGGGTTAGCGGCAAGTGCCAGCCGAGGGCGGGCGCATAACCCATTTGCGTATACTCCGTCTTTGCGTCTGAGGAAAAGTATGCGGTTGGTACAAAAAGCGCTGACTTTCGATGACGTGCTGCTCGTCCCCGCCTACTCGGCGGTTCTTCCCCGCGACGTACAGCTTTCTACCCGCCTCTCCCGCAACATTTCTTTGAACATCCCGCTCGTTTCGGCGCCGATGGATACGGTGACCGACGCGCGGCTTGCCATTGCTCTTGCGCAAGAGGGGGGTATCGGCATCGTTCACAAGAACATGACTCCCAAAGAGCAGGCGGCTCACGTGATGAGGGTGAAGCGTCACGAAGCCGGTGTATTACGCGACCCGATCACGATCACGCAGGATATGACGGTGCGCGACGCGATCGAGCTTCAACGCGCCCACAAGATCTCCGGTTTACCCGTGGTGGAGGGCAAGCGCGTCGTCGGTATCGTCACCAATCGCGATTTGCGATTCGAGACGCGACTCGATGCCCCGATTCGCGACATCATGACTCCACGCAAGCGTCTGGTCACGGTGCGCGAGGGGACGACTCCCGACGAAGCGCGGGCGCTGCTGCACGAGCATCGGCTCGAGCGCGTGTTGGTCACGAACGGCGACGACGAGTTGCGCGGCCTGATCACCGTGAAGGACATCACGAAGGCGACCGAGCATCCGGATGCCGCAAAGGACCATCTCGGCAAATTGAAAGTCGGCGGAGCCATCAGCACGGGTCCTGATTCCGACGAGCGGGCGGAGCTGATGGTGCGAGCGGGTGTCGATGTGTTGATCGTCGACACGGCGCATGGGCATCACCAGGGCGTCCTCGATCGCGTGCGATGGGTCAAGAAGAATTTTCCGAAGGTCGACGTCGTCGGCGGCAACGTTGCCACTGCGGAAGGCGCGCGTGCATTGGTCGATGCGGGGGCCGACGGCGTCAAGGTCGGAATCGGGCCCGGATCGATTTGCACGACGCGCATCGTCGCCGGCGTCGGCGTGCCGCAGATCACGGCGGTGTCCGATGTTGCCAAAGCGCTTGAAGGAACGGGTGTGCCGGTGGTTGCCGACGGTGGCATTCGTTACTCGGGCGACGTCGCAAAAGCACTTGCAGCGGGTGCCTATGCAGTGATGATGGGCGGCATTTTCGCGGGCACTGAAGAGGCGCCGGGCGAAGTGATTCTGTTCCAGGGCCGCTCGTATAAAAGCTATCGCGGCATGGGCAGCCTAGGCGCAATGGCCGAGGGCTCGGCCGAGCGCTATTTTCAGGATAACGACAACGACGCCAACATCGACAAGTACGTGCCCGAGGGTGTCGAGGGCATGGTGCCTTACAAAGGCAGTGCGCTCGGGATAGTTTTTCAGATGACCGGTGGGCTGCGCTCCAGCATGGGTTATTGCGGGTGTCGCTCAATCGACGAAATGCGCACCAAGGCGCAGTTCGTCGAGATCACCGCGGCTGGAATGCGCGAATCGCACGTCCACGATGTGCGAATAACGAAGGAAGCGCCCAACTACCGCCTCGAGACCTAGTGACTTCCGCGTCAGTGCATCACGACCGAATACTGATTCTCGACTTCGGCTCGCAAGTCTCCCAATTGATCGCGCGCCGCGTACGCGAAGCCGGCGTCTATTGCGAGCTTCACCCGTACGACGTCGACGATGCGTTTGTGCGCGACTTTGCGCCGAAGGGCGTGATCCTGTCGGGCAGCCACGCCTCCACCTACGAAGCTCATGAGCTGCGCGCACCGACCGCCGTGTTCGAGCTCGGCGTGCCGGTACTCGGTATCTGCTACGGCATGTTCACGATGGCCGTGCAACAGGGCGGTCAGGTCGAAGCAAGCACGCATCGCGAGTTTGGCTACGCCGAGGTCAGGGCGCGTGGCCACACGCGGTTGCTGGCGAACCTGGAAGACGAGCGAACGGCTGACGGACACGGTCTGCTGAAAGTCTGGATGAGTCACGGCGACAAAGTCACCGAGCTGCCGCCGGGCTTCAAGCTGATGGCATCGACACCGACCTGTCCGATCGCGGGCATGGCCGACGAAGCACGCGGTATGTACGGCGTGCAGTTTCATCCGGAAGTCACGCACACGCTGCAGGGCCAGGCCATTTTGACCCGGTTTGTGCTCGACATCTGCGGCTGCAAGCCCGATTGGGTGATGGGCGATTACGCGGCCGAAGCGATCGACAAGATTCGGGCGCAAGTCGGTAGCGACGAAGTGATCCTCGGGCTCAGCGGTGGCGTCGATTCATCCGTCGCCGCGGTGCTGATCCATCGCGCGATCGGCGATCAGCTGACCTGCGTCTTCGTCGATACCGGCTTGTTGCGGCTAGGCGAGGGTCGGCAGGTGATTGATACGTTTGGAAGGCACATGGGGATCAAGCTGCTGCACGTCGACGCGAGCGACCGTTTCATGACGGCGCTCGCAGGCGAAACGGATCCCGAAGCCAAGCGAAAGATCATCGGTCGCGAATTCGTCCATGTATTTCAGGAGGAAGCGGCGAAGCTGCCTGCAGCCAAGTGGCTTGCGCAAGGAACGATCTATCCCGATGTGATCGAGTCGGCCGGGGCAAAAACCAAGAAGGCGATGACGATCAAGAGTCACCACAACGTCGGTGGCCTTCCTGAGAGCCTGCATCTGAAACTGCTTGAGCCGCTGCGCGAGCTGTTCAAGGATGAGGTGCGCACCCTCGGCATTGCCCTTGGGCTACCGCGTGAAATGGTTTTCAGGCATCCGTTTCCCGGACCGGGGCTGGGTGTGCGCATTCTCGGCGAGGTCAAGCGCGAATATGCAGAGCTGCTACGGCGCGCGGACGCGATCTTCATCGAGGAGCTGCGCTCGAGCGGGTGGTACGACCGCACGAGCCAGGCGTTCGCGGTGTTCTTGCCGGTCAAGAGTGTCGGCGTGATGGGCGACGGCCGCACGTACGAATGGGTCGTCGCATTGCGCGCCGTGCAGACGTCGGACTTCATGACGGCGCAGTGGGCCGAGCTTCCGCACGATCTGCTCGGCCGCGTGTCGAACCGCATCATCAACGAGGTGCGTGGAATCAATCGGGTCGTGTACGACATCAGCGGCAAGCCACCTGCGACGATCGAGTGGGAGTGATAAGTAGACTGCGCGGATGAACGAAACCCGCACCTCGATCACTGCTGCGGATTGGCTCGATCGCATGGCGCAACTCGCCTTGCGGCACGGTGTGCATTTGTCCACCTTGCAGCAGAAAGACGGACAGGATCTTGAATTGTTCTTCGCCGCGCGCGGCACTCGCGTTTCCGCCAGACGTATCGCTGAGCGAACACGACGCCAACGAAATTCTGAAGCGATTCCTGGCGACTGCTGGCGTGATGGTCTCAACCGACCACGTCGAGCTGCGCCGCTGGATGGTCGATACGGGGTTTCTGCAGCGATCCGACTACGGCACCGACTACCGTCGAGGAGCAATTCCGGACTGGCTGGTCGATGCCGCGCGGACGGTCGACTTCGAGCGTATTGCGAGTGTGGTCGCGCAGGCACGCAGCGCGAACGAGGCGCAACGCGAAAAGCGTCGCCAGGCGTGGCTCGCCACTCAGATCGAAGTGATCGAAGGGGGAGACGTAGCGGCCGGTGAGGCGAGTTCCGATGAGACGTACATGAAGCTCGCCCTCGATCAGGCGCATAACGCATGGGCGTTGTCCGAAGTGCCGGTCGGCGCCGTGATCGTGAAGGACAAGAAAGTCCTGGCGACGGGATTTAATCAGCCAATCGGCACCGCGGATCCGACCGCGCATGCGGAAGTGCGCGCGATGCGAGCCGCAGCGCAATTGCTCGGCAACTATCGCCTGACTGATTGTGAGTTGTACGTAACGCTCGAGCCCTGCGCGATGTGCGCGGGCGCGATGCAGCACGCGCGCATCAAGCGCCTCATTTTCGGCGCGCCGGATCCGAAGACCGGTGCGTGTGGCAGCGTGGTCGATCTATTCGCTGAGCCTCAGCTTAACCATCACACCACCGTTCGAGCGGGTGTTCTTGCGGACGAGAGCCGCCGATTGTTGTCGAGCTTTTTTGTCGAGCGACGTGAGCTGAAGCGGCAAGGCAGCTTGCCGCCCGATGCCGACGACAGTGAGTAGCAAGACCCTCGGCATCGTTGCGCCCTCCGGATTCATTCCGGACCCGGCGGCAGTGGATCGCGCGGCTTCGTTTTTCGCGGCCCGAGGATGGAAGGTCGAGGCGGGCGAAAGTGTTTTCGCGCGCGAGCAACGTTTTGCAGGCAGCGACGATCTACGCCTGGCTGACCTGCAACGCTTCGCAACCGACGTCAAAGTCTCGCTGGTCGTATCGGCGCGCGGCGGCTATGGGCTGTCGCGCCTTCTGGACCGAATCGACTTCGCAGCGATCAAGGCGCGCGCCCCTGTGATGGTCGGCTACAGCGACTTCACTGCGTTCAATCTGGCGTATCTCGCGCGCGGCGGAGTGAGCTTCGCCGGGCCCTGCGCCATCGAGTTCGGCGCCCCGGAGCCGAGCGCTTACACGATCGAACATTTTTTTGGCGTACTGGGCAGCAAGCGGTATGCAATCGAGCTCGAGCTGCAGGGACCGCGCGCCGATGTTTCCGGGCGGCTTTGGGGTGGCAATCTGGCGATGGTCACGGCATTGATCGGGACACCGAACTTTCCGCGCGTGCGCGGCGGCATTCTCTTTCTGGAAGACGTTAACGAACCCGCATACAAACTTGAGCGCATGTTTTATCAGCTGGCACACGCCGGCGTCTTGCAGCGGCAGGCGGCGATCGTGCTCGGCGATTTTTCGCCGATCACGCCGATGCCCAACGACAACGGCTTCAATCTGGATGCGGCGATTGCCCGCCTGCGACAGATCAGCGCTGTGCCCGTGTTCACCGGCTTGCCGTTCGGCCACTCGCTGCGCAAGCTGACCCTGCCCGTCGGGGGACATGCAAGACTGGCGGTCAAGCGCAGTGGCAGTGCAGTGCTCGAGCTCAGCCGCTATCCGAATCTGCTTTGATGGCGGACTCAGCCCGCCTATGATCGCGCCCTGACGATGACCGACTCCCTATGTCTGGCCCGCTGACCCGATTCGGCTTCGCCGAGGAAACGCCCGAGCAACGGCAGGAGAAAATTCTTGCCGGCGTCATGGCGTCGGTATACCGCCAGGTGCCGCAGTCGGTGCTGGTCAGCATCGTCGGCGCTTTCGCACTGGTCATGGTGCTATGGAATTCGATCGACCAGGATCTGCTGCTCGGCTGGTCGCTGCTCATTCTGTTTGAATCGCTGTTGCGGCTGCGCCTTTCGTACAGATTTCGACGCGCGGCGTTTATCGCTGAATCGGTCGACTGGTGGGCCCAGCGCTGGGTTGTGCAGGCGGTGGCGGCGGGTTTGCTGTGGGGCGTCGCTGGCTTCATGTTCTTTCTCGAACAACCAGCCGCTGCATCAGGTGGTGCTGGTGGCCGTCGTGCTTAGCGTGGCATTCGGATCGTTGACGCTCTACGCGAGCCATCGTCCCGCGTTTCACGTGTTCATGCTGCTCGCGGTGCTGCCGCTGATCGCGCGCATGGTCGTCGTGCAGGACCCAACGTACTACACGGCTGCCGTCGTGATGACCGCGGTCTTCTTGTTCACCGTGCTTTACGGCCGCGACTTCGGCAACGCGGTGTTCGAGTCGGTCAAGAACACCTACGAAAACGAAGTGCTGGTGGAGCAGCTGGTCGCCGAAAAGCGAATGGCCGAAGAAGCGCGACGCGAAGCGGAAAACGCCACGCGCTCGAAGACGCAGTTCTTTGCGGCTGCAAGCCACGATCTGCGGCAACCTCTGCAGGCGATCGGTATTTACGTGTCGTTGTTGAAAAAGCGGGCGCACGGGCCGCTCGAGCCGTTGGTCAACAATCTGTCGACCGCGGTCGAGACGCTGTCAAAGCTGGTCGAAGAGCTTCTCGAAATCTCACGACTCGATTCGGGATCGATTCAGCCGCGCGTCGAGCAGGTGCTCATCGACGACATGTTCTCGCTGCTCGAGCAGGAATTCACGCCACTGGCGGCATCCAAAGGTTTGTCGCTGCGCATCAGACGCGGCGGGATTCCGATCGATAGCGATGCGTTGCTTCTGCAGCGCGTGATTCGAAACCTGTTGGCCAACGCCATTCGATATACACAGAAGGGCGGGGTGCTGCTGGCGGCGCGTCGCGCGTAATGGACTGATCAGCCTCGAAATATGGGACACCGGTCCCGGCATCAAGCAGGGTGAGCTCGATCGCATCTTCGAAGAGTTCTATCGCGGCGAAAGCTCGAAAGCCGAAAACAGCGGCTCGGGTTTCGGCCTCGGACTGTCGATCGTCAAGCGCATCTGCGGCTTGCTCGGTCATCCGCTGATCGTCACTACGCGGCCCGGCACCGGTACGGTGTTTCGCGTCGAAGTGCCACGCTCGAGCTCGCCGCCGCGTATCAAGCGCAGCGCGCCGGAAAGCCTTGATGTGACGATCCGTCCGCTAAACGGATTCACGTTTGTCGTCATCGAAGACAACGCGGAAATCCTGAACAGCCTGACGCGCTTGATCAAGTCGTGGGGCGCGGAAGTGGTGCCATCGACCGGCTACAACGCGCAACTGATCAAGCGCATCAGCGTCCAGCAGCGGATCGACGCGATTCTGGCCGATCACAATCTAGGACCGCATTCGATCAGCGGCGTCGAGGCGGTGTTCAGAGTGCGCGAGCTCGTCGGATTTCCAATCCCAGTGGTGATGCTGACGGCGATACAGGGCGTCGACGTGCTATCGGAATTTCAACGCGTAATGCATGAGCGGCTCGCGCTCAGCCCGACGATGTCATCAGCGATCGCACGCAGCCGTGTTGAAGAGCCGACGGTGCTTCAGAAGCCAACAACCGCCGCTGTGCTGAACAACACGTTGGCGGAGATGCTCGGGCTGACGACGTTGCCGATGGTGCGGCCGACCGCGGATGAGACTGCGTCGGCTAGCGACGCGACGTAAGAATCGGCCTACGCCAAATCTCAACCGATGTCGTATCCGTGCCGGCGCGCAGCAAGCAGCGCCTCGGTCCGATTCGACGCGCCGAACGCGCGATAGATCGCGGTCACGTGGGTCTTGACCGTACCTTCCGACAAGCCTAGTTCGCGGCAAATGATCTTGATCGGTGCGCCGCGTGCCAGAAGCTTTAGCACCTGTTCCTGGCGCTCGGTTAACTCGACGCGTCCGCTGTCGCCATCGCGCGAGCGTTCTGAGTTTCCGAAGATCCCGGCGCGATTGACTTCTTCGAGCAGGTCGGCGGGAATGTAAACGCCACCCGAGAGAACGAACTTGACAGCGGAAAGCAGCGTTTCCGATGCCATCGATTTGGGAACAAATCCGGCCGCTCCGAGTTGCAGGACACGCATCACGCTGCGTTGGTCCTGATTGCCGGAGAGCACCAGGATCTTCATTTCCGGCGCTTTGGCGACCATCGCCTCCAGCAAGGCGGTGCCCGATACTCCCGGCATGCCGAGGTCGAGCACGACCAGATCGAGCTCGGGCTGTTCTTCCTGGATCTTCAGCGCGCCTTCTGCGGTGCGCGTCGTGATGACTTCGGCGGATGGATCGAGATCCAAAAACAATACGCTGAGCGCATCGGTGATAAGCGAGTGATCGTCGACGACAAGTATTTTCATGGCGTTCTTATTCGAGCGCTGCTGAGTGTGACGCAACGATCTCAGTTATGCGCGCGGAGGGCGGCATTGTAGACCGCGCATTCTGGCGACCCATACGCGGAATTGCGCGCGTCGATGCGGTCAATCGTGCGGTTTGATGCGCCGGTGACACGAAGCTCAAGCAGGCCGCGGCTTGATCGCGGCGGCGCAGGCTTTCGCCCGCACGCGTGCTTCGTCGGTCGAAGCCGCGCGAGCGAGCGCCACGCCCATGCGCCGCTTGACGAAAGACTCAGGCTTGCCGAACAGTCTCACGTCGCTACCTTCGATGGCTAATGCTTCGGCAACACCATCGAAGCGCATCGCGCGTGCCTCGTGGCCGCCGTAGACAACGGCGCTTGCGCCGTGATTGCGCAGTGAGGTGTCAACCGGCAGTCCGAGGATCGCACGCGCGTGCAGTTCGAACTCGTTCTGCCACTGCGTCGCCATCGTCACCATGCCCGTGTCGTGCGGCCGCGGGCTGACTTCCGAAAACCAGACCGCATCGCCTTTGACAAACAGCTCGACGCCGAAGATGCCGGTCCCGCCGAGGTCGTCAGTCACAGCCTTCGCATAGTTACGCGCCTTGGCCAGCGCCGCTGCAGCCATCGGCTGCGGTTGCCAGCTTTCAACATAGTCGCCGGCGACCTGCACGTGGCCGATCGGCTCGCAAAAGTGCGTCTCAATCGTTGCCGCCGCTGCCAAGCGCGCGCACCGTCAGCAACGTGATTTCGTAGTCGAAGTCGATCAAGCCTTCGATAATCACACGACCGAGCGCAACACGTCCCGCCGCGTTCGCATAGCGCCAGGCAGTCTCGATCTGATCTGCGGCATCGACGCGGCTCTGTCCCTTACCCGAGGACGACATCACCGGCTTCACGATGCACGGCAGCCCGATCGCGTTCGCAGCGTCACGCAGTTCTTCCAACGAGTCGGCGAAGCGATAAGGTGAGGTCGGCAACCTCAGCGTTTCGGCCGCCAGTCGGCGAATTCCTTCGCGATTCATCGTCAACTGCGCTGCGCGAGCGGTTGGGATTACGCGCGCCAAGCCGTCGCGCTCGACGGCCGCCAGCGCATCGGTCGCAATCGCTTCGATCTCTGGGACGACGATCGCGGGCCGCTCGGCCTCGATCAACGCGCGCAACGCCGTCGGGTCGGCCATGTTGATCACGTGCGCGCGGTGCGCGACCTGCTGGCCCGGTGCATTGGCGTAACGATCGACCGCAATCACTTCGACGCCGAGCCGTTGCAACGCGATGATCACTTCCTTGCCGAGCTCGCCCGCGCCCAGCAGCATGACCTTCAGCGCGGCGGGTGACAGCGGCGTTCCGAGCGCCGGTGACAAGGCGCGAGATTTCCGTAGCAGCCATTTTTCCGACTATCGCATAGCCGCGCCATCGCTTATAACGCCTGCCCATGCTTGATGCCGTCAATCTCAGCTGCGAGCGCGGCGAGCGCTCCCTGTTCGCCGGGCTCGAGTTCGCTGTCGCTGCGGGGTCGCTGCTGCGGGTGGCGGGTCCGAACGGCACCGGCAAGACGAGCCTGCTGCGCATGCTGTGCGGCCTGCTCGAGCCTGCAGCCGGTGAAGTGCGCTGGCACGGTCGCAACATTCGCCGGCAGCGCGAGGAATACTGGAAAGACCTCGTCTATGTCGGTCACTTGAACGGCGTCAAGGAAGATTTGACGGTGTACGAGAATTTGAAGGTTGCGCAAGCGGTCGCGGGACGCGACGCCGATCACGCAGCGCTGCGTCGCGCGCTGGACGCCGTCGGCCTTGCTCATTTCGAACAGACGCTCGCGCGGAGACTGTCGCAAGGGCAGCGGCGGCGAGTTGCGCTGGCAAGATTGTTCGCCACTACAACCGCGCCGCTTTGGATTCTGGATGAGCCTTTTATTGCTCTCGATCAGCGTGGCGTTGCGTCGCTTTCAGAGCGGATTGCAAGCCATATTGGCAACGGCAACATGGTAGTGCTGGTCACCCATCAAGACGTTGCGATCGATGTGCCGCGTCAGCAGCATATCGAGCTAGCCGGCAGCGCCGCCTGAAGCCGCATGCTGAGCGTCTTTTTGCAGGTAATTCGCCGCGATCTGTTGCTAGCGATGCGGCAAAAATCCGATGTGCTCAACACGCTGTTCTTCTTCGTCGTGGTGGTGACAATGGTCCCGTTGGGTATCGGGCCGGAGCCGGCGCTGTTGCGCGACATTGCAGCGGGCGTCGTGTGGGTTGCCGCATTGCTCGCCGCGATCCTGTCGCTGCCGCGGCTGTTTGCGAACGACTACGCCGACGGCACGCTGGAGCAGATGCTGTTGTCGGCCGAGCCGTTGTCATTGATCGTCCTCGGCAAGGCTACGGCTCACTGGCTCACGACCGGATTGCCGTTGACGGTCATGGCGGTTGCGTTCGGCGTCGTGTTCGATCTCGACATGACGGCGACCCTGGTGCTTGTCGTTTCGCTCGCGCTGGGCACGCCGGTGCTGTCGCTGATTGGCTCGATCGGAGCCGCGCTGACACTCGGGTTGCGTGGAGGCGGAGTGTTAACATCGTTGCTCGTGTTGCCGCTCTACATTCCGGTATTGATTTTCGGCGCCGGTGCGGTCGGTGCAGCGGCCTCCGGCCTCGACGTCACCGCTTATTTCCTTCTGCTAGGTGCGTTCGCTTTGTTCGCCGTCGTGCTGACGCCGTGGGCAGTGGCTATCGCACTTCGTATTTCGGTTGAATGACCATGAGCACCGTCAGCGTGGCTCCCAATTCGCGACCCGGCTTGTTCTGGTTCTCGTCACCGCAGACGTTTTTTCCGCTCGCCGGAAAACTGACGCCTTGGTTCTTCGCGCTCGCCGCTGTGCTCGCAGCATTCGGCCTATACGTCGGATTCTTTGTCGCGCCGACCGATGCGACGCAAGGTGAGTCGTACCGCATCATCTTCATTCACGTGCCCGCTGCGTGGATGTCGATGTTCCTTTATCTGGTGATGGCATTCTGGGCCGCGATCGGACTGATCATGAACACGCGCATGTCATCGATGATGGCCAGCGCGATCGCGCCGACCGGCGCGTTGATGACGGTACTCGCATTGATCACCGGCTCGCTCTGGGGCAAGCCGACGTGGGGCACGTATTGGGTGTGGGATGCACGGTTGACGTCAGAACTGGTGCTGCTGTTTCTCTATCTCGGGTTTCTTGCATTGCAGGCTGCGATCGACGATCCGCGCCGCGCGGATAAGGCCGGAGCGGTGCTCGCGCTGGTCGGTGTCGTCAACATTCCGATCATTTATTTTTCGGTGCAGTGGTGGAACACGCTGCATCAGGGCTCGTCAGTCAGCCTGACGCGCTCGCCTTCGATGGCGGCGACGATGCTGCTTGGCATGCTGCTAATGGCGCTGGCCTTCTGGATGTACAGCATCGGTGCGGCGCTACATCGCGTGCGCAGTATCGTGCTCGAGCGCGAGAGGCGCGCCGAATGGACGAGGGAACTTCTGGCGCAAGGGAGGCTCAAGTGAACTGGGCGAGCGCGTCTGATTTCTGGGCGATGGGGGGTTACGGCTTCTACGTCTGGGGCTCCTATGGCGCGGCGGTTGTGGTGATTGCGGTCGAACTCTGGCTATTACGTGCTCGCCGCCGCAGCGCGGTAGCTGCCTTGAAACAGGAAACGAAGAACTGAGATGAAGCCGCGGCATAAAAGACTCACGCTGATCGTTGGAGGCCTCGCCGTCTTGGGCGTGGCTGCCGCGCTCGTGTTGTCGGCGTTTCAGCAGAACCTCGTGTTTTTCTACAGTCCCTCGCAGATCGCCAACAAAGAGGCGCCGCAGGGCAAGGCGTTCAGAGTCGGCGGATTGGTCGAGCAGGGCAGCCTGAAGCGGCAACCCGACGGACTGACGGTGTCGTTCAACGTGACGGACACTGCGAAAGATCATCCCGGTTGTCTACACGGGCATCCTTCCTGACCTGTTCAAAGAAGGAAAGGGCGTCGTGGCGCAGGGCAAGCTCGGCGAGGACGGTGTCTTTCGCGCGCACGAAGTCCTGGCGAAGCACGACGAGAATTACACGCCGCCGGAAGCCGCATACGCGGTCGAGCAAGCGCAAAAAGCACGCAAAACATTGCAGTAAACCATTGTGATTCCCGAAATCGGAAACTTCGCGCTGATTCTGGCGCTGCTGCTCGCGACCGCGCAGGCGGTGTTGCCTATCGCCGGCGCCGCACGCGGTGACCGTGCGTTAATGGCGGTCGCGCGTCCCGCAGCGCGCGGGCAGGTGCTGTTCATCACGATTGCTTTCGGCTGCCTGTTGTATTCGTTTGTCGTCAACGATTTTTCGGTCGTCAACGTCGCAAGCAATTCCAACTCGCAGCTGCCGCTGCATTACCGAATCGCAGCAAGCTGGGGGTCGCACGAAGGCTCGCTGTTGCTTTGGGTGTTGATGCTTGCGTGGTGGACGTTTGCGGTCTCGGTGTTTTCGCGCCACCTTCCCGACGACATGGTCGCGCGCGTGATCGGCGTGCAGGGCGTGATATCGATTGGCTTCCTGCTGTTCATGCTGCTGACGTCGAATCCGTTCGATCGCCTGCTTCCGGCTGCAGCCGACGGCCGCGACCTCAACCCGCTGCTGCAAGACCCGGGCATGGTGTTCCATCCTCCGATGCTTTACATGGGCTACGTGGGCTTCTCCGTTGCGTTCTCGTTCGCGATAGCGGCGCTGCTCGGCGGCAAGCTCGACGCGGCGTGGGCGCGCTGGTCACGTCCGTGGACGACGCTTGCATGGTGTTTTCTGACATGCGGTATCGCGCTCGGCAGCTGGTGGGCGTACTACGAATTGGGTTGGGGCGGATGGTGGTTCTGGGATCCCGTTGAGAATGCGTCGTTCATGCCATGGCTCGTCGGCACCGCGCTGATTCATTCGCTCGCTGCGACTGAGAAGCGTGGCAGCTTCAGAAGCTGGACGGTGCTGCTCGCGATCTGCGCGTTCTCGCTATCGCTGCTGGGCACGTTCCTGGTCCGTTCGGGTGTGTTGACTTCGGTGCATGCTTTTGCGACTGATCCGAAGCGTGGCGTGTTCATCCTCGCGTTCCTGGTGTTCGTGATCGGCTCATCGCTCGCATTGTTTGCATGGCGCGCGCCCAAAGGTCGGGCTCGGTGGAAAGTTCGAGACGGTGTCGCGCGAGTCGTTTCTGCTGTTGAACAACCTGTTGCTCGCGGTCGCTGCGGGGTCGGTGCTGCTCGGCACGCTGTATCCGTTGTTTCTCGATGCGCTTGCCTTGCCGAAGGCTTCGGTTGGCCCGCCTTATTTCAACCTGGTGTTCGGCGTTGTGATGGCGCCTCTCGTATTCCTGATGGGTATCGGTCCGCTGGCGCGCTGGAAGAAAGCGGAGTTGCCCGATCTCGCGATGCGATTGAAATGGGCGCTTGTCGTCGCGCTGGTCACCGCATTGATCGTTCCGGTGATCGCAGGGCACTGGACTGCGCTGATCAGCTTTGGCTTGTTCCTCGCGTTCTGGGTGATCGCGTCAATCGCACTCAACGTCAAAGAGCGGATTCGCCATGTGCGCGGCGGACTTTTCGAGCGCCTGCGAGCGCAGGGCCGCTCCTACTGGGGAATGCAGCTCGCGCATCTCGGCATCGCCGTGTTCGTCGTTGGAGTGACGGTGGTCAACGGTTATCAGGTCGAGCGTGACATGCGGATGAACGTCGGCGACACCGTGCAGGTAGGCCGCTATGACATCAAGTTCAACGGCACGCAAAAACTCGCGGGCGCTAACTACACGGCGTGCGTGGCGCGATTGAGGTATCGCGCGGAGGTCAAGTGGTTGCATCGATGCAGCCCGAAAAGCGCATCTACAACGTGCAGAAGATGCCGATGACCGAAGCGGCGATCGATACCGGCCCGTGGGGCGACATTTACGTTTCGCTCGGTGAGCCAATTGATCCGAGCGCGGTCGAGACAGGCGCCTGGAGCGTGCGCGTGTATCACAAGCCATTCGTCACGTGGATCTGGGGCGGCTGCGTGTTGATGGCATTGGGCGGCGCCCTTGCGCTGTCCGATCGTCGCTATCGATTGCAGACGCGACGAGCCGGCGCTGCCGTATCAGGAGAGGTGATCGCTTGAACGACGCCACCGATAGCGCGCTTGAAGTTTCGGCGAATCACCCGCCGCCCAATACCGAACCGAAATCGGCGTTGCGCTTCGTGCTGCCACTGGCGATCTTCGCGATTCTTGCGGGCTTCTTGTTTGTCGGACTTGGTCTGAACCCGCGCGAAGTACCTTCACCGTTCATCGGCAAGCCGGCGCCATCTTTTCAACTGACGCAGCTTGCGCAGCCGGATCAGACGTTTTCGCCGCAGCAGATGAAGGGCGAAGTCTGGTTACTCAACGTATGGGCGTCGTGGTGCGTCGCGTGCCGCATCGAGCACCCGCTGCTCGTTGATCTGGCAAAGAAAGATGTCATTCCGATCATCGGGTTGAACTACAAAGACAAGCGAGAGGCAGGGTCAGCTTGGCTCGCGCAGTTCGGCAATCCGTACAAGCTTTCGGCCGTCGATAGCGATGGCCGCGTCGGCATCGACTACGGCGTCTACGGCGTGCCGGAGACTTTTGTGATCGACAAGGCGGGCGTGATTCGCTTCAAGCAGATCGGTCCGATCACCGAAGACGTATGGCGCACCAAGATGCTGCCGCTGGTGCAGCAGCTGCGGCAATCCTGACGATGTGGCGAGTCGCAATCGCGTGCGTTCTGCTGGCGCTGGTAGCGAGTAGTGCTATCGCGGCCAGGCCCGCGGCGCAGCTCGACGCGAGCGGTGCTCGCCGCGCGGCGGCATTGGCCGAGCAATTGCGGTGTCTGGTGTGCCAGAACCAATCGATCGCCGAGTCAAGTGCCGAGCTCGCGGTGGATCTGCGGCGCGAGATCAGCGAGCAGATCCGTGCGGGGCGCAGCGACCAGGACATCATTGACTTCATGGTGGCGCGTTACGGCGACTTCGTGTTGTACCGGCCACCGGTGAAGCCGCATACGTGGCTGTTATGGTTCGGCCCCGCGTTGCTTGCGATAGCCGCGTTGATCGGGTTTGCGCGCGCGCTGCGCAATCGCCGCCGGCGCGCCGTTGAGCGGCCGTTGACGGAAGCCGAGCACGCCGAGGCCGAGCGCCTGCTCGGCCAACCAGCTAGAACCAACCAGTGACGACGTTCGTAATCATCGCCGTTGCGATGGTGGCGGTAGCGCTCGCCTGGATACTGTGGCCGCTGCTACGGCCTACGGCTTCGCGTTCGGTCGAGCACTCTGCGGCTAACGTGTCGATCTTCAAAGATCAGTTCGCAGATCTCGATGCCGATCTGGCGCGCGGGACGCTGTCGGCAGAGCAACACGCCGAGTCCAAGAGCGAGCTCGAACGGCGGCTGCTCGACGAGGCACGTAGTCCGGAATCAGCACGCATCGAGCGCCGCCCGCATCGATGGCCTGCCGTAATCGTTGCGCTGATCGCACCGCTAGCGGCCGCGGGTCTGTACTGGAAAATAGGTACGTCCCGGAGCGTTATCTCCGCAGGCAGCCACAGAGCAGGACGCAAATCAGCCGACCCGCGAGCAGATCGACGCGATGATCGCGCAGGTCAAGCAGCGCCTCGAAAAGGAGCCCGGCAATATCGAAGGGTGGACGATTCTGGCGCGCACGCATTACACGATGGGTAACTTTCCGGAAGCGGCTGCCGCGTATGCAACGCTCAGCACGCTGATCCCCTACGACGCCGACTTGCTCGCCGATTACGCCGACGCGTTAGCGATGAGCCAGGGACGAAGTTTCGCCGGCAAACCGATGGAACTCGTTCAACTCGCGCTGAAGATCGATCCTACCCAATGGAAAGCGCTTGCGATGTCGGGCTCGGAAGCGTTCGAGCGCAAGGACTACAAGGCCGCGGCCGATTTCTGGCAACGTTTGCAGGACACGGCGCCTGCCGATTCGCCGATCCGTCAGCGACTTCAAGCCAGCATCGACGAAGCGCGCTCTCTGGCGGGGATGCCGCCGGTGGCGCAGGCCCAGAAGGGCGGTGCAGCCAGTGGAGGCGGCGAGGGTCGCAGCGTCAGCGGCATCGTCACGCTCAGTCCTGCGCTGGCTGCCAAGGTGAAACCCGATGACTCGGTGTTTGTGTTTGCACGCCCGGCAGACGGCTCGCGCATGCCGGTCGCCGTAGTGCGCGCACGAGTGAGCGAGCTGCCGTTGCGATTTACGCTGGACGATTCGCGCGCGATGGCACCGACCGCGAAGATCTCCGCGTTGACCGAGGTTATCGTCAATGCGCGAGTTTCGCGCTCAGGCAACGCGATCCCGGCAAGCGGTGACTTCGAAGGCACGACCGAGAAAGTCAAAGTCGGCACGCAGGGAATGTCACTCGTCATCGATCGCGCGATTCCTTAAGCGAGAAGCTTCGCAGTGGTGGCTTCAGCCGTTGTCTCAACCGTTCAGGGTCTATGGCGTGCCGTCGTACTGGCGGCTCGGCGCGCGCTGGGTTTGCCTAGCCAACTGAATACGGAAGACCGCCGCGTCCTCGAGCAGGTCATCCTGCCTGAGTACGCCAGCCGGCCCGATGTGTCGCGCATCCTGTTCGTTGGATGCGCGGCGTACACGCAACAGTACGGCGAACTCTTCGGTAACCGCGAGTATTGGACGATCGATCCGGTAGCACGGCGGCGCCGGTACGGCAGTACGCGTCACATCGTCGACACACTGCAGAACCTGGGCAGCCATGTCGCTCCGGAGTATTTCGATCTGATCGTTTGCAATGGTGTGTTGGGATGGGGCTTAAATACGCCGGCTGATGCTGAGGCGGCGCTGGCGGCGTGCTTCAAGCACTTGCGCGCGGGTGGCCATTTGCTGCTGGGGTGGAACAACATCTCGCCGCGAAACCGCGTCATGCCCGACGACATTCCCTCGCTGAGGTCTTTCGAGCGCAGCAACTTCGGGGCAAGCCGAACTGCTCGGTTGGAAATCGATGCGCCTAACCGGCACGTGTTCGACTTCTACCGGAAGCCCTCGACGGACTACTCAAAACCACTTTAAGAATATTGCCTAGTCTATTGATGTATATGGATATTTTAGTGAGATAGCTAACGGGCACTGCTCGAGCAGGACTGGCGTTTGCCCGCCCGCCTCGCAGGTCCCTCCGAAAGCCGACTCATGGCCGCTCGCTCGCTGCAATCCGTGACGATTACCTTCGGGCTCGTCACGATCCCCGTGAAGATGTACGTAGCCACCAATCCCCGCGCTGGCGTTTCATTCACGATGCTCGATGCCAAGGGCGGTCGGGTGAAACAGCAATACATCTCCGCGGAATCGGGCGAAGTCGTTCCGCGCAACGAGATGATCAAAGGGTACGAATTCGAGAAGGACCGGTTCGTCACATTCACCAAGGAAGAGCTGAAAGCGCTCGAACAGGTGTCGACCGGTGCAATTGAAATCACCGAATTTGTGCCGGCTGCGTCGATCGACCCGGTGTATTACGAGAAGGCGTATTACATCGGCCCCGACAAGGGCGGGGCGAAGCCGTATCGACTGCTCGCGGCGGCGATGCGCGACTCGGAGCGCTCGGCGATCGGGCGCTGGGCGGCGCGTGGCAAACAGTATCTGGTGAACATCCGCGTGGTTGAGCATCGATTGATTCTGCAAGAGCTGCTGTACGCCGATGAAGTGCGGCCGATCGAGGAGGTTGAAGTGCCCGATGCAAAGGTCAGTCCGAAGGAGCTGGTGCTGGCCAAACAACTGATCGACAGCATTACTTCGAAGGCGTTTGATCCGACTCAGTACAAGGACGACGTGCACGAGCGCATCGAAGCGCAAATTCAGAAGAAGGTCGAGGGCGAGGAAATCACGGTTCCCGAGGGCACGGCAGCACCGGCGAGCGCAAAGGTGATCGACATCATGGATGCGCTGCGCGCCAGCCTGAATCGAAAAGGCGGCAACGGCGCCGGAACCCATACTCCGGCTGTCAAAGGATCGGCCGGGCGCAAGGCCGTCAAGCGGCCGGAAGAAAGGAAGACCGCGCAAGAAGGCGGCCAAGAAGTCCGCCGGCCGCACCGTCCGCAAAGCCGCGTAAGCTGGCCGAGCAATTTGCTGACGAGTGTCTTGCACGGTCTGGCCGGTGGCGCCGCACGCCGGCGCCACGTACTACATAAGGAGTGTCCCTATGGCAACAAAGTCATCTAATGCCAATCCCATTGCAAATTTTTACGAAGCTCAGACGGTGGCTACGGCGGAGATCGCGAATGCCGCTTTGAACGGAATGCAGCGACTGCAGAAGCTGACGTTGCAGGCGCTGCGCGCAGGCGCGGGCGGACAGCTCTCGCTTGCCCAATCGATGGCGTCGATGCGCGATGGCGGCGATATCAGCCGCTCGGTTTCAGAAGCAGCAGCACCTGCGGCGGAGCAGAGCGCGCGCTATCAGCGTGAGATGGTGCAGGCGATTGCCGAGATGAACAACGACATCGTGCGCGCGAGCTATTCGATGATGGAGCGGATGCGTGATGCGCTGGGCAGCGCGACGCAAGGCTCGATGCTATCGGCCTTACCGGGCTTGCCGGCGCGCGGCGAAGGCATGACAAATACACTCGCAATGGTGGACTCCGCGATGCGCCAATGGCAGACGGCAGTTCAACAGATGATGGACACGCCGGCCGTTGCGATGGCCGTCGTGTCGGCAGACGAAGAACGCCCGCGCGCTTCAAGTGGTGGCGCCGCGCGCAAGTCGAAGCGTCCGGCGAAGCGCAAGTCTGGCGCGCGCACTCGCTGACGTCAGTCAATTGCAGCGGTCACTGCGTAGCGTTGCACTTATAGCGCTGTGACCTTTGCGATCTGGGCGCTGATCGCCGGCGCCATCTTCACGGTGATGGCGCTGTCCGGCACGCTGCTGAAGCGGCTGCCGCTCAGCACGTCAATGCTTTATCTGCTGGCCGGATTCGTACTGGGTCCCGCCGGCTTCGCGCTGCTCACGCCATCTCCGATCACCGATCATCGTGTTCTCGAGATCGTTGCCGAAGCGGCACTACTGGTCTCTCTGTTTGCGGTCGGCCTGAAGCTGACGCTGCCGCTGTCCGACCGCAGATGGCGCGCGCCGCTGCGGCTCGCCACGCTGTCGATGCTGATTACGATTGCGCTGCTGTCCGCCATCGGTGTCATGTTGTTCGATCTTCCGCTTGGCGCTGCGATCTTGCTGGCGGCGATGCTCGCGCCGACGGACCCAGTGCTTGCATCCGACGTGCAGTTGGAAGATCCGAATGACCGCGATTCTGTTCGGTTCAGTCTGACCGGGGAGGGCGGGCTGAACGACGGCGCTGCGTTTCCGTTTGTGATGCTTGGCCTTGCGTTGCTGGGTTTGCGTGACTCGGGCTGGAGTTACTGGCGCTGGGGGACGCTCGATCTCGTCTGGCCGATCGCCGGCGGACTCGCCATTGGTGCGCTGTGCGGATACGCGATCGGGAAGCTCGTGCTGTATTTGCGCACGCGACATCAGGAAGCCGTCGGACTCGACGAGTTCCTGATGCTCGGATTGATCGGGGTCGCCTACGGCGCTTCGCAGCTCGCTGCCACCTACGGCTTCCTCGCGGTATTCGCAGCCGGACTCGCATTGCAGCGCTCGCAGCGCAAGCCCGTCAGCGCGGAAGTCGTGCGACGTCAGCCGACAAGAAAATCGAAAAGGCAATGACCAAGAGCAGCAAGAAAGAGCTGCGACTGATCCGCAGTTGGCCGGTGCGTACATGACGCAGGCGGTGCGCGGCTTCAACGAGCAGCTAGAGCGCATCGTCGAAGTCGCGATTGTCATCATCGTCGGCGCAATGTTGACGTTGGTCGTGTTGCCGCAAAATGCAATCGTTTATCTGATATTGCTATTTTTTGTCGTGCGTCCGCTCGCTGTGTGGCTCGGCCTCGCCGGACTCAATATGCCGCGCGACCAGAAGCTGCTGATCGGCTGGTTTGGCATTCGCGGCATCGGCTCGATCTATTACCTGTTGTACGCGATCGGACAGGGACTGCTGCAGGCACCGTTAACTCAGATGATGATGTCGATCGTGCTCACCGCGGTGGCCGTGTCAATCGTCGTACACGGAATCTCTGTGACGCCGCTGATGAACCTTTACGGCGAGCGTCGCAAGTCTGTTAGCCGTTGATCAAATCGACGCAGCGCTTACTGCTGCGCCTGTGATCCCCATAGTTGCTTCAGGCGTGCGTCGCGTCCGCAGTTGGCGCGGTAAAACTTGTACCTCACCGGATTCTTGGTGTGATAGTCCTGGTGATACTCCTCCGCGGGATAAAACTGCGTTGCATTGACGATCTCGGTGACGATCGGCTCGCGAAACGGCTTGTTGGCGCTCAGCGCTTTCTTCGACGCTTCGGCCAGCGCGCGCTGCTGTTCGTCGTGCGTGAAGATCGCCGTACGGTACGGGTTGCCGGAGTCGCAAAATTGCCGGTCCTTCGTCGTTGGGTCGATCGTGCGCCAGTAGTACTCGACAAGCTTCGAGTAAGTCACCTTGCTCGGGTCAAAGACCACCTGCACGGCTTCGGCGTGCCCACTGTTGCCGGCAGAGACGCTGTCATACGTCGGATTGGCGGTCCTGCCGCCGATGTAGCCGGAGGTGGTTGAAATAACCCCGTCGACTTTGTCGAAATCGGCTTCGGTACACCAGAAGCATCCGCCGGCGAACGTCGCAATCGCGGTCGATGCAGGAGGACTTCCCGCTGACGGCTTCGATTGCTTTGTCTGCGCGAATACGCCAGCGGTGGCAATCCCCGCCACCATCAATGCCGCGACGACGCCAAATAGTGTGCGGCGGTTCATGCTGCCGCCGGTACGAATTTAAGCGCCACGCCGTTGTTGCAGTAGCGCTTGCCCGTCGGCGCCGGGCCGTCGTCGAACACGTGACCCTGATGGCCTTCACACCGCACGCAGTGGTACTCGGTGCGCGGAAAAATCAGCTTGTAATCGGTCTTGATGCCGAGTGCATCAGGCAGAGGCTGATAGAAACTCGGCCATCCGGTGCCGCTCTCGTACTTCGTTGCGCTCGAAAATAGCGGCAACTCGCAGCCGGCGCACTGATACGTTCCTTTGCGTTTTTCGCGATTCAGCGCACTGGAGCCGGGCGGCTCGGTCCCTTCATGGCGCAATACGCGATACTGCTCGGACGTGAGTCGCGCTTTCCACTCGGCGTCCGATAAGGTTGATCTTCGCAGCACCACCGGCGCTGCTTTTACCAGCCTTGGAATCTGCGGTAACCGTGCGAGCCGCACCGCCACCAATTCCGAGTGCCGCCAGTGTCGTGAGCAGTGAACGTCGGGTCATCATTCGTCTTCCTCTAATCAAGCAATGTTTGTGTATCCAAGTTAGCGCGGATTAGTCGTCGCGGAACACCGGTCCTTACACGGCGTGCACGCTACTGCGCTTGGAGTTGCATGCCAGTCCGATCGTTCACGATGACAAGCTGTTGGCCATTGGACGGTTGCAGGGTTTTCCCGCGAAATTCAACGCTAGGACGGTTGCATACCTGGTGCGTACTGGTCGTGCGCGTGGGTAGCTGAAATGTTTGGCCGTCGAGCCTGTATTCAACGCTATCGCCGGTTCGATTCGCCACTTTGAATTCGACCATCTGTGACTTTGGCCTGCCGAATAGTTGGACAGCATAGTAATAGTCGGTGCGCGGGCTGTGGGCGATGGCGACTGCGGTTTCGGTCACGTTCGGATTGACCATGTTTTCACGGTGTCCGGGCGAGTTCTGCCAGCCTTCGAAAAGGCGTCGTGCGAGCTCTGCCGCGTCGGTGCCGTCGGAAGTGAATACGTAGGCGATGTTCTCCGCGACGGAGCAGTACTCGTAGCCGAAACGCTTCACGCGTGCAGCGGGCTCGCTGCCGTCGGCCGAATGACTGAACTTGCCAGTGCGCGCCATGAAATCGGCAAAGTAGCGGGCGGCGCTGGCGAGCTGTGGAGCGGGACCCGTTTGCGGCAGATTTTCCTGGCGGCGAAAGGCGTTGGTCAGCGCAACCACGCGTCGGGCAGCTTCGGCGGTGTCGGCACGAGGCTGAGCGCTATCCGGACTGCGCCCTGTCGCTCGCGCCTTGGATGTAACGACCGTCGGGTCACGCTGCTGACTGACTTGCGCCTGGATCGGCTGAACAAACACCTGCGCAACGACGGCGCAAACCGCGAGTGCGCTGCACCCAGACTTACTTGGCACCAACCGACGTCACGCGCCAGATGATGTTGCCCACGTCGTCGGCCACCAGCAGCGCGCCCCGGCGATCAATCGCAACACCCACCGGACGCCCATACGCTTTGCCCTCAGCGTTGACGAAACCGGTCAGCACATCGACCGGTGGACCCGATGGACGGCCCGCGGTAAACGGAACGAACACGACGTTGTAGCCGCTGCGCGGTTTGCGATTCCATGAGCCGTGCTGGCCGATGAACATGCCGTTGGCAAATTGTGCGGGCAGCGTATTGCCCTCGCTCCACGTCAGGCCTAACGCCGCCACGTGCGATCCGAGCGCGTAATCGGGCACGATCGCTTTCGCCACGAGGTCGGGCCGCTTGGGCTCGACTCGGTCGTCGACGTGCTGACCGAAATAGCTCCATGGCCATCCGTAAAAGCCACCATCGCGCACTGAAGTCAGATAATCAGGCACGAGGTTGTGGCCGATGTCATCGCGCTCGTTGACGACAGTCCACAACATGCCGGTGGTCGGCTCCCACGCCATTCCGTTCGGGTTGCGCAATCCAGACGCATACAGCCGACGACTACCCGCGGTGCGGTCGATCTCCCAGATCGCGGCACGGCCTTCTTCCATCGACAAACCATTTTCGCCTGCGTTGCTGTTGGAACCCACCGTTGCGTACAGCTTCGAACCGTCGCGGCTTGCTATTACGTTCTTGGTCCAGTGATGGTTAAACGGCCCAGCGGGCAGATCGACCACCTTCGTGCCCGGCGTCTTGATTTCCGTCTCGCCCGCCTTGTAGGGGAAGCGCATCACCGCGTCGGTGTTGGCAACATAGAGTTGATCGCCGACCAGCGTGATGCCGAACGGCGAATTCAGTTCTGTCAGGAATGCCGAGCGAACTTCGGCAACGCCATCGCCATCGGCGTCGCGCAGTAGCGTAATGCGGTTGGCACTCGGAACACCGGCACCGGCGCGCGCCTGTACCTTGCCCATGATCCAGAAATACAGACCCGAGCGCTCAGGCCGCTTTGGCGCATTCGACTCGGCCACCAATACATCACCATTCGGAAGCACATAAACCCAGCGCGGATGATCGAGTCCGCTCGCAAACGCAACGACGCGCGTGCCGGCTGCTGCGGTCGGCACGACATCGGCTGGCCAGCCGACGGCAGGCGCGATGTGAACCGTAGTAATCAGCGGCTTATCAGGCGGGGGCAACTGCGGCGTCGGACCGACGCCGATGGTGACAGGAGTGCTCGCCGGCTCAGCACACGAAGACACGATCACCGCCATGGCCACCAGTGAAGCAAGCCGCATCAGTTTCATGGGGCGTTCCGGAGGGTAAATCACCTGCCGGAGCATTTCGCATGCCCGATTCGACCCACCCTCTGTGTCGCGGCCCGTTGACGTATAAATTCGGCGTACAGAAAGCCACCTTTCGTTGACCACCAATTTTTTCAGTTACCAGGAGACCATGCAATGAACATCACGCGACACGACCAGAGCGCCATCCTTTCGCAAGCTGTCGAGTATGGCGAGACCGTTTACCTGGCGGGCATCGTGGCGAAAGACCTGAACAAGGATGTGAAGGGCCAAACCAAGGAGATCCTCGACGAGATCGACCGCCTGCTGGCCAAATGCGGCTCGAGCAAGTCCAAGGTCCTGCAGTGCCATATCTGGGTGACTGACATCCGCAACCGCGCACCGATGAACGAGGTGTGGACCGAGTGGGTCGACAAGAAGAATCTCCCGGCTCGCGCGTGCGTCGAAGCGAAGCTCGCCGATCCGAAAGCTCTGGTCGAGATCATGGCGATCGCCGGCAAATAGGAGATTAAGACGCACTGCGAAGCGTTGGGCCTGCCTCTTCTACGGGCTACTTGGTGGTGCTCTTTTGCACATTGACCGCCTTGAGATCGAAGGGTCCGTTGCTTTCGACAAGGAACACACAGTCGGACGCCTTGTCGCAAGTCGTTGTGTGACGGTAGTTCCCGCCGGGCTGAAGGAAGTACGACCCAGGGCCTAGCCGGAATTCGGGCTTTCCCTCCGGGGCCTGGACGTAGGTCCCCGACACGATCACGACCTTCATGTCATGGGTGTGGGTGTGCAGGGGAGCTGCGAAACCCGCCGGCAGCTTGAACAGCGCGCCGAACGCACCCTTCGCACGGTTGCCCCACAGGTCTGCAACCTTGACTCCAGGGGCGCCGGGGCCCAGATCAGTCCACTTAATGTCGCTGGCCGGCATAACCACCAGTCGACTTTCTGCCGCTTTCGGGGCAGCCGTCTTTCCGGACCCCTGCGCCAAAGTTGCCACCGGCAAGGCGAACGTGATCACAAGCGTCAGGACATGTCTTGGATTCATCGGGTCCTCCGTCTACGCGGCACGTTGCGCTTCTCGCGTTGGCCTATTGTGGTGCTCGCATCGCGGTGACCGTGCTCTTCAACGCCCCACCAATCACCGCTGCGATTTGCGACGTCAGGTAGCGCGCACCGAGCGCCGCATATTTGCGCTGATCTTCAACTGGGATCGTCATCAAGCCCGCCGCCACTTTGGTGCGCGCGATTTTCTTTATCGCCCCGTCGATGGCGGCGATGACGTCCGGATGTTTCTGATTGCCTTCGTGACCCATCGCGAACGACAAATCGTTCGGACCTATGAACAACACATCGATGCCAGGCACTGCCAGGATCTCATCGAGATTGCCGAGCGCTTCCGGCGTCTCGATCATCAGGATGACGCCGATGCCTTCGTTGGACGCTTTCGCATGCGCCGGACCGCCGAAGAAACCGTAGCCCGCCGCACGCGGAGAAAAGGCCGCACCTCGGTTTCCCACTGGAGGATATTTGGCGGCGGCGACGATGCGGCGAGCCTGCTCTGCCGTATTCACCTGCGGCACCTGTATGCCGGACGCGCCGATATCGAGAACGCGCAAGATGTCGGACTCGAGCGTGCGCACGATCGGAATCATGTTGACGCAACGCGCGGCGCGTATCAAGTGCTCGGTAGTTTCGATGCTCGCGGGGCCATGCTCGTTGTCCAGAATCACGAAGTCGAATCCTGCGTGCCCGCACATCTCGACGATCGCGGGACTCGCGAGGCCGACGAACATGCCGAACAAGGGTTTGCTGCCCTTCAGTAGCCCAGGCAATCGGGTGTCGAGGGTGGTCACGCTGTCTCCTACTCGAGTTTTAGATTTGCTGCTTTTACAACTTGGGCCCAACGCGCTTTCTCATCTCGAATGAACGTGGAGAACTGCTCGGGCGTGTTAGTCAGAACTTCAGCACCCTGTGCAGCGAGCCGCTCTTTCATTTCAGTCGTATTCAGAATCTTCGTGATCTCGGTGCCCAAGCGCGCAACGATTTCCTTCGGTGTGTTGGGTGGCGCCACCACGCCTTGCCACGAGCCGGTCTGAAAATTCTCCAATCCCGCGGCCTCGGCGACCGTCGGCACGTCGGGGATCGCACTCATTCGCTTGCTGCTGGAAACCGCGAGGATCTTGAGCTTGCCGCTCTTGACGTGCGGGTACGTCGCCAACATGCCGTTGAACATCACGTCCGCCTGACCGCCCGCCATGTCGGTAATCGCCTGCGCGCCTCCCTTGTATGGGATGTAAGCCCAGTCGACTCCGGCGCGCGAAGCGAATTCGATGCCGGCCAGATGCGGTGCGCTACCGACGCTCGATGCGGCGAAGTTCAACTTGCCCGGCTTCGACTT
Source organism: uncultured beta proteobacterium (assembly GCA_963807155.1). Taxonomy (GTDB): domain Bacteria; phylum Pseudomonadota; class Gammaproteobacteria; order Burkholderiales; family Burkholderiaceae_F; genus JACCZX01. The sequence continues at coordinate 55,989 of CAWEAZ010000031.1, forward strand.
GGCGAGCGTGATCAGTTCCTTCGTATTGTTCACCGGAACCGACGGATGCACGACCAGGATGTGCGGCGAGTACGCCACCATCGTCACCGGCGAAAAATCGGTGGCCGGATCGAACGAAAGCTTGTACAGGCTCGGGCTGATCGCAAGTGCGCCGATATCTGCCAGCAGCAGCGTGTATCCATCGGGCGGGCTCTTCGAGACGAAGTCCGCGCCGAGGTTGCCGTTGGCACCCGGCTTGTTCTCGACGACGATCGTCTGCCCAAGCGAATCGGTGAGCTTCTGCCCGATCGCGCGCGCGAGGATGTCCGACGTGCCGCCGGGTGGATACGGCACGATGATCTTTATCGGCTTGTTCGGATACGCCTGTGCCTGAACGATCGAGCGTGCTGAGCAACGCGCCGCATGCGAGCAGCCCGCCGAAACCGATTCGCAAAATACGATTCATTGTCATCATGGTCTCCTTGTGTTTCTGTGTTTATAAGATCGGCCGCTAATGGATCTGCGGCTCCGGGATCGGACTCGTCCCTTCCAGAAAATCGAAATCGCAGCCTTCATTGGCTTGAGTGATATGACGCGAGAATAGCGCGCCGTAGCCGCGCTCGTAATGCGGCGCAGGCGCGCGCCACTCTTGCTTGCGACGCGCGAGCTCGGCCGCATCGACAAGAAGGTTCAGTGTGCGCCGAGGCACGTCGAGCTCGATCTCGTCGCCGGTTCGAGCCAATGCCAAGCGGTCCGCCCACTGCGCTTTCGGGCGAAACGTGCAATACGCACGCGCCGTAACTCGTGCCGCTCATGCGAGCATCGGAAATCCGCACCATGTCACGCACGCCTTGCGCCAGCATCTTCTTCGGTATCGGCAGCTGGCCCCACTCGGGAAACCGGGTCCGCCGATCGGGCCAGCGCTGCGCAGCACGAGAACAGATCCTGGCTCGACGTCGAGCGCCGGATCGTCGATGCGCGCGGCAAGATCGTCGTAGTTGTCGAACACGACAGCGCGGCCGCGGTGGACGAGCAGTTGTTGCTCCATCGCGCCCGGTTTGATCACGGCACCGTCGGGAGCGAGATTGCCGGCAAGCACGGCCAGGCCGCCGTTGGCGAGCACCGGGTTATCACGATGACGGATCACATCGTCGTTGTAGATGTCCGCACCCGCGATGTTCTCGCCCAGCGTCTTTGCATTGATCGTAAGAGTCGCAGCGTCGATCAGTTCGCCCAATTCGGCAAGCACCGCACGCAATCCGCCTGCGTAGTAGAAATCCTCCATCAGATATTTGCCGGCAGGGCGTAGATTGGCCAGCAACGGTGTCGTACGTGACAGTTCGTCGAAGCGCTGAAGCACAAGGGCAACGCCCGCGCGGCGCGCCATCGCGATCAAATGCACGAGTGAATTGGTCGAGCCGCCGAGCGCCAGTACCGTCGTGATGGCGTTATCGAACGACGCCGCGGTCAGAAAATCGGACGGCTTCAAGTCCTCCCACACCATTTCGACGATGCGCCTGCCGGTAGCGGTTGCCATGCGCTGATGATTGGCGTCAACCGCTGGAATCGACGCCGCACCGGGCAGCGTCCATCCAAGCGCCTCTGCGGCGCTGGTCATCGTCGATGCGGTGCCCATCGTCATGCAGTGACCCGGCGAACGCGCGATGCCGTCTTCAACTTCCTTCATCACTTCTTCGGTGATGTTGCCCGCGCGCAGCTCGGCCCAGTATTTCCACGTGTCGCTACCGGAGCCCAGTGGTTGGCCGCGCATGTTTCCGCGCAGCATCGGTCCGGCCGGCATGAAGATCGTCGGCAGATTCATGCTGGTGGCACCCATGATCAGCCCCGGCGTCGTCTTGTCGCAGCCGCCCATCAGAACAGCGCCATCGGCCGGATACGAGCGCAGCAACTCCTCTGTTTCCATCGCGAGAAAATTGCGGTACAGCATCGTCGACGGTTTTTGAAACGGCTCGGACAGCGACATCGCCGGCATCTCGACCGGAAACCCGCCCGCTTGCCACACGCCGCGTTTGACCTCTTCAACGCGCTGCCTGAAGTGCGAGTGACACTGATTGATGTCACTCCACGTGTTGATGATCGCAATGACCGGCTTCCCCGCATAATCTTTGCGGTCATAGCCCATCTGTGCGGTGCGCGAGCGATGGCCAAAGGCGCGCATATCTTCGACGCCATACCATCGATGCGAGCGTAGTTGCTCGGCCGTCTTCTTGTGCGGGCGACCTGACTTCGTTTGCGCTCCCTGCTAATTATCGGCACACAGTAAGCGCGCCAGCCGTGGCGCGCTTACAGCCAATCGCGACTACGGCTTCGCGATCTTCCAAACGCCGCCGACGCCGTCTCCTGTCTTGTCGCCGGGCTTCTTGTCGTTGGCCCAAAGATACAGAGGCTTGCCTTTGTAGGCCCACTGCTTGGCGCCGTCGTCACGCGTGACGATCGTGTAATCGCCGCTGGCCTTGTCCGTCGCCGTAGCGGCCAGGGGTGGCCAGCTGGTCGCGCACGGCCCGTTGCAGACGCTCTTGCCGTTGCCGGCCGTGTCTTTATCGAAGGTGTAGAGCGTCATGCCGCCGGCATTGGTCAGCACGCCGTCTGCCGTCTTTGTTCCCTGCGCGAGTGCGGTGAACGAAAAAGTCGCGGCGATCACGGCCACGCTGGTTGAAAAGGATTTCATTGCGAATTTCATCGAGTTTCTCCTTGAAGTCGCAGTTCCTCGTGGTGCAAGCGGCGTCTAAAGCGCTTCGTCCGAATGCGGCGCGGCCTGGCTTGCGTAAATGGCGCGCACGGTCTCTATCGTATCCGCTTGATCCGCCGTCTTATCAGGGCGATAACCCTTGATCCGCGCAAACCGTAGCGCAAGACCGGCAGGGTAGCGCGAGCTGCTTTGCAGGTCGTTGAACGTGACTTCGACCACTAGCTCGGGCTTGACGCGCACGCTCCAGTCATCGCGGCTGATCGCGCGTGCAAGCAACTCGTGTGTTTGCCACTTCAACACTGCGTCCGTCATTCCCTTGAATGTCTTGCCGAGCATCACGAAGTCACCGCTTACGGAGTCACGCGCGGCCAGGTGCAGGTTCGACAGCCACCCCTTGCGCCGACCATGCCCCCACTCGGCGGCAATCACAACCAGATCCAGCGTGTGCGCCCGCTTGACCTTGAGCCAGAACGCGCTGCGGCCGCCGGGCTCGTAGGGCGCGTCGATCGCCTTGACCATCACGCCTTCGTGCTGCCGCTGCACGGCGTCGTCGTAAAACGCCTGCGCAGTCGCAATGTCCGATGTCACGATCCTTGGAATGATCATCGACGGCGGAATGACGCCTGACATTGCTGCGAGACGCTCATTGCCTGGCCGGCCGATCAGGTCGTCACTATTGAGGCGCAGACAATCGAAGAAGAACACCGACAGCGGCATCGTTTCGCGCATCCGATCGATCTCGAGTACGCGGCCAAACCTGCGCATCGTGTCCTGAAATGGATAGGGCGTGCCGTTGCCTCTTAGAGCGATCGCTTCGCCGTCGAGAATCAATGTCTCGGCGTCGAAAGTTCGCACGGCTTCGACGATCTCGGTCGCAGCGGTGGTCAAGTCATTTCCCGTTCTGGAAAACACGCGCACGACGTCGCCGGCCTTGTGAACCTGCACGCGAGCGCCGTCCAGCTTCCACTCGATCGATGCGTTTGGAATGCGGGCAAGAGCGTCGCTGATGTCGTCGGCAGGCTGCGCGAGCATCGGCGCCAACGGTTGAAACAACTCGATGCGAGAATTTCTGCAGACCCTGCGAGCCCTTGTGTGAGCGCAGGGCGGCGACCGCGGCGATCCGCCCGCGACCATCGCCGCGCGGCGAACGTCTGCCGCCGGAAGCTCCGCCGCGCTCGCAACGGCTTCGATCATCAAGCCTTCAAGCGCACCTTGGCGCAGCTCGCCGAGCAGAAGTCGTACAAGAAACGACTGCTCGCGCTCGGTAGCCGCCGCAAACAACTCGGTCAGCAGTCGCGTGCGTTCGGCGACCGAGCCGCGCCCGGCAGTGCTCGCGATGTGATCCAGCGTGCGGTCGACCGTGCGCAACTCGAGGCTGGGGCCAGGAGCTGCTGCCACGCGCGCGCTGTCGATCAGTGAATAGCCAATGCCCGTTCTTCGCTGCAGGGTTTCGCCCGCAAGAAATGCGACGCCGATATCGATCTCGTCGGGTTGTAGCGGCCCAGCAGCGCAGCGATCTCGGCGATCTTCGAACGCCGGCTCGCCGTGCTGCCGACGCGCTCTGAAGTATCAACCAGGTCGCGTAACAGTGTCATGTTGAACACGTTGTGATTCGGCGAGGGTTGTACGCTACAGGCTTTCGAAAGGCTCACCTAGGGGCGAAATGAACTTTCGAATGATCTTCAGGTGCTTGTCGTTGTTGCAGCGATCCTCGGTAATGCGTGGGCACAGTCGGCGCCGCCGACTGTCCGTTACGCGTTGCTGTCCGCCGTCGGCGATCAGCTTACAGTCGTCTACGCGAAGATGCAGACCGGCAGCCGTCTCGATCGTAATCAGCGCGACGTTGCGGCGCTGCCGGACAACACACTTGATCGCCTGGTGCTGCGTAATGTCGATGCAGTTTTAGGCGGACACAGGCCGGCGGTGAAGTTGCGGCATTGGCCGCGGCCAATGCGAGCCTGTTTGCGGTTCAACGCCAGGCGCTGATCGGAAAGAAGCCCGACGACGCCGCGGTTCGTGCATTTGCCGCGGCACTGCCGCCCGGCGGTGCCGACCGCTTGATATTCGTGTTAAAGCATCGGTGCCGAGGCGCGAATTCCTGTTTACAGACGGAACGCTTGGCATGGGGCGGCTGGAAGGCGTCGGCTTCTACGTCGAGGCGAGTACGATATTGAAGTCGGCGACACGGGTTATATCGGAAAAGGATTTCTCGCGCCTTTCGCGTATGTGCGGCTGGTGCTGGCCGACCCGAAGGCCGTGTCATCGCCGAGCGGAAGCATAGAGGCGGCAACGAGCTTTTCGATCGGCGATCGCGAGATGCGCTGCAGCCGTGGGAGGTGCTCGACGCGGAAGCTAAGGTCGCAGTGCTCGATCATTGCTGAAGGTTGAGATCGAACGAGCTTTGCCCGGCCTGCTAGCGGCGAAGTAGAAGACATGGAGCAACGGAGACCGTATGTACAAGCGATTGATGTCGAGCGCGGTGTTTGCGCTGCTGGCCATGTCTTCTGCACTGATGCGAACGCGCAGGAGTGGCCGACCAAGTCGATTCGATTCGTGGTGCCCTTTGCACCCGGCGGCAGCTCCGAGATCGTCGCGCGCAGCGTCGCGCAGGAATTGACGAAGCAACTCGGCCAGACGGTGTACGTCGAGAACAAGCCCGGTGGCGCCGGCACGATCGCGATGCAGGAAGTCGCAGGCGCCGCGCCGGATGGTCACACGATTATTCTGGGCCACGTCGGCACGCTCGCCGTCAATCCGTACGCGATGAAGAAGCATCCGTACGATGTCAACAAGGCGTTCATGCCGGTGGCGCTGCTGGCGCGTGTGCCGAATGTCTTCGTCGTCAACAGCGACATACCGCCGAAGAACTTCAAGGAATTCGTCGACTACGCAAAGAAGAATCCCGGCAAGCTCAACTACGGCTCGGCCGGTAACGGCAGCGCCGGTCATCTCGCGTTTGAGTATCTGAAATCGGTGACGGGTATCTTCGTCGTGCACGTTCCGTATCGAGGCACCGGTCCGCAGCTGCAGGACTTGCTCGCGGGACGGACCGAAGCATCGTCGGCCGGGTCACCCGCGCTGATGGGGCACATCAAGAGCGGCAAGCTGCGCGCGATCGCGGTCGGCACGCCGGAGCGCATCTCGTCGCTGCCCGATGTCCCGACAGTGGCCGAGATGGGATTTCCGGGCTTCGAGACTTCGCAGTGGTACGGTGTGATGGTGCCCGCTGGAACGCCAAAGCCGATCATCGACAAGATGTCGGCGGAAATTAACAAGGCGTTGAAGTCGAGCATGATCACGCAGCGCTTCGCGCAGGACGACGCAGTCGCAGGGCAGGGCGGTCCCGACGCCTTTGCCGCCTTCATCAAGAAAGAGCAAGCGCGCTGGGAAGATGTAGTTAAGCGCGCCGGCATCGTTATCGAATAGAAGTCATCTCCAAAACGACTGCGCGTCCCGATCTTGCCACTGCGGTGCTCGCCGTAACGCTCGTACGTGTGCGCTCCTCGCGGCTCATTGCAACTCTCGGGCCGCTCGCTACGTTTTTGAGATGACTTCGTCATGACGGTTGATGTGCTGGTGCTGGGCGGCGGCAACGCCGCTTTATGCGCCGCCTTGACCGCGCGCGAAGCCGGAGCATCGGTGCTCGTGCTCGAATGCGCTCCGCTCGAATCTCGCGGCGGCAACAGCCGACACACACGCAATCTGCGCTGCATGCACGCCGCACCGGAAGATGTCTTGATTGAAAGCTACGGTGAGGACGAATACTGGGACGATCTGTGGCGCGTCACCGGCGGGCGCACCGACGAGTCGCTCGCGCGGTTGACGATCCGTGAGTCGGCGCGGGTGAGGCCGTGGATGCGGAAGCACGGAGCGCGGTTTCAGCCTGCGCTCGGTGGAACGCTGCATCTCGGGCGCACCAACGCATTCTTCCTCGGCGGCGGCAAGGCGTTGTTGAATGCGTATTACCGCTCGGCCGAAGCGCTCGGCGTGCAGGTGCGTTACGGCGCCGAAGTCGTTTCTCTCGAGATCGAACGTGGGCACTTCGCTGGCGCGATCGTGAAGCGCGGCGAGAGTACCGAGCGCATTCAAGCGCGTGCGCTGGTAGCCGCGGCCGGAGGCTTCGAATCGAATCTCGAGTGGTTGCGCGAAGCGTGGGGGCCGGCAGCTGACAACTTCATCGTTCGCGGCACGCCGTACAACCGAGGTGTGGTGCTACGTGCGCTGCTCGACGCCGACGTCGCGCAGGTCGGCGATGCGACGCAGTGCCACGCGGTCGCGATCGACGCGCGTGCACCGAAGTTCGACGGCGGAATTGTCACTCGAGTCGACTGCGTCTCGCTCGGCATCGTCGTCAATCGCGATGCGCAACGCTTCTATGACGAGGGCGAAGATTTCTGGCCGAAGCGCTACGCGATCTGGGGCCGACTCGTGGCACAGCAACCGGAGCAGATTGCATATTCGATCATCGATTCGAAGGCGATGGGCCGCTTCATGCCGACGGTGTTCCCCGGCGAATCCGCGCAGAGTATTGAAGAACTGGCCGACAAGCTCGGATTGAGTCGTAGCGCGTTGCGCGCCACCGTCGACCGCTTCAATGCCGCCGTGGTTCCTGGCGTGTTCAATCATGCCGTGCTCGACGACTGCGTGACCGCAGGAATTGCTCCCGCGAAAACGCATTGGGCGCAGAAAATCGATACCCCACCGTTCTTCGGCTACCCGTTGCGGCCCGGCATCACGTTCACTTATCTGGGTGTCCGCGTCGACGAGCGTGCGCGCATCCTGATGAACGACGGACAACCTTCGAACAACATGGTCGCCGCGGGCGAGATCATGGCGGGCAACGTATTGGGGCAGGGCTACGTGGCCGGTATCGGAATGACGATTGGCACCGTGTTCGGACGCGTCGCCGGCCTGGAAGCCGCTCGCTCGGCGCGCATGACTCAATGAGTGCGCCCGTTTATCAGGAAGCCGCGCGCATGGTCGGCATCTGCAACTCGTGCCGCTACTGCGAGGGATATTGCGCGGTGTTTCCCGCAATCGAGCGCCGCATCGACTTCGCCCGCGTCGACCTGGATTACCTGGCGAATCTATGCCACAACTGCGGTGCGTGCTACTCAGCGTGCCAGTACGCGCCGCCGCACGAGTTCGCGGTCAACATTCCGCGGATGTTGGCGCAGGTGCGACTCGAGTCATACGAGACGTACGCATGGCCGAGAGCCTTCGGTGCACTCTTTCGGCGCCAGCCTTCGTTGATCGCGCTGTTGTTGGGCGGCTCTTTGGCGCTGTTCTTCGCGCTCGGCATCGCGTGGCGTGGAGATGGCTTCTTCCGCGCGTACACCCACGCGGGCTCGTTCTACGCCATTTTTCCGCATAACTTTCTGATCGCAGTGTTCGGTTTGAGCTTCGCGTTTGCGTGCGTTTGCGATCACGATGGGTGCCTTGCGTTTTTGGCGTGCTACCGAGCCACGAGGCTTGTCGGCACCCCGCGGTGCGACTGCGGCCGCGATGCACGACGCCGCCGCGCTGACGTACCTCGATGGCGGTGGAGAGGGCTGCAGCGAAGCGCATCACGCACCGGCGCGCAGCCGGGCCTTATTTCATCACCTGACGTTCTACGGATTTCTGCTGTGCCTGGCCTCAACGAGTGTCGCATCGATCTATCACTACGCGCTCGCCTGGCCCGCACCCTATCCATGGCTGAGCGCTCCGGTGCTGTTGGGAACGGTCGGTGGCATGGGATTAGTGATCGGAACCACGGGATTGCTGTGGCTTCGAACGCGCCGACCCGCTGAGCTGCACGATCCGTCACAGATTTTTTTGGATGCAGGCTTCACTTGGCTGCTGCTGATCACGGGTGCGACGGGGCTGATGCTGCTCGTCTTGCGCGAGTCCGCGTGGATGCCGGCACTGCTCGCACTTCATCTTGGGCCTGTGCTTGCGCTGTTTCTGCTGCTGCCATACGGCAAGTTCGTGCACGGAATCTATCGTGCACTGGCACTTGTCAAGTATCGACGCGAACGTGACCGGACGAACCGCTACGATTTCGAGTAATTCAGCGTGAGTGCGATACTGCTGCGAGCAACGTTGAGTGAAGTGAAGGTCGAATGACGGATCCTCTGAACAAGGTCTTGCGCCGTGAGCTGGTGGCAGGTGCCGGACATCTGATGCCTGGCGCAGCTAACGCGCTCGCTGCGCGCCTGATCGAAGCGGCGGGATACAAAATGATGATGCTAAGCGGCGCCGCTGTCGCCAACACCTACCTCGGCATGCCGGATATCGGGCTGGTCTCTGTCACCGAGCTCGCGGCGCATGTCGCGGCGGTACGCGATGCGGTCGGTATCCCAATCCTCGCCGATGCTGACACGGGGTTCGGCAATGCAATCAATGCGCGCCGCACCGTGAAGTTACTCGAACGCGCCGGCGCCAACGCGATCATGCTCGAGGATCAGACGTATCCGAAGCGCTGCGGCCACTTCGAGGGCAAGGATGTGATTCCGAAGCAGGAGATGGTGTCGAAGCTGAAGGCCGCGGTCGATGCACGTATCGATCCGGACATGATGATTCTCGCGCGCACCGATGCGCGCGCAGTAGAAGGCTTCGAGGCGGCGCTCGATCGCGCTCGCGCGTACCAGGAGGCGGGCGCTGATTTTCTGTTCGTCGAGGCACCGTTGACGAAGGAAGAACTATTGGCGATTCCGCGCGAAGTGCCGGGCATTCATCTGTGCAACATGGTGATCGGCGGCAAGACTCCGTTGCTTCCGCGCGAGGAGCTGGCAAAGGCCGGCTATGCGGTCGTTCTTTACGCGAACGCGGCGCTGCAGGCTTCGCTACTGGCGATGCAGCAAGTGCTGCGGCATTTGCACGACACCGGATCCGTCGCCGGCATCGAATCGAAGCTGATGATGTTCGCCGAGCGCCAGAAGGTGCTGGACGCGGAAAAGTTCAGCGAGCTCGAGAAGAGATACGCATGAGCGAGATCGATCGCGATCAACAGCGGCGTTTGTAGGCCTACTGACGACGAGCTTCAGCGGGTTAGCCCTCGCGACTTGCATGAGCATCGACCCCGACGACGGCTGGAGCCTTCCAGCGTGGACCTACCGCGACCCGCAGTTTTTCGATGTTGAGATGACTCGCGTGATGCGACCGAGCTGGCAGGTCGTATGTCATACAAGCGACATCGCGAACACGGGCGACTGGCGGACACTCGAGTTTCTGAGCGAAAGCATTGTCGTCATTCGTGGCGACGATATGGGCGTGCGCGCATTCACCAACGTGTGCCGTCATCGCGGGTCGCGGCTTCTCAGTGACATGTCGGGCTGCGCAAAGCGCCTTACTTGTCCTTATCACGGGTGGACCTATGGACTTGACGGGCGACTGATCGGCGTTCCTGGCAAGAGCGACTATCCGGGGCTCGACATGCAAGCACACGGGCTAGTCCCGGTCGAACTCGAAGTCTGGAGAGGCTTTATCTTCGTGCGCCTCTCAGGCAGCGGACCATCGGTCGCCGCCATGATGGCGCCCTACGAGAAGTTGATTGCGCCTTATCGCTTCGAGGACTTGCGCGCGCTGGGGCGTGTGACGCTGCGGCCGCGTGCAGTTAACTGGAAGAATGTTGCAGACAATTACTCGGATGGTCTTCACATCGCAGTTGCGCACCCCGGGTTGACGCGACTGTTCGGGCGAAGCTACGGTGTCGAAGCCGCGGAATACGTCGATCGCATGTGGGGGCTTATCGCTGAGCAGCCGTCGCCCAGGCTTTCCGAACGGCTTTATCAACAAGTGCTGCCGAGGGTGGACTACTTGCCTGAGCAGGCGCAGCGGCAATGGTTGTACTTCAAGCTGTGGCCTAACGTCGCCTTCGACATCTATCCCGACCAGATCGACTTCATGCAGTTTCTTCCGGTGTCACCGACGAGCACACTGATTCGCGAGATCAGCTATGCAATTCCGGATGATCGACGCGAGATGAAGGCGGCTCGCTATTTGAATTGGAGGATCAATCGTCAAGTCAATGTCGAGGACACTGCATTAATCACACGGGTGCAGCAGGGGATGATGTCTTCGAGCTTTTCGCAAGGTCCACTGGGTGAAAGCGAAGTGTGCCTCCGCAGCTTTTGCCGGAGGATGCGTACGCTGATTCCGGAAGCGCGTGAAGCGAAAACTGCAAATTGGAGTGCCACCAGATGACCTCACTCAGACTGGCGCGAGAACGTGGGCATGCCAACCACGGATGGCTCGAGTCCTATCACACCTTTTCATTCGCTGATTATTACGACGTGAAGCACATGGGCTTCGGGCCGTTGCGCGTAATCAATGAGGATCGTGTGCAGCCCAGGTCTGGGTTTGGAACCCATTCGCATCGCGACATGGAGATCATCACCTACGTGCTTGACGGCGCGCTAGCGCACAAGGATTCGATCGGCAATGCCTCAACGATTTTGCCGGGCGACGTACAGCGCATGAGTGCCGGCACGGGCGTGCGTCACAGCGAATACAACGCCAACCCCGCCGGAGTCACGCACTTCCTGCAGATTTGGATCGAGCCTAACGTCGCCGGTGTCGCGCCGGGATACGAGCAGAAGCACTTTTCCACAGAGGAAAGGCGTGGTCGCCTGAGGCTTGTCGTGTCTCCTGACGGTCGCGACGGTTCCTTATCGATGAATCAGAATGCACTTGTCTTCGCCGGACTGTTCGACGCAGACGAGAAAGCGCAATGGAATCTGGCTTCCGGACGCAAGGGCTACATCCACGTTGCACTAGGCAAACGTCACGGTGAACGGCCAGGCTCTAAGCGCAGGCGATGCTTTGATGGCAGATGGAGGCGCGGTAGAAATAGAGCGAGGCAAGGGCGCCGAAGTCTTGCTGTTTGATTTGCCGGATGATTGATCGGTTCTTATAAGCTCTGACGGCGATGAGTTGGCGGGATCGCTCTCGCTACTGAGCGGTTGCCTTGGCACCGACGCGCGGCGAACTCGTAGCCGATTTTTTCGCCGGCTTTGCTTCAGGACGAATTGCCTTGCGCCCCTTTAACCAGGTTGCGAAAGCAGGGACGTTCGGATCACCGCCAAGCGTGCGAGTAAGAGCATGAGCGTGTTTGAATAACACCGGGAGCACGCGTTTAACTCCAAGCTCCTCAATCCGGTATCTAGGACCAGAGACGCTCAACGCGCCAACAAATTTTTGCTCGAGACCAAAAACAGGGCAGGCGATTGCTGCAGTTTCTGGATCGCGTTCACCATAGGATGCGGCGTACATATTCTTTCTTATCTCGTCGTAACGCTGACCCGTACGGCCGTTAAAAGCCAGCAAGACATGGCCGGCGGCACCCACCGTTAATGGGAGCCGATCACCTTCATGCACCGAATCGCGCACGGCGCGGTGCGCATCCACTCTATGCAGGCAGACGCGCTGCTCTTCATCTCGCACGTAAAACGACGCCCCCTCGTGCAGTTCTTCGACGATTTGTCGAAGTACATGCGGAACGAATTCAGAGGTTCGAAAGTTTCGTTGATACAAAGAGCCGAGGAAGAGAACCTTCGAACCAAGGTGATACGAACCATCCTCGGAGCGGATCAAATAACCGAACTTCTCCAACGATTTGGCAAGGCGCAGCAGCGTGCTTTTGTAAAGGCCGGTGCGCTTGGCGAGCTCGGCCAATCCAAGTTTCTGATCTGTTTCCGTGAACGCGTCGAGAATCGTCAGCGCGCGATGTACTGCTGCTACTCCACCTTCTCCTGCCATGCGGTTACTCCAATCAGGTGCTCAGGCCAGTGTATCAAAGGTAGGGGACGCATACTCGCAGAAATAGAATCGTGTTACGCTGGATAGCACGGACGTCTTCTCTGATCGCGGAGGGCGTCAGCTCGCTAGTGGGAATCCAATGTCATCGTCAGTTCAGTCACCACCCGTCCAGGGAGCGCCTGCTCAGTCGTCGTCATCGGTTAATACCGCTGAGCTTCCACGTTACAAGCACTACATCGATGGTGCCTTCGCCGCGCCTGGTTCTGGTCAGTACCTAGAAACGGAAAGCCCGTACACGGGGAAAGCCTGGGCGTGGATTGCGCGCGGCACCAAGCAGGATGCGGCCGCTGCAGTAGAGGCGGCCGACCGCGCTTTTGAAAGTGGGGAGTGGCCGCAGCTGACGCCATCTGAGCGCGGCCGTCGACTGTGGAAACTCGGCGACCTTGTCATTGCGAACGCAAGCCGACTCGCCGAGATTGAGCAGCGAGATAACGGCAAGTTGGCAACCGAAGTGGTCGCGCAGATCAAGTACATGGGCGACTACTTTAAGTATTACGCAGGCCTCGCAGACAAGGTTCAGAGTTCAGTCATTCCGACCGATAAGAAGGGCGTCTTTGCCTACACGCGATACGAGCCGAAAGGGGTCATCGCAATCATCACCCCCTGGAACTCGCCGTTGACGCTAACGAGCTGGAAGCTCGCCCCAGCGCTGGCTGCCGGATGCACAGCGGTGATCAAACCGTCCGAATTCACTTCGGCATCGATGATCGAGCTCGCAATGCTGTTTGCGGAAGCCGGCTTTCCTAAGGGAGTCGTCAATGTTGTGACCGGGCTGGGACCCGAAGTGGGCGAAGCATTGGTGACGCATCCAAAAGTCGCGCACATCGGATTCACCGGAGGTGCGGCGGCCGGGCGCAAGATTAATGAGCTGGCAGCGCGCAACTTCAAAACCGTCACACTCGAGTTGGGCGGCAAGTCGCCAAATATCATCTTCGACGATGCAGACCTCGACCAAGCCGTAAAAGGCGTGGTGTCAGGGATTTTTGCAGCATCGGGGCAAAGTTGTCAGGCGGGTTCGAGACTTCTCCTTCAGCAAAGCATCCACGATGTCTTCGTGGAGAAGCTGATTGCGTTCGTGCGTGACGCCAAGATTGGCGACCCGTCATTGCCCGATACGCAGATTGGACCTATCTCAACGCGTCCTCAGTTTGAAAAAATTCTCGAATACATCGAGATTGCGAAGGCGGAAGGTGCGAAGTGCGTGCTGGGCGGCAAGAGTCGACCTGAGCTCGGCGCTGGGCTCTTTATCGAGCCGACAATCTTTACCGGCGTGCGTAACGAGATGCGAATCGCACAGGAAGAAGTATTTGGTCCCGTGCTTTCGGTCATTCCGTTCGTCGATGAGGCCGATGCAATTCGAATAGGCAATGACGTGGTTTATGGACTGGCGGCTGCAGTCTGGACCAAGAGCCTGCATCGCGCGATGCTGATGACAGAAAAGTTGAAGGCCGGCACGGTCTGGGTCAATAACTATCGCGCCACCAGCTTCACTTCGCCGTTCGGCGGGTACAAAGATTCGGGGATCGGCCGCGAGTCCGGGACCGAAGCCATCAAGGAGTACTTGAACACGAAGTGTGTATGGGTGTCGACTGATCTTGACGTTCCAAACCCATTCGTGCGGCGCTGATTCGCGTTTGATAACACCACCAAACTGCTCGCACCAAGTCCGTGGAAAGCGCCACTCTGAAAGGCAATCAGGTTCAACCGGCTGCGGCTCCTGATACGCCCAGCCGCACGGCGCGCGCGCCGGATCAGAACACGCTAAGTCGCCCGCTTGCGCAGATTCGTGTCCTCGATCTGACCAACGTACTGGCGGGTCCCTTTTGTGCGTATCAGCTCGGCTTATTAGGAGCAGACGTCATCAAGGTCGAAATGCCTGACACGGGTGATCTGGCGCGTCAGCTCGGTGCCGACGCGGCTCTGAATGAGCAGCTGATGGGCGCATCTTTTCTTGCGCAAAACGGCGGCAAGAAGTCGGTCACCGTAAACCTGAAGAGCGCCGACGGTAAAGCGGTTCTGCGACGTTTGGTCAAAACAGCAGATGTGTTGGTTGAAAATTTTCGGCCAGGCGTGATGAAGCGTTTGGGTCTTGGGTACGAAGACCTGCAGAAGGAAAACCCTGCGTTGATCTATTGCGCAATTTCGGGTTTCGGGCAAGACGGCCCGATGAAGGATGCTCCGGCCTACGATCAGATCATTCAGGGGCTTTCGGGAATGATGAGTATCACCGGGGACGAGGAGTCGGCGCCGCTGCGCGTAGGGTATCCGGTGGCGGACACGATTGGGGGCATCACCGCCGGGTTGGCGATCACGAGTGCTTTGGTACGACGAGCGAACACCGGAGAGGGTGCGTGCATCGACGTCTCGATGTTGGACTCTGTACTCGTGACAATGGGGTGGGTCGTTTCCAATTATTTGATCGCCGGCCATGAGCCGCACCCGATTGGGAACGACAACTTTACGGCTGCGCCTTCCGGGACATTCAAGACAGCAAAAGGCCTGCTCAACATCGCTGCGAATAAACAGGAACAGTTCCAGGCTCTCGCGAATGCGATTGGGCGTGAGGATCTGATCGGCGACGTTCGGTTCGCTGCGCGCGAAGCTAGAAAGCAGAATCGTGCTGCGTTAACGGTCGAGCTGGAAGAGGGCCTTCGGAAAAAGACTGCCGAGCAATGGGAAACCATTCTCAATGGCCTCGGCATTCCCGCGGGCCGCGTCCTAACCGTACCTGATGCGCTGGACACGCCGCAGGTAAGGCACAGGGAATTGCTGCAAACATTTGATGACGTGCCCGGGCTGGGACGCGCGGTGACGTTGACACGAGCGGGATTCAAGATGTCCAAGGGCGATCCGCAAGTCACGTCGCCGCCCCCGCAACTTGGGCAACACACGACCGAGGTGCTACGCGAACTCGGATTTGACGATACTGAGATTGAACGCCTGAAGAGCGTGGGAGCTGTATGAGTGCGGATGGGTCGCCTGCGTCGGATCAGTTGTTGCAGCAAGCGACGGCCTGGTGGTCGACTTCGATCATCGACATACATCCGGGTGAGATCGTTGTCCGCGGCTATCCGATTCAAGAACTGATCGGTGAGCTCAGCTTTCCGCAAATGGTGTGGCTGATGCTCAGGGGCGAAGTACCGAGCCGCGAGCAGGCGAAATTGCTCGAGGCCGCATTGGTGGCCGCCGTGGACCACGGTCCACAGGCGCCATCCATCGCCATTTCACGTATGGCGGTTACCTGCGGCCTGCCGATCAACGGTGCGATGGCGTCTGCGATCAATGCTCTCGACGATATTCACGGCGGTGCGGGTCAACAGTGCATGGAGCTCTATCAATCCATCGCTCAGCGCGCTGACGCGGGCGAGAGCGAAAAGGATGCTGTCGAACCCGAGTTGGACCGTTTCATCGCTGAGCGCGGAAAAATCGTCCCCGGGTTTGGTCATCGGTTTCACGGCGTCGATCCGAGAGCCGTGAAGCTCCTTGATCTCGTTCGCCGCGCGCAGGCGAGCGAGGTCGTATCGGGCCGCTTTGCGCGCATTGGAACGCTGATCGAGCAATCGCTTAAGCGGCGCAAAGGGCGCGGCATTCCGATGAATATCGACGGCGCTACCGCGGTCATTTACTCGGAATTGGGTTTTGCAGCGCCGCTGGGTCGCGGCTTGTTTGTACTTTCGCGCTCGGTGGGCATCCTGGCCCACGCGTGGGAGCAGACGCAGCAGGGCGGGCGGATCAAAGGTCCGATGCCGCCCAAGATTCCCTTTCAATACACCGGACCGCCTGTGCGGCGATTCGAACCCAAGCAGACGGAGACCTCATGAACCAAGAGCTGAAAGAACGCAGCCCCGCGGTGAAGCCGGCAGCGACACCAACGACCGATCTGATTTCGCACCAGCTGGTGAAGTACCTCGAAGACCGCGGTGTCGAATACATCTTCGGCCTGTGTGGTCACACCAATATCGCGGTACTCGCGGCATTGGCCAATAGCAGCGTCAAGTTCATCAATACGCGGCACGAACAGGTCGCAGCCCACATGGCCGATGGCTATGCACGCGCCAAGCGCACGACCGCCGTTGTGCTCTCGCACCTCGGACCTGGCCTGACGAACGCATCGACCGGTGTTGCGAATGCCGCGTTGGATTCGATCCCGATGGTCGTTATCGCTGGTGATGTGCCCAGCCACTACTACGGCAAGCATCCGCACCAAGAGGTCAATCTGCACGCGGATGCGGCGCAGTACGAGATATACAAGCCCTTCGTTAAGCGGGCGTGGCGAGTCGAGCGTCCTGACCTGTTTCCAGAAATACTCGAAAAGGCATTTCAGCTGGCCGAGAGCGGCAGACCCGGTCCTGTACTTGTCTCGGTGCCGATGGACATCTTCTCGATGCGAGTCGATGTCGCACTTTTCGAGCGGTTAAGAAACAACACCAAGAAGCTGCATAAGCCGTCGATTGACGAAGAGGTCGCTGAGAAAATTGTGCGGACCCTTGCGGACGCGAAAACTCCGGTCGTGTATGCGGGCGGAGGCGTCATCCTGGCCGACGCTGCGAATGAACTGAAGGAATTCGTGTCTCACCTTGCGCTGCCGGTCGCGCACAGCCTGATGGGCAAGGGTGTGATCCCTGATGATCACCCGTTGGTCCTTGGAATGACGGGCTTCTGGGGGACGAAATTCATCAATGAAAAGTGTCGCGGCGCCGATTACATCTTTGCGGTCGGTACCCGCTTCGCAGAGGCAGATTGCAGCTCGTGGGAGGACGAGTACACGTTCAACATGCCTCCTACGCGGCTGATTCATATTGACATCGACTCGAATGAGATCGGACGCAACTATCCGGTCGAGATCGGTGTAGTCACGGACCTGAAGCAGGCCCTGACCGTCCTGCTGAGAGTGGCCAAACGACTCTATCCGGCCGGTCGCAAGAATGAAAAGCTGGTCAACGAGATCGCGGCTTATCGAAAAGGATTTCGTCAGGCCAACGAAGACTTCGTTCACAGCACGGCCTATCCGATGCGACCCGAACGGATCCTCGCTGCAGTCCGCGAGGTTCTGCCGCGCGATGCGCTAATTACTACCGACGTGGGTTGGAACAAGAATGGCGTCGGTCAGCAGTTTCCGGTGTACACGCCCGGCAGCATTCTCACTCCGGGTGGCTTCGCGACCATGGGTTTCGGTGCGCCGGCTGCGTTGGGCGCGAAACTCGCGTGCCCCGACAAGGTAGTGGTCGCGCTCGTGGGCGACGGCGGCTTTGGTCAAAATCCCGCGATGTTGGCTACCGCTTTCGAGGAAGACATTGCAGTCGTTTGGATCGTGATGAACAACTGCGCGTACGGAACTATCGCTGGTCTGGAGATGGCCCACTACGGAACGGCGTTCGGTTGCGTGTTTCGCAAGAACGGTAAACCGTACTCGCCCGACTTTGCCGCAATCGCGCGCGCGTATGGCGTTGAAGGCGTGCAGATCAAATCGGCTGAGGAATTCAAGCCGGCTCTGGAGGGCGCGATCAAGGCACGGCGTCCGTTCGTGATCGACGTGGCAATGATGAATGAACCCGTTCCGACCGGCGGACATTGGAACATCAACGAGATCTATTCGCCCGATCGCAAGGTCGATCATGTCGCGGTTCCGTAGGCGTTCTATGCAAGAGAACGCCGTTTTGTTATATTGATTGAAGCAGGGTACGGAGCACTGGGGCGATTGTTTAAGGCGATGCCAGCGCGATTCGATTTTTCGATAACAGCTCGACGGTCCGCGGGCCGGCTTCACGAGCGCTAAAGGAGATGGATATGAAGAGGCGTGCAACCCAACTGGCGTTGCTAATGATCGCTGGACTTATCAGTGGTGTTGCACCAGCTAGTGCACAGAATATTCAGGAGCGAACGATTCGCTTCGGACACCTGAACAACCCGGATCATCCAGTCAGCATGGGGGTAAAAAAATTCGCCGAGCTGGTGGCAGCAAAGAGCGGCGGCAAGATCACAGTCAAAGAGTTTCCCTCGATGCAGCTCGGCAGTGAAATGCAGCAGCAGTCGGCGCTACAAGGCGGTATCCAGGAAATGTCAGCACCGGCGCCGACCTCTCTGGCTGGACTCGTCAAGGAGTTTGGGCTTCTGGACTTCCCATTCATCGTGAGCAGCTTTTCGCAGGCCGATGCATTGATCGATGGACCCGTAGGAAAGATGCTGTTGGCCAAGCTGCCGGAAAAGGGCTTGGTTGGACTGACGTTCTGGGATCTCGGTTTCCGCAACGTTACGAACAGCAAGCACCCTGTTACCAAAGCAGAGGACCTTGCGGGCTTGAAACTTCGCGTGATCCCGAACCCGGTTTTCTTGGAGACGTTTCGGACCTTCAAGGCGAATCCGATCCCGATGCCTTTCTCTGAACTGTATCCGGCGCTAGAAACGAAAGCCGTCGACGGGCAGGAAAATCCGTACTCCGTCATCCTCTCAAACAAGTTCTTCGAGGTTCAAAAATTCCTCAGCGCCACCAATCACGTGTATGCAACGAACATCATCCTCGTCAGCAAGCGATTTTGGGACAAGCTGTCGCCGACGGAGCAGAAGATCCTTCAGGATGCAGCCGTCGAAGCGCAGAGTTACCAGCGCACTGTGAGTCGCGCCGCGGCGCAAAAGTCGCTGGCCGATCTAAAAGCCAAGGGAATGCAAATCAACGAACTGGCTCCAGCAGAGGTCGCGCGTATGCGGCAGATGGTGCTACCGGTCTACGACAAGTTCACCGCCGAGTACGACCCTGCAATGGTCAAGACGTTTAAATCGGAGCTGGCCCGCGTCCAGAAGCAATAGACATCTACTGATCTAAACGAACGCGCCGGCGTTGCTTGGGCTCGCAACGCTCGCGTGCATCCTTGCGGTGGCCGCTCGATTGATGGTCTATTTCCATTGATCCGCGGCCACTAGTTACGTCGGGGGATCGATGGGCAAGATCGTCGAAGGCTACTTTCATTTGCTGAAGTTCCTCATCGTGCTTTGCCTTGCACTGATGGTGATTCTGGTGTTCGGCAATGTGGTGCTGCGCTACGGTTTCAATACCGGAATCACCATATCGGAAGAGCTTTCGCGCTGGTTCTTCGTGTATGTGACATTCCTCGGAGCCATCGTCGCCATGCGTGAGCATGCGCACCTGGGCGTCGACAGCCTTGTGCGGCGTTTGTCGCCGAACGGCAAAAAGATCTGCTTCATTGTCAGTCAGCTGCTGATGTTGTTCGCGACGTGGCTATTTCTGCAAGGCAGCTGGCTACAGACAAACATCAATTTGCACAACTCCGCCCCAGTGTCCGGTTTACCGGTGGGAATTGTCTACGCCGCGGGGATCATTTTTAGCGTTTCCGTCCTGTTCATCTTGCTCGGCGATCTGTATCGCGTCGTTTCCGGTAAGGCAAGCGAGCAGGACCTGGTGATGGTCAAGGAATCTGAGGAGCAGGAACAGCTTGAAGAGCTTCAGAAGGAGCTAGCTCGACACAATCGCGACGAACGCGAGGTGCCGCCGAAGAGCGGCTAGAGATTCAGTATGACCATCGCGGTATTTCTGCTGTCATTGCTTGGCGCCATGGCGCTGGGCATGCCGATCGCCTACGCGTTGATTGTGTGCGGCATCGCCATGATGGTGCACATGGACATTTTCGATTCGCAGATCATCGCGCAAAACATCATCAACGGCGCCGACAGTTTTCCGCTGATGGCCGTGCCGTTTTTTCTGTTGGCGGGCGAGATCATGAATGTCGGAGGTCTATCGAAGCGCATCGTCGACATGTGCCTCGCGCTCGTCGGACACATCAAAGGGGGATTGGGTTACGTCACGATTGTGGCCGGCGTGATCCTATCGGCCCTTTCCGGATCTGCAGTCGCAGATGCTGCCGCGCTCTCCGCATTGCTCGTGCCGATGATGGTCGCAGCGGGACATGACAAGAAAAAGGCGGCCGGCCTGGTGGCCGCCACCGGGATCATCGGCCCAGTTATTCCGCCCAGCATCGCGTTCGTCATCTTCGGTGTGGCGGCAAACCTGTCGATCACGAAACTTTTCCTGGCAGGCATCATGCCGGGCATCTATATCGCGGTTGGTTTGTGGTTTGCGTGGTGGTGGGAGGTCCGAAAGGAGGACATCGTCCCACCCGTGCGGAAGACTCCGAAGGAACTCGGGCGTGCGGTGCTAGATGCCTTCTGGGCGCTGGTACTACCTTTCATCATCATCTTTGGGCTTCGCTTCGGCGTGTTCACTCCGACCGAAGCCGCGGTCGTAGCGGCGGTCTACGCAATGATCGTGGCGGTTTTTATCTATCGCGAACTTACCTTGAAGCAGCTTTACGCGGTGTTCGTCACGTCTGCGAAGACCACGAGCGTGGTGATGTTCCTGGTGGCGGCGGCGCTTGTATCCGCGTGGCTGATCACGGTGGCTGACATGCCGTCAAAAGTGGTGGCGCTGCTGCAGCCATTTCTCGACAACAAGATACTGCTGATGTTCGCGATCATGATCTTGGTTGTGATCGTCGGAACCGCGTTGGATATGACGCCGACGATATTGATCTTGACGCCGATACTGATGCCACTCGTCAACGCTGCCGGCATCGATCCAATTTACTTTGGCGTGTTGTTCGTCATCAACAACTCGATCGGGTTGATAACGCCGCCAGTGGGAGTTGTCCTGAACGTTGTGGCCGGCGTGACAAGAACGAGCATGGAAGATGTGATGAAGGGCGTTTGGCCGTTCCTGCTCGCTGAGCTTTTTGTGCTTCTGCTGTTAATCCTTTTTCCACCGCTCGTGACCGTCCCAGCTCGATGGCTGATCGGCTCACCCTGAGGTTTCCGACTAGCGCCGGCTTAGGGCTCCGGTCGGCGTACGAGCGGCGCTGAGCTCCTCCATGGGCTGCGTCCGGGAGGGTGGCCTTGGTTTGGCAATCGGATGTTCCGGACGCGGCTTCACGTGACCCACATTGCGACCATGCAATGGTCGCCCGTACCCGTAGGCCGGTACATATACATCGGTGTAAATGACCTCCGGCTGGGCGTATTCGCGCGCCAGTTCGCGGGCACGTAGTTCCTCGACTTCGCGTTCGAGGCGCTGCAAACGCAGCTGATCTTCGCGTTCGCGCAACCGGTCTTTTTCCTCCTTCGACATGCCCGGTACAACGCTGACGGTGCCCGAATCCATTCCGACCAGACGCGCGTTCTTCGTGCGCGCGGGAGGCGTGTTGCCGTAATGCACCGAGCCGTCGGCCTCGACCCACTTGTAGATCTCGGACCTTGCCGCCTCCGGAGCGACAACAAGCGTGACTGCGAAGAGGGCGATCGAAACCGGGCGTGCGATTCATGGCCGAGCCACGATGCCCCGGATGACGCAGGATGTCAATCGCGAACGACCCGAAGCGTTTTGCTACGACGTGATGGCGAAATCGCGATGACGAAGCATGCAGCGACTAGTTCGCCGCGGTCGGTGTCTTCGTTGACGGGCGCTTGCTCGATCCACGTCTTCAGAAATGTGTACGCGACCGCGAGCACGACAGGGCCGACGAAAATGCCAAGCAGGCCGAACGCGAGGAAGCCACCGATCACGCCGACGAAAATCAGCAACAGCGGGAGATCGGCGCTGCGGCTCACCAGGATTGGACGCAGCACGGTGTCGAGCATGCTGGCCACGAAAGACCAAATCGCCAGGAATATTCCCCATCCGAGATCGCCGTTCCAGAACACCCAGATGACGGCAGGAATCAAAAGCACCAGCATGCCGATCTGCGCAATGCAGAGCACGAGCAAGACGGCGGTCAGGATGCCTGCGAACGGAACTCCGGCAACCGCCAAACCGATTCCGCCCAGCGCCGCTTGAATGATCGCGGTCAATCCGACACCTAAAGCGACACCGCGGATCGCATTGGCGGCCAACGTGATCAGGGACTCGCCTTGCTTGCCGCCAAGCCGGTACCCGAACCGCAACAAGGTGGCCGCATATTTCTCGCCGTTCAGGTACATGAACGCGGCGAAGACCGGAATGAGCACCAACTGCGCGATCAGATACCCGGCAGCTCCGATCTCGGCAAACAGCCAGGCGGTCAGTCCGCTCGCATAGGGACCAAGCTGCGTCAGAAACGCCTCCACTCCCGCGGCGCGCGCTTTCAACCAGGTAGCTGATAGTTCCGGGCCGATCAGTGGAAGTTGCGTCACCCATTGCGGCAGCGGTGGTATCGCCATATTCGTGATCGAACGTATCTGGTCAGCGATGTCGTCGGCATGTGCGACCACCGCGCCTACACCAAGTGTCAGTGGAATGACGAACACCAACACCAGCATCAAGATCATCGAAGCGGCCGCGAGGCTGCGCTTGTTCAACAGGCGCCGCTGCATTCGAATCAGCAACGGCCACGTCACGACGACGATCGTCGTCGCCCAGATTGCCGCGGCAAAGAACGGCCGCACGATCCAGAGTGCAGCAGCGATCAACACCCCGATGCAAAGCACGCCAAGCAGTGTTCGGGTCAGGTCACGCGGACGTTCAGTCATGGGCGTGCCCGCAACGCTCAGATATGGTCTTGTACAGCGCGGGCCTTGAACTCGGGCAAGTCGAACGCCTCGGCTATGAGCTCGTAAGACCGGACACGCGCGGCGAGGTCCGATGCGTGAGTTGCGATCATCACTTCGTCGGCTTCCGTTCGCGCGACGACGTCCTCAATGCGGGCGCGGACCTGTTCGTGCGTGCCTACGATCTGCAGCCTCTTGTAAGAAGCGGCAAGCGCCTGTTCCTCCGGCGTGAAGACGTGCGACATCGCTTCCTCGGGGCTCGGCATGCGGCCTGGACGTCCCATCCTAAGTTGGACAAACGACAGAACCGCCGACGAGGCCATGCGCTGAGCCGCTGCCTCGGTGTCAGCACAGAACACCGAGAGCGCGAGGATCGCATGCGGCTTGTCGAGCACACCGTTGGCGGAAAATTCAGTGCGGTAGGCGCGCATCGCAGGCTCGGGCGGGTCCGGACTGAAGTGTCCCGCGAAAGCGAACGCGACACCCATCTGTGCGGCTAGCTTCGCGCCATAGTCGCTCGAACCCAGGATGTATAGCGGCGGCAGCGGTCTGTCGTCGGGAATCGCACGGACGGCACGGAACGGATGATCGGGAGGAAACTCCCCATTGCCCCACGCAATGAGCTCGCTGAGCTGCTCGAGGAAGTCATCCGCACTAAGCGCAGCACGCGAGCGGCGTAATGCAAGTGCCGTCAGTCCATCGGTGCCCGGCGCGCGACCGATGCCGAGGTCGATTCGGCCGGGATGAATTGCCTCAAGGAGCTTGTACGACTCGGCGACTTTGAGCGGCGAGTGATTGG
This sequence comes from uncultured beta proteobacterium, assembly GCA_963807155.1. Classification (GTDB taxonomy): domain Bacteria; phylum Pseudomonadota; class Gammaproteobacteria; order Burkholderiales; family Burkholderiaceae_F; genus JACCZX01. The sequence goes on from CAWEAZ010000031.1 coordinate 79,805, forward strand.
GAAGCATGACGCCACCCGCGCCGAGTCGGATCCGCGTGGTCATGGTGCCGACGTGCGCGATCAAAATCTCAGGGCTTGTGCTCGCGATACCGGGCATATTGTGGTGCTCGGCGTACCAGAGTCGCGTGTAGCCGAAACGATCGACGGCTTGCGCAAGCTCCGCGGCGTTGCGGAGCGCGGCAGTGCTTGTACCGCCGCGTACCAGAGGAACGAGGTCGAGCGCCGAGATGGAAAGAGCCATAACGTAACAAGTCTAGACGGGCGGAGCTTTGATAATCCACATGAAAGCGATAGTCACTGAACGCCTCACGATCAGGCCGTTCACGCTCGACGATGCGGCCTTCATCGTTGCATTGCTGAATGACTCCGACTGGCTGCGGTTCATCGGCGACAAAGCGGTGAAAACCGAGGAAGACGCGCGCCGCTATCTCGCGGCGGGGCCAATGGCGATGTATGCGTTGCACGGCTTCGGCCTGTGCGCGATCGAGCGGACCAAGGATCGATCGACGATTGGAATGTGTGGCTTGATCCGGCGCGAGGGCCTTACGGACGTGGATATCGGTTATGCCTTGGTGCCGGAAGCACGAGGGCAGGGCTTCGCGCTGGAAGCAGCACAGGCAGTTCTCGAACATGGGCTAACCACACTGGGTATCGACAGGATCGTGGCGATCACAGATCCCGACAACGTGGCGTCAACTCGCGTGCTCGAAGGGATCGGCATGCGCTTCGAGCGCCATATGCATATGGGCGAGGGCGCCAAACGCGTTGCGCTCTACGCCGTTGGACGCTAAGAGCTCAGTTCATCGCTGACCTTCACTCCGCTGTGATCTTTGCGTCGCGGATCACCTTGCCCCACTTAGCGGTCTCAGTGCCGATAAACGACTCGAATTCAGCTGGCGTGCTCCCGACCGGGATCGTGCCCATCTCATCGAACTTCTGCTTGACGTCCGGCAGCTTCACAATGGCTGCGACCTCGTCGGCAACGCGCTTGATGACAGCCGGCGGCGTTCCGGCTGGCGCCAAGATTCCTGCCCACGTGCTGCCCGTGAAACCTTTGATGCCCTGCTCGATGAAGGTCGGCACGTCGGGCAGCGCGGCGAGACGCGTTTCGCTCGCCACCCCGATCAAACGCACCTTGCCGGTCTTGCCCGGATTGATCAAGCCAACGGCCGCGTCCATGAACAACTGGATGTGGCCGCCCATCAAGTCCGTCAATGCCGGCGCCGCGCCCTTGTAAGGGATGTGCACCATGCTCGTTTGCGTCATCGACTTCAGCAATTCGGTGGTCAGGTTGACTGCCGAACCGTTGCCGCTCGAGCCGTAGCTCACCTTGCCGGGATTTTTGCGCGCGTAGTCAATCAGATCGGCCGCGCTCTTGAACGGCGTGTCGTTGTTAACCGCGGCCACCAGCGGAGAGATGCCGATCAACGAAACCGCAGCGAGATCCTTCTTTGGGTCGTACGGCAATTTCGGATACAGCGTGATGTTGGCCGCATAGGCCGCGATCACGACGGCGAACGTATATCCGTCCGGTGGCGATTTGGCGAGAGCGTCGACGCCGACGATGCTGTTGGCACCGGGCTTGTTGTCGATCACGATCGCCTGCCCGAGCCGTTCCTGCAGCTTCTGTGTCACCAGCCGCGCAGTGATATCGGTGAAACCGCCCGGCGTATAGGGCACGATCACTTTGATCGGCTTCGCTGGCCACGCCTGAGCCTCGGCTCGCGGCACGAGCAACGTCGCGGCCCCGGCGACAAGCGCACCGTTGAAACGGCGGCGGTTGATCTGCTTCACGTTCATCTTGTCTCCTCCTGAAAACCTCTCGGGTGTTCGATCACGTAGCGCTTGCGCAATTCGCGCTTCAGTACTTTTCCCAGTGCGTTGCGCGGTAGTTCGTCGACGCACACCAGATCGGCTAGCCGTTGAGTCTTGCCGACCCTTGCGTTCATCCATTCGCGTAACGCGGCAGCGGGAATGGCGTTACCGGCGCGCTGCACGACGAAGGCTACCGGCGTTTCGCCCCACTGCGTCGACGGCACGCCGACCACTGCGGCCTCGTCCACCGCGGCGTGCTCACGCAGCTGCGCCTCAAGGTCACTGGAGTAGATATTGAAGCCACCGGAGATGATCATGTCCTTCTTGCGATCGAACAGCGTCAGAAACCCATCGGCGTCGAACCGGCCGACATCTCCGGTGCGGATGAAACGCTTGCCATCGGCCGCGTACCACTCGGCTTCGCGCGTCTGCTGCGGCTGGTTGTGATATCCCGTCATCATCGTCGGCGAGTGGCCGACGATTTCACCGGCTTCACCGATGGCGACCTCGTGCCCGTGATCGTCGATCAGCCGGACATCATGACCTTCAGCCGGCCGGCCCACGGTATGCAACTTGTCGGGATGGCGGTGCGCTTCGAGGATGAACGTGCCGCCGCCTTCGGTCATGCCATAGAACTCGATCAGTCCTCCCGGCCAGCGAGCGAGCACATCGGCCTTTAACGCTGTCGAAAATGGTGCGCTCGTGGAAAACTTCATGCGAAACGACGACAGATCGTGGCTGCTGAAATTTGTCAGCGCCATGATGCGTTGGTACTGCACCGGCACCAGCATCGTATGCGTTGCGCGATGCCGCTCGGCCAGCGCCAGATAATCGGCAGCATCGAACTTCGCCATCAGTACAACGGTGCCGCCCAGTCCGAGCGCGGGAAAGAACGCCACCAGCGTCGTGTTTGAATACAACGGCGTCGCCAAAATGGTCACCGCGTCGGGCCCATAGCCGTACGGTGCGCCGCGCAACGTGTGCATCCAGCGCATCACATGAGGTTGCACGATGCCTTTCGGTGTGCCGGTCGTACCCGACGAGTAGATGAGGTTGAACGGCGATTCCGGCGTAACGGTCACCGCTAACGGCTCAGTGCCCGCCGCGCCAAGCCAGTCATCAAACGGCCTTCCTGGTACGCCGGCTTCGAGCGCGATGCAACGGGGCGTCACGTCGTCAGGTAGCAGTGCTGTCGCTGTTGCATCGACGAACAGCAGCCGGGCATCGGCGTCGCGCAACATCGACTTGAAAGTGGCCGACGTGACCGAAGGCGCGAGCGGCGCTACAAGCGCACCCGCACGCAGGCCTCCGAGGAAGAGCGCCGCTTGTTGTGGCGTAGTTGATCCGCAGAGCGCAATCACGTCGCCCGCGCGCACGCCGTCGCGCTGAAGCGCGACGGCTACGCGATCCATCAGTGCGTCGAGCTCGGCGAAGGTGAGCTGCCGGTCGCCTTGCACCAACGCTGGCTGGTGCGGTCGCGCCGCCGCGTGCTCGCGAACGACATCGGCGATATTGCGAAACGTCGTGTCAAACATGCGGCCGGGAACGCGCGTTACTTCGTCCCTGGGCCGCGACGCTCACTACGTCGCGCAAAACAGCGAACGCATCTCACTTTTTGAACTTCTTGACACATTCGCCGATCGGCTCGGAATAGACCTTCGGTTTCCAGTCCCCTCCCGTCTTGTTCTCGTAAGTTGCGACGATGCGATAACGCGTGCAGGCTTCGAGATCGATCTCAACGTCCAGAGACGCGGGGCGGAAGATGCCCCGCGCGCTCTCAAAGTTCAATGTGATCTTGTGCTTGCCGGGGGCGATCGGGTCGCTCTTTCGCGGGTTCCGAGTGCTTTTACCATCTACTTTGCTGATCGCAAGCCGGGCCTCCTTGCGCAGCTCCGATGCATCGCCGGATTCGACGATGGCATACGGCTGGTCGTACATGCCCGCAAAGGCGGCGGGGAGGGCAAGTGTCGCAAGCACAGTGGCGAAGAGCAGTTTGTTCACGATGTCCCTCACAACGGGTTTATGACGGTTAATGGGTGCGGTTCATTGCGATCAACATGTTGCTTCTCATACTGGCCAATATAGTTGCACTGATCAAGGGATCCGGCCTCGTAGCGCTGGTGCGTCTGTCCGCCCGAAGTGAGCAGACACGGACTGCGGGAGAGGGCGATGAGGACTGCGAAAGACTTAGTTCGTTGCTAATACTGGGTCGCGGAGCTGAGTTAACATAATGCACATTATGCGCAGTCACTCAGCCTGGAGGTCATTCCTCGCCTCCGAGCCGTCGGCATGGAAAATGCAATGCTTCCGCCGCGAGGTGCCTGATGCAAACAATGAGTCGAGTGCTTCTTTCTTTCCAGCGCAATTTGGTTGTCGTGCGTGCGCGACAACGCGCATGGATGCGCAGTGGACTAATCCTGATTACCAAGGCAAGAATGTTCGCGGCGCATCAGTCCTGGTGGCTTGTGAGGCGCCGGACCTCACGGTTCAGCGTATTTGCGAGGATCAGCTGGCGGCGGCAGTTTCAGCGCGGGGCGCGAAGGCTACTTTGAACTCGCAGCTCTCACCGGCCGGCACACCGCCCGCTGGGAACGATCCGTATCTGGCTGCGGCGAAGCGAGTCGGTGCGAGCGCGATTGTTCGAATGACTCTGAATTCCAGCGCGCCGGTAGCGGTCGATAGCGGACCTTCGATCGGGATCGGGGTCGGAGGTAGTTCCGGTGGCTACCGCGGCGGAGGCAGTTTCGGCGGCGTCGGTATCGGCTTCCCGATTGGTGGCGCGCGCGTGAGTCAGGCGTTCGGTGCGGAGACGGCGCTGATCGACCCAGCGAACGGAGCAACGATGTGGTCCGGGCGCGCTAGCAGTTCAACTGCGCAAGATGTGACCGGCCAAATCACCGAGCTGGCTCAAACTACGATTGGAGCACTTCAAGGCACGGGGCTGCTGTAACAAGCAGCATTAGCTGTCTCACGTAAGGGCTTGATTTGACGCTACTTCCCAGAAGCTCGGTTCCTTGCTATTCGCGTCAACTTTATTGCCCAATGGCCTGAAAAGATTGAGGAAATTTGAAGTCGAGGCCGCGGCGATCTCCTCGACGCTCACTTTCTTCAGCTCAGCCAGTTTCTGCGCAACTTTCGGCACAAAGCCCGGCTCGTTCGTCTTCCCACGGTGAGGTACCGGCGCCAGGTACGGGGAGTCTGTTTCGATCAGTAGTCGCTCCAACGGCACGGCGCGCGCCACTTCCTGCAGCTCACGTGCATTTTTGAACGTGACGATTCCTGAAAACGAAATGTAGAAGCCGAGCTTCATCGCTGCTTCGGCGACCGCGAGCGATTCGGTAAAGCAGTGCATAACGCCCCCTGCTTCGCGCTGCGCCCTCCTCCTGCATCAACCTGATCGTGTCCGCTGACGACGATCGCGTGTGAATGATCAGCGGCTTGCCGCAGCGACGCGCCGCCCGAATGTGCGTGCGAAATCGAATGCGCTGCCATTCGAGCGGCTCCTGCAGGCGAAAATAGTCGAGTCCGGTTTCACCGATGGCAACAACCTTCGGATGGTCAGCCAGCGCGACGAGCTGGTCGATCGTCGGCTCGTCCGTGTCCTGATAGTCCGGATGCACACCGACCGAGCAGACAATGTGGTCGTGCTGTTCTGCTACTGCGAGCACGGCTGGAAACTCGGTCAGTGTCGTGCAAACGTTTAATGCTGCGACAACGTTGTTGTCGCGCATTCGCTGCAACACGCCCGGCAAGTCCTGAGCGAGCTCCGGAAACGACAAATGGCAGTGGGAATCGATGTACATGCGTCAGATAAGCCGGCCGGGATGGCCGGCAACACGCGATTCTAGAAAGACTACAGGGTGTGCGTCGGCCGGGCAGACTTCAGCGCGCCGCCAAGCGCATCTTCGATACGCTTGCGCGCGTTGAGCCCAGTCTCGTCGGAAGGAAAATGCACGCCGATGCCAGGCGTCTTGCTGCCACCGGCCGCGGGACTGATCCATACAACTTTGCCTGCGACCGGAATGCGTGTTGGGTCGTCGAGCAGCGTCAGGATCAGATAGACATCATCGCCCAGCTGGTACGGCCGCGTCGTCGGAACGAACATGCCACCGCTTTTCAGATACGGCATGTAAGCGGCGTACAGCGCCGCCTTTTCTTTGATCGACAGCGATAGAACAGCCGGCCGCGCGCCACCCGGTGCCGCAGCCTGTCCGTTTCCGCCTTTGCCGCTGTCGTTCATCCTGCCGTAGCCGCTCCTTGTGGCCGCATCGCTTCGGCATAACCGAGCAACGCGCTTTCAATCACCAGACGTGCGTTCAGCGGATGATCGCTGACCGCTTGAGTTTGCGCCAGTGCCGCTGTCCATTCGGCGACGCGCACAGGCTCCACCGTCCGGCCGAGCGCCGCAAACTGGCGCTGGTGTTGAGGATAGTAACGAACGCGTCCCGCTAGTCTTTCCGCTAATAAGTCCCATCCCCACCGCTGTAACAGACGGATCGCCGGCGCTACGGCAATGTCTTTCGGCACGGTACTGACGATCTGAGCGCCTGTTAGCGCCGCCCCCCGACTGAGCAGCGTGATCAGCGCCTCGTGCAGCGCCGGGTCCAGTGTCTGGCGGACATCGGGCGTCGCTTCCCCTTCGATGCATAGCGGCGCCCCGCCCGCCTCTGCCAGCCTTGCCTCCGCTCGCTCGACGCCTTTCGATTGCAGCCACTTGAGGGCTTGCGCATGACTCGGGATCGGGGCACGCAGAAGCACGCACCGCGACAGGATCGTCGGCAGAACCGCGTCGAGCTGGTCGCTGACCGCCAGAAACGTAACCCCAGGCGGCGGCTCTTCCAGCACCTTCAAAAGCGCGTTAGCTGCGGGAGCATTCAACGCCTCGGCCGGCAACAGCAGCACGACGCGGCGGCCGCCACGATGCGAAGAGATCGCAAGAAATTCGCTGATCTTGCGCACCTGGTCGATCACGATTTCGCGGCTTGGTTTGGCCTTGCTCGAGCGCGTTTCGGTTCGGTCCGTTTGCGAGTCTTCGTCGTTGCCGTCAGCGTCATCGCGATCCGGCATCAAGGCTGCGGGCGTTAGCCATCTCAAATCGGGGTGGTTATCGGCGGCTATCAGTTGGCAACCTGCGCAGCGCCCGCACGGTGCCGCATCAACGGGTGACTCGCACAGCAAAAGCTGCGCATACGCCTTCATCAGATGACGCTTGCCGATGCCGCGCCCTCCATGCAACAACAAGGCGTGCGGCAGCCGCTCGCGCCAGCTCACCAGCTGCGACCACAGCTCATGCTGCCAGGGCAATGGAGTCAGCCGTTCCATTGCCGCATCAGGTGATCGAGCTGCTCGCGCACAGCGTCGCGCTCCAGTTCGCCATCGACGATGAAGAAGCGTGCCGGATCTGCAGCGGCTCTTTTCAAATACATCGCGCGCACCGCGCCAAAGAACGCGATCGGTTCGGCTTCGAACCGGTCGGCGGGCCGCGCTTGCGCGAGACGCCTAGCCGCTACTTCGGGTGCGACATCGAACAGAATGGTCAAGGCGGGTTGCAGGTCCGGATGAACCCATTGCTCGAGCTCTGCGATGGCGCGCTCGTCCATCCCGCGTCCACCCGCCTGGTAGGCATACGTCGCGTCGGTGAACCGGTCGCACAGAACCCATTGCCCTGCTGCGAGCGCAGGCCGAATGACCTTTGCCAGGTGCTCGGCGCGCGCCGCGAACATCAACATCGTCTCGGTCTCGCGCGTCATCGGCTGATTCAGCACCATTTCGCGCAACGACTCACCCAGGGGAGTTCCGCCCGGTTCACGCGTCAACACCGGTGTCACGCCGCGCACACGCAGTGTTGCGGCGACTCCATCAATATGCGTGCTCTTACCCGACCCATCGATACCTTCGAACGTTACGAAGCGGCCGCGCTCGCTCATCGCCGGCAACACCTCTGGTAGGCGTCCACCGCACGATTGTGTTCGGCCAGCGTTGCCGAGAAGTGCGAGGTGCCGTCGCCGCGCGATACGAAGTACAGCGCCGACGTATTTGCCGGATTCAACGCTGCCTCGATCGATGCACGACCGGGTAGCGCAATGGGCGTCGGCGGCAACCCGGCGCGCGTATACGAGTTGTACGGCCCATCGGCAAGCAGATCGCGCTTGCGCAAGTTGCCGTCGAACGAAGGCCCGATTCCATAAATGACGGACGGATCGGTCTGCAGCAACATGCCTTGCCTCAGTCGATTGACAAAAACACCGGCAATCATCGCTCGCTCCGAGGCCTGCCCAGTTTCCTTTTCGATAATCGACGCCATCTTCAGCGCTTCGTAGGGGGTGGCGTACGGCAGGTCACCCTTCCGAGCCGCCCACGCATCCTGCAGCAGTTTCATCTGTGCCCGGTATGCCTGCCGGTAGATGTCCAGATCTGACGTGCCCGGGTCATAGACGTAGGTTTCCGGTGCGAACAAGCCTTCGGGATGCGTCTCGCTGGCGCCGATCGCCTTCAGCAGTTCCTCGGACGACATCCGCGCCGAATCCTGTTTCAACTGCGTTTGCGCGGCGAGCAAAGCACGCAGCTCCCGAAAAGCGATGCCCTCCACCACCGTTAGCCGCTCGCGGATGACGTCGCCCGCCTGCAGCTTTGCGAGTAGCCCAGCGAGCGTAATGCCGCGATCGATCGCATAGCGGCCAGCGCGCAGTGACTGCGCGGTGCCCGTGAAGCGCGCTGCTGCCACCATCGCGTCTGCGTTTACTTCGATTCCGGCGACCTGCGCGGCTTGCGCGATGCTTCGTACCGAACTGCCAGCAGGAACGCGAAGTTCGACTCGATCGGATTTGAACGGTAGCGGACGTTCGAACAGATACCAACGCCCCACGAGTCCCGCGGCAAACAGCGCGATGCCGGCAAACACCACAAGACTGACAAATATGCGCGCACGGCTACGCTTTTTCATTGCAGCGGGGTCATGGAACGACGAAGAAGTTGAAACGACTAAACAAGCGCCCAACTATATTAATCTGCGGGCTCAACTTCGACGATAAAGGCTTTGGTGTCTGCCCTCGCCCCTTCTGTTCAAACAACCGTGCTGGCTCCGCTGTCGGAGCTGGGCGTGGTCTGCGTCAGCGGCGCAGATGCGGTGTCATTTCTGCAATCCCAGTTGACGAATGACGTGTCTCGCCTGACGCCAGGCCAGGTGCAGTTGTCCGGCTATTGCACGCCGAAAGGCCGGTTGCTCGCGACGTTTCACCAGTGGCGCACGGATGAAGGCGTGTTCCTGCGCATGCCGCGTGAAATCATCGGCTCGGTCGTCAAGCGCCTATCGATGTTCGTGCTGCGCGCAAAGGCCAAGGTGACCGATGTCAGCGATGCATGGGCCGTGTATGCACTCCTCGGCGAAAGCACGGAGCTGCTGCAAGACGCGGGACTGTCATCGCCCGATGCACCGTGGACATCGACTACCGCGGGCTCCGTTCGTGTTGACCGCTTGCTGTCGACGCCCGATGGTGTTGCCCGCTACTTGCTAACGTTGCCGCGCGAGTCGCAATTGCCAATGCCCGAAGAGATCGCGCGCGTCTCGAGCGGGCATTGGTGGCTGAGCGAAATCGACGCGGCGGTGCCGACGATCTTTGCAGCGACTCAGGAGAAATTTGTTCCGCAGATGATCAATCTCGAAGTACTCGGCGGCGTGGACTTCAAGAAGGGTTGCTATCCAGGCCAGGAGATCGTCGCTCGTAGCCAGTATCTCGGCAAGCTCAAGCGGCGCATGAATATCGCCCAAGTTGACGCTACCGATGTGCACCCCGCAGCCGACGTCTATCACAGCAATGCTGCGCAGCCGATCGGCACTGTTGTGATGGCCGCCGCGTCGCCGGCGGGAGGCAGCTCACTCCTGTTCGAGGCGCCGATCGATCGACTCGAATCGGGCTCGCTTCATCTGCGAAGCATCGAAGGCCCACAACTCTCGGTGCGTCGGCTACCGTATGCGCTGTTCGATCCTACGGAGTAAGCGAGACACTCAATGTGCCTGATGGTATTGGCCTGGCGCTCGCATCCGGATTACCCGCTGATCCTGGCGGCCAATCGCGACGAGTTTTATCTGCGCCGTACGCGCCCGGCCGCATGGTGGGGCCACGCGGTGTCGGTGCTTGCAGGTCATGATGAAGAGGCAGGCGGAACCTGGCTCGGTATCACGCGTCGCGGTCGCATTGCCGCGCTCACCAACGTGCGAGCTCCGAGCGAGCGCAATCCGCACGCGCCTTCGCGCGGAACGCTTGTACTGTCGGCCTTGCAGTCGCCGGACTCGCCTCGCGCCTGGCTTGAATCGAACGCCGCTCGAATGAGTGCGTACAACGGCTTCAACCTGTTGCTGGGAGACGTCGGTCCCGTCGCAAACGGCGAAAGTTCGAACGAGCCGCGTCTTGACTATTTCACCAACCGCGACGGTGCGCCGGCTCGCTCGTTGGCGCCCGGCGTTTACGGCTTGTCCAATGCATCGCTCGATACGCCGTGGCCAAAAGTCACGCGTGCAGTCACGCGTTTCGCGTGCTCTATCGCATCCCGGGTGGATCTCGAGATGTTGGTGCGCCTTCTCGAGAATCGGGAGCTCGCGCGCGATTCCGAGCTGCCATCGACCGGGGTTCCCTACGAATGGGAGCGCGCGCTTTCAGCGATTCAGATTCGCGCGAACGGCTACGGCACGCGAGCCAGCACGGTGATAACCGTGCGCAATGATGGCCTCACGACATTCTTGGAACGCACGTACGACACGACCGATCCACAGCGGTTCTCCGACCGCCACTACGAGTTCACAATCGATCGGGCGGCGAGCCCGGCACGTATCAAAGCTCCGGGGTCCGGCTGATCAGCGCTAAAGCGCACAGCGCATGTCGATGTGCGGGATGCCCGCGTCGTCGTATTCGGCGCCATAGAGCCGAGTAGCCGTGCTTCCGATAAAACTCTGTGGCGTGCGTTTGCGCGCTTAGCACAGCGTGCGTATGGCCGCGCCGCCTTGCTTCGTCCATCAGGACTCTGAGCAATGCGCTGCCGACGCCGCTACCGCGCGCCGGCTTGGCAACGGCCATGCGCCCGATGTGTCCATCGGGCAGCAAGCGCCCCGTACCGACCGCTTCGCCATTCGCATCGAAAGCGACCGCGTGCACCGATAGAGGATCGAACGAGTCGAGCTCGATCTCGGCCGGCACTTGCTGCTCTTCGACGAACACCGCAAACCGCAGCGGCTCCGCCCAGCGGCGCATGCTTTGCCAGTCACCCAGTTCGATTCGCATCCGTTCCATCTTCAGGTACGGTCGTCTCGAACGCTCGTATCCGCGCACGCATTTCGTATGAGATCTGTTGCGCGGTACGCGACGCCAGCTCGGTGTGCACGTAGATCAGCTCGGCGGTGACCAGCACCGATTCGTACTGCCTACGCCGATAGATCTCGACGACGAAGCGCATGCTGCTGTTTCCAAGCCGCGCAATGCGGCCGCATATCTCGAGCTCGTCATCGTAATAGGCGGCGGAAAAATATTCGACCGTCGACTTGCGTACGAATAGATCATGCCCCTTAGCGACGAAGTCGTCCGGATAATGCAGGCCCACCGCACGCCAGTACTCGGTGACGCAGACATCGCAATAAAGAAGGTAATGAGCATTGAAGACCACGCCTTGCTTGTCGACTTCTGCCCACCGCACGCGCAAGGGCATGCGGTGCCGAAAGTCCGCATACATCTACTTCGCGCCCTTTTTCGCGTCGCCGGCGATGACGAACGTCATGCGCGCCGGGTCGATGTACTTGCGGAAAGCTGCATTCACCTGATCGACCGTCACAGCCCGCATTCGATCCTCGAACTGTTTTGAGAATGCAAAGGTCCGCCCCAGGTCCATGTTGGCGGTCCACGCGCCGGCGAGCACGCTGTCCTGCGATCGATTGGTTGCGCGCTCCTGCAGCGTGCCCTTTTTCGCGTCTTCGACTTCCTTGGCCGTGAAACCATCGCGGCGTGCGCGCTCGATTTCCTCTCGCAACGCCTGCTCGGCCTTCGCGACATTTTGCGGCGCCATGATTGCCGCCAGTGGTCCACGAAGCGACTCGATAGCGAGAACCCAGCGTAAGACCGGTGCCGGCGCCGTAGCTGACGCCGTCGCGCTGCCGCAGCCGTTCGATGACACGGTTCGACAGTCCCGCACCGCCGCCGAAAATATCGTTCGCGATGACCAGCGCCGGCGCATCCGGATCATCGTCACGCATTGGAAAGTCGATGCGGCCGCGGATGAAGGCGTTTTCCTTTTCCGGCGTGTCGATCGCCAGCCGCGCTGGCTTAACCTCGCGATACTCGCGATCCAGACGGGCATACGGCGCCTTCGATCGGTAGTCGGTGAACAGCTCGTTGACCAGGGCTTCGATCTGCTTGGCATCGAAGTCGCCGACGACTGCGATTTCGCCGCGCGCCGTTCCATAGAAGTCAGTGTGAAACTTGCGCGCCGCGTCGAGCGGCGTCTTGCTAACCGCGTCGATCCGGGCGCGCAACGGAATGTAGTGGCGCGGGTCGCCCGGCGGGTACGTATTGAAATGGGTCGTGAGCGCGTCGCGCGAGATCGCGTCCGGGTTATCAAGCTGAGCCTGCAGCGATGTCGCCACCTGGCGCTGCAGTTGTTCGTATTCGTTGGCCGGAAAATTCGCAGCGCGCATCACGTGCGCCAGCAATCGAAGCGCATCGGGCAGGTTCTCGCGCGTTGTTTGAAACCCGGTCAGGCCGCCTGTCATCTGCAGACGCGTCATTTCGTCGGCGATCTGCTGCCGCGTCATCTTGTCGGTTCCACGGGCAAGCATCGCCGCCGCCATATCCGCTTCGATCATGCGGCCTGTCAGCGACTCCGCACTGCCCCACTGAAACTGTGTTTGCACGTTGACGGTGCTGCCACGGTTTTGTTTGGGTAATAGCGCTACGTTCAAATCGCCGAACGACAGGACGCGCGTGCGCTTGTCGATGTTTTCCTGCGACGGGACGAATGCCTCGGACACCGCGCCTTTTTCGGACGGCTTGTAGTCTGCGAGCAGCTGCGCCGACGTCGGAGCAGCGGGAATCTCGGCGCGCAACGGCGCGTCTTCCGGAATGAACGAGCCGACCACGCGGTTGTCGCGCACGAAATACTTGCGTGCTGCGGTATCCACTTCGCTTGCGGTCAGCTTTGCCAGCTGGTCGCGCTGCAGGAAGAACAGGCGCCAATCCCCGAGCGAGATGAATTCCGACAGTCCAACGCCGAAAGCCTGCGGATCCGCCAGTGCACGGTCGAACGCTGTGCGCTGTTTCTGCACCTGACGCTTCAGCTCGGCTTCGGCGGCAGGCGTTTTCGACCAGCTGCCTTCGATGACATCGATCATCGTCTGGCGGACCGGATCAAGCGGTTCTCCTTTTTTCACGACCGCACCGAAAAGAACGAAACCCGGTTCGCGCGCGTCGATGCTGAAACTGAATACCTGCGCCGCCTTGCCTGTTGCTACCAACGCCTGGTGCAATCGGCCGTTCGGCGTATCGCCGAGGACCTCGGCTGCAATACCAATGGGTAATGATTGTGGATTCAACGCCGACGGCACTCGGTAGCCGACCATCACGAACTGCACCTCGCCGGGACGTCGCACAGTGAAAGTGCGCTCACCATCGTGCGTCGGTTCGACCGTCCAAAACACCGGCAGCGCGCGCTTCGGCTTCGGAATCTTTCCGAAGGCCTGCGCGATCCATCCCAGCGTCTTGGCCTCGTCGAACTTGCCGGCGACGATTAGCACTGCGTTATCCGGCTGGTAATACATCCGGTAAAACGCCTGCAAATTCTCGATGCGGACGTTTTCGATATCCGAGCGCGCGCCAATCGTCGAGTTGCCGTAGTTATGCCAGTCATACAGCATCGACTGCATGCGCGTCAGCATCACGCGCGTCGGGTCGTTCTCGCCACTCTCGTATTCGTTACGAACGACCGTCATCTCGGAATCGAGATCTTTTTTCGCGATGAACGAATTGACCATCGCGTCAGCCGACCAGTCGATCGCCCACTTCAGATTGTCATCAGTCGCCTGAAACGTCGAGTAGTAGTTGGTGCGATCGAGCCACGTCGAGCCGTTGTTCTGAAACCCCCGGCGCGTGAACTCGGTGTCTGGTTTCAGAAAATTCTTCGAGCCCTTTGAAGATCAAGTGCTCGAGCAAATGCGCCATGCCGGTTTCGCCGTAGTTCTCATGGCGCGAACCCACCAGGTACGTAATGTTGACCGTCGCGGTTGGTTTCGATGGATCGGCAAACAAAACGACGCGCAAGCCGTTAGCGAGTCGGTACTCGGTGATGCCTTCGACCGTCGGGCCGCGCGTAACGCCGTTGGGCAATCGGACCGTTGCCTGCGCCAGAGCAAGGTTGCAAACGGCAGCGAACAGCAGTGCTGCGCTCGAGCGCCAAATTGCGTGTTTCATGCGTGAGACTCTCGTTGATGGATTACAAATTCTGACACGCACGCTGTTTTGGCGAGGGACGCGATCCAAAATCAGCCTAGCAGGTAGTCGGCGATCAACTTGGCGATCGTCTGCGGCTCCTCGTGTGCCACCCAGTGCGTGCCTCGCTCGATTCGTTCAACCGTCAGGTCGTCGACCAATTCATCCAGACCGTCAAGCAAGGACACGGGCAGCGCGGTGTCCGCCTCTGCCCAGAGCACGAGCGTCGGCACGCGCACGCGGAACCGCGTCGGATCGAGTTGCAGCTTCGATGGTCCGGGATCGTCGTCGGTGGGCGGATAAAGCGGCGAGGCGCGGTAATAGTTGACGCCACCGGTCAGACCTCTTCGCCAAACCTCTTTGTAGCGCTGCGCACGCTCGGGCGTGTACCACGGCGCGTCCTCACGCTTCATCGACAGAAAAAACCCTTCCAGCACCGCGTAGTCCTTCTTCGCGAGCGCGCCTTCCGAACCGGGCGCACGCAACCAGTTCATGTACGCGCTTGACTTCTCGCTGTTGTGAACTGTGCACGAGCTCTCGTGCGAACGGAATCGGATGCGGCGAATTCAGCACGATCAAGCGCTCAACGCGATCGGGATGCGCCACCGCCCACTGCCACGCGGCGGCGCCTCCCCAGTCGTGTCCGACGACGATCGCGCTTTGATAACCGAGGTGCTGCACGAATCGCTCGAGATCGTCGACGATCTCGCGCATCCGGTAGGCCGCGACATCGCTCGGTTGGCTGGAAAGGTTGAACCCGCGCAGATCGGGTGCAACGGCGTAATGGCTCGCGCCGAAGTGCGGTATGACGTCTTCCCACGCGGCCCAGTATTCGGGAAAGCCATGCAGGAACAGCATCAGCGCAGCCCCGGGCTGGCCGCTACTCGCGTAGTGCAATCGGATTCCATTTGCCAGATCGGCAAACTGTCCGTCTCGAATCACCGCGCGGATGATCCGCGTCCTTCAGCCTAGCCGCGGCTTGGCATCGGGCCGCGTCGCGTACGGGTCGGCCGGCGGCTTCCCGTTCAATACCGAATCAAACCGTGCCTGCACCGACGGCAAGATCTGCGGGTGCGTGAAAACATAGAAGCGATTCGCATGGATCGCATCGAACGTCAATTGCGCGACTTCTTTGGCAGTCATCCTTCCACTCGACACGGCTTTCGCGGTGGCGTTATGAGCCTTTTTCTGCGAAGCCGTCGGTGCTGGGTTGCTGTTGGCTAGGTCGGCTGGGCGATTCCGGTGCGAATCGGCGATTCCGGTCGGCACAAACGCAGGAGACAAGACACTCACTCCTATCGTCGACCCCGCCATCTGCAGATCGTGATACAGCGTCTCCGACAGAGCGACCACCGCGTGTTTCGATACGTTGTAGACGCCCATTAACGGTGGCGCCAGCCATCCTGCCATCGACGCCGTATTGACAACGTGCCCCCAGTCACCGCGCGCGTTCGCTTCAAGCATGCGCGGAACGAAATGCTGCACTCCGTGCACGACACCCATCAGGTTCACGCCGATGACCCATTGCCAATCCTGGTCGGTGCTTTCCCACAGATAACCGCCGCCGCCTACGCCGGCGTTGTTCATCAGCAGATGCACGCCGCCGAAATGTTCGAACACACGATCCGCCCATTGCTTGACCTGCGACGAGTCAGCGACGTCGACGAGGTCGCTGCTCACGTCTGCGCTCGCATCCTTCAGCTCGGCGACGGTCGCAGCCAGAGCGTCGGGCTGCACGTCCGACAATGCGAGCCGCATGCCGAGCTGCGCACCCATCCGTGCGAATTCGCGCCCGAAGCCACTGCCTGCGCCCGTGATCGCAGCGACCTTGCCACGCAATTGCTGCGTCATCAGGTCAGCTTGACGAGCTGCTTGCCGAAATTGGCGCCTTTGAGCATGCCGAGGAACGCCTGCGGCGCATTCTCGATGCCGCGTGCCACGGTCTCGCGATACTTGATGCGTCCGGCGGCGACGTGTTCGCCGAGCTCCTTCAGCGCCGCTGGCCAGACGTCCATGTGTTCGGTGACGATGAAGCCTTGCATCGTCAGCCGGCTGATCAAAAACCAGGTTGGATTTTCGATCGGGATCGGTTGTCCGTCATAACCGGCGATCAGGCCGCACAACGCAATGCGTCCGTAGGTATTCATGCGCGGCAACACCGCGTTCATCACTGCGCCGCCGACGTTCTCGAAGTAGCCATCGACACCGTTCGGTGCGACTTCCTTCAGGCGTTTGCTAAGACCCTCAGCCGTGCTCTCGGATTTGTAATCGATGCACGCATCGAAACCGAGCTCTTCGGTGACGTAACGGCACTTCTCATCTCCGCCTGCGAACCCGATCGCACGCAGCCCGCGGATCCGGGCAAGCTGACCAACGACGCTGCCGACCGCGCCACTCGCGGCCGAGACGACGATCGTCTGACCGTCGCGCGGATCGATAACTCGATTCAATCCGTACCACGCCGTGACACCGGGCATGCCGACCACCCCAAGGTACGCCGACAATGGAATGTGGCGAGTGTCCACTTTGAAGACTCCGGTCCCGTCGGATACGGCATATTCCTGCCACCCGAGGTACCCGACGACCTTGCTGCCGACCGCAAATCCCGGGTTACGGGATTCGATCACTTCACCGGCAGTACCTCCCAGCATCACTTCGTCGAGCGGCTGCGGCTGCGAGTAGGACCGGCTTTCATTCATGCGGCCGCGCATGTACGGGTCGAGTGACAACCAGTGATTGCGAACGACGAATTGCCCCGGCTGCAATGTCGGCACCGGTACTTCCTCGAGACGGAAATTTGACGTTGTCGCGACGGCCTTGGGCCGGCTGGCGAGAACGACTCTGCGATTAGTGGCCATCGTTGTATCTAGTACGAGGTTGCGCCGCCATCGACGGCGAGGATTTGTCCGGAGATGTGCTTGCCTGCGTCGGAGGCAAACAGCAGCGCTGCTCCCTTCAGGTCTTCATCGTCGCCAAGGCGATTCAGCGGTGCCAAGCGGGCCAGCGCGTCTTCTCCGAGCTGCTTAATGACACCCTTCGTCATCTTCGAAGGAAAAAACCCAGGTGCGAGTGCGTTGACCGTAATGTTGTACTTGCCCCATTCGGCCGCCAGCGTACGCGTGAAATTCACCAGCGCTCCCTTGCTGGTGTTGTAGGCAATCGTGCTCATCGTCCCCGGGGCATTTCCGGACAAGCCCGCGATCGAAGCGACATTGATGACGCGACCCCTGCGTCGAGGAATCATCGACGCGCGCCCGACCGCCTGCGTCAATAGAAAGATACCGCGCACATTGAGGTTCATCACCTTATCCCACGCGTCGAGCGGATGATCCTCGGCCGGTGCGCCCCAGGTTGCGCCGGCATTGTTGACCAGAATGTCGATTTCGCCGAGGTGCGCGCGTGCGGTGGCTGCGAGCCGCGCGATGTCATCCGGGTTCGATGAGTCGGCTGCAATCGCGTGCGCGTCTACGCCTTTCGCTTTGAGATTTCCGCTCGCCGTCTGCAATTCGTCGGTCTTGCGCGCGGACAGCACGAGTCGCGCACCCATCTCGCCGAGCGCTTCGGCGATCTGCAATCCAAGTCCGCGCGAGCCGCCGGTAATCAACGCGGTCTTGCCGGTCAAATCGAATAGCTTTTCTACCGACATTGGAGGTTGCGGTGGAAACCTAACGCGGCCACTTGCCGGCCTGTGCTGCTTCCTGCAGCAACTTGGCAGGCTGCCAGAACTTCGGATCGGCATGATCGTTCTGTGCAAACGCCCGCATTGAATCGACGACATTTTTCAAGCCGACCGTCTGCGCATAAAACATCGGACCACCCTTTGCCGCCGGAAAGCCATAGCCGGTCAGATAGACGACGTCGATATCGCTGGCGCGCAGCGCGATCCCTTCCTCGAGAATCCGGGCGCCTTCGTTGACGAGTGCATAAACGCAGCGCTGCACAATCTCATCGTCGGTGATCAGTGCGCGGCGTCATGCCGATCTCATTTCGATATTGCGTCACCAACTCGTCTATTGCCGGATCGGGCTTTGCAGTCCGATCACCAGCCTCATATCGATACCAGCCTTTGCCCGTTTTCTGGCCCAGGCGGCCCAGTTCGACGACGCGGTCGCCGACACGGCTGTACGTAACGTGCGGTTTTTCCACGTAGCGGCGCTGACGAATCGCATAGCCGATGTCCAGGCCCGCCAGATCCCCAACGGCAAACGGACCCATCGCCATTCCAAACCGAACCATCGCCGCGTCGACCTGCTGCGGCGAAGCGCCTTCGTCGACGAGGAACATCGATTGGCGCAGATACTGCTCGAGCATGCGATTGCCGATAAAACCGTCACACACGCCGGATACGACACCGACCTTTTTCAGCCGTTTTGCGAGTTGCATCACGGTCGCAAGCACATCCTTGCCCGTTTGTCGGCCCGCGTACGATCTCAAGCAATCGCATCACGTTGGCAGGGCTGAAAAAGTGTGTGCCGATCACGTCTTGCGGCCGGGCGGTTGCGGCGGCAATCTGGTCAACATCGAGCGTCGAAGTATTGGTTGCCAGAATCGCGCCCCGCTTGCTCACCGCATCGAGACGTTTGAAGACGTTTTGCTTAACGGCCATGTCTTCGTACGCGGCTTCGACCACGATGTCGGCCGTGCCCAGCGCGTTGAAGTCGAGCGTCGGAGTCAGCAACGCCATGCGCTGCTCGACCTGGTCCATCGTCAATCGACCTTTTTTCGCGGTCGCTTCCCAATTGCGTCGGCACATTGCCAGGCCTCGATCGAGCGCCGCCTGTTCCTTCTCGAACACAGTCACCGGAATGCCAGCGTTGGCGAAACTCATCGCGATGCCGCCGCCCATCGTGCCGAAACCGATGACCGCAGCTTTGCCGATCGCGCGCGTCCGCGTTTCATCCGGAACATCAGGAATCTTCGATGCTGCGCGCTCGGCGAAGAACACGTGCCGCAAAGCTTTAGATTCACTGGATTGCACGAGCTCGACAAAGAATTGGCGCTCGACCGCCAGGCCTTGCTCGAACGGCAGCTTGACCGCCGCCTCGACCGCCTCGATGCAACGCATCGGCGCCGGCAGTCCACGAGACCGCCTTGCGATTTGCTCACGAGCCGCGTTGAAAAAGACGTTGCTCTCTTGACCGCCTGATAGCGTTGCAGGCCGTTCACGCAGTTTTGGATGCTTGGTTTTCCGTGCGACCTCGTTCGCGAATTGGAGCACGCCTTCAAATGAAGTGTTTGCGACGATGCGCGCGACCAGGCCCTGCTTCAAAGCGGTCGCCGCGTCGATGGACTCGCCGCTGACGATCATCTGCAGCGCAGGCTCGACGCCGATCGCGCGCGGTAAGCGCTGCGTACCGCCGGCCCCCGGCAGCAAGCCGATTTTTACCTCGGGCAATGCGAGCAACGCATCTTGCGTCGCTATTCGGTAGTTGCATCCCAGTGCGAGCTCGAGCCCGCCGCCCATGCAGATACCGTTGACTGCTGCGATCACAGGCTTCGCCGACCGCTCCACGTTGTCGATCACTTGCAGCAGACTAGGCTGCGCCAACGCTGCTGGCGTATTGAATTCCTTGATGTCTGCGCCGCCTGAAAATACCTTGCCGGTACCGGTGATCACGACGGCGCGCACGGCATCGTCGCGAAGCGCGCGCCCGAGCCCATCGATCAAGTTTTTGCGGGTAACGTGCCCCAGCCCGTTGATCGGCGGATTGTCGATCTGCAGCACGGCAACGTTGCCGCGCTTTTCATAGTGAGTCGTCATCTTGTCGTCAAACTTCGAGCGGTCAAACTTCGAGCCATTCCTGGCGAATCAACTTGTTGGCCTTTAGGTCGTCAGGCGTGCCTTCGAACACCATGTGGCCGTGCCCCATCACATACACGCGCTGCGAAATCTGCAGCGCGATCGTCAGCTTCTGTTCGATCAGCAACACAGAGATCCCACGCTCCTTCAGATGTTGCAAAAACCCTGCGACCAATTTGACGATCATTGGCGCCAGGCCCTCGGTGGGTTCATCGATGATCACCAGTTCGGGATCGCCCATCATCGTACGCGCGAGGGTCAGCATCTGTTGCTCGCCGCCGGATAACACGCCGGCCTCGATGCGAGCGCGCTCGCGCAGCCGCGGAAACAGCCGGTACATTTCGTCGATCGTCCAGCGCCCGACGCGGCGCCCCTTGATTCCCAAACGCAAGTTTTCCTCGACCGTCAGCGTCGGAAAGATGTCGCGGTTCTCCGGAACGTAGCCCAAGCCGAGGTGCGCAATTTCATACGCCTTCTTGTCGAATCAAATCGTGGCCTTTGAAAACGACCGACCCGGTGCAATCGACGAGTCCCATGATCGCCTTGGCAGTGGTCGATCGGCCGACGCCGTTGCGCCCGAGCAGACTGACGATCTCACCGCTCCCGACGGTCAGATCGACACCGTGCAGCACGTGGCTCTTGCCGTAGTACGCCTGCAGGTTCGCAACGTGCAGCATCAGGCGGCAGCCTCGGCCGGCTGCCCCAGATACGCTTCTCGGACCGCATCGTTATTACGAATCTCGGCCGGCGTTCCGCTCGCAATCACCTGCCCATAGACGAGCACCGAAATGCGATCGGCGAGATCGAACACGACGCTCATGTCGTGCTCGACCATCACCAGCGTCTTGCCTTGCGTGACGTCCCGAATCAGCTCGACCGCGCGCTTGCTCTCGGCGCGGCTCATGCCCGCTGTCGGCTCATCGAGCAGGATCACATCGGCGCCACCCGCGATCGTGATACCGATTTCGAGCGCGCGTTGCTCGGCGTACGTCAGCAGGCCCGCCGCAATGTCACGCCGGCGCCTCAAGCCGACTTGCTCGAGAATCGATTCGGCGCGCTCCTCCGCATCGACTAACTTATTCAGGTTCTTCCAGAATGAATATCGATGTCCGAGTGACCACAGCACGGAGCAACGCAAGTTTTCGAACACGGATAGGCGATGAAACAGATTCGTGATCTGAAAGCTGCGCGACAGGCCGAGCCGGTTGATCTCGAACGGCTTCCGCCGTGTGATGTCGCCGCCGTTCAACAGCAGAGTTCCTGAGGTCACCTCGAAGCGCCCGCTGATCAGGTTGAACAGCGTCGATTTGCCGGCACCGTTCGGGCCGATGATTGCGTGGCGCTCTCCGCGCGGCACCTGCAGAGAGACGCTACGAATGATCTCGGTTCGACCGAATTGCTTGCTGACCGCACGTAATTCGAGAGCCGGTGCTGGTAATGCGCTCATGGATTCTCGCGGATCCAGTCTTCGATCTCGACCTGCGCTTCGTCCCATTGCTGCTTGAAACGCCTGCGATAAAACTCGAACGCGACGGCGGCCGCTGCGAGTGTCGAAACGGCAAATACCCAACCGGGAGCGCGCGTGGTGTCAAACAGGAAACCGAACACCCGTACCTCGGGTCCCTGGCCGACATTCAGCGTGACGTGATACATCAGCTCGATGATCAGGATCGTCCCGAATGCGAGCGCCAGCGCGGCAAGCAGCAGACCGACATACGGATCGACGCAGGCGCGAGAACTTCTTGAACTTCAGCACACGCAGATTCATCAGAATCAAGCTCGACAGCCCGCCGGGTGCGTACATCACCAGCAGCACGAAGAACACGCCGAGGTAGAGCTGCCAGGCTTTCGTGTACTCGGACAGCGCGACCGCAAAGAAAACAAATACGACAGCGCCCAGGATCGGGCCGAAGAAGAACGCCGCGCCGCCCATGAATGCGGCGAGCAGCACGCCGCCGGAGCGGACCGCACTGACATTTTCGGCGCTGACAATCTCGAAATTGATCGCCGACAGTCCTCCCGCAATGCCGGCGAAAAAGCTCGACAGGATCAACATCAGCCACCGCACGCGCTGAGTGTTGTAGCCGATGAATTCGGCGCGCTCAGGGTTGTCGCGCACTGCGTTGGCGATGCGGCCAAGCGGCGTTTGCGTCAGCGCAAACATCGCGATCATGCAAGCGAAGCACCACACGGCAATCAGGTAGTACACCTGAATCTGGGGTCCGAACGTAATACCGGCGATACCGAGAAAGGGCCTGCCGCTTGCACGATCCGCCGTGACCCCACCCTCTCCGCCAAAGAATCCCGGAAACATCAGCGAGGCGGCGAACACCATCTCTCCGATGCCAAGCGTGATCATTGCGAATGGGGTGCCCGCGCGCCGCGTCGTCAGATAACCGAAAACGACGCCGAACAAAGCGCCGGCGAACCCGCCGATCAACGGCAGCAGTGACATCGGCCATGCAAGCGTGCCGGCTCCGATCCAGCGCATCGCGTGGATTGCGAAAAATGCGCCGAGCCCGGAGTACACCGCATGACCGAACGAAAGCATGCCGCTCTGACCCAGAAGCATGTTGTAGCTGAGTGCAAAGATGATCGTGATGCCCATCTGCGACATCAGCGTCAGCGCAAAGCCTTTGCTGAAGAACGCGGGCAATACCAGGAACAGCAATGCCGTAAAGCCCCAAACGACCCAGCGGCCAAAGTTCAGCGGACGAAAGCTGAGTGCGCTTGGCTGCACTAGTCTTCTCGCGTGCCAAGCAATCCCTTGGGCCTGACGATCAGGATCAGCACCAGCAGCAAATAGGGAAGCACAGGAGTCACTTGCGACACCGTGAGCTTCAGCACCGCATAACCCGGCGTTTCAGGCCCGATATGCAGGCCGAGATTGCCCAGCAGGCCCGCGACCGATCCATCCTCCGCCTTGCCGAAGTTCTCCAGCAGGCCGATCAGTAACGCAGCGACGAATGCACCCGTGAGAGAACCCAGCCCGCCGACGATGATGATCACGAAGATGATCGCGCCCACCGTATTCGCCATATCGGGCTGAGTCACGAACGCATTGCCTCCGACCACACCCGCTAATCCGGCGAGCGCCGACCCGGCACCGAACACCAGCATGAAAACGCGCGGCACGTTGTGTCCGAGCGCTTCGACCTGCTGCGGATGAGTCAGCGCCGCTTGAATGACGAGCCCGATTCGCGTCCGTGTCAGCACCAACCAAAGCGCGAGCAACATCGCGATGGCGACGGCCATCATGAACATTCGATATTCGGGGAACGTGATTCCGAAGCGCTGCATCCAGTCGACCGGACCGTCAAGCTCGGCGGGAACCCGGTACGCAACCGCCTGGCGACCCCAGATGACCTGGACCAGCTCGACGATGATGTACGACAGCCCGAAGGTGAACAGCAGCTCGGGAACATGGCCCCACTTGTGCACGCGCCGTAGTCCCCAGCGTTCGACCAACGCGCCGATCACAAACAGTACGACCGGGGCGAGCACCAACGCTGGCCAGAAGCCGATCCAGGTACTGATCTGGTAGGCCATGTAAGCGCCGAGCATGTAGAAGCTCGCGTGCGCGAAGTTCAGCACGCCCATCATCGAGAAGATCAGCGTCAAGCCTGCCGCGAGCATGAACAGCAGCAGTCCGTAGCTGACGCCGTAGAGCGCCTGGCTGATGAAAGTCTCGAGCAAGACCGCTTCCTGAATGGAAAACCGGCCCGGGGGCACCGGGCCGGCTAAGGTCAAATTGGGCTGCTTCCTACGGCAATGCCGGCCGCTTCATGACGCAGCTGGTCGGCTGCGATGCGACGTAGGTCGGATACGCAACCTCTGTCTTCCATGTGTAGCCGGTCTTCTCGATGTCGTGCTTGTTCGGGCCGCCGACCTTGGTCCACGAGACGACCCATAGCGGCTGCAACAATTGATGATCAGCCGCGCGCATCTCGATTTCACCATTGACGCCTGCGCGCTTCGCTCCTTCCATCGCATACGCCACCCGCAATGGGTCGGTCGATTTCGTGCGCTTGATTGCATCGGCCAGCATCGTCAACGAAGCGTAGGTCGCGACCGCGTACCACTCTTCGCCGAAGCGCTTCTTGAAATCAAGATACAGCTGCTCGCCAGGGTAATTCGGCGTGATGTTCGGATGCCAGTATCCAACCATCCGCATCCGGTCTTCGCCCGCCGGACCCACCGCCGTCGGTGTGCCGATCACACCACCGTAGTACGTATAGAAGTTCGCGTTGAGTCCCGCCTCGCGCGCCGCACGCACCAGCAGCGCAAGGTCAGGCCCCCAGTTGCCGGTGATCACCGTGTCGGCGTTTGCCGCACGCATTTTCGCAATGTACGGCGCGAAGTCACGCACTTGTCCCAGCGGATGCAGATCGTCGCCAACCACTTTCATATCGGGACGCTTGCGCGCCAGCAGCTCCTTCGCGACTCGCGATACCTGGTGTCCGTGCGAATAGTTCTGGTTGATCAAGAAGACGTTCTTCACCTCCGGCCGATCCTTGATGTACGCGGTCAGCGCTTCCATCTTCATGTCCGTGTTCGCATCGAAGCGGAAGTGCCAGAAGCTGCACTTGCTGTTGGTCAGGTCAGGATCGACCGCGGCGTAGTTAAGAAACAGGATCGACTGGTTCGGATTGCGCTCGTTGTGCTTGTCGATCGCGTCGATCAGCGCGAGTGCTGCACCCGAGCCCTGGCCCTGCACCACGTATCGAATGCCCTGATCGATGACCTGTTTCAGGGCGGTCAGCGTTTCCTGCGGCGAAGCCTTGTTGTCGAACGCCACCATCTCGAACTTGACACCCGGTCCGGCAAGCTGGTCCGCGTTTACGAGATCGCTCGCGAACTGGAAGTGCTTCAGCAGATTTGCGCCCACGCCGGCGAACGGCCCAGACTGCGGATCGACGTAGGCAATCTTGATCGTCTGCGCGGGCGCTGTAGCTGTAGTGGTTGACTTCGAAGCGGCTGGCTTGGTTTGCGCCAACCCCGACGTAGCGAAAATCGCCGCGACCGCGGCGGTGATGCAACTGATGACGTGGCGGCGATTCATGTGGTCTCCTGTTGTTTTAATAACGCTGCAAAGAGAATACTCAAGCGACTAATTAAGATAAATGAGCAACGTAACTCAGTCGTAAATCCTACGTCGGCAGCCGATGCTCACGAAACTGCTCGCGCAACCTCGATTTCAGAATTTTGCCGGTAGCGCCAAGCGGAAGAGCTTCGACAAACGCCACGTCATCGGGCACCTGCCACTTGGCGACCTTGCCCTGATAGTGCGCCAATAGCTCGTCGCGCGTAACGTCCGCGTTCGGTTTCTTGACGACCACCAGCAGCGGCCGCTCGTCCCACTTCGGGTGAGTTGCTGCGATGCACGCCGCCATCTGGACCGCTGGATGCGACACCGCAATGTTTTCGAGCTCGATCGAGCTGATCCACTCGCCGCCGGACTTGATGACATCCTTGCTGCGATCTGTGATTTGCATGTACCCGTCGCTGTCGATATTCGAGACATCACCGGTCGGAAACCAGCTTTTATCCTGATCGTCTGTCACCAGCGGATCGCCCTCGCCGCTGTTGTAATAGTCGCGTACAACCCACGGTCCGCGCACCAGCAGATCGCCGAAGGCGACACCATCCCACGGCAGCTCCTTGCCGTCGCCATCGACGACCTTCATGTCGACGCCGAACAGCACCCTTCCCTGCTTGCACTGCACCGGCAGCCGCTGCTCGGCCGACAAATCGGTGTGCTTTTGTTTGAACGTACACGCGGTGCCGAGCGGGCTCATCTCCGTCATGCCCCACGCGTGCAGTACATCGACACCGTACTTGTCCTGAAACAGCTTGATCATCGCGGGAGGGCATGCAGAGCCGCCGATGACAGTGCGATTCATCGTCGAAAATTTGAGGTTGTTGGCTTCCATGAAAGCCAGCAGCCCCTGCCACACGGTCG
This sequence comes from uncultured beta proteobacterium, assembly GCA_963807155.1. Lineage (GTDB taxonomy): Bacteria > Pseudomonadota > Gammaproteobacteria > Burkholderiales > Burkholderiaceae_F > JACCZX01. Next base: position 105,846 of record CAWEAZ010000031.1, read on the forward strand.
GAACGCCCGCCGAGAACGTGACCTTTTCAGACTCGAACAGCTCGTACAGCGATTTTCCATCCAGATGCGGTCCGGGAAAAACCACCTTGGCGCCCACCATCGGCGCTATGTACGGCAAACCCCACGCGTTGACGTGGAACATCGGCACCACCGGCAAAATCACGTCGCGTGCCGACAGGTTCAGCGCGTCGGGCAGCGCAGCGGCCATCGTATGCAGGATCGTCGAGCGGTGCGCATACAGCGCGCCCTTCGGATTGCCGGTCGTGCCCGACGTGTAGCACATCGACGACGCAGTGTTCTCATCGAACTGCGGCCACGTGAACAGGTCGGATCGGCCGTCGATCAAGTCTTCATAGCAGATCAAGTTGCCGACCTTGTCCGACTTCTCGGCCGGCATATGCGCACGATCGGTCATCAGCACCCATCGCCTTACGCTCTTGCAATGCGGCGCAATCGCCTCGACCAGTGGTAGGAAAGTCAGGTCGAAGAAGAGTGCGCGATCCTCGGCGTGATTGACGATCCATGCGATCTGCTCGGGATGCAGCCGCGGGTTGATCGTGTGCAATACGCTGCCCGCACCGGACACGGCGAAGTACAGCTCCATGTGCCGGTAGCCGTTCCATCCGAGCGTTGCGACGCGCTCGCCACGAGCGATGCCGAGGCCCGCAAGCGCGTTGGCCATCTGCCGCGCGCGCCGGTGCAGCCCGCGGTAGGTCGTGCGATGAACGTCGCCTTCGACTCGGCGCGAGACGATCTCCACGTCACCATGATGCCGATCCGCGTGCTCGATCAACGACGAAATCAAGAGCGGCATCTGCATCATTAAGCCTTGCAACATCAGACTGTCTCCCGGCGGCCGCGGGTTCTGTAAATCCGCAGCCTTGCCCACATATGCTGGTGGCTCGGTCGCAAGCCGTCAAGCTCCTACAATCCATACCTCTCGGAGAACTCGTTGGACGCACCCAGTCGCCGCTAAGGAAGTCGTAACGCAGGATCAGTCGCTGGTCGATCTCGGATTGCGCTTCGACAACTCGTTTGCTCAGCTTCCGGGCGTGTTTTACACCCGGCTGCCGCCGGCGCCATTGCCCGAGCCGTACCTGGTCGGATTCTCGGAAGCCGCCGGCAACTTGATCGGTATTGGCGAGGACGAGCTGCCGGGCTTGACCGATGCCCTGGCGGGTAATCGACAGATCGCCGGCAGCGACCCGCTCGCCGCCGTCTACTCCGGCCATCAGTTCGGCGTGTACGTGCCGCGATTGGGCGATGGCCGTGCGCTGCTACTCGGTGAGGCGGTTGGCCCCACCGGCGAACATTGGGAGCTGCAGCTCAAAGGTTCAGGCAAGACACCGTATTCGCGCATGGGCGACGGTCGCGCCGTATTGCGTTCGTCGATTCGCGAGTTTCTGGGCTCCGAGGCTCTGCACCATCTGCGCGTTCCAACGACGCGTGCGCTGGCGGTGATCGGCTCCGATCAACCGGTAATTCGCGAAACGGTGGAAACGGCGGCGGTGACGCTGCGTATGTCACCAAGCTTTGTCCGCTTCGGTTCGTTCGAATATTTCTACTGGACGCAGCAATATGATGCCCTTCGGCAGCTCGCTGACTACGTGATTGCGCGGTTTTACCCGGAGTGCCGTACGGCGCAACAGCCGTATCTTGCATTCCTCGAACAGGTCGCGCGCCGTACCGCGCGCCTGGTGGCGCAGTGGCAAGGTGTCGGTTTTTGTCACGGAGTGCTCAACACAGACAACATGTCGATCCTGGGTATCACGATCGACTATGGCCCATTCGGCTTCATGGACGCTTTCGATGGCGGATACATCTGCAATCACAGCGACGTGAACGGCCGCTATGCATACAACATGCAGCCGCAGATCGCGCACTGGAACCTGTACGCGCTCGGGCAAGCGCTGGTCGCGCTCACTGACGATGTCGATGCAACGAGGATCGCGGTCGACAGTTATCTGGCTGAGTATGCGCAGGCGATCAACACCGTTTTCCGGACCAAGCTTGGCCTTGCAACGGAGCAGCCTGAGGACGAGGCGCTGATTACGGGAGTGGTGGATCTGCTGCAAGCGACCCATGCCGATTGGACGATTTTCTGGCGCGCGCTTTCGACTTTGCACGTCGACGGGAGTGACAAGGTGCGCGATCTGATGGTCGACCGCGCTGCGTTTGACGAGTGGGCCGATCGCTACCGCGCACGGCTGCGCGCGGAAGGCTCTGACGATGATGAGCGCACACAACGGATGAACCGAGTCAATCCGAAATACATTCTGCGGAACCACCTTGCCGAGGTGGCAATCCGCCTGGCGCGAGGTGATGAGGGTGCCCGAGATTTCGGCGAAGTTGCACGACTGCTGAAAGTTCTGCAGCGTCCGTACGACGAACAGCCGGAGTTCGAGTCGTACGCACAAGAACCGCCTGATTGGGCGAGAACGCTCGAACTGTCTTGCTCTTCCTGAGGATGACGATGGCAAACGAGGTCAAGTTGAACAAGTCCCAACGTGAATGGCAGCAGCAACTATCGCCGATCGAATATTCGGTCACTCGCGAAAAGGGAACCGAGCGTCCGTTTACCGGCAAGTACTGGGACCACAACGAAGAAGGCATTTACCGCTGCGTGTGCTGCGGCACGCCGCTGTTTGCGTCCGATACCAAGTTCGACGCAGGTTGCGGTTGGCCGAGCTACTTCAAGGCGCTCGATCCGGCCAATGTGCGCGAGCAGCGCGACACCTCACACGGTATGACGCGGACCGAAATCATCTGTAACGTGTGCGACGCACACCTGGGCCATGTGTTTCCCGACGGCCCGCCGCCGACCGGGCTGCGCTACTGCATCAACTCAGCGTCACTGACGTTCGAGCCGCAGAAAATAGTCAAGACGTGAAGCTCCTATTCGATCTGTTTCCGGTTGCTGCGTTTTTTATCGCGTACCGAATCGGCAAGAGCTTTCCCGAAGAATCCGCAGCGTTCGTAGCAGCCGCATTCGGCCCGGTCGCCGTATCGGCGACGTTTCCGGACCTGGTCGCTGTCATCGTTGCGACCACGATCGCAATCGTCGCCACGCTGCTGCAAGTTGGTTGGCTGCTGGCGCGCCGGCAGCCGGTCAAGCCGATGCTGTGGCTTTCGGCAATCCTGATCGTCGCGTTTGGTGGCATGACGATCTGGCTGCAGAACGAGCTGTTCATCAAGTGGAAACCGAGCCTGCTCTACTGGAGCTTTGCCGCCATTCTGGTTGGCGGGCGTCTGCTGTTTCGGCGCAATTTGCTGTCCGCGCTGCTTGGCTCCGAGCTTCGGCTGCCGGCCGCGATCTGGGATCGGATGCTTTGGCTATGGGCCGGGTTTTTCACGATCCTCGGCGCTGCGAATCTTTTTGTCGCGTATCACTTTACGACCGAGCAGTGGGTCGACTTCAAGACGTTCGGTCTCATCGGATTGACGTTCGCGTTTGTCCTCGGCCTGGGCGTTTATCTCAGCCGCCACGTGAAAGAAGCATCCGATGCCTGAAACGGCCGATCGGATTCGCACGAGGCTCTTGTCGCTCGAGCCGATTACGATCGAGCTACGCGACGACAGCGCCAGCCACGCCGGGCACGCGGGAGCGGCGAGTGGCGGCGGGCACTTCGAATTGCGTTTGGTAAGCGCCCAATTTGCGGGACTGTCGAAGATTGAGCGACATCGGCTCGTGTATCATCTTTTAGGTGATCTTATGCAGCGCGAAATTCATGCGCTCGCAATGAACCTACTGGCGCCTGATGAGGTCGAACGGGCGCCTGTTTCCGGTCCAACCAACGCCGACTCTTCACGAAGTCACTCTTCAGGACACTAGCCTCCTATGGAACGTAGCCGATTTATGCAGCGTACTGTCCTTATCGTCGCCCTATCGGTGGCGAGCAGTATTGCCATGGCGCAAAACATCGCCGTCGTCAACAACAAACCGATTTCAAAAGCGCGTGAAGACGCGTGGGTCAAGGAACTGACCAAGCAGGGTCAGGCGGACTCGCCGGAGCTGCGCAAGCAGGTCAAAGATCGGCTGATTCAGAACGAAATACTGCTGCAGGAAGCGCAAAGACGCGGCGTGGCAGAGAAAGCCGACGTCAAGTTCATGCTCGACGTGCAGCGGCAGAACACGTTGATTCAGGCGCTCTTGCGTGACGAGGTTGAGAAAGCTCCTATCACCGACGCGCAGATAAAGGCCGCGTACGAGCAGCAGAAAGCAAAAGTGGGTGGCAAGGAATATCGCGCCCGCCATATCCTCGTCGAGAAAGAAGACGAAGCCAAAGCGATCACCGAGCAGTTGAAGAAAGGCGCCAAGTTCGAGGAGCTTGCAAAAGCCTCAAAGGACACGGGTTCCGCAAAGAACGGCGGTGACCTTGACTGGGCCGCACCGGATTCCTATGTCAAGCCATTCTCCGACGCGTTGACCAAGTTATCGAAGGGCCAAGTCACCGATGCACCCGTGCAAACGCAGTTCGGCTGGCACGTCATTCGTCTTGACGACGTTCGCGACACGCAGTTTCCTCCGTTAGAGCAAGTTACTCCGCAGATCCGCGAAGGCTTGCAGCAGCAGCGTGTGCAGGCATTCGTTGAGAATCTTCGGAAGAATGCGAAGATCCAGTAGTTGCCCGCGCTGGGCACTCTTTGTGCGTTTTTGATCAACGGGCTGCTCGATCGAGCGGCCCTTTTTTTCGAAGGGTCGTCGTTAACCGACGTAGCGTCGTGCGTTTCTAAACATGCGCATCCACGGCGAGTCCTCTTTCAGCTGTGGCGGTTGCCATGACATCTGCACCGTGCGGAATACGCGCTCTGGGTGCGGCATCACGATCGTGAAGCGGCCGTCGTCCGTTGTAAACGCGCATCGCCCTTCTGGCGAGCCATTCGGGTTGTACGGATACATGTCTGTCGGGCGATGTTGTGAGTCGACATAGCGCATCGCAACCTTTGCGCCGTCGTGTTGAGCAACGCTGTCAAACACCGCGCGGCCTTCTCCATGTGCATTCGCGATCGGCACAACGCTGCCTGCCATGTCGGAAAAGAACAAAGACGCCGACGGCGTGACCTGGACTTGCACCAACCTTCCTTCGTACTGTTCAGAAGCATTCCGCTCGAAACGAGGCCAGTGCTGCGCGCCAGGAATCAGCGGCTTCAATCGACTCATCATCTGGCAGCCGTTGCACACGCCGAGGGCGAAGCTGTCGTCGCGGTTGAAAAACTCGACGAACATTTCAGCAAGCTTTGGATTGTGCAGAATCGTTTTCGCCCAACCGCCACCGGCCCCGAGCACATCACCGTATGAAAATCCTCCGCAGGCGACAAGGCCCTTGAAGTCGCGCAACGACTGCCGACCCTCGATCAGATCGGTCATGTGCACGTCGACCGACGCAAAGCCGGCACGATCGAACGCGTACGCCATCTCGGTCTGGCTGTTAACACCCTGCTCGCGCAGGATCGCGACGCGCGGTCGATAGCCTGTCGCAATGAACGGCGCGGCGATGTCTTCGGTCGGATCGAAGCTGAGCGACAGCGACAGGCCAAGATCGCTGGTATCAGTCGCGCGTGCGTACTCCTGATCAGCGCAATCCGGGTTGTCGCGCAGCCGTGCGATGCGCCAGGAAGTTTCACTCCACACTTTCTGCAGCTCGCTGCGCGGCTTCGACAAGATGGGTTTGGCGTCGCACCAGAACTCGACAACGTCACTGGCGTTGGGTTTGCCGATGATCTGGCTCAGCGGCCCAAGCCCGGCCGCACGCAACGTGCTCATCACGTGGCTTTTGTCGCTAGCTCTCACCTGAAGCACCGCACCGAGCTCTTCATTGAACAGCGCCGTCAAGATCAATTCAGCGCCGGCGTACCGCCATCTGCTCCGGCCGGATCTTGAAATCGCCCGAGTCCTGCGCAACTGGATCGACTGCCAGTACATCGAGATTGACGCTGACACCGACATGACCGGCAAACGCCATCTCGGCAACGGTTGCAAACAGTCCGCCGTCAGAGCGGTCGTGGTACGCGAGGATGTGCCCTTCTCTTTGCAGCTTGCGGACCACGCCGACAAGCGCCGCCAGTTTCGCGGGCTCGTCAAGGTCGGGCACATCGTTGCCGATCTGGTGCGTGACCTGGGCCAGAATCGATCCGCCCATTCGATTACGCCCGCCACCAAGGTCAATCAGTATCAGCAGCGTGTCGCTGCCGGGATCGAGCTGTGGTGTCAGCGAGCGTCGGACGTCATCGACCGGCGCTGCCGCGCTGGCGACCAATGACACCGGTGCGACCACTGTCTTGTCGGTGCCGTCGTCACGCCAAGTCGTTTTCATTGACAACGAATCCTTGCCGACCGGCACGCTGATGCCGAGGGCCTGGCACAAATCGCTTGCAGCCTTCACCGCGTCGAACAGCTTCGCGTCTTCCCCTTCGGAACCGCACGCTGCCATCCAATTGGCGGAAATTTTCACGCGCTCCAACTCGATGTCGGCGGCGGCGATATTTGTCAGTGCTTCTCCGATCGCAATGCGCGAGGCCGCGGCCGGGTCGATCACCGCTAGCGGAGACCGCTCGCCTATCGCCATTGCCTCGCCCGCATATCCGTCGAAGCTAAGCGTCGTGACCGCGCAGTCGGCGACCGGCACTTGCCATGGACCGACCATCGAATCGCGCGAATTCATGCCGCCGACAGTTCGATCGCCGATTGTGATGAGGAAACCCTTGCTGGCGACTGTCGGATGTCGAAGCACATCGAGCGCGCACTTTTCAAGGTTCAAGCCGGCGCCGTCGAAGGGCGGAAGCGATCGCTCGACATGACGGACATCGCGATGCATCCGAGGTGGTTTGCCGAGCAGCACGTTCATCGGCATGTCCACGGCGGGCGGGCCGTCCCGACGCTCGATCACGAGTTGGCCATCGTCTGCGATTCGCCCGATGACTGCATACGGGCAACGTTCGCGGCGAGCTAGCCAATCGAAGGCCGTCAGCCGGTCGGGCGCGATCGCCAGCGCGTAACGCTCTTGCGATTCGTTGCACCAGATCTCGAGCGGACTCATGCCGCTCTCCTCGACGGGAATGGCCGCGAGAGCGATACGCGCGCCGCGCTTGGATTGATCGGCCAGCTCCGGCATCGCGTTCGACAGCCCGCCGGCGCCTACGTCGTGTATCGACAGCACCGGATTATCGGCACCGAACGCCCAGCATCGATCGATCACTTCCTGTGCGCGGCGCTGCATTTCGGGATTCCCGCGTTGCACCGAGTCGAAGTCGAGCTGCTCGGTGTTCGACCCGACGTCCATGCTCGACGCTGCACCTCCGCCAAGCCCAATACGCATGCCCGGGCCGCCCAGCTGAACCAACAGTGAACCCGGTGGCAGATCATGTTTGCGCACTTGATCGTCACGGATGTTGCCGATACCACCGGCGATCATGATCGGCTTGTGATAGCCGTAGTGCTTGCCTCCGACGTTCTGCTCGTAGCTGCGAAAGTAGCCGAGCAAGTTCGGACGGCCGAACTCGTTGTTGAACGCCGCCGCACCGATCGGGCCTTCGATCATGATCGACAACGCGTTGGCGATGCGAGCGGGAAACCCGAGATCGCCGCTGGATTGCTGCGCCGATCGAGTGACATCGTTGTCGCGTTCCCATGCCTGCCGCATGTCGGGAATGCGCAAGTGTGAAACCGAAAAACCGCACAGGCCTGCCTTGGGCTTGGCACCGCGACCGGTGGCGCCTTCATCCCGAATCTCGCCGCCCGCACCTGTCGATGCGCCGGGAAACGGAGAGATGGCAGTCGGATGGTTGTGCGTCTCGACCTTAAAGACGGTGTGTGTCAGCTCGTTGCGCGCGCCGTAGTCGACACCCACAGCACCGGCGGGGTGATCGCTGTACGGATAAAAGCGCGATACCGTGCGGCCTTCGAGCACCGCCGAATTGTCGCTGTATGCGACCACAGTGCCCTGCGGTGCTGCACGATGCGTCGCGCGAATCATGTCGAACAGCGTTGCGTCCCTGCGCTCACCGTCGATGGTCCAGGTGGCGTTAAAAATCTTGTGCCGGCAATGCTCAGAGTTGGCTTGGGCAAACATCATCAGCTCGACGTCGGTCGGATCTCGACGCATGTGCGTGAACGCGTCAAGCAGATATTCGATCTCGTCGGCTGACAGAGCGAGTCCCATTTCGACGTTCGCACGTTCGAGTGCCGGGCGCCCGAGTGTCAGCAGCGGAACCGTTTGCATCGGCTTGCTATCGAGTTCTCGAAATATCAGCGCCGGATCGGTCTTGGGATCAATCACGCTTTCGGTCATTCGATCGTGCAGGGCTGACGCGACACGGGCTGCGGAGTCCGCACTCAGCGTATTGCGGCCAAGCCTGATGACGTACAGCGTGCCGCGCTCAATGCGTCGCACCGCCGTGAGTCCCGGTGTTGTGTGCGATATCGGTGGCCTTGCTCGCCCACGGCGAAATTGTCCCCAGGCGCGGAACGACCAGAAACGCAGCGCCTTTGGCAGCAGCGTCAGCCGCATCACCATAATCCAGCAACGCCTCCAGCCGAGCGCGCTCGGACGCATCGAGCGGGCGGTTCGCATGAATGAAGTGAACGAAACGGCCACTCAATGAATCGGCTGACTTTTCGATCGACCGGACCGACGCCAGCAAACGCGCTGCTCGAAAAGCCGACAACGCGCTCGGCCCGGTGAGCGCGAAGAACGTACTGGAGTGGGTCATTGAACGCGAAGCACGCGAAGATCGCGCGGGATGGTGCGCTTGCCGGGCTGACAAGCGTGCGAAATTATAACGGTGTGAAGGTGGCTTAGCGGATTCACCGCGCAGCGATTGACGCAGAGCGCCTAGGCGCCTAGCCGGCGTTAGGCGTGCATTGTCTGCGCGGCAGACAGTGCACGCAGCAACGCGACATTGCAGTCGAGCAGCGAGATATCGAGCGCTTCGCGTTGTTTCTTTCCCATTGCAGGATCGTTGCGCTCAATCGCTTCCGCCAGCGACAGATACGGTGCACACGGGCCGCTGCGATCGACCAACGCCGCCGACACACTCGGTGCGAGCTGTGCGTGCTGCAGCAAGCGTGGAAACGTGGTGCCGGTCATTCGATCGAGCAGCGAGAACGCGCCGGTTTGAAACAGCGAGTCACGCAGGTCCGCGCCTTCGGCGTTGCAGCTGGCTAGGTGTTCGAGGAACAGGCCGCGGCGAGTGCCTGCGTGCATCAACGGCAGAGCATCCGCACTGAATGTCGAAACGCGCAGCATGCGCGATAGCCAGCGAGTCAGTTTCGCGTGACCCAAGACCATGATCGCGCGTTTGACGGAACCGATCTGCATCGGCACTGCAAATGCAGTCCCGTTGACGAAGCGAATTAGCTCGAACGCGAGTGCGGTGTCGCGCTTGATGGCTGACTCGATCAAATCGATATCCGCACGATCGTGCGCCAGTCGTAGCAATTCAAGGACCGCGTGCTGATTGGGCTGTGGCGGGCGCTCTGTCGTCGGGTGCGGTTCGTCGAAAGGCAATCCGACACTGGCGACTGCACCGCGCTGATACGCGGCGTGCAGATCGTCGACGCGAAACGCCCCCGTAATAATGAACGGCATGCGGCGCATCACACCGGGTGGCGGAGGTGCATTGCTGCCGTCGCTGCGACGGCGACGATCCTCGGTGATGTGGATCAGCGCGTAACTGAAACAATCGAGCAGCGCGGGCGGCAACGGTACGTCAGGCCGTCCACGCAGGGCCATTTTGATTCCGGCACGACCCGCACGTTGCACAAGACCTTGCGTTGCCGGGTCGCGCAGCGCAATGGCGGGGATTTCGACGACCGCGTTCACAGGGGGTTGCCAGTCAAGCAACGAGTCGTCGAGCTGTGCATCGAGCGGCGCCATCAGGACCAACGCACGCGATTCCGGCCACAACCCATCCAACTGCTGAAGGATCGAACCCACCGGCAGTCGGTCACTCGGCTTTACCGCCAGCATCGTCAGCCGTGTGCCAAACGTACGCCGCTCTCCATCGATGAGCGGCGAGTAACTCATCGACAGCGAGCCCAAAATCGAAGTAAGACCGACACGGTCCGGCGCATTCATGCGACGCATTATTTCTGCGCGCGCTGAGGGCGCGTATGCAGAATTTCGCGGCCGGCCCCGGCTATTTGCCTTGTTCCATGTCCTTCATTTTTTTCCGAAGCCGCCGCCGCCCGGAGTTTGAATAACTATGACGTCATCGACGTTCATTTCGGCCGATCCGATGTGGCCCATGGTCTCGATGCGCCCGTCAGTTCTTTCGATCCAATTGCGCCCTACTTCGCCGGGTTCGCCACCGGCCATTCCGAACGGCGGAATCGACCGATGATTGGCCAGAATGGATGCGGTCATCGGCTCCAAGAAACGCACCCGGCGCGTCCCACCATTGCCACCATGCCAACGTCCCGTACCCCCTGAGTTCGGCCGTATTTCGTAACTTTCCAGGCGAACTGGATAACGGAATTCCAGCACCTCAGGATCGGTCAGGCGCGAGTTGGTCATGTGCGTTTGTACGACGTCAGTACCGTTGAATCCATCTTCCGTCGCTGCGCTCGCACCAACATCCACAATGCCAGCGCCTGACCCGCCCGAGATTGTCTCGTAGTACTGATAGCGATCGTTGCCGAACGTGAAGTTGTTCATCGTCCCTTGCGCGGCCGCCATCACGCCCAGCGCACCATAAAGCGCATCGGTGATGCAGGACGATGTTTCGACGTTGCCAGCGACGACGGCAGCCGGGTATCGCGGATTGAGCATCGAGCGCTCCGGAATAACGACGTGCAGCGGTTTCAGGCAGCCGGCGTTCAGCGGAATGTCGGCATCGACCAACGTGCGAAATACGTACAGCACGGCCGCATAACACACCGCACTCGGCGCGTTGAAGTTATTCGCCAGTTGATCGGAGCTGCCGGTGAAGTCGATCGTTGCGGAGCGGCTTTCCTGATCGACCTTGATGCGAACGCGAATCAGCGCACCGTTGTCGAGCTCGTAGTCGAACTCGCCGTCCTTCAGCCGTGTGATCACACGTCGCACCGACTCCTCGGCGTTGTCCTGCACGTGTTGCATATAGGCGCGCACGACTTCGAGTCCAAATTGCTCGACCATCTTCAACAATTCTTCGCGCCCTTTTTCGTTCGCCGCGATCTGTGCTCGCAAGTCGGCAAGGTTCTGCTGCGGATTACGCGCCGGATACGGGCCGGAAGTCAGCAACGCCATCAGCTCGGCTTCGCGGATACGGCCGGCGCGTTCAGCCCCGTTCACCGTCGCCCTGCCCGTCAACAAGCTTGAAATTGATGAAGCGAGCGCCTTCCTCATCGAGCGACGTCGAAAAAGGCGGCATCGATCCCGGCGTCGTGCCTCCGATATCCGCGTGGTGTCCGCGTGAGCCTACGTAGAACAGAATTTCCTCACCCGTCCGATCGAACACCGGAGTGATGACGGTGACGTCGGGCAGATGCGTGCCGCCGTGGTACGGATCATTGATCGCATACGCATCACCGGGCTTCATTGCGCCGGCGTTCTCGCGCATCACGGTCTTGATCGACTCGCTCATCGAACCTAGGTGCACCGGCATATGCGGTGCATTGGCGATCAGGTTGCCCGCCGAGTCGAACAGTGCGCATGAAAAATCGAGCCGCTCCTTGATGTTGACCGAGTACGCGGTGTTCTGCAGCCGCAGCCCCATCTGCTCGGCGATCGACATGAAAAGGTTGTTGAACACCTCTAGCATGATCGGATCGGCGTCAGTGCCGATCGCGTGCTGTGCGGCACGCGGGCGTACGCGTTCGAGAACGATATGGTCGAGCTCGGTGACAATGGCTTCCCAGTCGGACTCGATCACCGTCGTCGCGTTCGCTTCGGCGATGATTGCCGGACCGCCGATCACGTCGCCAGGCCGCATTTCGGTGCGCGCATAAAGCGGCGCTGCCCGCCACGCACCTTCGCTGAACATCCGTGCGGTCCCTTTCGCCACTAGCGGTGTGGAGCGCGGCACTTGCGTGGCCGCGTTCTCCATCACCGCGTCGCCCTGCCCAATCGCCTCAACCGAGGCCGCTTCGATCACGAGACCACGCTGCTGCATCAGAAACGAGTAGCGCTTCAGGTACTCGGCGTCAAACGCCGCCTGCATGTTGGGTAGTGTCGACGCCGCAACGACTAACGCCGAATCGGTGCCTTCGTAGCGAAGGTGTACGCGTCTGACGACGGCGATGCGCTCGGCCGCGACCCCTTGCGACACGAGATCGTGCGTCGCTTCGGCACCCAGGCGATCGAGCGTGTCGCCCAGCGCCGCCATTGCATCGGGTTCGAGGCGGCGCTCGATTGATTGCTCTCGCATCGCAGTCTGATCGGCCAGGCCCATGCCGTAAGCGGACAAGACACCCGCCAGCGGATGCACAAAGATACGTGTCATGCCAAGCGCATCGGCAACTCGGCACGCATGTTGCCCGCCAGCGCCGCCGAACACGCTAAGCGTGTACTGCGTCACGTCGTGGCCGCGCTGGATCGAAATGCGCTTTATCGCTTCCGCCATGTTGCCAACCGCGATGTCAAGGTAGCCATCGGCCAGCTGCTCAGGCGTCAACGCGCGACCCGTGGCATCTTCGATTTCCATTGCCAGCGCCGCGAATTTTTCGCGTACAACGTCGTCATCAAGCGCTTCATTGGCGCGACGTCCGAACACCTTGGGGAAAAATGCCGGCTGAATTTTGCCCACCATCACGTTGCAGTCGGTTACCGTCAGCGGTCCGCCCCGGCGGTAGCAAGCTGGGCCAGGATTCGCGCCTGCCGAGTCGGGTCCGACTCGAAGCCGCGCGCCATCGAAATGCAGAATCGATCCGCCGCCCGCAGCCACCGTATGGATGCTCATCATCGGCGCGCGCATGCGCACGCCCGCCACCTGTGTCTCAAACGCGCGTTCGCAGTCGCTGACATTCCTACCCGCAAAGTGGGAGACGTCGGTCGACGTACCGCCCATATCAAAGCCAATGACTCGGTCGAATCCTGCCGCGAGGCTGGTCCGCACCATGCCGACGATGCCGCCCGCAGGGCCCGACAGAATCGAATCCTTCCCCTGAAACCGGCGTGCATCGGTCAGCCCGCCCGATGACTGCATGAACAGAAGGCGCGTTCCCGGCAGCTCGCTTGCCACCAGCTCGACGTAGCGCCGCAAGATCGGCGACAAATATGCATCGACCACAGTGGTATCGCCGCGCGCGACGAACTTCATCAGCGCGCTGACGCGGTGCGACGCGGAAACTTGCGCGAACCCGATCTCGCGGGCTGCGGTTTCCAGTGCGCCTTCGTGGGCGGGGTAACGGTATCCGTGCATCAACACGATCGCGACCGATCGGAAACCGGCTGGCGTATGCCGCTTCGAGCTCAGCGCGCGCTGCTGCGAGATCAAGCGATGTCACAACATCGCCGTGCGCGCCGAGCCTCTCATCGACCTCGATCACCCTCGAGTAAAGCAGCTCGGGCAAAACGATGTGCCGATCGAACAGTCGCGGCCGATTTTGATAGGCGATGCGGAGCGCGTCGCGAAAGCCGCGAGTAACGACCAATACCGTCGGCTCGCCTTTGCGCTCGAGCAGCGCATTGGTCGCGACCGTCGTTCCCATTTTCACGGAATCAATCAGATCAACCGGCACGTCAGCGTTCGCGGGAACGCGTAGCAGGCGCCGAATGCCGGCGATCGCTGCGTCGTCGTACTGCTCAGGGTTATCGGACAGCAGCTTGTGCGTCACCAGCGAGCCGTCAGGCTGGCGCGCGACGACATCGGTGAAAGTGCCGCCACGGTCGATCCAGAATTGCCAGCGACGCTCTGAACTCACCGGCAGCTCCATCGTATTGGCGGCATGTGCTAGTAGTATTGCGTGCAGGCGATGTTACCAACGCAACTTCGCGAGTTCGCTAGTTAGGCATCCACGAGGACACCATGAAACGCCGTCTATTACTGTTGAGCGCCGCCGCCACGTTGATTCTCGCCAATGCGCCTGCGGCCGCGCAATCTAACTGGAATCTCGCAGCCGGTTATCCGATCGGTAATCCGCATACGGTGACGTTGAGCCAGTTTGCCAAGGATGTCGAGTTCGCTACCAACGGCAAGCTCAAGATCACCGTGCATGCGAACGGTTCGCTATTCAAGGTGCCGGAGATCGCGCGCGCGGTGGAAAGCGGCCAGACACAGATGGGCGAAATCCTAATGAGCGTGATGGTTAATCAGAATCCAGTGTTCGGCGCCGACTCGCTTCCGTTCGTAGCGACCGGCTTCGACGATGCTTACAAGCTGTGGCAGGCGCAGAAGCCTGTTGCCGATCGGATTCTGGCCAAGCGCGGTGCCAAGCTGCTGTACGCGGTCGCGTGGCCGCCGCAGGGGATCTACGCGAAAAAGGAACTGCGGTCGGCCGCCGACATGAAGGGACTGAAGTGGCGCGCTTACAACCCCGCCACGTCGAAGATCGCGCAGGTCGTGGGGGCGCAGTCGCTGACGATCCAGGCGGCCGAGTTGTCGCAAGCTCTGGCGACCGGTGCCGTCGATTCCTTCATGTCGTCCGGCGCGACTGGGGTCGATAGCAAGGTATGGGAGACGCTGACCCATTTTCATACGGTTAACGCCTGGGTGCCGAAAAATATGGTGATCGTGAATCTGCGTGAATTTGAAAAGCTCGACAAACCCACGCAGGATGCGCTTCTGAAGGCGGCGGCAGACGCCGAGCGTAAGGGCTGGGAACGCATGCGCGGCTACACCGATGAGTCCCTGGCCATCTTGCAAAAAAACAAGATGACGATCGTTAAGCCCAGTCCGCAACTAATGGGCGATATGAAGAAAATCGGTGACGAGATGCTGAGCGACTGGCTGAAGCAAGCCGGTACTGACGGCAAGGAAATCGTGGACGCCTACCGGAAAAAATAGGCAAAAATAAAGCGCGCACTGCGCATCATGCGCCGCTGGCTCGACCGGCTCTACGACGGCTCCGCTTATTGCGGAGCTTTTTTCGTCTGCGCTATTTTCGTCGTGATGATCGGCGGCGCGTTGACGCGACCGATGGGCATCAGCTTGAGCGGTACCGATGACCTGGTGTCGTGGATGTGCGCCGCTGCGGCATTCCTGCCGATGGCCAGTGCATTCAGGCGCGGCGACTTCGTTCGCATGCTGCTCGTACTGGACAAGCTGTCGCCCAAGTGGCGGCGTTACGCAGAGCTGCTTGCACTGATGATCGCACTGGTCGCGAGCGCCGTACTCGCCGGGTGGGCGACTTTTGGCGTCTATGAGAGCTGGCGCTACGACGAGATGTCGATCGGACTGTTGGTCGTTCCCATTTGGATTCCGCAATTGTCATTCGCGATCGGTGCCATCCTCTTGCTGATTGCGGTCATCGATGAATTGATCGCTGTGTTGCACGGCCAGCGGCCGGCATATCAAGTGGCCGTCGACGAACGCCACGCACGTGGCGACTTTACCGAGGACTTTTGAGAGCCGTGAGCGACACACCATGAACGCCGTCGTTGTCGGCGCAGTCTTGCTGGGGCTGCTCGGTGTCGTGCTATGCGCGGGTGTGTGGATCGGCATGTCGCTCGGCATCGTCGGCTGGATCGGGCTGGCCGGCTTCACCGATACATCGCCGGGCCGCAGTCTGTTCACCGCATTCTGGGGAACCACCGCTTCGTGGGAGCTTGCGGCGTTGCCACTGTTCATCTGGATGGGCGAGATTCTGTTCCGGACCCGTTTGTCCGAGCAGATGTTCGAGGGGCTCGCGCCGTGGCTGCAACGTGTCCCCGGTCGTTTGATGCACGTCAACATCCTGGGCTGCGGAATCTTCGGCTCGGTGTCCGGGTCGTCCGCAGCGACGTGTGCAACGATCGCGAAAGTCGCTTTGCCTGAGCTCCAACGACGCGGATACGACGAACAAATTGCGCTGGGCTCGCTCGCCACTGCCGGCACGCTTGGCATCCTGATTCCGCCGTCGATCACGATGGTCGTGTATGCGGTGGCGGCCGACGCCTCGATCATTCGCGTATTTCTGGCGGGAATCATGCCGGGCGTGTTGCTGATGGCGCTTTTCTCTGGGTACATCATCGTCTGGGCGCTGATGAACCCCGAGCGCACGCCAAAAGACGACGAGCGAGTGCCTTTTGTAGAAAAGTTGCGCCGCTCGCGCGAGCTGATTCCGTGCGCACTATTGATCATTTTCATTCTGTATGTGCTGCTCGCCGGGCTGGCGACCGCAACCGAGTGCGCCGCCTACGGAGTTTTGGGTTCGCTTGTCATCGCGTGGTGGGGAGGCTCCCTGACGCGCGCAAAGTTTGTAGAAAGTCTCGTCGGTGCCACTCGCGTTTCGTGCATGATCATGTTCATCCTCGCCGGTGCGTCGTTCTTGAGCAAAGCGATGGCGTTCACCGGAATTCCGCGCGAGCTTGCCGAATGGGTCGGCGCGCTGGGACTCAATCGCTACGCGTTGATTGCGATTCTGGCCGTGTTCTACGTGATCCTCGGCACCGCGCTTGACGGCATCTCGATGATCGTGTTGACGGCAGCGGTGGTGTTGCCGATGATTCAGACAGCGGGATTCGATCTGGTGTGGTTTGGCGTGTTCATCGTCCTGCTTGTTGAAATCGCAGAGGTCACTCCTCCGGTCGGCTTTAACCTCTTTGTGCTGCAGAACATGACCGGCAAGGACAGCAACACGATCGCGCGCGCGGCTCTACCATTTTTTGCGATGCTGATCGTCGCGATCGCCTTGATCACAATCTTCCCCGCCATCGCGACCTGGCTGCCCGATCTGGTAATGGGCGTGCAGTTGTAATGCGCATCGTCGTGATCGGCGCCGGCATTATCGGCGTGACTACCGCCTATTTTCTGCGACGCGACGGTCACGATGTGACTGTCATCGAGCGGCGTTCCGGCGTGGCACAGGAGACGAGCTTTGCCAATGCAGGCGTGATGGCGCCGTCGTACGTCGCTCCATGGTCGCAGCCGGGGATGCCGGCCAAGGTTCTTGCGTACCTGTTCAAGGCCGAAGCGCCGATCGTATTTCGGCCATCGCTGGATCCCGCGCTCTGGCGTTGGATCGCGCGTTGGCTGGGCGAGTGCCGTCTCGACCGATTCACGCGCAACAAGTCACGCATGCAGCGGCTTGCGTTCTACAGTCAATCGGAGCTGCGTGCGCTGCGTGAGCTGCATCACCTCGATTACGAGCAGACGATTGGCTACCTGCAGCTTTTTCGTACGCACGTTGAAGTCGAACGTTCGGCGGTGACGCGCAAAATGTTGACCGAACTCGGTGTCGCACACCGTCTTCTTAGCACCGATGAAGCGCACGCACTCGAACCGGCATTGCATGCACCGACACGCCTAGCAGGCGCGCTTCATTTGCCGAACGATGAAACCGGCAACTGCGCCTTCTTCGCGCAGCAGTTAAAAGATATCGCTATTAGCGACGGCGTCGACTTCCGCTTCGGCGTAGTCGCGCAAAGCCTGCGAGTCGAGCAGCAACGAATTACGGCATTGCGCACCGACACCGGAGACGTTCAGGCTGACGCGTTTGTCGTCGCCGGTGGAATTGACAGCGTTGCGTTGCTGCGGCCGCTCGGGATACGGCTACCGATGCAGGCGGTCAAGGGCTACTCCGCAACCGCGGCGATCACCGGGTTCGAGCATGCGCCGTACATCAGTGTGATGGATGAAACGTACAAGGTCGCGATTACGCGAATGGGCAAGTGGCTCAGAATCGCCGGCACGGCCGAGCTTGGCACGCGCGGGATGCGGTTGCGCGACAGCGCACTGCGCACGCTGCTGAAAGTGGCGCAGGACTGGTTTCCCTACGCCGCTTCGTACGCGAAATCGCGCTTCTGGATCGGCGCCCGCCCGATGCTGCCCGATGGTCCTCCGGTGCTGGGTAAAACACCGATCGCCAATTTGTATCTGAATACCGGGCACGGCTCGACCGGCTGGGTCATGTCGTGTGGTTCAGCGCGCGTGCTGACCGATGTGATCGCACAAAGAACGCCGGCGATCGACCTCGACGGTCTCACACTCGACCGCTACACGCGACATCATTAACTATGGGCACACCGCTGCTAAGCGTTGCCGAATTGCGCGCCATCGAGCGAGCGGCGCAATCCACTTTACCTCCCGGGACGTTGATGGCCCGCGCCGGTGCTGCTGTCGCTAACTGCATCGCTACGTCGCAACCGGGTATGCCGCTGTCGATATGTGTCGTTGCCGGACCCGGAAACAATGGCGGTGACGGCTACGTGGCCGCCAGCGAGCTGCGAGATGCGGGCCATCGCATCACGTGCGTTCAATTGGCCAAGCCCGTCGCCGACGATGCTCGCAATGCCCTCGCTCGCTGGCGCTCGTCCGGGGGAACAACTCGCGCGGAACCGCCAACTGGACAGCACTTCGACTGCATCGTTGATGCAATGCTCGGTATCGGACAAACGCGGCCGCTGCAAGGCGCCCTGCTCGCTGCCGCCCAGTGGATCAACGCGCAGCGCACGCGCGTGGTCGCGATTGACGTGCCCAGCGGACTCGACGCCAATCGAGGCTGCTGGCTGGGAGGGGTCGAGGGTGTCTATGCGTCGGAGACGATCACGTTTATCGCCGACAAGCCGGGCTTGCACACGGGGGATGGTGTAGACGCCGCAGGCACTGTCACGGTAGATCGACTCGGCGTCGAACCCGCGTCGACGCGCACGATGTTGACCGACCCATCCGATTTTTCGCAGATCGGCATGCCGCGACGGCGCAACACGCATAAGGGCAGCTATGGCAACGCCCTGATCATCGGCGGCGCGGCGGGCATGGTGGGCGCTGCGCTGCTGGCGGCGCGCGCCGCGCTGACCATCGGCGCAGGGCGCGTGTACGTGGATTGCATCGGTGCGCCAGAATTCCGCGTCGATCCGGGGCAGCCGGAGCTGATGTTTCGCCCATATGCGTCGATTGAAAACTTGCATTCGATCGTCATTGGCTGCGGACTTGGAAAAGACGATGCAGCGCGGCGGGCGCTGCAGTGGGCGTTGGATAGCGACGCATCGCTGATCATCGATGCCGACGCATTGAACTTGCTGTCACAAGGTCCCGCGCTCAGCGAGTGCGTCGCGGCCCGCAACGCCACGACCGTGCTAACGCCCCACCCGCTCGAGGCTGCGCGCTTGCTGCAAGTTGCGGTTGATGATGTCCAGTTCGATCGAATCACACGCGCTCGGGAACTGGCAACACGTTATCGAAGCATCATCGTGCTGAAGGGTGCCGGCAGCGTCGCCGTGCACGTCAACGGTCGCTGCGCCATTAATCCGACCGGCGGGCCTGCACTTTCGACGGCGGGAACTGGCGACGTGCTGGCGGGTTTATTGGGTGGCCTGTTCGCGCAGCACTTCGACCCTTGGCAAGCGACGCTGGCGGCAACCTGGCTACATGGCCGCGCGGGTGAAGGGCGTGACGTCGGTTTGACTGCCGGCGACATCGCCAAGGGTGCTGCGAACGAACTCGTCAGGCTGCGCGCTACGCCGCACTCTGGTGAATCGGGGCTGCGCCGGTCACACTGATACCTCTACGGCACCGGCGATCACTCGGCCTGCGTGCAGCTCGATCTGCCGGGCGCACCGCCGGGCGATATCCGGATCGTGCGTCACCAGTAGCAGCGTCGAACCACGCTCGCGATTGAGTTCAAACATCAAATCGATCACCGCTTCGCCAGTCCGTGCATCCAGGCTGCCGGTCGGTTCGTCAGCCAGCAGCAACGGCGGTCGCAGCACAAACGCACGTGCCAACGCCACTCTCTGTTGCTCACCGCCGGACAAATACTTCGGATAGTGCGATAGCCGCTCACCCAGTCCCACCCGCTGCAATAGGTTGCGAGCGGCGTCTACCGGCGACGCATCATCGGGGGTACGCCCCGTCAACTCCAGCGGCAGTAAGACGTTCTCCAGAGCATTCAGGTGCGGCAACAATTGAAACGACTGGAACACGAATCCGAGAGACTCGGCGCGCAGGGCCGCACGGCCGTCTTCATCGAGCGCGAACAAGTCTCTACCGAACATGCGGACTGCGCCTGATGTTGGAACGTCGAGCCCTGCCAGCAGTCCGAGCAGTGTGGATTTTCCAGAACCAGACGCGCCGACGATAGCCACCGTTTCGCCGGACGCGATGGTCAGATTGATATCATCCAAAATGGTCAAGCTGCCCGTGGCATCCTGCACGATCTTGCTGAGATTGCGCGCCTCGACCGCGATTTCCCTGTTGTCATTCATTTCGTGCGCAGAACTTTCCTGATTCGTTCCGTTCGATCACTGGCAATCATGCTGTGCGCCGTCGCATTACATGCGCCGGCGTCCGGCGCGGTCAGTTCAACTACAAAAAAAACTGCTGCCGGTATTGAGCGCTCGGTGCTTCTCGTGCTCGGCGACAGCCTGTCGGCGGAATATGGATTACAGCGTGGCCAAGGGTGGGTGCAGCTACTTGCAAACCGACTGCAGCAAAACGGATCGAATTATACGGTCGTCAATGCCAGCATCAGCGGTGATACCACCAGCGGTGGACGCGCACGGTTGCCCGCGCTGCTGAAGCAGCATCAACCGTCGATCGTCATCATCGAGCTCGGAGGCAACGACGGGTTGCGCGGATTGCCGGTCGCTCGAATGCAAGACAATCTGGCCACGATGGTTCGCGCCAGCCAGGCAGCGGGAGCGCGCGTCGTGGTGGCCGGAATTCGAATGCCAGCGAACTACGGCCGCGAATACACCGAGCGCTTTTACGACGCGTTCGCAAACGTCTCCAAGCAGCACAACACCGCGCTCGTACCGTTTCTGCTCGAAGGCTTTTCGGATTCGGCGGATTTTTTTCAAGCCGACCGAATCCATCCGAGCGCACAGGCGCAGAGCAGAATTCTGCAAACGGTTTGGCCCGTACTTGAACCGATGATTGTGACGCGAGGTTCAACGAAAGCCTCGGCAAAGGCTTCAGTGAAGGCGGGGCAATGACTGCCGGCGCATGGAATACGTTCGATCGCAGCGTGATCTCGGCGTCAGATGCGTTGATGCAACTGTCGCAGTTCGATTCGCTGATTGACGTTCGCACCGAAGCTGAATTCGCGATCGATCACATGCCCGGCGCGATCAGTTGCCCGGTGCTCACGAACACCGAGCGCGTCGAAGTGGGAACGATGGATCGCCAGCAGTCTTCATTCGAGGCGCGCCGTCGGGGCGCTGCGTACGTCTCGCGCAACATCGCGCTGCATCTCGAAACTCTGTTTCACTCGATGCCGAAGACATGGCGGCCGCTTGTTTACTGCTGGCGCGGTGGCAACCGCAGCGGTGCGATGACGCACATTCTCCGATGCGTCGGCTGGCAAGCGCGCCAACTTCAAGGCGGTTATCGCGCGTACCGACGAACCATAGTGACTGACCTGGCCACTCTGCCCGGATGTTTGTCGCTGCGTGTCATCTGCGGAACAACGGGCAGCGGCAAAAGCCGATTGCTGCAGGAGCTCAGCGTCCAGGGGGCGCAAGTGCTGGATCTTGAGGCACTCGCTCACCATCGCGGTTCAGTGCTCGGAGGCCTGCCCGCACACCCGCAGCCGTCGCAAAAGATGTTTGAAACCCGCATCTGGTCAGCGCTTCGCTCGTTCGACCCGACGCGCGTTGTTTTCGTCGAGTCCGAAAGCCGAAAAATCGGAGAGCTGCGGATTCCGGACGCGTTACTGAAACTGATGCGTTCGTCAGAGTGCGTGCGTCTCGAGGTTCCGCTGCACGCACGAATCCGCTTGCTGCGTGGCGAGTACCAACACTTCGAGCGCGATCCCAATGCATTGGACACCCAGCTCGACTGCCTGTCGGCATTACATGGGCGTCAGAAGATTGCGCAGTGGAAAGCGCTGGCCCGCGACGACAATTGGGATGGTGTGGTCGAGCAGCTCCTGGTTGAGCACTACGACCCTGCGTATCTGAAATCGATCGATCGAAATTTCGAACACGCGGCCAGTGCCGACGTCGTGCGCATCGAAAGCGATGCGATCGAAGACTACAGAGCTGCCGCGCGGGCCCTGGCAGACCGAAGTTACGGCCTACTTGCCCTCGCCTGATTTCACCTCGCCCGCCACAGCCTTTTTGGCGGCCGGCTTCTCGTCAGTCTTTCGTTGCAGGTCTGCGCGCAGAATCTTGACGTCATGGCGCGCTTTTAAACCTTCCGCGTACGTCAATTCGGCGGCGGCGGCGGCCTGCTGAGTGATGGCGCGCGCCTGCGCGTCGCGTTGCGCCGGCGGGATCGCTTCGGCCGGTTTGGATGCGATTACCTTGACGATGACGTAACCCGCGTTGCTGGCATTGCGGAAATCAGTGCCGACCTCAGTCCCGATGTATTGCGGAAGCTTGTCCGCAGGAATCCGCAGCACCTCATTCAGTGCATCGGCCGGCATGTCTTGCGGCTGACGGCGTGATACGACCTTCGCGGCGGAAAAGCCCGCATCGCTCGGCTCCTTGCGCAGGGCCGCCAGACGCTGCTCGCCGGCCTCTCGTGCTAGCCGAAGCCGCTTCGCGACGTTCCAGCAACTGACGGATCTCCGGCGTGACCTTTTCCAGCGGCTTGGACAGATGCGGGGCGGTGCTCGAGCACGCGTGCCGATACCAACGTACTCGGCGCAACTTCGATCGCCTGCGTATTGCGCCGATTCTTCAGCGCGTCTTCGGCAAAAATCGCCTCGACTAGCCGTGGCCCGAGATGCGGCGGCAAGCCCCGGCGCGTCAGGTTATCCGCGGTCAGTACTTTCAAGTTCAATTTTTGCGCCGCAGGCTGCAAGCGAGTCTGCCTGCTCATACACCAGATTGGTGAACTGGTCCGCCGCCTCGGTGAAATTTTTCTGGGCCTGCTGGTTTTTCAACTCGCGCTCGATATCGGAGCGTACTTCGGCAAAGGGTTTGGCCTGCGCCGGTTTGATTTCCGTCACCCGGATGATGTGAAACCCAAAATCGGTCTCCACGATATCGCTGATTTCGCCGTTCTTCAGCCGATAAACCGTTTCCTCGAATGGCTTGACCATCATGCCGCGTCCGAAAAACCCGAGATCACCGCCCTGCGCCGCAGAGCCCGGATCTTTCGAGTTCTCTCGCGCAAGCTTCGCAAACTCGTTCGGCGCCGCTTTGACTTTCGCGAGAATCTCCTCGGCCTTCTTGCGCGCGCCGGCTTTATCGGACCCTTCGGCGGCAATCAGAATGTGGCTTGCCCGCCGCTGTTCCTCGGTGCCGTAGCGTGCCTTGTTTTGGTCGTAGTAATTCTTGGCCGCCTCTTCCGTAATGGTCACGCTACCGCTGATCGTTTCCGGCGACAGCACGACATACTCGACGCGCACGCTCTCAGGAATCTCGAATTGCGTGCGGTTTGCCTGGTAGTACTCGCCCATCATGCGCATCCGTAACGGCAAGCCTTGGACGCAAACTGCTCGGCCGGAAAGCGAAGCTCTCGAACTTCGCGCTGCTCCACCAGGATGCGCTCGATGCGCTCGATCACCTGCTTCGGAGTGATCGCCGACTCAACGACAGCCTGCACGAAAGTCTGCTTGCGCAGGTCGTTGCGCAGGCTTTGCTCGAACGCCGCTTCGCTCTGGCCGCGCGACGCTAGAAACGCCTTGTAACGGTCGTAGCTGAACTTGCCGTCCTGTTGAAACGCGGGAATATTCGCAATGAACTCACGCAGCCGCTCGACGGTAACCACGACGTTCGATTTGTTCGCCTCGTTCGCAAGCGCGCGATCAAGCACCAGCTGGTCGAGTACGGCGGCTCGCGCCTCCGGAGTTTCCAGGAGCTTCGGATCGAAATTGGCGCCGAGGCCCTGCCGAGGCGCTCGATCCGGTCGCGCAGCGCAACGTCGTACTCCTGTTGCGTAATGGGCGCACCGTCGACCGTGGCCAGCGCACCGTCCTTGTCGACGTAGTTGTTGTAGCCCTGGATACCGAAAAAAACAAAGGACGGCAGAATCAGCACCAGGATGAAAAGCATCATCCAGCTGCGATGCGAGCGGACGAAATCAAACATGACAAGTGGTCCTAAACGTCTGCAAAGCAAAAAAGGCGAACTTGCGTTCGCCTTTTTCAGTTGTGTGGCGGAGTGGACGGGACTCGAACCCGCGACCCCCGGCGTGACAGGCCGGTATTCTAACCGACTGAACTACCACTCCTGATGTCGGTTCCGTCGCCAATCTTTGGTGGGTGCTGAGAGGCTCGAACTCCCGACCTACGCCTTGTAAGGGCGCCGCTCTACCAACTGAGCTAAGCACCCAATCGCCGTGGCCTCTACCGCCTGCCACGCGATCGCTTAGCAAT
The DNA here is from genome assembly GCA_963807155.1 of uncultured beta proteobacterium. GTDB lineage: Bacteria > Pseudomonadota > Gammaproteobacteria > Burkholderiales > Burkholderiaceae_F > JACCZX01. The sequence goes on from CAWEAZ010000031.1 coordinate 130,171, forward strand.
CAACTCCGGAAGCGAGTCAGTTTAGCGAATCTTTCAGCGCCTTGCCCGGGCGGAACTTCGGCACTTTCGCTGCCTTGATCCTGATCTCTTCGTTGGTGCGAGGATTGCGGCCTGTACGTGCCGCGCGCTTACTGACAATAAACGTACCGAAGCCGACCAGTGTCACCGAGTTTCCTCGCTTCAAGCTGCCGCGTATGCCAGCGACAATCGCTTCAAGCGCTCGACCCGCCGCTGCTTTTGAAATGTCCGCTTGTTTGGCGATATGGTCGATCAATTCGGTCTTGTTCACTTATGCACCCCCGTAATCTGATGTCGCTTTTATTGCGGTCGCGCGTCGCACTGCATCTTGCATTTGTTCACAGCTTTTGTTATCTGCGGCGCGGACGAGAATGTGGTTGAAGCGTTGAACAGCTATTCAACCGCGACGATGTAGCAGTGTCAAGAAGAAGCAAAAGGGAAACAGCAAAAAGCGAAAGAATCAGTTGCCGGCGCGCTGCAAAGCGCGCCGGCTCTCCCTGAGTTCGCTAGTGCTTGACTACTTCACCGACGGCCGGAGGCTCCGGCGGTTTAGCCGGCGCTGCCGCAACTTCATCGTCGGTCAGCGGAACCGGGCGGCGCTCGAGTGCAACTTCAAGTACCTTGTCGATCCACTTGACCGGAATGATCTCAAGTCGATTCTTGACGTTGTCCGGAATCTCCGCGAGATCTTTGACGTTTTCCTCGGGAATCAGCACCGTCTTGATGCCGCCTCGATGGGCCGCGAGCAGTTTTTCCTTCAGGCCGCCGATCGCCAGTACTTCGCCGCGCAGCGTGATCTCGCCTGTCATCGCGACGTCAGCGCGCACCGGGATGCCACTGACCGCCGAAATCAGCGCGGTCGTGATCGCAATTCCGGCCGACGGTCCATCTTTCGGCGTGGCGCCTTCGGGAAAGTGCACGTGAATGTCGGTTTTCTCGAATACCTCGTCGCGAATACCGAGCCGGCGCGCTCGGGCGCGCATCACGGATCGAGCCGCTTCGACCGATTCCTTCATCACGTCGCCTAGCGATCCGGTGCGATGCACGTTCGCCTTGCCCGGCATCGTGGCGACCTCGATCGTCAGCAGATCGCCGCCGACTTCGGTCCACGCCAGGCCGGTGACCTGGCCGACCTGATTTTCTTTTTCGGCCACGCCGAACGTGTAACGCCGCACGCCGAGGAATTTGTCCAAGTTGCGCGCCGCCACTTGCACTCGCTTGTCTTGCTTTTTCAGCAGCAGCTGTTTGACCACCTTCCGGCAGATCTTGCTGATCTCGCGTTCTAGGGAGCGAACGCCGGCCTCGCGCGTGTAATAACGAATAATGTCGCGAATCGCGCTTTCGGCAATCGAAAGCTCGCCGTTCTTCAGGCCGTTGGTCTTCATCTGCTTCGGCAGCAGGTGCTGCAGAGCGATGTGCACCTTTTCTTCTTCCGTGTAACCCGACAGACGGATCACTTCCATCCGGTCGAGCAGCGCCGGCGGAATGTTCATCGTGTTGCTGGTTGCAACAAACATCACGTCGGACAGGTCGAAATCGACCTCGACGTAGTGATCCTGAAACGTGTGGTTCTGCTCGGGATCGAGCACCTCCAGCAGCGCCGATGCCGGGTCGCCGCGAAAATCCATGCCCATCTTGTCGACTTCGTCGAGCAGGAACAGCGGGTTACGCACACCTGACTTCCCGAGGCTCTGCAGGATCTTGCCCGGCATCGATCCGATATACGTCCGGCGATGGCCGCGAATCTCGGCCTCGTCGCGGACGCCGCCAAGCGCCATGCGGATGAACTTGCGATTCGTCGCACGCGCGACCGACTGCCCGAGCGAAGTCTTGCCGACGCCCGGAGGGCCGACCAGACACAGGATGGGCGCTTTGAGCTTGTCGACTCGCTGCTGCACGGCGAGGTACTCGAGAATACGGTCCTTGACCTTCTCGAGCCCGTAGTGATCGTCGTTCAACACTTTCTCAGCGTTGCCCAGATCATTGTTGATTCGACTGCGCTTTTTCCATGGCAAGCCGATCAGCGTGTCGAGGTAGTTGCGCACGACGGTTGCCTCGGCCGACATCGGTGACATCAGCTTCAGCTTCTTCAACTCGGACGTGGCCTTGTCGCGCGCGGCCTTCGGCATGCGAGCGGCCTTGATTTTCTTCTCGAGCTCTTCGAGGTCGGCGCCCTCCTCGCCTTCGCCGAGTTCTTTCTGGATCGCCTTGACCTGTTCGTTCAGGTAGTACTCGCGCTGGCTTTTCTCCATCTGCCGCTTCACGCGTCCACGGATACGCTTTTCGACTTGCAGGATGTCGATTTCGGCTTCCAGCTGAGCCAGCAAATGCTCAAGACGCTCGTTGATGCCGAACATCTCGAGAACTTTCTGCTTCTGCTCAAGCTTCAGCGGCAGATGCGCGGCGATCGTGTCGGCCAGGCGTCCCGCTTCGTCGATTCCGGCAATCGATGTCAGGATCTCGGCCGGGATTTTCTTGTTCAGTTTTACGTACTGATCGAACTGCGTGACGATCGCACGGCGCAGCGCCTCGGATTCTGCAGTGGACTGGTGATCGGGCACGATCGGCAGCACGTCGGCGGTGAAATGCGCCGGGCCGTCAACGATGCGCTCGATGCGGGCACGCTGCGCGCCCTCGACCAGCACCTTCACGGTACCGTCAGGCAGCTTCAGCATCTGCAGGATGTTCGCGACGCAGCCGATCTCGTAAATGTCTTCGGCTTCGGGCTCGTCCTTCGCCGCGTTCTTCTGCGCGACCAGCATGATGCTCTTGCCGGCCTCCATCGCAGCTTCGAGCGCCTTGATCGACTTCGGGCGCCCGACAAACAGCGGAATGACCATATGCGGGAACACAACGACGTCGCGCAAAGGCAGCAGCGGCAGCGTTGTGGTTTCCGGCGGCAGAATCTGGGTCGTCATTCGAGTCGTTCCCTTCATGTGACTTTAAACGCCATATGCGCCCGTGCGGGGTGAATGCAAGGGCAGAAGGAATACAGGCAAACCCAATCTAGCACGCAGACGGCTTTCGCCGCCGGGCCGATAACGATGGGGAAAACAGTGCTGATCGCAGCCAAGGTCAGCGTGGCGCGCTGGCAACTTTGGGCTGATCGGAGTAGATCAGTAGCGGTTTTCCGCCGGTAATCGTGTTGTCGTCGACGACGACTTTGATGACGTTTTTCGTGCTCGGCAGGTCGTACATCACGTCGAGCAAGATGCTCTCGACGATCGACCGCAGCCCACGCGCGCCCGTTTTGCGTTTAAGCGCCTTGCGCGCGATTGCTTTCAGGCCGTCGTTACGGATTTCGAGCTCGACGCTTTCCATCTGGAACAGCCGATGGAACTGCTTGATCAAAGCGTTCTTCGGTTCGACCAGGATTTCCACCAGCGCTTCTTCGCTCAATTCGTCGAGCGTCGCGATCACCGGCAGCCGGCCCACCAGCTCCGGAATCAGGCCGAACTTGATCAAGTCCTCGGGCTCGACATCGCGCAGCAGCTCACCGACCGCGCGGTCGCTCTGGCTCGTCACACTGGCGGAAAACCCGATCCCGCTCTTTTCGGAGCGGTTACGAATGATCTTTTCGAGTCCGTCAAAAGCGCCGCCGCAGATGAACAGAATGTTCGTCGTGTCAATTTGCACGAAGTCCTGGTTCGGATGCTTGCGCCCGCCTTGCGGTGGCACCGAAGCGATCGTCCCTTCAACCAGCTTGAGCAACGCCTGCTGCACGCCTTCGCCCGACACATCCCGGGTGATCGACGGGTTGTCGCTCTTGCGCGAAATCTTGTCGATCTCGTCGATGTAAACGATGCCGCGCTGAGCTTTTTCAACCTCGTAATTGCAGTTTTGCAGCAGCTTCTGAATGATGTTTTCGACGTCCTCGCCGACGTATCCGGCTTCGGTCAACGTCGTCGCGTCCGCGATCACGAAGGGCACGTTCAGCAGCCGCGCCAGCGTCTGCGCCAGCAGCGTCTTGCCCGACCCGGTCGGGCCGATCAGCAGGATGTTGCTCTTGGCAAGCTCGATGTCATCCTTCGAGCCCATGTGCTTCAGCCGCTTGTAGTGGTTGTACACGGCAACCGACAGGATCCGCTTGGCCTTGTCCTGCCCGATGACGTACTGGTCAAGAATCGTTCCGATCTCGCGCGGCGTCGGCAGATCGGACTTGATCGCGCCCGAGCCGGCTTCGGTCGTCGTCTCGTCGCGGATGATGTCGTTACAAAGATCGATGCACTCGTCGCAGATGAATACCGACGGTCCGGCAATCAGCTTCTTGACTTCATGCTGACTCTTGCCGCAGAACGAGCAGTACAGAAGTTTTTCGCTCGAGCCCTTTTTGTCCGACATATTCCTGCTGAAAGTCCCCGGGGTGCGTGGCCTATGGCTGTTCGGCTCGGCTAACGAAGATTTTGTCGATCAACCCGTACTTTACGGCATCGTCGGCCGACATGAAGTTGTCGCGATCGGTGTCTTTCGCGATCTTCTCGACCGGTTGACCGGTGCGTTCAGAGAGAATCTTGTTCAGCCGCTCGCGCAGATACAGAATCTCCTTGGCGTGTATCTCGATATCGGCTGCCTGCCCCTGAACGCCGCCCATTGGTTGGTGAATCATGATGCGCGAGTTGGGCAGCGAGTAGCGCTTGCCCTTGGCGCCGGCGGCAAGCAGGAAAGATCCCATGCTGGCGGCCACGCCGATGCAGATCGATGAAACATCGGGCTTGACGAACTGCATCGTGTCGAAAATCGCAAATCCCGCGCTGACCGATCCTCCGGGCGAGTTGATGTAAAGAGAGATGTCCTTATCCGGGTTCTCGGATTCAAGAAATAAAAGCTGTGCGACCACCAGGTTGGCCGTCTGCTCGGTTATCGGCCCCACGATGAACACCACTCGGTCGCGCAGCAGGCGCGAGTAGATGTCGTAGGCGCGCTCGCCGCGCCCGCTCTGCTCGATGACGATCGGCACCATGCCGAGGCCTTGTGGCTCCATGGCGGTGCTCATCTGCGTTGTGCTCATTACCGGATACCTCATTTACCTTTATGCCCCATCAACTCGTCGAACTCGATCGGCGTGTCGACAACCTTTGCGCGCTGTAACACCCAGTTGGTAACGTTGTCCTCGAGCGCAACGGTTTCAAGGTCAGCAAGCCGCTTGCGATCCGACAAGTACCAGTTAATCACATCCTGCGGCTTTTCATAGCTCTGTGCAATCTCCTCAACCAGCTTGCGGATCTGATCAGGCCGCGATTGCAGGTTATTTGCGCGCACGACTTCGCCCAGCAACAGGCCCAGGCGCACACGACGTTCCGCCTCTGGTGCAAACAAATCGAGCGGCAGCGGCGCATCCTTGGCCGCCATCCCGCGAGCAATCAGATCGCTGCGAGCACCCTCGGCCAACCGTTGCTTTTCCGACTCAACCAGCGATTTCGGCACGTCAAACGAGCTTGTCGCAAGCAACGCGGCCATCACCTGATCCTTGGTGCGAGCTTTCAGGCGCGAGGCGACTTCGCGCCCGAGATTGTTCGCTGATTTCGGTTCGCATTTTCGTGACATCGCCGTCGGCGACGCCCAGCGAGCGCGCAAACTCCGCATCGATCGGCGCTAACACCGGTTGCTTCAACTGCTTGACCGTCACTTCAAACGTGACGGCCTTGCCGGCCAACGCCTGCGCGCCGTAGTTGGCCGGAAACGTCAGCGGAAACGTCTTGCTTTGTCCGGGCGCCATTCCGCGCACCGCCGCCTCGAACTCCGGCAGCATGCGGCCCTCGCCCAGCGTGAATTTGAAATCGTCCGCTTGCCCACCCTCAAACGGTTGCCCGGCATTCTCGCCCTCGGCATACGTACCCTTGAAGTCGATTGTTACCGCATCGTCATCCTGCGCCGCGCGCTGCACGTCTTCAAAGGTCGCGCGTTGCTTGCGCATGATGTGCAACGTGCGATCGATTTCGGCCTCGCCGATCGAACACGTTGCGCGCTGCACTTCGGCGCCGGATAAGTCTCCCACGCTGATGTCTGGATAAATCTCGAAAGTTGCTGAAAACGTCAAGTCCTTGGCACTGTCGGTCGCCTGGTTATCGCCATCGGTGACCGGACGCGCTTCGAGACGCGGCTGCCCTGCGACTTTCAAGTTGCTCGCCGTTACCGCCGAGTTGAAAGCTTCGCCAACCTTGTCGTTCAGCACTTCAGCTTGCACTTGTGCGCCGTAGGTCTGTTCGACCATCTTGATCGGCACCTTGCCCGGCCGAAAGCCGGGCATCTTCATGCCGCGCGCGAGCTTGGCGAGTCGCGTCTTCACTTCCTGTTCGATCGCGGCCGCCGGAACGGTCAGATCGACACGGCGCTCAAGCGCGCTAAGGGACTGTATGGTCTGTTGCATTCTTAATCGTTGAATTCGTCTGTGGTGCGAAGGGGGGGACTCGAACCCCCACGCCGGTGAAGGCGTCAGGACCTAAACCTGGTGCGTCTACCAATTTCGCCACCTTCGCGGCGCAATGCTGATGTCGCTATCGCTCGCGACTCTCGAAAACGGCGCGATTCTAGCGGAAGCGTTGCAGCAGCTCAGTCACGTAACAAGCTGTGATAGCTTCAACGCCATGAGTGTCGGCCACTACGAAAACTTTCCGGTTGCATCGTGGCTGATGCCCGCACACCTACGGCCGGCGGTGCGCGCGATCTATCGGTTCGCGCGCACGGCAGATGACCTTGCCGATGAAGGCGATGCGACTCCCACCGAACGCCTGTCGGCGCTCGACGCTTTGCGAGCGCAGCTGCGCGCGATCGAAATCGGTGCGGCGTCCGATTGGGCGGATCTCGCCGCCGCGATTCGACGAGCATCAGCTGCAACTGCCGCTGTTTCACGACCTGCTGTCTGCGTTCTCGCAAGACGTCGTCACGCTGCGCTACGACTCTTTCGAAACCCTGAGCGATTACTGCCGCCGCTCGGCTAACCCGGTCGGCCGTCTGTTGTTGCAGCTCTTTCGCCGCAGCGAAGCGGAGCTTCTGCAGCAGTCGGATGCGATCTGCACCGGCTTGCAGCTGGCCAATTTCTGGCAGGACGTCGCGATCGATTGGCGAAAGGGCCGCGTGTACCTGCCGCAGCACGATCTAACTACGTTCGGCGTCAGCGAGGCGCAAATTGCGCGTGGCACTGTCGATCAGGGGTGGCGGAGCCTGATGGCGTTCGAAGTTCAGCGTACCCGCGACCTTCTGCAACGCGGTGCGCCGCTCGCGCGCGCTCTCGGTGGAAGAATCGGACTCGAGCTGCGGCTGGTAGTGCAAGGCGGGCTACGCATTCTCGAGCGAATCGATGCCGTCAATGGCGACGTGTTTTCGCGTCGCCCGACGCTGTCGGCCCGCGATTGGACGTTAATGGGCTGGCGCGCGCTGCAACCGTTGCCGACATGACGCCGGATGAGTATTGCCAGCCTGCGAAGCGCGGTCGCGCTTCGCGCTCCCTTGAAGCAGCCGCGGCGCGAAGCGCGCCGCGCTGCTTTTTGCTGGCTGCGAGTTGCGCGATGACGCCCGACGAGTACTGCCAGCAAAAAGCAGCCGGTAGCGGATCGAGCTTCTATTACTCGTTCTTGTTCTTGCCGCCGGAACGTCGCCGCGCGATCACCGCCGTATACGCCTACTGCCGCGAAGTCGACGACGTCGTCGATGAAGTCAGCGATGCCACGGCCGCCGAAGCAACACTCGCCTGGTGGCGAACGGAGATCGCACAGTTGTTCGAGGGGCACCCCACTCATCCGGTGTCGCGAGCCCTGCAGCCGTTTATCGGCGGCGCGTTCGGAATTACCGAGGCGCGGCTGATCGCCGTGCTCGAAGGGATGCAGATCGATCTGCGCCAGAACCGATTTCTCGACTACCCGGCTTTGCAGCGCTATGCGCATCTGGTGGCTGGAGTTGTCGGTGAAATGTCGGCGAGCATTTTCGGCTACCGCGATCCGCAAACTTTGCAGTACGCGACCCGCCTCGGGCTTGCGCTGCAGCTGATCAACATCATTCGCGACATCGGCGACGATGCGCGGCGCGGGCGCATTTACCTTCCCCTCGACGAGATGCAGCGGTTCGACGTCAAGGCATCCGACGTCTTGGCGGCGCGGTACGTCGACGGTTTTGTGCCGCTGATGCGCTTTCAGGCGGCGCGCGCGCGTGCTACGTATCAAGAAGCGCTGGTGCTGCTGCCTGCGGACGATCGCAAAGCGCAACGGCCGGGACTGATGATGGGTGCGATCTACTCGGCGCTGCTGACAGAGATCGAGCGCGACAACTTTCAGGTATTGCACCAACGCATTGCGTTGACACCTCTGCGAAAGATGTGGATCGCATGGCGCACGTGGGTGCGCGGTTGAGCGCCTCGCGAAGAATTGCGGTTATCGGCGCCGGCTGGGCCGGATGCGCAGCGGCGGCCGAGCTAGCTGCCGATGGAGTCGCGGTGACGCTGCTCGAAGCAAGCGACGAGCTCGGCGGTCGCGCTCGGCGGCTGCCACTCGAATTGGCGGGACATTGGCACACCCTGGACAACGGCCAGCACTTGCTGTTGGGCGCGTACACCGAAACGGCAGCTTTACTAGAGCGGCTGCACGTTGCGCTTGACACCGCTGTCGAGCGGCGTCCGTTCGAAATGCGCTATCCGGATGGATTTCGCTTGCAAGCCGCACGGCTGCCGGCACCGTGGCATCTGGCGACTGCGTTGCTTGCCGCCCGTGGTCTGAGATTCTCGGATCGATCGGCGCTGATCGGTTTACTTCGTACGTTAAAGAAATCTCGCTGGAATGTTGGTAACGACCGCAGCATCACCGAGTGGCTGCACGAATGCGGCCAGACATCGCAGGTGGTTCGACGGGTTTGGCGGCCGCTGGCGCTGGCTGCGCTCAATACGCCTCTCGAGCGGGCCTCGGCGCAGATCTTCGCCAACGTGTTGCGCGATTCGCTCGGCGCCGTGGGCTCTGCCAGCGACATGTGGTTGCCGCGCGCCGATCTTTCAGCGCTATTTCCCGACGCGGTCGAGCGTTATCTCGTGGCGCACGGGGGTGAAGTTCGCCGCGATGCGCGAGTTGAGCGAGTTGTCCGCAGCGGGCCTAACGAGCCGTTTGAGCTTCTATTGCGGAACGAGCCCGAGCGAACCATCGCGGTCGACGCTGTCGTCTACGCCGCCGCCCCCACCCACCTTGAGCACATCATGGGGCGCAGCCATGCATTGAGCGCGACCTACGAAGCGCTAGCACGCTTCGAGCATGAGCCGATCTACACCGTCTACCTGAAATACGCGCCGACCGTCGGCATCGCGCGCGGCTTCAGCGCGCTGCTCGACGACGCACCGAAGCGCCGGTACGCGCAGTGGATCTTCGACCGTGGCGCCTTCGATCGCCGTAACCAAGGTGTGCTCGCTGCGGTCATCAGCTCGAGCGGGCCGCACGAAGCCGAGTCGCTGGAAGGCGTTTGCCAGGCAGTGGCACAGCAATTGACTGAAGATCTTGGTTTGCCGGCGCCTTTCGATGCACGCGCGATCGCGGACCGGCGCGCAACGCTGGCCGCCGTACCCCACTTGCACCGCCCTGCGAATCGAACGGAAACGCCGGGCTTCGTTATCGCAGGGGACTGGACGGAGTCCGACTATCCATCGACGCTCGAAACTGCCGTGCGCAGCGGCCGTGATGCTGCACGCGCGCTTCTGAGCAAGCCTTAGTCGCCTCGTACGCGCGCCAACGCGTGTTCCACGCGATCGACCGCAATCACTTCGAGCCCTTCGATCGACTGCTTCGGCGCGTTCTGCTTTGGGATCAGCGCCATCGAAAAGCCGAGCTTCGCCGCCTCGCGGAGCCGCTCCTGTCCGCGCGGCGCAGGCCTCACCTCGCCCGCCAGACCGACTTCCCCAAAGGCAATCAAGCCGCGCGGCAGCGGCTTGTCGCGCATCGATGAAACCACCGCCAGCAACACGGGCAGATCCGCCGCGGGTTCGCCAATGCGGACGCCGCCGACCGCATTAACGAAAACGTCTTGATCGAAGGCGGCGATGCCCGCGTGGCGATGCAGGACAGCGAGCAGCATCGCCAGTCGCTGTTGATCAAGTCCGACCGAAAGTCGGCGCGGATTTGGCACATGCGCAGCGTCGACCAGCGCCTGAATTTCGACCAGTAGCGGTCGCGTCCCCTCCTGCGTTGCCATCACACACGTGCCGGCGACCTGCACATCGTGCTTAGACAGAAACAGCGCCGACGGATTACTAACGCCCTTAAGCCCGCGATCGGTCATCGCAAATACGCCGAGCTCGTTGACCGCGCCGAAACGGTTCTTGAATGCACGAATCAGCCGGAACGACGAGTGAGACTCGCCTTCGAAGTACAACACTGTATCGACCATATGTTCGAGGACGCGTGGCCCGGCCAGCGAGCCATCCTTGGTCACGTGGCCGATCATGATTAGCGTCAGCCCCGATTGTTTCGCCAGGCGCGTCAGCTGCGCGGCGCATTCGCGCACCTGCGCCACGGAGCCGGGCGCTGACTGCAGCTGTTCCGAGTACAGCGTCTGAATCGAATCGATCACCAATACCGACGGCTTCTCAGTGCCGACCGTTGCCACGATGCGCTCCAGCGAAATCTCTGACAGTAGGCGAACCCGTGCCGCGTCGACTCCAAGCCGCCTCGCGCGCAGAGCGACCTGCGCGGCCGACTCCTCCCCGCTGACGTACAGCACTGCAGCCTTCGATGACAGCGCCGCGAGCGACTGTAGTAGGAGCGTCGACTTGCCAATACCGGGATCGCCCCCGATCAACACGACACCGCCCTCAACAAACCCGCCGCCCAACACACGGTCGAACTCGTCGATGCCGGAGGCGATGCGCGGCATCTCGCGCGCCTGCACGTCGCCCAGCGATTGTGTGGGTGCATTGGATACAAGCGCGCCGTAACGATGCTCGGTCGGCGCCTCCACGCGTGCCTCCGAAAGCGAGTTCCATGCATTGCAATGCGGACACTGGCCCTGCCACTTCAAGCTCGCGCCGCCACACTCGGCGCAGACAAATTGTGTTTTTGCCTTCGCCATGCTTCAGCTATTGATCTCAGTGACCGGCACACGCGGCGCCAGCGCGCACATCAATTCATACCCAACGGTGCCGCACACATTCGCAACTTCATCGATCGGGAGGTTCTTGCCCCACAGCTCGACGTCGCTGCCAACAGTGGCGTGCGGCGCCAACGTCAAGTCGACGGTGATCATGTCCATCGACACACGACCGGCAATGGGTACCCGAACGCCGTCGATCAGCACCGAGGTTCCATCGGGTGCATGGCGCGGATAGCCATCGGCATAGCCGCACGCGACGACGCCGATGCGAATCGGACGCGGTGCCAGAAATCTTGATCCGTAGCCGACTGCTTGCCCGGCGTTCAGGCTCTGTACTGCAATCAAGCGCGAGTGCAACGCCATCGCAGGCGCAACACCGAGCTCTGCGGCGGTATGTGACTCGTCGGTCGCAGCACCATACAACGCGATGCCCGGCCGCACCGAGTTGCCCTGCACTTCGGGCCGCAAGAACAACGCCGCCGAATTGGCAAAGCTGCGCGGCTCCGGCCAGTCACCGGCAATACTTTGCAGCGCAGCCATTTGCTCTGCCACCTCCGTGGGACCGCTGGCACCGGCCGCTCGGTCTGCGTTGGCAAAATGAATCATTAGCGTCAATTGCGCAACGTTCGTGCACGCCTTGAGCCGCGCGTAGGCCGCGTGGGCCTGGCGTGAATCAAAGCCTAGCCGGTTCATTCCTGTATTCAGCTTCATATAGACATCGATCGGTACCGGCAAGCGCGCGCGCTCGAGCATGTCGATCTGCGACGCTTCGTGCACAACGACCGTCAACTTCAACGACGACGCCGTCTCTAGCTCGCGCGCCTCGAAACATCCTTCGAGTAGCAGGATCGGCCGCGACCATCCGGCATCACGAGCGCGCTGCGCCTCATCCAGATCAAGCAATGCAAGCCCGTCAGCTTCTGCAAACGCGCGTGCGGCGCGCACCAGCCCGTGTCCATAGGCGTTTGCCTTCACGACAGCCCATACGAACCGTCCGCGCGCGTGCCGGCGTGCGAGCGCGAGATTGCGGCGCATCGCAAGCAAGTCGATAACGGCGGAAATCGGGCGTGGCATCGGAATTAAATGAGGAATTGACGCTCAATAGCATAGTGCCGCGTGTCATCGGTCGAGCGTAAGTGCGTGATATAACGCCGGAAAAGCGCAGCATCAAGCACGACACCAAGCGCACAACTTTTTGGGAGACGGTTCGCTTGTTGCCACAGCACCAGGCCTTCGCGCCATGAAACGCGGCTTCTACGTCATCATGGCCGCGCAATTTTTTTCTTCACTGGCCGACAACGCTCTTCTGATCGCTGCGATCGCGCTGCTGCGCGACGTTCAGGCGCCGGCGTGGATGACGCCGATGTTGAAGCTTTTTTTCGTGTTCTCGTACGTCGCGCTGGCGGCGTTCGTCGGCGCTTTCGCAGATTCGTTCCCCAAGGCGCGCGTCATGTTCATTACGAACATGATCAAGATCGGCGGCTGCATCATGATGTTCGTTGGGGTGCATCCGCTGCTCGCCTACGCGGTGATCGGCTTCGGCGCGGCGGCATATTCGCCGGCCAAGTACGGGATCGTGACCGAGTTGCTGCCGCCTGAGAAACTGGTCGTGGCGAATGGCTGGATCGAAGGTCTGACCGTCACTTCGATCATCGTGGGATTCCTGATCGGTGGCGTGCTGATCGACAAGAACGTCGCAGCGTGGCTTCTGGCGCACGATGTGCCGGTAATAGACATGGGCATCGATCTGCCGGCCGAAGCCGCCATCTCGGTCATCGTTTGGATCTACGTGTTGGCTGCAGGGATCAATCTGCTGATCGGCGATACCGGCGCGCGATACGTGAAGCAGCATTCGCATCCGTGGAAACTGATGGTCGGGTTTGTGCACTGTTGCAAGGTTCTGTGGAGAGACAAGCTCGGGCAGATATCGCTCGCAGTAACAACGCTGTTCTGGGGCGCGGGGGCGACGCTGCAATTTATCGTCTTGAAGTGGGCGGAGAGCGTGCTCGGCCTCGATCTGGCGCGCGCGGCGATCCTGCAGGCAGTCGTTGCGGTCGGGATCACGATGGGCGCGGTGTACGCAGCGGCTACCGTGTCGCTGAAGAAAGCGATGGATGTATTGCCGGTCGGGATCGCGATGGGCGTGATCGTCGCTGCCGCAGCGTTTTACTCGCCAGCGGTCGTGCCTGAAGGTTCGATTCGACTCGGCACCATTAACGCCAGCTATTTTTTGCTGGTCGCTTGCGCGATCTTGGTGCTGATCGGCTTGCTGGCAGGCTACTTCGTCGTCCCGATGAACGCGCTATTGCAACACCGCGGCCACGTGCTGCTGTCTGCCGGGCACTCAATCGCGGTCCAGAACTTTAACGAGAACTCCAGCATCCTGATAATGCTGGGCTTCTATGCAGTTCTGGTGTGGCTGAATCTGAGTATTCAGACGGTGATGCTGCTGTTTGGCGTGTTCGTTGCCGTCACGATGTTCCTCGTACTGCTGCGGCATCGATACAACCAGCGGCAATTCGATTCAGTGGCGCTGATCGGAGAAGTGACGCACTAATGAACAGCGTGCACCTTGTTCGCTAAACAAAGATCGGCCCAGCTCTTTTCCTTGTCGATCAAGTTTCGCAGTAGGTACGCGGGGTGATAGGTCACCACTACCGGTATCTGACGCCCCGCCACGTTGATCTGGTGTGGCTTGCCGCGCAGGCTCGCGATGCTGGCATCGGTACCCAGCAGCGACTGCGCTGCGAATCGGCCCATCACGACAATCAGCGACGGGCCGACGAGCTCGATCTGTCGCAACAAGAACGGCTCACATTTGGCGACTTCATCCGGCAGCGGATTGCGATTGCCTGGCGGACGGCATTTCAGAACGTTGGCGATATAGACCGACTTTGGCGTTTCCCCGTCTCGCGACATCCCGATACTCGCGAGCATGTTGTCGAGCAGGCGTCCCGCCTGTCCGACAAAGGGTTCGCCGCGCGCGTCCTCTTCGGCACCGGGTGCCTCACCGATCAGCATCCAATCGGCGTGCGTATTGCCGACGCCAAAAACGGTCTGCTTTCGTGTCCCGCACAAAGAGCACGCCCGGCAGCTCGCGACTTCCTGCCGCAGCTCTTTCCACTCGAGTCGCCCGATGATCGTGGTTCTGTCAGCGACCGGCGGAGCGACTTCGGTTTCCGCTCGTACGATCGTCGATACGCTGCGCAGCCGGTAAATGGGGCCGAGACCCATGGCTTGCCACATCTGTGCGCGCCTGAGATCCATCGCTACAGTGCGACTCGCATCACGATTGCATCTTCACGTCCGCTTTGCGCAGGGTAATAGCCTCGCCGCACGCCGATCTTTTCGAATCCGTAGCGCTCGTACATCCGCACTGCAGACGCGTTGCTGGGTCTGACCTCGAGAAGCATCGTGCGCGCTCCGTAGCCGCGTGCCACTTCTGCCATCCACTCGAGCGTGCGCCAGCCCACACCTTCGCGCTGACAAGTGCGTGCGACGCTCAAATTGAGCAGATGGGCTTCATCGATCATCAGTGTCATCACCGAATAAGCGATCAGCGCGTCACCCTGATCGCGCAAGACCCAGACGCTATAACCTGCGCGTACCGAGTCCAGAAAGTTGCCGCGCGTCCACGGGAACGGATAGATGTCGGACTCGATGGTCACCACTTCAGGCAGATCAGCTTCGACCATCGGCGTGTAGCGATCGAGAACGGGCTTCGGTAGCGCGCTCAATGTTCGTCCCCCGCGTTACTGACGGTCACTCGAGGGGCGCCCACTCTGAAACCCGCGAGCTCCTTGGCGCGACCCGCCGCAGCGCTTGCCGCCTTCCGCTCCTCGATCGTCAGTGCAACGTGGTCACGCACATAGATCGGAGCCGCCTGCTCCGGTGCGACGGCCAGGCCATGCGATGCATCGAGGCGCGCCAGAGCCGCTATCGAGGCTGCCGACGAGGTGGCGTCAGGCAACGCAAGCCAGGGCTTTTCGTGCGGCCAGATATCGGAAAACGCCACCAGTGCATTGCCCGCCACGATATCGACTCTCTCTTCGACGGCGAGCTGCACCAGAGACTGCGGCCGCTCGAGGGCAGGCGCTCTGACCTCACTGACCTGCGGGTCGCGCCGATAGATTGCGCAGTACGCTTCGTTCATGCGGGCATCGATCGCGGCGAGCAACAGATCGCCCTCCGCGATTCTAGAAAATGCGCGTGCCGCGAGCGCGCGCAGATTGCCGACCGGCGCGACCTGCTTACGCTTGCCATAAGCGAGGCCTTGAGCGATCCCACACGCGATTCGCAAGCCGGTAAAGGATCCTGGGCCTGCGCCAAACGCAAAGACATCGATATCGCCCAGCACCAAACCCGCCTGCGAAAGCACTGCATCGATCATCGGCAGCGCACGCTCGGAATGTTTGTGGCCGACCGTCTCGACCAGTTCGGTCACTTGGTCGCCATGCAGCACCGCCACCGAACAGACGTCGGTAGCGGTGTCAATTGCGAGAACGGTAGAAGCTCGGCCCGGCATGCGCCGCATATTAGCGGCGCGACTGCGACGGGTGCGGGCTATGCGATGAACTTGAGCGGCTCGAAGCGCCGCTGCAACACCCGCTCGGACGGCAATTGCCACCAGTTTTCGAGGACCGACGCGTAAATGCGGCGGAAGTCGATTGAATGCCGAAGGTTGCCGGCGCTGTCGAGCGAGCGCAGCGACGGTGCTTCGCCATGCACACCACCGCGTACGTGCGAACCAAATGCAAACAAAACACCCGCGGTTCCGTGGTCGGTACCGGCGCTTTGATTCTCGCGCGGGCGTCGCCCGAATTCGGAGTACGTCAGGATCAGCGTGCGATCCCACAAGCCGTGCTCGGTGAGCGCGGACCTCAGTGCAACGACCGACTCCGCCAGCACCTTCAACAGATTCGCGTGGACCGGCAGTTGATTTTGGTGAGTATCAAAACCCGGGAGCGTCAGTCGCAGTACCGGGACTTTGCCCGTGGCCGCGATGCCTGCCGCGTGCTGCACGGCGATGCCGAACGCACCGCGCGGGAACTCGGTCTTGAATGAGACATCGCTGCGCACATCGGCTCCGGCCCGCACGATGTCGCTCTCGACGCGCAGCACATGGGCGAGTGCACCGCGCGCCGCAACACCGTCGGCGGAAGCCAATCGGGCCTGACGTGCAAAGCGCGCCGGATCGTTCAGCGCTACGGCGCGCGCGCCCCCCGCCAGCGGGCCGAGATCGGCTGCGCCGATCACAACGCCGTCAGCGCTTTGTGCAACGAACGCGGATTGTCTGTCGACGGTGCGCGTCAGCCATCCAGTTTGCAGAACCTGTTGGCTATCGGACGCGGTGTCCCAGATTTCGATCGACCGGAAGTGCGACAGATTGGGCTCTGGATATCCGACACCCTGAAGGATTGCCATCTGGCCATCACGCCATAGGGGTTCGAGCGGCGCGAGCGACGAGTGCAATGCGGGCGCATTGTCAAAGCGCACCACGGCATCGGGCTTGAAAGCAAGCCGCGGACGCAGATCGAAATACGCTCCATCGTCGATCGGAATGACAGTATTCAGCCCGTCGTTGCCGCCACGCAGCTCGATCAGGATCAACAGCCGCGGCGGCGTGGCAGCCCACGCCGGCAACGCCGCACATGACAGCAGCGCCGATGATGTGGTTAGGAATGAGCGGCGATCCATCGGGGCCTCACTTGAGTTGGTAGGCCGGGTCGAGCACGATCGCGCGCAGCGCATCGAGACCGAGCGATCCGTCGCGCGCTGGCGAGGTCGGCGGGACCACCAGCACGACTTGTTCGAGTTTTATCCGTGCGCCGGGCGCTACAACGCGTTCGGGTGCCAGCCCGGTACGCGCGAGCCACGCTTCAGAGTCGACCCGCACCGACGCGGACTGCTCAAGCATCTGCAGGCGGCGTCGAGGTAAATCCTCTGCCTTCATCGAAGCCGACATCGAATCGTCCGTTGCCGATTCATTACTGGGCATGCTGCTCGGCTGCACCCCCGAGCGCGCGCTCGAGGAACTGTTTGCGCGCTAGCAGCGTGTGGGTGTTGATCCAGGCGTCTGCGCCTGGCCAGCCGCGTACATTGGGCGGCGAAAACAGGTTCTGCCCCATCCCGGCCAGCGCGACCGCGGCCGCCGCCGGCCGCGTCAACTCGCCGCCCGATTGGCGCACCAAGCCCCACCACCAGCTCGGCCGGAGACTTGACGAGCGCGTTGTCTTCGTCGCGCGCAATGACCTCGGGCTGCAGCAGAAGCGCGCGCACCGGCTGCGCAATGTTCCAGCCGCCGGCGCGAAACTGCGCCGCTATCGTCTTCACGCGAGCTTCATCGGGCTGCGACGAGACAAACTCGCGCCACAGTTTGCGCACAATGAATTCCGCCGACGCCGGTTGCGCCAAAAGGATGTCGAGTACGGCATCGCCGTCGAAGTTTCCGGTTCTGCCGAAGACAGTCTTCTCGCCGCCGTCGTGCAGTGGGCGCCTAAACATGTAATCGCCGGAATCGAGATCGATGCTCCAGCCGGTGAACGCGCGCGCGGCCTGCTTGATGTCGTCTTCGCTGTACTTGCCTTCACCCAGGGTGAAGAGCTCCATCACCTCGCGCGCAAAGTTCTCGTTCGGCGAGCCACGCCGGTTGGTCGCAGAGTCAAGATAGATCAGCATCGCCGGATCTTTGGCCACGGCATGCAGCAGCTCGTCGAAACGCCCGAGCGCGTGTTTGCGCAGCAACACGTTCTGCCGATACATCAACTGCGTGTAGCGCACCTTCGGCTGCGCCGAGACGAAATGGTTGTGCCAGAACAGTGTCATGCGCTCGGTCAATGGCGATGGAGTGGCGACCATTTCGCGCAGCCACCAGCCGCGGAGCTCGAGTCCCATGCGAACCTGCTTCTGCAGTTCGGCGCGGCGCGCTTCGTCACTCATCGCCCGCAACTCGCGCGGCGGCACAAGTCGCTCGTCGATCCACGCCGGAGGCAGAGTAACTGCCGTCATTAGGGCTCCGGCCAGCAGGCGATCAACCGCCGCCCTGTGCGTCAACGGAGCGTAAGTCGCGACATCGGCGTCGGCCGGCGCAAATCCAGCGCGCGTCAACAGGAGTCTTGCGCCGTGGGCGCCAAGCTGCGGCTCTACGGCGCCAGTGCCAAACGACAACATCAGTAGTGCAATCAGGACACCAAGCTGTCGCATCATTTGCCTGCCCCCTTGTTGCCGTCGTTGCCGCGCCGATATTGATCACGACGCGCCTGCTCGATCTGTTCGCGCAGGCGGTGCCGTTCCTCCGGGGACAGCTGACGCTGCGGCACGCTTTGGTCATTGCGCTGGCGGTCCTGCTGCCGCTCGAGGAATCTCTTGCGCATCGCCTCGCGCTCGTCGGGCGTCAACTGACCGCGCAGATTTTGGCGCTGCTCCGGTGTCATCCGCCGCAACATCAACTCGCGTTGCTCGGGCGACAATTGCTGCCACGTCTCGCGCCGCTGCTCGGGTGAAAAGCGCTGAAACGTCCCCTGGCGCTCCTCGGGGGAGCGCGCATTACGCCACTGTTGTCGCTGTTCGGGAGTCATCCGCAGCCACAGATCCCGGCGCTGTTCGGGTGTGAGGCGCAACACGTCTGGCTCGACCGCCACTGCGGGCAATGAGACGAGCGCCGACATCGCGATCAACAATGCCGCGCCGAACGCGCGAAAAACAGGCGCAAAGAAGCAGCGAGAGAGCGAACGGAACATGGTGTGCATGATATTTCTTCAGACCCGCAGATAGGGCAATTAACGGAGCGCCCGATGCGGCGGACGGGTAAATTCTGTAACACTTTGTTTGCACAGGCGTGCTTGCGTACCAAGTTCCCTAGCATCCCGCCCCTGCTGCCGCCAATGGGTCCCTAATGACGCGCCACAAACTTCCGAAAATTCTCGTGGTCGACGACGATGCGCGACTGCGCGACCTGTTGCGGCGCTACCTCGGCGAAAACGGGTATGCGGTCTTCGTCGCTGACAGTGCGCAGGCGATGAATCGACTATGGCAGCGCGAGCGATACGACTTGCTTATTCTCGACCTGATGATGCCCGGCGAAGATGGCCTGTCGATCATGCGAAGGTTGCGCGGGGGAAACGATACGACGCCGATCATCATGCTGACCGCCAAGGGCGAAGATGTAGATCGCATCGTCGGCCTTGAGATGGGTGCTGACGATTACTTGCCAAAGCCCTTTAACCCTCGTGAACTGCTCGCTCGCATCACAGCGGTGTTGCGCCGCCGCGGCCCCGACGATGCACCCGGTGCGCCTGCCAATGAAATCAAGCCGCTCACCTTCGGCAAGTTTGTGCTTGACCTCTCAACGCGTACGTTGACGAAGGACGGCGAGCCGGTCGATCTGACCACCGGCGAGTTCGCGGTGCTGAAGACATTCGCTCGATATCCCCGCGTGCCACTGTCGCGCGAGAAGCTGATGGAAATGGCGCGCGGCCGCGAATATGAGGCATTCGACCGTAGCCTGGACGTTCAGATTTCACGCTTACGCAAACTCGTCGAACCCGATCCCGCAAAGCCCCGCTACATCCAGACCGTGTGGGGACTTGGCTACGTCTTCATCCCCGATCCCGAGGCTGACTAGCGCCTGATGCGATCGCCGTCGCTCTTCTGGCGCACGTTATTGTTGGTGTTGTTGCTGATCGTCGCCAGCTTGACGGCGTGGCTGCAGAGCTATCGCGTGCTCGAGCGCGTGCCGCGCGCCCAAACGATCGCGCAGCAAGTGGTCTCCGTCGTCAACATCACACGCGCGGCGCTGCTTTACGCGGATCCGTTCGTGCGAAGCGACTTGCTGGCCGAGCTCGCTGCCAACGAAGGCGTTCGAATTTATCCACTGGAGCCCGACGACAAGGTCACACCACTGCCGGACGGGGCGCTAATCAAGCTGATCGAACAGGCGATTGTCGCCAAACTCGGCGCCAATACGAGGCTCGCTTCGGAGGTCAACGGAATTCACGGGCTGTGGGTGAGTCTGTCTATTGCAGACGACGACTACTGGGTCTTCATCGAACGCGACCCGGTCGCGCGCACCTACGGGACGCAATGGATCGGTTGGGCGGCGGTGGCGCTCATGCTGTCGATCATCGGCGCGATCTTGATTACGCGCTTGATCAATCGGCCGCTGGCGCAGTTGTCGCGCGCGAGTGCCGAATTGGGAAGCGGTCGCGACCCCGCTCCGCTTCCCGAGACCGGGCCGATCGAGATTCGCACGGTTAACGAGAGCTTTAACCGGATGGTGACGGATCTCGGCAAGCTCGACGCCGATCGCGCCGTTTTGCTGGCGGGAATCTCGCACGATCTGCGCACGCCGCTGTCGCGGCTGCGGCTCGAGATCGAACTCGCGCCGCTGCCCGACGGCACGCGTGCGGCGATGGTTGCCGACATCGAACAGATGGATGCGATCGTGCGGCAGTTTCTCGACTACGCACGAAAGGCTCCGCAGGCCACCGCCACTGACGTTGATCTGACCGCAGCCGTCGCCGCGGCTGTGCAGCGCGCGCGGATCGAAGTTGACGCGGATTCCACCGTCGAAGTAAATCTGGCTCCAGACGTTCGGATTCGCGGCTACGCAGTAGAACTCGATCGTGCGCTCGACAATCTGCTGACCAACGCAGTTCGTTACGGGCACGACCCTGAAACCAGCAAACTCAAGATGGCGGTTTCATTGACGGTCACAGCTGATCGAGCAGTCATTTCGGTGAGCGACCAGGGAGCGGGTGTTTCTGTCGACGAGATTGATCGCCTGTTACGACCTTTCGAACGGGGCGAAGCTGCGCGCTCGGGCAGCACCGGCGCGGGCCTTGGACTGCCGATCGTCGAACGTGTCGCACGCATGCACGGCGGCGATCTGCGCCTATCAGCCAACGCTCCGCGCGGATTACGCGTCGAATTGCGCCTGCCGCGTTAGCTAGTCGCTGATCAGCAACGCCACCGCCAGCGCGGCAATGCCTTCGTCGCGTCCGGTAAAACCCAGTTTCTCGCTCGTCTTGCCTTTGACACTGACAGCGTTTGCTGCGATGTCGCATGACGCCGCGATCGTCTGGCACATCGCCGCGACATGCGGCGCGATCCGTGGCTGCTCGGCGATGACAGTGGCGTCGATGTTTTCGATGCGCCAACCGGCGTCGCGTACACGCTTGGCGACCTGCTGCAGCAACAATCGGCTGTCGGCATTCCTGTAGCGCCGCGTCAGTGTCGGGAAAGAGTTGACCGATGTCGCCCATCGCCGCTGCTCCGAGGATCGCATCGGTGATTGCGTGCAACAGAACATCCGCGTCCGAATGGCCCAGCAGCCCTCGCGTGCTGGCGATCTCGACGCCACCCAGTACCAGCGGGCGGCCCGGAACGAGGGCATGCACATCGAATCCCTGGCCGACGCGAATCTTCACGCTGCGCTCCTTAAATCGAGAATTACACGGGCCAGCATTAGATCCTGCTCGGTGGTCACCTTGATGTTGGTTGCCGAGCCAAGCACGAGGCGGGGGAAGCTTCCATTGCGCTCGATCGCGCTCGATTCATCGGTGATGCCATCGAGCGAACCCGCGCCGAGTGCGGCGCGCAGCGACGCAAAGCGAAACATCTGAGGCGTCTGTGCGCACCAGAACCCATCGCGCTGCAGAGTCTCAGCAGCATGCCCATCGTCCGCGCGCTTCAACGTATCCGTCAGCGGTACCGCCAGCAAACCGCCGCCGTCGTCACTGCCGACTTCGTCAATCAATCGCGCCAGTTCCGCTTGGGTGAGACACGGACGCGCCGCATCGTGCACCAGCACCCGATCGTCGTCACTAGCTACGACTCGAAAGCGCAATCAAGGCGTTTAACACGCTCTGCGCTCGAGATGCGCCGCCGACCGGAAGAAACTCGACGCGATCGCCGCCGAAGCGAATCGATTGCCACTTATTGTCCGCCGGCGCCACCACAACAAAGACGAGATCGATGCGCGAATCGACCAACATGGCGGCAATCGAGTGCTCCAGCATCGTGCGCTCTCCCAGGCGCAGATACTGCTTCGGAACGTCTTGACCCAGACGGCTGCCTGTGCCTGCTGCCGGGATTAGCGCTATATATCGAAGAGTTTTGGGCACGAACGCCTAGCACGTAAGCAGCTGATGGATCGCTTCGTATAATAGCGATCGACTTCGGCAGCTTGCGCAAACGCCTAGCTGCCGTATTTTTTTGCGCATTTACTTGAAGCAAGAAGCAGTTTCAATCCTGACGCCCGAGGCAGCCATCTGCGGGCACACCACCGTGGACCCTGCCGTCCGCAGGGACCCGCTTTGCCCTTGCCCGTCCACCGGGCTCCGGCGACGCTTGGTTGCTCAGTCAGTTTGCCGCGCAGGCACGTCAGGAGCACCGGTTGGTCGTTGCAATCTCCGCGGATGCACTCGACGCGCAGCGCCTGGTCGATGAGATCCGATACTTCAACCCCTCGCTTGCCGTGCGGCCGTTACCCGACTGGGAAACGCTTCCCTACGACACGCTGTCGCCGCACCAGGATCTCGTCTCCGAGCGCCTCGAGACGCTGTATCAGCTAAGCCAGCCGCACTCCGAGATCGACGTCCTGGTCGTTTCGGCCACTAGCGCGCTGTATCGGCTGTCGCCCGCGCAGTACGTCGCCGGCCATACGTTCTTCTTCAAGCAGGGCCAGACGATCGACGCCGAGCCGCTGCGTGCGCAACTGGTGTTCGCCGGCTATCAGCACGTGTCGCAGGTGGTCGCGCCAGGCGAGTTTGCGATTCGCGGCGGACTGATCGATCTGTTTCCGATGGGCTCTGCGCTGCCATATCGGCTCGACCTGTTCGGCGATCAGCTCGACTCGATCCGTGCGTTCGATCCGGACACGCAGCGCGGGCTGTATCCGGTGCCCGAAGTGCGCTTGCTGCCGGGCCGCGAATTTCCGATCGACGAAGCAGCGCGGCAGGCATTTCGCCGGCGCTGGCGCGAGCGCATCGAAGGCGACCCGAGTCGCTCAAGTGTCTACAAAGATATCGGTACCGGCATCGCCTCGGCCGGTATCGAGTACTACCTGCCCTTGTTCTTCGAACAGACCGCCACCCTGTTCGACTATTTGCCGCCTACTAGCGTGCTTGCGCTGCATGGGCCGATCGAAGCCGCAATGGCGCGTTTCTGGAACGAGACCAGCGAGCGCTATCGATTCCTGTCGCGCGATGCCACGCGACCGATTCTGCCGCCGGCTGATCTGTTCCTTAACGCCGAGGGATTTTTCTCGCGTGCCAAGGACTATGGGCGCATCTCGTTAGGAGAAGGTACACACGAAGGTTTCGATGCGCTGCCGTTGCTCGCTGTTGAACGGCGCGCAGAAGATCCGATCAGCCGGCTGCGCGTGTTCATCGACGCCTTCGGCAGCGATACAGCTGCAGAACGGACCCGCGGTCGCGTGCTGATCGTTGCCGATTCCGCCGGCCGCCGCGAAACCATTTCGCAGATGCTGACCGAGTATCAATTGCCGTTCGCGGACAACGCAGATTTTCACGCGTTCCTCGCTTCCGATGCGGTCATCGGCCTCGGCATAGCCCCGCTACACGAAGGTTTCGTGCTGCGCGATCCGCGCATCGCCGTTATCACCGAAACCGAACTCTACGCAGCCAGCCCGCGCCGCCTGCGTGGCCGGCAGCGCGAGCGTGCCTCGAACGTCGAGGCGATGATCCGTGACCTCGCGGAGCTCAGGGTTGGTGATCCTGTCGTTCACGTCGAGCACGGCATCGGCCGATACCTCGGGTTGCAGAGCATGGACATGGGCGATGGCCCGACCGAGTTTCTGCATTTGGAATACGCGAACGAGACAACGTTGTACGTACCGGTCGCGCAATTGCATCTGATCGGCCGCTATTCGGGCGCCGATCCCGACGCCGCACCTTTGCATCAACTCGGCAGTGGTGATTGGGACCGGGCGCGACGCAAGGCGGCGAAACAGGTGCGCGATACCGCCGCCGAGCTGCTCAACCTGTATGCACTCAGATCAGCGCGCAAGGGTTATGCGTTCAACTTCAAGCAGCACGACGTCGAAGCGTTCGCCGAGGGCTTTCCGTTCGACGAAACTCCCGATCAGCAAGCAGCGATCGAGGCCGTGCTGAAGGATATGAGCGCGGGCTTTCCGATGGATCGCCTGGTGTGCGGCGATGTCGGCTTCGGCAAGACCGAAGTCGCGTTGCGTGCGGCTTTCGCCGCCGTCGCCGACTGCAAGCAGGTCGCTGTGTTATGCCCAACGACGCTGCTGGCAGAGCAGCACATGCAGACGTTTCGCGATCGCTTCGCCGATTGGCCGGTGCAGATTGCCGAGTTGTCGCGCTTTCGCTCGAGCAAGGAAATCGCGCAGTCAGTGGCGGGCATCAACGCCGGCACGATCGACATCGTGATCGGTACCCACAGGCTTCTGACCGAAGCGATCAACTTCGAGCGGCTCGGGCTGGTGATCATCGACGAAGAACACCGCTTTGGTGTGCGGCAGAAAGAGCAGCTCAAAGCGTTGCGGGCCGAAGTCGATGTGTTGACGCTGACCGCAACGCCGATTCCTCGCACTCTGGCGATGTCGCTCGAAGGCATTCGTGAGTTTTCGGTGATTGCCACGGCACCGCAGCGCCGGCTCGCCATCAAGACGTTCGTCCGCAAGGAAAGCCCGTCGCTGATCCGCGAAGCCGTGCTGCGCGAGTTGAAGCGCGGCGGGCAGGTGTACTTCCTGCACAACGAAGTCGAAACGATCGATAACCGGCGTGCACGCCTGGTCGAGTTGTTGCCCGAAGCACGCATCGAAATAGCACATGGACAGATGCCGGAACGCGATCTCGAGCGCGTCATGCGTGACTTCTATCAGCAGCGCTTCAACGTACTGCTATGCACGACGATCATCGAAACCGGCATCGACGTACCGACCGCAAACACGATCATCATTCACCGCGCCGACAAATTCGGGCTGGCGCAGCTGCATCAGCTGCGCGGTCGGGTCGGCCGCTCGCACCATCAGGCGTACGCGTACCTGATGGTGCCCGATGCCGGCGGCCTGACGAAGAATGCAGAAAAGCGCCTCGAAGCCATCCAGAATCTGGAGGAGCTCGGAAGCGGCTTCTACCTGGCGATGCACGACCTGGAAATCCGCGGCGCCGGCGAAGTGCTCGGCGAAAGCCAGAGCGGCAACATGCAGGAAGTCGGCTTCGATTTGTATACGCAGATGCTGAACGCCGCGGTGCGCGCGTTGCGGTCCGGCCGCGAACCCGATCTGCTCGCTCCGCTACGCGTCGTGACCGAAATCAATCTGCACGTGCCCGCTCTGCTGCCGACCGACTACGTCAACGACGTTCACCAGCGTCTGTCGATGTACAAGAAACTTGCTTCGGCCGACAGCGAAGACGAGCTGGTCGAGCGGCAGGAAGAGCTGGTCGATCGTTACGGCAAGCTGCCCGAGCCGGCGAAGGCGCTAATCGAGACACATCGGCTGCGACTAACCGCCGAAAAGCTTGGCGTCAAGAAGATCGATGCGTCAGCCGATGTGATCGTGGTCCAGTTTATTCGCGACCCGCCGTTCGACACGGGCAAGCTGATCCAACTGATGCAGCGTGCAAAGACGATGCGGCTGGCGGGCCCCGAGCGGCTGCGCATCGAGGAGAAGACCGCCAATCTCGACGCGCGACTGCAACGGCTGCGCGAAGTGTTCAGAGCGATCAGCTGATCAGCGATTTGCGCAAGATGAACTTCGACTCGCCGTCCGGAAAGCCATCGAACCGGCACGCTATCTCGTAACCGAGCCGGTAATAGAACTCAGGCGCCTGGAAGCTGAACGTATCGAGGTAGAGCAGCCGACAACCGCGCTCGATCGCCGTCGCTTCGACCTTCCGCATCAGCAAAGCGCCGATCCCGCGGCGGCGCAGCGCTTCGTCAACCCATATTTGCTGCAGCTCGCATGCCGTCCCCCACCAGCGAGCAAGTGCGCCACCGACCAAGACTCCCTCCGTATCTTTCGCATAACACGCGAACCGGCGAATCGCGTCCAGATCGGCGCTGCGCTGGTTGTAGCTGTGCAACCCGCGATCGATCGGAGCGACATCGATATCGGTCGGATCGAACTGCGAGCTGATTCGAAACGAATCCATGCGGCTGACATTAGCGTGCGTAACGCGGCGTGTCAGTAACCTAAACTTCCATCGATGAAAGATCTGGTGATTCAGGGTCCGGGGCTGTCGCCCGAAGCGCTCGACACATTCAAAGTCATTTGCATGCCGGAGCGGATCACGTTGTACAAGCGCGCCGCGCGTTGTGTTTCGGTTGGCGACGATGCCGAGACGCGTAAGGCGGTTCAGGGGTTGTCCGATTTCTGGAAACTGGACACCGCCTTCGTCGATCCGAGATTGCGCCTATCCGACTTTCGCTTGCTGGCGCTCGACATGGATTCCACAGTAGTGAATATCGAAACGCTCGACGAAGTCGCCGCGTATGCCGGCAAGGGCGAGCCAGTCGCCGCGATCACGGAAGCGGCAATGCGCGGCGAAATCGACTACAAGGAAAGTCTGCGGCGTCGAGTGGCGATGCTGGCCGGGGTCGATTCGGCGTTGCTCGCGCGCGTGTACGACGAAAAACTGGCACTCAATGACGGGGCACAGCAACTCGTTTCGGAGTGCCAGCGTCAGGGGCTGAAGACGCTGCTGGCGACCGGCGGCTTTACGTTTTTTACCGAGAGGATCAAGGCAAAGCTGAACATCGACTACACGCGATCGAATCAGCTCGAGATCATCGACGGTCGGTTGACAGGCAAGGTGAGCGGACCGAACGGCGGCGAGATCATTGATGCCGAAGGCAAGGCGCAGGCATTGCGTGAAACATGTGCGGAGATCGGATGTCCAACGGCCAAGGCAATTGCGATCGGCGACGGTGCGAACGACGTCAAGATGATGAAGCTCGCCGGAATCTCGGTCGCCTATCGGGCCAAACCGGTGGTGCGCGAGCAGTCAACCTACGCGCTAGATCACAGTGCGCTCGACGGTGTACTGAATTGGTTTACGAACGGCGGTTAATCTGGCACACGGAGAAATTGGGGCGAGATATGCTGATGGCTGTTCTGGCTCCTCAGCAGCAAGCAGTGCGAGGAAGGAGGAATCGAATGCGTAACTGGGCAGCTCTTGTGTGCGTACTGCTGGCGGCGTGCGCCAGCCCGCCTCAGCACCGAGTACTGCCGCCAGAATTCCTTTTCAAGGATGAGCTGTTCGCCGCGCCTTCCGAGCGAATCGCCGCCGCCGATGTGTTCGCGTTGAGTGACCCGATGAAGCGGTATTTGCGGACGGAGATCGCCAGTCAGCTGCGCCAGGCAGGTTCGCCGCAAGGCTTGATCAATGCGCTCTACGAGCGCGATCAGCTGAAGCTGCAGTACGACGTCAGCATGACCCGCAATGCTTCGCAGGCATTTGACGCCCGCGCCGGAAATTGTCTTTCTTTGGTTGTCATGACCGCCGCTTTTGCGAAAGAGCTGGGGCTGCAGGTCACGTATCAGAGCGCCTATCTGGAGGAAACCTGGGGGCGTAGCGGCGACCTGCTCGTACGCAGCGGCCATGTCAACGTCACTCTTGACAGAAAAATGGGCGATAGGAACACCATTGGGAGTGCCGCAATGACGGTCGACTTTCTGCCCGCCGAGAGCCTGCGCGGGCTACGGTCGCGCGACATTCAGGAAGACACGATCGTTGCGATGTACATGAACAACAAGGCGGTCGAAGCGCTTGTTGAAGGGCGGTCAGACGACGCCTACGGCTGGGCGCGCGAAGCGGTTTTCCAGAGTCCGGAATATCTGGGCTCGTACAACACCTTGGGCGTCATTTACATGCGCCGTGGCGACCTGGCTCAGTCTGAAAAGGTCTTTAGCTACCTTCTCAAGCGTGAGCCCGCCAATGAACGCGCGATGGCCAATCTGGCGCAGGTATTCGCTCGCCAAGGACGAGATGTTGAATCAGGTGCGCTGCTGCGCCGGCTGGCGCAAATCGAGCCTATCGCCCCGTTCCATTACTTCAACCTGGGTCGCGCCGCGATGGAGCAGGAGAATTTCAAGCTCGCGAGGGACTTGTTTAGCAAAGAAGTCGCTCGCGCCGACTACAACGCAGAGTTTCACTTCTGGCTTGCCCTCGCCAATTTCAAACTGGGGGACATCGAGCCGGCCAAGAAGCACCTGGCTCTCGCAATGGAAAATGGCGTGACGCGCAATGACCGCGAGCTGTATGCCGCGAAGCTCGCCTGGCTGCAGACACACGGCGTGCATTGACGGTCTAAGGCCTTCTTGCGGGGGCGATCGATCCAGATGCGCTCATCGCCGGTATCGACATGAACGAAGTTGCGGCCCGGATAGAGCCCGGTACCACCACGACCCAGCACACTCGCCATGCCCGCTAGCTTCAGATTCGATATCCCCGCCACGCTGATATCCACTGCGCGTCCGACGATATGTCGCGAGTCAAGCGCAGCACCTTCGGTGAGCTTGTTCGTCTTCGGCGTCCGATAGCCCGAGTGAACGCGCAGCGGCGCATCAATTCCGGTGCGGGCGAGCCACGTCTGCAGGCCGCATAACACGTCGAGCAACGCATGGTTCATCGGGAAGACCCGGTCGGCCTGCAGATCGCGCAGCACCCAGCAAAGGTTCAGATACTCATCACGGTTATAGCCGGCGTCGGCCGACCAGTAGGTGGCCTCTACCTTCTCGTCGCCGCGCACCAGCCGCAGCGTGCGACGCTCGCTGAGCAGTGCGCGCAGACGATCTTCGGGCGTTTCGCCGGTTGCGGCGTTCGCATCGGCAACGGTGACGCAAAACCCGCCGGCCGCGCCCAACAGCAACCGCCTGCGGGATTCTGAAAACTCGTCGGACGTCATGCCTAACTCAACGTCGTGTGTCGTGCAGCCGCCTACATACTGCGACGGTCTATACCCGCTCGAACACCGCGGCGATGCCCTGCCCGCCTCCGATGCACATCGTTGCCAACGCGTAGCGCCCGCCGGTGCGCTCAAGTTCGTACAGCGCCTTGACGGTGATCATCGCTCCGGTCGCGCCGATCGGATGGCCGAGCGAGATGCCGCTGCCGTTCGGGTTCAGTTTCTCGGATGGAAAACCGAGATCCTTTGCAACCGCGCAAGCCTGCGCTGCGAACGCCTCGTTCGCTTCGATGACATCGAGATCAGAGACCTTCAGCTTGGCGCGCTCAAGCGCCTTTTTCGTCGAAGGGACGGGACCGATGCCCATGTACTTCGGATCAACGCCGGCATGACCGTAACTGACCAGCCGTGCCATCGGTTTCAAGCCGCGCTTCTCGGCGACGCTGCGCTCCATCAGCACCACCGCAGCGGCGCCGTCGTTGATGCCGGACGCGTTGCCGGCGGTGACCGTGCCGTTTTCCTTCGCGAATACAGGCTTCAGCTTCGCCATGTCTTCGAGCGTTGCGCCGTCGCGAAAATGCTCGTCGGTGTCGAACATCGTCGCGCCCTTCTTGCCCTTGACCTCGACCGGCATGATCTGGCTCTTGAATCGACCTTCCTTCGTCGCAGCCGCCGCGCGACGATGGCTCTCGACAGCGAGCTTGTCCTGCTCGTTCGCGCGTGATGCCCCACTTGGTCGCGACATTCTCGGCGGTAACGCCCATGTGAATCACGTCGAATGGATCGTGCAGCGCGCCGACCATCATGTCGATCGTCTTGAAGTCGCCCATGCGCTGGCCCCAGCGTCCTGTCGGGAGAATGAACGGCCCGCGCGACATGTTCTCCGCCCCACCGCCGATCGCGATATCCGTATCGCCGAGCATGATCGACTGCGCAGCGGAAATGATCGCCTGCAAGCCGCTGCCGCATAGTCGGTTCAACGTCAGGCACGGTGCACTCTGCGCAACTCCGCCATTCAACGCCGCCACACGCGCCAGATACATGTCCTTCGGCTCGGTGTTGACGACGTGACCGAATACGACGTGACCGACTTCGTCACCTTTCACTTGCGCCCGTTTCAACGCCTCGGCGACGACAATGGCCCCGAGCTGCGTCGGAGGCACGTCCTTCAAACTCCCGCCGAACGTTCCGATCGCGGTGCGAACCCCGCTGACGACGACCACTTCTCTCATTGCAATCTCCTCAAAACCTCGCAGTCAGACCCAGCATCGCCTGGCCCTGCACGAACGAATCGCCGCTCAAAAAAACGACGCAACCTCCCGAGCAGAATAATCCGCCCGAGCTGTTCAGCAGAGTGAAGAAACCGCGCGCCTCCGCCCGTACTGCCACTGCACTGCCAATCGGCCATAGATAACCAAACCCGACGTTCATCGACGCCTTTGTTTCGCTGCTGAGCCCGTTCATGTTCGGCGAGAAATGCGTCACGCCGATGCCCCCGACCGCGTACGGCCCGCGGCCGATCGGCCCGTCGAAAAAATAGGTTCCACCAAGATGCAGATAGCGCACGTCGAAGTCGAAGCGCGGCACGCCCCCGCCGGGGTTTAGTGACGTGTTCTGCTGTCCATAGAACAGTTGCAGCTGGCGCGCCGAATCGAGATCGTAGTCACCGGCAACGCCGAAAGCCACGCCTGATTTGACGCTCGCACGTTCGCCGGTGGTGTCGTTTTCGATGCCTTCGCTGACTGCATAGCCGCCAAAGACAGACACGCTGATTTGCGCGAGCGCCGGTGGTGCGAGCAGCATCAGCAACGCGACGATCGCTGAAAGTCGCAGAGCGTGATGCGCGATCATGACCAGTGCCGCTTCCAGACGGGCGCCACTTCCGGCAACGCATCGATTCTTTCCATCAGATCGCAGAACGCGGGATGCTTGCCGCGCAGGTGGTCGCGCATCTTCCACCACTTCGAAAGATTCGCCAGATAAATGTCGCACACGTAGGGGCGCTCGCCGAGAAAAAACGGAGTTCCTTCGTACTCGACGGCGATAATGTCCCAGCCCAATTTCATCCGCGCGACCGCTGCATCTTCCGCGGCCTTGCGGGCCGCGTCGTCCGAGGCGGTCGTCCAGCGAGAGGGATAGTCTGCTACGCCAACAGCGGTATAGACAGTGGAGGCTGCGAACTGCATCCAACGCAAACACTTCGCGCGATCGCGTGTCGACAACGGTGGTACCCATTCGCTCGGATGCCGCTCGAGCAACGTCCACAAAACCGCAACGCTTTCGGTCAGTACTTCGCCGCCGGGGGTGACGAGAGTCGGCAGTTGCCCTAGCGGATTGACTTGTTTCAACTCTTCGAAAAACGGTCCGGGCGGCTCGCTCCAGGGCGACGCGTCTTTCAGGTCGACTTCCAGAGCGAGCGCACCCAGCAGTACTTCGACGCTGGCCGCGCCGGAGCGCTTCGCCGTGTAAAGCGTGTATCCGGTCATGCGAGCGTGCCGCGCAAATCGTGCTCGGCGGCCGAAGTGATGCGAACGTCGGCGAACTCACCCGCGTTTAGCTTTCGCCGGCCCGTCGCAATTTCGACAATCCCGTCGATCTCAGGCGCATCGGCTGCGGTGCGACCCGTCGCAACTGTGGGCCCGACCTCATCGATCAAAACCCGCTGCACGGTGCCGACCTTGCGCTGCAAACGCTGCGCCGAAATCTGCTGCTGCAGCTGCATAAAGCGCGCGCGTCGCTCCTCGCGAACTTCGTCCGGCAACTGACCCGGCAACGCGTTCGCCGCTGCGCCGTCTACCGGCGAGTACGCAAAACATCCGACGCGATCCAGCTCGGCCTCGCGCAGAAAATCCAGCAGGTATTCAAACTCTGCTTCGGTCTCGCCCGGGAAGCCTGCGATGAACGTCGATCGAATCGTGATGTCGGGGCAGACTGCGCGCCACGCACGGATTCGCTCGATGTTCCTCTCGCCCGACGCCGGGCGCTTCATCGCTTTCAGCACTCGCGGGTGCGCATGCTGAAACGGCACATCGAGATATGGCAACACTTTGCCTTCGGCCATCAACGGAACGATCTCATCGACGTGCGGATAGGGATACACGTAATGCAGCCGCACCCACGCATCGTTTGCGTGCGCAAGTTGCCCGAGCTCTTTGACCAGATCGGTCATGCGCGTGCGCACGGCGCGGCCCCCGACAAAACCAAGCTGATACCTGACGTCGACGCCGTACGCGCTGGTGTCTTGCGAGATCACCAGCAGCTCACGCACGCCCTGCTTCAGCAAATTCTCAGCCTCTCGCATCACATCGCCGATCGGTCGGGACACGAGATCGCCACGCATCGAAGGAATGATGCAGAAGCTGCACCGATGATTGCAGCCTTCTGAGATCTTCAGATACGCATAATGGCGCGGCGTGAGCTTGATGCCGGCAGGCGGCACCAGATCGCTGTACGGATCGTGTGGCCTTGGCAGATGGCGGTGCACATGATCCAGCACTTCGGTCGCCGCATGCGGTCCGGTCACCGCGAGCACCTTGGGATGGGCTTTGGTGATCAGGTTCTCGTCGCCGTCCTTCTTGGCGCCCAGGCAACCGGTAACGATGACCTTGCCGTTTTCGGCGAGCGCCTCACCGATTGCGTCGAGCGACTCCTGGACCGCGGCGTCGATAAACCCGCACGTATTGACGATCACCAGATCGGCGTCGCCGTAGCTCGCGCTGGTCGCATAGCCTTCGGCGCGCAACTGCGTGATGATCAATTCTGAATCGACCAGCGCCTTGGGACAGCCCAGAGAGACGAAGCCCACCGATGGCACGGGCTTGAGATTGGCACGCGATCGACGCGCCGCAACCGTCGCGGTCATCGCAATCGCGTCACTTATTTTTTATCGCCCGGAAACCCCGGAAAACCGGTGAACATCGAGCGCGCCTGCTTTTGCATGTTTTCCTGCATCTGCACGAACAGATCCTTCGACTGCTCGATGTAGCTCGACATCATCGACTGGATCATCGGCGCCTGCATGTTGACGAACTGGGTCCACATCTCGGGACCGATCTTGTTCGTCTCGTAAAACGCCTTGCTCTGCTCCTGCAGCTTGCCCTGGATGTCGATGAACGCCTGGATGTTCTTCTCAAGATACGAACCCATCATTCCCTGCATCGCGTTGCCGTACAGGCGGATGATGTGCGACAGCATCGGCGCCGTGAACATCGGCAGCCCGCCCGCCTCCTCCTCAAGAATGATCTGCAGCAGGATCTGCCGCGTCAGATCGTCGTTCGACTTGGCATCGATCACCTGGAAGTCCTCGCGCTCGAGCACCAGTTGCTTCACGTCGGCCAGCGTGATGTAGGTGCTGGTCTGCGTGTCGTACAGGCGGCGATTCGGATACTTCTTGATCAGGCGAACGGACGTTGCCATGTTTGCCCTCTCCTTCGACGAATCCGTGGATTCTATCCACTTTGTCGCAGCGCAGCGGCCACTCTGGCAGCGTTATCGGCTGTTCTGCGAGAATCGCAGCAAACCAGGGAGACACACATGATTCAACAGTTCGCGCTGCGCGCCGTTGCACTCGCCGCGTTGATGTCGGTTTCAGCAAGTCAGGCCGGCACAGTCACCGTGATCACGTCCTTTCCGAAAGAGCTGACTTCGGCGTACAAAGCAGCATTCGAGAAAGCCAATCCGGATATCAAGATCGAGATACTGAACAAGAGCACGGTCGCCGGCATTGCGTTCGTGCGCGAAACCGCGGCCGGGCAGCGGCCCGACGTGTTCTGGGCTTCCGCGCCCGATGCGTTCGAAGTACTTAAGCGCGACAACCTGCTGGTCGACTGCACCCGACGTCGACAACAAGGCGATCCCGGCGAAGATCGGCAACTATCCGATCAACGATCCGCAAGGTTTCTACAAAGGTCAGGCGCTCGCGGGCTACGGGATCATGTACAACACCCGCTATCTGAAGGCGAACAAGCTCGCACGCGCCGAAGGATTGGGACGATCTGCTGAAGCGCGAATGGTTCGGCCATGTCGCGATGACTGCGCCGTCGCGCTCGGGCACGATGCACTTGACTGTCGAAACCATTCTGCAGGGCGAAGGGTGGGACGCCGGTTGGGGCAAGGTGCTCGAAATGGCGGGCAACAGTGCGCAAATCACCGAGCGCAGCTTCGGTGTGCCCGATGGCATCAACAACGGCCAGTTCGGCGCCGGACCGGTTATCGACTTCTTCGGGTTGGCCGGCAAGTATTCTGGCTTCCCGGTCGAGTTCGTTTATCCGGCGTTGACCTCGATCGTGCCGGCGAACATCGCACTGATCGCCGGCGGCAAGAACACGGCCGAGGCAAAGAAGTTCGTGCAGTACACGCTGAGCCAGCCGGGCCAGGAGTTGCTGCTCGATCCGAAGATCTCACGTCTGCCGGTGCTCGCGTACTCGAGCTTCGGCAGCAAGATCCCCGCCGGATATCCGGACCCGCAAGCGATCGTCAAGCGCGCGAAGGTCAACTTCAACGCCGATCTGTCCGAGGATCGCTACTCGGTCGTGCACTCGCTGTTCGACCAGACGATCACGTTCCGCTTGAAGGAGCTGCAGGCCGCAACCAAGGCGATTCATGATGCCGAAGCGAAGCTTGCCGGCAAGAACAATCCGCAGGCTGCTGAGTTGATCAAGCAGGCGCGCGCATTGGCGTTTGCCCCGGTGGTTTCATCGTCGCTGGCAGGGCAGAAAGATTTCTTGAAAGTCTTCGCGTCGAACAAGAAGGAAGTCGCGGTCTCGAAGCAGGTCACCGGCCTCGAGGAAAGCTGGAATCGCAAGTCGCGCGAGAACTACGCAAAGGCGACCGAGCTGGCGCAGCAAGCGTCCGCGTTGATCAAGTAGCCGTCGCCTTGATGGCAGTGACGCAGGCTGACGCGCTGCCGGTCGACCAGGTTCGCACCGGCGTTCGCGTGCGCCAATTGCTCGGCGCCTCGTGGCGCTCGTATGCAGTGCTCGTTCGCCATCGCCGCGTTTTTGCTTGCGCTGCTGCTCATTCCGGTCGGCGCGGTATTCATCACCGCGTTTCGCGACGGCGATGGCAGTTTCACGCTCGGCCATTTCGGAACGTTCTTCTCGACCGGCCTGATGCGCGAGTCGTTCGGCAACTCGCTGTACGTCGCGATCGCCAGCGTCGTTGTCGCTTCGCTGATCGCGAGTACCGCTGGCGTACATCACCGTGCGCTTCCAGTTTCGCGGCGCGACTGCTGATCCAGACGCTCGGCGTATTGCCGTTGATCATGCCGCCGTTTGTGGGTGCGGTTGCGATGCAGCTGATCTTCGGCCGCTCGGGCTCGGTCAATCTGCTGCTCGACGAAACCTTCGGCTTCTCGATTCCGATCATGCAGGGGCTGACCGGCGTGATTTTCGTCGAGAGCCTGCACTACTTTCCGTTCATCCTGATGAATTTGATCGTCGCGCTGCGCGCGATCGACGGCGCAATGGAAGAAGCCGCACTGAACCTCGGCGCCAAAGGATGGCGGCTGTTTTCGCGCGTGGTGTTTCCGCTCGCGCTGCCCGGCTATCTCGCCGGCGCTGCGCTGGTGTTCATCAAGGTCTTCGATGACCTTGGCACGCCGCTGGTGCTCGGGCAGACGAACATGCTCGCGCCGCAGGCGTATCTGCGCATCACGCAGGTCGGCCTCGAAGATCCGCTGGGCTACGTGATCAGCGTGATCATGATCGCGTTCTCGATTCTCGCGCTGTGGCTGTCGATCCGCGTGATGAAGGGCAAGGACTATTCGACGCTGCAAAAAGGCGGCGCCGGCATCGCACGGCGGCGACTGTCGCGTGGCGAAGCGTGGCTTGCGTACGCAGTGATCGTGCTGGTGTTGCTGGTCGTGCTCAGTCCGCACCTCGGACTGTTGCTGCTGTCATTCGCGCGCATCTGGAGTTTCTCGGTGCTGCCCGATGACTACACGCTGGCCAATTACGCGACGGTGTTCGCCGACAGCACCGGCATGATCACGAACACGCTGCTGTACTGCGGGCTGGCGGCGACGATCGACGTCGTCATCGGCGTTGCCATTGCTTATTTGATTCTGCGCACGCGCATTCCTGCACGCCAGTGGCTCGACTTCGCTGCCAGCGCGGCAATCGCGGTGCCGGGAATCGTGCTGGCGATCGGCTACCTGCGCACCTTTCAGGGCTTTGAGATCGGCGGCGTGCCGATCACGCAGACGTGGCTGCTGATCATGCTGGCCTACTCGGTGCGCCGACTGCCGTACGCGCTGCGCTCGTGCATGGCCGCGCTACAGCAAATCAACATCAGCCTCGAAGAAGCGGCGGAGATGCTGGGAGCCAGCAAATGGCGCTCGGTCCGCCGTGTATTGATCCCGTTAATGGCCGGCGGCATTCTCGCCGGATTCGTGTCGAGCTTCATCACCGCGGCGGTCGAACTCTCGGCAACGATTCTGCTGGTCGTCAAAGAATCGCAAGCGCCAATGAGCTATGGCATCTATCTTCATATGCAGTCGATTTCGGGCCGGGGCGCCGGCGCGGCACTCGGCGTGTTGCTGGTGCTGACGGTTGCTGTCGGCACCTATCTGTCGCACGTGCTCGCCGATCGCGCCAATCGCAACCTGGAGCACGCGCGATGAAGGCGGTGGCCGTCGAATGCATCGGCATCGGCCTGGCATACGGGTCGAATCAGGTGCTGCAAGACATCACGCTCGCGATCGAGCCGGGCGAGTTTTTCGCGCTGCTCGGGCCGTCCGGCTCGGGCAAGTCGACGCTGCTTCGGCTGATCGCCGGATTCAATCAAGCGAACCGCGGCCGCTTACTGGTCGATGGCCGCGACATCAGCCGCGTGCCGCCGCATGCTCGCAATATCGGCATGGTGTTTCAGAGCTACGCGCTGTGGCCGCACATGAGCGTGTACGACAACGTCGCCTTCGGGCTGGTCGAGCGGCGAGTCGCGCGCGGCGAGATCAAACGCCGCGTCGGCGAGGCACTGTCTCTGGTTGGCCTGACTGACTACGCGCGACGCCGGCCGAACCAGTTGTCCGGCGGCCAGCAGCAAAGAGTGGCGCTCGCCCGCACGATAGTCATCGAGCCACAGGTGCTGTTGCTCGATGAGCCGCTATCGAATCTTGACAAGAAGTTGCGCGAGCAGATGCGGCTGGAGTTGAAGCGGCTGCAACGCGCGCTCGGCATCACCACGATCTTCGTCACGCATGATCAGGAAGAAGCGATGACGACTGCTGATCGTATGGCGGTGCTCGATGCGGGCGTTCTGCAACAGATAGGTCGCCCGCGGGAACTGTTCGACACGCCATCGAATCGCTTCGTGGCCGAGTTCGTCGGCAGTACCAATCTGATTGCAGGCCACTACGACGCGACTCGCAGCGTTTTCGTCACCGAAGGGCTGGGGGACATTCCGCTAACGGCCAGCGTCGAAGGCAATGCACTGTCCATCCGCCCTCACGCTTTGACGATTGCTGCGCAGCGCGACGCGCGCGGCATCTGGTTCGACGGCGAAGTTCAGGAGAGCGAATTCCTCGGCGAGTTCACGCGCTATCAAGTGCGAGTCGGCCAGGCGCTGCTGACGGCAGACGCACCCCATCTATCGGTCACGCCGATCTACGCACGCGGCGATCGCGTGCAAGTCGCTATCGACCCTGCGGAAGTGCGAGTACTCGCGATAACTACGTCCGCAAACGCCATTCTGTTGGGCGGACTTTCGAGTCGTTATGACGGCTGCGCGCCACCCGCAGTATTCTTGCAACCAAATTCGCGTGCTCAGAACTCAGGAGAACCAATGAACCCGAAGGTCACTCTTCTTTCGCTGATGAAAGCGGGCGGCTTGTGTGGGCGCCGCAATCGTTTTGCTGACCACGCCCGCACTCGCACGCGACACTACGGTTCCCGTGGAAACGCTGCGCGTCGCCGGA
This sequence comes from uncultured beta proteobacterium, assembly GCA_963807155.1. Taxonomy (GTDB): domain Bacteria; phylum Pseudomonadota; class Gammaproteobacteria; order Burkholderiales; family Burkholderiaceae_F; genus JACCZX01. The sequence continues at coordinate 168,056 of CAWEAZ010000031.1, forward strand.
CTGCGCGAGCCGGCGGAGATCCGCGTCGACCGCTGGGGAGTACCGCACATCTATGCGCGCAGCCAGGCAGACGTGTTCTTCGTGCAGGGATTCAACGCGGCGCGTGATCGACTGTTTCAGATCGATCTGTGGCGCCGCCGCGGCCTCGGTCAGCTTGCTGAAGTATTCGGACCGGAGTTTGTAGACCAAGACCGCGCGGCGCGCCTATTCCTCTACCGCGGCGACATGGATCGGGAGTGGCGCATCTACAGTTCGCGCAACACGCGCGAAGCTGAACCCGTGACGCAGCGCTTCGTTGAAGGCATCAATGCATATGTCGACTGGCTGCAGGCGAACCCAGCGCGAATGCCGTGGGAGTTCAACTTCCTCAAGTATCAACCGGCGAAGTGGACGGCCGACGATGTGATTCGGATCCGTTCGCACGGTCTGACGCGCAATCTGAATTCAGAGGTGGCGCGCGCTAATACGCTGTGCAAGGCGAAGGACGTCGATGCCGACCAGATTCGCTTCGGCCTCACCAACGACTGGAAGGCGCAGGTTCCCGAGGGGCTCGATCCCTGCCTGCCGGCCGACATCTTGAAGGTGTTCCAGCTTGCCACTCAGGGCGTGCGGGTCACCAAGTCGGCGATGAAGACGGCGCAACCTTCGATCAGCGTCGAGCCTGTGCAAACCGCGGCGCTTGAAGAAGAGCCGGCAGAGGGCAGCAACAGCTGGGTGGTGAACCGCGCAAAGTCGGCCACCGGACGCCCGATCATGGCGAACGATCCACATCGGGCGTACTCGGTACCGAGCCTGCGCTATCTCGTGCATCTATCGGCACCCGGGCTCGACGTTATCGGTGCAGGCGAGCCGGCGTTGCCCGGCATTTCGCTCGGCCACAACGGGACAATCGCCTTCGGCCTGACGATCTTCAACATCGATCAGGAAGACCTTTATGTCTATGAGCTGAATCCGAGCCGATCCGACGCAGTACAGATACGGCAATGGCTGGGAGCCGCTCCGCGTGACGAAAGAGACGATTCCGGTCAAGGGCGCAGCGCCGCAGACGGTGGACCTCACCTTCACTCGGCACGGACCGGTCATTCACGTCGATGCGGCCAAGGGCCGTGCATACGCAGTGCGCTCCGGGTGGCTCGAGGCAGGCACGAGCCCGTACTTCGGCTCGCTCGAATACATGCGCGTCAAAGACTTCACCGCGTTCCGCAAGTCTTTGGTGAACTGGGGCGCTCCGACGTTGAACCAGGTCTACGCGGATACGAAGGGAAACATAGGTTGGATACCGGGCGGACTCGCACCGAAGCGCTCGAACTGGGACGGGCTGTTACCGGTGCCCGGCGACGGTCGCTACGAATGGAGCGGCTTCTGGCGCGGCGATCTGATGCCGTCGATCTACAACCCGGCCAAAGGCTGGATCGCGACGGCCAATGCTTACAACATTCCTGACGACTATCCGGCCAAGGACCGCAAACTCGGGTTCGAGTGGACCAACCCTTCGCGCCACCAGCGGGTGCACGAGGTTCTAGGCTCGCTGCCCAAAATCTCGATCGCAGATTCTGAGCGGCTGCAGAACGACATCGTTTCAATCCCGGCGCGGCGATTGATAGCACTGCTTGCACCCCTGTCCTCGGATGACGAGAAGACAAAACGCGCGGTCGCATTCCTGCGCGGCTGGGACGCGCAGCAGCACTCAGACTCTCCACAAGCTGCATTGCAGGAAATCTGGCAGCTGCGCCACTTGCGCAAAGGATTTCGCGAGGCCGTGCTGAAACCTGAGGCGGCAGCAGCGCTCTCGGTCAGCGATATGAACGTCATGCTGTTGGCTCTCGAAAAACCGGAGACACGTTTCGGCGACAACGCCTCCGCGAAGCGCGACCAACTGTTGCTGACTACGTTGAAGGCAGCGTGGGAAGAAATGGAGAAGCTGCAGGGGACGGAGCCTGCGATGTGGCAATGGGGCAAGTTTCACTTCAACCTGAACGAGCACGCATTGGCGCCGGTCGTCGACGACGCGATGCGTGCGCGCATCAACGTAGGGCCTATCGCAAAGCACGGCAGCGAGTACACGCCGAACCAGTCGCTCGTTCGTGCAACCGACTTCCGGCAGATGAACGGTCCATCGGTGCGCCTGGTGGTCGACGTGGGCAACTGGGACAACTCGCGCGCGATCAATCACCCAGGCCAATCCGGCGATCCGGAGAGTCCACACTACCGGGACCTCGCGCCGCTATGGCGCAGCGGCCAGTATTTCCCGCTCGCGTACACGCCTAAGGCGGTCGACAGCGTGACCGAGCGTGTGATCCGCTTGATGCCCGCTCGGTGATGTAAATATCATCGTTGATCTTCACTGGAGTCGACGGTCCAGGCCGATGCGAATTACTGCGCGCGTTCAAAACTCAGCTTCGTCGCATGAAGTCGTTGTCTCGACGGGAGGCACCGACCAGGCTCTTGCTGTGCCGCTCAAGTCGTCCGGATTCGGCTCCGCGGTCAATGGCGGCGAGTTCCTGATGCTTGCCCTTGCTACGTGCTACTGCAACGACCTTTACCGCGAGGCGGCCAGACTCGGCGTGCGCCTTGAACAAGTGGAAGTGGAGGCAAGTGCCGATTTTCCTGGCATCGGGCTCGCCGCCACCAACATCACCTACCATGCCAAAGTTTCTTCACCCGCATCCGAGGCCGAAATTGCGGAGTTGCTCCGCCAAACGGACGCTGTGGCGGAGGTACACAACACCGTACGAGCAGGAGTTCAAGTCAAGTATGAAAGCGGGTCACGAGTGCAGACGTGACGCACCGTCCTCCTTGGCTTGAAACACCCACCTTCAGGCCACTGACCCACCATGACTTGCCGATGGTGCATCAGTGGCTTCAGCGACCGCACGTCGCCGAGTGGTGGCGCGAGCCGGCAACGCTTACCGAGCTCGAGCGTGACTACCTGCCACGCGCCATGAACGCGTCTTCAACCCGCGCGTACATCGCCCTCCTTGCGGGCGAGCCGATCGGTTTCATCCAGTCTTATGTCGCGCTAGGCTCAGGTGACGGCTGGTGGGAGCAGGAAACAGATCCTGGAACTCGCGGGATTGATCAGTTCCTGGCCAACGCCGACCAGCTCGGCCGCGGCCTTGGAAGCACGATGGTCAATGCTTTCGTGCAGCAGCTGTTCGAAGACTCCGCGGTCACCAAGGTGCAAACGGACCCGTCGCCCGACAATGAACGAGCTATTCGAAGCTACCGGCGTGCGGGTTTTGTTGTTCACTCTGAGGTCATCACCCCAGACGGACCCGCACTACTGATGCTTCGACATCGTGATCGCCATGAGTAGAAGATGGCCGCTCAGTGCTCTACTCGCCCTGTGTATTGCTCTAGCGGCACCGGCGCTGGCTGCCGACGATACCCACAGGGCGTTTATCGATTCGCAAATCGCCGCGAACGGCGGCAAGAGCGGGGTTTACGTACTCGACACGGGCACCGAGGCGCTTTTGGCGCGAGCCTGGCTGGCAGATCACGCCAAGCGAGTCCGTCGAAGTCCAGTATTTCATTTGGAGCACCGACAACATCGGCATTCTGGCTGCCGAAGCGCTATTGCGTGCTGCGGAGCGCGGAGTGCGCGTGCGAGTGATCGTCGATGATCTGCTGATCGACGCGCCCGACAAGTCGCTGCTGGCACTCGCGCGCCATCCGAACATCGACATTCGCATCTACAACCCGAAGACGTCGGTCGGCGTGCCGCTGCACAAGCGGCTGCTGAATCTGCTGACCGATTTCCGCGGCGTCAACCAGCGCATGCACGACAAGACGCTCGTGGTCGACGGCAAGATTGCGATCACCGGTGGGCGCAACATGGCTGCTGAGTATTTCGACTACAACCATCAGTACAACTTTCGTGACCGCGACGTGCTGCTGCTCGGCGAAACCGTCAAGGAAATGCGGGCGAGCTTCGAACGCTTCTGGAACAGCGAAATAAGCATCAAGGTCGAGGACTTGTACGGTGGCCCCGGCGCGCTGCAGAAATACGTGCGCGTGAACGAGGAAGAGACACAGCAAATCTATCGCGAGCTGCACGAGTACGCCAAGTCGCCGGAGAACTTCGCGCCTGAGGTACGCGCTGCGATCGTCGCCACGCCCGCATCTTTCTCCCGCGTTGCGCAGAGCATGAGGTGGGGCAAAGTCGAATTCATCAGCGATCGCCCCGGCAAGAACGAGAACCAGTTTCGTCTCGACGGGGGTGGGCAGACGGCGTCGGCGCTCGGCAAGCTGGTTCAGGGGGCGCGCGCACGCGTTGTGATTCAGTCGCCCTATCTCGTGTTGTCGGACCGGGCAATGGAGCTGTTTCGACAGATCACTGCACGGGGCGTTACCGTTCGCATCAATACCAATTCGCTCGCCTCGACCGACAACCTCGCAGCCTTCAGCGGTTATCGAAACCAGCGCGAAGAGTTGCTGAAGATGGGACTGCAGATCTACGAGTACAAGCCTGCGCCCGAGGTCCAGGTCAAGCTGATGCAGCGCTCTCCAACCGCGACAAAGAAGATGCCGATCTTTGCTCTGCACGCCAAGACCATCGTGGTCGACTCAAAGACCGTGTATGTCGGAACATTCAACTTCGATCCGCGCTCGGAGAATCTGAATACCGAGGTCGGCGCCATCATTCACGACGAGGCGCTGGCGCGTGCGGTCGAGGCTTCGATCGAAACCGACATGGCGCCGGGCAACAGCTGGGACGCTGCCAAGGACGACCCGGATCAATACGTTTCGCTCGCAAAACGAAGCAAGGCACGGTTGTTTCAAATAATGCCGATCAAGCCCTTGCTCTGACTCGGCGTCGATTCATGACTGATCGATCCGTATTGCGGTTGCGTGACTAATCTATGGCGACCCGCTATCTGGTTCCCGCGATGCTCATGGTGGTCGGGCTGATTCATTTGTTGCCACTCTCGGGTGTGCTCGGCAGTGAAAGACTCGCATCGCTTTATGGAGTCTCCTTCAGCGAACCGAATCTCGCCATCCTGATGCGCCATCGTGCAGTGCTTTTTGGTTTGCTCGGTGTATTTTTAATCTTGGCAGCGTTTCGCCCGATGTTTCGAACCATCGCGTTCATCGCTGGCTTTATCAGCGTGGTTTCATTTCTCTGGATTGCTCTAGCTGCCGAGAGCTACAACGATCAAGTCGGACGAGTGGTCACGGTAGACGTTGTTGCCTTGATTTGTCTCGTTGTCGGCTTCGGGGCCCACGTGTATGCCCGGAATCGGGTCGTTACAACGCACCGGCCCGATGTGGCATAAAGACGCCATCGTGAATTGAGGAGGAACTTATGCCCAAGGGATACTGGATCGTGCGCGTCGACATTGCAGATCCGGAGAAATACAAGACCTATGTTGCCGCGAATGCCAAACCCTTGGCCAAGTACGGCGCCCGTTTTCTGGTGCGCGCCGGTCGCTTCGAAAACCCCGAGGGCACAAGTCGTATGCGCAACGCGGTAATCGAGTTCCCTACCTACGAGGCAGCGCTCAATTGCTGGAAGTCCGCGGAATACCAGCAAGCACTCAAGCTGCGGGAGCCCGTGTCCACCGCTGATCTGATCATCATTGAGGGATACGAAGGTCCGCAACCTGGTTGACTTCGAGCCTCGACCTCGGCGGTCAGGCAGCGCGACGTTGCATCGCACGCGCGCGCACACCGCCTCGATGTTGCAGATCGGCGACTATTTGTAAGAATGCTTTAACTAGCCTGGCGGCGCGTCGCTCCTCGAGACACACGACATGAGCATGCGTATACATCTGCGCATCGCTCACCTTCACTGTCCGCAACTGAGGGTCGGGAATGAATTCGATTTCCGATACCGCGCCGATGCCGACGCCTTTGATAACGGCTTCTCGGATTGCCTCGCGGCCACCGATTTCCATCACTACTCGAGGGGTCACGCCCGCTTTGACCAAAGCGTCGTCTAGCGCTTTGCGTGTTGTCGAACCGACCTCGCGAAGAATCATCCCCTCGCCCTCGAGTTCTCGAATGCGAATTGATTTGCGCCGCGCGAAGCGGTGCTTCCGATGCACGAAGATCACGATCGGGTGACGGCTATATGGAACAAAGTGGAATCGTGGATCGTCGTTGAACTGCGCTAGAACCGCGACATCCGTCTGATAGTCGACTAAGGATTGCAGCACCGTCTCGGAGTTGCCGACACGTACCGACACCTGAATCCGCGGAAAGCGCTGATTGAAGCGCGCCAGCATCTCGGTCACGTGAAATGGGCCGACCGCACCGACCCGCAAATGTCCCGACTTCAATTCGCCCGAGTCCTCGAGCAGATGCACGGTCTCGCTTTCGAGCTCGAAAATCTTCTTTGCAATCTCGAACAATTGTTCGCCGAGCGGCGTGAGCGTCACTTTATGTCCGCGCCGGTAGAAGAGCTCGCAGCCGTATGTCTCTTCGAGAAAGCGCACCTGGGTGGTTACGGTCGGCTGGCTGATATGCAATAGCTTCGCCGCACCCGTAAAACCACCTGCGTGCGCGACTGCATAAAACGACCTTAGCTGAGTCAGCCGCATCTGGCCCTCCCTGAGCCAGAATAGCTTTTTTGAATGTATTACTGCAAATAAAACTATTTGATCAATAGTGGCGCGATGGGCACCCTGCGTGAAGCGGTCGCTAGAACCGCTATGGGCTCGCAGGGAGGCATGACTCATCACTATCAAAATCCGGTGGCGATCCGCTTTGGCGCGGGCTCGATCGTGGAGCTGTCAGACGTCTTGGCAGACCGCCGTGCTGTGCTCGTAACCTTTCCCGAAGCCGAAGGCCTTGGCCTTGTGGCGCGGGTGCGCGCAATTCTCGGCCCGGCGCTCGTCGGAATTGAAGACGCGGATCGAGCCCAATCCCGACGTCAGTTACCTGCGCGCAATGTACGAGCGCTTTTGGCGCGACCATAGTGATTGCGAAGCGATCGTCGCTGTCGGTGGTGGCAGCGCAATTGACACGGCCAAGGCGCTAATGGTCGGCACGTCGAGCGGGCGCTTCGAAGAGCTGATCGCATTGCTTACGAAGGGCGCGCCGTTCAGGCCGCACCGCGTAAAGACGTTGATCGCAGTGCCGACGACCGCAGGAACCGGCAGCGAGGTAACTCCGTGGGCGACGATATGGGATCGCGACGCGGGTAAGAAGCACTCGTTGCACTTACCTGAGACCTGGCCCGAGACGGCCATCGTCGATCCGGACCTGATGCTCACACTACCGAAAGTCCGTCACCGTGCAGAGCGGTCTCGACGCGCTATCGCACGCGCTCGAATCGATCTGGAACGTCAACGCGAATCCGATCTCGGATACGTTCGCGGTCGCGGCTGCACGCGAAGTCATGGCGACATTACCGGCGCTGATCGACAAACCGAACGATGCGCAACTGCGTGCACAGATGGCGCTTGCGGCGCTGAAGGCGGGATTAGCTTTCTCCAACACCAAGACTGCGCTGGCACATTCGATTTCGTACGAAATGACGCTGCGCTTCGGTCTGCCGCACGGCATCGCATGCTCATTCACCCTACCCATGGTGCTCGAGCGCGCGATCGGCGTTGACGCCGGACGTGACGCGTACTCGAGCGTGCCTTTGACGGCGACCTGCGCGATGCGCCGCGGCGCTTGGCTGAATTCCTCGAGCGTGTCGGCGTGCAAACCGACTTCGCCGCCTATGGAGTGACCGACGATGACTCGCGCCGAATGATCGCGCAGGCGATGGAAGGCGTGCGCGGCAAGAACTTTATTGGCACAGCACATTGAGTATGGACCGGACAGATCGCATCACCAACGTCATTGACCACATCAGTATCTGGTCGGGCAAGGCGGTCGCCTGGCTAATCGTTCCGATGTTCGCCGTGCTTGTTTACGAAGTGATCGCGCGCAAGTTCTTTTATCCGACGATCTGGGCTAACGACGTTGCGACGATGTGCTACGGCGCGCACTTCTTCCTTGCCGGTGCGTACACGTTGTACTTACAGAAACACATCCGCACCGATTTCTTTTCGAAAAACTGGTCGCTGAAGACGCAGGTGCGGATGGACATCGCGCAGTACCTGCTCTTTTTCCTGCCGGGCATGGTGATGTTCACGTGGCTCAGCTGGGATTTCGCCGCCGAGTCGTGGGACTTGCGGGAGAGCCTGATGACGACTTGGCGTCCACCTGCGTATTGGTACAAGACCGTGATTCCGGTCAGCTCGGCGCTGATCCTGATTCAGGGGATCGCGGAGGTTCTGAAGTGCTTCAAGACGCTGCGCACCGGCATCGACTATCGCCATCAGGAGGCGCCCAGTGAGCTGGTTTAAAAGCAGCGCCGGAGCCAACGAATGAGCGACGAGATCCTCGGCCTCGTGCTACTCGGACTGCTGTTCGTCGTCATCCTCGGCGGCTTTCCGATCTCGTTTACCTTGATCTTCCTGGCGATGGTGTTCGGCTACATCGGACTGGGCGATCGCGTCTTTCATCTGATGACCTATCAGGTGTTCGGCACGATGATGGACACCGTGCTCGCGGCGGTAGCGATGTTCACTTTCATGGGCTACGTGCTGGAGAGCGCCGGGTTAATGCGACGGCTGTTTCACGCGGTGCAGCTGCTGTGCGGCCGCCTGCACGGCTCGCTTTATCTCGCGACGATTTTCACCGCGACTTTGTTCGCCGCTGCCACCGGCATCGTCGGCGCCTCGGTCACGATCATTGCGCTGATGGCCGCGCCGGTAATGCTGAAGGCCGGCTACGACGTGAAGCTGTCGGCCGGAACGATCTGCGCGGGCGGCACGCTCGGCATTCTGATTCCGCCAAGCGTGATGTTGGTCGTGATGGGTCCGGTGCTGCAGGTGTCGGTGGCGCGGCTTTATTCCGGCGCGTTGCTGCCGGGTTTGCTGCTCGCGGGCCTCTACCTGATTTACACGCTAGTGCGCGTGTGGCTCAACCCGAAGCTGGGGCCTCCGCTGTCCGACAAGGAGCTCGATGTTCCACGCAGCGTGCTCGTTCGCGAGCTGTTCTTCGGGCTGATCCCTCCCACGGCGCTGATCCTTGTGACGCTCGGCTCAATCGTTTCGGGCTGGGCGACGCCGACCGAGGGCGCAGCGCTCGGCTGCGCCGGCGCGTTGATCGTGACGGCTGCTCATCGCCGGTTGAGCTGGGCAGTGTTCAAGGACTCGGTGTTCCGTACGGTGCAAACCTCGAGCATGGTGATGATCCTGCTGGCCGCCTCGACCTTTATGGGCGCCGTGTTCTCCGCGCTCGGTACACCGACCTTCATCGCCCACACGCTGGTCGAGTGGAATATTCCGCCCACCTTTCTGATCCTCGCGATTCTGGTCGTGTGCTTCATCCTCGGCTGGCCGCTCGAATGGGTGCCGATCGTCGTCATCATCGTGCCAATATTCTTGCCGATCATGCAGCTGATGAAGATCGACATGGTGTGGTTCAGCATCTTGCTTGCGGTGACGCTGCAGACCTGCTGGCTTTCGCCACCGGTGGCGCTGTCGGCGTACTACTTGAAGGGTGTGATGCCCCGCTGGGATCTTGCCGACATCTACAAGGGCATGATGCCGTTCATGGTTCTACAGTGGATCGCAGTGCTCATCCTGTATTTCTTCCCACAAATCATTCTGGTACTCCCAAACATGATGTTCGGGACGCGATAGATGCACCACTCCAAGGAGGGAGAGATATGACATATAGAACAGACGACATGCAACGAAGGAAATTTCTGGCAGGAGCAGGATTGGTGGCTGGCGTTGCTGCAACGCCGGTGAGCGCACAGGCGCCAGCGCAATTTCGCTGGAAGCTGCAGAGCGGAAACCCGGCCGGCACACCGCACATGACCTTGCTCAACAAGTTCGCATCGAACGTCGACAAGATGTCGAACGGACGGTTGAAGATCGAGGTACTGACGAGTGGAGCGATCGTCAATCCATTCGAGATCCTCGATGCGGTCAACAAAGGTGTCGTCGATTCCGGCCAGTGGTGGACGCACTACGCAACGGGCAAACATCCTGCAGGCGGCTTGTTTAGCGCACCCCTCGGAGGATCCGGCAGCGGCCTTGATCAGATGGGTCAGCTCGGCTGGTATTTCCGCGGCGGCGGGCGCGAGCTGTATATCGAGTACTACACGAAGATCCTGAAGGCCGACGTGATGCCCTTCCTGTACGCGCCCGACGGCCCCGAGTGCTTCGGCTGGTTCAAGAAACCGATCACCTCGGTGGCGGAATTCACCAAGCTGCGCTTCCGCATTTCATCGGGGCTGCCCAGCGATGTGCTGAAGGACATGGGCGGGGTACCGATGAACCTTCCAGGGCAGGAACTGATTCCAGCCGCGGAGCGCGGCATCATCGACGGCGTCGAATGGATCAATCCAGCCAACGACCTGCCGCTCGGCCTGAGCGACGTGTTCAAGTTCTATTCAATCCAGGGCTTGCATCAGGCGATCGACATCGCCGATGTTGTAATCAACGGCGCAAAGTGGCGTGCACTGCCGCCAGACATCCAGGCGATCGTGGAGACGGCGCTCACGGCTTCGCTGTTCGAGGCCATGCTGTTTTTCGCGCACGAGAACGCCAAAGCGCTGCAGGTACTGATCAAGCAAAAGGGCGTGAAGATGTTCGATGCGCCGGCCGATTACGCGCCTGCATTCATCAAGTCAGCGAAGAAAGTTCTCGCAACCCTCGAAGCGAAAGATGCATTCTTCAAGAAGGTGCTCGATTCACAGCGGGCGTTCGCGAACGTCGTCGTTCCGTACACGCGCGAGACCTCAAAACTTTCGACGCTGATCAGCGGCGCGGCCGAGATATAGGGATAGAGTTAAGTGACGGAGGGCACAGGCAACCGTGCCAGCCGTCACCGAACCTCGTCCCCGCGCGTTCACCCTCTGCCGACAAACGGCATCTTGGTTGCCATCACGGTCATCGTGAGCACGTTCACATCGAGCGGAAGACTCGCCATGTGAAGCACCGCGTTGGCGACATGTTGAACGTCCATCACCGGCTCGACCGCGATCGCGCCGTGCGCCTGCGGTACGCCCTTCGTCATTCTGCGCGCAAGTTCGGTCAGCGCGTTGCCAATATCGATCTGGCCGACGGCAATGTCGTACTTGCGGCCATCGAGCGACGATGATTTGGTAAGGCCAGTGATCGCGTGCTTGGTCGCCGTATACGGAGCCGAGTTGGGTCGCGGCGCGTGCGCCGAAATCGATCCGTTATTGATGATGCGGCCGCCGCGCGGATCCTGCGCCTTCATCAAACGAAATGCGCCCTGCGTGCAGAGGAACGCACCGGTCAGGTTAGCGTCGACGACGGCTTTCCATTGAGCGTAGCTAAGGTCCTCCAGCGGAACCGGTGGCGCGCCGGTGCCGGCATTGTTGAACAACACGTCTAGGCGACCAAAGCGCTGCTGAATCTTTGCGAAGAGCGCATCGACTGACGGCGGGTCGCCGACGTCCGTTGCGACCACGAGCGACTCGCCATTCGCATCGGCGGCCAGCTTCGCTGTCGCTTCGAGCGCATCGAGCCGGCGCCCGGCCAGCACCGTGTCGAATCCGTTCTTCAGCAATGTCACGGCGACCGCGCGGCCGATGCCGCTTCCCGCACCGGTCACCAGCGCCACCTTTCGTGATTCACCCATCAGATGCCCTACCCCATGTGCAGTCCACCGTTGCACGAAAACTCGGCACCGGTGGTAAAGCCTGCGTCGTCGCCCGACAACCAAACGCAAATCGAGCCGATCTCTTCGGCCTTGCCAAGACGCTTGACGGGAATCGTCTGGATGATCTTCTCGCGCACGTCTTCGCGCACCGCCATCACCATATCGGTGGCGATATAGCCCGGCGAAACCGTGTTGACCGTGACGCCTTTGCTGGCGACTTCCTGTGCGAGCGCCATCGAGAAGCCGTGCATCCCGGCCTTGGCCGCCGAGTAGTTGGTCTGCCCGAACTGTCCTTTTTCGCCGTTGACCGAAGCGATGTTGATGATGCGGCCCCAGCCTTTGTCCAGCATGCCGTCGATCACCTGCTTGGTGACGTTGAACATGCTGTTCAGATTGGTATCGATGACCGCGCGCCAGTCTTCGACTGACATCTTTCGGAAAACACCATCGCGCGTGATGCCGGCGTTGTTAACCAGAATATCGACCGGTCCGTGTTCGGATTTGACTTTCTCGAACGCCTGCTTGGTCGAGTCCCAGTCCGAGACGTTGCCTACCGATGCAGCGAACGTATAACCGTCAGCCTTTTGTTCCGCGAGCCACTTTGCATGATCGCGCGTCGGGCCGCAGCCGGCGATCACCTTGTATCCAGCGTCGTGAAACTTGCGGCAGATCGCGGTACCGATGCCGCCCATGCCACCGGTCACATATGCCAGTTTTGCCATGTTTGTCTCCTTGGTGTTTTCTGTAATTAGACACTATTAGGGCGGCATCAGCCGCGGCTCGGCGTGGATAGCGCCCTCTATGATCGGTTGATGACACCGAACCTTGTTTCCTTCGTCATTCCTGCGCATAACGAAGAGCCATTGTTGGCTGCGACCTTGCTCGCAATACATGCCGCGGCTGCGGCGTGCGCAATCGAATACGAAATCATTGTCGCGGATGACGCGTCGACCGATCGCACCGCGCACGTCGCGGCTGGCTCGGGTGCGCGCGTCGTGTCCGTGCAGCATCGACAGATTGCGGCGACCCGAAATTCGGGCGCGCGCGCATCGAACGGTGAGGTACTCGTGTTCGTCGATGCCGACACGCTGATCAACAAAGAGGTACTGCGTGCGGCGCTCGACACGGTCGCCCGCGGCGCAGTGGGAGGCGGCGCCGCAGTGAGGTTCGATGGTCGCGTTCCGTTTTACGCGAGGGCGCTGCTTCCTGCCATGACGGCGCTGATGCGATGGATGCGCCTGGCGGCTGGATGCTTCGTGTTTTGCACAAGATCCGCATTCGAAGCCGCCGGAGGCTTCGACGAGCGGTTATTCGGCGCCGAAGAGATCGCGCTTAGCGTTGCACTGAAGAAGATCGGTCGGTTCGTGATCCTGCGTGAAACTGTGGTCACATCGGGCCGGAAGCTGCGCACCTATTCCGGCCTTGAAGTGCTTGGCATCATGGCGCGAGCCGCGCTGAGCGGCGGCAAAATGCTCGAGCGCCGCGATCAGATGGGACTCTGGTACGACCCGCGACGCGAAGACCCCGCTTTGCAACGCCCGGAGCGATCCGCTTAGTTGCAAATTAGCGCTCGACTGCTAGCGCGACCCCCATGCCGCCGCCGATGCACAGCGCGGCCAAGCCCTTCTTCGCGTCGCGCCGCTTCATCTCGTGCAGCAGCGTTACGAGGATGCGTGCTCCGGATGCACCGATCGGATGACCGATCGCAATCGCACCGCCGTTGACGTTGATCTTCTCCGTGTTCCAGCCCATGTCCTTGTTGACCGCGCACGCCTGCGCGGCGAAAGCCTCGTTGATCTCCATCAGGTCGACTTGATCGGCCGTCCACCCGGCCTTCTTGAGCGCCTTGCGCGAGGCCGGCGCCGGGCCCATCCCCATGACCTTCGGGTCGACCCCAACCGACGCGAATGCCTTGATCGTCGCCAGCGGCTTTAGTCCGAGTTCCTTCGCTTTCGCCTCCGACATCACGAGCAGCGCTGCGGCGCCATCGTTAAGTCCTGAGGCGTTGCCTGCCGTCACGCTCCCTTGCTTGTCGAACGCAGGCTTCAACCCCGACAACGCCTCAGCGTTGGTCTTGCGGTTGATGAACTCGTCGGCGTCGAACGAAACCGGGTCGCCCTTTCTCTGCGGAATCGGCACAGCGACGATTTCTTCCTTGAAGCGGCCTGCGTCCTGTGCGGCGGCGGCTTTCTGCTGCGACGCTAGTGCAAATTTGTCCTGTGTCGCGCGATCGACGCTGTGTTCCTTGGCGACGTTCTCCGCCGTGATGCCCATGTGGTACTGGTTGTAAACGTCCCATAGCCCATCGACGATCATGCTGTCGATGATCTTGGCATCTCCCATCCTGTAGCCATCACGCGAGCCCTGCATCACGTGCGGCGATGCGCTCATGTTCTCCTGCCCACCGGCAACGACGATCTCGGCGTCACCGTTGGCGATCGCTTGCGCTGCGAGCATCACTGCTTTCAGTCCCGAACCACACACTTTGTTGATCGTCGTGCCAGGAACTGTGACCGGCAAGCCGGCCTTAATCAACGCCTGGCGCGCCGCGTTCTGCCCAACGCCCGCGGTCAACACCTGACCCATGATGACTTCGTCCACCTGTTCGGGTTTCACACCAGCGCGCTTCAGCACTTCCTTGATCACGATCGCGCCAAGATCGGACGCGGGAATTTTCGCGAGCGAGCCGCCGAATTTGCCAACCGGCGTGCGCGCTGCTGCAACGATGACTGCATTTGACATTTAAGAACGCTCCCTAAGCTTTCTCTTGAACATAACGACCCGGCGCGGCCTCGATCACTTTGTATTTCGCGTTGCCAAAACTCTTCGGTGCCGCTTTTTGCGCGCCACCAAACCTCGCAAGCCATTTCACCCAGTCGGTCCACCAACTTCCAGGCTGTTCTTCAGCCGCGAGCAGCCAAGCTTCGGGATCAGCCGGCAGTTTTGCCTGCGGGCCGGTCCAATAGCTGCGCTTGTTCTTCGATGGCGGATTGATACTGCCCGCAATATGACCGCTGGCACCGAGCACGAACCGAACATCACCTGCCTTGCCCGTGCCCGGCAACAGCCGCGCCGACGCATACGCAGCCTTCCACGGAACGATGTGATCTTCACGCGCCGCGAACGCATAAGTGGGCACCTTGATCGAACCCAAATCAATGCGCTCGCCGCAGCACACCAGTTTTCCAGGAACGCGCAAATTGTTTTCCAGATACATGTTGCGCAGATACCAGGCATACATCGGTCCCGGCAGATTGGTGCTGTCGCCGTTCCAGTACAGCAGGTCGAACGCAGGCGGCTGTTTGCCCTGTAGATAATTGTTGACGACGTAGTTCCACACCAGATCGTTCGGGCGCAAGTTGTTGAACGTGATCGCCAGATCACGGCCCGGCATCAGCCCGCCCTTACCGAGTGTTTGCTCGCGCTGGCGCACCTGGCGTTCGTCGATGAACAGAGTCGAGCATCCCGGGATCTTCGAAGTCGAGCAGCGCTGTCATCATCGTCAGACTTGATACCGGCGATTCGCCACGCGCGTATCATCACGGCAAGAGCTGTCGCGAGGATCGTGCCGCCGACGCAGAAACCGAGCGCATTGACCTGTTTTTGGCCGCCGATTTCCTGCGCCACGTGAATCGCCTTGATCGCGCCCTGCTCCACGTAGTCGTCCCACGTAAGGTTTGCCTCGGGCTGATGCGGGTTTTTCCAAGACACGACGAACACGGTGTGGCCATTTCCGACTGCGTGCCGAATGAAAGAATTTTCGGGCTGCAGATCGAGGATGTAGTACTTGTTGATGCACGGCGGCACCAACACGAACGGTCTGACGAAGACCTTGGCCGTCAGCGGCTTGTATTGAATCAGCTGAAACAAGGCGTTCTGGAAAACAATTTGCCCTTCGCTGGTTGCGACATTGCGGCCGACTTCAAATGCACTTTCATCGGTCTGCGAGATCCGCCCCCGCTGGATGTCTTTCATCAGGTTGTCGAGACCCGACTTCAGACTCTCCCCGCGCGATTCGAGCAACGTCTGCTGTGCCTTCGGGTTGGTCGCCAGAAAATTCGACGGCGAAGCGGCATCGACCCATTGCGAAACAGCGAACTTGACGCGCTGCTTGGTCTTGCGATCGGCGTCGACCGTATCGGCCAGCCGATTCATAAAGTCAGAATTCAGCAGATACGCGCGCGCATAGAACGATGCCAGTGAATTGCTCTGCCAGGCCGGATCGGAAAAACGCGAATCGGCAATCGGCTCCGACGACTTCGCAGGGTTCTGAAAAAAATCGGTCCATAGCGTTGCAAGTTGCGTCAGATAGTCCTGCTGCAGTTGCATCAGTTGATCCGGCGAGGGTGGCAGCGCGTACGTCGCAGCGATCGCGTCACTGGGTGCGTTGGAAGTCGCAGCCTTTGGCGGCAAGGTGTCGGGGCGTGATTTACCCACGCGGCGCGCTGGAGCAGCTTTGGCTGGTGTCCGGCGGCGAGTGGGTGTCGTTACTGTCGAAGTTGGCATTCATGTCTCCTCAGCGCGGATTCTCCGCACGACACGAGTACGGGTCAAACCGCCAAATTAACGCCGCGTGACGGCCCGTCGTCCGATCGCGGCGAAAGCTGTAAAACCGTGCCGGATCGCTGAACGTGCAATCGTGTCCCCCATAGATGCGGCTGACACCCGCTTGATCAAGCGCCTGACGTCCGAGTGCGAACAGGTCGGCGAAGTACTTGCCATTCGGCTGTGCTGTGAACGCTTGGCTCGCTTCGGGCAAGCATGCTTGCATCGCATCCAGCACTTCTGCGCCGACTTCAAAATGGCGCGGTCCGATCGCAGGGCCGAGGTAGGCAAGTAACTCCGCACTGGAATCTTCGAGCTTCCGCCGCATTGATTGCGCTGTTGCCTGAATCACTCCAGCCGCAAGACCGCGCCATCCGGCGTGGGCGACACCGACAGCACATCCCGACGCATCGGTAAGAAGCACTGGCATGCAATCGGCGATCGATACCGCGCAGACCACGTTCGCCGCATCGGTAAACGACGCGTCGGCCATGGCATTGGAATCGACCTGCCCGGCATCGACGACGACGGCGCCATGCACTTGATGCAACCAGCGCGGATCAGCCGGCAATGCAGTCCGCAACCGCGCCCGATTCGCCGTTACATCGGCCAGGTTATCGCCGCTGCCAAGCCCGATGTTCATACCGCCCCGACCCTCCGGAGGCACGCCATACGGGCCGCGCGACACGCCTCCCGCGCGCGTTGTGATCAGCGCATGCACGTTGGCGGGTGCTGGCCAATCGGGTTCCATCCATTGCGCACTCATTTGAATACGTCGCTGGCAACGTCGA
This sequence comes from uncultured beta proteobacterium, assembly GCA_963807155.1. Taxonomy (GTDB): domain Bacteria; phylum Pseudomonadota; class Gammaproteobacteria; order Burkholderiales; family Burkholderiaceae_F; genus JACCZX01. Next base: position 185,035 of record CAWEAZ010000031.1, read on the forward strand.
GCGGGCCGAAGCCCAGCTCGCGCATTAGTTGCTCAAGATCGGGTGCAGGACGATGAAACCACGTCAGCCGCCGCTTGCTGATCGGGTGATCAAGACTCAGCCGGCATGCATGCAGCGCCTGTCGATCAAACTCCTTCCAACTGCCGGCAGGCTCGCCACGTGTCGGTAGCTTGCGCCGATACAGCGGATCGCCGATCAGCGGATGGCCGATATGCTCGAGATGCACGCGGATCTGATGCGTCCGGCCTGTTTCAAGGCGGCATGCGAGCCATGAGATCTCTGCTCCGGCAGGTCGCGCTGAATCGATGCGCGCGTAATGCGTCCGCGCGGGCTTTGCGGCTTCGGTCGTACTGACTTTGAAGCGCAGCGGGTTGCGCGGATCACGCCCGATCGCCGCGTCGATCACGCCGCGTTGCGCGGGTACGCCGAGTACCACCGCCCAATACTCGCGTGTCACCGTTCGCGCCTGCAGCTGTCGCACCAGCTCCGTTTGTGCGGCCAGCGTTTTGGCCACCACCATCAGTCCCGATGTATCAGCGTCTAACCGGTGCACGATTCCCGCGCGTGGCACCTCGATCAGCGCCGGCGCATAAGCAAGCAGGCCGTTCAGCAGAGTTCCCGACCAGTGCCCCGCCGCCGGATGCACTACCAACCTCGGTGGCTTGTTCAGTACGAGGATCGCGTCATCCTCGAATACCACGTCGAGCGGCATCGGCTCGGCCGTATACGCGGCCGCATCGGGTGCTGGTTGCGGCGTGACCTCTACAACATCGCCAAACGCCAGCGTGTGACGTGCTTTTACCGCGGATCCGTTGACGCTGACCGCTCCAGCCACGACCCACTGCTGCAGCCGGCTACGTGATACGTCCGGAATCAAAAGTGCAAGCGCCTTGTCCAATCGCTCCCCGGCGTAGCGGTCGTCGATCCGCAACGTCAGCGACGGCGATGCATCCGGCACATCGTCGGCTTCTGCAGGATCGTCGGAGCGCGAGACTGACATCGTCGAACGATATACTGCCGAGCAATCCGAACACGGCTATCTCCTCGATGAAAACATATTGGACGCACTCGATCGCGCCGCTGGTTGCCACGCTGGCGATGGTCTTGTTCTCTGCTGCCTTGGGCGGTTGCAGCTGGTTCGGCATCGATTGGGGAAGCTACCGACGAAACACTGAAGTGGGATCCCGACAAGCTGTACTCCGAGGCCCGCACTGAGCTGAACAACGGCAGCTGGAAGCGTTCGCGCGAGCTGTATCAAAAGCTCGAATCGCGCTATCCGTTCGGCCGTCACGCGCAGCAGGCGTTGATGGAAATCGCGTACACGTATTACAAGGAGGGCGAAAGCGCCCAGGCAACGCAGGCGTGCGATCGTTTTATCCGTCAGTACCCGAATCACCCGAACGTCGACTACATGTATTACCTGAAGGGGCTGGCTTCATTTAGCGATGAGCTCGGCTTTCTCGGTCAGTTTCTAGGGCAGGATGTCTCCGAGCGCGACGCCAAGGCAGCACGCGAAGCGTTCGATGCGTTCAAGGACTTGGTCACGCGTTACCCGGACAGCAAGTACACGCCGGACGCGCGCGCGCGCATGATTTATCTGGCGAACTCGCAGGGACAGGCCGAGGTCAACGTCGCGCGCTACTACTTCACGCGCAAGGCGTATCTCGCCGCTATCCAGCGCGCACAGACCGTCGTGCGCGATTTTCAGCAGACGCCCGCAACCGAAGAAGCGCTATCGATCATCGCGCGCTCCTACGAAGCGTTGCAGATGAAGGATCTGCAGGCCGATGCCGAGCGCGTTCTGGTGCTGAATTTCCCGCAGAGCAAGTATCTGAGCAAGCGCAGATAGAGGACATCTGTCCCTCTCCGACCGATGCAACCTGATGACGTCGAATACGCTGGCTTCTGGATTCGCGTCGGCGCCGCGCTGATCGACTCGGTCCTTATTCTTATGGTCATCGTCCCGCTGCTCGTCGCAATTTACGGGTGGGGCTACTTTAGCGAGCAGACCAGCTTGATCGCCGGACCTGCCGACTTCCTTATTTCGTGGGTCGCGCCGGCCGTCGCGGTCATTGCCTTCTGGCTGTACCGACAGGCTACGCCGGGAAAAATGGTGCTGTCGCTGCGCGTCGTGGATGCCACAACCGGCGGCACGCTTTCAGTAGGTCAATCGATCGGGCGTTATCTCGGGTACTACGTTTCAATGATTCCCCTGTTGCTCGGCCTGATCTGGGTCGCGTTCGACCGTAGGAAGCAGGGTTGGCACGACAAGCTCGCGGGCACAGTCGTTATCCGATCCAAAGCGCGCGGCACCGAGCCCGTCAGATTCGAGCCAAAACGTTAACTGACGGCGGCGCGTTAGAAACTCGACCGCTTCGGCTTCGCTGCGGGTGCGCGCAAACGGCGGCAGACTAGACAGAACGACCTTTCCATAAGGTTTCGTCACCACCCGCTCATCGAGAATCATCAAGACGCCGCGATCGGTTTCATCGCGGATCAAACGGCCGACGCCCTGCTTCATCAACATGATCGCTTCGGGCAGTTGATACTCGTTAAACGGGTTGCGCCCTATCTTCCGCAGGTAACGAATCTTCGCCTCGACCACCGGGTCGTCTGGCGGCGCAAAAGGAAGCTTGTCGATGACGACCAACGAAAGCGCGTCGCCGCGAATGTCGATGCCTTCCCAGAAGCTGATGCTGCCCACGAGCACCGCGTTACCCGAGCTGCGAAAAGCTTCGATCAAGGCGCGTCGCGTGCTGGTGCCCTGTACGAGCAAAGGCAACTGCTGATCGTCAAGCGCCATTAACTGCCGCAGTCGCTCCGCCACTTTGTCGACAGCGCGCAATGTCGTGCACAGGATGAACGCTCTGCCACCGTTCGCGCGCACCAGTGGCCACGCCGCTTCCGCCACTTTTTGCGCAAACCCGGCGTCATAGGGTGAAGGCATCAGCTGCGGCAGATAAAGCAGCGCCTGCGTTGGAAAATCGAACGGGCTGTTCCAACGGGCAGTCGATGCGTCTTCGATACCGATCTCGGCCAGATAGTGGTCGAAGCGCCCAGCCGCGGTCAGCGTCGCCGAAGTCAACACCCATGCCTGCGGTTGCGCCTCACGTGCGCGCGCAAGGGCCTGGCCGGGAGCGAGAGGTGTCTGGTTGAACTGCGCGCCGTAAGCTGATACCGAAATCCAGCGCACCGACGGCATGTCTCGTCACCATCCGAATCGACACCGTCGTCGGCGTCCGCAGGCCTGTTCAGCTCGCGGCTCCAATTGGATAGCTCGCGCCGCAGCCCTGCCACGCGCGCGATCAGCAGATCGAGCTCGGCGTCGCGCCCACGGTTGACTTCAAGGGCACGCGCCAACTCGGCACAAGCGGCGTCGAGGTCATCGAATGCGGGCTGTAGCTCGCCGCGCCGCTCGATACGCTCGACCGGAGTACGCGAACCGACCGCCAGCCCGACGCCGCCGAGCGCGAGCCGCAGATCGCGCACTGCGCGTTCGAATCGACTCGTCAGCGCGATCCACGAGGCGCCATCGGGCGCCCGCGCCAACCCAAGCGCGCGCGCATCACGGCCGGCTTCGAGCAGCTGAGCGAGCGACAGCGAGGCGCCGAAAAAGTCCGCGGCGATCGACGGCAGCTGATGCGCCTCGTCCAGAATTACCGTGTTGACCGTCGGCAGGAAGTCGCGAATTGAGTCGTCGCGAAACGCGAGATCCGCCATGAACAGGTGGTGGTTGACGACGACGATATCGGCGGCTTGCGCGTCGCGGCGTGCCTTGTATACGAAGCACTCGCCGAACCGCGGGCATTCAGCGCCGAGACAGTTATCTCGCGTTGACGTGACCAGTGGCCAGATTGCGGCATTCTCGGGCACGCCGGCCAGTTCGGCGCGATCACCGGTCGACGTGCTCGCTGCAAAGCGCACGACCGACCGCAGGTGCACGACGTCTTCGCGGGTTGGCAATAGCCCTTCGCTTTCGACGCGAGTCATTCGATGCAGACAGACATAATTGGCGCGGCCCTTCAACAGGGCGGTCGCGGCGTTGATGTGCAGAGCGTCGAGCACGGCAGGAAGGTCCTTGCGGAACAGTTGATCCTGCAAAGGCTTGGTTCCGGTCGAAAGCAACACCTTGCCGCCGGCCAGCAAAGCCGGCACGAGATAAGCGAACGTCTTGCCGGTGCCGGTACCGGCCTCCGCGATCAGCGTGCCGCCGGACTCGATCGTGTCGTACACGGTCGCTGCCATGTCCGCCTGCGAGGCGCGCGCCGCGAAGCTTGGAACCGAGCGCGCCAACGCGCCATTTGCGGCAAACGCCGCAATGATTTGCGTTCGAACGCTGCTGTCCGAGCGCAGTGCGACGGCAGCCGGCGTCACGCCGGGATATCGGGCACCAGACGAATCTCGAGCTGAGTGAGCGCGTCTTTGATCTGCAACTTGCGCTTTTTCATGCGCCGTAGCGCGAGGTCGTCGATACTCAATTGTTCCGCAAGCCGATCGATGGCCGCGTCTAGATCACGATGCTCAATTTGCAGCTCGATAATGCGCCGCTTTATTTCTTCCTGATCCATCGTTGTGCAACTATCAGGCAAGGGCAAGGCAAACGATTGAGTTAAGCCCCAAAGATGCGCCGTCATCGTCGCTATCAAGAGGGCGTGAAAGCCGATGATAGACTCAACTAAACGACCGTTACCATCGCGTGTCCAGCTTTAAAGTCAACGCTTGCGTCGCAACCCACATCGGCGACCGCCACGAGCAGCAGGATCGGGTCGCCATTATCACGAGCGAGCGCAATCCCGGTGCCATGCTTGCGATCGTCGCCGACGGCATGGGCGGCCGCACCGGCGGCCGACAGGCGGCCGATCAAGTCATCTCGACGGCAGAGAGCCTATTTTGCGACATGTCCGAGCATGACTCGACGTTTCGCGAAATGTTGCTGCATCTGGCGGCCGAGGCGCACACCGTCATTCGCCTCACCGCCATCTCGAGCGAAAAGGAACCGCACGCCACGCTGTGCGCGTTGATCATCAAGAAGCAGTACGCCATCTGGGCTCACGCCGGCGACTCGCGCCTCTATTTTTTCCGCAACGGCAAGGTGGCGCACGTAACCGAGGATCAGACGTACGCACAGCAGCTGCGTGAAGAAGGACGTCACGAGGATGCCGAGATCGCCGCACAGCGCTACAAGAACATCCTCGTCAGCGCCCTTGGCATCAACAAGAAACCCAAGGTGGTGATCGGCGAGGAGCACGCTCTGCGCGTCGGCGATGCGTTTCTACTAGCGAGCGACGGCATGTGGGCATATTTCGAGGATGACGAGCTGGGGCGCCTTCTCAACGACCTGTCCCCTCGCGACGCGTCGGAGGAAATGATGTCGCTTGCGCGTGAGCGCGCCGAAGGACATGGCGACAACCTGTCACTGGCGATCGTGAAATTCGAGCCGCCCCCGCGTATCCGCGCTTGAGCCTTACCGAGCGTTCCAGTGCGGTACGCATACGCGTTTTCCCGACGAAGGATTGCACTTAGGCGAACCTGCGCTGTGCGGTGATCGCTAACCCGCTGACCACGCTCGCATAGCGATCGCCGCGTACGGGCTGCGCTGCTGGGAACGCCGCCGCGAGTCGCGCCGCCAGAAAGTCGAGCCCGGTTGATCCACCGGTGAAATAAATGGCGTCGACGCGATCGGCCGCGATCTGCGCCATACGCACTGTCTCGCGGGCCGTATCGACGATGCGATCTACATCGTCGTGCAGTGCAGATTGCTGTTCGGCCTCGATGAACGACAGCTCAAGGCCGGGCTCAACGAAGTTGAGATCAATGACCGCCGCGCCCGATTCGGACACTGCGATCTTGGCTGCCTCGGCACGCGCCGCCAAGTCGTGCCCCCGGTGTTCTGTGAGCACCTTCATCAGCCGCTGGTGCGCGCGATGGTCGTCGTACATGTTGCGCATCATGCGTAGCTCGAGCAGCCGATTCGGCGTGTACGTCGTGTTGATCAAGTGCCAAGTCGAAAGGTCGAAGTAGATTTTCGACGGCACAGGGCGGTCACCAGGCCCGCTTCCATGCAGTCCCAGCACCGGCATGATCTTCTGCATGTTCACGGCTTTGTCGAAGTCGGTGCCCGCGCGATGCACGCCGTGATTCGCCAGAATGTCCGTGCGCCGATCGACACCGTCATGCGCGGCCTCGCTGGCGCGTACGACCGAAAAGTCGGACGTGCCACCTCCAATATCCGCCACCAGCACAAGGCGCTCGCCGTCGCTCGCCTGCAATCTCGACTCGTAGTCGAGCGCAGCAGCGATCGGTTCAAACTGAAACTCGACTTTCGACAGGCCGGATGCACGCGCCGCCTTTAAAAGTGTCTGTTGGGCTTTGGCATCCCGACGCGGATCGTCGTCAACGAAAAAGACCGGACGGCCGATCACGGCGCGGTCAATCGGCCGCTGCCAGTGCGCCTCGGCCTGCTGCTTGATGTGACGCAGATACGCGACCACCACATCGATGTATCGGATCTGCAAGCCACCGCCGAGCTCGGTCGCCTCGTCCATCAGATCCGAACCGAGGATGCTCTTGATCGACCGCATCAACCGACCTTCGTATCCATCCACATAGGACGCGATTGCGGCACGGCCGAAGCGGCGGCTACCGTCCTCGGCGCTGTAGAACACCGCCGTGGGCATGCTGGTGGCGCCCTGCTCCAGCGGCGCGAGTTCTATTCGCGTCGGTCGCGTATGCGGATCCCCAGCCGCACGCGCCACGGCCGAGTTCGACGTTCCGAAGTCGATAGCGCACGACAGATGCGCGCCGTTGGCTCCTCGCGCGCCTCTCACTTGATCGACTCTGCCGCCTTCTTGCGTATTTCTTCACGTGCGGCTTCCTGCTCTTCAATCCGTTTGCGCTTCTCGGCCCGCCGCTGCTCATTTTCATTGCGCTTTGCTTCCTGCGCTTGCGCGCGCTCTTGTGCCTGCTCCTGTTTCTGCTGAAACTTGCGTGCATTTTCAGCGCGCTCTTCGGCAGTCATTCGCGGCTGCGTTTGATGAGAGCGATCCTGTTCGCTGCTATGCGCCTGACCGCCCTGCGCAGAGACTTCACCCTTGGTGGCGGGTGCCTCTTCCCGCTGCTTCGCTGCCGCTTCGCGTGCCTTTGCAGCATCTCGCGCTCTCGATTCCTTCTGCGGCCGCTGTGCGTCTTCAGCCGCGCGCGCGGCTTCGTCATCCGAGCGCTGCTTGGCAACGCGCTCCGCCTCGATTCGACGCTGAACGTCGCGCGCTTCGACGCGCACGCGTCTGACTTCGCGCTCGGCCAACTCCTTCTCACGTCGCACGTCCTGACGACACGAGTTAACGAGAAATCCTCGCAGGCATTCCGCATCGCGCGCCTTCGCGCTCTGCGCGATACGCGTCATCTCGGCATCCGCTTCCTTCAAGACAACTTGTGCTTGCACGCCATCGCGGATGCTTCCGACCGGGTAGCGGGCGCCAAAGTCCTGAGCCGCCACCGGCGTTGCGATTAGCGTTAACAGTACCCACCAACTCTTCATCGATCGATCAACGTGACACCCAGTCCCCGCTTAACGTATCACTAGACGCGTGCGACGACATTGCGCCTCGGCGCCTCCAGATACTCGCGCGACCGCATCTCCTGCAGACGAGACGCCGTGCGCGAGAACTCATTTGTCAGCGCGCCTGCTACGTACAGTTGCTCGGGCGGCACCTCGGCCGAGGCGATCAGGTGCACTCCATGGTCGTACAGAATGTCGACCAGCCATGTAAAGCGTCGGGCCTCTGACGCCTGGCCCGCGCTCATACGTGGAATATTGGAGAGCAGCACGGTGTGAAATTGTGCCGCGATCTCGAGATAGTCATTCTGTGAGCGAGGACCGCCGCACAGCACGGCGAAGTCGAACCACACAACGCCGCCCGCGCGCCGACGCGCGCGTATTCGCCGCGCTTCAATATTGAGCATCGGATTGTCATCGTCGGTTTCCGCAATCCGGTCGAAGGCCGCTTTCAATACGGCGTCCGCGGCGGCGCCGCCCGGAGTCATGTAGGCGTCGATGCGTTCCATCGCGCGCTGCCGGTAATCGACTCCGGCATCGATGTGCACGACATCGAGCCGCTCAGTCAGTAGTTCGATCGCGGGCAGTATCCGGTCGCGATGCAAGCCATCGGGATACAGGCCGTGGGGTGGGTAGTTCGATGTCATGACGAATCCGACCTTTAGCTCGAACAACTTCGAAAGTAGCCGGTGCAGGATCATCGCGTCTGCGATGTCGGAGACATGAAATTCGTCGAAGCAGATGAGCCGATACCGGGAGGCGATGCGCTCCCCGACTGCATCGAGCGGGTTTTCGGTCCCCTTTAGATCGTCGAGCTCGCGATGAACGCTGCGCATGAACTGATGAAAATGCACGCGCGTCTTTCGCACGATGGGCACTGTGGCAAAAAATAGATCCATCAAGAAACTCTTGCCGCGACCAACGCCGCCCCACAGATACAGCCCGCGCGGAACCGGCGCGTGCGCCAGCAACTTTTTCAGCGCATTCGAACGCTGCGATTTGTAGTCGACGCATTCGTCATACAGCTGCTCCAATCGATCGGCCGCAGCCTGCTGCGACGAGTCGAGCACATAGCCGCGCTGCGCGAGCGCATGGTCGAGTTGACTGCGAAACGACACGGGCGCCAGAAGCGTGTTGCCAGAGAGTGCTAGAAGTTGAGCGCGCGCTTATCCACCGCCAACGCGGCTTCTTTGGTCGCCTCCGACAAAGACGGATGGGCATGGCATATCCGCGCGATATCTTCGCTCGAAGCACGGAACTCCATCGCAACCACTGCTTCGGCGATCAGCTCGGACGCAAACGGGCCGACGATATGCACGCCGAGGATTTCATCGGTGGCCGCGTCGGCAAGGAACTTGACCATGCCCGTCGTATCCCCAAGCGCGCGCGCACGGCCGTTGGCCATGAACGGAAACGTGCCAGCCTTGTACGCGCGTCCTTCTGACTTTAGCTGCTGCTCGTTCTGGCCGACCCACGCAATTTCGGGCGACGTGTAAATCACCCAGGGAATCGTGTTGAAGTTGACATGGCCATGCTGGCCGGCAATGCGCTCGGCCACGGCAACACCCTCTTCTTCTGCTTTATGCGCCAGCATGGGTCCGCGCACTACGTCACCGATCGCCCAAACGTTGGGAACATTGGTACGGCACTGATCATCGACCGCAACAAAGCCGCGCTCGTCGAGCTTCAGGCCAATCGCATCGGCGTTCAGTCCAACGGTGTTGGCCACGCGGCCGATCGACACAATCAACGCATCGACGGTCAGCGATTGAGCGTCGCCCTTGGCGTCGGCGTAGCTGACGACCACGCTTTTCTTGTCCGTCTTCACGCCGCCGATCTTTACGCCCAGCTGAATCTTCAATCCCTGCTTGTTGAACGCCTTCGCAGCTTCCTTCGCGATCTGTTGATCGACCGCGCCGAGAAATTCCGGCAGTGCCTCGAGGATCGTGACGTCGGACCCGAGGCGCCGCCAAACCGAACCCATCTCAAGCCCGATCACGCCGGCGCCAACAACTCCGAGCCGCTTTGGGACTGCGCCGATCGACAGCGCACCATCGTTGCTCAGAACGCGCTGTTCGTCGAAGTCGACTCCTGGCAGCTGCCGCGCGCTCGAGCCGGTCGCGACGATCACGTGCTTGCCGACGATGCTTTCGTTCGCCGGCTCCGATACCGAGACCTCAATACCGGCGTCGGTACGCGGACACCAATGCTCCGCGCCCGTGAAAGAACGCGACCTTGTTCTTCTTGAACAGATACAAGATGCCGTCGTTGTTCTGTTTGACGACGGCATCTTTTCGTTGAAGCATTTTCTCAAGATTAAGGCTCAAGCCTTTGATTTCTATGCCATGATCTGCAAAGGAATGTCCTGCGTGCTCGAAGTTCTCGGACGATTGCAGCAGCGCTTTTGACGGGATGCAGCCGATGTTGGTGCACGTACCGCCCGGCGCCGGGCCGCCCGACTTGTTTTTCCAGTCGTCGATGCATGCAGTTGCAAAACCCAGCTGTGCCGCACGAATTGCGGCGATGTAGCCTCCCGGTCCGCCGCCAATGACGACGACGTCGAAAGTTCTTTGCCATCAGACTTCGAGCAGCAGCCGCGCGGGATCTTCGAGCGCTTCCTTCATCGCCACCAACGCGAGCACCGCTTCGCGGCCGTCGATGATCCGGTGGTCATACGAAAGCGCCAGGTAGTTCATCGGCCGGATCACAATCTGACCGTCTTCGACCACCGGCCGCTCCTTGGTCGCATGAATGCCGAGGATGGCCGACTGCGGCGGATTGATGATCGGCGTTGACAGCATCGAGCCGAACACACCCCCGTTGGAGATCGAAAACGTCCCGCCGGTGAGTTCTTCGAGCGAAAGCTTGCCGTCGGCAGCACGTTTGCCGTAGTCCGCGATTTTCTTCTCGATGTCTCCAAACGTCATTTGATCGGCATTGCGCAGAATCGGCACGACCAAGCCGCGCGGCGACCCGACGGCGATGCCGATGTCGAAATAGCCGTGATAGACGATCTCGGTGCCATCGACCGACGCGTTCACTACCGGGTAGCGCTTTAACGCGGCGACCGCCGCCTTGACGAAGAACGACATGAAGCCGAGCTTGACGCCGTGTTCCTTCTCGAACTTCTCCTTGTAACGGGTGCGCAGCTCCATTAGCGGCTGCATGTTGACTTCGTTGAACGTCGTCAGAATCGCAGCCGTCGATTGCGATTGCACCAGGCGCTCCGCAACGCGCTGACGAAGCCGCGACATCGGAACACGCTGCTCCGGACGATTGACGAGCTCTGAAATGTCGAGCGGTGCCTTGACGTCGGGCAATGCGGGCCGCGCAGTGGGTGTTGCCGTGGGGGATGCCGCCGGGGCGTTCGCCTTCGCTTCCACCGCACCGATCACGTCGCCCTTGGTGATACGACCGTCTTTGCCGGTGCCCGCTATCTGCGAAGCCGAGATCGCTGCATCGGCCATCATCTTCGCGGCCGCGGGCATCGCCATGGCGCCCTTGGCGCTCGCAGCAGCGGGCGCTGGTGGCGCAACAGCTGCGGGCGCTGCCGCCTGTTTCGCCGGCGCAGCGGCCGCTTTACCGTCGGTATCGAGTCGCGCGATCACCTCACCTGCCAGCACGGTGCTGCCATCGGGCTTGACGATTTCGGCCAGAACACCCGCGGAGGGTGCAGGGACTTCGAGCACGACCTTGTCGGTTTCAACTTCGATCAACGTCTCGTCGATCGCGACCGCTTCGCCCGGCTTCTTCTTCCACTGCAGCAACGTCGCTTCGGCGACCGACTCGGACAGCTGCGGCACTTTGACTTCGATGATCGACATACTCTGTACTCCGCTTACTTGTTCAACAGCAAGCCCTTGAGCTTGCCGAACGCCTGCTCGATCAGCGCCTTCTGCTGTTCGCTGTGCTTGGCGTAATAGCCGACCGCCGGCGAAGCGGACGCACCTCGGCCCGCATAGGCAAGCTTCTGTCCGTCGGTCATGTTTTCAAGGATATGGTGCTGCACATAGAACCACGGCCCCTGATTGGCGGGCTCATCCTGGCACCAGACGACTTCGGCCAGCGCCGGATAGCGCTTGAATTCGGCGGCGAGCGCCTTGTGCGGGAACGGATAGAGTTGTTCGATGCGGAAAATCGCAACGTCGTTTTCTTCGCGCTCGCGTCGCGCGTTGACCAGGTCGTAGTACACCTTGCCCGAGCAGCCGATCACGCGCTTGACCTTCTTCGCGTCGATGGCGGGATCAACTTCACCGATCACGGTTCGGAACTCACCCTTTGCAAGCTCCGACAGATCGGACGTAGCATCCTTGGCGCGGAGCAACGACTTCGGCGTCATGATCACCAGCGGCTTGCGAAACAGCCGAATCATCTGCCGGCGCAGCAGATGAAAGATCTGTGCTGCCGACGTGGGCTGCACCACCTGCATGTTGTTGTCCGCCGCCAGCTGCAAAAAGCGCTCGAGCCGCGCCGACGAGTGCTCGGGGCCTTGACCTTCGTAGCCGTGCGGCAACATCAGCGTCAAGCCCGATTGGCGGCCCCACTTCACCTCACCGGAGGAAATGAACTGATCGACGACGACCTGCGCGCCGTTGACGAAGTCGCCGAACTGCGCCTCCCATACCACCAGCGCGTTCGGCTCGGCGGTCGAGTAGCCATACTCAAACGCGAGCACCGCTTCTTCGGAAAGAACGGAGTCGATGATCGTGAAGGGAGCCTGCCCATCGGACACGTTTTCGAGCGGCGTGTAGCTGCCTTCGTCGAATTTTTCGCGGTTCTGATCATGCAGCACCGCGTGCCGATGCGAGAACGTGCCGCGCGCGGTGTCCTGCCCGTGATACGCACCGCGTACCCGCTCGACAGCAGCGTTGCATACGCCAGATGCTCGGCCATCCCCCAGTCGAGCGGCAGCTTGCCTTCGGCCATCGCGCGGCGATCTGCAAGGACCTTTTCCACCAGCGGGTGCAGCTTGAAATTCGAAGGGATCGTCGTGATGCGCTCACCGAGGCGCTTCAGTTCCGCCAGCGGCACACCCGTGTCTGCGTTGTCGGTCCACTTGCGGTTCAAGAAACAGGGACCAGTCGACTGCAAACTTGCTCTTGTAGTTGGTCAGCACCGGGTCGGATGTGCTGCGGCCTTCGTCCATCGCCGCACGAAACTCCTTCAGCATCTCCTCGGCCTGCTCGGCGGTGATCGTGCCCTGCGTGATCAGCTTGTCGGCGTAGATCTTGCGCGTGCCCGGGTGCTGCGCGATCTTCTTGTACATCAGCGGCTGTGTCACCGCGGGTGTGTCCTGCTCGTTATGACCGAGCCTCCGGAAGCACACGATGTCGATCACGACGTCGGAGTTGAATTCCTGCCTGAAGTCCATCGCCAGCTGCGTCACCAGCACGACCGCTTCGGGATCGTCGCCGTTCACATGGAACACCGGCGCTTCGATCATCTTGACCACATCGGTGCAATACAGCGTCGAACGCGTGTCGCGCGGATCCGACGTCGTAAAGCCGATCTGGTTGTTGATGACGATATGTACCGTGCCGCCGGTGCCGTAGCCGCGCGTCTGCGCCAGGTTCAGCGTTTCCATCACCACGCCCTGGCCGGCGAACGCAGCATCACCATGCACGAGTACTGGCAGCACCGTGTCGCCTTCAGCGTCGCCGCGGCGTTCCTGCCGTGCGCGCACCGAACCTTCGACCACCGGATTGACGATCTCCAGATGCGACGGATTGAACGCGAGCGATAAATGCACCGGCCCTCCCGGTGTCGAGATATCGCTCGAAAATCCGTTGTGATACTTGACGTCGCCACCAGGCAGTTCCGAAGCGACCTTGCCTTCAAACTCCGCAAACAAGTCCGCCGGCATCTTGCCCAGAATGTTGACCAGCACGTTCAGTCGGCCACGATGCGCCATGCCGATCACGATTTCCTGCACGCCGCTGGCGCCGGCGCGTTGCACCAGCTCGTCCATTGACGCGATGAAGCTCTCGCTGCCTTCGAGTGAAAAGCGCTTCTGGCCGACGTACTTGGTGTGCAGGTAGCGCTCGAGCCCTTCAGCTGCGGTCAAACGCCCGAGGATTTCCCTCTTTGTCTCCGCGCTGAACGAAGGAGTCGAGCGGATCGACTCGAGCCGCTGCTGCACCCAGCGCTTCTGCGCCGGATCGGACACGTACATGTACTCGGCGCCGATCGAGCCGCAATACGTTTCGCGCAGCGCCTTGACCAACTCGCGCAGCGTCATCTGCTCCTGACCGAAGTACGTGTTGGCCGCCGAGAACACCGTGTCCATGTCGGCTTCGCTCAAGTCATAGAACGCAGGCTCAAGCTCCGGGATCGGCGGACGCTCGCGCCGCTGCAGCGGATCCAGATTCGCCCATCGATTGCCGAGGAACCGGTACGCGGCAATGATCGACTGGACGTGGACCTGCTTGCGCGCCACCGACAGATCGCTCGAAGCGATCTTGGGCGCGAAGGCATTGGCCTTGGCGCGCTGCGCAAACGATTCGACGATCGGTGCGTGCGCTACGTCGCGCGAGTCGGGCGAGCCGTCCGCCGCAGGCACCAGCTGCATTTGATCAAAATAGGCCCGCCATTTTTCCGGAACGGATCCGGGGTTATCGAGGTAGCGTTCGTACAACTCCTCGACATAGGGCGCGTTGCCGCCGAACAGGTACGAGTTGGCCTGCAACTGTTTCATCATTCGCTCATCCTCCGAAACGAGTTTCTCGTTCAAAGCGCCCGCGCAGTCTCATTCGCGATCGACGAGAACCGCACTGGCATCAGCGCTCCCGGCTTCCGGTCGTCGCTGTTTGCGCTCATTGCAACATACACGCGCGTTCGGGGCGCGGTAAACGAGGATGCTACCACCGGCGTTGCTGGTTTTTACTCGCGATAACACCGGATGTAGCGCGGTTGCCGCGCTCGTGCCGACTGCGGTTCACGCGACGCTAGGCAGGAATACACTGCGCCCAGCACAGCAACAGGAGACAATGTGCGACCTACGGATATCAAGAATCCGGACTATTTTCATCACGTCGTCGATTGCCAATGGGCCTGCCCGCGCATACGAAGGTCCCGGAATACATCAGGTTGATCGCGGCCGGCCGTTACACCGACGCGTACATGGTCAACTGGAGCTCGAATGTGTTTCCCGGCATTCTGGGGCGCACATGTGACAGGCCGTGCGAGCCGGCTTGTCGGCGAGGGCGAGTCGAGCAGCAACAGGCAGCGAAGCCCGAACCGGTTGCGATATGCCGCCTGAAGCGCGTCGCCGCCGACTACAAGGACGACGATATTGCCAAGCGCCTGCCGAAGCGGCGGGTGCCGATGAACGGCAAGCGTGTGGCGTGCGTTGGCGGTGGCCCGGCGTCGCTGACTGTCGCACGAGATCTCGCACCGCAGGGCTACGCCGTCACCGTGTTTGACCAGGATCCGCAGGCAGGCGGCATGATCCGCACGCAGATTCCGCGCTTCCGGTTACCGGAGGAAGTGATCGACGAAGAGACCGGCTACATCCTCGGCCTCGGAGTTGAATTTCGCGGCGGCGTGAAGATCGATTCGATGAAGGCGTTGCTGGCGGAGAACTACGACGCGATATTCGTCGGCTCCGGGGCGCCGCGCGGGCGCGATCTCGACCTGCCCGGACGCGATGAAGCCGCGGCCAAGATTCATGTGGGTATCGAATGGCTCTCGTCGGTCTCGTTCGGCCACATCACCAGGATCGGCAAGCGCGTGATCGTGCTCGGCGGTGGCAATACTGCGATGGACTGCTGCAGGACATCGAAGCGGCTCGGCGGTGATGATGTCAAGGTCATCGTTCGTTCGGGCTTCGAAGAGATGAAGGCATCTCCGTGGGAAAAAGAAGATGCGATGCACGAAGGCATTCCGATCTTGAACTATCTGGTGCCCAAGGCGTTCCTGCACGACAACGGCCGTTTGACCGGAATGAGTTTTGAGAAGGTCAAACCGGAGTACGACGATAAAGGCCGCCGCTCACTGAAACCGACTGGCGAGCCCGAGGTGATTCACGAGTGCGACGAAGTACTGATCGCCGTTGGCCAGGAGAACGCGTTCCCCTGGATCGAACGCGACAGCGGCATCGCGTTCGATGATCATGGCATGCCGGTACTCGACAAGACGACACTGCAATCGTCGGTCCCGAACGTGTTTTTCGGCGGCGATTCGGCCCTTGGGCCGAAGAACATCATCTGGGCGGTGGCTCACGGCCACGATGCTGCGATCTCGATCGACAAGCTGCTGCACGGCGAAGACGTGCGCGACCGCCCTGCTCCCGGCGTGACGTTGTTGTCGCAGAAAATGGGCATCCACGAATGGAGCTATGACAACGAGGTCGCCAATGACGAGCGCTACAAGGTTCCCTGGCGCGACGTCAATCAGGTGTTGCGCAACATCAAGGTCGAAGTCGAGCTTGGATTCGATCCAGCGACCGCCTGGAAGGAAGCGCAGCGCTGCCTGAACTGCGACGTGCAGACCGTGTTCACCGCGCAGCTTTGCATCGAGTGCGATGCATGCGTTGACATTTGCCCGACCGATTGCATCAACTTCATCGTCAACGGTGAAGAGGCCGAGCTGCGGCAAAGGTTGCGCGCGCCTGCGCTGAATCTCGAGCAGGATCTGTACGTCGCCGAGGGCTTGAAGACCGGCCGCGCCATGGTCAAGGACGAGGACGTGTGTCTGCACTGCGGCCTGTGCGCCGAACGCTGCCCGACCGGTGCGTGGGACATGCAAAAGTTTCTGCTCGAAATGACGCAGGCGGGACGCGATTGCCGGCCGAAGCAGAAGGTAGCGGCATGAACGCACCCGATCGAGCCGCCGCAGCTTCCGCGACGCGCACTTCGCGCATCCAGGCGGTCAATGATTTCGTCATCAAGTTTGCCAACGTCAACGGCTCGGGTTCGGCATCGGCCAACGAGCTGTTCGCGCGCGCCATTCTGCGGATGGGCGTTCCGGTTTCGCCGCGCAACATTTTTCCTTCGAACATTCAAGGCTTGCCGACCTGGTACGAAGTGAGGGTGACCGAGCAAGGGCACCTCGGCCGTCGTGGCGGCGTCGATCTGATGGTCGCGATGAATCCGCAGACGTGGGAAAAGGATATCGCCGAGATCGAGCCCGGTGGCTATCTGATGTACGACAGCACGAAGCCGCTTGCGGCGGCGAAGCTGCGCGCCGATATCAACCTGATCGGTGTGCCGCTGACCGATATTGCCGCGAGCAAGTATGTCGACGCCAAAGAGCGGCAGCTGCTGAAAAACATCATGTACGTCGGCGTGCTGACCGAGCTACTCGGTATCGAACCCGAAGTGATCGCGCAGCTGCTGGGCGAGCAATACAAAGGCAAGGATCGATTGATCAAGCCGAACCTCGACGCCTTCATGACGGGACTGCATCACGCCCGTGAGCGGCTCGAGGACGCAATCGATTTGCGCGTCGAGCGTCGCAACGCGGTTGGCGAGCGCATCTTCATCGAGGGCAATGCGGCGGCAGCTTTAGGTTGCGTGTACGGCGGTGCGACGGTCTGCGCCTGGTACCCGATTACGCCTTCGTCTTCGCTGGCGGAGGCATTTCAGAAATACTGCGGCAAGTATCGCGTCGATAAGGCGACTGGCACCAACAAGTTTGCGATCGTGCAGGCCGAAGACGAGCTGGCGTCGATTGGGATCGTTATCGGTGCCGGCTGGAACGGGGCACGTTCGTTTACGGCAACCTCGGGCCCAGGCATTTCGCTGATGAGCGAGTTCATCGGGCTCGCGTATTTCGCCGAGGTTCCGGCGGTCATCATCGACGTGCAGCGCGGCGGACCGTCGACCGGCATGCCGACCCGCACGCAGCAGTCCGACTTGCTTGCGTGCGCGTATGCGTCGCACGGAGATACGAAGCACGTGCTGCTTTTTCCGGAAGACCCCTTCGAATGCTTCGAGTTTGCCGCGGCATCCCTTGACCTGGCCGAGCGGCTTCAGACGCCTATTTTTCTGATGACCGATCTGGACATCGGCATGAATCACCGCCTGTGTGCACCGTTAAAGTGGGACGACAGCCGCCAATACGATCGCGGCAAAGTGATGAGCGAGGCGGAGCTCGAAGCGGGCCGCGATTTCGGGCGCTATCTCGACGCCGACGGCGACGGCATTCCTTCGCGCACCCTTCCCGGCACGCACGCTACGCGCGGCGCGTATTTCACGCGCGGAACAACGAAGGATGCATACGCCCGCTATTCCGAAGCCGGTCCGGATTACATCTACAACATGGAGCGGCTGCTGAAGAAGTTCGCCACCGCGGCGAAGCTCGTGCCGCAGCCCGTGATAGCAAAAGCCGCGAAGAAGACGACACACGGCGTCATCTACTACGGCTCGACCAGCCCGTCGATGAACGAAGCCATCGACGACTTGGAGCGGCAAGACGTTCATCTGGATCGGCTGCGAGTGCGGGCATTCCCGTTTGCGCAGTCGGTCAAGAAGTTCATCGCGGACCACGAGTCGGTGTTCGTCGTCGAACAGAATCGCGACGGACAGTTGCGCTCGATGCTGATCAACGAATTGCAGATCGACCCGGCGCGGTTGGTGGCAGTGTTGCATTACGACGGCACGCCGATCACCGCACGCTTTATCGTCAATGCGATTGCATCGCGCGTGCGCGGTGCCAATGTGCTGCCGATCAAGTCCGGCAAGGCAGCGTAATGACCTATCTCGCGAAACCTAAACTGCGTCATCCCACGCTGCCGGCTAATCGGCTCGGCTTCACGCGACGCGACTACGAAGGGAAGATCTCGACATTGTGCGCCGGGTGCGGCCACGATGCGATTTCCGCTTCGATCGTGCAGGCGTGCTGGGAGCTGGCGATCGAGCCGCATCGCGTTGCGAAGTTGTCCGGCATCGGCTGCTCGTCGAAAACGCCCGATTACTTCCTCGGCGCCTCGCACGGATTCAACTCGGTGCACGGGCGCATGCCGTCGGTCTTAACGGGTGCCAACCTCGCAAATCGCGATTTGCTTTACCTGGGCGTCTCCGGCGACGGCGACTCGGCATCGATCGGGCTCGGCCAGTTCGCGCATCTGATCCGCCGCGGCGTCAACATGACGTACATCGTCGAGAACAACGGCGTGTACGGCCTTACCAAGGGCCAATTTTCGGCGACAGCCGATCAAGGTTCGAAATCCAAGCGCGGCGCAGTCAATCGAGATGCACCGATCGACATGGTCGCCATCGCGCTGCAACTCGGCGTGACCTACGTCGCGCGCAGCTTTTCCGGCGACAAGGATCAGCTGGTGCCGTTGATCAGGGGCGCGTTGAGCCATCGCGGCGCAGCCTTGATCGACGTTTTAAGTCCCTGTGTCGCGTTCAACAATCATCCGGGCAGCACCAAGAGTTACGACTACGTACGCGAGCACAACGACGCGGTCAATCGCCTCGACTTCATGCCGCAACGTGAGGCGATCGGCGCCGACTATGCGCCGGGTGAGGTCTTTGAAGTCGTGCAACACGACGGCAGCCGCCTGCGGTTGCGCAAGCTCGATGACACCTACGACGCTGGCGATCGTCTGGCCGCGATTAACCATATTCAAGTGCATCAGGCGCGCGGCGAGATCGTGACCGGATTGCTGTACATCGATCCCGACGCCGACGATCTGCACGAACACCTCGCGACTTCCGCGACGCCGCTGAACAAGCTGACCGAAACTGACCTCTGCCCCGGCGCCGCGGCGCTGCAGGCGTTGAACGCCGAGCTGCGCTAGCTTCACACTTGGTTCACCTTCGGTTCCGCGAATTTTCACGCGGACACCGCAACTATTGAAGCTCCTACGTTCGACGGAGCTTCTCGTGTTCAAACCGCCGCGCAACTCGCTCTTCCTGAAGTCTGTCGTCATTTGCGCGCTTGCGATCCTGATGCTGATCCCGTTAGGCATGATCGAAGGACTGATCGCCGAACGCGCGTCGCGGCGGACCGAGGCCATTGCAAGCGTGCAAGCAAGTTTTGCTGGGCCACAAACCGTTGGATTGCCTTTCTTTGTATGGCCGTACGTGGAGCAGTGGTCCGAGCAGACCTTCGATGCAGCCAATCGCGTGCGTGTAACGCCGATGAGCGAATCGAAGAGCCTGGTGTGGTTTGCCGACCAGGCGCAGGCGACAGCCGAGGTGACGGTCAAGAACGATCGCTATCGGGGTATTCATCGGGTGCGCACGTTCGAATCGACGATGCTGATCAATGGCGCGATGAGCTGGCCAGACCGCGGCCACGTGAAACCTTCGGCCGAGGGGCGTCGGATCGTGTGGGCCGAACCGCGCTTGGTCCTGCCGATTTCCGACGTCCGCGGGTTGCGTGGCACACCGGCCATCAACTTGAATGGTCAAGCCTTGAAGTTTCGCGAAGGCACGCAGTTACCGATGCTTGCCGCGGGCCTGCACGTGCCACTAACGCAGACGCCCGATGGGCCCACGCGCTTTTCGATCAAGCTGGAATTGGCGGGAACGGAGCGGTTGTCGTTTTCGCCGACTGCCACGACGAGCGTCGTCACCGTCAAATCGGCATGGCCTGATCCGCATTTCGGCGGCAGCTATTTGCCGCGCGATCGCACCGTCAGCGCGCAACGGGTTTTCCGCACAATGGGTGATTTCGGCGCTTGCATCCGATGTACAGCAACAGGTGCGACATCTTGCGTCGCAAACTCGAACCGATCGGTCGCAACACGCAGCTCGCGTCGATACGTTCGAAATCGACTTCATCGAGGCCGTCAATACCTACCTGCTCGCCGAGCGCTCGACCAAGCACGGCGTGCTGATCATTGTCCTCGTGTTCGGAGCGATGTTTCTGTTCGATACGCTGCGCTCACTGAATGCGCATCCGTTGCAATACGGGTTCGTCGGCCTGGCGCTCGTAATCTTTTTCCTGTTGTTATTGAGCTTGTCTGAACACATCGCATTCGGCCTCGCCTATTCAATTGCCGCCTCGGCGTGTACCTCGCTTATCACGTACTACCTGAGCTACGTGCTTGCCGATAGGGCGCGAGCCCTCGGGTTTGGGGTGGCGCTAGCCGCGATGTACGCGACGATCTACTCGATTTTGATTGCCGAAGGTACCGCGTTGCTGATGGGCAGCGTGCTGCTGTTCGGGGTGCTCGCGGCTGCGATGATCGTGACGCGCAAGATCGACTGGAGAAACATGACCCTGGGCGCAAAGGCCAACCTCAACTAGCGCCGAAGCAGCTGCACCAAGCACCGTCAGCCGCGCTAAAGTGCGGCGATGCGAAAGTTCGCAACCAATGCGAGGAAGGCGCTCCGGCATCCGATCGACTTCTCGCTTGCGGTGCTCAAACAGTTTCGCGCCAACCAGGGATTGTTGCTGGCGGGCGCGGTTGCCTACTACGCGCTGCTATCGCTGGTGCCGCTGCTGATCCTCGTCGTGCTAGCGCTCACGCATATTTTCGACGAGGCGCAGGTCCTCAGTTCGATCGGTACCTATCTTGAATTTGTCGTTCCCGGCCAATCGGGCGCATTGGTCGGCGAACTGCGCAACTTCTTGATGCACCGTGAGCTCGTCGGCTGGCTGCTGCTGGTATTGATGCTTTTTTTCAGCACGCTCGCGTTCACTGTGCTTGAAAACGCGATGTCGGTCATTTTCTTTCATCGCGTCAGCGTTCGGCGGCGTCACTTTCTGACCTCGGCCGTGATGCCGTACCTGTTCATCCTGTCGCTCGCCGTTGGGTTGATGATCATCACCGTCGTATCGGGCGCGTTGGGCCGATTGGGGACGCATGCGGTGGTCATCCTCGGAGAGTCTCGCCCGCTTGACGAGTTCTCGGCGAAGCTGTTGTATCTGATCGGCGTCGGCGGAGAAATCCTGCTGTTGACCGCGATCTACATGGTGATGCCTGTTGGGCGATTGTCGTGGCGTCACGCTTTGATCGGCGGCACGGCCGCGGCGATTCTGTGGGAAATCACCCGGCACATCCTGGTCTGGTACTACTCCACCATATCGCAGATTCAGGTCGTCTACGGCTCGCTGACGACATCGATTGCGGTGCTGTTGAGCGTCGAGATCGGCGCGATCGTCCTGCTACTGGGCGCGCAGGTGATTGCCGAGTACGAACGTATCGGCTTCGAGCCGATTACAACCAAGGCAAAGCCGCTGCAGGCGAGAAAAGTCTAACTACGCGGCCTTCCGCATCTCGATCGGCTTCACGTCGCGCCGCGTCGCTCCGACGAACAGTTGCCGCGGCCTGCCGATCTTGTATTCGGGATCGGCGATCATTTCATTTAGCTGCGCGATCCAGCCGACCGTGCGCGCCAGTGCAAAGACCGCGGTGAACAGCGGCACCGGAATGCCGATCGCTTTCTGCACGATGCCCGAGTAGTAGTCGACGTTTGGATACAGCTTGCGACTGACGAAGTAGTCGTCTTCGAGCGCGATTTTCTCGAGCGCCATTGCGAGCTTGAACAGCGGATCATCCTGCAGGCCCAGCTCGTTCAGCACCTCGTGACACGTCTCGCGCATCAACTTGGCGCGCGGATCGTAGTTTTTGTAGACCCGGTGGCCGAAGCCCATCAGCCGAACCTCGGAGTTCTTGTCCTTCACCTTGGCAATGAACTCGCCGATCTTGGCGACGCCGCCGTTGCGCTGGAGGTCGTACAACATGCCGAGCGCGGCCTCATTGGCCCCGCCATGCGCGGGCCCCCACAGACAGGCGACGCCGGCCGCGATCGCGGCGAACGGATTCGTACCCGACGAAGCGCACAGCCGCACCGTCGATGTCGAAGCATTCTGCTCGTGGTCCGCATGCAGGATAAAAATACGTTCCATCGCTCGCACCAGCACGTCGTTGACTTTGTATTCCTCGCAAGGCGTTGCAAACATCATCCTCATGAAATTCGCCGCGTACGTCAGGTCGTTGCGGGGATAAACGTACGGCTGGCCAACGGTGTACTTGTAGGCCATCGCGACCAGCGTCGGCATTTTTGCGATCAGCCGGTGCGCCGAGATTTCTCTCTGGTGCGGATCGTTCAGGTTCATCGAGTCCGGGTAAAACGCCGACATCGCACCTACAAGGCCGGTCATCACCGCCATCGGATGCGCGTCACGCCGGAATCCGCGCAGAAAAAATTGCATCTGCTCGTTGACCATCGTGTGGTACCTGACCGTCTTGTCGAACTGCTCCTTCTGCGCGGGGGTCGGCAGCTCGCCATACAGCAGCAGATAGCACGTCTCCAGGTAGTCGCACTGCGTCGCCAGTTGCTCGATCGGATAGCCGCGATACAGCAGCTCACCCTTATCGCCGTCGATGTAAGTGATCGACGACGCGCACGCCGCGGTTGACATGAAACCCGGGTCGTACGTGAACTTGCCGGTCTTTGCGTACAGCTGGCGTATGTCGATGACCTCAGGGCCGATCGTGCCCTGGTAAATCGGCAACTCGAGCGGTGCCGCTCCGTCGGAAAACGTCAGCGTGGCCTTTTTGTTCGAGGAATCGAGCGCCATGATCTCCGTCCTGATTAGTTTCAGCTGGCGCGTAGCCGGTCCAGCATCTCGCGCACGTCGGGAATATCGAGCGCGGCAGGCAACTCGCAGCGCGCCAGAAGTAAATCGAGCAATTCGTTTTCGGGAAGGTCGAGCAATGCCTCGAACGAGACCATTTCATCACTGGTCATCTGATCGCCGTGGCGTTCGAGAAAGCGCGTGATGATCACGTCGTTTTCGAGCAAGCCGCGGCGTGCGCGCCAGCGCAGACGTCTGCGAGCCAATGGCAACGCTCCAGCGTCCGCAATCACACCGCTCTCCGCACCAGTAACTCTTTGATCTTGCCGATCGCCAGCGTCGGATTCAGATGCTTCGGGCACACGTCGACACAATTCATGATCGTGTGGCAGCGGAAGAGGCGATAAGGATCATTCAGGTTATCGAGCCGCTCGTTAGTCGCCTGGTCCCGCGAATCGGCAATGAAGCGATACGCCTGCAACAAACCGGCTGGCCCGACAAATTTGTCGGGATTCCACCAGAACGACGGGCACGCGGTCGAGCAGCATGCGCACAGGATGCACTCGTACAGGCCATTCAATTCCTCGCGCTCAGCCGGCGACTGCAGACGTTCTTTTTCAGGCGGCGGCTCGTCGTTGATCAAGTAGGGCTTAATGGACTCGTACTGCTTGAAAAACTGCGACATGTCGACGATCAGGTCGCGGATCACCGGCAGGCCGGGTATCGGCCGCAAAACGATCGGCTCCTTCAGGTCGCGCATGTTGGTCACGCATGCAAGCCCGTTCTTGCCGTTGATGTTCATGGCGTCGGAGCCGCACACGCCTTCGCGGCAACTGCGGCGCAGCGACAAACTGTCGTCTACCTCGGCCTTGATGCGAATCAGCGCATCGAGCAGCATGCGGTCAAAGGGCTGCAGCGTCACCTGCAGCTTTTGCATCCGCGGCTGCGTGTCCTTGTCCGGGTCGTAGCGGTAAATCTCAAACTGGACGGTGCGCAACCCGGTTTCGGTCGCTGTCGCTGGGGCCGAAGGTTCGGCTGCAATGCTGGAAGTCATTGTCTGTCCCGTTCCTAAAACGTCCTGGGCTTCGGTTCGAACGTGTCGACGCTCAGTGGCTTCATGTTCACCGGCTTGTAATCGACGCGGTTGCCGTGTGAGTAGTGCAAGGTGTGCTTGAGCCAGTGCACATCGTCGCGCTCCGGATAATCATCGCGCGAGTGCGCGCCGCGGCTTTCGGTGCGTGCCGCCGCAGAGACGATCGTCGCCTTGGCAGTCTCGACCAGGTTTTCGAGCTCGAGCGCCTCGATGCGCGCGGTGTTGAAGATCTTCGATTTGTCGTCGATAAAGACGTGGCGTGCGCGTTCTTCGAGCGCCGTGATCTTGCGCACGCCCTCTTCCAAAAGCGGTCCGGTACGAAACACGCCGCAGTGCGCCTGCATCGTTCGGCGAATATCGTTCGCGACATCCTGCACGCGCTCTCCGCTGGTGGAAGCATCGAGCGCTGCCAGTCGCGCGACCGTCGCCGCACCAGCGTCTTCTGGAAAGCTCTTGTGGCCATTCGCACCGACTTTGTGCTCGACGATGTGTTTACCCGCGGCGCGTCCGAACACCAAAAGATCGAGCAGCGAGTTGGTGCCCAATCGATTGGCGCCGTGCACGCTGACGCACGCGCATTCGCCAATTGCATACAACCCGTCGACGACGGCATTCGGGTTGCCGGCATGGGGTGCGACAACCTGTCCGAAGTAGTTGGTCGGAATGCCGCCCATTTGATAGTGAATTGTCGGGACGACCGGAATCGGCTCCTTGATCGGGTCGACATTCGCAAACTTCATGGCGATTTCGCGGATCGACGGCAGCCGCTTCATGATCGTTTCCGCGCCGAGGTGATCGAGCTTCAGCAACACGTAATCCTTGTTGGGCCCGCAGCCGCGACCTTCCTTGATCTCCTGGTCCATCGAGCGCGAAACGAAGTCGCGCGGCGCAAGATCTTTCTGCGTCGGTGCATAGCGCTCCATGAACCGCTCGCCGTTGCAGTTCAGCAAGATTCCGCCCTCGCCTCGTACACCCTCAGTGATCAGCACGCCGACGCCGGCCACCGCGCTCGGGTGAAATTGCCAGAACTCCATATCCTCGAGCGGCAATCCGGCCCGCGCCGCGAGCCCAAGCCCATCGCCGGTGCAGATGTAGGCGTTGGTCGATGCCTCGAAGATTCGTCCGGCCCCGCCAGTCGCCAGCACGGTCACCTTGGATTCGAAAATCATCGGCTCGCCGGTTTCCATCTCAAGCGCTATAACTCCGACGACCTCGCCGTCGGCGTTGCGAATCAGATCGAGCGCCATCCACTCGACGAAAAAGTGCGTGCGCGACGCGACGTTGCGTTGGTACAGCGTATGCAGCATCGCGTGGCCAGTGCGGTCGGCGGCCGCGCAGGCGCGTGGCACCGGCTTCTCGCCGAAATGGGCCGATGTGGCCGCCGAACGGGCGCTGGTAAATCGTGCCGTCCGCATTGCGATCGAACGGCATGCCGAAATGCTCGAGCTCGTAGACGACGTGCGGCGCTTCGCGGCACATGAACTCGATCGCATCCTGGTCGCCGAGGTAGTCCGAGCCCTTGACGGTATCGAACATGTGCCAGAGCCAGTGGTCTTCGGTCATGTTGCCGAGCGCCGCGCCGATGCCGCCCTGCGCAGCCACGGTATGCGAACGCGTCGGAAACACCTTGGACAGCACCGCCACGTTCAGGCCCGCATTCGCGAGCTGCAATGAACAACGCATGCCCGCACCGCCGGCGCCGACGATGACAGCGTCGAACCGACGGCGTGGAATGGTCGAGGTCGCCGGCACGCTCACACTCGCCACAGAATTTGAACCGACCATATGCCGCAAGCGACTAGCCAAAGCACCGTGATGGTTTCCAAAGACAGCCGAGCCCACACCGGCGTGATGTAATCCATCCAGATGTTTCGCATGCCGATCCAAGCGTGGTACAGCAGCGAGAAGAGTGCTATCAGCGTGATTACCTTCATCCACAGCGGCGCAAACAACGCGGCCCACGTGTCATAAGACAGCGGACCGAACAGCACGCTGATGCCGACCAACAATATCCACAGCGTCAATACGATCGACGTCACTCGCTGGCCGATAAAGCCCGCCAGCCCGTAATGGGCACCGACGACGAGGCGTTTGGAGCCGATTCCGGACACTGCGCGCCCCATCAGAAAACCCCGAATACCTTCAAAGCCGCGAGAAAAGTCAGCGGCAGGCTGATCGCGTACACAGCGATTGCGCTCGCGCGCGCCGATTTCAGGTCAATGCCGATATGCAGATCGAGCAGTAGATACCGAATACCGGCCACGAGGTGATGAAGGAAACCCCAGATCAAAAGCACCAGCAACAACTTGAAGAAGAAATTGGCGCGTGATGCCACGCAGCCGCTCAAAGCTCAGCTCCGACATCAAGCTCAAGTCGAACAACCAAAGGAGGAGCGGCAACATCAGAAACAGCGCCGCTCCGCTGATCCGGTGCATGATCGACACCACACCGGGCAGAGGCAGCCGATACGTCAGCAGCAGCGGAAAGCTAAGGTTGCGAAACTTCGGCCGTGGCTGTTTTTCTGCGGTGAAGCTGCTCATCGATGGCCGTAAGTTTTAGAAAGCTTCGCGACCAGTATTCTGACTGAATTGCTGCACTGAACCAAATCGGTGGCGCGCCAGGTTAGTTCAAGGTGTTGCGATAGTGATACCGCTCCGTCACCGAAAGCCCGCGCCGAACTTCGACCGGACGCTCACCGTACGTGTAAGAGACGCGCTCGACCAACAGCAGCGGCGAACCAGTGAGGCGACCTTCAAATGTCTGGCCGCGTCGGCCGTTGCGGCAACGGCCCGGATCCGTTCATCGGCGCGGATCATGCGCGTTCCGAATTCGGTTTCAAACAGGCCGTACAGCGGTCCTGTGTATTCGGCGAGCCGCTCAGCCGTCAGCTTCTTGAACAGATTGCCCGGCAGCCAAATTTCATCAAGCACGATCGGCGTGCCTTCGAAGCTCAGCAGCCGGCGCAAGTACACGACCGGATCGCTCGGCCGGACTGCGAGGTGACGCGCGATCTCTCCGGTTGCGCGAGTGCGCTTGCAGTCGAGGTAGCTACTCGTCGCGGGTGTCGGCTCATGATCGTCGGGAACCACACGCAAAAATCGAAATTGCGCGCGCGGCTCGTGATGCGTGGCGACGAACGTACCCTTGCCCTGCCGACGCACCAGCAGATTTTCGGTCGACAGCTCATCGACCGCCTTGCGCACCGTGCCCTGACTGACTTGAAATCGAGCAGCGAGGTCGATCTCGCTCGGAATCATCTCGCCCGGCTTCCACTCCCCGCGCTGCAGCCCTTGAACGATCAAGTCCTTGATTTGCCGGTATAGCGGCGCATAGACAGCGGCCTGACCGGCAGGATCTGCTTCCTTCGGGACGCGTAGACATCTTTCCATTTCACCACAAAGAGCCTTACAATATCATCATCTATCTTATATAAGACTAGGCGTGCCAATCGGTTCTTTTGCAGTAGACTGCTCGCCGCCCCGCTTCTCCCGCTGGCTCATGGCCACTGAATGCTGAACAACGATTCCATCGGAGAACACGATCATGACTAAAGCTCCTGTTCGTGTCGCCGTTACGGGCGCCGCCGGGCAGATCGGCTACTCGCTGCTGTTTCGCATTGCGTCCGGGGAGATGCTCGGCAAGGACCAACCGATCGATCTGCAATTGCTCGAGATTCCGGACGAAAAAGCGCAGAAGGCGCTCAAGGGCGTCATGATGGAACTCGACGATTGCGCCTTTCCGTTGCTTGCGGCCATGCAGGCACACAGCGATCCGGGTAACGCGTTCAAGGACATCGATATGGCGCTGCTGGTCGGTGCTAGGCCGCGCGGCCCCGGCATGGAGCGCAAGGATCTGCTGGCTGCGAATGCCCAGATCTTCACGGCGCAGGGCAAGGCGCTCGATCGATCGGCCAAGCGCAGCGTCAAGGTGCTAGTCGTCGGTAATCCTGCCAACACCAACGCTTACATCGCAATGAAATCGGCGCCGTCGCTCCCGAAAACGAGCTTTACCGCGATGATGCGACTTGATCACAATCGAGCGCTGTCGCAATTGGCAGCGAAGACCGCTAAGCCAGTGTCGTCGATCGAGAAACTGATCGTGTGGGGCAACCACTCGCCAACGATGTATCCGGACCTGAGATTCGCGACGGTCGAAGGCAAGCCCGCCAAAGCATTGATCGATGAAGCGTGGTATCGCGACACCTACATTCCGACGGTCGGCAAGCGCGGTGCCGCGATCATCGAAGCGCGCGGCCTATCGTCGGCAGCGTCGGCCGCCAATGCGGCGATCGATCATGTGCGCGACTGGGTGTCCGGGACCGCCGGGCGTTGGGTGACGATGGGCGTGGCGTCCGACGGTAGTTATGCAATTCCACAGGACGTGATCTATGGGGTTCCATGCGTGTGCACGAACGGCTCGTATGAAGTCGTCAAGGGGCTTGAGATAGACGACTTTTCGCGGCAGAAAATGGACGCGACGTTAAAAGAGCTGCTCGAAGAGCGCGATGGCGTTGCGCAGCTTCTCGGGTAGGAAACTCGCGATGAACGACGCTCCTGCTTCTGCTCCCGGTGTCGCTGCTTTGAAGCCCAAAAAGTCGGTCGCGCTATCCGGTGTCGTCGCGGGCAACACGGCTTTGTGCACCGTGGGCCGCACGGGCAACGACCTGCACTATCGCGGTTACGACATTCTCGACATCGCAGCGCGCTGCGAATTCGAAGAGATCGCCTACTTGCTGGTGCACGGAAAGCTGCCCACGTCATCCGAACTCAACGCCTACAAGCGCAAGCTTAAGAGCCTGCGTGCAATCCCGGCCGCCGTCCAACGCGTGCTCGAAGCGGTGCCGGCAAATACGCATCCGATGGATGTGATGCGGACTGCTTGCTCGGCGCTCGGCTCTGTGTTGCCCGAAGGGCCGGATCACAAGCTCGCCGAGGCGCGCGACATTGCCGACCGTTTGATGGCGTCGTTCGGCTCGCTGCTGCTTTATTGGTACCACTTCTCGCACTCGGGCCGTCGCATCGACGTCGAAACCGACGACGATTCAATTGGAGGGCACTTCCTGCACCTGCTTCATGGACGCCCGCCATCGGAGTTATGGATACGGTCGATGCACACGTCGCTTAACTTGTACGCCGAACACGAGTTCAACGCGTCGACGTTTACCGCGCGCGTCGTGGCCGGAACCGGCAGCGATATGTACTCGGCGATCACCGCCGCGATCGGCGCGCTAAAAGGCCCGAAGCATGGTGGCGCCAACGAATTCGCGTTCGACACGATCGGCCGTTACGACAATCCCGCCGACGCTGAGCAGGACATCGTCAAGCGCGTCGCCGACAAGCAGGTGATCATCGGATTTGGACACCCTGTTTACACGATCGCCGATCCGCGCAACGAAGTGATCAAGGAAGTGGCGCGCGCGCTGTCGGCCGACGCCGGCAACATGAAACTGTTCGACATCTCGGCGCGCGTCGAGCAGGTGATGATGCGCGAGAAGAAGATGTTTCCGAATCTGGACTGGTACAGCGCCACCAGCTATCACATGATGGGGGTACCGACTGCGATGTTCACCCCGCTGTTCGTTATTTCGCGCACCAGCGGGTGGAGCGCGCACGTAATCGAACAGCGCATCGATAACAAGATCATTCGGCCGAGTGCGAACTACGTCGGGCCTGAAGATCTGAAATTCGTACCGATTGAGAAACGGCAATGAGAATCGCGCCGATCGCGTTTGCGATCTTGCTCTTGTCACCGGTGGCTCAGGCGAGCAACACCGCGCCTTCGCGCAGCTTCACAACCGATTGGCTGTGCGACAACGGACGGATTCTGCGTTTCAACGCACACCCGCGGCGCCCTGAGGGCGCTGCGCAACTGACTTACATCGGAAGCCGTGTGGAAGTGGCGCCAACACCCACCGTCTCCGGCTCTCGTTACGTGAGCAAGGATGGCAAGGTCGTCTGGCACAGCAACGGTGACGAGGGCCAGCTCACGTTTGATCCGCTGCTGTCCGAACCGATCACTTGCAGACTGAAGAAGCCTTCTGACCGTGCTGACGGCAAAACACAATCAAAAAAATAACTTGCTTTCGCAATGAGTAGCCACATCAGCAACGTTCGCCCGAAGCCCGACAGAGTACTGGTCGACATTGTCGACTACGTCACGAAGTACAAAGTTAAGAGCAAGGACGCTTACGAAACGGCGCGCTATTGCCTGATGGATACGCTCGGATGCGGGTTCGAAGCGCTCGAGTTCCCTGCATGCACCAAGATGCTGGGTCCGATCGTGCAAGGCACCGTCGTGCCGAACGGCGCCAAGGTGCCCGGCACGCAGTTTCAGCTCGATCCCGTCAAAGCCGCGTTCGACATCGGCACGATGATTCGCTGGCTTGACTTTAACGACACGTGGCTCGCCGCGGAATGGGGGCACCCTTCCGACAACCTGGGAGGTATTCTGGCCACCGCTGACTGGCTGTCACGTAACGCAGCCGTGTCCGGCAAGCCGCCGTTGACCGTCAACGACGTGTTGACCGCGATGATCAAGGCACACGAGATCCAAGGGTGCATCGCGCTCGAAAACTCGTTTAACAAAGTCGGTCTTGATCACGTGGTGCTGGTCAAGGTGGCATCGACCGCGGTCGTTGCGCAGATGCTCGGTCTCACGCGCGACGAAATCATTAACGCCGTGTCACTGGCGTGGGTCGATGGCCAGTCGCTGCGCACGTATCGACATTCGCCGAACACAGGATCGCGCAAAAGTTGGGCTGCGGGTGACGCCACCTCGCGGGCGGTGCGCCTTGCATTGATCGCGAAAACCGGTGAGATGGGATACCCGTCCGTGCTGTCGGCCAAGACCTGGGGCTTTTACGACGTGCTGTTCAAAGGAAAGCCCTTCACATTCCAGCGTCCTTACGGCTCGTATGTGATGGAACACATCCTGTTCAAGATTTCGTTTCCCGCCGAGTTTCATTCGCAGACCGCGGTCGAAGCGGCCATGACGTTGCATGGCCAGCTAAACAAGCTCGGCAAGACAGCTGCCGATATCAAGAAAATCACGATTCGCACGCACGAAGCGTGCATTCGGATCATCGACAAGAAAGGCCCGCTCGATAATCCTGCAGATCGAGACCACTGCATCCAATACATGGTCGCGGTGCCGCTGATCTTCGGGCGCTTGACCGCTGAAGATTACGAAGACGACGTTGCTTCCGATCCGCGCATCGATGCATTGCGCGACAAGATCGTGTGTGTCGAGGACAAGCAATTCACAAAGGACTATCTCGACCCGAGCAAGCGTTCTATCGCGAACGCACTGACGGTCGAGCTTGCGAACGGCACAAAACTGAAGGAAGTAGTCGTCGAGTATCCGATTGGGCACAAGCGGCGGCGTAAAGAAGGCATGCCGTTGCTCGTTTCCAAATTCAAGACGAACCTGGCGCGCGTGTTTCCTGCCAAGCAGGCCGATGCGATTCTCGAGCTGTGCATGGACTCCAAGCGTCTAGCGGCGACGCCGGTGCACGAGTTCGTCGACTCAATGGTTATCTGAGGTCACTCATGGCACACAACCTGTTCAACTCACTGCAAGAATTCAACGTCGGGCCGAAGCGGGGCAAGTTCTACAACCTGGCGGCACTTGAGGCCGCAGGAATCGGCAAGGTCTCTCGCCTTCCGGTGTCGATTCGCATCGTTCTCGAATCGGTGCTGCGCAACTGCGACGGTGTCAAAGTCACCGAGGAGCACGTGCGCCAACTTGCAAGCTGGAAGCCTGGCGCGAGCCGCACCGACGAGATTCCTTTCGTCGTCGCGCGTGTCGTGCTGCAGGACTTCACTGGCGTTCCGCTGCTCGCAGACTTGGCCGCAATGCGAAATGTGGCCGCCACGATGGGCAAGAACGCCAAGACGATCGAGCCGCTGGTACCCGTCGATCTGGTCGTCGATCACTCGGTAATGGTTGATCACTACGGCACCAAAGACGCGCTCGATCTGAACATGAAACTCGAGTTTCAGCGCAATCGTGAGCGTTACGAGTTTATGAAGTGGGGCATGCAAGCGTTCGACACGTTCGGCGTCGTGCCACCCGGCTTCGGCATCGTCCATCAGATCAATCTCGAATATCTCGCGCGCGGCGTGTACAAGAAGGACGGCATCTACTACCCCGACACGCTGGTCGGCACCGACAGTCACACGACGATGATCAACGGCATCGGAGTCGTCGGTTGGGGGGTTGGCGGGATCGAAGCCGAAGCAGGCATGCTCGGTCAGCCGGTCTACTTCCTGACGCCCGACGTCGTCGGTGTGCATCTGAAGGGAAAGCTGCGCGAAGGCGTGACCGCGACCGACCTCGTGTTGTCGATTACCGAGCTGCTGCGCAAAGCCAAAGTCGTCGGCAAGTTCGTCGAGTTCTTCGGTGAAGGTACCGCGAGTCTTGCAGTGCCCGATCGCGCGACGATTGGCAACATGGCACCCGAATACGGCGCGACGATGGGATTTTTCCCCGTCGACGAAAAGACCATCTCGTACTTCGAAGGCACGGGCCGCACACACGACGAACTCGCGGCTTTCGAAGCCTACTTCCGCGCACAGGGATTGTTCGGTATTCCGAAGGTCGGCGCGATCGACTACTCGTCCGTCGTGTCGCTCGATCTCGGCACCGTTGCGCCGTCGCTCGCCGGGCCGAAGCGCCCGCAGGATCGGATCGAGATCGGCAACGTGAAGCGCGAGTTCACGCGGCTATTTTCGGCGCCGGTGCTCGACAACGGATTCAATCAGCCCGCAGCGCGCCTGTCGCAACGGTTTGCGCTCGTCGACAACGGCGTGCGTGCGGGCCCCGGGCCGGCGACTCCGGAAGGCGCGCCGCGCGATGTGGTCGAGATGAAGGGCAATCGGCCGCTGGTGCAGCCTCTGCCGGCACCCGAGCGCGCTGGCGTCGCGATCGCCGACGGCGACGTATTGATCGCGGCGATCACGTCGTGCACCAACACCAGTAACCCGGGCGTGCTGTTGGCAGCGGGCTTGCTCGCGAAGAAAGCGGTCGAGGCGGGACTTGACCGTGCAAAAGCACATCAAGACGTCACTGGCGCCGGGCTCGCGCATTGTCACGGACTACCTGCAGAAGACCGGTCTGCTGCCTTACCTCGAAAAGCTCGGCTTTTCGTTGGCGGCTTACGGTTGCACTACGTGTATCGGCAATGCCGGTGATCTATCGCCCGAGATCAACGAGACGATCATCAGCAACAACTTGGTATGTGCCGCGGTGCTTTCGGGAAACCGAAACTTCGAAGCACGCATTCATCCGAATCTAAAGGCGAACTTCCTCGCATCGCCACCGCTGGTGGTGGCGTACGCGATCGCAGGCACCGTGCTGAAAGACCTGATGACCGAGCCGCTCGGGAAGAACTCGCATGGCAAGGACGTCTGGCTGGGCGATGTGTGGCCGAGCTCGGACGAGATTTATGCGCTGATGAAATATGCAATGGACCCGCAAGCGTATGAGGCGAACTACGCCAAAGTGAAGAGCGATCCGGGCGAGTTGTGGAACAAGGTCGGCAGCGTTTCCGGCCAGGTGTATACGTGGCCGAAGTCGACATACATCGCGAAGCCGCCGTTTTTCGACGACTTCACGATGCTGCCGAGTGCGGCATCGACCGGCGTCAAAGGCGCGCGCGCACTGGGTATCTTCGGCGATTCGATTACCACCGATCACATTTCGCCCGCCGGCGCGATCAAAGACACGTCACCCGCCGGTCAATGGCTGATCGCCAACAACGTGCTGAAGGCCGACTTCAACTCGTATGGTGCGCGTCGCGGTAATCACGAAGTGATGATGCGTGGCACGTTTGCCAACGTGCGGATCAAAAATTTAATGATTCCGCAGCAGGCCGACGGTTCGAGAATCGAAGGCGGATTTACGCTGTTCCAGCCGTCGAACCAGTTGATGTCGATTTACGACGCGGCGATGAAGTACATCGAAGACGGCGTGCCTACGGTCGTGTTCGGTGGCGAGGAGTACGGCACCGGATCGTCGCGCGACTGGGCCGCAAAGGGTACGCAATTGCTCGGGGTCAAAGCGGTCGTCGCGCGCAGCTTCGAGCGTATTCATCGCAGCAACCTGGTGGGTATGGGCGTGTTGCCTCTGCAGTTTCTCGGCAGCGACAGTGCACAGTCGCTGAAGCTTGTCGGCAACGAAACATTCGATATCGAAGGCCTCGAAACCGGGATCAAACCGCAGCAGGATGCGACGCTCGTAATTCACCGCGCCGACGGCAAGACCCAAAAGGTTTCGATCAAACTGCGCATCGACACGCCAATTGAGGTCGAGTACTACAAGCACGGTGGCATTCTGCCGTTTGTGCTGCGGCAATTGCTGGCGGCGTGAGCTCCGGCGATGCGGATGCGGAGGGCGACCCGAGCGTCGCCCCTGACGCTGTCTTAATTCCGCAAGGCGCGGATGCTGCAACCCTTCAACTGACCGGCACCTGGCGCTTGTCGTTTCTTGAGCGCATCACGACACAACTGTCAGCCCTGACGCTTCCCGCGAAGGTCATTGTTGACGGCAGCAAGGTCAGCGAGATCGATTCTGCGGGTGCTCTTGCGCTGCTGAACCATCTGGAATCCGCGGGCCGGTCGAGCGCGCAGCTGACGGGCTTCGCGCAGAACGAGCTACGCATCGTCGAGCAAGTGCGCAAGCGCCTCGAGACCGCACGCGCGCCGACCGAGCATCACCGCGAGCGCATCGTGGAAATGATAGGACGGCGCGGGATCGAAGTCGGTCACGATCTTGTAGGCGACGTGAATTTTCTCGGTGCAACCGTTGCCGGCGTCGCGCACAGCGTGTTGCGCCCGCGTTCGTTGCGTGTGCGCGAACTGGCGGTGCAGTTCGAACAGGTTTGCCTGAACGCGATTCCTGTCGTCGCTCTCGTCACATTACTGATCGGCATCGTCTTCACGTATCTGCTCGGACTTCAGGCGGAACAGTTCGGTGCCAACATTTTCGTCGTCGATGGCGTCGGCATCGGAATGACTCGAGAATTTGCACCGATCATCGTCGCCGTGATCGTGGCTGGCCGCTCGGGTGCAGCGTTTACCGCGCAGCTCGGTGCGATGAAACTGACCGAAGAAACCGATGCGATTCGAACGCTCGGGCTGTCGCCGATGGATGTGCTGGTTTTGCCGCGAGTGATTGCGCTGATGATCTCGATGCCGCTACTGGTATTTGTTGGCGACGTGATGAGCCTTGAGCGGCGCCATCCTGGTTGCCGATTCGATGCTCGATGTCACGCCCACTACCTTCATCGCGCGGCTGCGCGATGGACTTGATATCTCCCATGCGTTGGTGGGTCTGGTCAAGGCGCCGGTGTTTGCGCTGGTGATCGCGCTGATTGGCTGCCGCATGGGAATGTCGGTCGATCGCGATACGCGCGCGGTCGGAATGGCGACCACCTCGACGGTCGTGCAAAGCATCGTTTCGGTGATCCTGCTCGACGCAGCATTTGCTGTGTTCTTTCAGGAACTCGGAATATGAAAGAGCGATCGGACACGATCCTTGAAGTCGATTCGATCGTCACGCGCTTCGGCGAACAAACCGTGCACGATGGCGTCAGCTTTACCTTAGAGCGTGGAACTCTGACCGCACTGATCGGCGGCAGCGGGACCGGAAAGTCGGTGCTGTTGCGCGAGATTATCGGTCTGCAACGCCCGACCGCAGGAAAAATCCGCCTGCTCGGCACAGATGTTTGGCAAGACTCCGAAGATCGACTCAATGCGATGCGCCGCCGCTTCGGCATGATGTTTCAGGACGGCGCGCTGTTTTCCTCGATGACCGTTGCGCAGAACGTCGCCGTGCCATTGCTCGAACACGCGCAGGTGCCGGCTGCCCTGCTCGACCCTCTGATCAAGCTGCGACTGGCGCAGGCGGGTCTCGGACCCGACGCGGCGGAAAAAATGCCAAGTGAATTGTCGGGCGGCATGCGCAAACGAGCCGCTATCGCGCGTGCACTCGCGCTCGAGCCCGAAGTGCTGTTTCTGGACGAACCGACCTCCGGACTTGATCCGACCACTGCGCGCGCATTCGATCAGTTAGTGCGCTCGCTGGTCGACGATCTTGACATTACGGTGTTTCTGGTGACACACGACCTGGACACGCTGCTCACTGTGGTCGATCGCATCATCGTCTTGGGCGAAGGCAAGGTACTCGCCGACGGCACACTGAAGGAGATCCTGCGCTCGGACAACGAGTGGATCAAGTCGTACTTTTCGGTACGGACGATGATTGAGCCTCAAGGCGAGCCTGTCTCGTAGAATCCGGCGACTATGGAAGCGGAAGCCAAGTACACCTACGTCGGAATCGCGTTGATCGTGCTGGTCGCGGCACTGATTGCGGCAGTAGTGTGGCTCAATCGCGCAGGTGGTCGCGGGGATTTCAACTACTACACAATCTTCTTTGAGCGGCAACCGCTCGATGGGCTGCAGATCGGCGCCGACGTCGATATGCGCGGCATCAAGATCGGTCGCGTCGAAGACTACGATTTGCTGGCCGAGAAAATCAATCGTGTGCGCGTAACGATTCGCACCGACCGGCGCGCTCCGGTACGCACCAATACCGTCGCGATCGTCGTCCGTAATTTCGTGACCGGCATCGCGCGCATCACGCTGATCACACCCGAGCCCGCCGGTCCACCACTGACCGCGGTTGGCGAAGGCCAATCGTATCCGGTGATCGCCGAAGGCGAATCGAGCTTCGACGCAATCGCCGGCAAGGTCGGTCGCATCGGCGATATTGCCGCCGAGACGCTCGAGAACATCAATCTGCTGTTGACCGCCGACAATCGCGCCGCTGTGACATCGTCATTGGCGAACATAAAAGAACTCACGGCCGGGCTCAACCAACGCATGAAAGATCTCGATAGGACGTTGGTCACGATGAACTCGGCCGCGATCGAAGTCGGGCGTGCTGGAACCCGGTTTGCACAGTTGGCCGAAACCACGGGTAGTCAGCTTCCTCCAGCGATCAAGCAGGCTGACCAGACGTTGAAAGACGTTTCAAACGCTGCCATCGCGCTCGAGAAGCAGACCTTCGCGCTCGCGCGCACCTTATCGGACGTAGCATCGTCGACGGACGAACAGTTCATCGTCGCGGTGATCGAGCTGCGGGCCACCGTTGAGGCAATGACACGCCTGCTTGACCAATTGCGTGACCCGCGCGCCGCTCTGCTCGGTCCCGGTAAAACGCAGCGAGGGCCCGGTGAATAGGCTTAGCTTGCGTCGGGTGCTCATCGCATGCATGGGAGCATCCGTGGCGGGCTGCTTCAGCATCGGCCTCGGTGGCGAAGGCACTGCGCTCGCGCAGTACCGCCTCGAGGATCTGTCTCCGAAGGTGCAGCCGCGTGCGGCGCCGATCGACCGCCGATTGCTGACATCCACGCTGCCGTCCGAGTCGATCGGAGATACTTATTCGATGGCCTACACAAGGGCCGCGCAGCAGCGTCAGTTTTATCAATTCGCAAGCTGGACCGATCGCCCGTCCGAACGTGTCGTGCATTTGTTGACTGCGCGCCTCGAAGCGCGCCAGCTATTCGAATCGGTTGCACGCCTCGGCAGCGGCGTCGGGGGAGGATTGATCTTGAGTGTGGGCGTCAACGAAATCGTCCACGATGTCGGCACGGGTACCGCGCGAATCGAAGTGACCGCAGAGCTAGATCGAACGCCGCGGACGCAATCTGGTCGAGCGCAAACGCTTCATCGCTTCGGCGCCAGTAGCACAGGAGAACGCGCCGGCGGCCGTCGCCGCGCTAAGCCGCGCGTTAACGACATTGCTCGATGAACTTGTGCCCTGGCTTGAGCGCACCGCTGAAGCGCTGCCGCCGCCCGAGCCGCGCCCTCCCCGCGACGGCAAGAGTTAATCAATGCGCGACCCAGACAAACCCTCGTCGGCCCGCAATGTTCTCGGCAGCGAGTTGACTGGATGTTGCGATTCTCCCGTCACGGGCTTCTATCGCGATGGCTATTGCCACACCGGCCCGCAAGATGTCGGTTCGCACACCGTATGCGTCAAAGTCACGCAGCGAGTTTCTCGACTTCTCCGTTCAAAGTGGCAACGATCTGGTCACGCCACACCCCGAGTTTGGTTTTCCGGGACTAAAGCCCGGCGACCGCTGGTGTGTTTGCGTTGCACGCTGGAGGGAAGCCTTCGAAGCAGGCGCAGCACCGCAGGTTCTGCTGACAGCTACGCACGAAAAGGCACTCGAAGTGGTGACGCTCGACCAACTGAAGCGTCACGCTGCTGACTTGCAGTAACTAGCTGCTGCCCTTCATGGTCCGCACAGGGCCGATTCACTCGTCTCGTCCGATCGGACGAGATGCCCTACTCCGAAAGATTTCGTTGTTGCAACGGTAAACAGCCCGACGGCCATTGACCGCCGACGCGCGCGACTGTTAGCTTGCTCGCACAAATGCGCTAGGCAGTTCAAACGACGTAGCGTCCGGGGATCGAAATCGAAAATGGCGGTTGAGAGCGATAAGTCGCACGTCAGTCCGCCCGCAAGAATTGATCTTGCGCAAGACAAGGCGTTGTGGATCGTTCCGGCGCTTTGTGCGCTTTTTAGCCGAACCGTTCCCGGTAGTGATGCACTCCGTCACGCACGACTGCAGGCGGGTGACAGCTCGGCGCAACTAAGTCAGCTGCTTTCGGCGGCCAACTTCGTCGTATCCGCGCGAGAGATTTCGGCACGAGAATTGTCGCAGCAGGCATTTCCGGTTGCGGTGTTTCTGCGTGGCGACGGTCGCGACGATTCGCAACACGCAGGCCTGGTTCTCGCCGCCAGCGAAACCACCGTACTTTTAGCCGAACGCGAACACCCTCCGCGCCAAGTTCCACTCGACGACTTCGCGCGCCGCTTTACGGGTCAAGCGCTGGCCATCGCCGATGCAGCGCCGGCCGTTGCCGACCCCGATGCAATCGCCGCCACCACTCGAGAGCGTCGCTTCGGCTTTCGCTGGTTCGTACCCGAGCTGCTGAAGCACAAGGGCATCTGGCGCGAAGTCCTGATTGCATCGCTGGTCATTCAGCTGCTTGCGCTGGCGTTGCCGCTGTTCACGCAAGCGATTATCGACAAGGTGGTCGTCCATCGCACGCAGTCGACATTGATCACTCTGGCAGTGGCGATGGGCGTCTTCACGCTGTTCTCGGCTGCATTGAGCTGGGTGCGCCAATACCTGATTCTGTTTACCGGCAACCGCGTCGACGCAGTGCTGGGTGGTGCGGTTTGGAACCATCTGCTGCGATTGCCGATGCCCTACTTCGCGCATCGACCCACCGGCGTCATCGCGGCACGACTGCACGGTGTCGAAACGATCCGCGAGTTCCTCGCCTCCGCAGCAGTCACGCTGATTCTCGATCTGCCGTTCCTGTTGATCTTCATCGCGATCATGTTTTGGTACTCGGTGAAGCTGACCTTGGTCGTACTCGCGATCCTGACCGTC
The DNA here is from genome assembly GCA_963807155.1 of uncultured beta proteobacterium. Classification (GTDB taxonomy): domain Bacteria; phylum Pseudomonadota; class Gammaproteobacteria; order Burkholderiales; family Burkholderiaceae_F; genus JACCZX01. Next base: position 224,633 of record CAWEAZ010000031.1, read on the forward strand.
ATCGTCGCTTTGAGTCTGCTGGTCGCACCGATCTTTCAGCGCCGGCTCAACGAACAGTTCCTGCGCGGTGCGCGACATCAGGCGTTCGTCACCGAGTACGTGGCGGGCATGGAAACTGTCAAGTCGCTTCAGCTCGAGCCGCAGCTGAACGACAAGTACGGGTCGCTGCTCGCCGCCACGCTCGAATCGGGCCTGCGCACCAAGCAGCTCGCTAATACCTACAACACCGTCGCCAACACGCTCGAACAAGGCATGACGCTGTTGATCCTGGCGCTCGGCGCCTGGATCGTGATGACCACCGATATGACGACGAGTGGCGCGTTCACCATCGGCATGTTGGTCGCATTTCAGATGTTCGCGCAGCGCGTGTCGCAACCCATGCTGCGGCTGGTCGGCTTGTGGCAGCAGTTTCAGCAGGCGCGCTTGTCAGTGGACCGCCTCGGCGATCTGATGAATGCGCCGGTTGAGCCATACACCGATCAACCTCGGCGCGATCTCGCGGCGCAAAGCGGCGATGTGGTCATCGAGCAGCTCGCGTTCCGATATGACGAGGACCGGCCGCTGCTGTACGAGAAGCTCGCGTTCCGCATTCCGCCCGGCACGGTCACAGCGCTGATGGGCCCCTCGGGCTGCGGCAAGAGCACGCTGGCCAAGCTGCTGCAAGGCTTCTACTTGCCCACGCACGGCGCGATTCGTCTGGACGGTATCGATGCGCGGCATCTGTCGGCCAACGAGTTGCGCAGTTATTTCGGCGTCGTGCCGCAGGACACCGTTCTGTTTTCTGGCAGCGTGCGCGACAACTTATTGCTCGCCAATCGCTGGCGCTGACTTCGAAGAGATCACCACCGCCTGCAAGGTCGCGCAGATTCATGAGGTGATCGAGCGGCTGCCGAACGGCTATGACACCGAGCTCGGTGAGCGCGGCACCGGACTGTCCGGCGGGCAGAAGCAACGTCTGGCTATCGCGCGCGCCCTGCTCAAGCGACCGAAGATCCTGATCTTTGACGAAGCGATCGCCAATCTCGATAACGCCACCGCCGAGGAATTCATCAAGACGGTCAATACGCTGCACGGCAGGGTGACGATCCTGTTTATCACGCATGCGCTGCCACGCAGCTTGAAGGTCGATCAGATCGTGCGGCTCGGACCGAAGGTCGAAGTGTTGACCGCGGTTCCGAGCACCAAATCGAGCTGCTGCTAACAAATCCACCAGCGAGTAACGATGCAAGTTCAAGCTAATACTGCGCCCGAGTCGCCGATCTCCCGGCTGGGCAACGCCCTCGCCTTCGTCGAGCGGTTGCCGCCATCGCGCGCGCCTCGCATCGTGCTGTGGACCGTATGCGCGTTGTTTGCTTTCGCGCTGATCTGGTCGCTAGTCGCCAAGCTTGACATCGTCGCGGTGGCCGAAGGCCGATTGGTGCCCAGCACCTATTCGAAGATCGTGCAGCCAGCTGAAAGCGGCATCGTGCGCGAAATATTGGTCCGGGACGGCGACTGGTTGCTGCCGGCCAAGTGCTGGTGCGGCTCGATCCCACACTGGCAGGCGCTGACAGCAAGAGCGTCGCCGGCGACATCGAGCTGCGCCGACTAACGCTACGGCGCATCGATGCTGAACTTGCAAATCAAACGCTTGCGCTCGGCAAGGGTGAAGACCCAACACTATTCCTGCAGGTGCAGGCACAAGGCAGCGCACGGCGTCAATCGTATCTAGACAGTCTGGCGCAGGAGAACTCACAACGCGACCGCATCGCTGCCGAACTGCGAGCTGCTACCGAAACGCTGAACAAGCTCACGGCAACGGCGCCGCTGGTCCAACAGCAAGCCGACGCCTACGACAAGCTCGTCAAGGATGGTTTCTTCAGTCCGCTTGCCGTGCAAGACAAACGGCGCGAAGCCATCAATCTGCAACAGGATCTAAAGAGCCAGGAAGGGACTGTCGCGAGCCTCAGAGCGCAAATGTCCGGGCAAGACAAGAAGATTGCCAACCTGACCAGCCAGTACCGCAGCCAATTGCAGAACGAGCGAGTGGAGACGCAAGCACAGTTGGCCAAGCTCGATCAGGAAGCAACCAAGCAGAGCTACCGGCAGGCGATGCTGGAATTGAAAGCGCCGCAAGGTGGCATCGTCAAGGACCTGGCCACCACAACGATCGGCGCCGTCGTCGCGCCCGGCACGGTGCTGCTGACCATCGTGCCGAAAGACGAGCCACTGATTGCAGAGATACGCATCGGCCACGACGACATCGGCTTCGTCGAACCGGGCCAGCCGGTGAAGCTCAAGCTCGCTGCATATCCGTTTCAGAAGTACGGAATGCTGGAAGGAACGGTGAAGACGATCGCGGCGGATGTGTCATCGGCAAATACGGCGGACGCAAAAGCATCTTCACCCGTTGATCTCGGCTTCAAGGCAATCGTTGCACTCAACAGTCAGCAGCTAACCGCGCGCGGCCAGCCGTTTGTGCTGAACCCTGGCATGCAGGTCATCGCAGAGATAAGGCAGGGCGAACGAACAGTCATGGAGTACTTGTTAAGCCCGGTAACAGCGACGGTGACGCAGGCGGGAAGAGAAAGATGATGAAGGAACAAAGACGCGTACATCGCCCGATTATCTGGAGCGCTGGCCGGAAATAGTAGACGCAGCACGCACGTTGGCGCGCACGTTCATTGTCTAGAGGCCTATCAAGCCGGGCAAAGAGTTTAGGAATCCAGATTTCAATCGGTAACGCCGCTTTTTGGATCGCTATCACGCTACGGAGAACCTGATGCCACTCGACATAGCCACCGATCACACCAGCGCCGTTACGCGGGATGGGTTACTGAAGTTAACTGCATCCGAGATTGCGTATTTGCAAAGTTACTTAGCTCGCCACGACCGCGGCGGCTACTACATGGCGCTGTACAACATGACTGGAAATCAACAAGCCATCACACAGGCCCAAATTGCGACTTTTTCCGAGGGTGTCGGCGGCACGGCAATATTCGCCAATTACCTGCTGCAAAATGTCATCAACATTACGCCGGCGGTGTATCCGGGCGTTTACTACCTGTCGCAGGAGGTGGCTAAAGAAAGCTTGGTGGAGGTGCGCAACCGGCTCGACGAAAACAACAGCCTTGGCACAAATCACAACACCGGCTACATCGACGTTGATGAAATGTTTAGATCGGCCGAGCGCGCTTGGACAAATAACGGCCTCGGCCTTCAGTTCCCTGGAAACCTACTGAGCACCGTCGCGCAAGGCGGCGACTTCGTTGCCGAGAAGCTCGCTTGGTTCAGTCAGATGGAGAGAGTAACCCCGCGCCTTCCGAACTGACTGCCTGGCAACGCATCGTCAACGTCTACAACGCGATGCTGATCAGCAACAATGTCAGCTCGAGCAACTTCATTCAACTCGCCACCTCAGACGGCACGCTGGCGGCGTTTTTCGGCGCCTTAGGTGGGCCAATTTTGGGCAAGCGCATTGCTGACTACGAAGCGCATCCCAATCTGTACACCATTCACGAGCTACCCGACGCCCTGTACAAGGTGGCCATCAGCAAAGCCAGCAACAAAGTCGTGGGCGTATTCAACAACCAATTCTTTCCAACCACGTGGGACGAGGCGCTGAATCGGCTTTCAACCAACTGGGCCATCATCGTGGCCGCTGTCGCTTCGCCAGTGGCGGGATTGGGTGCCGCAGCGGTGCAGTCGTTCATGAATGTTCTTCTCAGAGATCTGCATCTGAACTTCACGCAAGGCATGCCCGGCTTCAACGGCGATGTGACACAGAATCCTCTGCCGAATCTCGACGGCACTCCTGCACCGTTCCCTCTGGTCAACGATCCTGCGACGACGAACGACACACGCTGGGGCAGGGGCGGATTTGTCGCACCGCTATGGGCCGATACGCTGTACGCGCGCGAGGGGAACGATCGCCTGTTCGGGGGCGACGGCGGCGATGAATTGCACGGCGAGTCCGGCAGCGACATCGTCTACGGTCAATCGGGAGACGATCGACTCTATGGCGAGTCAGACGATGACGTTCTGCGCGGCGGAGTTGGAAACGATCGACTCTATGGGGGCGACGGCAACGACCTACTGGACGGTGACGACGCAGCGCAGACCGCGAACGGCACCGACGAACTTTACGGCGAGGCGGGCAATGATGTGTTGGCGGGCGGGCGAGGCAACGACACGCTCGATGGCGGCACAGGCGACGATCAATTGTTTGGCGGCGCTGACAACGACACGCTCAGAGGGGGTGCTGATCGCGACCACTTGGAGGGCAACCACGGGCATGACATCCTGTACGGCGGCAGCGGTAACGATCTGCTGCTCGGCGGAGACGGCGTCGACTCGCTCGAAGGCGAGGAAGGCTATGACCACCTGATAGGAGGAAACGGCGACGACTTTCTGACCGGTGGCGATGAGTACGATCAGCTACAAGGCGGTGACGGCCAGGATACCTACCGTTTGTCCGCCGCCAACCGCGGCGTTGACACCCTTCGCGATAGCGGCAACGACGGCACCTTATTCATCGACGGCGCCCCGGTCCTGTTCTTCAACACCGTCAGTGAAGGACTGTACGAGTCCGACAACGGCCTGTATCGCATGGCTGTGCTCGATGACGGCGACGACACGCGCACCGCATCTGTCTTTCGCAAGAGCGACGGCAGGACCCTGGCCAACATCATCGGCATTCAAGGCAGCACGGTGTTGGGCTACACGCTGAACCCGCCCGCATTGCCCCCAGCACCGGTTGCCACTTACATCCGCGGTGCGCATTCCGACGTGTATCGCGCGTGGTACCTGCAGGGTAACGGTTTCATGCCCCCCGCTACACCGGGCCGCTCGATCGCCGACGGCGGTGGCGCTAACGATTGGATCGACGCGTCTACGCACGCTGAAGCGGAAGTCATTGGCGGTGCGGGTAACGACATTTTGGTCGACGTGAAAATCTTCGATGCGGTCGCCGAGGCGCAACAAACCGTACGCTTGAGTGGCGGCATCGGCTCCGACTTCCTGTTCGGCCGCGGCGGCACGATGTACCTCGACGGTGGTGCCGATAACGACTTCATCTCTTCAGCGCGATACGACTCGGCTCCGCAATTTCAGCTTTACTCGCGTGCCGGTGGGGGAATTACCCAGGTGCTCGGCTACACGCCGTCTGCCTTGGCCGACATGGGCAGTCTGCTGACTTTGATACCCAAGACGATCAATGGCTCACTCGGTATGTACAACCCGTCGTTCAGTCGCTGGGAGTTCTATTACACGCCGTTTGCGACCGGCACCGTGACGGCGGGTCGAAACCTACTCGGTGACGGCATCACTATTCCTCACAGCGTATACGCGCAGACTAGTGCGGGCGGTCATCTTCAATGGCTGGGGCCAGGTCCGATCGCCCCGACCGATATCGCCCCTAACGATGCGCTGGAAGTAGTTCAGTACCGAGCAACAGCACCCACGGGACCGATCGACCTCATTTCATCGGCCGACTTCGAATTCATCCGCTCCAACGGCACGATCACGCGCGGAGGAATTTCGTTTACACGATATCTGGGATCGGGTGGTGTACCGCTGTCTGAAATGGTCAAGGACGGCAATACAAGCTCGTCAGCCATCGCCTTTATCAATGGCGGCAGCGGTGACGACATTATTCAAGGTGGCGCAGGCAAGGACATCATCGACGGTGGCGCGGACAACGATCGCATCGACGGCGCCGGCGGCGAAGACTTCATTGAGGGTGGCAGCGGCGCCGATTTGTTGATCGGTGGGCGATTCAACGACGTTCTGTCGGGCGGCGCCGACGCCGACACGTTGCACGGTGGTGGCGAGAGCGACTCGCTATACGGAGGCGCTGGTGACGATGTGCTCATGGGAGACCTGTACGAAGAAGCGTTCGTGAATGGTGTGCTTACGTACCCGGAGCTCGAGCCTTCGGGGTCTGACTACTTGGACGGCGGAACGGGTCACGACTGGCTCGACGGCGGAGGCGGCGATGACGTGCTGTGGGGCGACGAGGGTGACGACACACTCGTCGGTGGACAGGGTAACGACACGCTGGTGGATGACGCCGCGACAACCGACGATATTTATGTCTACCGTCGTGGCGATGGCCTGGATACGATCAGCGACGCAGGCGGTTCCGACACGATTCGCGTAGGCCCCGGCATCTTCACAACCGATTTGTCTTTCGTACGGTCCGGTTCAGACCTGCGCATCAAAGTTAATGGGTCAGAAACCGAAGGAATTATTGTCAAAGATGCTCTCGCGTCGACGTCGGCTTCAGCATCGATCGAGTATCTGGAACTTGACGACGGCACGCGCATCGCGATGTCGAGCATTCCGCTTATCCAACGGACAATCGGGCGGCACCGGCGTATATGAGCTCGCCGGACTGAATCGCGATGACGTGAGTTTCTTACGATCCGGCGGCAGTAGCTTCGTGGTCGAGATAAAGGCATCGCAACAGCAATTTCGAATCCCTTTCAGCTCACCGACAGACAGAATCGAGTTTGCAAATGGCGAGACGCTGTACCTAAACAGCATCCAGCCCGAAAAAATTCTCTTTGAAGGTAGCTCCGCAGCGAACGCGATATCCGCCGTGCCGCCGAACGAATATGCCTTCGTGCCGGCTCTCGTAATCCCAGGACGCGGCGACGACACTATCCGCGATGGCTACGCGCCGACTTACCGGTTTAAGGCAGGCGACGGGAACGATCGGATCGTTTCGTTTTATTCGCTCGGAACCGGCACGTTCGAGTTCGGACCTGGCATCACACCCAGCCAAATCGCGTTTTCGGTTGTCACGATAACGGGCGATCCGCACTTACGGCTCGATTACGCGCCTGGCGATTCGATCTCGATTGACATACGTGCGCAGAGCAGCTTGGGCGCGACGTTGAAGTTTGACGATGGAACGGAGGTGAGTCTCGCTCACCTGATTCGGAACGCTGGCATCGCCGCCACCAGCATCACGGGCACCGCCGGTTTTGACGAACTGATCGACGGTCTGGGCGCCGACACGATTTCCGCAGGAGCGGGAAACGACGTTATAAGCCTGCGTTTCGGAGACAACACCGTAGATGGCGGTGCCGGGAACGATTACATCCTCGACGGCGCTGGCGACGACACTCTGCTCTTTGCCGTGGGGATGGGCGCGGATCGGGTGCAGATGGAATACCGTCCGGGTGGTGGTATCAACACCGTGCGCATGGCGCCCGGCATTTTGCCCACACACATTACGGTTACGAACCTCAACGGACTGAAGCTCGCGCATTCAAATGGGGTCGATAACCTATCGTTGTTGGGATGGGACGAGATAGTCGATAACCGTCAGGTCAACCGCCACGATTTGTTTGTGACCTTTGCCGATGGGACTGTCTGGAACGCCGATGACCTGCGGGCTCGAACGCTCGTCGCTACAGCGAACGCTGACACGCTAACTGGCACGTCTTCAATAGATGTAGTCCGTGGTGGCGACGGCAACGACCAACTCATCGGCAGCCACTCCCCGTACGCGTTCTTCGCCGACTTGCTGTACGGCGAAAACGGGAATGACCGACTTGACGCGGGGCCCGGTGCGCACCTCTCCGGTGGTCCAGGCGACGATCAATTGTTGACAACGCCGCAACGCGGGCAGCGTGATGGATGGCGGCGCCGGCAATGATTTGGTGACAGACGACTATGCGGCCGCCGGTGCTTCGGCCCTGACCGTCTACTTTGATCGTGGCTATGGGCAGGACAGTACGGTGAGCGGAAGCACGATTATGTTTGGCGAATCGATCCGACCTGCAGACATTCAGGTCTACCGATCGAAAGGCCCAAACGCCTCCAATGTCATTGCCGACCTTTACCTGCGCATCCGCGACACGGGCGACACGATCATCGTCCGCAAAGAACATTTCGATCGCGACAACTTCCACGGCGCCGCGATCTTTGCCGACGGCACGATCTGGGATCTTGGTCAGGTGCGGAATCGCATTGAATTTGGAGCGAGTCAGTTTGCTGAGATTTTGGAAGGGACGTCTAACGCCGATACGATCGACTCCGGTGCGGGGAACGACACCGTACGCGGGGTAGCTGGCAACGATCAACTCGACGGAGGCGCCGGGGATGACATTCTCAACGGAGGTGCGGGCAACGACACGTATTTGTTCAGGCGTGGTTCTGGCAACGACACATACGACCCCCGCCATGGAGACGGCGCTCAGGTTCCCGACTTGGACACGGTACAGGTAAGCGCTTTACCCAGTGAGGTAACGCTGTCGTTCGCCGGCATCATCTCTCCAGCTGTGCTCCGAATCAATGGGAGTTCCGACTCGTTCACGCTTGATTGGCACGCATGGGGCCCGGGCTCGCCCAATCGAACTCAGATTCGCTTTTCGAATGGAACCGTTTGGTCGAGTGCATACATCCAGTCGCTGGCTCCGCGCGGGGATCCCGCGACTAGAGGCACCGCTGGCAACGATGTTTTTGCGCCAATTCCCTGAGCCAGAAAATCGAAGCCTTTGAAGGGAATGACACGATCGACAGCGGCCCCGGCAGCGATCGGTTGGTCGGCGGATCGGGTGACGACACATATGTGTTTGGTTATGGCTACGGCCAGGATACCGTGGCAGAAAATGACTTCAGTCCTCCGTACGAATTCATGGGGAATGACACGTTGCGCTTTGCAGCCGGGGTCCGGCCGCAGGATGTTCGCCTTACGGCCGATACTCGAAACCTTACCGTTACCTTGGTGGGCTCGACGGATACGCTGTTGATTCAGGATCAGAGCACGAATGGTGTCGAACGTGCGGTCTTCAGCGACGGGACGATTTGGAATCTGTTGAATAACCCGATCGGCCCCATCGTCGGCACGAGCGGTAACGACGTGCTGCAAGCGACTTCGTTCCGGGACATTCTCCAAGGTGGCGTCGGCAACGATACGTTGCGCGGCGCCAGCGATGATGTCCTCGAGGGCGGAGCTGGCGACGATACGTTAGTGATGAGCCTGAACGATAGAGTGGATGGAGGAGCTGGTAACGACACTATCGGATACAGCAACAGCGCCGGAAGCGGAACCATCCTGTTCGGTCGCGGGGACGGCGCCGATCTAGCCGGATCCGGCGCATTCTCGCAAGCGACGATCTCTTTTAAGGCAGGTGTCTTGCCCAGCGATGTTCGCGTTACAGCCAAGGCTTGGGCGGAGCTGACATTCGCGATTATCGGAACTTCGGATTCAATAACGATTTCCGAAGGTGCCAAGATTACCGGCGTTTCGTTTGCGAACGGAACTGTTTGGGACGTCGCGGAGATCGAAAGGCGAGTAGGCACATTAGGCACCCCGAGTGCCGACGTGCTGTATGCCGCACCCGCTGGCTCAACAATCGATGCGGGGGCGGGGGACGATTTGCTGAACGGCCGAGCCGGCGCTGACACGCTTTCCGGCGGCGATGGAAACGACTTCCTCTTCGGTGGCGACGGCGCGGATTCGTTGCGCGGAGGCTTGGGAGGCGATGATCTCTATGGCGACGCCGGTGACGACATACTGGATGGAGGTGCCGACGGACTGGCCGGAACGGGCACCATTCCCTGGGACAATTCAAACGACAATTCCCGCGACTATCTAACGGGGGGTACCGGCTCAGATACGTACGTTTTTGATCGCGGTTATGGTTGGGATGTCGTGGGTGAGTCCCCGCTGGACCTCACGAGCATATCCCTTACGGGCAATCAACGTAGCCAGATTCTCCTCGGGTCGACCATCGCGCCCAGCGACATCGAAGTGACGGGGACCATCAACATCTCGACGGGCAACGACATTGAGCTCCGTATTAGAAACTCTACTGACCGGCTTACTCTGCAAGGTGCTCTGACCTATGCACAGCGAGACTATGTCATCAGATTCGCCGATGGCACCGTCTGGACGTATACGGATGTTGCCAACAAATTGGCCGGTCAAACTGAGTTCTTTTTGCCCTCGACTCACGGTGACGATGTGCGGCGAGGATCAGCGCATTCCAATTATGTATACGGTGGCGCCGGCAATGATGATCTCGACGGCGAAGCAGGCGATGACGCGCTCTTTGGCGGATCCGGAGCCGATCTAATTAGTGATTCAACTGGCAATGACTTCCTGTCCGGAGAATCAGGCGACGATACCTACTTGTTTGGCCATGGATACGACCAGGACTTAATTGTTGATTTCGATCACGTGACTGGTCAGGACACCGTTTCGTTTCTTCCGGGAATTACGCCCGCCGATCTGACGCTCACGCGGGACGACGTACACGTCATCATTGGCATCAAGTGCTCCGACGACGAGCTGCGCATTCGTTGGTACCCCGACGTGCACTACCGCATCGAACGCTTCACGTTCAGTGACGGTACGGTATGGACGGCGAGCGATGTGGAGGCGAGTGTAGTCCGCGCTGTTACTCGCTTTGGGACTGCGAACGATGACAGTTTGGTGGGCACCGCAGCGATTGACCGTCTGGTTGGCCTAGTTGGGGCAGACACGTTGAGCGGGGGAGCGGGCGATGACTTTCTGGAAGGTAGCGCGGGTAGCGACTACTTAGATGGAGGCGCCGGTCGCGATGACATGTGCGGCTGCGAAGGCGACGATACGTTTATCGTCGATAACTCCTCTGAAATCTTGCGTGAGCACGCGAACGAAGGCACGGATCACGCAATTTCATCTGTGACCTTTTCGCTTGCAGCGAACATCGAGAACCTGACCCTGACCGGAACAACTGCAATCAACGGTACAGGCAATGGTTTGGACAATGTAATCACCGGGAATAGCGCTGCAAACATACTGAACGGTGGCGCGGGCAACGACCGGCTCATCGGAGGAGCGGGCGTCGATACGCTGCAAGGCGGCACAGGCAACGACACCTATATCGTCGATGTCGCCGGAGATCTGATTGTTGAGGCATCGAGTGCCGGCATCGACCTCGTCGAATCAAACGTGTCCTACGTGTTGAGCGCCTTTGTTGAAAACCTCACGTTAACGGGAACCGCTGCGATTAACGGCACGGGCAATCAGGAAAACAACATCTTCCTCGGGAATTCTGCAACCAACGTACTCAATGGCGCCGGTGGTGCAGACAGGCTCGATGGCGGTGGCGGCGCGGATACCTTGCTCGGCGGCGATGACAACGACGTTTATGTGATCGATAACGCCAGTGACGTCATAACGGAAGCAGTAAGCGGCGGCATAGACGCGGTCGAATCCAGTATTAGCTACACGCTTGGCGTCAACGTCGAAAACATGCTGTTGACTGGCACCGCATCCATCGATGCGACGGGTAATGCTGCGAGTAACACATTGACCGGCAATTCGGGTGCAAACCGCCTAAACGGAGGCGCGGGCGCGGACACGATGAGCGGGGGCGCAGGGAACGACATCTACGTCGTCGACAGTGCGAGTGATGTCGTCATCGAAGCCGCGAGCGCGGGAACAGATACGGTCGAGTCGAGCATTACCTACTCGCTCGGTGCCAACGTAGAAAACCTAACCCTCATCGGCGCCACCGCGATCAACGCGACCGGCAATACGCTCAACAACACCATCACCGGGAATGCGCTGTAAACACCCTTTCAGGCGGGACCGGCAACGACACGCTGAACGGTGGGGCTGGCGATGACTCTCTAGATGGTGGAACTGGGAATGATCAGTTGCTCGGTGGAGACGGCAACGACAATCTTGTCGGCGGTGATGGCGCAGACACAATTGACGGCGGCATCGGCACAGACTTCCTGTATGGCGATGCCGGCGATGACACGCTTCACACCGGCACCGGTACCAACGACACGCTTACCGGAGGCACGGGGAACGACCTGCTGACGGCGCAAGGCGCTAGCACCACGTTCGTTTTTGCTCGCGGCGATGGACAGGATGTCATCGACAATCACGCTGCGTCTGGCGCTGCAACCGGAATCTTAAATTTTTCCGGCACGGGTATCTTCACGACCGACGTGACCCTTGCGAGAGGTACCGGGGCACAGGCGAACGATCTATTGATTGCCATCGTCGGAAGTACCGACACGATCACGGTCAAGAATCATTTCCTTATGACCGCCGGCTTGCGTTCGGACGGACTGTCACGCGTCACGTTTTCCGACGGATCGTTTTGGGACCGTCTTGCCATTGATGCGAACACACCGGGCGGTGCGCTTCCGAACACGCCTACGCAAGGCAACGACACATTGGTTGGAACGACCGGCAATGACTTCATCGATGCGCTGGGTGGCGATGACGTGGTCTCGGGAGGTGCGGGCGACGACCAGCTTCTCGGTAGTGCAGGCAATGATCAACTCAGTGGCGACGCCGGCAACGACACTCTAGTTGGAGGCCTCGGCTCGGATACGGCTACGGGCGGACCGGGCGACGACACGTTCGTTGTGGACTCGGCTTCCGATGTTGTGAATGAAGCCGTGCTGAAGGCATCGACACCATTCAGTCATCGGTCAGTTGGACGCTGGGCGGCCAATATTGAGAGCCTGACGCTGACCGGCGCTGCTGCCATCGACGGCATTGGCAACTCGCTGAACAACACTCTCAGCGGTAATTCCGCAGTCAATCGCCTTGATGGAGGAGCAGGTGCCGATGCAATGCAAGGTGGCGCAGGAAATGACACATACGTCGCCGATAACGCCGGTGACGTCATAACAGAAGCTGCGGGCGCAGGCACTGATGTCGTCGAGGCCAGTGTCAGTTACACGCTCAGTGCGAATGTCGAAAACGCAGTGCTGACCGGCACAGCCTCCATCAATGTGACGGGCAATGCTTCGAACAACACGTTGACCGGCAACTCGGGGGCGAATCGCATCGACGGCGCTGCCGGGGCGGACGCGATGACTGGCGGCATCGGCAACGACGTCTACGTCGTCGACAGTACGGGCGACGTCGTTAGCGAAGCTGCAGCGGGCGGCACCGACACGGTCGAGTCCACCGTCACGTACTCGTTAGCCACGAACGTCGAAAATCTGACGCTGACTGGAACCGGGGCCATAAACGCGAGTGGCAACACGCTCGCTAACACGCTAACCGGTAATGCAGCCGCCAATCTTCTTGACGGTGGTGCGGGGGCAGACACGATGATCGGCGGCGCGGGCAACGACGTTTATGTCGTCGATAACGCCGGTGACGTTGTTACGGAAGCAGCGAGTGCCGGTACCGATCGAGTGGATTCTTCGGTCACATCACGCTTTCCGTAAACGTTGAAAACCTGACATTGACCGGCACCGCCGCGATCAACGGCACCGGCAACACACTCAACAACGTGCTGACCGGCAATGCCGCTGCCAACACGTTGACGGGTGGCGCGGGTAACGACACATTGAACGGTGGCGCTGGCGCCGACACGTTAGTCGGAGGTCTCGGCGACGACATATACGTCGTTGATGCCGCCGGCGATGTGATTACTGAAGTCGCGGGCGAAGGAACAGATAGCGTCCAGTCGTCAATGACTTATGTCGCTCGGTGCGACTCTCGAAAACTTGACGCTTACTGGGACCGCAGCGATCAATGGAACGGGCAACGCCACAAACAACAACATCACGGGCAACAGCGCGTCCAACGTGCTGACCGGCGGTGCCGGTAACGACACGCTAAACGGCGGCGCCGGCATCGACACAATGATGGGTGGCGCAGGAAACGACATCTTGGTCGTTGACAACGTCGGAGACATCACGACAGAACTCGTGGGCGAAGGCACCGACACCGTTCAATCGTCGATCACCTGGACGCTCGCTAGCGAGGTCGAGAACTTGACTCTGACCGGGACCACGGCCATCAACGGCACCGGCAACGCCTTGAACAACAGCCTGACCGGCAACAGCGCCGCCAACGTGCTGACTGGTGGTGCCGGTAACGACACACTCAATGGTGGAGCGGGGATCGACACCCTGATCGGCGGAATTGGCAACGACATCTTATGTGGTCGATGTCGCCGGCGACATCGTGACCGAACTGGCGGCGGAAGGCACCGATGCGATCCAGTCCGCAATCACTTGGACACTCGGCACCAACGTTGAAAATCTAACGTTGACGGGCACTGCCGCGATCAACGGCACCGGCAACACGCTCAACAACGTGCTGACCGGCAATGCGGCTGCCAATACGCTGACCGGTGGCGCAGGTAACGACACATTGAACGGTGGCGCAGGAGCCGACGCGTTAGTCGGCGGTCTGGGCGACGACATATACGTTGTTGATGCCGCTGGCGATGTGATTACTGAAGCTGCGGGCGAAGGAACCGATAGCGTTCAGTCGTCAATTACCTATGTCGCTTGGTGCAACGCTCGAGAACCTGACGCTGACGGGCACGGCGGCGATCAACGGCACCGGCAACACCCTCAACAACATCATCACGGGCAATAGCGGCTGCCAACGTGCTGAACGGCGGTGCCGGCAACGACACGCTGAACGGCGGCGCCGGCATCGACACACTAATCGGCGGAACAGGTAACGACATCTTCGTCGTTGACAACGCCGGTGACGTCGTAACTGAACTTGCGAGCGAAGGCACCGACACCGTGCAGGCCTCGATTAGCTGGACGCTCGGCGCCAATCTCGAAAATCTGACGTTGACCGGCACATCGGCGATGAACGGCACCGGCAATACGCTCAACAACGTGCTGACTGGCAATGCGGCGGCCAACGTGCTGACTGGCGGCGCGGGTAACGACACATTGAACGGTGGCGCAGGCGCAGACACGCATGATCGGCGGCGCGGGCAACGACGTTTATATCGTCGATAACGCCGGTGACGTTGTTACGGAAGCAGCCAGCGACGGTACCGATCCGGTGGATTCGTCGGTCACCTGACCACGCTTTCCGCAAACGTTGAAAACCTGACATTGACCGGCACCGCCGCGATCAACGGCATCGGCAACACACTCAACAACGCGCTGACCGGCAATGCTGCTGCCAATACGCTTTCGGGCGGCGCGGGTAACGACACGCTGAACGGTGGCGCCGGCAGTCGACACACTACTCGGTGGGGCAGGTAACGACATCTATCGTCGTCGATAACGCCGGCGATGTCATCACAGAACTCGCCAACGAAGGAACCGATATCGTTCAAGTCGTCGATCACCTGGACGCTGGCGGCAAACGTCGAGAACCTGACGCTGACCGGAACAGCAGCGATCAACGGCACCGGCAACACTCTCAACAACATCATCACGGGCAATAGTGGCGCCAACGTGCTGAACGGTGGTGCCGGCAACGACACCCTGACTGATGCGGGCGGTGCCAATGTGTTTATCGGTGGCGCAGGCAATGACACGCTGAACGTCACCAGCACGGGCATTGACCGCATCGCGATGGCGCGCGGTCATGGAATCGACACCGTGATCGGCACTGGCACGGCTGCCAACGATGTGCTCGAAGTCTCCAACGGTATTGCCAAGTCCGCGATGGCGCTGATGAAAACCGGCAACGACCTGATCGTCGATCTTGGTGCTGGTGAGACCGTGACGCTGCGCAATTGGTATGCGGGCGTGCGCAATGTCGGCACGCTGAAGATCATTGGCGACGCTGCATGGGTACCGGGCCAAGCCGGAACACCTACGCAAGTCGAGACGCTCACGATGGCTTCGCTGGCCGCTGCGTTTGATGCCGCCCGCCTGGCCGATCCGCTGTTGACGCGTTGGCCGCTCGACTCGTTTGGCGCAAGCAGCTTCGCTGCTACCAGCACCAGCGCAATGCGGATCGAAGTAAGCGATGAGGACCATATCAATCCGCTCAGACCGACACGGACAATGGCCATTGATGAGGGTGTCTCGCAGATCGTCGCGCTCGCTACGCCCTACTCGCCTGACGTTTCTCGTTTGCAGACCGTCACGCAACGAAACTTGAAATCGTTCATGGGATTCTGGAATCGCCCAGAACAATCGGAATCGGAGTCGACTGCCGCAAGCATGAGCAATGGCGCACCGAGCGCTGCGGGTGACGCGGTTGACGAAATGGTACCCGGCGCGACGCGCGGGATCTCGCTCGCGGGTGTAAATATCCCCAAGTTCGGCGACGCGGCAGACGGATGGGCCCGCACGCTACCTGCGGCGCGCAAGTCGATGCCCATTGATACCCTCAGTACAGACATGGCTCACATCCAGCCCGTGGCACGGACTGCGCCTTGGTGGGAGTCCGAAGAAGGCGTGGCCGCTGGTCGGCAAGATGGAACGCCGTCCAGACGTTACAACGCCGTTCATATGGGAGTCGGTGCATAGCGAACTGAAGAGTCAGTTGATGCACATATCCGAAAGCGCAATGGGTGCACAGATGCCTCACGAGATTGCGGTTGCGGCGAGCAGTGCTAGCGGGTTGATTGCAGGTGCAGACTTACAGCATGCTGCGATAGTCGACGACGCACAGCGTGTCGCAGGCCGGTTGGGTCAGACGCTCCGCTGATCGAGTCAAACGTATCCCTGTCTTTTGACGGGGATACGTTTGCTCATCTTCGACGTTTAACCGCTCGAATGCATCACCAACTGCCGCAGCGCCCTCGCGTCGTCCAGCGCATGATGACGGCGCAGGTTCAGCTGCTTGGTTGCATCATCCATCTCTTCATAAGAAATCGGCACCCGCTTCCAGTCAATCCCGCTCGGCAGGTCTTCACGACCGAGCAATTCAGTCAGTGCCCAGCGATCGTAGCCTGAGTCGCTGACGATCGTGGTCGGTGCACGTCCAGCGCGCTCGTCGAGCCACGCGGAAAACGCTTCGGCTGCCAGTGGCAGCGGCACTGCGTCACCGTCAAGCAACGGCACGACGATTTCCTTGACGAACTCACTCGAGCGCTCGCGACTCCAGCCTTGCACCTCTGCATAGAACGCCGTGGAATCGGTCGCCACTGCGCCGATGCTGATCAGCTCGGGCGTCTGCAGACTCGTGAATTCGCTATCCAGAAAAACGTAGATGCGTGCGGGATCGGGTGCCATGGCTGTCGTGGAAACCGGCAAGATGCGAAACAGCAGCACTTCATCGGAGTAGTCACCGGGTGGCAAGCGAAGCTTCTCGATCACTTCCGATGCTGGCAAATCGGTTTCGCGAAAGCCAGCGCGACGCATCGCACGCAGCGCTCGCACGTTGCGGCGTGACGGGCGAACGAGGAAGCGATTGACGCCATAGTTGGTTTGCATCCAGTCGGCCAACAGCACCAGCGCCTCAGAGCCGAGGCCCCGGCTGGTCAAACGCCGCTCGGCCAGCCAGATGTCGAGCTCGACGACGTCGTTTAGCAGATCGATTGGACCGTGCGACACGCAGCCGATCTCGTCGCCGCCGGCAACAATGACGAACATGCGACCAGCATACGGCCGTGTGCCGTCGAAATAGGCATTGACATACTCGGCCGAAAATTCATCGAGGGTCGGTACCGGTCGCTCGGGATAAAACGGCACACCCATCGTGTTCGTCACCAGATCCGACTGCGTCAGCCACTCGTAGATGCGCGGCCGGTCGAGCAGCCTCGCGCGGCGCAATGTCAGACGAGAACCGACCGCAACCGTCACGCGCTCGATCCCGTGCGCAGGAGATGCTGATGAATCGGATCGAGCATCGCAGCACCGAGGCGCGCACTGCGGGTGCCGCTCCATCCGAATCGGAGATCGGGCGCGTTGGCGTTGTCCTTGAACGGCATCTCGAGCGTCAGCGATAGGCAGCCGAAGGTGTGACCGACGTACTTCGACGCAAGCTTCAGCACGTCGTCCTTGTACTTGCTGGCGTGGTACCCGTGCTCACTTTGAAAATCCGAACTAGCAGCACGAAAATCGGCGGCAAAAGCGTCCTGCTCCGCGGCCTGTTGCGAAGTGAAATTGGGCAGCATTTCGCAACCTGCGACGAATACATACGGCAGATTCTCGTCACCGTGGATGTCGAAGAACGCATCGCACCCGGTCGCGTGCATCGCATCTCGCACGCACTTCACTTCCGGGCTGCGCTCGACCGACGGCTCGAGCCATTCGCGATTCAAATTGGCGCCCGCCGCATTGGTGCGCAGATTGCCGAGTACGGAGCCGTCCGGATTCATGTTGGGAACGATGTAAAAAGTCGCCGCGTTACGCAGCGCTTGCGCCGACGCATCAGCGTTGTCGAGCAGGCGCTGCAGCATCCCGTCGACAAACCATTCGGCCATGGTTTCGCCAGGATGCTGGCGCGCGATGACCCAAACCGGTCGCGTGCCGTGGCCAATAACAAGTGCATCGATGTCATGTCCTTGAATGCTGGCGCCGAGCCGTCGCAGCCGCGCGCCGCGTGAGATGCAGTCTGCCAACAGCGCCAAATGACGTTCCCACGAATACGGCTCGAAATAAGAGATATACGACGGGCCGGGTGCGGACGGTAGGCTGATTGTCAGAACTTGCCCGTCATAGCGTGTAGGAATTCGCTCCCAATCGCGGCGGTTCCAGCTTGCCACGGCGCGGTAGTCGCGCCATCCGTCCGGATAGGTCGTGACGCCTGCGTTGATGATTCTGAGCTCTGCGCCAGTGTCCTCTGCTCCGCTCACCCGGAAATGGAACCACTGCAGGAACTCACTCGCTTCGCCACCAGCGGTAACGTCGCGGCGAATCGCGAGATCGGCACGCGCGCCGTCACACGCAATCACCTCGATCGCACCGCTGTCAAAGCCTTGGCTTACCTCCATTTCGATGATGCCGATCAAACGATGCGGCAGGCCTCATCGAATTCGAGCCGCGGCGAGCGTGGAAAGAGCTTGCTTCCATCGCCGTGACCGAGGCTGCAAACGAAGTTCACCTTCAGGCTGCTGCCGGCAAAGAATTCGGCGTTTACCTTGTCGGCGTCGAACCCGGACATCGGGCCGCAATCGAGGCCGAGCGCGCGCGCCGCGATGATGAAGTACGCACCCTGCAGCGAGCTGTTACGAAGCGCAGTCTCCAGGATCAGCGCGGGTTTGCCGGCGAACCAGGAGCGCGCACTCTGATCGTGCGGAAAAAGGCGCGGCAGTTTTTCGTAGAACTCCAGATCCATCGCAAAAATGGCCGTCACCGGTGCCATGCGGGTCTTGGCCTGATTGTTCGCATTCATGCACGCAACGAGTCGCTCTTTCGCCTCCTTTGATTGCACGAACACAATGCGCAGCGGCGAGCAGTTGGCGCTCGTCGGACCGAACTTCATCACGTCCCATATCTCGCGCAACATCGACTCCGGCACAGCCGTCGGCAGCCATACGTTATGCGTCCGCGCATTGCGAAAAATCAGATCGAGGTCGTCGTCGTCGAGTCGTTCTTTTTCGTGAGTCGCCATGGCAAGGTCGCGCAAAAGTATAGTTACCAGCCCTTATGCGCCCGATTCAGACTCCCAGCAAGCTGCCCCGCGTAGGCACCACCATTTTCACGGTGATGTCGCAACTCGCGGCCAAGCATGGCGCGGTCAACCTGGGTCAAGGCTTTCCAGATTTCGATTGCGACCCGCGCTTGCAGGAGCGTCTGACGGACGCGATGCAAGCCGGACACAACCAGTACGCTCCAATGACCGGCGTGTCCGGGCTTCGCGAAGCTATTGCTAGCAAGAATCACGCTCTCTACGGGCATCGGCACGATCCAGAGGCGGAAATCACGATCACGGCAGGTGCCACGCAGGCGTTAATGGCGACGATCCTCGCGCTGCTGCCCGCCGGCGATGAAGCCATCGTGCTGGAGCCGGCGTACGACAGCTATGCGCCGGCGATCGCGCTGGCCGGCGGCCATCCGGTGTTCGTGCCGCTGGATCACGCCCAGGGCTATGGGCCGGACTGGGACGCAGTGCGCGCTGCGGTGACGAACAAGACGCGGCTCATTCTGATCAATTTCCCTCACAACCCGACCGGGCGCACCTTGAGGGACACCGATATTCGCGCGCTGGAGCGAATCGTCGATCAGACCGGTGTGCTGGTGGTTTCAGACGAGGTGTACGAGCACGTTGTATTCGACGGCGCGCAACACTGCTCCGTCATGCGCTCGCAGACGCTGGCGGCACGTAGCGTCGTCATCTCCAGCTTCGGGAAGACCTTTCATACGACCGGCTGGAAAGTCGGGTACGCGTGCGCACCCGCTGCGTTATCCGCCGAGATTCGCAAGGTGCATCAGTTCATGGTGTTCGCGGTCAACACGCCTGCGCAATACGCGTTTGCGCAACACTTGGACGATCCGCGCCCCTACCTCGATTTGCCGGGGTTCTATCAAGCGAAACGCGACTTGTTCGTCGCCGGCCTGGCCCGCACGCCGTTTCGAGCACTTGCCTGCGAAGGCACTTACTTCGTGCTCGCCGACTATTCGCAAATATCGGATCTTCCGCGAAGTGGAGTTTGCGACGAAGCTAGTTGTGGAACATGGCGTCGCGTCGATCCCGGTGTCCGCGTTCTACGACGTTCCTGTTGATCATCAGGTCGTACGCTTTTGCTTCGCCAAGAAAGACAGCACGCTGCAACAAGCGCTCACGCGCCTGTCGGCGCTGTGAGGCTATTGCAGCGGATTCTTCAGCAGATTGGCAAACGGCACCGGCATCACTTCGATGCCTTCGTCTTTCAAATCGGCCGCTTCTTCCTTCGACGCCAGACCGCGAATCGAACGCTTGGGTGCTTCGTCGTAATGAATCCGGCGCGCTTCTTCGGGGAAGCGCTCGCCAACGTCTTCGCTGTTGACTGCAATATGCCGCGCGATTTGCAGCATCATTGAGCGCATCGATTGATCGTTCGGCATCGCAACCGGTTCCTTGGCCGACGATTCAGGAGCCTCATGCGAACCGCCCAGATTAAGGCGCGGCGCAGACAACAGCTTGCGCACTTCGGTACTCGCGCACACCGGGCACTCAATCATCCCGACGTAAAGTTGGCGATCAAAGTCCTCGCTCGAGGAAAACCAGCCTTCGAACGGGTGCTCCTGGTCGCAACAAAGATTGAATACTTTCATCGTGCTTCTTTAGACAAATGGCCGGCGTTAAACCGGCTTAGCTACTTTCGCTGTCGATGCATTCTAGGTCAAGAAGCATAACGGCCTAGACCGATAAGACGACTACGCAGGCGTTACCATCCCGCTCCGGTTGCCCGGGTGGCGAAATTGGTAGACGCACAGGACTTAAAATCCTGGGCCGAAAGGCGTGTGGGTTCGATTCCCGCCCCGGGCACCAGCGGTCCTGCAGGATCGCAAATCTCAGGCTCGCTTGCCAGCTTCGCGCGCGGCCCAGAAGTCAGGTGCCCGCTTCTCCAAAAACGCAGTTGCACCTTCCTGTTGTTCGAACTTCCAGAACTCGGGCGTGGTCATGTACCGACGCAGCTCATCACCCTGGCCGAGCAACGCGTTGTATTCCTCGACGAACGACGCCTTGAGGATCTTCAAGCAGGTCGGAGACAGTGCGAGGATCTCCTTGCACCATTTGTCGACCTCTTCATCGAGCTGTGCGTGTGGCACGACCGTGTTGACTAGGCCCATTTCCAGCGCTTGCTTGGCGGAATATCGGCGGCACAGCATCCAGATCTCGCGCGCTTTTTTCGCGCCGGTAACGCGCGTCAGATAACTGACCATCGCACCGCACGCCGGGCTCCCTACTCTGGGTCCGTTCTGCCCGAAAATCGCCTGCTCCGAAGCGATCGTCAGATCGCAGAAGTACGCCATATGATGGCCGCCACCGATCGCGTAGCCATTTACGCGCGCGATCGTCGGCTTTAAACAGCGCGAGAGGGTGACGTGAAACAGATACGGCTCAAGGATCTGCCGCTCCAGCCCGCCTTCCTTTTCCCAGTTGACGTCGCCACCCGCGGAGAACGCGCGATCGCCTGCACCGGTAAGGACGACCACGCCTATGTCGTCGTCCGCTCCCGCAGTCTCTACCGCGAGGGTGAGCTCCTTCAGCGTATCGCCTGTGAAGGCGTTCAGCTGTTTAGGACGGTTGATCGTAATGCGCGCAACGTGGTCCCGTGCTTCATAGATGATGTCGTTGAATTCCACGTGACCTCCTCAGCCGCCTCAGCATTCTTAAGAGCTGAGGCTGCACGGGCGGTGGAGGCGGGGGTCGGAATCGAACGAGACACCTTTTGAGAGGGAAAACAGGCGAAGACGCAGGTTCGACTTCTGGCGTTACCTCCGCTACTACCCCCACCAATCCGCGCGAGCTTCACGCGCTCAAATCGTAGCTTATAGGAGCGGCTCGACAGGCTTGAAGACGCCCGTCCTGGACATGGTTCTACGAAGCTCGAAACGCTCCAACGCCGCAACGGGATCAACCGAAGCCAAGGCAGAGAAGTTGATCTGTCGCCAAGCGTAGCGATCGACACCAACGCTGAGTAGATAGTCGTTCCTCACTGATCCCGTTCTCGGATCAGATCGCTGCGAATAGCCCGACAGCACGACCTTTTCGCATCGGGGCAGGGTTGCGAAAACCTCTCCGATGAGTCGTATGGCGATGGCGTGTACATGCGCCATGTAGACGCGCCGTCGCTTGGTGTGTGAAAGCTCTTTCTGCTTCACTTCGAAGCCGGGGCCCGTGATGGCGGCTTCAACGCTTGGCATGTGCTCTATCTCGGGCAGGTCAACATCGAACACGCATAGCCGGCCTTCCGCCTGCACCTCAAAACTAACCTCGGTTTCGCGCGGCCAGGTTATGTCTGCCAGATTGTCTTCAAGCTGCGCCTCCATAGCGTTGAGCTCGGTCAACACGCCAACTTCCGCACGTTCGTCTTGCGTAACTCACGCACGCCATGCGACTGTCGAAGTTGTTGCCACTTAGCAAGTTCAGTTTGGTAAAGCGACTTAGCCCGAGCGTTCTCTTGCTCGATGGATTCGCGCTTTGATGAGATTAGGCCAGCAAACACTCCCGCCTTCCGTTCGAGCGGTTTTCTGGCTCCGGTAGATCGAAGGCGGCAATTTCATAGGTTGGAGCAACCGGCGCGGGAGTGTGTTCATGAAGCGTACCGAGAGCATCGATTGCCGAATTCGACCGTAGTGCCGATTTACTTCCTGGGCGGCATTCAACTTGCTGTGGATCGGTATTCTGGGTGAATACGTCGCCAAGACCTACCGGGAAACGAAGCGCCGACCGCGCGACTTTATTGAACGGAGCATCTGATGGTCGGAGCAACTCTTTCACAGTCTGTGAAGCGCATTGGGTGGACCGGCCCGGGTATCGTCCTGCTCCTCAGCTTTGCACTGGCTTTACGCGTCGCCCTGTTCAACGGTCCGATCGGGTCCGACGACAGCCTCTACTACGTGCGAGCCTGGGGCATTGCAAATGGCGACTGGTCCAGAGCCAACTACAACGGCGCCTTGCATTACGGCTTCAATTTGCCGGCGGACATGGCCATGTACCTGCTGGGCAACAGTTTTACAGCGGCAAATCTGTGGTCCCTGCTGAGCTCGCTCATCGAGGTCGTCGCCGTGTACTGGTTCGCCATCAGCGCATTCGGGCAAAGGGCCGCAGTCTTTGCGGCACTGCTTCTGGTTTGCACGCCTTTACATGTCGCGGTAGCGACGCGGATTCATGCCGATCCGATCGTGTCGGCAGCACTGACCGGTGGGTTCGTCCTGCTTTACCAAGGCTTGCGCCTTCGCAGTTAGTGGCTGTTGTTTTCGGCTGGCCTAGCGCTTGGATTCGTATTCTGGGCCAAGGAGCTGGCGAGCGTCTGCTAATTCGCCCTTTTACCGTTTCTCTGTTTCTTCGGTGACCGGCCTAAAGGCGTCGCAGCCGTGCTGGCGGGCATGCTCCTGATGCTCGGCATCTATGCGCTGTTGATGGAATTCATCGCAGGCGACCCACTGCACCCGGTTCGGGTCGTCATGCGTGCGCTCAAAGAAAAGTTGTGGAGGGTGGCGAAGGGCGAGATGAGGTTTGGTTCTACCTACCGCTGCTCTTCGCCGATCTCCGTCATGTCGCCTTGCTCGGATGGCTCGCGTTAGGCGGTTTCGTGGCGCTTCGAACGCTACCGGAGAGTGCTCTGGCGCGACCCTTTCTGATGTTCTGGTGCCTGGGCCTGCTGCTGGTGTTGAGTTGCTTCGCCGTTCTCGCTGTCCCTACTGCGCTTCACGATGAAGGCAGCGAACTACCTGACCCTCATCCTGGCACCATTGGCTCTCCTTGGCGGGCTCTTGCTTCGACCGCCTTCCACGCGCCCATGGGCGCTACGGTCATGGCGCTCGCAGTGGTGTTAGGCGTGACGTTGGCGGCGCTGCAGCAGGCCGATTACCGCGCCTTGCAGCGAACAGCAAGGCGCTTGCGGCCTATGCGCGGGAGGACCAGGGCACGACCCTGTTGGGATCGACCAACAACTCTCGTATCGGCTGGATGTTGGGCCACCAAGCGGGGTTGCGTCTGAACATCATCAGCTGGAGCGAGGTTCGCAAGACGCCGGCGCTGTTACCTCAGATGGCCAGCTCGCAGAGCTCGATCATAGGCGTGTTTGACCCGCAGACTTGGAACTGGATGGGTGGTCGCGAGACTCCAGAGCGTGTGCCAGGCTGCTGGCAATTTATCGGGCAGCTTGAGCCTCAGAGTCTTGGTTTGGGCAATCGCTTCAGCGATGCGTTGCTCGATCTGGTCACGCCGTTGCCAGACATTGTCTCGACGCGTTTGTCTCCGCGCCTTCGGGCGATGGCGCAGCCGCTACCGGCGAGCTTGTATCGCGTAGACCCGTCGGATCCGTGGTGTCGCGCTCGCTAGCGGAATCACCCAGTCATCGCTTTGCGAGAGTTGCTAATTGCGTGCAGCGGGGGTCATCGCTTGCCTCCATGCTCTGCCGTCGGACGGCATCGCAATGCAAGATTTCTCACGACTAGAACGTGCGATAAGGAACCGAACTTCCGGCTGGCCTCAGATGGGCATAGCTCGATTCCGTTGCCGCTCCGCGATATGGAGCCCTAGACGGCTTCGCGGCACCTATCCTCGAAAATGGCAACGCTAGCGAATTGAGGCGTTGGTGAGACAATCGCCAGCAGTCTGGCTGAAAGCCAGTGAGATACGTCCGTTCGGCAGTGGATAGGCAATCGTGGAGCTCAAGGTTTATTACGTTGACTGGGCGCACGCACTATGAGACATGGTCGGTTAGCGCCTGAACGGGAAGTAAGTAGCGACAGCGATTCGACGCCGTACTTCGCGTTGCATGGCGCGAACCTGACGCATTCAGCGAGCGGAAGTCAAGGGCTGCGACTGGTCAGAGTTTTGATGCGCCACGCGTCATCCCTGCATAAGCGGCGGTACATCAAGTGCTGGAGGCGGGGGTCGGAATCGAACCGGCGTACACGGATTTGCAGTCCGCTGCATGGCCACTCTGCCACCCCGCCACTGCGATTCAGTTGGCCTTTTGGCTGAACCGCTTTAAATCAAAAGGGGAAGCGCGGTGCCTCCCCTCTTAGCAAGAACCGGAGCGGCTGCTAAACACTCGCTCCGAACTTTGTACGACAACCGGCGAAATATTACCTTGATTCGCACCAGATCGTGTCAGAGGACCCCTATCAAAAACCGCGCGCGCAACGTATTTTCTCCCACCGAGTTCGTGTACAAATGCTCCTCACAATTCTGGACCCGGTCATGGAGGACACATTGGATGCATCGCGTTGTACCGTCGCGTTTCACTTAGTGCTCCTGAGCATCAGCATGCTGGGCTGTTCGACCAGCCCGGAGCAACAGACAGTCGCCGCAGAGACACCCCGATGCAACCGCGAGGCCACCACCGGCAGCCACATACCCCGCTGCGATGAAGGCGTTGGGAGCGTGACGAAGGAGCTACCGCCGCTTTACCCCTTAGGAGGACCGATTGTGGGGGACCCGTCGAACCCGTCGATGCCGGGCAGGGGAGGCAGCAGGTAGGGAGAGAGGAACCGGTCTTTCAGCGACTTGTTCAACGGTTCGCTTCCGTAGTTCGGTCCGCAAGCTGAAGCAGATTCGCGAAGTTGAAGTGGCCTGAGGTAGCGATTACCGAAACAAAGCTCCACTCGCCCTTTGCCTGGCTGTCGCGACCAAACCTCTTGGTCGCCGCGAGGTCACCTCTTTTCGAAAGGCAAAAAAACTTGGAGCGGGAGACGAGTCTCGAACTCGCGACCTCAACCTTGGCAAGGTTGCGCTCTACCAACTGAGCTACTCCCGCGCGAGGCCGCGAAGTATAGCGAAACTAGCCCATGCTTTACCGCCGTTCGGTCAGATGCGGCCACGCGAGCCTCAAATAGATCAGCATCGAATAAACGGTCAACACCGCTGCGACATAAACCAGCAGGGTGCCGATCAGATGCAGATCGATGACTCCGAACAGGGGATCATGAAACAACAGCATCGGAATCGCGGTCATCTGCGAAATCGTCTTGATTTTGCCCATCGAATTGACGGCAACGCTGCTCGACTTGCCGATCTTTGCCATCCATTCACGCAGCGCCGACACCGTTATTTCGCGACCAATAATGACAAGCGCAACCAGTGAGTCCACCCGGCCGAGCGCGATCAACACGATCAATGCGGCACTGACCATGAGCTTGTCGGCAACCGGATCCAGAAATTCGCCAAGCTTGCTGACCGCACCGTACCTGCGTGCGAGATACCCATCCAACGCGTCGGTAATTGCGGCCAGGATGAATATCCAACATGCCGCCACATTTTTCCAGTGCGGAACCAGCCAGGCATCCGGAAGGTAGTAAATACCGACGACAAGCGGGATCATCGCGATGCGCGCCCAGGTGAGCGCCATCGGTAGGTTGAAGGTGATCGCGCGGCTAGTGGGAGGGCTGGCCATGCAACTGTGCGTAAATGCGTTCGGCCAGCTTACGTGAAACGCCTTCGACGTTTGCAATGTCATCGATCGACGCCGATGCGAGCCCGCGCATCCCGCCGAACCGGGCCAGAAGCTTTTGCCGACGCTTCGGGCCAATGCCTTCCATGCCTTCGAGTTGCGACGTGTTGCGCGTCTTTGCACGTCGCGCCCTCATGCCGGTAATTGCGAAGCGATGCGCTTCGTCGCGAATTTGCGCAATCAGCAGCAGCGCTTGCGACTCGCGGCCGAGCACAAGCGGTGGCCGTTGATCGGGGAATACGAGTTCTTCGAGTCCCACCTTGCGCTCGTCGCCCTTGGCAACACCGACCAGCACTGAAGGATCGAGTCCCAGTTCGACAAACACCTGATGCGCAACCGTCACCTGCCCTTTGCCACCATCGACCAGCACCAGATGCGGCAATCGGCTTTCGCCGCGCGCCACCGGAGAGAAGCGCCGCGTCAGCACTTGCCGCATCGCTGCATAGTCGTCGCCCGCTTCAACGCCTTCGATGTTGTAGCGGCGGTACTCGGATGGGCGCATCTTGTGCTCTGCGTACACGACGCACGATGCCTGAGTGGCCTCGCCCGAGGTATGACTGACATCAAAACACTCCACTCGCAGTTTGTCCGCATCCTCTTCCCCGAGTTCGAGCCCGAGTGCATCGATCAACGCCCGCGTCCTGGCAATTTGGGAACCCTCTTCGGCCAACCGACGCGCGAGCGCCAAGCGCGCGTTGGCTTCCGCCATCTCAAGCCAACGCCGCCGCTGCTCCTGTGGATGACGCACCAACTGCACGCGCCGGCCGCTTGCTTCCGAAAGCATCGCCCCTAGCTCTTCTACGTCGACGTCGGCATTGACGACCAGCGTTGGCGGCACGGGCTGCGTCAGATAGTGCTGCGATATGAAGGCTTCCAGAATCTCCGCAGGCTCCATGCCATCGCCGCTGCGCGCGGGAAAATTGGGCTTGTCACCCAGGTGTCTTCCCCCACGAATCATTGCCAGATTGACGCACGCGCACGCGCCTTCGGTAGCCACTGCCAGAACGTCTGCATCGGCATCGGAGCCGGTCGTGTCCACGGCCTGCTGATGCAGCACCTTCGCCAGCGCACCAATCTGATCGCGCACCGCTGCCGCCTGCTCGAACTTCAGCTCTACCGACAGCTGATGCATGCGTGCCTCGAGCTCGCCCATGATTTCGTCGGTGTGGCCGCGAAGGAAGCGCACCGCGCGATCGATGTCCTGCGCATACGTGTCGGGGTCTATCAGGTTCACGCAAGGCGCGCTGCAGCGCTGTATCTGATGCAGCAGGCACGGCCGCGACCGGTTGGCAAAGACCGTGTCCTCGCACGTACGCAGGCGAAATACTTTCTGCAGCAGCTGAATACTGTCCTTAACCGCCCACGCGTTCGGATACGGTCCGAAATATTGCGCGCGCCGATCAACTGCGCCGCGGTAGTACGCAATGCGCGGAAACTTATGAACGGTGAACTTCAGATACGGATACGACTTGTCATCGCGAAACACCACGTTGTAGCGTGGAGCGAGCGATTTGATCAGCGTATTTTCGAGCAGCAGCGCTTCGGCTTCGGATCTCGTAACCGTGGTTTCGATGCTAGCGACGCGCGCCAGCATATGACCGGTCCACGGACCCACGTTCTTGTTGAAGTACGACGACACGCGCTTGCGCAAGTCGCGCGCCTTGCCAACGTAAAGCGCAGTGCCATCGGCGGCAATCATGCGATACACACCGGGTAAATGCGGCAAGCCGGCTAATACCGGCTTGGGATCGAAGGTAGCAGTTTGTGCGTTCACAGGAGGACAGCCGTTGCCCACCTATAATCGCGGGCGCTAAATCAACAATAAGCGACCGGCAATTGTAGGTTCGCCGGCCTTCGGAATTAGATCAGGACTCCAATGGCAAAGATTCTTGCGACCGAAATCCGTGTCGGCAATTTGCTCGAGCTCGACAAGAAAGTCTGGCGCGTGCTGAAAAGCTATCACGTACACGTGGGCGGCCGCGGCGGCGCTTACATGCAAATTGAAATCAAGGACATCGAAACCGGTCAGAAGCGCAACGAGCGGCTATCGACCGACGATCGCGTCGAGCGGCCCTTCATCGATCGGCGCGCGATGACCTATTCGTACCAGGACGGCGAGACCTACGTCTTCATGGACAACGAAACGTACGAACAGTTGTCGCTGAGCGCCGAATTTCTCGAAGGCCAGACCGGTTACCTGCTCCCCAATTTGCAGGTCGAAATCAACTTTCACAATGGGCGTGCGATTGGAATTCAGTTGCCGACCACGGTGATTCTTGAGGTCGTGGATACCGAGCCCGGTATCAAGAACGCCACTGCCACTACCAGCTTCAAACCCGCGGCTCTGGAAACGGGAATCAGCGTACAGGTCCCACCGTTCGTCAATATCGGCGAAAAAATCCGCGTGAATACCGACGATGGAAGCTACATCGAGCGGGCCTAGAGGACTGGCGCGTTAAGCCGCAGCGGTTCTACCGAGCGTCCGCTTTTACGGCGATTTCAGCAAGGTCGCTGCGCGCATTGCGATACACATCGTTAGCGGCAAGCTCTGCCATCGTTGATGCTTTCCCGCGCGGCTGCAACCGCGCGAGTCGCGCATCGAACGCGGCAGTGCGCTTCCATTTGACTGCGCCCAGCACCTGATCCATCGCTGCGGTGTCGTTGCAGACCAGCGCGAATGTCGCAACCGGCGTCCATCGCTGTGCATGCGCGCTCAGCGACGTTGCCGGCTGCTGCTGCGCCCGCCATCAGCAAATCATCACTGAATACTGCACCGGTGAAACCCAACTCGCCTCGTAGAACCTGGTTGATCCAGTGCCGCGAAAACCCAGCCGGCTGCGGGTCAACGTGCGTATAGACGACGTGCGCCGGCATCACACCTGCGAGCATCGGTCCCAGCCAGCGATACGGAGCCGCATCGTTTTCCAGGATGTCGCGTCGGCCGCGATCATCGACTGGAAGCGCGATGTGCGAGTCGGCCTCGGCCCAGCCGTGCCCAGGGAAGTGCTTGCCGCAGTTGGCCATCCCGGCAATCAGCAACCCGTGTGTCAGGTGGGCGGCCAGCATGCTGACGACCCTCGGATCGGAATGTAGTGCGCGATCGCCGATCACCGCACTTCGGCCGTGATCGATGTCGAGCACGGGCGCAAATGTCATATCGATGCCGTGCGCGCGCAACTCGGCACCCAGCACGTAGCCGAGCGACGCTGCGACCCGGCATGCGAGCAGGACATCGCGGTCCCACAACTCGCCTAGCCGGCGCATCGGCGGCAAGCGCGTAAAGCCATCGCGAAAGCGCTGCACGCGGCCGCCTTCGTGATCGACCGCTATCAACAGCGGTGGATCACGCACAGCGTGAATGTCGGCGCATAAGCGGATCAACTGCTCGGGAGTCTCGTAGTTCGCGCTGAACAAGATCACCATGCCGACCAGCGGGTGCGCCAGCCGTTCGCGATCGATCGCGGTTAGCGACGTTCCTTGCACTCCGACCGCGACTGGCCCAAGTGAACTCATTCGATGATTTCCGCGATGGCGTACGCCGCCGCAGTCGTCTGCTCATCCGTCAACGAGACGTGCAAGCGCAGCCGATGCCGCTCGACAAAGCGTCGTAGATCCGCATGAACCGATGCAAGCGGCCGTCCGGACGCATCGTTCAGAATTTCCACCGCGTGCCATCGCATCGGTGAGCGCATGCCAAGCCCGAGTGCTTTGGCCACCGCCTCCTTGCCGGCGAACCGTGTCGACAGAAACGCCAAGCCGCGCTTGTCCGAACGGGCGCGCCGGATTTCAAAGCGTTCGAACTCGCGTGCGCCCAGGATTCGGCGCGCGAAGCGCTCGCCAAAGCGCGCATAGCTTGCGGCAATGCGGTCGATTTCGATGATGTCGATGCCAACTCCGAAAATCATCGATGGCGAAGTCCCGCTTGAGCCTTTCGAATCTCGGCCTGATACAGGCGCACCGTAGGCCCGAGGCCAAATTCGATCGAGTCGGCAATCAGTGCGTGGCCGATCGACACTTCCGACACGCCGGGGACCGCGCTCAGAAACGCAGCCAGATTGTCGCGATTCAGATCGTGGCCGGCATTGATACCGACACCGACGCGCAGCGCCGCTTCGGCAGCGGCCGTGTAGCGTGCCAGTACCTCGGTCTGCTCCGGCGTTCCGAACGCCTTTGCGTACGGCTCCGTATACAACTCGACCCGATCCGCACCCGCGGTGGCGGCGTGCGCCATCGCTTCTGGCAGAGGATCCATGAACAGGCTGACGCGCACACCGAGCGATTTGGCCCGCTCGATCATCGGGCGCAGCTCCTCGATCTGCTCTGGCAAGTTCCAACCATGGTCGGACGTGAATGCACCGGATTCGTCCGGAACGAAGGTGCACTGTTGCGGGCGCACTTGCTGAACGTAGTCCAGCAGCCCATGCGATGGATTGCCCTCGACGTTGAATTCGGCGGCCGGCCAGTGGCGCATCAACGCGGCGAGCTCGGCTACATCGGGCGCGCGCACATGGCGTCCGTCGGGGCGCGGATGTACGGTGATGCCGTCGGCGCCGGCTTCAAGCGCGATCTGCGCGGCGTGCAGCACACTCGGGATCCCGTTACTTCGCGTGTTTCGGATCAGCGCCACCTTGTTCAGGTTGACGCTCAGCGCCGTCATAGCTGTCGCATTACAGCTTCCTAAGGTCCTGCAAAATGCGCCGTGTGTTCAACGGCTTGCCGTCGAGGTGGTAGCGAATCACCTGCCGCAATAGCGTCTTGCTTTCGGCAACCACTTGCGGATGCTCGAAATCGCGCGCGGCCATCGCGATCAACGTGCCACCGCTGAAGCTGCCGCCGTCGGGTTCCCTGACGACATTCGAATCGATGCGCCGGGCGCCCTGCCCGCCCGCAAATACATACTGTGCTTGAACGTCGATCTCGCTGCCTTCTGTGCAGCGATCGAGTGGCATCGCATAACCGATGTCCTGCAACAGATCGAGCTCGAAAGTGCGTAGTGCCGCGTCGTGCCGCGCGTTGCGCGTCAGAGATCGCAAAAGCTCGACGTAACTGCCGAACGTCTGCGGGTGTGCGTCACCGCGCGCGAGCAAGCGCACCAGCAGCTCATTGGCGTAGAACGCCGCGAGCAACGAATCACCTCTTAGCGGTTGCATACCGCCGAGCCATTCGGCACGCACAAGCGTCTTGATCTCGTTGCGACCGCTCCACGAGAGCGCGATCGGATTGAACGGGGATAACAGCCCGCGAAACTGCGATGTCGGCCGCTTGGCACCGCGGGCGACGACGGCAACACGGCCGAACTCGCGGGTGAACGTCTCGACGACCAAGCTCGTCTCCCGCCACGCATACGAGTGCAGTACGAAGCCTGGCTGGTGATCGATGCGTGAATCGCCGATGCGTCGCCGCACCGGCGGCTGACTTGCTGCATCCTGTGCAGGTTGAACCGCGATCTCGGCGATCTCACTCATAGCCGAGGCTCTTTAGTGCACGCGCGTCATCGCTCCATCCGCGTCTAACGCGCACCCATACTTCGAGAAATACTGGTTTGCCAAGCATCTGCTCGATGTCAGCACGTGCGAGCCGCGAGATTTCGCGCAGCTTTGCACCGTCTTTGCCGATGACGATCGGCCTGTGCGCATCACGCTCGACGATCAACGTCGCCGCGATCTGCGGCGTCGCTCGAGATTCGTCCCAACGATCGATCGTCACCGCAATTCCGTAAGGCAACTCATCGCCTAGCAGGCGGTACGCCTTTTCGCGCACCGATTCGGCCGCGAGAAAGCGAACGCTGCGATCGGTGTACTGCTCAGCGTCAAACAGCGGCAAACCATCGGGCAACAACGGGCGAATTTCCTTCAAAAGATCGTCAAGCTGGCGCGATTTCTCTGCGCTGACCGGCACGATTGCCCGAAACGGATATCGCCGCATCGAATCGGCCATCAGTGGCAGCAGCTGTTCACGCTCAACCATTAGATCGGACTTGTTGATTGCCAGGATCACGTTGCCCGGTTCGTTGCCCGCTGATTGCGGCAGCAAAGCCAACATCTGCTCGTCGCCTTCGGTCCAGCGACTGGCTTCGATCACGAGCACGACGGCATCGACATCCATCAGCGCCCCGGTGACTGTCGCATTCATTCGGCGATTCAAGGCGCTACGGTGCTGGCGTTGAAAACCGGGTGTATCGACAAAGATGTACTGGGCATTGTCGTCTGTGCGAACGCCCAGCACACGGTCACGCGTCGTTTGTGGCTTGCGCGATGTAATGCTGACGTGCTCGCCGACCAGCGCGTTGACTAATGTCGACTTGCCGACATTAGGCCGTCCGATGATCGCGACCATGCCCACCGGACGCACCACCGCAGGTGCCACCAGCTCAGCTTGCATCGCGTCAGGCAGCGGTTTGCGCGGCGTCGGCCGGCACGTTCGAATCGGCCGGAGGCACCGCATCGTTCGCAGGCGCAGCGGCTTTCTTTCGCGAGCGCCGTCCAAGCTGCGCGATCGCGTGCTGTGCCGCTTCGAAAGCGAGCTTCGCCGCTGTTTGCTCGGCCGCCCGCCGGCTACGGCCGCTGCCGCGCACGCTGATCTCCAGCTTGGGGATCGCGCATTCGACCTCGAATTCCTGATTGTGCGCAGCGCCGCGTGTCTCAACCACGGTGTAGACCGGCAGCGCGATCCGCTTGCCCTGTAGGTATTCCTGTAACAGCGTTTTGCTGTCTTTCCCTAGTGTCTTCGGATCGACCGTCTTCAACACAGGCTCGAACAGCTTGCCGATCACCGTGCGGGCCGCGTCGAATCCCTGGTCGACGAAAATTGCGCCAAAAATCGCTTCCATCGTGTCAGCCAGGATCGATGGACGGCGAAACCCGCCACTTTTCATTTCGCCCTCGCCCAGCCGCATGAATTCCGAAAGCACGAGTTTTTCGGCGATGTCTGCGAGCGAAGACTGCTTGACCAGATTGGAACGCAACCGCGACAAGTCGCCTTCGTTAAGGCGGCCGTACTTGGAGTACAACAAGTGCGCCACGGCGCAATTCAATATCGCGTCACCGAGAAACTCGAGACGCTCGTTGTGAACCGCGCCATGACTGCGGTGCGTAACGGCCTGTTCGATCAGCGTGCGCTGGACGAATTTGTAGCCGAGGCGCTCTTCAAGCGCCGCAAGGTCCATCGCTAGCCCTGAGCGCGCACTCTACGGAACATCCCTGCGCTGCCGATCGCGCGTGGTGCCCGAAAAATCGATCACCAGCGACACGTTGTCGGTGATCGGAACCTTCTTCGCGTACGCGTAGCTGATCACGATCCGGTCGCCCTCCTTCGTGATATCCAGATCAGTGCTCCTGATCGACGTGATGTCGTCGATCGTCGCATGGCGGTCGAACGCCGCCGCGAATTGCAGGCACTGTTGAGCCTTCGTTCTTGATCTTCTGTACCGCGCGTTCGATCGCGATGTATTCGACCACGGCGGGCACCACCTTGAACCCGAGCGCGATCAGTCCGACGACAATGAGGCCAACCAGAAACAGCCCGATCAGACTGAGCCCGCGCTGGCGCACGGATTGAACCGCCGCGGATGCCTGTGAAACCTTTGCCATTAGTCATTTTTTTCAACATTTTCAAGGTTCTGCCGTCACCGGCTATCGAAAGCTCCCAATGCGGCCCATATTGCCAAAATTCATCCAGATGAAGAAGGCTCGACCGACAATGTTTTCGTCTGGTACGAATCCCCAAAAGCGGGAGTCCTCGCTGTTATCTCGATTGTCCCCCATCATGAAATAGTGCCCCGCGGGAACCTGGCACACCACCCCGCTCCCGCTGTATTGGCAAGCCCCGGGGTGGGTGTTACCCGGCGCTTCCCGGCTCGTCCCCGCCGAGACCGAGTCGTCGACGATCAGCCGGTGAGACGTGTCGGCCAGCCGCTCGACGAACTGCGGGTAGCTGCGCATCCGCTCGGCGTCGTAATACGGCTCGGTTTTCTGCAACGGCACAGGCTGACCATTGATCGTCAGCTGCTTATTGACGTACTCGATGCGGTCGCCAGGCAAGCCGACAACGCGCTTGATGTAGTCCTGAGAAGCATTCAGCGGGTAGCGGAACACCATCACGTCGCCGCGCTTCGGCTGGCCGAGTTCGACCACCTTCTTGTTGACGACCGGCAACCGAATTCCGTACTCGTACTTGTTGACCAGGATCAGATCGCCAATTTCCAGTGTTGGCACCATCGATCCCGACGGAATCCGAAACGGCTCGAACAAGAACGAGCGCAGCAAGAAAACCACCAGAATGACGGGAAAGAAGCTCGCCGTGTATTCGAGCCAGGCCGGTTGCCGCACGGCGCCGTCCTCGAGGCTCTTTCGCTCCTGCTCGACAATCGGTTCGTGCCGGTCAAGCGCCGCGCGGTTACGCGCATCGAAATCAGCCAGCAGACGCGCTGCCTTGGCTCTGCGTTGCGGACGAAATATCAGCTTGTCCGCTGCGTACAGCACGCCGGTGAACACCGTCAAAACAAAAAGAATCAGCGCGAAGTTCATTTTTCGTCTACTTGCAGGATGGCCAGAAATGCCTCCTGTGGAATCTCAACCGTGCCGACCTGCTTCATTCGTTTCTTTCCCGCTTTTTGCTTTTCGAGCAGCTTTTTCTTGCGCGTGATGTCGCCGCCGTAGCACTTTGCAAGAACATTCTTGCGCAGCGCCTTGACGTTTTCGCGCGCGATGATGTTGGCGCCAATGGCGGCCTGGATCGCGACGTCGTACATCTGGCGCGGTATCAGCTGGCGCATCTTGGCCGCAATCTCACGCCCACGATATGGTGCGTTGACCCGGTGAACGATCGCAGACAGGGCGTCGACACGGTCGCCGTTGATCAGCATATCGACCCTGACGACGTCGGCCGATCGGTATTCCTTGAACGCATAGTCCATCGAAGCGTAGCCGCGCGACACCGATTTAAGCCGGTCAAAAAAGTCGAGGACGATTTCCGCCAGCGGCAGATCGTAGGTCAGATGCACCTGTCGCCCGTGATACGCCATATTGGTCTGCACGCCCCGCTTGCCGGTCGCCAGTGTGATTACCGGCCCGACATACTCCTGCGGCACGAAAATCGTCACACTGACGATCGGCTCGCGAATTTCCTCGATACGCGCCGGGTCCGGCAGCTTCGAGGGATTCTCGACCGAAAGCACGGTGCCGTCGCGCAGCACGACTTCGTACACGACCGAAGGCGCGGTGGTAATCAGCGCCATGTCGTATTCACGCTCGAGCCGCTCCTGAACAATGTCCATGTGCAGCAAACCGAGAAATCCGGCACGGAAACCGAAACCAAGCGCCTGCGAAACCTCGGGCTCGAAGTGCAGAGCTGAGTCGTTCAGCTGCAGCTTGGTCAGCGCATCACGCAGCGCTTCGTATTGATTGGCCTCGACGGGAAACAAGCCTGCGAACACCTGCGGCTTCGCTTCCTTAAAGCCCGGCAGCGGCAGCGTCGCCGGCTTCGCGGCGAGCGTTATCGTGTCGCCAACATGCGCATCGCGAAGCTCC
Source organism: uncultured beta proteobacterium (assembly GCA_963807155.1). Lineage (GTDB taxonomy): Bacteria > Pseudomonadota > Gammaproteobacteria > Burkholderiales > Burkholderiaceae_F > JACCZX01. The sequence goes on from CAWEAZ010000031.1 coordinate 260,889, forward strand.
TTGATTCCTGCGATGACGAAACCCACCGCACCCGCTGACAGCTCTTCCCGTGCGCGCGACTTCGGCGTGAATACGCCGACTTGCTCGACCATATGCGTGGCACCGCTCGCCATCAACAGAATCTTGTCGCGCGGACGCAGCACGCCGTTAAAGACACGAACCAGCACGACCACACCGACGTAGTTGTCGAACCAAGAATCGATGATCAGCGCTTGTAGCGGCGCTTCTGCGTCGCCCTTCGGCGGCGGAACGCGCTCGATAATGCGCTGCAGAATCTCCTCGATACCTTGCCCGGTCTTCGCGCTGATGCGAATCGCGTCCGTAGCATCCAGGCCGATCACGTCCTCGATCTCGGCCGCGGCCTGATCGGGGTTCGCAGACGGCAAATCCATCTTATTCAGCACCGGCAGCACTTCGACTCCGAGCTCGAGTGCTGTGTAGCAATTGGCCACCGTTTGAGCTTCGACTCCCTGAGTGGCGTCGACCACCAACAACGCGCCTTCGCAGGCGGACAGCGACCGGCTCACTTCGTATGAGAAATCGACGTGGCCGGGCGTATCGATCAGGTTCAGGTTGTACTTGCCGCCATCGGCTGCTGTGTATTCGAGCGCCGCGGTTTGCGCTTTGATCGTGATACCGCGTTCGCGCTCCAAGTCCATCGAATCAAGCACCTGCGCTTCCATTTCGCGATCGCTTAACCCCCCGCAGCGCTGAATCAGGCGGTCGGCCAGCGTCGATTTGCCGTGGTCGATATGGGCGATGATCGAAAAGTTGCGGATGTGGCGCATCAGGGACCAATAAAAAGGGGGTGGCCGTTAAGACACCCCCTCGGTTGGGCGCGGATTTTACCGCGCTGCGGCAAGCTTGGTTTGCCTGTACTACCGGCGAATGATCACGAAGCGCGTCGCGTCGCCACGCTTGACCAGTACCGCCACATCGCGCTTCGCATCGAGTTTGGCCACTGCATCGTTGAATTGGCGCGTATTTTGCACATCAACGTTGTTTAGTTGCAGGATCAAGTCGCCTGTTCGCACTCCGGACCCCGCAGCCAACCCTTCGGCGACGTCGACCTGCACGCCACCGCGAAGGCCGAGTTCTTTTAGTCGTTCGGCGGAGACGTCGGACACGGCAAGGCCCAACACATTGGCTGCCGCGCCGGGCTTCGGTGCATCCGGCCCGCGAGCACTGGCTACGCGCTCGGCAGGCAATTCAACGACCGTGATCGGCAGTTCACGCTGGCTTCCTTTGCGAAACACGGTCATGTTCACCGCAGAACCCGGTTTGGTGCTACCGACGACCCGCGGCAGATCGCTGGCACGCTCGATCGGACGGCCATCAAACCGCAAGATCACGTCGCCGGCCTCCACACCCGCTTTCTGCGCTGGACCGTCCTTGTCGACACTCGTGACCACGGCCCCCTGTGGCTTCGCAAGGCCGATCGCAGTTGCCACTTCACGCGAAACAGCCTCAATGCCGACGCCGATGCGCCCGCGGATAACGCGTCCGGACGAGCGCAACTGCTGCTGCACGTTGTTTGCTTCGTCGATCGGTATCGCGAACGAGATACCGTTATAGGCGCCGGACGTAGTGAAGATCTGCGAGTTAATGCCGACGACTTCGCCCCGCATGTTGATCAGCGGTCCGCCCGAGTTGCCCGGGTTGACCGCAACGTCGGTCTGAATGAACGGCAGAAAATCGCCGGTATCACGCGACTTCGCGCTAACGATGCCGGCGGTGACCGTGTTCTCCAGCCCGAATGGCGATCCGATAGCGATCACCCATTCGCCGACACGAAGCTTGTTGGGGTCGCCCATGCGCACCACAGGCAAGCCGGTCGCTTCGACCTTGAGTAGCGCCACATCGGTGCGCGTATCGGCGCCAATCACCTTGGCCTTGAACTCACGACGGTCTGACAGGGTCACCGTGATGTCGTCCGCCCCACGCACCACGTGCGCATTGGTCATCACGTAGCCGTCCGGCGACAAGATGAATCCCGAGCCCAGCCCGCGCGGAACGTCGCGCGGCGGCGCAGGCTGTCGAGGACCCTGGCGTGGTTGCGGTTGCTGCGGAGGATTCGGGAAGAAACGACGGAAAAATTCGAACATCGGATCGTTTTCGTCGATGTCCGGAAACGGCAATGCGCTCTGCCCGGCGCCGGCCCGGGCCGTTGTGCGAACACCGACGACTGATGGCCCGACACGGTCGGCCAGATCGGCGAAATCCGGCAGCACCTGGACCGGCGCAGTGCCGACAGTCGGCTGCGCCGACACGTCCGAAGTGAACTGCGGCACCGACGTGATCGCCAACACGCCGAGTGCCAAGGCGAAGACTGCAACAGCGAACCTGCGAACCATGCTCTATTCCCCTAATGAAAGATTCGGCGCGCGACTATCGCGCACCGCGAAATTCGACCGACCCCGCAACAGAGCGCACAGTCGATGGCGGCACTTCACCCACTACCGTCACCAGCGAGTCTCCCACCCGGCGTGAAAACGCAGAGGTAGGCCCATGAATCTGTAATGCATCGCCGGATGGCATCTGCGACGCCGCGCCAGGTGCCGATAACAGCGAATGCGGCTCGATGAAAACAGACACCGTAGCAAGCCCGTCCGAAAACACCGCCTGCATCGCATCCGAGCCTCCGATGCGACGCGCAACCTCACGCGTCTTCCGAAAGCCCGCGGGCGCCGGCACAAGCCACCCGTGCTGCGACAAATCGGCCTTGCGATAGTCGCTGCGCTCAACCGACCAGCCCTCGGTTGACCACGACGGGCGCAGTTTCGCGCGATCGATTTTCTCGCCGATGCGAATATCGGTAAAGGCAATCTGCTCAATCACTTCGCGCCGCTCATTAAGCGTCTGCGCGCGAAGCAACAGACCGCTCGCACGATCCACCCAAAGGCGATAGCCATAGCGCGCGCTATCTTTGGGCTCGAGCGTCAGCATCTGACATTCGATTCCAGCGACGCGCTCGATATCACCCAGCTTCAGTGTGTAGCGCTCAAGAATCTCTTCCGGGGACGCACTGGAAAGTCCCGGAAACGATTCATCGACATTGCGATGCTCGACAACGATGCGGCGCGTTTCCGGAATGAAGCATTGCACCTGGTCGCTGGCACTGGAGCGGCGGCGAATGTATTCGCGCGGCTTGCCATCGAGCGTCTGGATGCGCTCATGAGACTGCGTACCATCGAACAGATGCGTGATCCGCGACGACCGCATCTCGCCACTTGACTGATACACAACCGTACCCTGGTAGTTAACGCGTTGCGCGGCCTGCCGTACCGCCTGTATCCACTGCACGTCCGTGCGCGCCCGCGACTCTTGCGCAATAGCAGCGCTTCCTAATAGGGCACCCGTTGCAACGACCAGCGTGCTGGCGAGGCCGCGCATACGGTCTGCGGAGTTCCTGTGCGCTCTGACGGCGACTGCCTGCACGATCAACGATCCTCAGCCGAACGCAGATAGACGGTCGCGCGGGGAACCACGGAATTGCCGATCAATTCGCGATGAGCTGCGAGGTATGGATTGAACGAGGGGCTAAGCCCGCGCGCGTTAACTATTGTGGGCAGCGATTTTTGCGCGGCCACTTCGATCGCAGCGGGCGGTGAATTTTTAGCGACGGAAACGGTTTCGGGCGCCCGCATCAGCGGCACCGCGATAAACGCAACCGCCGCCGCCGAAGCGGCCACCGCGAGGCCGGGCATCCAGTAGCGGCGCAACCCCGATGCAGTGTGAGTCGTACGCGGCGCCAACACCGTCGGCTCGGCTGAAATGACGGCCGCCACGCGCGCACAAAAATCCATCGCGTCGCACGCGGCGACTTCGTCGGATCGCAGCGCATCACCGACACGATGCAGCTCATGCCAATGACGCCGCAGCGCCGGGTCGGCGCACAACGCCGCAATCGCCGCCGCCGCTTCGCTTCGATCCATCTCACCGTCGAGCAAGACCGAAATGTGCTCGACCGTCAGACTCGCAGTCACCTCACTTATTGCAGTTTGCTTGATCATTTACTCACCAGCGCTTGTCTTTCGCTATGTCCAAAATCGGCCTCAATTCGAGCGCGATTGCTTCGCGAGCGCGAAAAATACGCGATCGCACCGTGCCGATTGGACACTGCATCGACTCGGCAATTTCCTCGTAACTCAATCCTTCCAGTTCACGCAGCACGATCGCCGTGCGCAAATCTTCCGGCAACTGATCGATCGCCCGGTTGACCGCCTCGCCGACCTGCTTGGTCACTAGCATCGAATCCGGCGTGTTCAGGTCTCTTAGGTGGTCGCCGTCGTCAAAAGTTTCAGCATCTTCGACATCTGCCTGCGTGGAAGTCGGCGCCCGGCGGCCCTGCGACACTAAATAATTTTTGGCGGTGTTTATCGCGATTCGGTACAGCCACGTATAAAAGGCACTGTCGCCGCGGAAGTTCGGCAGCGCTCGGTACGCCTTAACGAACGCCTCCTGAGCAACGTCTTCAATCTCTGCAGAATCCCGTATCAGGCGGGAAAGCAGGCGAAAAATCTTGCGCTGATACTTGACGACGAGCAGGTCGAATGCAGCCTTATCCCCGCGCTGCACGCGCTCGACCAGCTGCTGATCGATCTCCCGATCAGACATGCTGCCAGCCCCGACTCACGCCATGCACGCGTCAGTGATCCACTGAATTGGCGCGGTTATTCGGTGCTGCCCTTCGGTCATCGTCGCTCGGCATTGCCCTCCCCCAGCGTAGGTGGACCCAAAGCTGCCGATAGGTCGATTGCGGCAGCGAATCCGGCCAGATCGCTATCAACATGGTGCCGCGCCGCAAGCTTATCAACCACGGGGAGGCGAACGCTACGTGAATTGTGGGCACCGAGCCTGGGCCCGACACGTCGATGTTCGATGCATCGCGTTCGCGCAGCTTGATCTCACCGAGCGACGAAACACCGACTTCGAGCGATCCGCCCGTGCGAGGTCGCATCGCAACACCAGGCGCCAAGCGCCCCAGCAGCCTGCTAGCAACAGCAGGGTGCAGGCTAAATGGATCGGACGCGAACGCGGCGGCCAGCAGGGCCGCACAGGAGACTGAGCGCAATCGCCGAGTCCCACCCGGCGCCATTGCCGTGCGCGCGATGATGGCTGCAGCGTGGCCCATGGCACCAGCAAGTTGCTAAATCCGCTTGAACACTAAAGTGCCGTTGGTGCCACCGAACCCGAACGAGTTCTTTAAGGCGACGTCGATGCGCATATCACGCGCGGTATTAGCGCAATAGTCAAGATCACACTCAGGATCTTGGTTGAAGATATTGATCGTCGGCGGCGAGATTTGATGGTGCAGCGCCAGTGCCGTCACGACCGACTCGATTCCGCCCGCGCCTCCCAGCAAATGTCCGGTCATCGACTTGGTCGAGTTGACGACGAGTTTGCCCGCCGCCTCTCCCAGCGCTGCCTTGATTGCCTTCGTTTCGTTGATATCGCCCAGCGGCGTCGATGTGCCGTGCGCATTCAGATAGTGAATTTCGTCGGCATTAACGCGCGCGCTGCGCAGCGCCGCGAGCATGCAGCGGCGCGGCCCGTTCATGTCGGGCGCGGTCATGTGGTACGCGTCCGCGCTCATACCGAATCCAACCAATTCGCAATAGATGCGAGCGCCGCGGCGCTTCGCATGTTCGTACTCTTCGAGCACCATGATCCCAGCGCCCTCGCCCATCACGAATCCGTCGCGATCGCGGTCGAATGGCCGGCTCGCGGTCGTGGGGTCGTCATTACGAGTCGAAAGCGCCTTCATCGAATCGAACCCGCCGATGCCGAGCGGACGAGATCGTCGCTTCGGAGCCGCCCGCCAGCATCACGTCGGCATCGTCGTGCTCGATCATGCGGCCCGCGTCGCCGATCGAGTGCAGGCCCGTCGTGCACGCGGTGACGATCGCCAGATTCGGGCCTTGCAGCCCGTACTGGATCGACACTGCGCCGGCGATCATGTTGCTGATCGAGCCCGGGATCAGAAACGGCGACACACGGCGCGGCCCTCGGTTCATCAGCTCGGTGTGATTGTTTTCGATCATCGGCAGCCCGCCGATGCCGGAGCCGATCACGCAACCGATGCGCTCCCGGTTCGCGTCAGAGACCTCGAGCCCTGAGTCCTTCAGCGCTTCCGCCGACGCCGCGACACCGTAATGAATGAAGGTATCAAGGCGCCGCGCTTCCTTCGGCGGCATGTACTGCGCGACGTCGAACCCTTTGACCTCGCCGGCGATGCGGCACTGAAGGCCGGTCGTATCGAAGCGCGTGATCCGATCGATACCGGAGCGCCCCGCCAGCATCGCTTCCCATGATGTTGCAACGTCGTTACCGACCGGGCACACCATGCCGAGGCCGGTGGCCACTACACGGCGGTGTTGCAAGATGTTTCCCGGGATTGGTAAAGCGAAGGAAGAAGGATCAGACTTTCTGGTGCGAATTGATGTAGTCGATCGCCTGCTGCACGGTACGAATTTTCTCGGCTTCTTCGTCCGGGATCTCGCATTCGAACTCGTCTTCGAGCGCCATCACCAACTCGACCGTGTCAAGCGAGTCCGCGCCGAGGTCTTCGACAAACGCCGATTCGATCTTGATATCGGCCTCGTTGACGCCCAGTTGCTCGGCGACAATCTTCTTGACTCGTTGTTCGATGTTTTCCATTCACTCCTCCAGAGCAAAAAAGCGCGCGAATTCTAACAGCCCGCTGTTATTCGAAGTACGGCTACGCCATGTACATGCCGCCGTTGACGTGAATCGTGGCTCCCGAAATGTACGACGCTGCGGCAGAAGCTAGAAACACGACCGCCGCGGCTATTTCGTCTGCATTGCCCAACCGTCCAATCGGAACCTGCGCAAGAAGCAATCGAGTCTGCTCCTCGGACAGTTCGCGCGTCATGTCAGTATCGATAAATCCGGGGGCGATGCAATTGACGGTGATATTGCGGCTACCCAGTTCACGCGCGAGCGCACGCGTCATGCCTGCGACCCCTGCCTTCGCTGCTGCGTAGTTGGCCTGACCGGGGTTACCGATCGCCCCGACCACTGACGTAATGTTGATGATGCGACCGTGCCGCGCCTTCATCATGGGGCGCAGCACCGCGCGCGACAGCCGAAAAACAGCCGACAGATTCGTGTCGATCACCGCTGACCAGTCATCGTCCTTCATGCGCATTGCCAGCGTATCGCGCGTGATGCCAGCGTTGTTCACAAGAATCGACAGCTTCCCGTGTTCCTTGCCCATCGCGTCGATTAGCGCATCGCTGGCCGCTGCATCGCGCACGTCCAGCACCGCACCACGACCTTGCCCGCCCGACCCGGCCAGCCGCTGCGAGATTTGATCGGCGCCGCTCTGCGACGTCGCAGTGCCAACGACCACCGCTCCGGCGCGCGCAAGATGATCCGCAATCGCCTGACCGATTCCGCGCGATGCTCCCGTGACCAAGGCGACTTCGCTTTGCAGACAATCGGGCAAGAACACATTCATCGCTCGCAGCACGGCCAGAGTGCTGGCGAGGGTGGCAGCGTCGTTAACGACCAGACTTTCAAGGTCTGGAACGATTCGCTTCGTCAAACCCGATAGCACGCGCCCCGGGCCACACTCGACCACGTGCGTCACGCCAAGCTCGCTCATCTTGCGCACGGTGTCGGACCAGCGCACGGGGTTCGCCGCCTGTCGTGCCAAGCGCATCGGCCATTTTCGATGGCTCTGATTCGATTGACACATCGACGTTATTGATCAAGTCGATGCGGGAATTCTTAAGCGTCGTCTGCGCGAGCTGCTCACGAAGACGATCGCTCGCCGGCTGCAGCAGCGATGAATGAAACGGGGCCGAAACCGAAAGCGGCACGGCGCGCTTGGCACCGAGGCGTTTCGCGACTTCACACGCGCGCTCGACCGCTCTTGAATGTCCCGCAATTACCACCTGCGACGGCGCGTTGAAGTTGACGGGCTCGACGACCTCGCCTTGCGCCGCCTCACCGCACGCCTGTCGCACCTTGTCGTCCGGCAAACCGAGAATTGCCGCCATCGAGCCAACGCCGACCGGCACCGCTTCCTGCATCGCCTTCGCGCGAAAGCGAACCAAGCGCACCGCGTCATCCAGTTCGAGTGCGGCCGCTGCTACCAGCGCCGTGTACTCGCCGAGGCTATGCCCGGCGACCACGACCGGCTCAGCACCGCCCGCTGCGCGCCACGCAGCGTAAATCGCATAGCCGGCGGTCAGCAGCGCCGGCTGAGTGTTGATGGTCAAGTTCAGCTCTTCGGCGGGTCCTGCCTCGATCAGCGCACCGATGTTCTGCTCGAGCGCACCGGATGCCCGCGCAACGACGGACTGCACCGCCGTGTTGTCGCGGAATGAATCGAGCATGCCTACCGACTGCGAGCCTTGCCCGGGAAACACGAAGGCGATTTTCACTTGAAGGGAGCCTGTTACCAGCGCATCAATACCGAACCCCACGTGAACCCGCCACCGACACCTTGCAGCATCACGTACTGGCCACTTTTTACGCGCCCATCGCGTACTGCAAGATCGAGGGCCAACGGGACCGACGCCGCAGATGTATTGCCGTGCTGATCAACGGTCGCGACCATTTTTTCCTCCGGCACGCCAACTCGCTTGGCGATCGCGTTCAGAATTCGTACGTTGGCCTGATGCGGAATCAGCCAATCGAGTTGTGCAGCGCTCAAGCCGGCTTGCTGCAACACGTTCAATGCAGACGTACCGAGAACATTGACCGCAAGCTTGAACACTGCCGGACCATCCATCGTCAGGAATGGGTGGCCTTCGACTTTGCCTTGCGAGACGCGGCCTGCGGTACACAACACGCCGGCATGCGATCCGTCGGCCTTCAATTCCGATGCGATCAATCCCTGCTCGCTTGATGCCTCGAGAACCACCGCGCCCGCTCCATCGCCAAAGAGCACACATGTGGTGCGATCGTTCCAGTCAAGAATTCTCGAAAACAACTCGGCGCCTATGACGAGCGCCCTCCGGTTCATGCCTGTGCGAATCATCGCGTCGGCGACGACCAGCCCATAAACGAAGCCACTGCATACGGCCTGTACATCGAATGCAGTGAGTTCATCGGCCTCGAGTTGGGCCTGAACGAGACACGCGGTGCTCGGAAATATTTGATCCGGGGTTGATGTGGCAACGACAATCAGGTCGATATCGCGCACCGTGCGTCCCGCCGCTTGAAGCGCCGCTCGTGCGGCTCGGGCGCCGAGATCAGCGGTCGTGCTTCCCGGCTCGGCAAGATAGCGCTGCCGAATTCCGGTGCGCGCGACAATCCATTCATCGGACGTTTCGACGCCGCGCTGAGCGAGATCGCGCGCAAGATCGGCGTTGGAAACAACACGCGCCGGAAGCGCTGAACCGGTCCCAGTGACCCGCGAGTAACCCGGGCTCATACGCCGGCAGCAGCCGGCTGAATACCTCGGCTTGCCTGCTCCAACTGCGCCAGTTGCGCAACGAACGGCCGCATCTCGGCGACCGTTCGGTCGAGCACATGGTGACGTGCCTGCTCGAAGCCGCGCTTCAGTGCGCTCTCAAACGCAACGGCATCAGCCGAGCCGTGACTCTTGATGACGAGTCCACGCAGGCCGAGCAGGCTGGCGCCGTTGTGTCGGCGATGATCGACTCGTCGCTTGAATCGCCGCAGCACCGGCAGTGCAGCCATTGCCTGCAGGCGAGATAACGGGCCGCGCGTGAACTCCTCGCGTACAAAACCTGCAAGCATCAGCGCTAGCCCTTCCGAAGTCTTCAGCGCGACGTTGCCGACGAAGCCGTCGCACACGATCACGTCGGTCGTACCCCTGAAAATATCGTTGCCCTCGACATTGCCGGCGAAGTTAAGCGGGCTGGCTCTCAGCAGTTCTGCCGCCTGCTTAACGACTTCATTACCCTTAATCAGCTCTTCGCCGATGTTGAGCAGGCCCACTGTCGGACGATCGATCTCCTCGACCGCCGCCACCAGCGCTGTGCCCAGAACGGCAAATTGGACCAAATGTTCCGGACTGCAGTCCACATTGGCGCCGAGGTCGAGGACCGTCGTGACGCCACCCTTCTGGTTCGGCAAAACGGCCGCAATCGCCGGGCGATCGATGCCGTCCAGCGTCTTCAGCACGAACCGCGCAATCGCCATCAGTGCCCCGGTATTGCCTGCGCTCACACATACATCGGCGCGTCCTTCTTTCAACAGGTTGATGGCCACCCGCATCGACGAATTCCGCTTGGTGCGCATGGCTATCGCAGGGGCATCGCCGCTTTCCACGACCTCGTCGGCGTGAACCAGCTCGATCCGTTCGGAACGGTCGCTTTTTAGCGCAGCCTCTATGTCCGCGCCGGCGGCCGACAAGCAGCAGTTGCGCGTCAGGCTGATGTGCGACGAACGCGAGCGACGCAGGCACGGTGACCGCGCAACCGTGGTCACCGCCCATGCAGTCAACGGCGATTCGCGTCGTCACTATGAAGTCGCTCGCACGCCGAATTAATCAGTGCGCGCGGCGCGAATTACTCGTCGCTCTTCGTTTGAATAACCTTCTTGCCGCGGTAGAAACCGGTCGCGCTGACGTGATGACGACGATGAACCTCTCCTGTGGTCGGCTCGATCGCCGTCGGAGGATTCGTCAGAAAGTCGTGAGAGCGATGCATCCCACGCTTGGAAGATGACTTCTTGTTTTGCTGGACAGCCATGGCTAACCCCGCGAAAAGGCGGCGATTGTACCCGAGCATCGCCGCGCAAAGTTGCGCTAGTTATGCCGTTTGGTGCCATCGTCGTTGTCTCGTAGCGCCAGCAGGACCGCGAAAGGATTTGGCGCGGTCACCACGGCCACATCACCCTCTGTTTTCGACGGCGCGGAGCATTCGCCATGGCGCGGCACCAGTGGCAGCGAAAGAATTGCTTCGTCTTCGATCCAGTCGTAAACGCTCATGCTTCGTGAGCCTACGATCATTTCGATTTCGTCATCCTCAATCGGCAACGCGTTCAGTTCCTCTTCAGTGGCAACGAAACGAAACCGCGTCGTACGATCGAGCTCGAAATCGAGGGGGGCATTGCAGCGCTGGCAAATCAGCTGCAACCGTCCCTCAAGATGCATATCTGCGGCCGGATAACCGTCCTCATCGATCAGACCGTCTATTTTGTAACGCAAACGATCTTGCGCTGTTGTGACGAATTCAGCGAGACGCGGCAATTGTGCGACCGCGACTTCGCCTTCAACCCGCCGGCCTGAGCGTGAAAGTTCAAAGCTATCGATCGTCGGCACTTCAACAGGCATGGATGAAGCGCGCATCTACACTTGTTAAATGGCACTCCCGTTGATCGTACTCGCCTCGACGTCGCGCTATCGACGCGAGCTGCTCGAGCGTTTGCGCTGCCCATTCGATGTACAGGCCCCTCACGTCGATGAGACGGCGCTACCGTCGGAAACGCCACGCGAAACTGCAATACGCCTAGCCCGCGACAAGGCGGCGGCCGTCGCGGCGCACGTTCCAGGCGCGGTCGTTATCGGATCGGATCAGACAGTGGACGCTGACGGAGTTCCGACTGGGCAAGCCGCATATCTCACGAAGCTGCACTGGCGCAGTTGCAATCGCTGCAGGGGCGCACCGCCGTTTTTTACACCGCGCTCGCGGTGATCGGACCCACGATGGAGAGCGTTCAGGTCGACTGTATTCCCACCACAGTCAAGTTCCGAAACTTGCCGAAGGAACAAGCTTGAGACGTATTTGCGCGCCGATCAGCCGTACGACTGCGCTGGCGCAGCCAAGATCGAGTCGCTGGGCATCGTACTCATTGAGAGCGTTGAATCGAGCGACCCGACTGCCCTGATTGGGCTGCCACTGATTCGGTTGACCTCGATGCTTTCAGCGGCGGGCATCGACCTGCTCGCCCGAAGATGAGTGGCACGCTATACCTTTTGCCGACACCGATTTCGGCGAGCTCGCTGAACGCCGCACTGCCGCCGGCTGTGATCGCCCTTGCGCATCGCATCGAACACTTTCTGGTGGAAGACGCGAAAACAGCGCGTGCTTTCTTAAAGGCGCTCGATCACCCGAAATCGCTGCGTGAACTTTCAATCGTCGAAATCGGTCACACGCCGCCGGAGTCTGACATCGCTGCATGGCTGGCGCCGCTGCGCGTCGGCGCCGATATCGCGCTGCTGTCAGAGGCCGGCTGCCCTGCGATTGCCGACCCGGGTGCGACACTCGTCGCGGCCGCCCATCGCAACGGATGGAAAGTGCAGCCGCTGGTGGGCCCGTCGTCGATCATCCTGGCACTGATGGCGAGCGGCCTTGACGGTCAGCACTTTCGTTTTGTCGGTTACCTGCCGATAGCCGCCGACGAGCGCGCAGCAGCAATACGTGCGCTGGAATCCAAAGCGAAAGACGAGACGCAGATTTTCATCGAAACCCCTTACCGCAACGTCGCGTTGTTTGAGGCATTGCTGCAGCACTGCCGCCCGATGACGCGGCTCGCTGTAGCGATCGACCTGACTGGCGACGCGGAGTTCGTCCGGCAGTGCACCGTCGAGCAATGGCGAACACAGACTTCCGCCGCGCATGCCTCGCTTTCCAAACAACCTGCCGTGTTCTGTTTGCTTGCCTAGGGGGCTTGGCGGGGCGGCTCAGCGTAGCCGTCAGGCTGCCAAAGCACGCGGCCATCCTGCTCGATGACCTTTAACGCACGCAGGCCCCCGTAGCCAGCACACGCGCCGCCGCGGCAGCCCCCAGTTGCAGGATCGTAAAACGCGCCGTGCGTCGAACACAACAAATGCTCCGCGTCGAAATCGAAGAACATCCCCGGCTGCCAGTCGAGCTCCATTGCGACATGCGCACATCGATTTAGGTAGGCAAACGCGCGGCCGCCATAGCGGATGGCAAACGCAGGAGCGTTGCGCCCGCCGACGTCGACCTCAAAGCGAACTCCCTGACCGCCATTCAGCAGAGCTGTCGACGCGCAAATGTCGATTAGCGCTCCGCGATGAGTGCCGGGCCGCCCCAAGCTCATCGCGGGCCCCCGCGGGGGGCGGGCGCGAAGCGACCGGGGGCGAACACATTCGCTGTCAGCCACGTGCGCAGCTCCGGCACAGAATGGACCAAAGCCAAGCGCCGCGTGCGGCGTCAGGTGCGCGTGCAAATGGGCACCATACGTCACGCCGACGCTGTGAACGCCGGCCGCCGCCGCCATCTGCAAGTCGTGCGTTGTGTCACCGATCATCAGCATCCGCTGCGGCTGAACGTCAAGCTCGCTCGCAAGGTCTAGAAGCATTGCCGGGTGTGGCTTCGATTGCGATTCGTCAGCGCAGCGCGAAGCCGCAAAGAGCCGTCCCAACCCGGTGGACTCGAACGCGCGAGCCAGTCCACGCCGGGTCTTGCCCGTTGCGACAGCCAGCGGTACACCGCTTGAGGCAAGCTCATCGAGCATCGCTCGCATCCCTTCAAACAGCACGATTTCCGGCTCGCCAGCCAGATAATGGTGGCGGTAGCGTGCCGAGAATTCTTCTGCGCGCTCTGTCGCCAGCCCGGGAACCGCGTGCGACAAAGCATCAAGCAATCCCAAGCCGATCACATGACTCGCTTGTTCCACCGTCGGAACGGCGAGCCCAAGATCGGCGGCGGCACTGCGGATGCACGCTGCAATCATCGCGGTCGAATCGACGATCGTGCCGTCCCAGTCGAAAACGATCAGATCAAAGCGGCGCACCGAGTCCCTTCAAGAATTCGGTGCATTCGCTCGGCAAAGGGGCTTCGAGTGTCATTGGGTGGCTCGTCACCGGATGCTTGAAGTCCACTGCGCCCGCGTGCAGGAACATCCGCGTCAGGCGCGGAAGACTGGACGACGGGCCACCGCGCGCGATGCTTTTGTTCAATTCGAAGTCGCCATACTTATCGTCGCCGACGATCGGAAATCCGAGGTGTGACAGGTGTACGCGGATCTGATGCGTGCGGCCGGTCTTGAGGTCGGCCTCTAGCAGCGAGAACGCACGGTAGCGCTTTAGCAGACTGAACACCGTATGCGACTCCATGCCCTCAGTGTCGACGCTGACACGGCGCTCTCCATGGCGGTTGGTGTATTTCGTAAGCGCCAGCCGAACGTGCTGCCGATCATTGACCCAGTCGCCCTTGACCAGCACCGAGTAGCGCTTTTCGACGCGGCCCTCGCGCAGGTCCCCGTGCAATTCGAGCAAAGCACGGCGCGACTTGGCTAGCAGCAAGATCCCCGACGTTTCGCGATCGAGCCGGTGCACCAGTTCAAGAAATGGCTGATTCGGCCTTGCAGCGCGCACACGCTCGATCAGCCCGAATGCAATGCCGCTGCCGCCATGCGCCGCCAACCCGGCGGGCTTGTCGACCGCCATTAGATGCTCGTCTTCAAACAGAATCGGTGGCATCGCCGCTGGAACAGCTGCAACCGGAGTCGGCGCCCGCTCGGCGAGCCGCATCGGCGGAATGCGTACTTGATCGCCCGCCGCCAATCGATAGTCGATCGCAACCCTGCCCTTGTTCACCCGCACCTCGCCTTGGCGCACGATCCGATAGACGTGGCTCTTTGGCACTCCCTTGGCGATGCGGATCAAATAGTTGTCGAGCCGCTGCCCTTCGGCCTCCGGGCCGATGGTCCGGTACGAAGCACGATCGGCGGAAACTGCCTCTGGCTCGCCGCTTTCCAAGCCGCCGATCCCTTCGCCAACCCCCACTTTTTGGGTTTTACGGGCAGTGCCCATCTTGCCTATACTCACGCAGTCGGGACATTTGCAAAACAACTGAAAGCAACTGAGCCCGCATCGCGGAGATTGTAGCCAGGCTCATCTCCGCACAGGCGCCCGGAACGCTAGCGTTCAAGGCATGTGGAGGTGACGAGCATCTCCTGAATTCGCAGCCGCGCGGTTGTCTTGTTGATGAGCGCAGCAGCTGCACCCGAGCCGGCGATGAGCCGGTTCCGCTGAAACGATTTTTTCGGACCTCAGAATAACGAGCTAACCAGATCAGGCCTCCGGAACAGTGCTCCATGCGACCCGCCCCCCACGCTGAAGATTTCGAGCCGCGCCCCGCTGGCGCCGGCCCGTGGACTGCGCATCGTCTCCTGAATGCACGTTGCATCGTTGCTCACCGCCCACCTGCGGTGCAGGCAGCCTGCGTTTCCGAAACCTGAGCCTCTAGTTTCCGACGACTTCGTTTCAGCACAACAACAGCGCCAAAGTGAAGGCGCAGAGGAGTGCTGATGAAACGCATGTTGTTCAATGCCACGCATGCAGAAGAGCTGCGCGTGGCCATCGTCGACGGCCAGAGGCTGGTCGACATCGATATCGAAACTGCCGGGCGCGAGCAACGCAAGTCGAACATCTACAAAGGCGTCGTTACCCGCGTTGAGCCCAGCCTGGAGGCCTGCTTCGTCGACTACGGCGAAGAGCGCCACGGCTTTTTGCCCTTTAAGGAAGTATCGAAGATCTACTTCCGCGACGGCGTCGATGTGCGCACAGCGCGCATCCAGGACGCACTGAAGGAGGGCCAGGAACTCGTCGTCCAGATCGAGAAGGAGGAGCGCGGCAATAAAGGCGCGGCGCTGACCACCTTTATCTCTCTTGCGGGCCGCTATCTGGTGCTGATGCCGAACAACCCGCGCGGTGGCGGCGTGTCGCGCCGCATTGAAGGCGAAGACCGGCAGGAGTTGCGCGACACGATGGACCAGCTCGATTTGCCATCGGGCATGTCGATCATCGCGCGCACCGCGGGCATCGGACGCACCGTTGAAGAGCTGCAGTGGGATTTGAACTATTTGATGAAGCTGTGGCATGCGATCGAAGGTGCGGGGCGTGCGCAATTCGAATTGGTGGTGACCGACGCAGAAGGCAAGAAAACCACGACGTATGTCGATAGCCCAAACGGTCCTGATGGGCAGCGACTGAAGCGTGCCAACCCGCCGCCATTCCTCATCGTCGAAGAGTCGAACCTGGTGATCCGCGCGATCCGCGATTACTTCCATCCCGAAATCGGCGAGATCCTGGTCGACACCGACGATATTTACGAGCAGGCGCGCCAGTTCATGGCGCACGTGATGCCGGACAACCTGCAGCGCGTGAAACGCTACAAGGACGATGTGCCGCTGTTCTCGCGCTTCCAGATCGAGCACCAGATCGAAACCGCGTACTCGCGGCAGGTGCCGCTTCCATCAGGCGGCTCGATCGTCGTCGATCACACTGAAGCGTTGGTCTCGGTCGACGTGAACTCGGCACGTTCGACGAAGGGCTCGGACATCGAAGAAACCGCAATGCGCACGAACATGGAGGCCGCCGATGAGGTGGCACGCCAACTTCGTCTCCGCGACCTCGGTGGACTGATCGTCATCGATTTCATCGACATGGAAGACTTGAAGAATCAGCGCCAGGTCGAAACCCGTTTGAAGGATGCACTGCACTACGACCGCGCTCGCGTGCAGATGGGCAAGATTTCGCGTTTCGGCCTGATGGAGTTATCGCGCCAGCGCATCCGGCCGGCATTGAACGAAGGCAGTCACGTTACGTGCCCACGCTGCAACGGTGTCGGCGTCATCAGAGACACCGAAAGCTCGGCGCTACATATCCTGCGCATCCTGCAAGAGGAAGCGATGAAAGAAGGCACTGCCGCCGTTCACGCGCAGGTGCCGGTTGAAGTCGCCAGCTATCTGCTGAACGAAAAACGCGCCGACATCGCCAAAATCGAAGCGCGCCTGCGTTTGTCGGTTGTCCTGATACCCAACAAATTTATCGACACACCGCACTATCACATTGAACGCCTGCGCCATGACGACGTACGACTCGAAGTTGCGAAGGCAAGCTTCGAGCGCGCGGCCGAGCTGGCGCCGAGCACCGACACTCCGTACGCATCTGGAAAACTCGGCGGCAAAGTTGATGATGACCGTGCTCGTGTGCGTCAAGAGGCAGTGGTCAAGGGCATCGTGCCAGAAACTCCCGCGCCGATGCCGGTGCAGCCGGCGCCGCTTGCGGTGGCGACGCCACAGCCTGAGCGCTCACAAAGCATGTGGGATCGGATCGTCGCGTTCTTTACCGGCAGCGACGTTGCCCAGCCCGCTCCGATCGTCGTGCCCGCCACCGGTAAGTCCGAGGCCGGCCCGCACCGATCGCACTCAAGGTGAACACCGGCGAGGCCGCGGCAGCAGTGACGCTCGCCGCGATGGCCGCCGTGACGGAAGACGTGACGGTAAGCCAGGTGAGCGTCGCGATAACAAGCGTGATGGCGATGGCCGTCAGGGCATCGACGACGCACATCGTGAGGCTAAGCGCGATACAAGGCGTCCCGACGAGCGCCGTCCGGCAGGCGCGAAACCCGATGGCAAACCCCGGAAGGAACAGCCGCCATTGCAGGAGGTGCGCGGCACCGACGAGACAGGCGAGAAGCGCAAGCCCCGCCCTCGTCCTGAAAAGGACAAGTCAATCGTCGCCGAATCGGGCGAGCGCGTGACGATGCCGGAAGATATCGGGCCGTCACCTTCAATCGCAGCCGTCGGGACACTGGTTACCGCTGACTCGGTCGTCGAGGCAACGCGTACTGAAGGCCAGGAGGATCGGAGTCGCCGACGGCGGCGCCGTCGCGGCCGCGGAGGCCGCAGCGAAAACGGAGCTGACGTGGTGACGCCCGGCAATGGCACTGCTCTCACCGCTGAACGAGTGGATGACGAGCTCACCTTTGCTGAACAGCCCGCCGACGAGCCTTACCTGGATGAAGCGCAGCCGTCAGCGTTGGTCAATGAACCCTTGATGGAAACGGTCACGTTGATCGTTCCGTCGGAACCGGTGCACGAAGTGGTCGCCGTCAGCAACATCACCGCAGTGCGGGTTCCTCCATTGGTCACCGCGCCGACGATGATTGCGCTACCCGTCGTACAGCAGGCGCCATTGCCGATCGATGAGCTGCAGCCTGTGCTGCAGAGCGCTGGCCTGATGCTCGTTCAGACAGCGCCCGAGCGGCACGCCGAAACGCAGGCGAAGATGGCCGCCGAGCCACCGCCACCGCACGCACGGCGCGAACGTCCGCTATTGCCGCCGATGGACGACGCACCGTTGGTGCAGGTCGAAACGCAGCGTCCATCCCAGGAGCGAGCAAACGTCTAGTCACTGAACTATGACAAGCCGCGTCATTCCGCTGATCGATTCGCGCGTGGCGACTCCGCCACGCGTGATCCGTGACTATGTGGAAGCGACGGCCGTCGGCGAACTTGCCGATCAACTGGGCCGTCCACTGCGCGACCTGCGGATCTCAGTGACCGATCGCTGTAACTTTCGGTGTACGTACTGCATGCCGAAGGAAGTTTTCGATTCGGATTATCGATTCCTTCGTCACTCGGATCTCCTGACCTTCGAGGAAATCGCACGGCTTGCCCGAGCGTTCGTGCAACAGGGCGTGGAGAAAATCCGCCTGACGGGCGGCGAGCCGTTGTTGCGCAAGGACCTGCACAAGCTGATCGCGATGTTGTCGCCGATGAATACACGCGACGGCGGCAAACTCGATATTGCGTTGACAACCAACGGTTCGGTACTCGCGCGTAAGGCGCAGCAGCTTGCTGACGCCGGCTTGAAACGAATCACCGTTTCGCTCGACGGGTTGGATGACACGACGTTTCGGCGCATGAACGACGTCGATTTTCCGGTGCGCGATGTGCTGGCCGGCATCGACGCCGCCGCGGCTGCGGGATTGGCGCCGGTAAAGATCAACATGGTCGTCAAGCGCGGCGCCAACGAAGGCGAAGTCGTCGCTATGGCGCGTCATTTTCGCGGCACCGGCCACATTGTTCGTTTTATCGAATACATGGATGTAGGCACATCGAACGGTT
Organism: uncultured beta proteobacterium; assembly: GCA_963807155.1. Taxonomy (GTDB): domain Bacteria; phylum Pseudomonadota; class Gammaproteobacteria; order Burkholderiales; family Burkholderiaceae_F; genus JACCZX01. The sequence goes on from CAWEAZ010000031.1 coordinate 279,720, forward strand.
GGCGCATGGACGAAGTGGTGCCTTCTAGCGACGTGCTGCGACTGATCGGCGAGCAATTTCCACTTGAGCCCGTAGATGCCAACTACGCCGGTGAGGTGGCTGAGCGCTGGCGCTATCGCGACGGACAAGGCGAGATCGGTGTGATCTCGAGCGTTTCGCAGGCATTCTGCCGCGAGTGCACGAGGGCGCGCCTGTCGACCGAGGGGAAGCTCTATCTATGCCTGTTCGCCCACCAGGGCCATGACTTGCGCACGCTGCTGCGCCAAGGTGACGGGGAGACCCCGTTGAGCGACTCGCAGCTCGAAGCCGCGATCGGCCAGATCTGGCGCGCGCGCGACGATCGCTATTCGGAGTTGCGCACCGAAGCCACCGCGAAAATGCCGAAAGTCGAGATGTCATACATCGGCGGGTAGTCCGTGTCGCGCGGTAGCGTATGAAAGACATCACTGGCCTAATCCTCGCTGGCGGACGCGGCGAGCGGATGGCCGGGGCCGACAAGGGATGGGTCGTGCATGAAGGTCGGCCACTGATCGTCAGTGTCGTCGAGCGCTTCGCACCGCAGGTCGGCCCGCTGCTGATCTCTGCCAATCGAAACGTCGAACGCTACGCGGCGCTCGGCACTGTCGTCGAGGATGACACAGCGGCAGCGAGTGGTGAACCTTTCGCCGGACCTTTGATCGGCGTCCTTAGCGGATTGCGCCGCGCACACACCGAATGGGTTGCGATTGTCCCCTGCGATGCGCCGCGCGTGCCGCGCAACCTCGTGCAATCTCTGGCAAGCGCCACATCGAATGCCGGTGCCGATGCGGCGTGCGCGCGCGTAAACGCTCAACTGCAGCCGGTATTCGCTCTAGTAAGAACTCGTTCGGCAGACGACCTTGCAGGTGCAATCGCCGCTGGAGAACGTGCGATGCACCGCTGGCTTGCATCACTCGATGTTGTGCCGGTGGATTTCGATGATGCTCAGGCGTTCGCGAATATCAATTCGTCAGCTACTGACTTACACGGCTGACGTTAGAACCGCTTCATCATCCGCAGTATCTTCGCTACATGCGGCTTATAGGGCGGTAGTAAGAGCTCCATGGCGTTGAATCGCGACTGGCGAAAGACGGGGGTCAGCTTGCTAAAGGTATCGAAGCCCCAGCGGCCGTGATAGTGGCCCATGCCGGATGGGCCGACGCCACCAAACGGCAGATCTTCTTGCGCCACGTGCATCAGTGTTTCGTTGAAGCACACACCGCCGGCATGCGTAGTCTTCAACGCCAATTCAGCGCGTTTGCCGTCGTTGTCGAACCAATACATCGCAAGTGGGCGCGGATGCGCGTTGATAAACCCGATCGCGTCCTTCACGTCATCGTATGGAATTACCGGCAACAGCGGCCCGAAGATTTCTTCGCGCATCAGGTCCAGGTCTGGTGATGGGTTGATCACCACCGCGGGTGCAAGCCGATGCTTGCCGGCATTACGCTCCGCACCGACAAACAGCGGCACGACTTCCGCCCCTGAACTGCGCGCCTGGTCGGCGTATCCGGCGAGACGCTCGTACTGCCGAGCGTTGACGATGCTGCAATAGTCTGGATCATCGAGTCCCGTCGGATACATGGATTGCGCCTGGCGCTTGGTTGCTTCAACAAACGCCGACACCTGCGTGCGCGGCACCAGCGCGTAGTCGGGCGCAATGCAGGTCTGCCCTGCATTCAGCAGCTTGCCGGCGAGTACGCGCTGCACTGCGCGACCGATCGGGAAGCCGGGCGCAATTACGACCGGCGACTTGCCGCCCAACTCCAACGTCACCGGTGTTAGGTTCTGCGATGCTGCGCCCATCACTTTGCGGCCGACGCCAGTTGAGCCGGTGAACAGCAAATGGTCGAACGGCAGAGCAGAAAATTGGGTCGCGACTTCGGCATCGCCAGTTATGACTGCGACCTCGTTGGTGCGGAACGCGTTGGCGATCAGCTGCTGAAAAAGCGCGGAGAACGCCGGTGTGAATTCAGACATTTTCACCATCGCGCGATTACCGGCCACTAACGCTGCCACCAAGGGGCTAGCCGCCAAAAACAACGGGTAGTTCCACGGAACGATGATCCCCACGACTCCCAGTGGCCGCGGAACCACGTTTGCGCGCGCTGGCAGGAACCATTTCGATACGCCTGCGCTGCGTGGTTTCATCCAGCGCTTTCCATGCTTGATCGCTCCGCGAATCTCCGAAAGGCTGGGGAAAATCTCTGCGATCTGAGTCTCGACACGCGGGCGGCCCGCGAAGTCGGCGTCGATTGCGGTTTCAATCGCTGCTTCGTTGTCTTTGATCAGATCAAGCAGTCGCTGCAGTCGATTGCGCCGTTCCTCCCACTCCGCAAATGGAGCGGCGTCGTACGCGGCACGCTGGATCTGAAAAACAACGTGCAGCTCGGCCGGGGTATCAGAAGCGTTCATCCCGCTAGCTTAATGCGCCAGCGCCAAATACGGGGTCGATCATGTGCTCCAATCGCACCGCGTTGAAATATGGCGATGAAACAGATCATGCTGCGCGGAGAACGAGTCGTCTTGCGGCCGTGGCAAGAGCGCGACGCAGATGCTTTCGCGGCGATGAATTCCGATCCGCGTGTGATGGAATTCTTCGTGGCGCCACTGTCGCGCGCCGAGTCGGATCAGCTGCTGTCTCGGATGCGCGGAGTGATCGATGAGCGCGGGTGGGGCTGGTGGTGTGTCGACGTCAACGGCGAGTGCGCGGGATTTACCGGATTGAGTACGCCGCCCTATGAAACGCCCTTTACGCCGTGCATAGAGGTGGGCTGGCGTCTCAGGCCGCAATTCTGGGGGCATGGGTACGCGACCGAAGCCGCGCGTCTGGCGCTCAACTACGGATTCAATACGCTGCATCTGCAGGAAATCGTTTCGTTCACCGCTGCCGACAATGTTCGCTCGCGACGAGTGATGGAACGCATCGGGATGCAGCGCGACTTCGCCGGTGACTTCGATCATCCGCGGGTACCCGAAGGGCACGCGCTGCGATCGCACGTGCTGTACCGGGCGCGACGGCCGCACTAACCACTACTGGATTTCTTCATAGAGCGGCAGCGTCAGAAATTCGGCGAACTCCGGCTGCGTTGTCATCTCTTCGAAGATCTCCGCCGCATGATCGTAGGTCGGCGAATCGGGGCCGACGACGGCCTTGACCTTCGCAAGCTCCTCTGGAATCAGAGTACGCACCAAAGCAGCGTCCACCTTCCGCCCGTCGTCGAGTACGCCCTTGGGCGAGCGGATCCACTGCCATACCTGTGAGCGGCTGATCTCCGCTGTCGCCGCATCTTCCATCAAGTTGTGGATCGGAACACAGCCGTCGCCCGCTAGCCAGGATCCCACATAATGAATACCGACATTGATATTCATGCGCAGCCCCGCCTCCGTAATCGGTGCTTCCGGCTCAAAGTCCAGCAAATCCGCCGCATCAACTTTGACATCGTCACGTTTCTTGTCGATCTGATTGGCACGATCACCCAGCACGTTGACGAATTCCTCCATCGCGATCGATACCAGGCCGGGATGCGCGACCCAGCCTCCGTCGTAACCGTCTGTCGCGTCGCGACGCTTATCGCTGCGCACACCGGCCATCGCAGCTTCGTTTCTGGCCGGATCGTTCTTGATCGGAATCAGCGCGCTCATGCCGCCCATAGCGGGAGCGTTCCTCTTGTGACAGGTGGCGAGCAGCAGCAGCGCATACGCGCGCATAAACGGCGCCGTCATCGTCACCTTTGCGCGGTCAGCAAGCACGAAATTCCTATCGACCTTGAACTTCTTGATACACGAGAAGATGTAATCCCAGCGCCCCGCGTTCAATCCCGCTGAGTGCTCGCGCAGCTCGTACAGGATCTCGTCCATCTCGAAAGCCGCCAAGATCGTCTCGATCAGCACCGTGGCCTTGATCGTTCCTTGCGGGATGCCGAGTTCCTCTTGCGTGGCGACGAAGATGTCGTTCCAGAGTCGCGCCTCAAGGTGCGACTCCAGTTTCGGCAAGTAAAAGTACGGGCCAGTGCCCCGCGCGATCAGCTCCTTTGCGTTGTGAAACATGTAAAGCGCAAAGTCGAAAATCGCACCGGACACGCGCTGGCCATCGATCAGCACTTGCTTCTCATCGAGATGCCAGCCGCGCGGACGCACAATCAGGACTGCCGCCTTATCGTTCACCGAATACGTCTTGGAGCCCTGCTGCAGCGATATGTTGCGGCGAATCGCCTGCATCAAGTTGATCTGACCGGTGATCTGGTTATCCCAGTTCGGTGTGTTGCTATCCTCGAAGTCGGCCATGTACGCATCGGCCCCCGAGTTCAGCGCATTGATGATCATCTTGCGCTCGACCGGGCCGGTGATCTCGACGCGCCGGCATTGCAAATCCGCCGGCAACGGCGCAATCGTCCAATTGCCCTCGCGAACATGCTGGGTCTCGGCGAGAAAATTCGGCCGCTCGCCCGCATCGAGCCGCTTGGCACGCGCGACTCGCTTGGCCAACAGTTCCTGCCGACGAGGTTCGAACTGGCGATGCAGCTTCGCAACCAGTTCCAGCGCTTCGGTCGTCAAGACGCGCTCGAAGCCCGGGTCGCATCGGCGCGTTGATCAAAACGTCCTCGGTCTCGGTCATATCGACAGTTCCTTTCCGTAATGGATCTCTTGCAATACAAACTGCGCCGCGTCAGCCAGACTCGCGCCAGTTCCGTTCGGCTTGACCCCGAGGCGGTCGAGCACCGCATCGGTGCGATTGACCCAGAAACTCGTATAGCCGTACCACGCCGCTGCGCACGCGTCCCAGCAATTGCTGGATACAAACGTGATCTGATGCGGCTGCAGCTTTAACGCGCGCGGCCCAAGTGCGTACACCGAGGGCGAAGTCTTGAACGCTCGAACCTGATCGGCCGACAGCACCAGATCGATGTACCGGTGCAAGCCGGAGGTGACCAGTGCGGTTTCGAGCATCTCGGAGTCGCCATTGGAAAGCACGCCAAGCTGCACACCGGCTTCGTGCAAGCGCGCCAGCGCCGGCGCGACATCGACAAATGGGGTGAGACGCTTGTATTCATCTGCCAGGCGCGTTACCTCGTCCGGCGCTGCTTCAAGCTTCAGGGTTTGCAGTGAATACTCGAGCGCATCGCGCGTGACTTCGGAAAAACTGACATAGCGGCCGGACATCGTTCGCAGCCGCGAATACTCGATCTGCTTTTCGCGCCAGAGCTGCGCTAGGCGTTCGCCGTTGCCCACGAACAATTCTTCGGCACGACGCGTGACCGAGTAAACGTCTAGCAGCGTTCCGAAAACGTCGAACAAGACAGCGGCCATCGCCCACCAGTCTGGCTGTTCTGGTCCTAAGCCGCCTGCTTGTCTGCCTTCCGATCGAAGAATTGCTCGTCTTCGGTCGAACCGTGCAGCGCTGCAGTGGACGAGTCGCGCTCGATCGTCGTCGTCACCGCATCAAAGTACCCCGTGCCCACTTCGCGCTGGTGCTTGACCGCGGTAAATCCCTTGTCCGCCGCAGCGAACTCGGCCTGCTGCAATTCGACGAACGCGCTCATTTGGTTGCGCGCGTACCCGTGCGCCAGATGGAACATCGAGTAGTTAAGCGAATGGAAACCGGCCAAGGTGATGAACTGAAACTTGTAGCCCATCGCGCCGAGCTCGTTCTGGAAGCGGGCGATGGTCGAATCGTCCAGATTTTTTTTCCAGTTGAACGACGGCGAGCAGTTGTAGGCGAGCATTTTCCCGGGAAACCGCTTGTGGATCGCTTCAGCAAACGACTTTGCAAACGCAAGGTCCGGTTTGCCCGTTTCGCACCACAACAGATCCGCGTACGGCGCATACGCAAGACCGCGTGATACTGCCTGTTGCAGGCCCGGCTTGGACTTGAAAAACCCTTCGACGGTGCGCTCCCCCGTCAGATACGGCGCGTCGTTCTCGTCGACGTCGGAGGTGACTAAGTCGGCGGCTTCGGCATCGGTACGCGCCAGCAGTACCGTTGGCACGCCACACGACGTCGGCGGCCAGGCGCGCTGCCACGAGCTTTGCCACTGCCTCTCGCGTGGGCACCAATACCTTGCCGCCCATGTGACCGCACTTCTTGACGGAAGCCAGTTGATCCTCGAAGTGCACGCCGGCAGCTCCCGCTTCGATCATGGACTTCATCAGCTCGAACGCATTGAGCACGCCGCCAAAGCCCGCTTCGGCATCCGCGACGATCGGTGCGAAGTAATCGACATAGCCTGGCTCGCTGGGGTTTTTGCCCTCCATCCACTGGATCTGATCTGCCCGGGCAAACGTGTTGTTAATGCGCCGAACCACTGCCGGCACCGAATTCACCGGATAAAGCGATTGGTCCGGATACATCTCTCCGGCCAAATTTGCATCGCCCGCGACTTGCCAGCCCGACAGATAAATCGCTTTCAGCCCCGCCTTCACCTGCTGCATCGCCTGATTGCCTGTTAGCGCGCCGAGGGTATTCACGTAGGCCTCGCTGTTCAGAAGCCGCCACAGTTTCTCTGCGCCGCGTTTGGCCAGCGTGTGTTCAATCTGCATCGAGCCCCGCAGCCGCACAACATCCTCAGGACCGTAGCCGCGCTTGATTCCCTTCCAGCGGCCGCTCTCGTTCCACTCCTTTTGAATCCGTTGTGCATCGAGTTCGCGTGCCGTCATGAAAGCTCCTGCAGTAAGGCCCAAATCACCGGGCAGTGGGTCGTAAAACGAACAGCAGAAATCGTACGAGCATTTATGCAACGCAACAAGGTCGCTAATTTATATAAGAGTTACAAATTTTCATTAAATAACAATGATCGATACGTGCCATATGCCGCAATACGGAACGACAGTCATCGATTCGAAAAGCTATCTGCTGTTCTGCAATACAGCGTATTTCGGATGACGAAACGAGGTGCGGCCAATGAAACGCGCCCGATTACCAAAGATGCGGCATAGGAAGGCCCGCTGAAATTGGATGTGTGCGCCTGCGCATTTCGGGCAAATCCTGATGGACCTCATCTGCGACATTCGCGTTACCGATTCAACGCGCTCGCAAAGGGCTTGCGCACTAACCCACGCGAAACACCATGAACGTCCTCGGCATCCAACTGAACGCCCCGTCCCTGATGGGCCTGCTTCGAATGCTCGGCTTCACGCTGTGCGCTATCGCACTCGTTGAAATCGCGGACTCGCTTAACTCGGGCGTGTGGGCCAGTGAAGGATCGCTGTCGTTTATCGTCGGAGGATTCTCGGGGTTTTTGCTGAACGAATCCGGCGCCGACTTCGCAAAACACGGCTGGCGCGCTTTTGCGCTGCTGATGGCGTGCGCAATCTTCGTGTTTTTGGCGTTCAGCCTCGCCTTCTAGCAACTGTCACGCGGCGAGCGCCCCGCTCCGGGTCACGGAGCCGATGCGCATTGCCATCAGCAGCGCCGCTACCAACAGAATGGCTACGGCCACCAGCGCTGCCTGAAACTGGCCGGCGTCGAGCAGCGGACCGAACACCAGCGGCGACATCGCAAGCCCAACATCCAGGCCCGAATAAACGAAGCCGTAGATGCGTCCGAAGGCGGCCTTGCCGAACTGACTGGTTGCCGCGCGCCGCACTAACAGGTCGCGATTCGGCCCCGACGTGCCGACACCAAACCCCATCAGCGCCATCACCGGGAAGACCAGTGCTGCGCTGATTTGTCCGGAGGCAAGCAGCAGCGCCATCAGGGAGCTGAACCCCAGCGCGATCGCGATCAGGCGCTCATTGCGCTCGTTACGCGACGCCAGAAAGCCACCGGTGACCGTTCCGGCAGCGCTACCCAGTAAATACGCAGTCAAGCTTCCGGTAGCCACGACGAGCGACATGCCGTAGACATTGCCGAGAATCGCCGGTGAGTAATTTTGCAGGATGCCGAACGACGCAGTCGCGAAAAAGAAAAACGCGAAGCAAAGCCACACCGGTGTCGAGCGAAGAAAGGCAAACTGATGCGCCGCTCGTCCGCTTGCGATCACGGCCTGGGTGTGGCTCGGCACGACCAGCTCCGCCGCGGCACTCGCCAGCATTGATCTCCGCCAAAACAAGATGCTGAGAACGACTGCGCCCACCGCAGCGGCGGCAAATCCCGCCGCCTGCCAACCAGCAGTGGCTGCAATGCCCGCCATGAACACCGGTGCAGCCGCCCAACCGAGATTTCCCGACAGCCCGTGCACCGAGAAGGCATGGCCTAGACGAGGTTGCGCGACTCTGCGATTAAGCAAAGTGAAATCGGCCGGATGAAAAATACTGTTGCCGAGTCCGGCGATCGCGGCGGTCAACAGCAGCATGGCGTAACTATTCGACAAGCCCAAAATGACGCCTGAAAACGCAAGCAGGCCAATGCCGAAGAACAGTACCGGCCGCGATCCGACCTTGTCGACAACGAAGCCGGCGAGCGCCTGACCGATGCCGCTGATGACAAAGAACGTAGTCATCAGCAGGCCGGCTTCGGTGTAAGACAAGTTGAAATCTTTCATCAGCCACGGAAACAGCGGCGGCAACATCAAATGAAAGAAATGCGAGGTACCGTGAGCCAGCCCGACGAGGCCGATCACTTCGGCATCATGGCGAATCGAAGAAGATGCGTGGGTAAACGCGAACTCGATGAATTCATTTGCAAAGAAGGTGGCGATGCGCAGTCGAGCAAATGTAGCAGTTCGAATGCGTGCAATTTCGTATTCGATCTGCCGGCCTCGCAGTCTGCACTGCTGTTGCTCTCGTCCGCAGCGTCGGCACAGAACGTACCGCTGCGAATCATCGCGATCAACGATTTTCATGGGCATCTGGAGCCGGCTGACAACACCATCGCAGTTCCTAATCCGGCGAACCCTGCAACCACCGTCGCGTTGCGAAGCGGTGGCGCGGCGTTCCTGGCGACGCGGATCAACCAGCTCAAAGCGGAGCAGCCCAGGAACATGTGTTGTGTCTGCCGGGGATCTCGTCGGAGCCTCGCCGCTGACTTCCGCCCTGTTTCATGACGAGCCGACCATCGAAGTCATGAATGCGATCGGCCTTGAGGCGAATGCGCTCGGAAACCACGAATTCGATCGCGGCGTCGCTCACTTGCTGCGGCTGGCGAACGGCGGTTGTGAGGCGCAGCCGATTGCTGACCGGAAGACTTGCGCCGGCGTCGACGGCAAGTTTTCCGGAGCACGCTTCTCGTTCCTTGCGGCGAATGTGCTCTCTCGCGACAACGAGCAGCCGATCGTGGCGCCCACATGGATCAAGAATGTCGATGGCGTGCGAGTTGGGCTTCATCGGCGCAGTCACACGCTCGACTCCAGGAATCGTCGTGCCGAGTGGTATCGCTGGCGTGCGTTTCGTCGGTGAGGCGAAGGCACTTAACCACTATGCAAAGGAGTTGCAGGCGCAAGGCGTGCACGCGATCGTCGCCGTAGTCCACGAGGGCGGCGACGTCGACGGTGGCTTCGACGCGTGCCGAAATCCGCGCGGCGCGATCTTCGATATTGCGCGCGAGCTCGACCCAGCGATCGATATCGTGATCTCTGCGCACACGCATCGCGGCTACAACTGCGTCGTCGATGGCAGAGTCATCATTCAGGCGGCCTCGTACGGAAGGCTCGTATCCGTGATCGACGTCGAAATCGATCGCGCCTCTGGAAAGATCGTGCGCGAGCGCACCCGCGCGCGCAATGTTCCCGTGCCAAATGGTGTGCGCACCGGCTACGCGCTGCGCGCTGCGTATCCACCGCTCGCGCCTGATCCGGTAGTCGGAGCCATCGTCGAGCACTACCTGAGGCTCGCGGCGCCTCTGGCACAGCGGCCTGTCGGCCGCATCGCCGCCGATTTTGACCGTCGTGCATCGGCCGGCGGAGACAACGCGCTCGGCCGCTTGATCGCCGATGCGCAGCTCGCTGTCACCCGCGCTCAAGGCGCGCAAATCGCATTTACCAATCCGGGTGGACTGCGTGCTGACCTGCGCCCTTCCCGGGCCAATGGCGTAGTGACGTACTCGGATGCGTTTTCATCGCAGCCGTTCGGAAATACACTCGTCACACTAACCTTGACCGGTGCCCAATTGAAGCAGCTGCTCGAACAGCAATGGAGTTCAAGTTCGAGCGCAGCGCGGCCTGAGCGTGTGCGCATGCTGCAGCCTTCGCGCGGATTCTCATATGCGTGGCGCGCCAACGCCTCGCATCGGCGAGCGGGTCGTTTCAGATTCAATGCAGCTCGATGGCCGTTCGATTGATCTCGTTCAAACCTATCGTGTGACCGTCAACAATTTTCTCGCCGATGGTGGCGACGGCTTCCGTGTGCTGCGCGAAGGCAGTGATCGTGTCAGTGGCCCGCTCGACGTTGATGCGTTGGTCGGGTATCTGAGCGAAGCGTCCTCGGTACGCCCGTTAGCGCCTGAGCGCACGCCGCGCATTAGCCGCAGATGACCCAGGAAACTTAAGCGAGCCGGTGCGATAATCCACCCTTCCCGCTTTGCAAGGTTCTTTCATGCGCCGCACCCGCGTTAGCTCGCGCAGCCGCCAATCCGTCGACGCACAAGGTTTGGTCAAACTTGCGCGCCGTCTGTCCGAATCGGGCAGCCGTCTCGAGGAACAGCTCTGGCAGCGCCGGCTGATTGAGCTGATCAATGACCGGCTTGGCCGCCGTAACGACGACGCCGTCGAAGCCGCACTCGAAGACCTGGCGCGGTCGAGCCAACCCGCGTACGACGACTTGGCTGATCTGGCCGAAAGCTGCGCCGAAAGCACGGTCATCGATATCGACGGCCAGCCGCATGACACGTTGCTGGTCGCAATGCCGCTGCTTGCCTGGTCGCGCTACCGTCTACCGACGACGACGTTGACAGCCACGGTCTGCGACAGCTTGCGGGCGCATGTGAGCGGGCATCTTCTCGCGCAGAACGCGCGCATGGCGCTCGCCGACTATTTGTTTTCGATCGATCAGTTGCCCGAAGCCTTCGCCGACGTACGCCGGCAGATCGAACAACTTGGCGATGCCGTCGCCGAAAACATTACGCTGCACATCGATGCAAAAAAGCTGCGCGAGCCGGTTGCGATGCTCGCCGACACGCGCTACGTACTGATCGCCATCGCAGCACCACAAGGTGCGCCGCTGTATCACTGGCAGGAGTCCGGAGTCGACCCAGACTCGAAGATCGGTGCCCTGACTGCTTTCAGCGAACAGGTCGCTGGTGCCCTGCAGCCGGTGATGACCGGCTGCCGCTTCCGTGTGCTGTCGCCTAATGCGTTTCACGCAGCGCTGCGCTACGCAGATCGCGAGCTGCGCGAATTTTCGCTTGAAGCCGCGGTTTCATATCTAAAGCTCGCGTATGACTTCACGCCCAACGCGCTCACGGCTGCCTTTGGCGTGTTCGAAGATCCAAGCGGCAATTCCGGAGGCGAAGTGCGTATCGGACTTGCCAAGACGAATAGCGACGACGATGTGATCGAAGGTGTCGTATGGCCGTTGCTTGGCGATGATGAAGAACAGACGATGGAAGACGTCGACAAGGCGCTCAAGGCGCTTAGCCTGAGCAAGGCGGTTGCTCACGCGCATCGCTTTCCGCTCGAATTTTGCGATGACTGCGGCGCGCCGATGTTTCCGAATGCCGCGGGGCATGTCGTGCATGCAGAGCCGCCGGAAGAAGCCGAAGATCGCCCAGCGGCACCGCTGCACTAATTCTCAGTGGATCAGTTCAACCAGCGGCTGACAATGCGCTGGTACTCGCCGCTCGCCTTTGCCAAATGCAGCCACTGGTCGACGTAATCTTTGGTCAGCACGTCGCCGCGCGGCAGTATGTAAGCCATCTCACCGTATTGCAGCGGCTTGTCGGGATTGACGGCGCATAAGCCCGGCTTTTGTTTTTGCTGCACGATCGCTTCCGCCGATTCGGTGACGAACACATCGGCATTTCCTTTAAGCACTTCGTCGAAGATTCCGAGATTGTCCTGGTGGATTGTGAGCTTGGCGGTCTTGAAGTTCGCTTTCGCGAAGCGCTCGTTACTGCCACCCGGATTGGCGATCACTTTGACATCGGGCTTGTCAATATCTGCGACGGTCTGAAAGCGTTTGACGTCCGCACAGCGCACCAGCGGCGTCTTGCCGTTGACCATGTAAGCGTTGCTGAATCCGACTCGTCTCTGCCGGTCCAGCGTGACCGATATGCCGCCCACTGCGATGTCGCACTTGTTGGCGGTGAAGTCCGCGAGCAGATTGGCCCACGTCGTTTTCACATACTCGACCTTGACACCCAGGCTGGTAGCGAGCGATTGCATCAGGTCGATATCAATCCCTTCGTAAGTGCCGTCCGGCTTGGCGAAGCTGAAAGGCTTGTAGTCGCCGGGTGTGCAGGCGCGCAGCACGCCTGACTTGATGACTTCGTCAACGTTGCCCGCGTGTGCGGGCACGGCGATGGCCGATACGGTGAGTAGAAGCGCCAGCGTTGCAGTTTTGAAAGGTGACATGGGTCGATCTCCTGTTGGTTCAGTCCGCGTAATGTTCTGTTCGTCATTCAGCTTTGATATTGGCGTCTTTGATGATCTTCGCCCACTTCGCCAACTCTTCCTTTTGAAACGAAGCAAATTGCCCCGGCGTAGTGGGAATGAAACGAGCGCCCTCCGCTTCAAGGCGCTTTTGAACGTCCGGCGCGCGCATGATCCTTCTGCACTTCCGCATTCAGCTTGGACACGATGTCGGGTGGTGTTCCCGCCGGCGCAAACAGTCCAATCCAATTGCTGACTTCAAAGCCAGGTAGACCAGATTCAGCAACCGTCGGCACATCCGGCAGCGCCACGGTACGCGCGAGGCCTATCGATGCGATCGCGCGCAGCTTGCCGGCCTTCACGTGCGGAAGCACGGTCGGCATCGTCGCGAACGACAACTGCGTCTGGCCCGCTAACAAATCGGCGATTGCCGGCGAGTTTCCTTTGTACGGCACATGAACGATGTCAACCTTGGCCGTGGACTTGAACAACTCGCCCGCAAGATGACTGGTGGTACCCAGTCCGCCCGATGCGTAACTGAGCTTCCCAGGCTGTGCGCGCGCCATCTCGACGATGTCGCCCACCGAATTCGCTTTGACTGCCGGGTTAACGACCAGCAAGCCTTCGGCTTCCATGATGTGCGCGATCGGCACAAAGTCCTTGATCGGATCAAATGGAATGGTTTTGAAAAGGCTGACGTTGACAGCGTGTGTGCCGTTGTTACCGATCACCAGCGTGTAACCGTCAGGCGGCGACTTCGCAACCAGCTCGGCGCCAATATTTCCACCCGCGCCTGTTTTGTTTTCGACGATCACCGGCTGACCCCATGCCTCCGTCAGTTTGATTCCAATCACGCGACCGAAGGTGTCTGCAATGCCGCCCACCGCGAACGGCACGATGATGCGAATCGGCTTGTTCGGGTAGTTCGATGTCTGCGCCAGCGCAGACTGCGATGCCATTGCCCCCACGCAGAATTGCAAGGGCGGACAGCATCAGGTTTCGCCTGCCACTGCTCACGCAAATTTCATCTTCGTTCCGCTCATCTTTCACGTCGTCTCCTTGATCAATGCCTCTGGTCTCGTCAGTGCCGGGCCCATTGCCTCTGCGAAGAGCCCTTCGAAGTCTTCGCGTGTCAGCGGCCGCGGATTGGTGGCGGTCGAATGGTCTTTCAGCGCGCCATCGATCATTGCTGGAAGCATGTCCTCCGTGACTCCCATCGCACGTAGTGTGCGCGGTAACCCGATGTCCGCATTCAACGCCTCGACAAAGCTCGCGAGGTCGCTTGATTGCGGCACGTTCATGACCGCCTCCAGCGCGAAGATTTTTTCGCCTACATGTGCTAGCGTTGAAGCGCAGCACCGCCGGCAACACGACAGCGTTAAGCGTCCCATGGTGCAGAACTGGCGTCTTCAAGCCGCCGAGTGGATGGGACATCGAATGCACGGCTCCCAATCCCTTCTGAAACGTAAGCCCGCCTTGCAGTGCGGCCATCATCATGTTCCAGCGCGCATCGCGGTTGTCGCCATCGTCCACCGCGACGCGAATCCAGCGTGCTGCGCGCGCAGCCCCGTCCAGCGCGATCGCGTCGGCCGGCGGATTGACGCGCGGCGACAGGTACGTCTCGATGCAATGAGTGAGCGCGTCCATGCCAGTCGCTGCGGTCAGGCGAGCAGGCAATCCCAGCGTCAACTCCGGGTCGCATATCGCGATCTTAGGAATCATGTGTGGACTGATGAAGCCCAGCTTGCGGCCGTCTTTCAGCGTGATCAATGCGCCGCGCCCGACTTCGCTGCCGGTGCCGGCCGTCGTCGGAATCGCGATCAGCGGTGCAACCTTCGACGTGATTTTCGCAAGACCGCCGCCGATCAGCGCGTACTGCTCAAGCGGCGCAGCGTGTGTCGCCAACAGTGCAACTGCCTTCCCAAGATCGATCGGCGAGCCACCGCCCAATGCGATTACGCCATCGCAAGCATTTGCCTTGTACAGCGCGACGCGCATCTTCGACCGCTTGTTCGTCCGGATTCTGCGGTGTGCCGTCGAAGATCACCGGTTCCAACTGGGTGATCGCCTCGAGCACTCGGGCCATCACAGCGCCATCGGCTAAACCGGCATCGGTCACCAGCATCGGTTTGCGAATACCCAGCGTCCGGACGCTGTCCGCGAGCTTCGCCACGGCACCGAAGTCGAACTCGACCGTCGTCAGATAATTGATCGTCGCCATCGATCACTGCTAGGCGGCTTGCGCCTTCAGCATGTTGTCGTAGTTGACTCTCTCGTGGGCCTCGATTGGGTCCGCGCCGGCCCTGATTTCCGCAATCACGCGGTCTTCAGTGGCTTTGACCTTCTTCGCGAACTCGATCACTTCAGCGATGCGCTCTCTCGGTATCACGACGGTGCCGTTGTCGTCGGCAAGGATGAAGTCGCCCGGTCGCACCGGAACGCCGCCGAGCTTGCACCTCGATCCCGTAGCCCGCACACGATGAACGGCCGCGCACCGATTGCTGTGCGATCCCCCTGCCGTACACCGGCATTCCATAGCCTTTGTACTCGTCAACATCGCGCACGACGCCATCGGTCACGCAGCCGACCAGGCCGTTGTGTTTCGAAGTCGCCCCCGCAACGCCGCCATAAGCATTGACCTTCGGATTCTCCGAAGCGTCGATCACCAGCACCGATCCCGCGCCGCCCTTGACGATCGCGCGTAACGTGCCCAGCACCGTCGACTCTTGCGCTTTGCCATTCGGCACCAACTTCAGAGTAGCGGCAGGCCCGGCAATCTTCGGGCAGTTGTAGATCGGCAGAATGCCTTGCGGCGCGCCCTCGATTCCTAGACGATCGAGCGCGTCGGAAACATTCGGCGTCGAAACGCCGAGGAGCTGGCTGATAAGACGAGAATCGATTGTGGCCATGGTGAAATCTCCCTGAGTCTGGGAGCATGGTAAAGCGCGACGTTCATCGGCCACAAGCGACCCGTTTCGAATCCAGCAGACATTCAATTACTCTTTGGAGATGGGCATCGAAATGGACGCGATCATTCAGCAGCGCAGCCTGGGCTTCACGTGGGACACGGTCGATCCGTTCCTGTTGTGCGTTCATCATGACGACGCTTATCCACGAGGCAACGGGCAACTCGGGCCCGACGCATCGCTCGCTGGGCGTGACATCGGGCAGGACTTTCGCCGGCAAGGACGGCTGGCGCATGTATCACGGCCGGACCGTCCCCGGCTTTCCATCGCATCCGCACCGCGGGTTTGAGACTGTGACGATCGTTCGCAAAGGCTTCATTGACCACGCGGATTCGCTCGGCGCCGCAGCGCGCTTTGGCAACGGCGATGTGCAGTGGCTGACGGCCGGGCGCGGTGTCGTGCACTCCGAAATGTTTCCGCTGCTACGGACTGATCAAGCAAACCCGCTCGAGTTGTTCCAGATCTGGCTGAATCTTCCTGCTGCCGAGAAAATGGCGGCGCCACATTTCACGATGTTCTGGTCGGAAGATATTCCGCATCACGTATCGACGGACGCGCAAGGCCGCACGACCGAAATCACCTGCATCGCAGGCCAGCTGGCAGAGGCGCAAGGCGTGAAGCCATTGGCGCCGCCTCCCCATTCGTGGGCCGCGGTGCCTGCATCCGACGTGGCGATATGGACGATAAAAATGGCGCCGAAGGCGCATTGGGTATTGCCAGCGGCGGCAAATGCGGCATCGCGCAGAAATCTCTATTACTTCAAGGGAGCACGCGTCACGATCGCCGGGAAGGTCATCAGCGAGCATGCCGCTTTGGAACTTCGAGCGACCGAGGCAGTAGAACTGATCAACGGCGACGAAGCCAGCGAATTCCTGTTGCTGCAGGGACGGCCGATCAACGAGACAGTGGTGCAATCCGGACCATTCGTGATGAACAGCCCCCAGGAGATCACTCAGGCGTTCGCGGATTACAGCCGTACGCGCTTTGGCGGCTGGCCGTGGCCTGATGCGGCGCCTGTGCACGGAGGTGATTACCGACGGTTCGCAACGTACGCCGACGGTCAGACGCAAACCAAACCCGTCGCCCGCGCGGCCTAGTCGACGACATGCGCTCACTCTCCCACTTGATCGATAACAATCGTGCATGGTCCGAAGGCATTCGCCGGCGTGATCCCGAATTCTTTACAAAGCTGTCGCAACAGCAGCGGCCGCGCTACCTGTGGATCGGGTGCGCGGATAGCCGCGTGCCCGCTAACGACATCGTCGGCTTGCTGCCAGGCGAGCTGTTCGTCCATCGCAATATTGCGAACGTAGTCGTGCATACCGATTTGAACTGCCTTTCGGTGATGCAATTCGCCGTCGATGTGCTCAACATCGAACACATCATCGTGTGCGGCCATTACGGATGCAGCGGCGTTTCAGCAGCGATGCAGAATCAGCGCGTCGGCCTGGCCGACAACTGGCTGCGCCACGTTCAAGACGTGCATGCGAAGCACGACAGCAAGATTGCGGCCATGACTGATCTTCCGCAACAGGTCGATCGTTTGTGCGAACTCAATGTGATCGAGCAGGTTGCGAATGTTTGCCAAACCACGATCGTGCGCGATGCGTGGGAGCGAGGGCAGGAGCTCGCCGTTCACGGCTGGGTCTACGGACTAAAGGACGGGCTGGTGCGCGACTTGCGCAGCACCGTGATGAAAACAGCCGACGCCTCAACCGTCTACAGGGCAGCGCTCGACGCGCTCTAATGCCAGCAGCCTACTTGACTACGGCCATTATTTCGATGATTATTGAAATATGAAAACGACAGACGCCGTTCGCGCTCTCGCCGCTCTGGCACAGGAAACTCGGCTGGAGGTATTCCGGCGACTCGTGCAACAAGGCACAAGCGGCCTGGCAGCCGGCGAGATTGCCGAGCATTTGGGTGTCTCTCCCGCGACCCTGTCCTTTCATCTAAAGGAGCTTTCCCACGCCAAACTGGTCACGGCGCGGCAGGACGGGCGATTCGTTTTTTATGCCGCGAATTTCGCGGCGATGAACCAACTGCTCGGCTACTTGACCGATAACTGCTGCGCGGCGGACGGTGCGTCTTGCGTGCCGATCGCCTGCACACCGCGCAGCACCCGCAAATCCCCACGAAAGGAACACGCATGAAACGCTTCCACGTACACGTTGCAGTCAAGGACCTCGATTCGAGCATCCGCTTTTATTCGGCACTGTTCGGTTCGGACCCGACCGTCGCAAAGTCAGACTATGCGAAGTGGATGATTGATGACCCCAGGATCAACTTCGCAATATCCCAGCGCGGTGCGCACACTGGCGTCAACCATCTCGGATTGCAGGTCGACTCGGACGATGAGCTCGAACTGCTACGTGCGCAGGCCGAACGCGCAAGTCCGGTCACAGCGTCGGAGACCAATGTCAGCTGTTGCTACGCGCGTGGAAATAAATATTGGTATACCGATCCGCAGGGTGTTGCGTGGGAGACGTATCACACGCTCGAGCAGGTGGAATTTTTTGCGGCCGAAAAGGATGAACCGGAAACCACGGCGGCGAGTGCGGGACCTGGTTGCTGCGGGCCGATTACGGCGACGTCAGTCAGTTCCGCACAGCCGGCGCGATCGGGTTGCTGCTAATCAACTGGACCAGCGATGGGAGACAAACCGCAGCACGTGCTTTTCTTGTGCACCGGAAACTCTGCGCGTTCGATCTTCAGCGAAGCGATCATGAACGCGATGGCAAACGGACGCTTCACCGCCCATAGCGCCGGAAGCCATCCGTCGGGCAGCGTGAATCCGATGACGATTGAACTGCTGCAGAAGAACCGTTTGCCTACCGACGGGCTGCGCAGCAAGAGCTGGGATGAGTTTGCACGGCCGGGCGCACCGCCGCTCGATTTTGTTTTCACCGTCTGCGATGACGCGGCGGGCGAGGTATGTCCGATTTGGCCCGGGCAGCCGGTCACTGCGCATTGGGGTGTCGAGGATCCGGCAGACGTCGAAGGCGACGACGAAGCGAAGCGCAAGGCGTTTCTGAGGGCTTTTACTACGCTACGTCGGCGCATCGAGCTCTTTCTTAGCCTGCCGCATGGCAAGCTGGACAAGCTGGCGCTGTCGCAACGCTTGAGCACCATCGGCAAGAGTTGAGCGATACCGCAGGCACTGCGCAACGACTAGCGGCCGAGGCACTCGGCTCGGCGTTGCTGCTCGCAGCGGTGGTCGGGTCTGGAATCATGGGCGAGCGATTAGCTGACGGTAATGTCGGCATTGCCCTGCTTGCTAACACCGGGGCGACCGGCGCGATGCTGTTCGTGCTCATCACGATCCTCGGCCCGATGAGCGGAGCGCATCTCAATCCCGCTGTCAGTACTGTGGCAGCGCTTCAGCGCAACATGACGTGGATCGCTTTGCGTCGCGTACATCGCCGCGCAAATCGCCGGCGCTCTGGCCGGCGTTGCCGCAGCGCATGCGATGTTCGAGTTGCCGATCGCACAGATATCGCTAAAGGAACGATCGGGTCCCGCGCAGCTGTTCAGCGAATTCGTCGCGACGTTCGGTTTGATCACTACGATAATTCTGACGGTTCGCTACGCACCGGCGCGTGTCGCAGCGGCGGTTGCGAGCTACATCATGGCCGCCTACTGGTTCACTGCATCGACTTCTTTCGCCAATCCCGCGGTGACCGTGGCCCGCTCGGTCAGCGATACGTTCGCTGGTATTCGGCCGAGTGATGCGCCCGCGTTCATACTTGCGCAACTCGGTGGAGCGGCGGCGGCGATGTTGATCTCGTCATGGTTGACGCGAGCGCGGCCTCACAGCGAACGACAACCTTGATGGCGTGATGAGCGATACCCGATGGCTGGTGCTGTTGTGCGTGAGCCGTATCGGCTTTTCGCTGATCTTTACCGTTTACTCCGCCCTGTTGCCGGTGCTGATGGGCGCATGGCAAATGAGCGCTGCCGATGCAGGGCTGGTGCAGAGCGGATGGCACATCGGTTACCTGATATCGCTATTCGCCGCCGGATTACTGACCGATCGCATCGGCGCGCGCAAGACTTTTCTCTTGATGAGCATTGGCGCGTGTGTCAGTGCAATGCTGTTCGCAACTCTCTCCAACGGATTCTGGTCGGCGCTGGCCTTGTATTTCGTCGCCGGCGCGGCGTCTGGCGGCTCGTATACGCCCGTGCTTGCGTTGATCTCGCAGCGTTATGGCGCTGCCAATCGTGGCAGCGCAATGGGTTGGTATCTCGCCGCCGGATCGTTTGGCTATGCAGTGTCACTGATCGCATGCGCTGCGCTGGCACCGTGGGCAGGCTGGCGTGCCGCGCTGGCGTTATCAGCGATCGCGACAGTGGCTGGCGCGCTACTGGGTTGGGCGGCGCTGCGTGGAACTCGCGATACGCCACCTCATGCGTCTACCCTCCTCCCATGGCTGACTTCGGCGCGCCAACTCTGGCAAAACAAACCCGCGCAATTGGCGATCTGGTCGTACTCGTTTCATTGCTGGGAACTGCTCGGCATGTGGGCATGGCTACCGGCATTTCTGGTCGCTGCAGCAGCGTATGGAGGCGATGTATCGGCAGGTCCGCTCGCGATCGGCGTTGGCATCGCGGGGCTGACGCACCTGGCGTCCGTTATCGGGAGTATCGCCGGCGGCACACTGTCGGACCGCATCGGCCGCACGCGCGTGATTCTGCTCATGAGCCTAGCAAGCCTTGTGTGCTCGTTCTCGTTCGGCTGGATGCTGGGCGCCCCACTCTGGATAATCACTCTCGTCGCGATGGTCTACAACCTCACGGCGATTGGCGATTCGTCGGTGTTTTCCACCGTACTCAGCGAAACCGTGCCGCCGAGTCAAATCGGATTTGCGTTTTCAATAAGGTCCGTCGTGGGCTTTGGAATGGGCGCAATCAGTCCGTGGGTTTTCGGCCTGGTGCTCGATTGGGCCGGTGGAGCGGCCAGTCCGGACCAAAGCGCCTGGGGACTCGCGTGGTGTTCAATCGGAGTGGGCGCAATGCTGGGTCCACTATTGACGTGGCGTTTGCACAAGGTTTTCTCGACAGCTCGGCACCGGGAGCAGCTCGAGACGATACAAACGGCGCGGCACGAGCAGCCTCTAAAATAGTCTCCGAGCGACCGCTGATACCACTCCCTGTAATGGTTCGCTGCGAAAACATTTGGCAATGGATATAACTAAACCCGTGAATCAATCAGATATCGCCCATCAGTTCGAACGTCGGAAGCCGTGGGTCACGAAGTTTTTGATCCAGGGCACCGAGTATGGCGGCCAATTCGACGCCATGAACGATGACCGTGTTTCCCAGTTCTTCCAATATTTCCCAAACGCAAGCACCATCCTCGAATTGGGTGCTCTCGAGGGGGGGCATAGTTTCGCTCTGGCCAACCGACCTTCTGTGCAGCGTGTGCTAGCAGCTGAAGGGCGCTCGTCAAATATTGAAAAGGCGGCCTTCGTTCAAAGACTGCTTAACACTGACAAGGTCGAGTTTATAGAAGCTAATTTAGAAAAATTTGACCTTTTGAGCTTAGGGAAATTCGATGCTGTGTTTTGCTCGGGCGTGCTGTACCACCTCCCGGAGCCTTGGAAGCTCCTTGAGCAGTGTGCGCGAGTAAGTCCGAACATTTTCATATGGACTCACTACGCCGGCGAGAACGAGGCCAAAGAGACGCTGCAGGATTTGAGAGGTAAATGGCACCAAGAGGGAGGCTTGCTAGACCCGTTAAGTGGTCTCTCCAAGAGATCTTTTTGGCCGACTCTGGGCTCACTGATCAGCATGCTAACGGCGAGCGGCTTTCGAACCGTTCACCTGATCGGAAACGAATTGACGCACGTCAATGGTCTGGCGGTGACTCTAGCGGCAACGCAGGCCTGAGCGCCGTCACGTCGTCAATGGACGATTCGATCGAAGCTGAACTTTCCGTTCTTGAAGTCGACCGGAATTACGTCCTTCGGACCGAAGCGTCCTTCGAGCACGAGTTTCGCCACCGGATTTTCGATCTCCTGCTGAATCGCACGCTTTAGCGGCCGCGCGCCATACAGCGGATCGAATCCGGCCTTGCCGATCTCCGCCAGCGCAGCGTCGCTGACAACCAGCTTCATCTCCTGCGCCGCGAGCCGTTGCTCGAGCCGGTTCAACTGGATGCGCGCGATCGCCTGGATCTGCTTCGGGTCAAGCGCTTCGAACACAACGATCTCATCGATGCGATTAACGAATTCGGGACGGAAATGCTTGCGCACTTCGCCCAATCACAGCCTGCTTGATGACCCCCGGATCTGTGCCGGCCATGCGCTGAATCTCGTGCGATCCGAGGTTCGACGTCATCACGATAACCGTGTTCTTGAAGTCGACCGTACGTCCCTGCCCGTCGGTCATGCGGCCGTCGTCAAGCACCTGCAGCAGCACATTGAAGACATCGGGATGCGCCTTTTCGACTTCGTCGAACAGAATCACCGCGTACGGCTTGCGGCGCACCGCTTCGGTCAGCGCTCCGCCTTCGTCGTAACCGACATACCCCGGCGGCGCACCGATCATGCGCGCGACCGAGTGCTTTTCCATGTACTCGCTCATGTCGATGCGAATCAGAGCGTCTTCGGTGTCGAACAGGAATTCGGCGAGCGCTTTGGTCAACTCAGTCTTGCCGACTCCTGTCGGTCCGAGAAACAGGAATGATCCGTAGGGGCGATTCGGATCCGCGAGTCCTGCGCGCGAGCGGCGAATCGCATCCGACACGAGGCGCACGGCTTCGTCCTGCCCGACGACCCGCCGATGCAGGTAATTCTTCCATGTTGAGCAGCTTCTCGCGCTCGCCCTGCATCATCTTGCTGACCGGAATTCCGGTCGCGCGCGAGACGACTTCGGCGATCTCCTCGGCGCCGACCTGCGTGCGCAACAACTTCGGTTTGCCGGCGGGCGCTTCTGCCTTTTCGGCCTGCTTCAGCTGCGCCTCGAGCTGCGGCAGCTTTCCATACTGGATCTCGGCCAGCTTGTCGTACTGCCCTTTGCGTTGCAGCTCGGCGATCTGCGAACGCAGCTTGTCGATCTCTTCCTTGATGTGTTGCGCGCCCTGTACGGCCGCTTTCTCGCTACGCAGGACCTCGTCCAGGTCTGCGTATTCTCTTTCCAGTTTTGCGATTTCCTCCTTCAGCAGCTGAGCCCGCCGCGAGGAAGCTTCGTCCTTTTCCTTCTTCACCGCCTCGAGCTCGATCTTCAGCTGAATCAGCCGGCGATCGAGAATGTCCATCACCTCCGGCTTCGAATCGATTTCCATCTTGATGCGCGCCGCCGCTTCGTCGATCAGATCGATCGCCTTGTCGGGCAGGAAACGATCGGTGATGTAGCGATGTGAAAGCTCGGCCGCCGCGATGATCGCCGGATCGGTGATCTCGACGCCGTGATGCAGCTCGTAGCGTTCCTGCAGCCCGCGCAGGATCGCGATAGTCGCCTCGACGCTCGGCTCGTCGACCAGCACTTTCTGAAAGCGCCGCTCCAGCGCAGCGTCTTTTTCGATGTATTTGCGGTATTCATTCAGCGTGGTGGCGCCGATGCAATGCAGCTCGCCGCGCGCCAACGCCGGCTTCAGCATGTTGCCGGCGTCGATCGCGCCTTCGGCGCGCCCGGCACCAACGATCGTGTGCATTTCGTCGATGAACAGAATGATGCGGCCGGCTTCGGCGGCCACTTCCTTCAGCACCGCTTTTAGCCGCTCTTCGAACTCGCCGCGATACTTCGCCCCGGCCAGCAGTCCCGCCATGTCGAGCACCAGCACGCGCTTGCCCTTCAAGGTCTCGGGCACTTCCTCGTTGACGATGCGTTGCGCCAAGCCCCTCGACGATCGCGGTCTTGCCGACGCCCGGCTCGCCGATCAGCACCGGATTGTTCTTCGTGCGCCGTTGCAGGATCTGAATCGTGCGGCGGATCTCGTCGTCGCGGCCGATCACCGGATCGAGCTTGCCCTGCTGCGCGCGCTCGGTCAGATCGATCGTGTATTTGTTCAGCGCCTCGCGCTGGCCTTCGGCTTCTGCGCTATCGACTTGGTGGCCGCCGCGTACGGCGTCGATCGCCGCTTCCAGCGCCTTCTTCGACAATCCGTGCTCGCGCGCGAGTCGGCCGAGTTCGCTCTTGTCGTCGGCCACCGCGAGCAGGAACATCTCGCTTGCAATGAAGCTGTCACCGCGTCGCTGCGCCTCCTTGTCGGTAGCGTTCAGCAGCGCATTCAATTCGCGGCCTATTTGCACCTGGCCGTCGCCGCCCTGCACTTGCGGCAAGCGTTTGACCAGGCCATCAAGCGCCTGCGTCAGCGCTACGACGTTGACGCCAGCTCGTTGCAGCAACGACCGGGCGCCAGCGTCGCTTTGCCGCAGCATCGCCAGCAGCACGTGCGCCGGATCGATGTATTGGTTGTCATGGCCGACCGCAATCGATTGCGCATCCGCCAGCGCTTCCTGGAATTTTGTGGTCAGTTTGTCGAGGCGCATGTTCTGATATTGGGTGAAAGCTAGTGAGCATCTATCTTGGGCTTGCGGTGCATGAATCAAGCCAGCGAAACCGCGGTCCAGGCGCAACCCTTTGCTAGCATCGGAGACCCATCTTGCTCCCACTGTGCAACGTCATCTATCGGCTGCGGTTCTGGCCATTACTCTCGCCTGGCCGCTGTTTGCATCGGGGCAAGCCACGCAACCCATCGTAACTTCGGGGACGTCTCTACCGGCCCCGTTAGGTGGCCTGGTCGATCAGGCGCTGGCGCGGTTCACGATCGGGGCCGAAGCCGACGAAGCGGATGAAGAGCGCGAGCTGCGTCGCGCGGAGCGAGCGGTACTCGAAGTCCTCGCCACTGAAGGCTATTTCGATCCCACCCTGCGCTTCGAGCCGGTTCAAGCGGCCGAAGGCGGCGCGCGCTATCGCTTGATCATCGAGCTTGGCCGCCGAACGAGC
Source organism: uncultured beta proteobacterium (assembly GCA_963807155.1). Lineage (GTDB taxonomy): Bacteria > Pseudomonadota > Gammaproteobacteria > Burkholderiales > Burkholderiaceae_F > JACCZX01. The sequence goes on from CAWEAZ010000031.1 coordinate 304,117, forward strand.
GTCGGTGCGCTCGATCTGAAATTTTCCGGCGCGCTCAGCGAACCCGCCTTTCAGGAGCGCGCCGCCGCGTTGCGTGCCGAGTGGCCGCTTACGGTCGGCACGCCCTTTCGTTCGCCCCAGTGGGAGGCCGCGAAGACGCAGCTGCTGGCTGCCGTGCAGGCGCGGGATTTTGCCGGTGCCAAACTGGTCGATTCCGAGGCGAAGGTCAATCCGGACGAGGCAACGGCCGCCCTGCGCGTTGAAATTGACAGCGGCCCCGCGTACACCGTCGGCGAGCTACAGATAGAAGGCCTGGAGCGCTACGACGCGAAACTTGTCCAACGCTACAACCCCTTCAAGGTAGGTGATCGGTTCGATCGTGCGAAGCTGATCGAATTCCAGCAGGCGCTCGAGGAAACTCCTTACTTTTCATCGGTGCTCGCTTCGATCCACCTCGACCCGGCTCACCCCCAGAACGCACCACTCCGATTGGTGCTGCGTGAATCGCGCACGAAGCGGGTTAGTGTCGCCGTTGGTGTCGCGTCGAATACCGGCGCTCATCTGGAGCTCGCCTATCGCCAGTCGCTGACCTTCGGGCGCCCGTACGCGCTGCAGACTGGCGCACGCATCGATCAGACCGGCGGCTTCGGGTATGTTGACCTGCTGCTGCCACCGAAGCCCAATGGCGCGCGCGACAGCGTCGGCGCGCTGATCGAAGACTCGGACATCGAGGAGCTACGGGTCAAGCGCTGGAGCGTGGGTGCCGCTCGCGCGCGATTGCTCGGAACGCGCGGCGCGCGGCACATCGAAACGAAGCTGGGCGTGAACTTCGAGCACGAAGAACGCAAGACGCCGCTCGATCCGCTGATCACGCTCGATACGATATCGACGACGTACACGTGGATCCGTCGCGCTGTAGACGAAATCATCAATCCGCGCCGCGGCAACGTGCTCGAGCTCGAAGGCACGGTCGGCGCTAGCGGTACCAACCTTAACGAAGCGTTCGTACGCGGCTACACACGGGCTTCGCAGTATTTCCCGGTGGGCGAGCGTGACGTTTTGATTGTGCGCGGCGAGCTGGGCGCGGTTAAGGTCGACACCCCCGACGTCGTGCCAACGCGCTTTCTGTTTCGCACCGGCGGCTCGACGACCGTACGCGGTTACAACTACGAAAGCCTGGGAGTCAGACAAGGCGGAGCGATTGTCGGCGGACGCGCACTGGCATTGGCGTCGGTCGAATACGTGCACTGGCTTCAGCGCTGGGGCGGCAACTGGGGTATTGCTGGATTCGTCGACGCCGGCGACGCCGCGGACTCGTTTAAAGATCTGAAAGCCGCCGTCGGCGTTGGAATGGGCGTGCGCTGGCGCACATTGGCCGGGCCACTTGCGGTTGACGTCGCCTACGGCGAGCGTGAAAAGCAGTTTCGATTGCACTTTTCAGTCGCGATCGCGTTCTAACCGAAATGAGCGAATCATCGAGTGCAACGCCGCGCCGACGCTCGCGCTGGATCACCACGCTCGTGGGGCTTTTTGTCGGGCTGCTGCTGATCTGCGTCGGCAGTGGAGCTGCGCTGTGGTGGATGTACACGACGAGCAGCGGGTTGCGCTTCGTCGTCCTGATGAATTCGCGGCTAAACACGCCGGTTGTCGTGAGCGACGTATCGGGATCGCTGCGCGATGGGTTCACTGCCGGCCGCCTGTCGGTGAAAGGTCCAACGTGGTCATTGCAGGCGGCCGATATCGCCGTCGAACCGTATGAGCTGCGGTGGCGACAGCGAATCTTCGATTTCGAGCGCGTCAGCGCTCGCACCGCCACGCTGGACTGGATACCGAGCGGCGAGCCGGCAAAACCCCCACTGTCGCTGGCACCTCCGATCGATCTGAGAGTGCGCAATCTGAACGTCGCGGAGCTGCGATTCGGTGCGCGCGGCGATGCACCGCGCGTCGTCATCAACATCGCGGGCGACATCCGGTTAAACGCCGATGCGATCCTCGTAGAGCAAGGCGCGTTTCAACATGGGCCAAGCAAGGTCATGCTGAGTGGCCGCATCGACGCCCGCAGCCCGTTTGCGCTTCGCGCCGAGGCGCAAGCTGTATCGACACTACGGGAGCACGGCGTCACTGCGAAGTTACGCGCCAGCGGAACCCTGCTCGATGCATTTGTTGAAATGGAAGCAGACGGAACGGATGCGCGCGCGCAGCTCACCGCGCGTTTGACACCATTCGCTCCGGTGCCGCTGGCGCAGCTGAATGCCGATGTCGCCCACTTCAACCCGGCAGCGTGGTTCGAAGGAGCGCCGACGATGCGGCTGCGCGGACAGGCTGACTTGAAGCCCGTTTCCGCGGCAACCGCTGCTACCGCCGGATTCAGTCTCGACGGTCCATTTTCGGTCGAGAACCTGGACGCGGGGCCAGTCGACAAGCAGCGCGTGCCGGTGCGATCGGTGCGGGGCCAGCTCAACTGGTCTGCCGATACGTTGACGCTGACCCTGCATCGCGTTGAAGGCATCCGCGGTGCGGCCAGTGGTGGTCTGACCTGGTCCGTGGCCAATGGCGTCAGCGCGAAGCTGGCCTTGACAGGCATCGACGCGTCGACGATCTACTCGACCGCCGCGCCGACTCGCATCGACGGCGTGCTTAACTACGTGTTCGCCAATCAATCGCAGCGCTTCACGGGAACGCTGCGAACCGACAGCGCCATCGCGGTCGGCAAAGTCAAAGGTCTCGAGCTGGCAGCAGATTTCAATCTGCTTCTGCGCGATCAGATACTCAACATCGAAACCGCGCGATTGCGGATTGCCGACGGTACCGCCGAACTGACAGGCCGCATCGAACTTCACGGCAATTACGCTGCACGCGGTAAAGGAGCATTCGACAAACTCGATCTCGCGCGCCTCGTCAAGGGTCTCGACACGCGCTTAAATGGCACTGTCGAGCTCGATGCCCGATTGAAGCCGACAATTATCGGCCGCGCCGAGATTGCACTCGCAGACAGTCAACTCATGGGTCGCGCGCTCGACGGACGTGCAACGATCGCGCTGGCCGATCAGCGCATCGACGTCGATATCAACGTCGCGTCACGCTCAGCACGCCTAACAGCGCGCGGAGGTCTCGGCGCAGGACGCGAGTTGACATTCGAGCTGATCGCGCCGCAGCTCGCGGAGATCGTGCCGCGCACATCGGGCAGCGTGACGGTGAGTGGCACCGCAAGCGGTGAACTTTCGACGCCGCTGTTGCGCGCAGAGGCCACGGCCAGCGATTTGAAGTTTGCCAATGGCCAGACCGTCGACAGCATGGTCGCATCGATTACCGGCGGCGCAGCTGCAACCGCGCCGCTCGCCGTCTCAGTGAAGATGGCCGGCCATCGCGCGCCCGATCCCGATGCGTCTCTAGCAAGTGCAACGCTGATCGTGCGCGGCGTGACATCGGATCACACGCTTGAATTGAACGGCACGACGCTATCGAAGCAGCCGGTGCGCCTAGTGGCTAACGGAGGCTGGCGCGCGGACACGTCGCAGAGCTTTGCATGGCGCGGGTCGCTGATTGCCGCTGAAAGCGGCAAGCCGCTGGAGCTGCGGCTTTCGGAACCGGCACCGATAGCGATCGCGCCCGGATCGGTAGCCTTCGGGCCAGCGCGCTTCGATGCACGCGACACGCAGTTTTCCGCGGTTGAGGTGCAGCTCAATGACGGCCGGTGGCGCACGTCGGGAACTTTCAATGGCTTGAAGCCACAAGCGCTCGACGCTCGTGCGACTGCAGCGCGTCGAGTCGTGCGCATCGGCAGCAGCGAGCGGCCACCGCTCACGTTACGGGGCCGCTGGGACCTCGGACTCGCCGACACGCTAACGGGTGTCGCCATCGTCGAGCGCACCGCAGGCGATATCTACGGCGGGATCGACGCGCTGAACCCGATTGGCATCAGCGATCTCGGTGTGGCGTTGAGCGTGCTGAACAATCGCGTGACGGGCACCGCCTACGTGCGCGGCAAAGCATTGGGCCGGTTGGATGCGACGATTGATGCCTTCGTCGACACCAGTGGCGGCGTGCAGATCGCGCGCAATCGCCCGTTTCGAATCGACATCGACGCCGTGCTGACCGACCTTAGCTGGATGGGGCCGGTGATCGGTGACAGCGTGCAGGTCGAAGGCTCAGGCAGCATCAAGACCGCCATTTCTGGCACACCCGCCGAACCGACAGCGTCCGGGCCAATTCGCGCAAGCGGATTGCGTGTCGCGTATGTCGAGCAAGGCTTGCGGCTCGAAGACGGCACGCTCGACGCGAATCTCGACGACGGCGTGCTGGTGGTCAACGAGCTGCTGTTCACCGGTACGCCTCGCGTGGCACCCGACGACAAGCGCGCCGCTGAAGGTGTGAGCTTCGAAACGCCGGGGCGACTGCGCGCGGTTGCGCGCATCGCACTACGGACGTTGACCGGAAGTGTTGGCATCCAGGCGGATCGATTGCCCGTGTTGCAGAGGCGCGATCGATGGATGGTTCTCAGCGGCGAAGGTGGAATCACTCTAGCGCCCACGCGTGCAGATATGTACGCAAAGCTGCAGGTCGATGGCGCTTACATCGATTTTTCCCGTCTTCGTGGCGCACGCAGCCTGCCCAGCGACGTCGTGGTCGTGCGTGCCGAGCAACCGTCCAAAGCAGATACGGCGGTTGATATCACGCTCGATATCCGTGGCAACCTCGGCAAGCGCTTCTACATTCGCGGCGCGGGTCTCGAAGCGCGGCTTGATGGCGGGCTCGACATCTCGGGGCGACCGGGCCAGCTGCTGGCAGAAGGCAACGTCCGAACAAGTGGCGGCACCTATCAAGGCTACGGTCAGCGTCTTCAGATTCAGCGCGGCATCCTGACGTTCCAGGGTCCTATTGAGAATCCCGCGCTGAATGTCCTGGCGGTGCGAACCGGATTGCCAGTCGATGTGGGCGTGTCGATCGGCGGAACTGCGGCACGTCCGATTGTGCGGCTCTATTCCGACCCTTCGATGACCGATGTTGAGAAGCTGAACTGGCTTGTGCTCGGCAGGCCCCCTGGCGCAGCGGGTGACGGTGGTCAGGAGCGCGCGCTGTTATCGGCGGCCGCCAGCGCACTTTTTGCGGGCCAGGTGGACAGCAGTGGCGGCTTGATGCAACAGTTCGGCATCGATGAAATCAGCCTGCGCCCCGGACAGGACAGCGCGTCGATACTGCCGCGTGAAACAGTTGCCGGCACGCTACGAAGCGCGACCGGCACCACGGCCGCCAGCGATTTCGTCGCGATCGGAAAACGGTTGAGCGACGACTTATATCTGACCTTCGAGCAAGCGGTCTCGGGTGCGGCCAGCTACGTTGCGTTGAACTACCAGATCAGCCGGCGTCTATCGTTGATCGGACGCACAGGCACTACGACGGCGCTCGATCTGGTTTACTCGATTGCCTTTGACTAGTCGGCCTTCCAGCGCTCGCGCGAATCAGCATCACTATCGCGCGCGTCAACCCAACGCACGCCTGTGTCGGTCGCTTCCTTTTTCCAGAACGGCGCATCGGTTTTCAGATAATCCATAACGAACTGACACGCTGCAAACGCATCGCCGCGATGCGAGCTGGTCGTCACCACAAGAACAATCTGGTCGGTCGGCGCAAGCGTGCCGATCCGGTGAATGATCAGCACATCGAGCAAACGCCAGCGCGTTTGCGGCTTGCTCGGCAATCGCCGCTAGGGACTTCTCGGTCATGCCGGGATAGTGCTCAAGCGTAATCGAGCCCACCGCCGCGCCTTCATTCAAATCGCGGACGATGCCGATAAAGCTTGCAACTGCGCCGACTTTTGGATTGTTGGCACGCAGACGAGCGATCTCGGCGCCGGCGTCGAAATCCTCGTGCTGCACCCGAACCGGCATCTAGCCGCCTGTGACCGGAGGAAAGAATGCAACCTCTGCGCCGTCATGCAGCGGGTGGCCGTCATCGACCATCGCTTGATCGACCGCCGCCCGCACGCGCCGCGTTTCGGCAAATGCCTCGCGCCAAGGTTCACCGCGCTGGGTCAGCCAGCTACGCAACTGCGCAACATTTGCGACGCCGTCCGGAGCATTGACTGCTTCTTCACCGCGACCGATGCGTTCGCGAAGCGCCGCAAAGTACAGAACGCGCAGTTTCATGACTGCAGTTCGGAAAATGGCAGGAAGCGCACGATATCTCCAGCATGAATCAAATGCTCGGACGGATTGTCGATCAGCCCGTCTGCCCATGTGACCGATGTCAGGACCGAAGAGTTCTGATTCGGAAAGATATCGAGCCCACCCTTGTCGTTGAGCCGCGCACGCATGAACTCACGTCGCCGGCTTGATTGCTGCCAGTCGAAGTCCGCTCGCAGCAAGAGTGTTCGCAGAGGCTCGATTCTTCCCTGACGCTGCAGAATGAACGGCCGCGCGAACAGCACGAAAGTGACAAAGCTCGATACTGGATTGCCAGGCAATCCAATAAACGGCACTCCCTGCACGTGGCCAAAAGCGAGCGGCTTGCCGGGCTTCATTGCGATTTGCCACAGATCGAGCGAGCCTTCAGCCTGCACCGCGGGTTTGACGTGATCTTCCTCGCCCACCGAAACGCCACCGGAGGAGATGATCAAGTCGGCACGCGCTGCCGCACGTACCAGCGTATCGCGGGTGCTCTGCAAATCATCCGGCACGATCCCCAAATCGTTCACCTCGCACCCCAGTGATTCGAGCAGACCTCGCAACATGAATCTGTTCGAGTTGTAGATCCGTCCCGGCGGCAGCGGCTCGCCCGGCATCACCAGCTCATCACCGGTGAAGAAGGTGGCGACACGCAGCCGCCGATGCACGGTGAGCCGTGCGGTTCCGATCGACGCCGCCAGCGCGCAATGCTGCGGTTTCAATCGGACACCGGGCTTTAACACCACATCGCCGCGCCCGATGTCGATGCCCGCCTTGCGGATTGCCTCACCCCGCGGCGGCCGTTCGTTCAACGTCACCTTGTCGCCAACGGCCTCGCACTTTTCCTGCATGATGACCGCATCGGCTCCCGCGGGAATCGGAGCACCTGTAAAAATGCGAGCTGCGGTTCCGGGCTCGAGCGCAACACCTACTTGCCCTGCGGCAATGCGCTGGCTGATGCGGAGCGTGGTCGGAGTGCGCGGAACATCCGCGGTACGCACTGCGTAACCGTCCATCTGGGAGTTGTCGAGCGGCGGCACATCGACCGACGACACCACAGCGGTCGCAAGCACGCGGCCGTTGGCCAGCATCTGTGTCGACCGGCTCGACGTCGGTCACTGGCTGAGCTGCGGAAAGCAGCTTCTCGAGCGCTTGTTCGACAGAAAGCAAGGGATCAGACGCGCGGCGCCGGTAGTTGCAGAAGTTGACTGATGAACGCAGCGATTTTATCGGGATCGTTCAGATCGAGCACCGGCAGATGAGTGTGCACTGCGTGGTCGGTCGCTAGCGCGACCACGTTCGAGTCGTGCGGAAAAATCGGCGGATCGACGTTGGCCGTTCTTCGTACTTCAATGCGCGGAATATTTCCTTCGCTCTTGAATCCTTCAATGATCACCAGATCGCACGCCGCGAGCTCGCCAAGCAACTCGTCGAGCGTTGCGGCGCGTTGCGGCGTTTCACTCAGCAGCGCCCAACGCGAGGCAGTCGCGATCAGCACTTGCTGCGCGCCGGCATCGCGATAGCGAAACGAGTCCTTGCCGGGACGGTCCATGTCGAATCCATGATGCGCGTTCTTCACGGCCGAGACGGAGAGACCACGCGAGCGAAAGATGGGTATCAGCTTCTCGATCAACGTCGTCTTGCCGCTGTTCGAATAGCCGATAAAGCCGATGGCTTTCACCGGACGTGCCCGGCAATAAAGGACTTGACTGCCTCGACGTCGGCCGGAAGCACTTCGAATCGCTGCGGGCGTGCCTCGAGTCCGACGTAGGCAGCAGGCCGCTCAGGCTCGCGCCCGATCGCTTCCACAATCGTTTGCGGAAACTTTGCCGGCAGCGCGGTCTCGAGGCAAATCATCGGCACATCCCGGTCAATGTGCTCGAGCGCGACCTTGATGCCGTCAGCGGTATGCGGGTCGATGACGATGCCGTACCTCTCGAACATCGTACGAATCGTTCGAATGCGATCCGTATGCGTGCTGCGGCCGGAGACGAGCCCGCTCGCGGCGACGAGAGGCCAGATCGGCGTCCCGCCCAAGTGAAACTCGCCGCGCGTATCGACTTCCCACCAGAGTTCGCGCAGCAGTTCACTGTCGCGCTCGACCAGATCGAAAATGAAGCGCTCGAAGTTCGACGCTTTCGAAATATCCATCGACGGACTGCTGGTCGCATGAGTTTCCCCACTGCTACGAACACGGTAACGTCCAGTTCGAAAAAATTCGTCGAGCACGTCGTTTTCGTTGGTCGCAAGTACCAGCCGATCGATCGGCAACCCCATTTGCTTTGCGACCCAGCCCGACAGGATGTTGCCGAAATTGCCGGACGGTACTGCGAACGACACCTTCTGCTCGCTCGACTCGGTCGCAGCCAAGTAACCCTTGAAGTAGTAGACGACCTGCGCGACCACCCTGCCCCAATTGATCGAGTTGACACTGCCGATGCTGAAGCGCTGCTTGAATTCGAGATCGCCGGCAACGGCTTTGACGATGTCCTGACAATCGTCGAACACGCCTTCGAGAGCAATGTTGAAAATATTTGCGTCGGTGAGCGAGTACATCTGCGCGCGTTGGAATTCACTCATCCTTCCGTTGGGCGACAGCATGAAGACATTGATGCGATCACGGCCTCGCATTGCATATTCGGCAGCCGACCCGGTATCACCCGACGTCGCGCCAAGCACATTCAAACGCTCGCCACGCTGTTCGAGAACGCGCTGGAACAGCGCTCCCAGCAACTGCATTGCGAGGTCCTTGAAAGCCAGCGTAGGACCGTTGGAAAGTTCAAGAAGTCCGAGCCCAGGCGCCAGCCAGCGCAGCGGCGCAATGTCGCCTGCACGGCTATCGGTGCGTGCATGGGAAAAGTTCCGTGCCGTGTAGGTCGCGCGCGTGAGAGCGGAAAGCTCATCCGGCGCGATTTCGTCGGCGAACTTGCCGATTACCGCGCTCGCGAGGTCTGCGTACGAAAGTGAACGCCAGGAGTCGAGCTCGGCAGCGCTCACGTGCGGATACGACGCCGGCACATACAAGCCGCCGTCGGCTGCCAACCCTGACAGCAAAATTTCGCTGAATGATTGCTCGGGCGCGCGGCCGCGCGTCGATACGTAGCGCATTACCCGTTAGAGCAATTCTTCTTGCCGCAGGCGAATCACCGGCGCCAACACGGTCGGTAACGCTTCGATGCGCGCGATCGCAGCATTCACATCGCGCTCTACAGCGTCGTGAGTCAGCATGATGATGTCGGTCTGATTCTCGCCCTCGGACGGCTCGCGCTGAAACAGCGCGTCGATCGAGATACGGCCATCGGCCAGATTGCGCGTGATGTCGGCCAACACGCCGGGCTGATCAGCCACACGCATACGGAAGTAGTACGAAGTGACCGTGTCGTCGACGCTGAGCCACGGCAGCGCAGCGACGCCCTCCGGCTGAAACGCCAGATGCGGCACGTGATTCTCTGGATCTGCAGTGTGCAGACGGGTGACGTCGACGAGGTCGGCGATGACAGCTGATGCGGTCGGCTCCGCGCCCGCACCCTGGCCGTAGTAGAGCGTCGTGCCGACTGCGTCGCCCTTGATCAGGACGGCGTTCATCGCACCTTCGACGTTCGCGATCAATCTTTGCAGTGGCACCAGCGTTGGATGAACTCGCAGCTCAATGCCTGCCGACGTTCGCTTGGTAATGGCGAGCAGCTTGATGCGGTACCCGAGCTGCTCGGCATACTTGATGTCTTCTTTGGCCAGTTTAGAAATGCCCTCGGTGTAGACCGCATCGATGTTGATCGGCACCCCGAACGCGATCGAAGACAGGATCGCCAGCTTGTGTGCCGCATCGATGCCCTCGATATCGAACGTCGGGTCGGCTTCGGCATAGCCGAGCCGCTGCGCCTCGCTGAGTGCGGTCTCAAAGGTGATTCCGCGCGAGCGCATCTCCGACAAGATGAAGTTGCTGGTGCCGTTGATGATGCCGGCGATCCATTCGATCCGATTGGCGGTCAAGCCTTCACGCAGCGCCTTGATGATCGGGATGCCGCCCGCTACTGCCGCCTCGAATGCCAACATCACGCCATGCGTACGCGCGGCATCAAAGAGCTCGTTACCGTGCCGCGCGAGCAACGCCTTATTGGCGGTGACGACATGCTTGCCGCGCGTGATCGCATCGAGCGCAAGCGCGTACGCGGGCTCGTAACCGCCCATTAGCTCGACAACGATGTCGATGTCCGGATTACGAATCACGTCGTTGAAGTTCGACGAGACCGGCACTTTGGAGCCGACAATCGCGCGTGCCTTGTCGACGTCGCGCACCGTGATGGCTGCGACCTCGATGCCGCGCCCGGCCCGCCGTGCAATTTCGTGCTGATTGCGCTGCAGGATTTCGTACGTGCCACGGCCGACGGTGCCGAGGCCAAGCAATCCAACGCGGATGGGTTTCACAAATCAAGGCCGCCGGACGCGCCAGCGGCCGGCACCGCTGAGCGTCACGCTGCGGCCCTCTGCGGCGGGACCTTGCCGTCTTTCCGAAGCATCTCCTTGATACCGCGCACCGCTTGTCGAATCCTGTGCTCGTTCTCGATCAACGCGAAGCGAACGTGGTTGTCGCCGTAATCGCCAAACCCGATGCCGGGCGATATCGCAACCTTCGCATCGGCCAGTATCTTCTTCGCAAATTCGAGCGAGCCCATTGGCTGGTACGGCGCAGGAATCTCGGCCCATATGTACATCGATGCCTTGGGCACTTCGACCATCCAACCCGCTTCATGCAGGCCGCGCGCCAGAACATCGCGGCGCCGCTGGTACTCACGGCGTATGCCGTCGACACACTCCTGAGGCCCTTCCAGCGCGGCGATCGACGCCACCTGAATCGGCGTGAATGTTCCGTAGTCGTGATAGCTCTTGATGCGTGACAGCGCCGACACCAGGTCCTTGTTGCCGACCATGAAGCCGATGCGCCAGCCGGCCATGTTGTAGCTCTTGCTCATCGTGAAAAACTCGACGGCCACTTCGCGCGCGCCGGCGACCTGCATGATCGACGGTGCGCGATGGTTCGGGTACGCATCATCGAACGTGATGTCGGCATAGGCGAGATCGTGCACGACGTAGATGCCGTACTGCCTCGCAAGCGTGATAACCCGCTCAAAGAAATCGAGCTCGACGCATTGCGCGGTGGGGTTACTCGGAAAACCGAGAATCATCATTCGCGGTTTGGGCAGTGACTCGCGGATCGAACGCTCGAGTTCGGCGAAGAAATCCACGCGGCCATCCATCCGCACCGAGCGGATATCGGCGCCGGCGATGATCGCGCCGTAAATGTGAATCGGATAGCTCGGATTCGGCACCAGCACCGTGTCACCGCGATCGAGCGTGGCCAGCATCAGGTGCGCCAACCCTTCTTTCGAACCGATCGTGACGATCGTCTCGGACTCCGGATCGAGCTCGACACCGTATCGCTGCTGGTACCACGTGGCGATCGCACGCCGCAACCGGGGAATGCCTTTCGATACCGAATAGCCGTGCGTGTCCTGGCGTTGCACCGCCTCAATGAGCTTGTCGACGATATGACGCGGCGTCGGGCCATCCGGATTGCCCATGCTCATATCGATGATGTCCTCGCCGCGCCGGCGCGCAGCCATCTTCAACTCGCCCGTGATGTTGAAGACGTAAGGGGGAAGGCGCTTGATGCGCGAAAACTCAATCATGATTTGAGGTCGGATATCGACGCGTTTCTACACGTCTGCGGCGCCGCAGGGCGTGCCTATAATGTACTCGAACACCTGCCTAATTCCGACTGAGGTTTCGCGCAATTTGAAGCTGCACGCCGACACGCCCACTACGCAAAACACCGTTACTGCCTACGGTCCGGGCTTCGTTGAAATCAACCGGGTGCGCCACACAACCAATCTGATCGTCACACCCGATCAGGTCGAGCCTTGGCCGGTGGCCAGCTTCGAGACGCTCGACACGGCCAGCTTCGAGCGGTTACGCGATCTGCGCAGCGAGGTGGTTCTGCTCGGCACCGGCAAGCGGCAGCGCTTCCCGCATCCGCGCTTGACGCGTCCGCTGATGGATGCGCGCGTTGGACTCGAGGTGATGGATACGCAGGCCGCGTGCCGGACTTACAACATATTGGCAGCCGAAAGCCGCAAGGTCGCTGCTGCCCTGTTCGTTGAAGACTGAGGATTCGAAAACTGCCATGGCGGTTGCAATCGACACCAAGGTACCTGACTTCACGGCCGCGGCCACCGGCGGCGACTTTACTTTGTCAGCGCAGCGCGGCAAGACGGTTGTTCTTTATTTTTATCCGAAGGACAACACGCCCGGTTGCACCACCGAGGGCCAAGATTTTGCCGCCTCCAACGCCAAGTTCAAGAAGGCAAATGCCGTCGTACTGGGTGTGTCGCGCGATAGCCTGAAATCACACGAAGGGTTCAAAGCCAAGATGAAGTTTCCGTTCGAGCTGATCTCGGACCCTGATGAAAAGCTGTGCGAGCTCTTCGGCGTAATGAAGATGAAGAACATGTACGGCCGGCAGGTGCGCGGTGTCGAGCGCAGCACGTTCGTGATCGACGGTTCCGGCAAGCTGCGGAAGGAGTGGCGCGGCGTCAAGGTGCCTAACCACGTCGATCAGGTACTTGCTTTTGCGCAATCACTCGCATGATGTTTGCCCCTCGATATTTCCTCTGATGAGTCGATCGTCCCGCTGATGCCACTTCCGAAAGCACCGACCAAGCCCGCCACCGTCCTTACGTCAATTCCGCTGGAGCCCGCACGCGAGCCGCCGCACCTGGAGCGCCCGTCTTCCGCGGTGGTGCCGCTGACACCGGTCGCGCGCGCGCCACAGGCGCCCCAGCCCTCGTCGGCGCGGCCGAGTCCAGCGGCGCGACTCGCGGTTGTCGAATCCCAACCACAGCCCGGAAAGAACGTAACGAAGAAACTGCGATCGACCGGCACGCCGCGGCTGTTCGTTCTGGATACGAACGTGCTGCTGCACGACCCGACGAGCCTCTTCAGATTTGAAGAGCACGACGTGTTCTTACCGATGATGACGTTGGAAGAGCTCGACTCGCACAAGAAAGGTATGTCGGAAGTCGCACGGAGCGCACGCCAGGTTTCGCGCACACTCGATTCGCTGGTGGCTGCGACCAAGACACCGATCGAAGAAGGAATTCCGTTATCCGCGCTTGGCAACAAGGACGCAGCGGGCCGCCTGATTTTTCAAACGCAGGCAGTGACGGGCACGCTGCCAGATAGCTTGCCCGCGGGCAAGGCTGATAACCAAATACTCGGCGTCGTCCGTGGATTGAAAGACTTGCAGACGACACGTGACGTCGTGCTGGTCTCGAAGGACATCAACATGCGCGTCAAGGCGCGCGTGCTCGGTTTACAAGCCGAGGATTACACCAACGACAAGGTGCTCGAAGACACCGACCTGCTCTACACCGGTGTGTTGCAGCTGCCCGCGAGCTTTTGGGACAAGAACGGCAAAGGGATGGAGTCGTGGCAGCACGGCGGCTTCACCTACTACCGGATCAATGGGCCGATCGTCGCCGGACTGTTGGTCAATCAGTTTGTCTATCTCGAAAACGGGACGACGTTTTATGCGCAGGTGCGCGAGATCCGCGGCAAGTCGGCGGTGCTCCGCGTTTTGCGCGACTACACGCACGCCAAGAACGCCGTGTGGGGAGTGACCGCGCGCAACCGTGAGCAGAGCTTCGCGTTGAATCTGCTGATGGATCCCGAATGCGATTTCGTCACATTGATTGGTCAGGCGGGCACCGGCAAGACATTGCTGGCGCTCGCTGCCGGCCTGTCACAGACGCTGGAAACCAAGCGCTTCTCGGAAATCATCGTCACCCGCGCCACCGTGCCGGTGGGCGATGACATCGGCTTTCTGCCCGGCACCGAAGAAGAAAAGATGGCGCCGTGGATGGGCGCGCTCGAAGACAACCTCGAAGTGCTGAACAAGACCGACGACAACGCCGGCGAATGGGGCCGCGCGGCGACCAACGATCTGATCCGCACGCGCATCCGCATCAAGTCGCTTAACTTTATGCGTGGCCGAACGTTCATCAGCAAATATCTGATCATCGACGAAGCGCAGAACCTGACGCCGAAGCAAATGAAGACGCTCGTCACGCGCGCCGGGCCTGGCACGAAGGTCATCTGTCTTGGCAACATCGCGCAGATCGACACGCCTTATCTGACCGAGGGCTCATCGGGGTTGACTTACGTAGTCGATCGCTTCAAAGGCTGGCTGCATTCCGGGCACGTGACTTTGCAGCGGGGTGAGCGGTCGCGGCTGGCCGACTACGCGGCGGAAATCTTGTAGCGTTTCCGCGCAGATCGGCGTCATGTTCGCGATCGCCCCGCCGATCGAGCCGATGCTTGCCAAGATTGCGGATGAGCTGCCCAGCTCACCGGATTTTCTGTTCGAGCCAAAATGGGACGGCTTTCGCGCGATCGTTTTTCGCGGCGCGTCGGACGTGTTCATTCAAAGCCGCGACCTGCGCCCGCTCGACCGCTACTTTCCCGAACTCCACGATTCGTTGCTCGAACGGCTGCCTGCCGGCTGTGTGATCGACGGCGAGATCGTCATCGCCGGGCCGAACGGGCTCGACTTCGACGCGCTGCAGTTGAGGTTGCACCCGGCGGCTTCGCGCGTTGCCAAGCTGGCGAAGCAGACTCCTGCATCGTTTGTCGCGTTTGATGTGCTCGCGATCAATGGCCGCAATGTGATGTCAGTTACGCAAAACGAGCGTCGAGCGTTGCTGGAAGAGGCGTTGAGCCAAGTCGAGCCACCTGTGCACTTGACCCCGATGACACGCGATCGCGCCATCGCGCTGCAGTGGCTCGAGCACTTCGAAGGCGCCGGCTTGGACGGCGTGATCGCTAAACCGGCGGACAGTTCCTACGAGCCTGGCAAGCGCGTGCTGATCAAGGTCAAGCACGCGCGCACTGCTGATTGCGTCGTTGCCGGCTTCCGATGGCACAAGAGCGGAAAGGACGTCGTAGGGTCGTTGCTGCTCGGCTTGTATGACGATCGGGGCGTGCTGCAGCATGTAGGAGTGACGTCCGCATTCACGATGGCAACGCGCAAGCAGCTTGCACTCGATCTCGCACCATTGCGCAAGGACGCACTAAAGGATCATCCATGGCGCGAATGGGCAAGCGCGGATGATGGGGCGACGCGCATGCCCGGAGCGCAGAGCCGCTGGAGCGCGGGAAAGGATTTGTCGTGGGAGCCGCTACGCATCGAGCGCGTGTGCGAAGTCAAATACGATCACCTGCAAGGTGATCGCTTCAGGCATGCTGCGATTTTTCTTCGATGGCGACCGGACAAACCGCCAAGTGAGTGCCGCTACGACCAGCTCGAAGTCACGACACCTTTCGAGCTCGAGAAGGTTTTCGGCGCGGCTCAGTCTCAGCGTTAGTGCCAGCATCACGATCGGGTTCTGCGTCCGGATCGAGCGGCTCTTGCGGAGGCCGAATGTTCTCCGGCACATGCTGCAGATTGACGCGGATGCGCGTCCAGTTCGAAGACCGGCCACGCATCGAATCGACCAGCACGTCGGCCGGTTCGAGGTGCTCGGCGACATTGGCGTGGCGCGCTTTCCAACGTTCGAGGCCGGCCAGCGCATCGTCCTTGCGCTGCGCGCGGCCGATTTCAATCAACGGATGTTTGCTTACGCGTCGGCGCGACGGTTGAACGCGCGGCGGCTCGCCGGGTTGCTTCTTGTACTGCGGCGGCCAAGGCGCATCGCCTAGCCCCTCACGCTCATGACGCGCCGATAGCTCGAGCAAACCTTCGAGCGAGCCCCCGTTCGCGTCGATGCCTTCGTGCCGGTCGCCTAACCGCGCAAATCGTGAAGGCATCGTTGCGAGCGTGAAGTCCGCAGGCTCACACGAATCGACCTCGTCCCAGCTCAGCGGCGCGGACACGCGCGCATCGGCATTCGGACGCACCGAATATGCAGCCGCCGTCGTACGGTCCTTCGCGTTCTGGTTGTAGTCAACAAACACGCCATGGCGCTCCTCCTTCCACCACTTGCTCGTTGCAATGCTGGGAGCGCGCCGCTCGACTTCGCGCGCCAGCGCGAGCGCAGCACGTCGCACTTCGTCGAATGTCCAACGCCGCTCGATGCGAGCGTAGACGTGCATCCCGCGCGAGCCCGACGTCTTGGGCCAGCCTACGAGGCCAAAATCCTGCAGCGTCGCTTGAGCAATTCGCGAGACTTCACGCACCTGTGTCCAGGGCACACCGGGCACCGGATCCAGATCAACGCGCAGCTCGTCAGGATGATCGAGATCATCGGCACGCACCGGATGCGGATGCAATTCGAGGCACGCCAAGTTGGCCATCCAGACCAGTGCCGCATGCGTCGCGCGGCACAACCTCCTCGGCGCTGCGGCCGGAAGGAAAGCGCAGCGATACGACCTCGATCCATGAGGGCCGTGCATCGGGCGCTCGCTTTTGAAAAAAGAATTCGTCTGCAATGCCGTTGGGATAGCGCACGAGCACGTTGGGCCTTCCGCCCGCGCCGCGCAGCGCGCCCGTCGCTACCGCCAGGTAGTAGTGAACGAGATCGAGCTTCGTGTACCCGGCGTCTGGAAAAAGGATCTTGCGAGGATTCGATATCGAAATCTCGCGGCCCTCGACGACCAGCAGCTCGCGTTCGGCGGCCTTAGGCATCGACGTTCAACGAAGCTGCTTGCGAACGACCAGCTTCAGACCGGACCATGTGTCGTCGATCGCACATACCTTGACGTCGACAAACCCCAATGGAAGCGCAAGTTCGCGAATCGTGTCTTCCGTGATGTCGGTTGGAACTTTTGATGACTTCTTTGGCCATGACACCCAAACCACAGCGGTCGGTTTGAGTTTTCCGCGATAGCGCACAGAGCAATTGCTGAAGTTGTGCACGCCGCGCGGAGAACACGTGAACGATATCCGTCGCAGCAGAGATGCGTGGCCCGAACTGAACGCCCGGCAGCGGCTCAAGAAGCGATAAGTAGTTGGCGGGAGCACCAACGAGCACGATGTTGCTTCCGTCTGCGAAGCCAAGCTTCTTGGCAAGAGGAGTTCCCGAATAGCCGCTCATGCGGAGGTATCACTTGAGTTGTGAGCCGCAGTCAGGTTCCGGTTCGGGCCGCCTTGTCCGGCCGCTTCACACAGCGCACTTTGCGCGGAACGTCTTTCACCTGACTACCCCCGGTGACCTCCTTCACTTCGCCTTTCGGACACGTCCCGTCGTCGACGTAGACGATCTTGCCGAACGGAATATCACCTTCCTTCGGCATCTTCTTTAGATAGACATTGTCGGAGAAGGCACACGCCGGGCGCGAGCAGTCCCACCCACAGAATCGCCGTCGTCAAATGTCGTACGGTTGTCATTTCGTCTCCACGATACACCAAGCGTTCTGCTCTTACCTGCCGAGCTGGGAGCGGATCTCTCCGACTGCTTGCTCCGAAGGCAACGCAGCATCAACGATGAATGCCTCACGTGGCTCTTCGAGATCGCGGAACTGACTTTCAATAAGCCGTGGCGACATGTAATGACCAAGACGACGATCCAACCTTGCTCGAATCAGATCGGGCTGTGCCTTCAGATAGACGACCTCGACATTGCCATCGGCACAAAGAATCCCGCGGTAAGCCTGCTTCAGGGCCGAGCAGGCGAGCACGCCGTTCTCGCCGCGCTCGTTGCGCTGAGAGATCAGCTGTTGCAGCTTCTCCAACCAGGGGCCGCGATCCTCGTCTGTGAGCGGAACGCCGGAAGCCATCTTGCGAACGTTCTCCGGAGGGTGGAAGTCGTCGGCATCGTAGAAAGGCCAGCCGATTGCTTCCGACAGGAGCTTGCCAATGGTGGTCTTACCAGATCCGGTAACGCCCATGATCAGAACAAACATCGCACGTGACGCTATTGCCCTTCTGGAGGCTGCCACAGCTCGACTTTGTTGCCCTCCGGGTCCATGATCCAGACAGCGCTGCCAACGTCGGCTTGCTCGAAGTGCAGCAAGACGCCACATTCGCTACTCCTCGAGATACCTCGCCCGGAGATCTGGGCTTGGGGCCATGCATGCTTCGACGCGGCCGAACCAACGATATCTGTTTCGGGCGACAACGTCATACATCCAATCGCGAATGGGCCGCGGGATGATTCTTATTGCGCCGACGAGCCTCCATACGCCACGCAAGTAACTCGCCACACGGATGGCAGCATCCGACTTCACGTATGCCTTCCCATCGGCAACAAGCACGAAAGTATTCGCCTCCGCGGGATCAAATCCCAGCTCGCGCAGGAGACGAGAACCCTGCGCGCGATTGCAAAGGCGCAAACCTAAGGACCGGGGAAGCTTCGTGCTCCAGGATGAACTTCACCGAGCGCGCGCAAAGGTTACATACACCGTCGAAAATTACGACGCCAGCTCAATCTGTGTCACCGATCTAAAACACCAGCGCCGCGATGAATACGCCGACCATCGTGAACGCAATCGCCAATTTGATTGCGGTGCCGACCAGCAGTCCAAACCAGGTGGCGGCGCCGACCTTGCCGGCGCGGAGTGCGTCCTTGTGCGCGATGAATTCGCCGATCGCCGCTCCCATCAGCGGCATGAACAAGAGGCCCCACAGACCAGTGAAGACGCCCGCCACTGTGCCGATGGCCGCGCCGATGATGCCTTGCCTGCTTGCTCCCGCTCGCTTTGCCGAAATTGCCGCGGCGACGTAGTCGATGACAATTCCCAGTACCGCCAGAATCGCCAGCACCACAACGGTAAACACGCTGATGCGCTGAAAGTCGCCGATCCATGCGGCGAGCAGAACGCCGCCGAAAATCAGCGGTACTCCTGGCAGCGCGGGCAACACGGTGCCAGCGAAGCCGACCACGATCAGCAACACCGCGATGATCCAGAGCGTGGTGGTCATCGCTGTTGCTTCGTCAGCGCAGCGCGAGCGCCTGCACTTCCGCTGCCGCGTGCTTGCACGCGTCGGTCAGTTGCTCCAGCAGTTCATAGATCGCGCGCAGTTTCATCAGCTGGCGCATGTCCGACTCGTCGCGAAAGAGCTTGGACATCGCGGCGCGCATCACGTGGTCGGCCTGCGCTTCAAGATCGTCGACTTCCTGACATAGCGCCAGCGCAGCGCGCGGGTCGTCGACCGACTGCAGCTGCGCCACCGCCAGACGCAGCTTGTCGGCGCCCTGCACCGCCAGCGCCGCCAGCCGATGTGCATCGGGCGTCAGCGTCGTGACGTTATAAAGATGCAAGGACTGCGCAACATCTTCGGTGAGATCAAGAATATCGTCGAGGCGATTGATCAATGCGTGAATCGCTCCACGCGGAAACGGCGGCAGCAAGGAGCGTCTGACCAGAGCCAACGTGTCGTCGACGACCGTATCAGCGCGCTTTTCAAGTGCCTCGATTTCACGCACGCGACCATCGGGGTCGCGCACATCCGACAACAGCTGCGCCAACGCGGTGACACCCTCGACACATAGCTGCGCCTGGCGATCGAACAGCGAATAGAAGCGTCGATCGCGTGGCACCAGTCGCCGTAGCACGCTTCGCAGGGGACGAGGACTGCGGCTCTCGGCGACGAAGTTCGAAGTCATACGAATCAATACGATGTATTGCGTGCCAGGTTTTCGAACTTGGTGTACTGCCCGTCAAAGCGCAGGTTCAGGCGGCCGATCGGCCCATTGCGCTGTTTGCCGATGATGATTTCGGCAATGTTCTTGTCGGTCGTGTCCGGGTTGTAGACCTCGTCGCGATAGATGAACAGGATCACATCGGCGTCCTGCTCGATCGCGCCCGACTCTCGCAGGTCCGACATGACAGGCCGTTTATCGACGCGCGTCTCCACCGTGCGGTTCAACTGCGACAGCGCGACTACCGGTACTGCAAGCTCTTTCGCCAACGCCTTGAGGCCACGCGAAATCTCGGAGATTTCGGTCGCTCGATTCTCGCCTGCCGAACTCGCGCTCATCAGCTGCAGGTAATCGACGATGATCAATCCGAGCCGGCCGCAGGTCCGTGCGAGGCGCCGCGCGCGCGCACGCAGGTCGATCGACGTCATCGCGGCCGTTTCGTCGATATACAGCGGCGCTTCGTGCATCTTCTGAATCGCACTCGTCAAGCGCGGCCAATCTTCATCCTGCAGTCTTCCCGTGCGCAACCGCTGCTGATCCAATTTACCTACCGAGCTCAACATCCGCAGCGCCAACTGTGATGCACCCATTTCCATCGAGAACACGGCCACCGGCATGCCCTGATCAAGCGCGACGTGTTCGCCGATATTCAGGGCCAGCGCCGTCTTTCCCATGCTGGGTCTGCCGGCAATGATGATCAGATCGCCCGCCTGAAACCCGGACGTCTTCGAATCGAGATCCGCGAAACCCGTAGGCACGCCAGTGACGTCCGATGGATTCGCACGCTCGAACAGTTCCTGAATGCGTTCGACCACGCGCGTCAGCAGCGGCTGGATCTCAATAAAGCCCTGCCGTCCGCGCGCGCCCTCCTCGGCGATCTGAAAAACTTTGGTCTCGGCTTCGTCGAGGATCTGTTTGGTGTCTTTTCCGGCAGGATTCAGCGCGCTGGTTGCGATCTCGTCGCCCGCGGTAACCAGTCGGCGCAGCACCGATCGCTCGCGCACCAACTCCGCATAACGCCGAATGTTGGCCGCCGACGGCGTGTTCTGCGCCAGCGAATTCAGATAGACGAGCCCGCCCGCCTGTTCCGCGCGCCCCGTGTTCCGCAACGCCTCGAACACAGTGACCGAATCGGCCGGCTTGCTGGCGTCCACCAACCGGCTGATCGCACCGAAGATGTACTGGTGATCCTGCCGGTAAAAATCGTTGGTGCCGATCAAATCGGCTATGCGATCCCACGCGGTGTTATCAAGCAGCAATCCGCCAAGCACCGATTGCTCCGCCTCGATCGAGTGCGGAGGAAGCCGGACGGCCGCAAGCTGGGGATCGATCGGCTGATTCACGAGTGAGAGTGGGGGCACTGCAGGGGTGGGTCGCAAACTATAACAAGCGGGCACGCAGCAAGCAGCCGCGCAAAAAAAATGGCGGCCAATGCGGCCGCCATTCAGCTCACAGCAATGCCGCGCTAGGCCTGCTCGCCCACGACGGTGACCGTAATTTCTGCCACTACGTCCGTGTGCAGTACCACCGACACATGATGTTCGCCGACTGATTTCAGCGGCCCTTGCGGCATGCGGATTTGCCCCTTGTTGACGGCGAATCCCTGCTTGCCAAGTGCTTCGGCGATATCGAAATTGGTCACCGAGCCGAACAGCTTGCCATCCACACCCGCCTTGGCCGGGATCCGGACACTCGAGCCGCTGAGCTTGGCGTTTACCGCTTGCGCGGCCGATAGTCGATCCGACTGCGCCTTCTCGAGATCGCCCCGGCGTGCTTCGAATTCCTTGATCGCCGCCTCTGTCGCGCGGCGGGCTTTGCCTTGCGGGATCAGAAAATTGCGCGCGTATCCCTGCCTGACCTTGACCACATCGCCCAGCTGCCCGAGGTTGATCACCTTTTCCAACAAAATAATTTGCATGATCTATTCCTTGACCCCAATCAATGCGTATCGGTATACGGCAGCAGCGCGAGAAAGCGCGCGCGCTTGATGGCGGTGTCGAGCTGGCGCTGATAGTGCGCCTTGGTCCCCGTCAATCGAGCAGGCGTGATCTTGCCGTTTTCGCCGATGAAGTCGCGCAGCGTGTCCACGTCCTTGTAGTCGATCTGCTCGACCTTCTCTACCGTGAAGCGGCAGAACCGCTTGCGCTTGAACAGCGCGTTCTGCTTGTTCTCGCGCCGCGGGCCTTTGCCCTTGCCTTTGAATTTGCCTCGTCCTGCTCCGAATGCCATCTCAAACTCCGTTTTCTATTTCGTTAGCTTTGTATTCCGTCACGTGCACCAACAGCCGCGTCGTTCGACGCGAGCGCGGCGCAATGAACCCTTCGAGCACCATCGGCCTGCCCAGCGGCTCGCGATCCAGCGCCTGCGCTACCGCACCCAGCGCGATGGCCGAGAACTCGAACGCCAGCGTCCGCTCCGCCGCAGCCTCGGTCACGCTGCCCTCGTGCTCGAAGCTCGCTTCCAGCACGGCGACACCCGCTGGCGTATAGCGCAACGCGCTTTTCGCTACGGCTTTCGCACGAATGCGGAGCTGATTCACTCACCTGTTGCACCGGGTTCACTGATCTGCCGCTGGCTCGCGGTCAGCCGATTAGGCGGTTTCCTCTGCCACAGGCGTGGCCATACTGGGCTGCGCGGGTGTCTGCGTCTGACCCGATGATTGCTCAGCCGAAGCCTTACGTGCTTCTTCACGCTCGACGATCTTCATCATCGGCGAAGGACCTGTTTCGGCCCGCTTCATCTTGACGGTCAAATGACGCAGCACGGCGTCGTTGTAACGGAATGCGTTTTCGAGCTCGTCCAGCGTCTTGCTGTCGCACTCGATGTTCAGCAGCACGTAGTGCGCCTTGGCGAGCTTGTCGATCGGATACGACAACTGGCGCCGGCCCCAATCTTCGACGCGATGGATCGCGCCTTTGTTGTTGGCGATCATCGCCTTGTAGCGATCGATCATCGCGGGCACTTGCTCGCTCTGATCGGGATGCACAATGAAACAGATTTCGTAGTGACGCATTAAGGTTCCTTGTGGGTAAGCCACCCGCGGTGTTCTGCGACATCCTCGGTGTGGCAAGGAGAAGCACTTGAACCAACAGGCTGCAAGCGCTTGAAAAAGCGCGCGATTCTAGCCTGAAACGGCTACCAATGCCAGGGCTTCGGAGGCGCTCAGTCACTCGTCGCCAGAAGCTCCGGCAAGGCGACCGCGGCGGTTCCACGGACGATGACCGTCGCCAGTTCATCGAGCTCGCTGGGTTGCGGATTGACGACGATGACCTTCGCGCCATGGCGCAGCGCCTCGGAGGGCAGTCCTGCTGCCGGATACACCAGACCGGAGGTGCCAATCACCAGCATGACCTCGCAGCGCGCAGCGGCAGCCTGCGCCTGCTGCAGCGTCGTCGAGTCGAGCATCTCGCCGAACCAGACCACGCCCGGCCGTAGCCAATCGCCACATCGCGGGCAGCGCGGTGGCTCGCCCGCAGGTAAACGCCGCGGATCGTCTTCGGCAAACCCGCAACGAGCCAGGCATACGGTGCGCATCAGGTTGCCGTGCAGCTCGATCGGCCTACTGCCCGCGCGGGCATGCAGGCCATCGACATTCTGCGTAATCAATTCGAACGAATCGAAGCGCGATTGAGCCGCGGCCAGCGCAAAGTGCCCAGCATTCGGCTGCGCGTCGGCGACCAACCCGCGCCGCCACGCATACCAGCGCCATACCAGCGGTGGATCGGCCCGAAAGCCATCTTCGGATGCGAGCTGCATTGGATCGTATTTCGCCCACAACCCGGTCGTTGCATCGCGAAAAGTCGGAATACCGCTTTCGGCGGAGATGCCTGCACCTGTCAGGACGGCGACGTGGCGGGCGTGCGCGATGTGCTCGCGTGCGGTCCGCTGGCTGGATGAGTTCAATCTGGAAAACGAATCAAACCGAAGGCGGCGACGACGGCATCAAACCGCGGCGCGCGAAGCCGTGCGTTGTCGTTTCGCCTCGAACAGGCAAATGCCGGCTGCGACTGAGACGTTCAGACTTTCCACGTGCCCCGCGAGCGGAATTCGCGCGAGCACATCGCATCGCTCGCGCGTCAAGCGGCGGAGCCCTGCGTCTTCCGCACCGAGAACCCACGCGAGCGGCCCGGTTAAATCGAGCTCAAACAATGACTGCTCGGCTTCGCCCGCCGCACCCACCAGGCGCACATCGGCATCGCGCAAGTCGTCCATGGCGCGCGCGAGGTTAGTAACAGCAATCAGCGGCACCGTCTCGGCAGCGCCTGCGGCAGCTTTCAGCGCAGACGGAGTAAGTCCCGCCGACCGATCGCGAGGAACGATGACGGCGCTGACGCCGGCGGCGTCTGCTACTCGCAAACAAGCGCCGAGGTTGCGCGGGTCGGTCACACCATCGAGCAACAACAGCAACGTGCTCGCATCGACTCGATTCAGCACGTCGTCGAGAGTTACCGCTTGCTCGAGCTCCGCAGCCAGCGCAACGACGCCTTGATGCGATGCTTCGCCGGCAAGCCCGCGCAGACGCTCCGCGTCGATCGGCGTGACCCGCACGCCGAGCGACTTTGCGCGCTGCTGCAAGTCGACCATACGGCCGTCGCGACGTCGCTCATCGACATAAATCGTTTCGATCGAGGCAGGGGCATGCCGCAGCCGCGCACCGACCGCGTGAAAACCCGCCAACACTCGCTTGCTCATCGCTCTAGTCTCAGCGACCGCGCTTCGCCGCGCGGACCTTGCTGTCCCGGCCGCGAACGCCCTTGCCGCCGATCTTGTGCAGCTGCCCGCGCCGCACCTGCCTGCGCTCGACTTTCGCCTGCCGCGCCCGGCGCTCTTCGACGGTCTCCCCGCGTTTGCGCTCCCGCTCTTTCGGCTCTGGCGCGGCCGCTGCCAGCAGCGACTTGCGCGTGTCGGCCTTGACGAGCCGGAAATCGATGCGCCGCGCTTCCAGGTCTACGCGTGCGACTTGCACCGTCAGGCGATCGCCCAACCGGTAACGCAAGCCCGTGCGCTCGCCGCGAAGTTCATGCAGTGCTTCGTTGTATAGAAAGTACTCGGTGCCGAGCTCGGATACGTGCACCAAGCCTTCGATATAAAGATCATCGAGCACGATAAACGCGCCGAACGGCACGACCGAGCTCACCGTCCCGGTATACGTCTCGCCGACGCGCTCGCGCATGTAGTAACTCTTCAGCCAGGCTTCAACATCGCGCGATGCGTCGTCGGCGCGCCGCTCGTTCGCCGAACACAGCAATCCAAGTTTTTCCCACAACGCGATGCCTTCGCTTTCATCCGTCGGCTTGCGACTGTGCGACGCGCGCAACGCGGCTCGCGCGGCAGCGGGCGCAACAGCGGCATCGGCGTTGATGAAAACTTCCGGCACATAGGGATGCTTCGACAGAATCGCCTTGATCACACGATGCACCAGCAAGTCCGGATAACGCCGGATGGGTGAAGTGAAATGCGTGTAAGCCTTGTAGGCGAGGCCGAAGTGACCCGAGTTGTGGGGGCTATAAATCGCCTGCTGCATCGAGCGCAGCAGCACCGTTTGCAACAGCTGCGCGTCAGGCCTCGGCTTGATTTGTTTCAACAGACGCGCGTAGTCGGCAGGCTCCGGCTTGTCGCCGCCGTCTAGCGTAAGACCAAGCGTCTTTAGCAGAGTGCGCACGTTCGCAAGGCGTTCGGGTGTCGGCCCTTCGTGCACCCGATACAGTCCCGCCTGCTTGGCGCGTCCAATGAAGTCGGCCGTGCACACGTTGGCCGCCAACATGCATTCTTCGATCAGCTTGTGCGCATCGTTGCGCGTGCGCGGGATGATCTTCTCGATGCGGCCGTTCGGGTCGCACACGATGTACGTCTCGGTGGTGTCGAGATCGATCGCGCCACGCGCGTCGCGTGCGCGCTTCAGCAATTCATAAAGCGCGTACAGATTCTGCAGATGCGGCAGCACGCTGGCCAGGCGCTGCGCCTCCTTGCTATCGGGTGCCGAAAGAGCTTCCCATACTTCGGTGTAGGTCAGCCGCGCATGCGAATGCATCACCGCCGGATAGAACTGGTACGCGTCGAGCGCTCCCTTGTTCGTCACGACGCAGTCGCACACCATCACCAGGCGATCGACTTCGGGTTTCAGCGAACAAAGCCCGTTGGACAGTTTCTCCGGCAGCATCGGAATAACCCTGCGCGGGAAGTACACCGAGGTCGAACGATTTTGCGCTTCAATGTCGAGCGCATCGCCCGGCTTCACATAGTGGCTGACGTCGGCCACAGCGACGATCAGCCGCCAACCTTTGCGGCGGCCTCCCTGCATGAACGGCTCGCAGTACACCGCATCATCGAAGTCGCGCGCGTCTTCGCCGTCTATCGTCACCAGCGGAATGTCGCGCAAATCGACTCGTCCGCGCAGATCCTTCGGCAGTACGGTGTCGGGCAGCGATTCTGCGAGTCGGGCGGTTGCGTCCGGGAACTCGTGCGGCACCGCGAACTTGCGAACCGCGATTTCGATTTCCATGCCCGGATCATCGATCGCTCCGAGTACTTCGATCACACGGCCCACCGGCTGCACATAGCGTTGCGGCTGCTGCAGAATTTCGACCACGACGACCTGCCCTGGCTCGGCCGACAGCGATGCGCCGGGCGGCACCAGAATGTCATGCGCAATGCGCTGGTCTTCAGGCACGACGATCATGACACCGCGCTCGTTCAGCAAACGACCGACGAGCTTGTTGGTGCGGCTCTCGATGACTTCGACAATCTCCCCTTCGGGTCTGCCGCGCCGGTCGGCGCCGGTGATACGCGCCAGCACACGATCGCCGTGCAACACCTTGGCCATCTCGTGTTCGGAGAGCACGAGATCGGCACCGCCATCGTCGCGGATCAGAAAGCCGAAGCCGTCGCGATGGCCTTGCACCTGGCCGGACAACAAATTGGCGCGGGCCGCAACAAGCAGCAGGCCCGCACGATTGCGGACGATACGGCCCGCGCGCTCAAGTTCTTCGATTTCTCGATTGAACGCCTCGTGATCGTCGGCAAGGCCAAGTCGATCGGCAAGATCATGCGGCGGCAGCGGCGTGCGCGCCGCGGTCAGTGCTTCCAGAATTGCATCGCTATTCGTGCGATTTATTTTTTTGTTCACAATTTCTTTCTGTGGCCGCAATCATGCGACCACCTCAACATACTTTATTTGACTAGATATCTGCCACCGCTAGAATTCGCGGCTTGCCCAGGTGGCGAAATTGGTAGACGCACTAGGTTCAGGTCCTAGCGGTGGCAACACTGTGGGGGTTCGAGTCCCTTCCTGGGCACCAAAGGGTTTTAGCAAGGAGCCGACATTGTCGGCTCTTTGCGTTTTGGTGCCCAGGAAGCGAAGCCCTGCGTGCTTCGCGTAGGGACTCGAATGGCGCGGCATGCAAAGCCGCGCTGGGGTCGCCGGAGTTGATCGAGGACCTAACTATCTTTTTCCTTTTTAGCCTTTCCGCAAGCTTCTCCGGCCCCATCGCGTCGTATACCTCGAACGGCTGATGAATCCACGGATTGGTCGGCAGGTACTGAACAAAGTAATCGGGCTTGAACGCCGAATCTCCCTTGTACCAAATGACGGCGGTTCTCACTTCTTCAATCGCCGGATAGCGCGACCTGAGGTGATCGACTACTTTTGACAGCGTCACGCCGGAGTCGACCAGATCATCGACCAGGAGCAGATTTCCGCGTAGCGCGTCACTCGTCATCGTGATGTATTCGCCGATGTCGAGCTGGCCCTGGCGCGTGCCGGCCGCGGCTCGGTACGAACTCGCGGCCAGAATCGCCAGCGGAACGTCGTAGATACGCGAGATCACGTCACCCACACGAAGCCCACCGCGCGCGAGGCACAGCAGCGAATCGAAGTGCCAGTTCGATTCATGCACCAGCAGGCACAGCCGCTCAATCGAACGGTGATACTCGTTCCAATCGACGTACAGATCGGATTCTGAGCGCGCGGGGTTGGTCATGAGTTAAAGGGATGGCGCAACACGATCGTCTGATCGCGATCCGGCCCAGTCGAAACGAGATCGATTGGCACGCCCAGCACTTCGGACAGACGCTCGAGATAGCGTTGCGCGCCGCCGGGCAAGTCTTTCCAGCGCTGTACGCCGAGCGTCGAATCACTCCAGCCCTCAAACTCTTCGTACACCGGCTCGCAGCGGCTGACTGCATCAGCGCCATAAGGCAGGATGTCCACCTCCCTGCCATCCATCTTGTAGCCAATGTTCAGCATGACGCGCGGCAGACCGTCGAGCACGTCGAGCTTGGTGATGCACAACCCCGTCGTTCCGTTCAACTGCACCGCACGCTTCAGGCCCGCCGCATCGAACCAGCCACATCGGCGCGGCCGGCCGGTGACCGAGCCGAACTCCTGCCCATTGTTGCGCAGATGATCACCGGTGGCATCGGTCAACTCGGTCGGGAACGGCCCCGACCCAACGCGCGTCGAATATGCCTTTGTGATACCCAGCACGTAGTCGAGCCGCTGCGGCGCGACCCCCGCACCCGCCGCCGCCGCACCTGCGACTGTATTGCTCGACGTGACGTACGGATAAGTGCCATGGTCGACGTCGAGCAGCGCGCCCTGCGCGCCTTCGAACAACAGCCGGGCACCGGTTGCCATCACGCTGTTTAACTTGTACGACACGTCGATGATCAGCGGGCGCAGGCGCTCCGCTAGCGCCAGCGTCTCGTCGATGACCTTGTCCGCTACGACTGGGCTGGCGCCTAGATAGTGCTGCAGCACAAAGTTGTGCAGGTCGAGCGCTTCACGCACACCGTCGGCAAAGCGCGCCGCGTCAAACAGATCCTGCGCGCGCACCGCCCGCCGCGCGACCTTGTCTTCGTACGCGGGCCCGATACCCCGCCCGGTGGTGCCAATCTTCGACGCACCCCGCTTGATCTCGCGCGCCAGATCAAGCGCCACGTGGTACTCGAGAATCAACGGGCAGTTGCCACTGATCGCAAGGCGGGACGTCACGTCGACGCCGGCTGCCTGCAGCTCGTCGATCTCGCTGAGTAACGCCGTAGGCGACAGCACGACGCCGTTGCCGATGTAGCACGCGAGCCCGGGTCGCAGGATGCCGGACGGAATCGATCGCAAAATCGTTTTCTTGCCGTTGATAACCAGCGAGTGGCCCGCGTTGTGTCCCCCCTGAAATCGCACGACGCCGTCCACACTCTCCGACAACCAGTCGACGATTTTGCCCTTGCCTTCGTCGCCCCACTGCGTGCCGACGACCACAACGTTCTGAACCATTGTTCTTAGTTTCCCTGTCGTGACACGACTTGCCACGTCTGACCGCGGCGCTCGATGACGCGATCGAATATGAATTCGCTTTCTTCGGCGCGATCGGCTTCGCCCTCAAGGCGCTGAACCACGATTTCGCCGGCGGTACGCAGCTGTGCGATCAGTGCTCGCAAGCGCTGATCGCCGCCAGCAGGCGCGAGTATCGCGTGCGGAGGGTCGTCCGCCGCGAGCTCAGCGAGCTCGCGCAGGTAGATTGAAAAGCCCACTGCGGGGCGTGCACGGCCAAATGCTTTTCCGATGTCGTCGTAGCGGCCGCCACGTAGCACTTCGTTCGGGGAGCCCGCGGTGTGCACGGCAAACGTGACGCCGGTCTTGTACCGGTACCCATGCAGATCGGATAGGTCAATCGAGACATCATCGGCGCTGCAGCGCTCGACGATCGCCTCAAGCTCATCGAGCGCCGACGATGATAGCGGCAGACGCAGGCAGCTTGCGGCGTGCTTCGTCGAGTACTTCACGGCCGCCGTTCAGGCGCGTCAGCGCAAGCAGTGCTGAACGCACGTCGCTCGACAGCTCGCTCGCGTGTTGTCGCAACGCCGGCACATCTTTCGCATTCAGCGACGCCAGCAGTTCGTCCACCAGCGCAGCGGGCAGTGGCGCAAGTTCAATAATTCCGCGCACGATTCCGGTATGCCCGAGATCGAGGCGCACGCTCTGCAGCCCCGCCAATTGCAGAGACGCCACGGCGAGCTCCAGTACTTCAACGTCCGCCGCGACGCCACTGAGTCCGTACAGCTCGGCGCCGACTTGCAGCGGTTCGCGAGCGGCCAGTGGGTGCAGCGGACGCGCGTGCAGCACGCTGCCTGCGTAACACAGCCGCACTACGCCTTGGCGATTCAAGATGTGCGCATCGATACGCGCAACCTGTGGAGTCGTGTCGGCACGTAGCCCGAGCAGGCGTCCGCTCGATTGGTCGGTCAGCTTGAACGTGCGCAGATCGAGATCATTGCCGGTGCCCGTCAGCAGCGACTCTGCATGCTCAAGGAGCGGCGGGATGACCAGCTCGTAGCCATAGCTGCGGTACAGGTCGAGCAGCTTGCGGCGCAACTGCTCGACCCGCCGCGCTTCGCGCGGCAAGACGTCGGAGATATTTTCAGGCAATAACCAGCGCGGCATGACAAGGCCAGACGGCCCATTCGGGCGTCTCGCAAATGATGAATGTTCAACTCAGGAATTAAGGAGGCTAACTCTGCAGCCAGAACAATAGCGCGCCGCCCGCCACTGCGATCAAACCGAAGAAGCGAATCTGACCGTCGCTGAGTTCGCTCAAGCGAGCGAACATTTGGCGCCAAGCGTTCGGCGCTACCAGCGGCATCAGGCCTTCGAACACGAGCATCAGCGCAACAGCCAGACCCAACACCGACATCGAGGCTATCGAGACCCGCCCTTACTGGCGCTCGAGCTGCCCGGCTTCGAGCCCTTCAGGTATTTGAAGAATTCGGAAGAAGGATCGATGACCATCAGATCGTTGCGGTTCTTGAAAGTCGTTCGATACGCCTCGAGCGTGCGATAGAACTCGGCGAAATCGGGGTTCTGCCCGAACGCCTGTGCGTAGGTCGCCGACGCTTTGGCGTCGCCTTCGCCCTTGACCTTCTGCGCCGCGCTGTACGCCTCAGCCAGCAGCACTTCGCGCTGCCGATCGGCATCGGCGCGAATTTTCTCGCCCTCAGCCGATCCGATCGACCGCTGCTCGTTGGCCACACGCTTGCGCTCGGCCTGCATTCGGCCGAAAACAGAGTCGCTAATCTCGGGCACGAAATCGACCCGCTTCAGACGGACGTCGACTATTTCCACACCTAAACCCTTAACGCTTTCCTGCACGGCGATGCGAATCTCCTCCATCGCCTTATCGCGCTGACGCGACGTGATCTCGTTGACTGTGCGCTTGTTGACGGCCTGGTTTAGTGCGTCGCGCACCAGCGTCGAAATGCGTTCTTCGGCCGATCGCTCGCCACCAGGAAAGCTAACTCGAAACGCGCGGGGCTCGCTGATCCTCCACCGCACGAACGAGTCGATCAACAGGTTTTTCTTTTCCGAGGTTTGTACGCGATCAGCCTGCGGCGTATCGATCGTGAGGATGCGACTGTCCTGATATTCGACGTTTTGCAGCAATGGAAGTTTGAAATAGAAACCGGGCTTGGTGACCACACGCACGATCTCACCCAGCTGAAACACGATCGCGAACTGACGCTGATCGACAATAAACGTGCTGGCACGCACGGCCACTGCTACCAGCACCAGCGCGATCACAACGGCAACGATTCTGTTCATCGGCTTCTCGTATTCCCTACCGCGCGTCACGATCGCGCGTGCGCAGATTTTCGCGGCCACGCGACTCTGGCACAGGAGTGGGCTCTGGAGCCGTCGGCGCCGGGCGCGCGACGGCGGAGTCCTGCAGAGCCTGTTGCATTAGCTTATCGAACGGCAGATACAGCAGCGGACTGCTATTGCGCACATCGACCATGACCTTGCTTGTGTTCGAGAACACATGCTGCATCGTATCGATGTACAGCCGATCACGCGTGACTTCTGGCGCCTTGTTGTACTCAACCAGAACCTGCTGGAAGCGCGACGCATCGCCCTGAGCAGTTTCAATCACGCGCGAGCGATAACCGTCGGCTTCCTGCAGCAGTCGCGATGCCAGGCCGCGTGCCTTCGGAATGACGTCGTTGGCGTATGCCTGTCCGAGATTGATTTCGCGCTCACGATCCTGGCCTGCCTTGACCGCATCGTCGAACGCCGCTTGCACCTGCTCGGGCGGTTGCGCGTTCTGGATTGCGACCGCCTGCACCAGGATGCCGGTGCCGTAGCGGTCGAGCATGTCCTGCATCAGCCTGCGGACGTCGACGGCGATCTCCTGCCGCGATTCGTAGAGTACCGAGTCCATCGTCTTGCGGCCGACGACTTCGCGCATCGCCGATTCCGCCGACTGAATCACCGCCGCCGTGGGATTGCGGCTGTTGAACAGATAATCGCGCGCGCCGGTATCTTTGATTCGATACTGCACTTCGAACTGGATATCGACGATGTTCTCGTCGTCCGACAGCATCAGTGCTTCTTTCAACCGTTCGGGACGGCCGCGTGTGCCGACCTCGACCCGTCGCAGCGACGAGATGTCCACCAGCTCGGCGTTTTGTATCGGCCACGGCAAGTCGCCAGCGAAATCCTGGAGCAGTCGTCTGATCGGAGGCTTTGCCAAATGTCGTGACGACACCGACCTGCCCCTCAGGAACGATATAGAAGCCGCTGCCCAGCCAGATCAGGGCAATGACGGCAAGTACCGCCGCAAGGCCAAACCCCGCCCCCTTGCCGTCCGGCGTGAAGCCGCCAAAACGGCCACCGTTACCGCCACTGCCGCCACGCCGAGCGCCACGCCGGCCGAACAAACCCGAAAGCCGGCGATTGAAGTCGCGCCAGAGTTCGTCCAGATCGGGCGGACCGTCACCACTCGGGCGTTGCGGGCGCTGCGGTTTCAATTCTGGCTCACGACGCGGCTCTTCTTTGCCGTCGTCGTTCGAGCCGTCGGAGCCACCGCTGTTGCCACCGCGGCCCCACTTGGGATCGTTAAGCGACATTGAAGAGTTTGATGATGAATGTCATATCGACCTGCGCCAACTTTGGACTACGCCGCCGCTGCGTTGGGCCACGAAGAAATGTTTTCGTCTTGTTTTGCATTGGTGGGCGAGTCATCTCCGCCCGCCGAACGCTTGATGAATTCGACTATCGAATCGCGCAACAATTCCAGCCCCAATCCCGATTGCGCGCTGACCGAAACGGCGACGATGTTATCACGCGAGTCGCGCTCGACCGCAGGCGCACGGTCCACGACATCAATCTTGTTATAGACGACGATCGTCGGCACGTTGTCGGCACCGATCTCATGCAGCACGCGCTCGACCTCGGCCATCTGCTCGGCGCGCGCCGGCGACGCCGCATCGACGACATGCAACAGCAGGTCCGCCTCGGCGGTTTCGTTCAAAGTCGACTTAAATGCCTCGATCAACTGGTGCGGCAGGCCCCGGATAAACCCGACCGTGTCTGAAATCACCGCTTCCGTTCCTCGATGGCCGTTGAGCCCATTGCCGAGGTGGCACTTGCGCGCAGTGGTATCGAGCGTCGCAAACAGCTGATCGGCCGCATACACCCCCGCCTGAGTCAGTGCATTGAACAACGTCGATTTGCCTGCGTTGGTGTAACCGACCAGAGAGATCGAAACCACGTCGTTGCGCGAGCGCGCACGCCGGCGCGTGCGCCGCTGCTTTTCCGATTGCTTCAGCCGCTCGCGCAGCCTCTTTACTCTGACGCCGATCAAGCGGCGATCGATCTCGATTTGTTTCTCGCCGGGGCCGCCGGTTTTTCCGAGCCCACCGCGCTGGCGCTCCAAGTGCGACCAGCCGCGCACCAGGCGCGTAGAAAGGTGTTGCAGCTGCGCCAGCTCGACTTGCAGCTTGCCTTCGCGGCTTTGCGCGCGCTGCGAGAATATATAAAGGATCAGCGCGGTGCGGTCGAGCACCCAAAGGCCGAGCGTCCGCTCCAGATTGCGCTGCTGCGCCGGCGATAACGCGACGTCAAAAATCACCAGGCCCGCGTCTGCCGCGGCAGCCTCGGTCTTCAGCTCTTCGACCTTGCCGGCACCGATGAAATAAGACGGATCCGGACGATCTCGCCGCACGCTTAGTAATGCCGCCGGCTCGATATCGGCGGAGACGACGAGCTGCTTTAGCTCCTCGATCGCATCCGGATCGTCGCGCCGCCCGACGGCGACGCTAACCAGCAGCGCGCGCGTGGAAAGCTGCGCACGCTCGGAGTCAACCTGAAAGACGCTCAGGCTTCGGGCTCCGCAGCGAGGTTAACCGGCCGCGCGGGAACTACGGTGGAAATGGCGTGTTTGTAGACCATTTGCGTCACGGTATTGCGCAACAGCACCACGTATTGATCGAACGATTCGACCTGGCCCTGAAGCTTGATGCCATTGACCAGATAGATCGAGACGGGAATGTGCTCTTTGCGCAGCGCATTTAAGAAGGGGTCTTGTAGTAATTGCCCTTTAGCAGTCATTTTTTCTCCAGCGTTTTGACACGCTTGTTCGTATGCGGTTCGGCAGGACGGGCTGGCACGCTCTAATAATGGAGACGTACCTGCTCAAATCAATGTAAAGCAAAAGGCGCGCCTTGGCGAGCGAGCGTAGCGCGCCAAGACGCACTCAAACGCTACTCGACGTACGGGTTCTTGCTAGTGCGAAACTCCACCCGCAGCGGCGTTCCGGTCAGCTCGAACTGTTCTCGAAACTGACCTTCCAGATAGCGTCGATAGGAGTCGGCCACCTGATTCAGTGAATTGCCGTGCACGACGATGACCGGCGGGTTGTGGCCGCCCTGGTGCGCATAGCGCGGCTTCGGGCGCGAGTGACCGGCACGCGCGGGCTGCTGGCGCTCTACCGCGGCGATCAGTGCCCGTGTCAGCTTGGGCGTCGGCAATCGTTTGAACGCGGCGCGATACGCCTCGGTCACCGACCGCATCATCGGCTTCAATCCGGTTCGCTTGCGCGCCGAGACCTGATGAAAACGTGCCCAGCGCAAAAAGTGCAGCTTGCGCTCGATTTCGCGCGTGATTCGCTCGCGCTGATACGAATCCAGTCCATCCCACTTGTTCACCGCGACCACCATCGCGCGACCACTTTCAAGCACGAAGCCCGCGATATGCGCGTCCTGGTCGGC
The DNA here is from genome assembly GCA_963807155.1 of uncultured beta proteobacterium. Classification (GTDB taxonomy): domain Bacteria; phylum Pseudomonadota; class Gammaproteobacteria; order Burkholderiales; family Burkholderiaceae_F; genus JACCZX01. Next base: position 338,933 of record CAWEAZ010000031.1, read on the forward strand.
GATTTCGGACGAGGCATCCAGCAGCAGGATGACGACATTGGAATCGGCGATCGATTGCAGCGTCTTGACCACTGAAAATTTCTCGATCGTCTCGAACACCTTGCCGCGGCGCCGGAGTCCGGCGGTATCGATCAGCGTGAACGCCTGGCCGTCGTAGTCGAACTCGATCTCGATCGAGTCGCGCGTAGTGCCCGGTTGGTCGAACGCGATCAGTCTCTGCTCGCCAAGCAGTGCGTTGATCAACGTCGATTTTCCGACGTTCGGACGGCCGACCACGGCGACTCGAATGCGCTTGTCTGCGCCCGGCTCTTCGGTCTCTTGTTCCTGTGCTTCCGGAAACCCGCCGAGGGCGGTCTGCATCAACGCTTCGACACCTTCGCCGTGCGCGGCGGAAATCAACCACGGCTCGCCCAGCCCCAGCTCGTGAAACTCGGCAGCGGACTGTTCGGTGAGCCCTTCGGCCTTGTTGACCGCCAACACGATCGGCCGCGCGGCAATGCGGAGCCGCTTGGCAATGCGCTGGTCCTGGCCGGTCAGGCCTTCGCGCGCGTCGAGAACGAAAATCACAACGTCGCATTCGGCAATGGCCTGCTCGGTCTGCGCGGCCATTTCCCGCACGATGCCCTCGGCGTTGACTGGCTCGAAGCCGCCGGTATCGATGGCAATGTAATCACGCGGGCCGATGCGGCCTTCACCGTAGTGCCGGTCTCGGGTAAGGCCCGGAAAATCGGCAACCAATGCTGCGCGCGTGCGTGTCAGCCGATTGAACAGCGTCGACTTGCCGACATTAGGACGGCCGACAATCGCAACCACGGGTTTCATGAAAGTCAGTCGCCGGCGCGCAGCGCCGGCTTCTCCCTAGTCAATCGTTATAAACGCAACCGTGCCGTCGCGAGCTTGCACGACCGCACCGCCGCCGAGAGGGCGAGGCGTGGCGACGATTTCTGCCGGCAACGGAACGCGCGCAACGAACGCACCGTCTTCGGGCGACAGAAAATGCACGACACCCGCAAAGTCACCCGTAACAATCGCGCGCCGTAACGCCAGCGGCGCCGATAGATCGCGATGCATCAGCTTGTCTTGTCGCCATGCCGACGATCCGGCCGCACGATTGAATGCGACGACATTCGACTTCGCGTCCACGACATAAATGCGCCGCTCATCTGCTGCTGGACCCGCAGCCGCTGAAATCTCGCTGGACCAGCGCAGGCTGCCATTGGAGGCATCGAAACACCCGACACGCCCCTGATAAGACGCTGCGCACACTTCATTGCCAATAATCAGCGGCGCACCGACGACGTCGGCTAGGCGCTCGACTTCAGTCGCGCCGCGCGGTTCCGACACGGCAACGTCCCAGCGGACCGCGCCATTCGCAGCATTCAGTGCCACCAGACGGCCGCTCGGAAAACCTGCGATCACGAAATCACCCGCGTACACCATCTCCGTCAAGCTGCGCAACGTCAAGGGCACGTTGGCGCGCTGGTAGGCCCAGCGGCGCCGGCCGCTGGCAGCATCAAGTGCGGTGACTCGATAGTCGGTCGATCGCACGACCACCAGGCCACGGCCGACCAGTGGCGGCGATCGCATCTCACCGCCTACTTGATTGCGCCATAACTCTTTGCCGTCGGCACCCAACGCAATGATTTCGCCGCGCGTAGTGGCCACCGCAATCGTGAATCCATCGCTGCCGACGCCTGCACTGAGACGTGTCTTGACATCGGAGCGCCACACGACCTGGCCGCTGTCGGGCGCGAGCCGTACGACGGCACCATCGGCCGCCGCTGCGTACACCGCGTTCTCGGTCACGGCCGGCTGCATCAATTCGTTGCGGCCGGCGCCGATCGACGCACGCCATACAACGCGCGCGTTCAACGCGGCTTGATATCGGTCAGCGGGGTGGGCTGGGCCGCTCTCGACGGCGGCCCGCCCAGCCAGGATGGAAGCCACGAGCATCCGCTCAGGCTGAGTGCTGCAACCAGCGCGGTGATGGCTGCGATTCTCATGAGGTTGCAGTCGACGGCAGTGCGTCAAGTTTTAACTGGATGATCTGCCTCAGCGGGTGTTCCGCGGTGGCTTTCGACAGCGCGTCACGATAGGCCGCGCGCGCCTCCTCGATCTTGTTTTGCGCAAACAGAACGTCGCCACGGCGGTCCGCGATCGCGGTCGCATGGACCGTCGAGCCTGCGCCATCGAGCACCTTCAACGCTTCATCGAATTGTTTTTCATCGAGCAGAACGCCCGCCAGCCGAACTTTGGCAATGGCGACGATCTCCGGGTGATCGGCATGCTCGATCACCCATTGCAAGCGCGTTCTTGCACCGGCTGGATCTCCGTTATCTGCCGACCAGCGGGCGCCTTGCAACGCGGCCATCGGGCCGTAGACGGTGCGAGCGTACTTGTCGGTCAACGTCGCGCCGAGCGTCTTGACGCGTTCGGTCTCGCGCGCGGCCATCGCGCGCTCGAACTCGGCATAAACGCCGGCAGCTTCTTCCGCTTGATTCCGCTCATACCAGCGCCAGCCGTTGTAAGCCGCAAATGCGAGCAGCACGACGGTCGTGACGGTCAGGATCAAATTGCCGTACTTGCCCCACCACGCCTTGAGCTCGTCAAGCTGTTCCTGCTCCTGTAAGTCGTAAGCCATTTAGATGTTTCCGTCTTCTCTTCTTTAATGATCTTGTTCAGCGGCGCTTAACTCGATGACCAGCGTGTCCGCCAATAAGTGGAGCGGCACGATACGCTGCTCTGCTTTTGCCTCACCAAGCGGTGCACGCAGGTTCTTGACACTAGCCGACTCGGACGCCAGCTCTGTTTCGCCGATGATCACCGCAAACTCGGCGCCGCTTGCATCGGCGCGTTTCATCTGCGACTTCAAGCTCGCCTCCCCGGCATGGCAGATCACGTCAAGTCCGGCATCGCGTAACTGCTCCGCGGTCAGAAACGCGCGCGTTGCTGTCTCACCGCCCTGGTGGACGACATAGACGTCTGCATACGGAGACGTATCGATCTGCCCGGATTGTGTCAAGCATTCGATGACCCTTTCGATGCCGATCGCAAATCCTATTGCCGGCGTCGGCTTGCCGCCTAGCAGCTCGATCAGCGTGTCATATCGGCCACCGCCGCATAACGTTCCCTGCGAGCCCAACTCGTCGGTGATCCACTCGAAGACCGTCAGGTTGTAGTAGTCGAGGCCACGCACCAGACGCGGATTGACTTTGAACTCGATACCTGCCGCCGCAAGCAACGCCTGCAGCCCTTCAAAATGTTGGCGCGATGAGTCGCCCAGGTACGCGGTGATCTGCGGCGCGTCACTAAGCAGTTTGGCCATCGCTGGATTCCTGCTGTCCAGGATGCGTAGCGGATTGGTGCCTAATCGGCGCACTGAATCGGCATCGAGCTCGTCTTGGTGTTGCTTGAAGTAGGTAACCAAATCGGCGCGATGTTGCGCGCGCTCCTCGGCCTGCCCAAGACAATTGATTTCCAAGCGGGCGCTTGTGATACCGAGAATTTTCCACAACCGCGCGAGCATCACGATCAGCTCGGCGTCGATATCCGGCCCCGCAAATCCAAGTGCTTCGACGTTGACCTGATGAAACTGCCGGAAGCGCCCGCGCTGCGGCCGCTCGTGCCGAAACAGCGGACCCATCGACCACACACGCTTCGGACCATCGTAGGTCAAGCTGTGTTCAATCGCAGCGCGCACTGTTCCGGCCGTGAATTCCGGCCGCAGCGTGAGCCGCTCCTGATTCGCCCGATCCTCGAACGAATACATTTCCCTTTCGACGATATCGGTTACTTCGCCGATGCCGCGCACGAACAAGTCGGTGTGTTCGAGGACCGGCGTACGAATCTGCCGATAGCCATACGACCGCAGCCAGTCCGTCACTCGCGCTTCGAACCACTCCCACACAGGTGCCTGCGCAGGCAACAAATCGTTCATGCCGCGCACCGCGGCAAACTTCACATTTGGCATTGCTTAATGATGCGCTGGAGTTGCTGCTGCGGTAGCTGAATACGTACGGCGCACGTAGTCATCGACGATCGCCTGAAACTCCGCCGCGATACGCTCCCCTTTTAGTGTCACGGTGCGAACGCCGTCGACGAAAACGGGCGCGACCGGCGCTTCCCCGGAACCGGGCAGGCTGATCCCGATGTTCGCGTGCTTGCTCTCGCCGGGCCCGTTGACCACACATCCCATGACCGCAACGCTCATCGACTCGACGCCGGGATAGTCTGCCCGCCAAAGCGGCATTTGTGCGCGCAGCCACGATTGAATGTCGTCGGCGAGTTCTTGAAAGAACGTGCTCGTCGTGCGGCCGCAACCGGGGCATGCGACGACCATCGGCGTAAACGCTCGAAGCCCAATCGTCTGCAAAATTTCCTGCGCGACCTGAACTTCGGTCGTCCGCGATTCGCCGGGCGCGGGCGTAAGCGAAATGCGGATCGTGTCGCCTATTCCTTCCTGCAAAAGAACGGCAAGGGCCGCGGTCGAAGCCACGATTCCTTTGCTGCCCATACCGGCTTCAGTGAGGCCCAGATGCAGCGGATAGTCGCAGCGCCGCGACAGCTCTCGATAGACAGCAATCAAATCCTGCACGCCGCTGACCTTCGCCGAAAGGCAGATCATGTCTTCACCAAGGCCCAGCGCTTCGGCACGCTCGGCGCTTGCAATCGCCGATTGCACCAGCGCTTCACGCAGCACTGCCCTTCGCGTCGAGGGGATCAGCGCGCATCGCGTTCTGATCCATCATTTTCGCAAGCAGCTCCTGATCGAGGCTGCCCCAGTTGACGCCGATGCGCACGGGCTTGCGATAGCGACACGCGACCTCGATCATCTGTGCAAAGTTGTCGCCGCCCTTCGCGCCGCGACCGACGTTGCCGGGATTGATGCGGTACTTCGACAACGCTTGCGCGCACGCCGGAAACTGCGTCAACAGCTTGTGGCCGTTGTAGTGAAAATCACCGACCAGTGGAACATCGAGTCCCATTTTGTCCAGCTGCTCGCGAATCGGCGCGACTTCGGCGGCGGCTTCGGGCGAGTTGACAGTGATCCGCACGATTTCCGATCCGGCCTGTGCGAGCTGCTTCACTTGGATCGCGGTGGCGATCGCGTCTGCGGTGTCGGTGTTGGTCATTGATTGCACGACCACCGGCGCATCGCCACCGATGCGAACGACATGATCGGCCCACGACACTCTCACCTGTCGCGTCCGCCGCCTTGGGGCGGGTATCGCCGCCTGGGGCAAGCAGTTAGGGAGCTCGACCGCTCGGTTCATGCCGTCATCGCTACTTGATGGTGAAACGCGCAACATTGTTTCGCGTAAACGGCTGCAGATTAAACGCCGCACCGCGAACCTCCACCGATGCAAAGTTGGCATCGCCGATCACAACGGTCAGTGGCAATTCACCGTCGAGAGCATGCTCGGCGCCCTCAGCATTCAACTGCGACAACAGGATCTTGCCGTTGCGATCGGTCACTTCGGCCCATGAGTTGCCATTGAAGCGCAGCAGCAACGTGGGCGATGCTCCGCTCGCGGCGACGCTTGATCTAACGGTGGACTCCGCTACCTCGGCCGGGGTTGGAACCGGTTCGTTCACAGCAGCAGAGCCTGTAGCGGTCTCGGTCGTCGCAGCCGGCGTCGCAGTGTCCAGCACGGGAGCCGGCGCCGGTGCGGATGATGCCGCGGCGGGAACTACGGACGACTTGTGGAGGTGATGCGGGTGCCGGCTGCAAGGTTGTCTGCCAACCGATCACTCCGAGCACAACCAAGATCACCAAGGCAATGCCGATCGCCCATTGCGGAAACATGCGCTCACGGCCCGCAGCGCGCGCCGCCGCGAAGTCCGACGCCATACCGTCGACGACCGATTCGCGCACCGGCGCGAGCTTTGCATTCAGATCGGACAACAGCGGCTCTGGATCAACGCTTAGCACGCGCGCGTAACTGCGAATGAAGCCGCGCACATAAGCCAGTGCAGGCAGACGCGTGAGATCTTCCTGCTCGATCGCTCGTATCTGGTTCGGATGCAGACGCAAGGTGGACGCTACGTCAGTGACGCTCAGGCCCGCGCGCTCCCGTTGGGCCGCGAGCCGCGCGCCATAGCCCGTGGCTCCGGCCACACCCTGCACTTCGGTCGAGTCGGCCTCTGTTTGCGCGGCGAGGTCGCGTTCATCGGAGATCAGACTCTGCTCAGTCATCGAAGTCGCCGCGCGCTAGCGCCGCGGCTTCCGGTGACTGCGGAAAGCGTTGTTTCAATTCGTTCGCCAGCTGAGTCTCGGTGCGCAGGTCGGCATTGGCGCGCGCCACGCGCAGCCCAAGCCACAAGCTTTCCGCCGATGACTCAATGGACTTCGCAAGAACGTTGTAATAAAAAGTCGCTTTCTCCACCTGATTGGTTGCGAGATAAAGTTTCGCCAGCAAGAATTTCGGCACCGCCATGCCGGCGTCAAGCTCGAATGAGCGGCGCAGATAAGGCTCGGCACCCGCGTAATCCTTGACTCGCATCAGGCACTGCCCCGCATTCTGGTTCGCCCTAGCCGGCGTGCGGTAAAGCGGGTCGCGAATCGCCTGGTTGAAGTATGCGATCGATTCCCGTTCGCGTCCGGTGTTGCACAGAAAGTAGCCGTAGTTGTTGTTCAGCTCGGAGTTTGCGGCGTCGAGCTTCAATGCGCGCTGAAAACTTTCCTCCGCGTCACGTTGCTCTTTCATGTCCATGTAAATAAGACCGAGCAGCCCATACGCTTCGGCGTAGTTCGGATCGATCGCCACAGCGCGCCGCGCCTCATCGAGCGCTACCGCCAGTTGACCGTTGCGGTAATAGCCACCCGCCAGATCAGTGCGGGCGCGAGCGCGGTTACGAAGGTCGGCATCGGTGACTTTCCTTGACGAGCGCTCGTTGGTGATCGTCGACGAACCATCGTTGCTTACCGTGGTGGTGGTCGTCGTCGTGCAGGCAGCGCCTAGCAACGCCAGCGTTGCACAGATCATCAAGCGTAAATGCATGTGTTCCTCTAATGCGCGCTTGCCGTTAACGGAATGACTTTGCGGGCCGTGCGGTCATTGAGTCGGGTTCGATCGCGAATGTCGCCCGCCAGCTGGCCGCACGCCGCGTCGATATCGTCACCGCGTGTCCTGCGCGTGGTGGTGACGATGCCGGCGTCGGTCAAGTGTTGCGCAAAAGTCCGAATGCGTTCCGCAGATGAGCGCTCGAATCCCGACTGAGGGAACGGATTGAATGGAATCAGGTTGAACTTGCACGGCAGGTCGGCAACCAGCGCCACCAGCTCGGCGGCATGCAGATCGCTGTCGTTGATGCCGTCGAGCATCACGTACTCGAACGTGATGAAGTCACGTGGCGCTGTACGCAAATAGCGGCGGCACGCGGCGAGCAACTCGCGCAGCGGGTATTTCCGGTTTAGCGGCACCAGGGTGTCGCGCAACGCATCGTTCGGCGCATGTAGCGATACGGCGAGCGCAACCGGACAATCCGCTGCCAGACGATCGATCAACGGCACCATGCCGGAAGTCGACAGCGTCACGCGCCGACGTGACAAGCCGTAGGCGTTATCGTCGAGCATTAGCCGCAGCGCGGGCAGCACCGCGTCGTAATTCTGCAGCGGCTCGCCCATTCCCATTAGGACTACGTTGGAAATGGCGCGTTCGTTATTGTTGTCACCACTGGCGGCATTCGCACGCAGCATGTGCTCGGCCATCCAAAGCTGGCCGACGATCTCGGCGGTGGTCAGATTGCGGTTAAAACCCTGTCGGCCGGTCGAGCAGAACGCGCAGTTGACCGCACATCCCGCCTGCGTCGAGATACACAACGTACCGCGATCGGCTTCCGGAATGAACACGGCTTCGATTGCATTGCCGAGTCCGACATCAAGTAGCCATTTGCGCGTGCCATCGGCAGCGATGACGTCGCTAAGGACAGGCGGAGCACTGATGTGGGCATGCTCTGACAGCTTCGCTCGCAGCGATTTGGCAAGGTCCGACATCGCGTCGAAATCGCGCGCCCCGCGCCGGTGAATCCAGCGCAGCAATTGCGTTGCACGAAATGGCTTTTCTTCGATCGACTGCACATACGCCGCCAACTGAGCAGCGTCGAAGTCGAGCAGATTTATTCGCGGCATCGCAAACGCACTATTGTGAGTACAAATTCATCTGAGCAAAAAAATATTCGATCTCGACCTTCGCAGTGGCTGCGCTGTCCGAGCCGTGCACGGCATTGGCATCGATGCTGTCCGCGAAATCCGCGCGGATAGTGCCGGCGGCCGCCTTCTTCGGATCGGTCGCACCCATGAGCTCGCGGTTCTTTGCGATCGCATTGTCGCCTTCGAGTACCTGCACCATCACCGGTCCGGAGGCCATGAACGCCACCAGATCGTTGAAAAACGGCCGCTCACGATGAACGGCGTAAAACCCTTCGGCCTCGGCGCGTGACAGCGACATCATTTTCGCCGCAATCACTTTCAAGCCGCTCTCTTCGAAGCGAGAGTAAATCCGCCCGATGACGTTCTTTGCGACGGCATCCGGTTTGATGATCGACAATGTCCGTTCCACCGCCATCCGCTGACCTTTTCCCCTTTTTGTTGCGATTTTTGTTGATGACGAGCAATCAAAAAGCTCGACAAATGAATGACTTGCGGCGCACTACTTAGCGCGAAATGTTAACACGCAGCCGTCGCCAGGGCCACCTCCGTTTTGGCCTACGGTTCTAGCTCCAGCAGCGCGATCGACTCGACATGCGACGTGTGCGGAAACATGTTGACGACGCCAGCCGCCCGCAAAGTCCATCCGCCCTGACTCACCATAACTCCGCAGTCGCGCGCCAGCGTCGCGACGTTGCATGAGACATAGACCACGCGTGTGGGTTTCGCCGTCTCACGAGACGCCGCAGCGAGAACCTGCGCCAGCGCCAACGCACCCTCACGCGGCGGATCGATCAGCACCTTGCCAATGGTGCCGTGTCGCCTGCCTAGGGCATGCCAGTCGTCGAGCGTGAAATCAAACAGGTTGCGCGCCTCAAACTGCGTGCGCGCCGTTAATCCATTGCTCTCGGCAGCGATGCGCGCGCGCTCGACCAACGACGCGCTGCCTTCCAAGCCGACCACCGTTTTAGCGAGCGTGGCGAGCGGCAGCGTGAAATTGCCCAGCCCACAGAAGAAGTCAATGACGACATCACTCGGCTGCGGCGCAATCAGCCGCGTCACGCGCGATGCCAGCACTTCGTTGACGCGATGATTGACCTGCGTGAAGTCGGTCGGAGAAAAGGGCAAAGCGACACCGAATTCGGGCAGCCGCAGCTCGAGCCTCTGCGCCTGATCGCGATCGAGTGGCGCCGCGGAGTCCGGCCCCGCAGGTTGCAGCCAGATGTCGACGGCGTGCGCGGCTCCGAACTCGCGCAGCAATCTGCAATCTTCCGCGGTCGGTGGCTGAAGCACTCGAAAGACGAGCATCACCGCAGTGCGATCCAGCACCGAGCCGACCGCCAGCTCGATCTGCGGCAATCGTTCGTGCAGCGTCAACGAATACACAAGATCGCGCAGCGGCAACAGCAGATCGCTGACCTTCTTCGGCAGGACCTCGCATTGGCGAATGTCCGCCACATAGCTACTCGCGCGTTCGTGAAACCCCACGAGAACACCGCCCTTCCTCGCGACGTAGCGCACCGCCATTCGAGCGCGGTGCCGATAGCGCCAGGCTGGGCCTTCGATGGGCCGCAGCATCATCGTTGGCCGCACTCTGCCCAGATGCCACAGCGCGTCTTCCAGCACGCGCTGCTTCAGTGCGACCTGCGCGCGCGCGTCGATGTGCTGCATCGAGCAGCCGCCGCATGCCCCGACATGCAGTCCGGCGTGCGGGCAACGCGGCACCACGCGCATCGCGGACTCGCGCTCGATCGAAATCGCGCGGCCGGTTTCGTAGCGCGCTTTCTGCCGGTACCGTTCGTAAACAACGCGCTCGCCAGGAAGAGCGCCTTCGATGAAGACCGCCTTGCCGTCCCGGTGCGCAACGCCGCGGCCTTCCTGGTCGAGCGACTCGATTTCGACTTCGAAGCGTTCGCCGCTCACTCGAGAACCGCAGCGGGCCACGCATCGAGATACTCGCGCCAATGCGATGCGGGCAACCCTTGCAGCGAATCGCGCACCAGCGCCTCTTCGGCGGCAAGTTGCGGGCCGTCCAACACGCCGCGCATTTTCTGAAAACGGTTGAACAACAAATAGGTGTTGACGACGTCCGTTTCGCAATAGCTTCTGATCTTCTCGATCTGCCCGTCGCGAGTACGCCTGCCACACCTGACTACCGTCCATGCCGAGCTTGCCGGGATAGCCGGCCAGCTTCGATAGAACGTCCAGCGGCGCACTGGCGCGCGATTGATACATCGCGAGTACGTCCATCAAGTCAATATGGCGTGTGTGATAGCGGCCGATGTAATTGTTGTAGCGAAACTCGGGATCGTCGGCGCCAAGCTCCCAGTAGCGCGCTGCCGAAACACCGGCGAGCAGACCCCGATAGTGAAGCACCGGGAGGTCAAAACAACTGCCGTTCCAACTGACCATCTGCGGCGTGTGCCGGTCGATCATTCCAAAGAAACTCTGGATTAGCGCTGCTTCGGGGTCGCCTGCGGCACCAATCGAACCGACCCTGAACCCAGCGTCGTTGCGTAGCACGCAGGAAATCGCAACGACTCGCTGCAGGTACAGCGGCAGAAAGTCGCCGCCTTTGCCGCCGCGGCGCTCTTCGAAAGCGCACTCGGCGACTTCCGCATCGGCCAAATCGCGCCACTCAGCGCGCAGGCGCCGTAGCCCCGTGACATCGGGGATCGTCTCAATGTCAAAGACCAGAACCGGCGTCACTGCGATCTTGCAGGCAGATACTTAAGCGGGTCGACCGGTTTGCCCTGATGACGAATCTCAAAATGCAACTTCGGGCGGTCTGCATCAGAGCGCCCAAGTTCGGCGATCGCTTGTCCACGCTTGACCGATTGTTTTTCAGCGACCAACACTTTGCGATTGTGTGCGTACGCGGTGATGAAGTCGTCGCTATGGCGCACGATCACCAGATTGCCATAGCCGCGCACCGCGCTACCGACGTAGACGACTTCGCCGTCAGCTGCGGCCTGCACCGGCGCGCCTTCGTTGCCGGCGATATCGATCCCCTTGTTGCGCGGATCGTCGAAGGTTTCGATGACTTTGCCGGAAGTCGGCCAGATCCATGGCAGCGACGCTGAAGGAGGACGCGACGGCTCGGGCGCAGCTGCTACCGGCGGCGCAGTGGGCGGTGCCGCCGCGACAGGTGGCGCGGCGGCGGGTGGCGTGACCGCAGGCGGCAACGGTGCGGGCGCGCCCGGTACGGACGCGCCCGACGGCGGCAGCGGTCGAACCTCGGCCTGACCGCTTCCGGTAATAGGGCTGACGGTAGCTACGCTCGCGGGTGGTGTGACTTGCAGCGTCTGTCCCGGAATCAGCACAGTCTGACTCGGGAACACCGTTCCAACGCGCGAGATCCTTCGGATCTACGCCGAATGCCAGTGCAACGTTCTGCAGCGTATCGCCTCGCTGCGCAACGTAGATGCCGTCTTTAGCCACGCGCGAAACGGCGGGCTTGCCTGTCGGCGCAGTTGCGACGGGGCTGCGTCCCGAACGATCAACCACCGGCGCCGGCCGCTGGCTCGCACATGCCGCGATCGCCAGCATGGGCAGCAGCGCACACCATTTGACGATCAACTTGCTATCCATCTGAGCCCTCAGGCGACGCCGCCTCGCAACGGCACGAAGCGTACCGGCTCCTTGCGACTTTTTTGCACGCCTCCGCTCGCATCCTTGATTGCAATCGTCAACTGTTGATTCCAAGTACCCAGCGGCGCCACGATGCGACCTCCGACTCTCAACTGTTCGATCCACGCCGGCGGAATTTCATCACCGGCCGCCGCGGCCACGATGGCCTCGTACGGCGCAGCCGTGGGTACGCCCAATGCACCGTCTCCGAGGATCAACCGGACGTTGGACAAGCGCAGCGGCCTCAGGTTTTCGCGCGCCTTCTCATGCAACGCACGCAAGCGCTCGATGCTGACGACTTCACCGAAGAGCTGCGCCAGCACCGCCGCCGCGTAACCGCATCCGGTACCGACTTCGAGCACTCGTGCAGCGCGCGCGTCGGCCAGCTCTTCAAGCGCCAGCTCCGCCGTGCGCGCGACGATATACGGTTGCGAAATCGTCTGCCCATGACCGATGGGTAGCGCAGTGTCTTCATATGCGCGACTGGCGAGCGCTTCATCGACGAACAAATGCCTCGGTACGTTACGCAACGCCTCGAGCACGCGCGAATCGCGAACGCCAAGTTCGCGAACGCGCTCAACCATACGGTCGCGCACGCGCGCGGACACCAGCCCGCTCGGATTTTGATCGCCGGACCCGCCATGAAGGTTCGAGTGCGTCATCGATCGGATGCGGCGTCAAGCCAGTCGCTGACGCTCTTCAGTTGATCGTTGTGCGTGAGGTCGATCTGCAGCGGCGTGACCGACACGTAACCTGATGCCGTCGCATGAAAGTCGGTACCCGGCCCGCCTTCGCGCGCGGGGCCCGCAGCCCCGATCCAGTAAATCGGTTCGCCGCGTGGATTTTTCATGCGCACCACCGGCTCCGATGGATGCCGCTTGCCCAAGCGCGTGCCGACGATACCTTTGATCTGATCGCGCGGCACACTCGGCACGTTGACGTTCAACAGGAAGGGCTTGGCGATCGGCCTGCTGATATAGCGCTCGACGAGTTTGCGCGCAACGTCCGCCGCCACATCGAGGTGCTCGAAACCGCGGTCGAGCAACGAAAACGCGATAGCTGGCACCCCGAACAAATAACCTTCCATCGCCGCCGCGACGGTGCCGGAATAGATGGTGTCATCGCCCATGTTCTGACCGTTGTTGATGCCCGAAACGATCAGGTCCGGCATCTGATCCAGCAGTCCGGTCAATGCGATATGCACGCAGTCACTCGGCGTGCCGTTGATGAATGTAAATCCATTTTCGGCCTGACTGATCGTCAGCGGCCGGTGCAACGTCAACGAGTTGCTCGCTCCGCTGCTGTTTTGTTCGGGCGCGACTACGGTCACCTCACCCAGCGGCCGCATCGCATCGGCCAGCGCTATCAAGTCCAGGCGCCAGGTAGCCGTCATCGTTGGAGACAAGGATGCGCATCTAGAAATAAAGGAGCCGGTGTCCGCGAAGCGAACACCGGCTTTTCCGAGTAACCAATCCCTTTGGTCGGGGCGGCGGGATTCGAACTCGCGACCCCTTGCACCCCATGCAAGTGCGCTACCAGGCTGCGCTACGCCCCGAAGCCGCGCAGTATATCCGCACGCGTTTATCTGCTGCCACTTCGCAGCAGCTTGCGAATTGCGGCGAGTTCCGTGTGCAGCGCTGCGATATCCACGGCCTTCACGTGCTTGCCGTCGCCGTTCAACGCAGCCGGGTCATTTGCAGCGACTACGCCAGCGCGTGGTGAAGCGCGCTCTCCTTGATCGTGATCGTCGAGGCGATTGCGAGCTCCGCTGATGGTGAAGCCTTGCTCGTATAGCAACTCGCGGATTCTGCGAATCAGCAGAACTTCATGGTGCTGGTAATAGCGGCGGTTGCCACGCCGCTTAACCGGTCGTAACTGCGTGAACTCCTGCTCCCAGTAGCGCAGCACGTGCGGCTTGACGCCGCACAAGTCACTCACTTCACCGATCGTGAAGTAGCGCTTGGCGGGAATCGATGGCAGTTGGATCGGAGCTTCGTGGCGCTGCATGGGTCAAGCGCAGAGAAGTCGAGGTTTGGAGTTCTACGCGACAGCGGCGCGGTCAAATCATGTCAGCGGCCGTAGCGACGGCGGCTTTCAGCTTTTGGCTGGCGTGAAAAGTCACGACCCGGCGGGCAGTTATCGCAATCTCTTCACCTGTTTTCGGGTTTCGTCCGGGGCGTTGGGGCTTGTCGCGCAGCTGGAAATTCCCAAACCCGGAGAGCTTCACCGATTCACCCCGCTCGAGCGCCTGCCGGATCTCATCGAAGAATCCGTCAACCATATCCTTCGCTTCACGCTTGTTCAGTCCGAGGCGATCGAACAATGCTTCGGCTAGTTCCGCCTTCGTCATTGTCTTCGGCGTGCGATCGGCCGAGTGCATCGCGCCCGCCGTGCGGGGCAAATCGGGAAATTTAAAGTCGGCTGTGGGCATAGGAACGTCGGGGCGGGTAATTTCTGCATGCTCGCTTTAATGACGTAGCCGCGCGGCAAATTGCTGCTCGAGCACCTCAAGTACTGCTTTAACTGTGGCGTCGGCGTCGGCATCGGTCACGGGACGCTCAGTATCTTGTAGAACCAATCGGAACGCAAGACTTTTCTCGTTATTTAACAACACGTTAGCGCTCGCTTCCGCGACTTTGCTTGAATTGGGCGGGATACGGTAGACGTCGAACACTCGGAACTCCCTCAGCGTCGACAGGCGGCGCTCGGAAACCGACCGCGTCAGCACCGCATCGAGCATCGACTGGACCGAGACTGAGTCCGAGACCGTCACCGAAATATCGCGCTGGACCGGCTGAAAGCGCGCCAGCTCGCGGTGCCGCGGTAACACGCGCATGAGCAACGGTTCAAGGTCAAGCTCGAAGACGATGGGCGGCCTTCGGCAATTCATATTGCTGCTGCAGGCGCGGATGAAGCTGTCCGATGATTCCGATGGGTCGACCGTCGACCTCGACCAACGCGCTGCGGCCTGGATGCAGGGCCGGGTGCTGGCCGGCTACGAACCGTGCGGAGGGCAGCAGCGCCTCGATATCGCCTTTTACATCGAAAAAGTCGCTGTCCCGCGCAGGTGCCGCCCACTGCTCATCGTCATTCGGACCGTAGGCCAGCGCTGCCACACGATTCGGTTGATCCACTCCGCCTACCTGCAAAGGGCCGGCGGGTTGCGGCGGGTCTCGCCGGTAGACGCGGCCAATTTCGAAGACCCGCACGCGAGGGGCCTTGCGATTCACGTTGTACGCAAGCGCCTGGACCAGGCCCCCGAGCAACGTACTTCGCATCACCGACATCTGGCTCGCGATCGGATTGAGCACGGCAATCGGGTCAGCATTGCCGGCAAAATCAAGCTCCGATTGCGCATCGACGAACGAATAGTTGATCAGCTCCGTGTATCCGGCCAGGGACAGCACGCGGCGTACATCGTGAGCGCTGCGCCGCTCCTCCGGCTCGGCGCGCATCGTCGCGGCGGTGCGCGGTGGATGCGCCGGAATGTTCTCGTAGCCGATGAGACGCGCTACCTCGCCGATCAGATCTTCCTCAATCTCGAGATCAAAGCGGAAGGTTGGCGGCCTGACGACGAACGTGTCGCCGTCTTCTCGAAAGTCAAACCCGATACGTCGGAATGCATTCGCGATCGCCTCCGAGTTGATCGCCATGCCCAACAGTCGCCGGCAGCGTTCCGCCCGCATCACGATCGGCTTGCGCTGCGGCAGCGCGAGCGTTTGATCGTCGACCGGTCCCGGCTGGCCACCGCAAACATCGACGATCAGGCGTGTGATGTATTCGATGTGGTCGACGTTCGTCGCGTAGTCGACACCGCGCTCGAAGCGGTGCGCAGCGTCGGTCGAAAAGTTATAACGGCGGGAGCGCCCCCGAATCGCATCGGGCCACCAAAAAGCGGCCTCTACATACACGTTGCGGGTATCCAGCGACACGGCGGTCTTCGCGCCTCCCATGATGCCCGCCAATGCCTCCACGCCGGCGGCGTCGGCGATCACGCCAACGCCGGAGTCGACCTCGACCGTTTGCCCATTCAACAGCTCGACGCGCTCGCCAGCGCGGCCCCACCGCACGGTTAACCCGCCCTCCACTTTGTCGAGATCAAACACATGCGTTGGCCGACCCAGCTCGAGCAACACGTAGTTCGAGATATCGACTAACGCCGAAATGGGCCGCTGCCCGCTACGCTCGAGCCGTTGCCTGATCCACGCCGGTGTCTGCGCGTGCGCGTTGACACCACGAATAACGCGGCCCGAAAAGCGCCCGCACAGGTCTGAGGCTTCGACTTTCACCGGCAGCCGATCCGTAATCGTCGGCGTGACAGGATCGATCGTTGGAAGTGTTAGTGGCGCGCTCGAGAATGCAGCGACCTCGCGCGCTATACCCACTACGCTCAAACAATCCGCTCGATCAGGTGTTAGCTTGATCGTCAGCTTGCGATCGTCGAGTGCCAGATAGTCTCGCAGGTCGGCGCCCAGAGGTGCATCGGCATCCAGGATCAACAATCCTGAATGATCCTCGGCGAGGCCGAGCTCACGCGCCGAACACAACATGCCCTGCGACTGCACGCCGCGCAAGGTCGTTGCACCGATCTCCGCCCCACCCGGCAGCATCGCACCCACCAGCGCGCACGGCACCTTGATTCCCTGTGCCACGTTGGGAGCACCGCACACGATCGAAAGAATTTCGCCCGCTCCGACTTCAACCTCGCACACCGTCAGCTTGTCGGCATTGGGATGCGGAACAACACGCGTGACTTCGCCGACCACTACACCGGAAAACGGCGGTGCCACCGGGTCGACGCTTTCAACTTCGAGGCCAGCCATCGTCAGGCGAGCAGCCAGCTCGTCGCTTGAAATCGGAGGATTCGCGTAGCTACGCAGCCACTGTTCTGAAAATTGCATGGCTATGCGAACTGCTTCAGGAAACGCAAATCGCCGGCGAAGAACTCGCGCAGATCGTCGACGCCATAGCGGAACATCGCCAACCGCTCCAGGCCCGAACCGAACGCAAAGCCGATCGTCTTGGCCGGGTCAAAGCCAAAATTTCGCACGACATCAGGATGCACCTGACCCGAGCCGGAAATTTCAAGCCAGCGGCCCTTTCGCGGACCGCTGGTGAACATCATGTCGATCTCGGCCGACGGCTCGGTGAATGGAAAATACGAAGGCCGGAAGCGTACTTCGAGTTCATCGGTCTCGAAGAAGCACCGTAGGAAGTTCGTATACACGGCCTTGAGGTCGGCGAAGCTGATGTTCTCGTCAAGCCATAAGCCTTCGACTTGATGAAACATCGGGGAATGCGTCGCATCGTTATCAACCCGATAACAGCGCCCGATCGCAATCACCTTGATCGGCGGCTGATGCATGCGTGCGTAGCGCACCTGCATCGGACTGGTATGGGTGCGCAGGACCATCGGGCGTCCTTCGGCGTCGTGCACATCGACATAGAAAGTATCCTGCATCGAGCGCGCGGGATGATTCTCCGGGCTATTCAGCGCGGTGAAGTTGTACCAATCGGTTTCAATTTCAGGGCCTTCGGCAAAATCAAAGCCAATCGAGCGGAAGATCTCCTCGATGCGCATCCAGGTACGGGCAACGGGATGGATCGCCCCAACGCTGCGTGCGCGCCCCGGTAACGACACATCGATGGATTCCGCGGCGAGTTGCTCGTTGAGCCGCAGATCAGCCAGCGCTTGGCGGCGCTCGGCAAGCAGCGCCTCGATTGCTTCCTTGGCAGCGTTGATCTCGGCACCCGCTGTGCGCTTCTCATCGGGCGTCAGCTTCGCGAGCGTTTTCAGCCGCTCGGTAATCGCACCGTTCTTGCCGAGATAGCGCGCTTTCTCGTTTTCGAGCGCAGCGGGCTGCAGTGCCGCCGCGAATGCAGCGCGCGCTTCGTTTACCAGTTGTTCCAATTCAGGATTCATCGGTGCAAACAAAAAAACGGGGCCTCGCATTAGGCCCCGTTTTGCTCTTCTTGTCTCTTATTGGCAGTTAAGCGATCGTGGCCTTTACTTTTTCGACGACCGCGGCAAAGCCCGGCTTGTCGAGCACCGCCATGTCAGCCAGTATCTTGCGATCGAGTCCAATTTCCGCCTTGGTCAAGCCGTTCATGAACACGCTGTAGCTCAGCCCATGCTCACGCACCGCGGCGTTGATGCGCGCGATCCACAACGCGCGAAAAGTCCGCTTCTTGTTGCGACGATCGCGGTAGGCGTATTGCCCCGCTTTCATCACCGCTTCCTTGGCGACGCGGAATACGTTCTTGCGGCGGCGCGTAAAGCCGACAGCCTGCGCTAGGACTTTCTTGTGCCGCGCGCGCGCGGTAGTACCTCGTTTAACTCTTGGCATGATCGCTCCCCTTACGCGTACGGCAGCATGCGGCGCACAGACTTCACATCAGCCTCGTGCATGTTGACCGGACCGCGCAAATGGCGTTTGTTCTTGGTTGTGCGCTTCGTCAGCAGATGGCGCTTCGCCGCCTGACCGCGCTTGATCGATCCGCTTGCGCGAACCTCAAAGCGCTTCGCAGCGCTCTTTTTCGTCTTCATCTTCGGCATAGCAACGTCCTTCGTTCTTAGATGATTGCAGGCGCCCTGTTAGGGACTTGAAGCCTGATCCCACTTGGTATTTACTCAGGGAAGCCGGCGGCTAGCCGCCGGCAACTTATTTCTTTTTCTTCGGCGCCATCACCATCACCATCTGGCGCCCTTCCAATCTCGGCATCGATTCCACGACTGCCATGTTCGCCAGCTCATCGCGCACCCGCTCCAGCAGCTTGACGCCAAACTCCTGGTGCGCCATTTCACGACCGCGGAAGCGCAGCGTGATCTTGGCCTTGTCGCCTTCTTCCAGAAAACGAGTCAGGTTCCGCATCTTCGTCAGGTAATCGTTCTCGTCCGTTTGTGGGCGGAACTTGACTTCCTTGATCTGAATCTGCTTTTGCTTGAGCTTCGCTTCGTGCGACTTCTTCTGCTCCTGATACTTGAACTTGCCGTAGTCCATCAAGCGGCAGACGGGCGGTACAGCCGTGGGAGCAATTTCCACCAAATCGACCTGAGCTTCCTCGGCCATGCGAAGCGCATCGGGCAGCTTTACTACGCCCAGCGCTTCACCTTCGATTCCAGTCAGTCGTATTTCCGGGGCACTGATTTCACCATTGATCCGGTGCGAACGTTCTTGAGCGATATTTACCTCTCCAAAAAATTAAAAATTAAACCGCGCTTGCTACGTTGTGACGTTGCTCGACGTCCTGCTTCAGACGTTGCGCAAACTCGGACAAGGGAATCACACCCAAGTCCGCGCCACCGCGCGCTCGCACGGATACCGTGTTCGCTTGCTTCTCTTTGTCGCCAACAACGAGAATGTAGGGGATTTTCTGCAGGCTAAGGGCGCGAATCTTATAGTTGATCTTCTCATTGCGCAAATCGGATTCCGCCCTAAATCCTTGTTTTTGCAGTGTTTGCGCAACGTCTTCCGCATATGCCGCCTGGTGCTCGGAAATGCAAGCGACGGCGACCTGCACCGGCGCCAGCCACGGCGGCATCGCTCCCGCGTAGTTTTCGATCAACAACCCTATGAACCGTTCGAGCGCGCCTAGGATCGCTCGATGCAGCATCACCGGCGTTTTGCGGCTGTTGTCCTCGGTCACATATTCGGCGCCTAGCCGCTCCGGCATCGAAAAATCGACCTGCATCGTGCCGCACTGCCACGGTCGGCCGATCGCGTCTTTTAGTGTGTACTCGATCTTGGGGCCGTAAAAGGCGCCCTCGCCCGGCGACACTTCAAATTCGACGCCCGACCGTCTCAGCGACTCGATCAGCGCCGTTTCCGATTTGTCCCAGATCTCGTCCGAGCCGATTCGCTGTTCCGGGCGTGTCGCTATCTTGTAAATCAGCTTTTCGAAGCCGAAATCGCGGTACACCTTCTGCAGCAACGCCGTGTACGCGACGCATTCGTCGAGAATCTGATCCTCGGTGCAGAAGATGTGTCCGTCGTCCTGCACGAAGCCACGCACGCGCAACACACCGTGCAACGCGCCCGACGACTCGTTGCGATGGCAGAAGCCGAACTCGCCGTAGCGCAACGGCAGCTCGCGATAACTGTGCAAGTTGGCGTTATAGATCATGCACATGTCCGGGACAGTTCATCGGCTTCAGCGCGTAGTGCCGGTTCTCGGACTCGGTCATGAACATGTTTTCGCGATACTTTTCCCAGTGCCCCGACTTTTCCCACAGCGAGCGGTCGAGAATTTGCGGCGCCCTGACTTCCTGATAACCGTTGTCGCGGTACACGCCGCGCATGTACTGCTCGACCGCCTGCCAGATCACCCACCCCTTCGGATGCCAGAACACCAGTCCCGGGGCTTCTTCCTGAAAGTGATAGAGGTCGAGTTCCTTGCCGAGCTTGCGATGGTCGCGCCGCTCGGCTTCCTCGAGCATCTTCAGATACGCGTCCTGGTCTTCTTTCCTGCCCCACGCCGTGCCGTAGATGCGCTGCAATTGTTCGTTTGCCTGATCGCCGCGCCAGTACGCGCCGGCAACCTTCGTCAGCTTGAATACCTTTAACTTGCCCGACGACGGTACGTGCGGGCCGCGGCACAGATCGATGAAGCCGCCCTCGCGATACAGCGAAATGTCCTCGTTCGCAGGAATCGACGCGATGATTTCGGCCTTGTACTTCTCGCCGATCGACTCGAAAAATTTCACCGCGTCGTCGCGCTTCCAGACTTCGCGCACGACCGGCTCATCTTTCTTTGCGAGCTCGGCCATCTTTCTGTTCGATCGCCGCCAGGTCATCCGGCGTAAACGGACGCTTGTAGGCAAAGTCGTAGTAAAAACCATTCTCGATCACGGGGCCGATCGTGACCTGCGCTTCGGGAAATAGCTCCTTAACCGCATACGCGAGCAGATGCGCCGTCGAATGCCGGATCACGTCGATGCCGTCGGCGTCGCGCTCGGTGACGATCGCGACGTCGGCATCACGATCGATCAGATGGGCAACGTCGACCAGCTTGCCGTCAACCTTGGCCGCAACCGCAGCCTTGGCAAGGCCCGGGCCGATCGAAGATGCAACCTGAGCTGCCGTCACCGGCTGGTCGTAACTGCGGCTAGAGCCGTCAGGTAATCGAATTGAAATCATGTCGTTTTGCTCCAATCAAAAAAAAGTGCGGCGAGCCGCACTTGTTTTCGAAAGGCGAACTCGTCCCGTCATCAAGAGCCGGTAAACGTAGTTCGTAACGTCATTTGATGCCTTTCATGTCGTCTGTGCCAGTGGGCTGGTAGGCGCGATTGGACTCGAACCAACGACCCCCACCATGTCAAGGTGGTGCTCTAACCAGCTGAGCTACGCGCCTGGGCTGCGAAGTATATATCGGGCGTGCGGCTCGCCACGATTAGCGACGCCGCGCGGAAAACACGTCTTTCACTTCCCGCACCGCCGTCAACACACGGCTGACATCCGATGCGCCGCGGATTTCGATCGTGAACAGCATCCGCGCTTCTCCGTTGTTACTACTCGAATTGACGCCGACGACGTTCAGCTTTTCGCGCGCGTACACCTCCGAGATGTCGCGCAGAAGTCCGGGGCGGTCCTGTGCCAGCACCAGCAGCTCGACGGGATAGACCGCATCCGCCTGCGCGCCCCACGTAACGTCAACCACGCGCTCGGGCGCACGCTCAAGCAGCGATCGTAGATTCGAGCAGGCTGCGCGGTGGATCGACACGCCCTTGCCACGCGTGACGTAGCCAACGATCTCATCGGGCGGTGCGGGCCGGCAGCAACGCGCGAGCTGCGTCAGTAGTGAATCGACGCCGACCACCAGGACCTGGCCTCTGCCCGCCGGCGCGGCGGGCACAGCCGAGGGCCTTCCGATCAGAGGCGCTGGCGTCGGCTCGGGTTGAACTGTTGCCGGTGCCAGCGCATGTTCGATCGAGCGGAAGCTGAACTCATCCTTGGTTGCTGCAGCGGCCAACTGATCGACGCTGCCGAACCCGAGTCGCTTCGCCAGGTCGTCGAGCTTGACAGCGGTCTTACCCAGCCGCTGCATTTCTTTCTGAATCAGATCGCGCCCGGCAGCGATCGACTGCTCCAACTCGAGCGCGTTAAACCATTGCCGTACTTTGGCGCGCGAGCGCGCGCTCTTTAGGAATCCGAGATCAGCGTTCAACCAGTCGCGGCTCGGTCCGCCGGTCTTGGCCGAGATGATCTCGACCGTCTGACCGTTCTTCAAAGGCGTGTTCAGCGGAACGATGACGCCATCGACGCGCGCGCCGCGGCAGCGATAGCCGACTTCGGAGTGAATGTGAAAAGCGAAATCGACCGGTGTGCCGCCGGCGGGTAACTCGACCACGCGTGCCTGCGGCGTCAACACGTACATGCGCTCGTCGCGCGCCGCAGCGCCGAGCGAATCTGCGCGACCTAGGCTCGACTTCATCGCGCCACGCCAGCAGCTGTTTCAGCCAGGCGATCCGTTGCGCGTCGCTGTCGTCGTGTCCCGGGACGCCCGGCTTACTCGCAGCAGGCTTTCCACCCTCCTTGTATCGCCAGTGAGCCGCCAATCCCAGCTCGGCGGATTCGTGCATCTGCCTCGTGCGAATCTGGATCTCAAGCGCGCGGCCGTGTTCGTCGGTGACGACGGTGTGCAGCGATTGATAACCGTTCAGCTTCGGCCGCGCGATGTAGTCGTCGTAATCGCCGGCAACCGCGGTCCACTCCTGGTGGATCGACGAAAGCGCCTGGTAGCAATCGGGCACGCTGTCCACGATCACGCGCAGCCCGCGCACGTCACGCAGCTGATCGAACGCCAGCCCTTTGGTGCGCATCTTGTTGACGATGCTGTAAATGTGCTTCGGGCGCCCAACAACAGTGGCGGCGATTCCCGCTTCACTCAAGATCTGCTGCACACGCGTCGTCGCATCAAGGATGAAGTCCTGGCGCTCGATCCGTTTCTCATCGAGCAGGCGTGCAACTTCCTTGTAGGTGTCGGGTTCGAGGAAGCGGAACGACAGATCTTCGAGCTCCCACTTCAATTGCCAGATGCCGAGCCGATTGGCGAGCGGCGCGTAAAGCCGCATCGTCTCGCGTGCGATCGGTTCCGGCCCAGGTACCTTGCTGGCCGCGTAATAGCGCAGCGTCTGCAAACGCGACGCCAGGCGCAGCAGCACGATTCGCAAGTCGTTGGCCATCGCAAGCAGCATGCGGCGCAATGCTTCTGCCTGGTCATCAACACCGTGTCTTTTGTTACCTGCATCACCTTGTTTTCGAGTCAGCTCTGATAGTTTCATCAGCTGGCGAAGATCGGTCACAAGTTTCGCAACTCCAGCACCGAAACGCGCACGCAGCCACTCATCGGGCTCGCGCAGAACGTCGTGCACACCGAACAGGCAGGCGGCGCAAAGCAGATCGGCATCGTTTCGCAGCGGCGCGACGATCTCCGCCGTACCGCGTGCGTGCGCCAGGAACGGCTCGCCGGTCGCGAGCGACTTGTCCTGGTACAGCGGTTCGACCAGCGCCAACGTGCGATCGAGATCGAGCGCTTCCGGCGTCAGCTCGGTGGGATGCGCGATATGCATGACCGCAAGGATAAGCGGCTCGCACGGCACAAACGCGGCACAATCCCACGATGCGGACGCTGTTAAATCGTTGGATGCGATCGCCGTCGGTGGCGATTCCTGACGCGCTATGGGCGTCCACTTTGGCATCGTTGCCTTTCGTGGCACGGCTAACGACCCACGAGCGCGAACAATTGCGAGTGCTTGCCGCACAATTGCTTGTCGACAAGCAAATGTCGGCAGCAGCGGGTCTCGAGTTGACTTCAGCGATGCAGGTCAACATTGCCGTGCAGGCCTGCCTGCCGGTGCTCAACCTTGGTCTCGATTGGTATCGCGGCTGGAAGAGCATCGTCGTGTATCCGAACGAGTTTCTGGTTCCGCGCAGCGTTACCGATGACGACGGCGTCGTGCACGAGTACGTAGAGCCGATTGCCGGCGAGGCGTGGGACGGCGGGCCCTTGGTGCTGTCATGGGAGGATGCGCAGCAAAGCGCGACCGGGGCAGGCGCAGCGTATTCGGTCGTGATTCACGAGTTCGTCCACAAGATCGACCTGCTTGATGGCGACGCCGATGGAGTGCCGCCGTTTCTGCCCATGCACAAGCCGTTGTCGCCCGACGGCTGGCGCAGCGTTTTGCATCAAACGTTCGATCGTTTTGTTGAGGAGCTCGACCTGATCGATGACGAACTGCCGGACGATCTCGATCCGGAGTCCGACGAAGTTGATCGTCACTACGCGCACTTGCCGCTCGATCCATACGCCGCGCACGACGAGGCTGAATTTTTTGCGGTTTCAAGCGAGACGTTCTTCGTGAATCCGAGCCGGTTGCACGACGCGTTTCCCGAGTGGTACGCGCTGCTCGCGCAGTTTTTTCTGCAGGATCCGCTGGCCGGGGTGCGATGAAGCGGTTGATCGTCGTCTATCACACGATGACCGGCGCGGCGCAACAGTTGGCTAGCGCAGCGTACTTGGCGGCGAACGACGAGGCAGGTTGCAGCACCGAGCTGTTAACAGCTGCCGGTACCGACGTCGCACAGGTTCTTGCCGCCGACGGCTACCTGTTCGTCACGCCGGAAAACCTGGCGACGATGGCCGGGCGCATGAAGGATTTTTTCGATCGCATCTACTACGGCGCGCTCGACAAGGTCAACGGTCGGCCGTATGCGACGATCATTGCAGCGGGCACCGACGGTGAAGGCGCGGCACGCCAGATCCAGCGCATCGCAACCGGACTGCGTCTGAAGGAAATTGCGCCTCCGATGATCGTGCGCAACGGCGCCCAAACACCCGAGCAAATCCTGGCTCCGAAGCGAGTACCCGAGGCTGACTTGAGCCGTGCGCGTGAACTCGGCGCGGCTATCGCCGCGGGTCTTGCGAGCGGTGTGTTCTAGCGGCTTGGTCCGCCAAGCAGAAACTGGCGAACAATCGCAATCTCGTTATCGAGCATCAACGTCGGAGCGTGCCCTACTCCGGGAATCTCGCTGCGTCTGAGCTTTCGGCCCACGAGTGGCCATCTGATGCAGCGTCTCGCGCGACAGCAGATCGGAGTTCGCGCCGCGAATCACCAGTGTCGGGCAGCGGATGTTGTCGTACAGCGCCCATAAGACCGCTTCGTCCGCCCTCGCGCGCTCCGGCGTTGACGCTTTGAATGGCACTGCGATCTGCGGGTCGTAGTGCAGCGTCCACCGTGCGCCATCACGTTTTAATCCGGGCTCGACCAGCTCGCGCCAGTCCTCGCGTCGAGTCAATCCGAATGGAGCGGCAATGGTCGAAATGTAATCAATCGCCTCCTCGACGTCGGCGAAGGAGATCGACGCTCCGACATAGTCGCCGATGCGCGCTACAGCCGCCGCATCCAGCGTGGGACCAACATCGTTGATGACGAGCTTCCGAATCGGCGAATCCGCCTGGCCGGCGAGGCCGATGCCGATCAACCCACCCATCGACGTGCCAACCTAGTCGACTTGCGCAACATTCAAGCGCGCAATCAAGGTCACCATGTCGGCAACATATTGCGGAATGCCGTAATGCATCGGATCGCGTAAGCGACCGCTGCGACCGCGGCCTACGACGTCGGGGCATACGACTCGATACTCGGATGCCATCGCTCGCGCCAGCCGATCGAAATCGCGACCAAGCCGCGTCAGTCCGTGTACGCACACGAGCACCCGCGGGTTATCGGGGGCGCCCCACTCGGTGTAACCCATCGAGTGCAATCCGGACGGACTTAGACATTGCACGCTGTGCAAGCGCGGCTCGACCGCTTTGTTCACGATGGCATAGTCAAAGGAAACGACGGGGGCCAGGATGTATACGGTGTCGATAGGTTCGGGCGGCATGGAATGTCAATGGCGGGTGGTACGCGCAATAAGAGCAGGCTGATGCGCCGTCGCGATCAGCGTGCGGCTTTTCCGCTTGCGTGGCCCGCAACCAATTGCATCGGGGATGCCGGCTCGGCCTCGGCTTCAACGAACGGCGGCCGCGGCGCACGAACGGGCTGCCCGATCTCGGTTTGCAAGCGCGGCGCGCCCGGCGGCACGTACGAATCGAACCAGGTCGGATCGGGGATTTCGGCGAACACTTGCTTGAGGCGAGAACCCCAGGTGGCGCGAATCATCGCCATGTACTGATTCGAGCCGTCGATATGCACGAACTTGGTGACGCGCAGCGTGTCGGCCTCGTAGACCAGCAGATCAAGCGGCAATCCGACCGAAATATTCGATTTCAACGTCGAGTCCATCGAGATCAACGCGCACTTCGCTGCCTCGTCGAGCGGCGTGTCGGGTTGGATCACGCGGTCGATGATCGGCTTGCCGTACTTGGCTTCGCCGATCTGAAAGTACGGATTTTCGTCTGTCGCTTCGATGAAATTACCGGCCGAGTACACATGGAACAGGCGCATACCTTCGCCCTTGATCTGGCCGCCGAAGATGAATTTGGCGTTGAAGTCGATGCCAAATTCGTTCAACGCCGCGGCATCACGATGATGCACTTCACGCACCGCATCGCCGATGATGCGCACCGCTTCGACCATCGTCGTTGCGGTCCACACGCTACTGTGCTCGGGCCCGACGCGTTCGCTGAGGATTTGCGTGACCGCCTGCGTCAACGCCAGATTGCCGGCGGTGAGCAGCACCAGCATTCGCTCGCCGGGATTCTCGAACACCGTCATTTTGCGAAATGTCGAAATCTGGTCGACGCCCGCGTTGGTTCGCGAGTCGCCCAGGAAGACCAGACCCGCATTTAGCCGCATCGCTACGCAATAAGTCATATGCGTCTCAGTGTATTAGTGAGCTTCCAACGGCACTAGAAAATCCTCGCTGACGCGTTCGCCCAGATCGTTGATACGTTCGAGGAACTCGGTCAAGTATGGGTGCAGGCCGCGCGCCAGAATGTCTTCAATACGGCCGTATTTCAGCTCCGCGCGCAGCAGACCTGCGCGCCGCTCGGTTTCGTCCGACCGGCTATTGCGAACCATCTCCAGATTGATCGATACCTCGTTCAGGCAGCTCGCCAGCGAGCGCGGCATGTCGCCACGCAGGATCAGCAGCTCCGCCACGCGCGACGGCGTAATCACATCGCGATACACCTTCCGATAGGTTTCGAACGCGGACACCGAACGCAGCACGGCGGCCCAGTGATAGAAATCCGGCGGGTGATCGACGCTGTCGTTGTCGTCAGCGCCGCGCGAATCTTCGGATTTATCGCCCAGGCCGTGATACTTGACGTCGATCAGCCGCGCGGTGTTATCCGCACGCTCGAGGAACGTGCCAAGCCGCACAAAGTAGAACGCCTCGTCCTTCAGCATCGTGCCAATCGTCACGCCACGCGACAAGTGGGAGCGAAACTTGACCCACTCGAAAAACGACTGCGGGTCGCGCTCGGACGTTCCGTCAGCGAGCTTGCGCTGCAGATCGAGCCACGTGTCGTTGTGCGTTTCCCACACCTCGGTCGTCAACGAGCCGCGCACCGCACGTGCATTTTCGCGCGCAGCCTGCAGGCACGCGCAAATCGACGACGAATTAGCTTGCATCCCGCACCATGAAATCCATCACGTCGCGCGGCGAGACCACCGGGTAACGCTCGTCGAATTCCTCGGTCAGTTCGGAAATGCTCAATAGCGCGCGCCAGCCCCGCTCCGAGGCCTGTGCCGATTGTGGAAGCAGCGAAGTGGACAGATTCACATCGAGCATACGTGCGGTGTTTTCCGCACGCTCGATGTAGCGCGCCATCCAGAATAAGTGGTCGGCCGTGCGGCTAAGCACTTCCGTTCCAAAGGTGCACACGATCGCGGCCCGCGTGCTTGGCGGCGTACAACGACTCATCGGCGCGCCGCACGAGCTCGCTCGAGTCGCCGAAATCCGAGGATTCACACAGCCCGATACTCATCGTGACATGCAGCGTCGGGTCGAACTCCGCCCACGACGAACTGCGAACCGCGTCGATCAAACGATCCACCACCGCCATCGCTGCGCCGCCCTCGCTATCGGCCAATAGCAACGCAAACTCGTCGCCGCCCAACCGGGCCGCAAAATCCGTATCGCGCAGATTGGCGCGGATCACGTTGCCGAGCTGGCGCAGGACCGCGTCGCCGGTCAGATGCGACAGTCGATCGTTGATCTGTTTGAAGCCGTCGATGTCGGCAACGACGAGACCGAAGCGCAGCGTGCCGGCGCGTGCGCGCGCGCACCAGCTCTCCAGCTCCTTCGTGAACGATCTACGGTTGGCCAGGCCGGTCAATTCATCTTCCAGCGCTAGGCGCTCGAGGCGAGAGCGCGATTGTTCGAGGTCGCGCGTCTTCTGGTGCAGCGCCGCTGCTTGAGTCCGCAGTTTTTGCAGCTCGGCACGTGCCTCGTGCAAGCGCGCGCGCTGCGTGCTGAGCCGGCCGTCGAGCCGCGTCTTGACTTCGACGTAACGCTTGTGGTGATACAGCGCGAGCTGGAAATCGGCGCGCGCCTCGTACAGCGCGGATAGCCGTTCGTGCGAATCCGCGGGTCGACGCAGGTCGCCCAACTCCTCGGCTTGCATCAGCGCCGGACCCAGGATGGCAAGCCCTTCGTGTTCGCGGCCGGCACCTACGAGGTGATAGCCGAGCTCCAAGTCGGGCGTGCACCTCGCGCGAACGGAAGCCGCTGTGCGCTGCTTCGGTCACGGCTGCGTTCAAATCCGTCAGGCCTTCGCTGAACTTGCCCAGCCAACAGCGTGCGGCGCCCTGCTGCGTGCGAGCGGCAATCGCTGTCGATCGATCGCTGGAACCCGATAAAAGCTCGAGCGCAATGACGAAATGATCTTCGGCATCGGCCATGCAACGCATCACGACGTTGCCGTCTCCTGCCAGCGCAGCCCGCAACCCTTCGTTGGCATCGACCAGCCCGTGGTGCAGTACCACCATGCCCTCGTCGGCAGTTGATCCGGACGGCAACTCCAGCGAGGCTTTCAGCGAGTCGCGGGCCGCGTCGAAGTCGCCGAGCATCATGTGCACCGTCGATTGATGCACCAGCGCGAGCCTTACGCCGGCGTGATCTTGATGCTGTCGCGCGACTTTTTGCACTTCGGCGAAGCCATCGAGCGCCTCGCCATACTCGCCCAGCTCGCAACATGCAGTCGATAACAAAATGTTGACCCGACACTGCGCCGCGATATCGTCCTGCGCGCGATAGACCTGTTCGGCCTGTGACAGTTGCCGTGTCGCACCCGACCAGTCGCCGACCTGCATCAGCGCCGACCCGGCGACGAAATGCGCGCGTGCCATTAACGCCTCTGCGGTGCGTGCGCGCGCCACACTTTGTGCACGCAGCGCAAACACGACTGCGTCGTGCGGCTCGGTATTGATCAGTTTCTCGGCGCGCTCGATCAACGCGTAGGGATCGATCTGATCCGACGCGCGGCGTGCGGCCTGGTCGTGCGCGGCGTCTGCACCTTGCAATGGCACCGGCTCGCTCGGACGATTCATCGCTCGAGCACCCAGGTGTCCTTGGTGCCTCCGCCTTGCGAGGAGTTGACGACCAGCGATCCCTCACGCAGGGCCACGCGGCACAAGCCGCCCGGCACGGTGACAACGTCCTTGCCGGACAGCACGTACGGGCGCAGATCGATGTGGCGCGGTGCCATTCCCGATTCGACATACGTCGGACATGTCGATAGCGCCAGTGTCGGCTGTGCAATGTAGTTTTCAGGCTTGGCGCGCAAACGCGCCGAAAATTCCTGGCGCTCCTCGCGCGTCGACGCCGGCCCAACCAGCATGCCGTAGCCGCCGGCGCCGTGCACTTCCTTCACAACCAGCTCGTCCAGGTGGGCTAGCGTGTACTCCAACTGCTCCGGTTCGCGGCAAACGTGCGTCGGAACATTCGACAGAATCGGTTTCTCACCGAGGTAGAAGTCGATCATCTCGGGCACGTATGGGTAGATCGATTTATCGTCCGCAATTCCGGTGCCGATTGCATTGGCCAGCGTGACCTTTCCAGCGCGGTACACCGACAGCAGTCCCGCCACTCCGAGTGTCGAGTCTGCCCGGAACGCACGCGGATCGAGGAAATCATCGTCGATGCGACGATAGATCACATCGACCCGCTGCGGACCGCGCGTGGTGCGCATGAACACGTGGTTGTCCTGCACGAACAAATCCTGCCCCTCTACCAGCTCGATGCCCATTTGCTGCGCCAAAAACGCATGCTCGAAATACGCCGAGTTGTACATGCCGGGCGTCAAAAGGATTACCGTTGGATCGTCAACGCCGAGCGGCGCCACGGACCGAAGATTTTCGAGCAGCACGTCCGGATAATGCGCGACTGGCGCCACGCGGTTCCGCGCAAATAGATCGGAAAACAGCCGCATCATCATCTTGCGGTTTTCCAGCATGTAGGAGACACCGCTCGGGCACGCGCAGGTTGTCCTCGAGGACGAAGTACTCGCCCGTTCCAGCTGCGCCGGATGTCCGCACGACATCAATTCCAGCCACATGCGCGTAGATGTCGCCCGTGACGTCGACTCCTCGCATTTCCGGCCGATACTGCGAGTTGCGCAAAATCTGTTCCGCGGGAAGCTTTCCCGCGCGCAATATGTCTTGGTCGTGATACACGTCGCGCAGAAACATGTTGAGCGCGCGCACTCTCTGTCTCAGGCCGGCTTCGAGCTTCTTCCATTCGGCAGCAGGAATGATGCGTGGCACGACGTCAAACGGAATCAGGCGCTCGGTGGCTTCGCCGTTACTTTTGTCGTCTTTCTCGCCGTAGACGGCAAACGTAACGCCGACCCTCCGGAATACGAGGTCGGCTTCGGCACGCTTGAACTGCATTGCGTCCGGGTGTCTGCTCCGACAGCCAGCGTTCGAACTCGCGATAATGCGCGCGCACACGATCACTGCCGTCGTACATCTCGTCGAACGCTTTTCGCTGCATCGCCCCAAGCCCTGCCCCAACGGGCAGTTTAGCGGCCAGCCAACGGCTCGGGCGGTCCCGGAATTGCGTCGGGCGCGGAGGCGTCGGGCTCCGGTATGCCACTACCGGGGTCAGGGCTACGCGATGCTGTCGGTGGTCGGTTATGCCAGTAACGCGCCTGTGTTTCGCGCGACGAAGACACCGTACTTGCTCCATCGACCGCGAAGCGCCATTGCAGTGCGCCCGAGTAGTCGGTTCGAAAAAATTGAATCCTTCTTGCGTGATAGCGAGCAATAACCTCCGCGTCGGGATGCCGGAAACGATTCCGATAGCCTGCCTGCGCGACCGCCGATGTGGCTCCCAACGTATCGAGCAGCAAGGGGCTGGACGAGCTGCGGCTGCCGTGATGCGGCACCGCCAGCCAATCGGCACGCAGCGTGGGTTCGCGCGCGACCATCGCGGACTCGTCAGCCAGCGGCACATCGCCCGTCAGCAGCAGGCGCGTGGCACCGGAAGTGATCAGTACAACGCAGCTCATCGAGTTTGTCGGACGCTTGGCTTCGTAATCCGCAAGCGCGGGGTGCAGCACTGCGAACCTCAGCGTCCCTACGCTCCATTGCATGCCGGCCGCGCATCGCTCTGCGTCGATACGCGCGTTGAGTGCCGGATGCCCGAGGACGATTGAAGATATAACGCGATCCACCGGCACCGCTCGCAGTATCGATGCCGCTCCGCCTGAATGATCGTTATCCAGATGCGAGACGATCAAGCCGTCGAGCTTCCCGATCCCTCGATGCCTCAGGTACGGCAAGATCAATCGTTCACCCGCGTCGGTATCAGCGGAGTAGCGGGGGCCTGCGTCATAAAGCCACACGTGCTGTTTGGTTTCAACCAGCAGCGCGGATCCTTGGCCGACGTCGAGTGCCGTCACCCACACCTCGTTCTCTGCGGCGCGCACTGCCGGCCATACGAACATCGGAAGTATCGCTACGGCGCCCACCGCACGTAGCGGCCACCCCGGCGGAGCTAACACCCAGATCACGCCGATTACCGCCAGGACGACCAGCGCCAGCGGCGGAGTCGCTACCGGCACGTTGGCCCACGCGAACGACGCAGCCCACTCGAGCAACGCGGCCACGATCGCAAAGACCGCGTCGGCGGCACCGAGCACCGGCTCTGCCAGCAACGATAAGGGCGCAGGAAGCAGCGCGAGGGCAGCGCCGAGCAATGCGAGTGGAGTAACCACCCAGCTGACAACAGGAATCGCCACGGCGTTCGCGAGCGGCGAAACGATTGACAGCTGATGAAACAGCAACACGGTGGCAGGTACCAGCGCGAGTGTCACTGCGATCTGAACGCGCGCGGCGGCGTGTAGCACAAGACGCAGTCCTGACGAAGCAGAATGCAGCGGCCTGCCCTGCACAACCCAAACGATGGCGGCGACAGCGCCGAATGAAAGCCAGAAACCCGGCGCCAGGACGGCCCAAGGATCGATCAGGCAGACCAGCGCAGCGGCGAGCGCCAGCGAAGTCGCAGCCCCGATACGCGAACTGAAGAGCCATGCAATACCGACCGTCGCCAGCATGACCACCGTCCGCTGAGCCGGGAACACCCCAACCCGCCAGCAGCGCGTACGAAAACGCCGCGATCAAACCAGCAATCACGGCGGCGGTT
Organism: uncultured beta proteobacterium; assembly: GCA_963807155.1. Lineage (GTDB taxonomy): Bacteria > Pseudomonadota > Gammaproteobacteria > Burkholderiales > Burkholderiaceae_F > JACCZX01. The sequence continues at coordinate 371,309 of CAWEAZ010000031.1, forward strand.
TGCGCAGCTGCGCTCCGAACCAGCACCGGCGAGCGCCGCCATAGCGCGCCAACGCAGAGTCCGACGAGACTCGCGATCATCGTAATGTGCAATCCGGAGATACTGACCAGATGGCCGATGCCGGTACGGTTGAACAACGTCCAGTCGGCGTCGCTGATGGCGCGTTGATCGCCGAGCACCAGCGCCAGCAGCACCCCACCGTATCGCTTGCCTTCGAGCCTTGGCTGCAGCTGCGCGCGCAAGTTCGAGCGTGCACGCTCGATCGCGTACCGCGGCGCCCACACCATCGCTTGCACGCGCTTCGCGGGCGGATCATTACGACCCGCACGCACGTAACCGGACGCACGCAAATTTCGCTCGAGCATCCAAGCTTCGAAATCGAATCCGCCGGGATTCATCGTGCCGTGCGGACGCTTTAGTCGCACCGTAAGCGCCCATCGCTCACCTGGCTGCACGGCGCCGTCGCTTCCAGGATCGCGGCTGTACCAGCCGAGTAAAACACGCGACGGCACATGCACACTCGGCGTAACAACTCGCTCGACATCGAACTCGAACCGCACTCCGCGCTCCAGCCTCACCGGCAGGCTGGCAACCACACCGACGACGGCAATGTCACGGCCTTCGTCATCGAACGCGAGCTCATCGGCCATGCGCCATGTCGCATGGCCCGCGGCATAGGCAAACCCCAGGCAACCGATGGCAATCAGAACTCCGACGCGCGCGAGCCAGCTCGATCTCGACCGCAGCAGCACGAGCAGCATTGTCGCTGCCACGCCGGCAATCAACGCGATGATCGGCGGATCGGGCAGCAAAGCCTGCCATTGCAGCGCACAGACACCGATCACGAAGGCGACCAGCGCTGCCGATCTCATACGACCGGCATCAGCCGCGCATCGGGCTTGCTGTCATCCAACAAGTCTACGCAGCGAAAGCGTACGAGACAGGCCCTAAACTCGACCCATGCCCCGCAAATTTTTTCGCAAGGTCATGCCCAACGTCGACAAGGTGCGCGAAATGAAAGCGCTCTCGATGTTCGGCGACACCTTGTTTCACCCGGCGCTCTGGCACCTGAATCGTCGCTCTGCTGCCGGTGGTGTCGCGGTCGGGTTGTTTTGCGGATTGATTCCGGGTCCGCTGCAAATGCTTGGTTCGGCGATCGCGTGTGTTTTCTTCCGCGTGAACCTGCCGTTGGCGCTCGTCACGACCCTCTATACGAACCCGTTCACGATCGTACCGCTGTACCTGCTCGCCTACGAGATCGGTGGATTTACTCTCGGCGCCCGCGGCTTCTCTACGCCGCCCGCGCTCCCCGAGTGGGAATGGGCGCACATGATTGGCTCGATGCAGGCGATGAGCCGGTGGATGATGAGCCTCGGCGCACCGCTCGCGGTGGGACTGCTTCTGCTCGCGTCAATACTCGCGGCGCTCGGGTATGTGACGGTGCGCGGGCTCTGGAGCGTTTATCTCCGGCGCGCGTGGCATGCGCGGCGCCATCGCCCGCGCGCCGTCTAGAACACGTTCACGCCGGCGTGAGCCGGCCGTCCTTCAACCGTAACACCCGATCGCAACGGGACGCGAGCTCGGGATCGTGCGTGACGATCACGACCGCCGTGCGGCTGCTGCGCGCCAGATCGACGAACACGTTGAAGACACCGCGCGCGGTATCTCGATCGAGGTTTCCGGTCGGTTCATCGGCCAGCACGCATGCGGGCTTCGTGACGATCGCGCGAGCGATCGCGGTACGTTGGCGCTCGCCACCCGACAGCTCGCCCGGATGGTGCAGCACACGCTCTCGCAGCCCTACCGCGGCCAGCGTTTCCTTCGCGCTCGCTCGCGCGTCATGCAATTGCTGACGGCGGATCGTCAGCGGCATTGCGACGTTATCCAGAGCGGTGAACTCGGGTAACAAATGATGGAACTGGTAAATGAAGCCCAGACGCTCGTTGCGCAATCGACCGCGATCGACCTCGCTGAGCTGCGCGACGTCGCGCCCTTCGATCATCACTTGCCCGCGATCCGCCGCGTCGAGCCCACCGAACACGTGCAGCAGCGTGCTCTTGCCTGACCCCGATGCCCCGACGACTGCGACCAGTTCGCCCGGCGCCACATCGAGATCGGCGCCGCGCAGCACTTCCACGGCCAGCCCTCCCTCGCGGTAGGCCTTTTCGACTCCACGCGCGCTGAGTACCGCACCGTTAGTCATAGCGCAGAGCCTCGGCCGGCTTGACACGCGACGCGCGCCAGCTTGGATACACCGTCGCTACCAGCGACAACACCATCGAGATCAGAGCGATCGGCACAATGTCGCTCGCCCGCGGATCGGACGGCAACGAGCTGATGAAATAAATGTCTTTCGGAATCAGCGGAAAGCCGGCGATGCGCTCGATCGCCGGAAAAATCGTATCGAGGTTGTTGGCGACGAGTAACCCACTGGCAACTCCTAGCAGCGTGCCGAGTACGCCGATCAATGCTCCCTGCACCATGAACACCAGCATCACGCTGCCGGGACTGGCACCCAGCGTACGCATGATCGCGATGTCCGATTGCTTTTCCGTAACGGTCATCACCAGCGTTGAGACCAGGTTGAACGCGGCCACCGCAACGATCAGCGCAAGGATGATGAACATCATGCGCTTCTCGATTTGAACCGCGGAAAAGTAACTTCGATTCTGGCGTCCCCAGTCGCGCACCATCACGCCGGGATCGAACGATTTTGCGAGTTCCAGCGCCACCTCGGGAGCGCGCTCCAGGTCGGTCAGCTTGAGCCGCACGCCTGTAGGTCCATCGACCCTGAACAGCCGCGCAGCGTCGCCGATATGGATCAGTGCCAGCGAGCTGTCGTATTCAAAGTGGCCCGAATCGAACGTGCTGACAACGGTGAACTGCTTAAGGCGCGGCACCACTCCGGCCGGCGTCACCTGGCCCTGCGGCGCAATCAACGTCACCTTCTCGCCCTTTAGCAGACCCAGCGTGCGCGCGAGTTCACCACCCAGAATGACGCCAAACTCGCCCTCGACCAGTGCAGTCAGCGGCGCTCCGCGCACTTGCAACGCAATCTCCGAAACCTGCGGCTCGGCAGCCGGATCGATTCCGCGCACCAGTGCGCCACGAACGCTCTCGCCGTTGGTCAACAGCGCCTGCGCGTTGATGTACGGTGCAGCGCCGATCACCTGGGGATTGCGGCGTGCGATCTGCTCGACCGCACGCCAATCGGGCAGTGCACCATTGCTCGCGAATACTTCGACGTGCGAGACAACGGAAAGCATTCGATCACGCACTTGATGGACGAAGCCGTTCATCACAGATAAAACGACGATCAGCGCCATCACGCCGAGCGCAATACCGATCATCGAAATGCCGGATATGAATGAAATAAATCCGTTGCGACGGCGCGCACGCCTGCCAGCACGCGTATAGCGCAGGCCGATTCGAAGTTCGTAAGGAAGGTTCAAGGAAGGAATGGAATTGACTGGAGCGCGGCGATTGTAGCCAAGCGGCACTTCAGTCGCTGTCGGCGGCATTAAATCATTGCATTCAACCGTAAAATCAGTCGATGCATTTCACGTTGCTTGTGGCCGGCGCGTTAGTGCCCGGCGAGTTGGCTATTGCATTGACGGCGTCTTTAGATACACCCACGTTGAAGACTCGCCTCTCGCGCGCGGCGCTCGTTGAGCCTTCGGTTCCATCCCAACGCGTCGACGCACACTTTGGCTGGCTGGCGGACAAGCTGTTTGGTCAGGCTGAGCCTGCTCCGACCGCGCCATACGCGTATGCGCAGCTCACAGGTGCGGCAACACCCAGGTTCGTCTGGCATGCCGATCCGGTCCACATGGAAGCGGCACGCGATCATCTGATCGTGCAATCGCTCGGCACCGATGCGCCAACCCCACAAGGAATCGAGCGCGCTGATCGCGGTCGCAAACGAGCTCGCACTGAGTACCGGCTGCCAGCTCATCGACGTCGGGGGGTGCTGGTTTTTGTTATCCGACCATGACTGGCAGATCGACACGCGTCCGCTGGCGGCGGTGAACCAAACCACGGTCGAGATGCCTGCCGGCCGCGACGCACAGGTCTGGAACCGTTTGCACAACGAAATTCAAATGGCATGGCATACGCACGAAGTGAATGCTCAGCGTGAAACGAACGGCATCCGAACGATCAATGCCATCTGGCTGCACGGCGGTGGGCGATGGAAGCCGTTGCCTCCGATCGAATTCACGCAGGTTCACTCCGTTGCGGCGGAGTTACAAGGCGCAGCACAGGCCGCCGGTGCTCGAGGCGCGCCGGCAGGGGCTCGACCGGCCGATAAGGCGCTCGTGGTTTTCGATGACGCATGGGTGTCAAGGCAATGCCAGGATTGGAGTGCGTGGCTGCGAGCGATCACCCATCTCGACCGCACGCTCATTGCGCATTCTGAGGACTCGATCGATCTGATTTTTTGTGGCGATACATTGCGCACATTTGAATCGCGTGCTTCGGATCGATACAAACCTTGGCGTCGGCGTACGCTGGCGCAGGCATTCACCGAATGACCCTACTCAGTGTTCGCGACTTTGACGCCGCGACGGCGCGCCGTCTGGCGGCCGAAGGAGTACCTGCCGCATTGGCACGCGCCCTTGCAGCACGTGGCATCGCAAGTGTCGCCGAAACCCGATTGGCGCTGGATGGACTGATGCCGCCCGGAACCCTGTCGCATGTGCACGACGCGGCAGTGCTGCTAGCAGACGCGATAGCAGCGGGCTCACGCCTGCTGATCGTTGCCGATTACGACTGCGATGGCGCCACCGCGTGCGCGGTCGGCCTGCTGGGACTGCGTGCGATGGGGGCACACGTCGATTACCTGGTACCCAATCGCTTCGAATACGGGTATGGATTGACGCCTGAGATCGTTGATCTGGCCGCGCGCGCAGCACAAGGTCCTCCCGACTTGCTGATCACTGTCGACAACGGCATCGCGAGCGTCGAAGGTGTAGCGCGCGCGAACGAACTCGGTATCTCGGTGCTGGTCACGGACCACCACTTGCCGGGTGCCGTGCTACCGGCCGCCGCCTGCATCGTTAATCCAAATCAGGCGGGTTGCGGATTCCCGAGCAAGCATTTGGCGGGCGTCGGTGTGATGTTCTATGTTCTGCTCGCACTCCGAGCCGAGCTGCGCGCGCGCGAAACTTTTGACATTGCATCACAGCCTCGCCTCGATCAGCTGCTCGATCTCGTCGCACTCGGCACCGTGGCTGACGTCGTCAAGCTCGATCGCAACAACCGCATCTTGATCGGGCAAGGTTTGCAGCGGATTCGTCAGGGCAGGCTGCGCCCCGGCATCGCCGCGTTGTTTCAGATCGCCGGCAAGGATGCACGAGTGGCCAGTGCACGCGATCTTGGCTTCGCAATCGGTCCGCGCATTAACGCAGCGGGGCGGCTAACCGACATGACGATCGGCATCGAATGTCTGATCACCGACAGCTTCGAGCGCGCAATCGAGCTTGCGCGTCAGCTCGATCAATTGAATCGGGACCGTCGTGATATCGAAAGCGACATGCAACTCGATGCGCTGGCGGTGCTCGACGACAACGACGTCGCCGCGCGCAGCACGATCTGCCTTTACAACGAGGACTGGCACCAGGGCGTGATCGGACTGGTCGCGTCAAGAATCAAGGAAAAGTATCACCGGCCGACGATCGCATTTGCGCGAGCAAACGACGGCGAGCTACGCGGATCGGGCCGCTCGATCGAAGGCGTGCATTTGCGCGACACGCTCGACCTGGTGACCAAGCAGGCACCCTCCCTGGTGCGCCGCTTCGGAGGCCACGCGATGGCAGCAGGCTTGACGATGCCCGCATCGAGCTACGACAGCTTCGTTTCGGCATTCGAAGCCGCCACACGCGCATCGTGTGATCGAACGCTTTTTGAGCGCACGATCACGACCGATGGCGCACTAGCTGCGAACGAAGTCGTGCTGTCGCTGATCGAAGCGATCGATTCGCACGTATGGGGGCAGGGATTTCCGGCGCCGCTGTTCGATAACGAGTTCGTCGTCGTCGAACAACGCCTGGTCAAGGATCGGCATCTAAAGCTACGCCTCGACCTCGATGGCCGCCTCTTCGATGCGATTTGGTTTTCCCGCACCGAACAAGTGCCTCGCACGGTGCGGCTGGCGTATCGCCCGGTCGCCGACGACTACATGGGTGAGCGTCGCTTGCAGCTGGTGATCGAACATGCCGCCCTATAATTCGGCGCTCATCGAAAAACATCAAAGGACATCATGGAAGCCGAGCGCCTGAACCAGATTGAAGGCACCGTAGCGGACTTGCGCACTCGCCTGTCCGAACTGCGGAGGTATCTTTGACGTCGATGTGAAGGAACGCCGGCTTGAAGAGATCGGCCAGGCGCTTGAAGATCCGAAAGTCTGGGAAGATCAGAAGCGCGCTCAAGAACTGGGCAGAGAGAAGAAAAGCGCAGAAACGATCGTGCAGAAGATGCGCACTCTCGAATCCGCCGTGAGCGATTCGGGCGAGTTGTTCGCAATGGCACGTAGCGACGCTGACGAAGCAACGCTGGTTGCGGTCGATGCCGATGTCGCCGCGTTGGCCAAGCAGGTCGCCGAGCTCGAGTTCCAGCGGATGTTCAACAATCCGCTCGATCCAAACAACTGCTTCATAGAGATTCAAGCGGGTGCCGGTGGGACCGAAGCGCAGGACTGGGCGTCGATGCTCGAGCGTATGTACCTGCGCTACGCCGAGCGCCGCAAGTTCAAATCCGAATTGCTCGATGAAACGAGCGGCGAAGTCGCCGGCATCAAGGGCGCAACGATCAAGCTGGTAGGCGATTACGCCTTCGGCATGCTGCGCACCGAAACGGGAATTCACCGGCTCGTGCGCAAGTCGCCGTTCGATTCGAACGCGCGCCGGCATACATCCTTCGCCAGCGTGTTCGTGTATCCGGAAGTCGACGAAACGATCGAGGTCGAGGTCAATCCGGCCGATTTGCGCGTCGATGTCTACCGCGCGTCCGGCGCCGGTGGCCAGCACGTCAACAAGACCGAATCGGCGGTACGCATTACGCATCTGCCCAGCAGCATCGTCGTGCAGAGCCAGAATGATCGCAGCCAGCACCGCAATCGCGCCGAAGCGATGGCGATGCTGAAATCGAAGCTGTATGAACAGGAGCTACGCAAGCGGCAGGCGCAACAGACTGCGCTCGAGGATTCGAAGACCGACATCGGCTGGGGTCATCAGATCCGCTCGTACGTGCTCGATCAGTCGCGAATCAAGGATCTGCGCACCAATTATGAGGTTGGCAACACGCAGGCGGTGCTCGACGGTGATCTGGACGACTTCATCGAAGCCAGCTTGAAGCAAGGCGTTTGATGCAGACACTGCCGCCCTCTGACGATCTTGACCGGCGCTTCGCGCGGGCTGGGAGCTGCCATCGCAGAGCAACTCTTGCAGCGCGGCGCAGCGCTGCTCACGATGTCGCGCCATCCGGATCAGGCGCTGAGCGCAAGAGCTACGGAGACAGGCGCGCCGCTCGAGCAGTGGGCGATCGATCTTGCCGATGGTGTGTCGGCGTCGACGCGGCTGGAGGCGTGGCTGACCAGCCGGCAGAACGCCTTTTCATCGGCGACCTTGATCAATAACGCGGCCCTCGCGGGCAAGGCAGGACCGATCGGCGAAAGCGACCCAGCAGCACTTGCCGCGGTACTGCGCGTGGGACTCGAGGCGCCGATGCTGTTGACCCGAGCGTTTTTGCGCGCGACGCGCGACTGGCGTATTCCGCGCAGGGTTCTGAACATTTCATCCGGCGCTGGCAAGAAGCCGTTGAGCGGCACCGCAGCGTACTGCGCCGCCAAGGCGGGCTTAGATCACTTTTCGCGCGTGGTCGCACTTGACGAAGCTCACACGCCGAACAGTGCGATGATCGTCTCGCTGGCACCCGGCGTCATCGATACCGACATGCAGACAGAGCTGCGCGAATCCGATCCGCGTGCGTTTCCAAATCAGCCGTTGTTTGCTGCGATGAAGAGCGAAGGGCAACTCGCCTCAGCCGACGCCGCTGCCATCAAGGTCCTGGCTTTTCTGGACCGACCGGACTTCGGTACCCATCCTGTCGCTGACGTGCGCGACCCCTAAGCCGATGAGTGACTCCAAAGAGCCATCGCCAGTCGACGAGAACCAGATCATCGCGGAGCGGCGCGCAAAGCTCGCGGCGTTGCGCGCGACCGGCCCCGCCTTTCCAAACGATTTTCAGCGCACGCACCTCGCCGATGAGTTGCACGTCAAGTACGGCGCGCGCGAACGCGACACCCTCGCGCAGGAAAATATCGAGGTCTCGGTTGCAGGCCGCATGATGCTGAAGCGTCTGATGGGCAAAGCGAGCTTCGCGACGGTGCAGGACGGCAGCGGCCGCATTCAGTTTTACGTCGCCGACGATGAAGTTGGCAAAGACATACACGATGAGTTCAAGCGCTGGGATATTGGCGACATCATCGCGGCGCGCGGTGTCGTGTTCAAGACGCTGAAAGGCGAATTGAGTATTCGCTGCACCGAGCTACGCCTGCTCGCCAAATCGTTGCGTCCGCTGCCCGACAAGTTTCACGGGCTCGAAGATCGCGAGCTTCGTTACCGGCAGCGCTACGTTGACCTGATAATGAGCGACGAGACGCGCAAGTTGTTCGTGACTCGCAGCAAGGCGATCACCGCGATGCGCGATTTCATGGTCGCTGACGGCTTTCTCGAGGTCGAAACGCCGATGCTGCAGATCATTCCGGGCGGCGCCGTGGCCAAGCCATTCGTGACGCACCATAACGCGCTCGGTATCGATATGTTCCTGCGTATCGCGCCCGAGCTTTTTCTGAAACGCCTGGTTGTCGGCGGTTACGAAAGAGTCTTCGAGATCAACCGCAATTTTCGCAACGAAGGCATGTCGCCGCGGCATAACCCAGAATTCACGATGCTCGAGTTTTACGCGGCGTACGAAAACTACAAGTGGCTGATGGATTTCACCGAGCGGCTGGTCAATCACGTGGCATTGGCAACGACAGGCTCGGCGCGCATTGAATACCAGGGCCAGACGATCGAGCTGACGCCGCCGTTTGCTCGCCTTACGACCGTTCAAGCGATCCGGCTTCACGCACCGCAATACTCGGACGAACAATTGGTGGACCGTGCCTTCCTGCATCGCGAACTGCGCACCAAGGGAAGCACTCATTCCGATGAAGCGGGGCTTGGCGCCTTGCAGCTTGCGATGTTTGAAGAGGTGGCCGAAGACAAGCTTATTCAGCCGACCTTTATCGTCGACTATCCGGTCGAGGTGTCACCGCTGGCGCGCGCGTCAGATTCACAGCCGGACATCACTGAAAGGTTTGAACTGTTTATCGCCGGCCGCGAAATCGCAAACGGCTTTTCCGAGTTGAATGACCCCGAAGACCAGGCGGCTCGCTTCAACGAACAGGCGAAAGCGAAAGACGCCGGCGATGAAGAGGCGATGTATTACGACGCCGACTATGTGCGTGCACTCGAGTACGGCATGCCGCCTACGGCAGGATGCGGCGTCGGCATTGACAGAGTCGTGATGATGCTGACCGACTCGGCCAACATCCGCGACGTCATCTTGTTTCCGCACATGAGACCGGAAGCGTAGGTGTTGGAGCAGCAGCGGCTGCACCGGCTAATCACTCGCCTGCACGCGCGCGCGCAGCCACCGCTTCCCACAGGCCTGATCGCACTGATCATCGACGGCACACGCGTAGGGGATGCTCAACCTGTCGTGGCCCGCTTCATTGCCGAGAAAGTCGACGGTTTCAGGCTGAGCAAAGAGACGTTGGTTCTTGCCGACAGCACACTCGATTTCGAGGCACGCTCGGAGCGATTTGCCGATGCCGCCAGGCGGCTGCGAGACGCCGGCATGATCACTGGCTGGCGCGACGAAGCGCTATCGGTCGGCAATCCTCCACTAGCCGTGATTGAACGCGCAGCATGTCGGCCGCTTGGCATCGTCACCGAGGCGGTACATTTGAACGCCTACGTCGATACAGACACCCTGCTCGTAGCCAGGCGCGCGGCGCACAAGCAAATCGATCCGGGCCTTTGGGATAACCTGGTCGGAGGCATGGTGCCTGCCGGCGAGTCGCTTCAGCGCGCTCTCGCGCGCGAAGCATGGGAAGAAGCCGGGTTGCAACTCGATCGTCTTCAGGTAGAACGCGGCCGACTATTTCACGTACGCCGCCCTGTGACCGAAGGGATGCAATCCGAAATCATTCACACGTTCGACACATCGCTGCCACCCGGCTTGCATCCACACAATCGCGATGGTGAAGTCGATGCAATCGAGCAACGAAAGGTGGAAGACGTCATCAGCGCCATCGAGCGCGACGAGTTCACGCTCGAATCCGCGCTGGTCACGCTCGAGAGCATCGCACGGCGCAGCGCTGTCAAAACTCCAGCCGGACTGTTCCGCGTCAGCTAGGACGCTTCATCGATCCACGCCATTTGAATTGCTTCCAGGATTTTTTCTCCTGAGCGGTTTGGATCATCTGAAAAGTTCTCGAGCTCGCACACCCAGCGGCGCAGATCGGTAAATCGGACCATCCGCGGATCGACGTCCGGAAATTTTTCAAACAGAGCTATCGCGATCTCTTCACTGTCGATCCATTTCATGACGATTCTTTCTGTTCGACCTCTTTGGCGTGATTGATGCTGTACTTCGGAATCTCGATCGTCAGATCTTCGTTCTGCACGATCGCCTGACACGATAAACGCGACACTGCAGTCAGCCCCCAGGCGCGGTCAAGCAGGTCTTCCTCAATGTCTTCGGCCGGCGGTAGCGAATTAAAGCCCTTTCGAATGATGCAGTGGCACGTAGTACACGCTGCGACCTTACCGCACGCGTGTTCGATGTCGACGTGATGATCGAGCAGCGCGTCCGCCACTGACACTCCGGATACGGTTTCGAACTCCGCGCCCTGCGGGCAGATTTCGGCGTGCGGTAACACGGTGATCTTCGGCATGCTATTCGGCGCTACGCCCGACGCTTGCCAATTCGTCGATGCGCCGACCCGCAAGCGCCGTCCGGATTGATCGATCCATGCGGCGCGCAGCAAAGTCGTCGGTAGCCCTGGCAAGGGTGTCGATGGAACTCTTGATAGCAGTGTGATCATCGCCGCGACAGCCTATCGCTCAACGCAGAAAGCAGCTCTTCTATCGTCTTCCGCTCATCCGAATCGAGCAAGTCGCCATCGGATGCCAGTGCGGTCTTCGTCGCATCGATCAAGCGTTGCGCATCGACCTGCTGCTCGCGCAAAGCGCGTCTGCGCATATCGTCATCGGCTGAACCGAATGATTCCTGCAGCATGCGTGCGATGTCGTCGTCGGCCAATCCGTAAGACGGCTTGACGACGATAGACGCCTGTACTCCGCTGCCAATCTCGAGCGCATTGACATCAAGCAAGCCATCGGCATCAACCTGAAACGTGACACGCACTCGCGCTGCGCCCGCGGGCATCGGCGGTATGCCGCGCAGCTCGAAGCGGGCCAGCGAGCGGCAATCCGACACGAGCTCGCGCTCGCCCTGCACGACGTGAATCGCGATCGCGGTTTGCCCGTCCTTGAAAGTGGTGAACTCTTGTGCACGCGCTACAGGAATCGTCGAGTTGCGCTCGATGATCTTTTCGACCAGGCCGCCCATCGTTTCCAACCCGAGGGATAGCGGGATCACATCGAGGAGCAGCCAATCGTCACCTGCCGCCCGGTTGCCGGCTAGCAGATTCGCCTGAATCGCCGCGCCTAGCGCGACGACTTTGTCGGGGTCGATGTTGGTCAACGGCGTCTGACCGAAGAACTCGCCGACCGCGTGCCGCACGTGGGGCATGCGCGTCGCACCTCCGACCATCACGACGCCGTCGATTTCGTTGGTCTTAAGCTTGGCATCGCGCAACGTATTGCGGCACGCGGCCAGTGTCTTCTGCACCAGCGGTTGCGTCATTTGCACGAACTCGCGGCCCGTCAGCATCTGGTCGATGACTTCGCCGGTCGATAGCACAGCGTTCACACGCACCTCGGGCTCAACCGACATGCGCTCTTTCGCCTCGCGCGCCTTGACCATCAACAAGCGCGTGTCCCGCGCAGACAGCGGCAGTAGTTTCGAGTGCTCGACGAGCCAGCAGAAAACTCGCTGATCGAAATCGTCGCCGCCCAGCGCAGAATCACCGCCGGTCGCGAGCACTTCAAACACGCCCTTCGTCAGCCGAAGAATCGAGATGTCGAACGTTCCGCCGCCGAGGTCGTAGACGGCGTACACACCCTGAGCGCCGTGGTCGAGCCCGTACGCGACCGCGGCAGCAGTCGGTTCACTCAACAGGCGCAACACGTTAAGTCCTGCCAGCCTCGCCGCGTCTTTTGTTGCCTGCCGCTGCGCGTCGTCGAAGTACGCGGGGACGGTCACCACGGCGCCGACCAGATCGCCGCCGAGGGCTTGCTCGGCACGATCGCGTAGTTTCTTCAGAATCTCAGCCGACACTTCGACCGGGCTGCGCACGCCGGCCACGGTTCGGAGCTGCACCATCCCAGGCGCATCGACGAAGTCATACGGCATGTTCTCGATGTGTTCAACATCGTGCATGCCGCGGCCCATCAGGCGCTTCACCGAGACGACGGTGTTGCGAGCATCCACGGCTTGCTGCTTTTGCGCCGCGTAGCCAACCTCGGTTGCTCCATTCGCTTGAAACTGGACGATCGACGGCAGCAGCGAGCGCCCTTCGGCATCATCGATCACTACGGGAATGCTGTGGCGGACCGTTGCCACGAGCGAGTTGGTGGTGCCAAGGTCGATGCCCACCGCCAGCCGATGCCGATGCGGGTCGGTCGACTGCCCCGGCTCTGCTATTTGTAGGAGAGCCATCAGACCGACGCGCGGCTATCGCGCAATGCTTCGAGTGCCGATGCAATCTCGGTACCGAACTTTTCGATGAACATCAGCTGTCGCACCAACGACGCGGCGCGGGCGGGATCCGACTCGACGTCGAGCGCTTGGCCGATTTCGTCGAGTAGACGGTCGCGTTCAGCGGTCGTCTCGCTCTCGAGTGCCTGCAGCGATACCCCGTCACGGCCCGCCCGAGCATCGTCGAGCGCCTCGCGCCAGTGCAATTGCTGCATCAGAAATTCTGTCGGCATCGTCGTGTTCGATTCAGCATCGATCGGCACGCCAGCTCGCTCACACAGGTACGCCGCACGCTTTAACGGTGACTTCAATGTCCGATACGCCTCATTGGCCTGCGTTGCCCATTGCATTGCGACTCGATTCTCTGCGGCGGTACCGGCAGCAAAGCGGTCGGGATGAACCTGCCCCTGCACGCTTCGATAGGCGCTATCCAAAGCCACCATATCGAGCGCGAAGCGCGGTGGCAAGTCAAAAAGCTGGAAGTGATCCGGAGGAAGGAACATGCGCGCCGGAACGCGCCTATTGCGCGTTCAGATTTCAAATGTTGAAGGATTCACCGCAACCGCAGCGGTTTTTTTCTCTCGGGTTGTTGAACTTGAACCCCTCGTTCAACCCTTCGCGCGCGAAATCGAGCTCGGTACCGTCGATATACGCCAGACTCTTGGGGTCTACGAATATCTTGACGCCATGGCTCTCGAACTGCCGATCCTCGGGCTGTGCGACGTCGGCATATTCCAATTTGTACGCCATGCCCGAGCACCCGGTCGTGCGCACTCCTAACCGCAAGCCGATGCCACGACCGCGCTTGGCCAGATAACCCGCGACATGCTGTGCCGCGCGTTCGGTCATCGTTACTCCCTGTGCTGCTGCTTCGCTCATGCCGCTTGCTTCTCCACCCGCGCTTGCTCTGCTCCGCCGTGCTTGGCGCGGTAATCGTCGATAGCGGCCTTGATCGCATCTTCGGCCAGGATCGAGCAGTGAATCTTGACTGGGGGCAATGCCAGCTCTTCGGCGATCTGCGTATTGCGGATCGTGCCGGCCTGATCGAGCGTCTTGCCCTTGACCCATTCGGTCACCAGCGATGACGACGCGATTGCCGACCCGCAGCCGTAAGTCTTGAACCGCGCGTCTTCAATCACGCCCTGCTCGTTGACGCGGATCTGCAGCTTCATCACGTCGCCGCATGCCGGCGCACCGACCATTCCGGTGCCGACATGATCGTCACTCTTGTCGAATGATCCGACGTTGCGCGGATTCTCGTAATGATCGATAACTTTCGTGCTGTATGCCATTGTTGCCTCTGCCTCAGTTTGCAATCAGTGTGCTGCCCACTGCACCGTACTCAAATCGATTCCATCCTTATACATCTCCCACAGCGGAGACATCTCGCGCAGCCGCGCCACCTGCCGCGTCACCAGATCGATCGTAAAGTCGATCTCTTCCGGCGTCGTAAACCGCCCGACCGTAAAGCGAATCGAGCTATGCGCGAGTTCGTCGCTGCGACCCAGCGCGCGCAATACATAAGATGGTTCCAGACTGGCCGAAGTACAAGCCGAACCCGAAGAAACGGCGACGTCTTTCATCGCCATGATCATGCTTTCGCCTTCGACGAAATTGAAGCTGGCGTTCAGGTTGTGCGGCACGCGCCGCTCCCAATCGCCGTTCAGGAACACTTGCTCGGTTTGCGAAATGCCCGCCCACAGACGATCGCGCAACATGCGAATACGTTCGTTATCGGTCGCCATTTCTTCACGCGCCAGGCGAAACGCCTCGCCCATGCCGACAATCTGATGCGTCGGCAACGTGCCCGACCGCAGTCCCCGCTCATGCCCGCCACCGTGCATTTGCGCTTCGAGCCGTACGCGCGGCTTGCGTCTGACAAACAGCGCGCCCACACCCTTTGGACCGTACGTCTTGTGCGCCGAAAACGACATCAGATCAACTTTCAGCTGCGCGAGATCGACAACGATCTTGCCGGTCGCCTGCGCGGCGTCGACGTGGAACACGATGCCGCGCGAACGGGTCAGCTCGGCGATCGCTGCGATGTCTTGAATGACTCCAATTTCGTTATTGACGTACATCACCGATACCAAAATCGTATCGGGCCTCAATGCCGCCTCGAGTTTCGCGAAATCGACCAGGCCGTTTTCCTCGACGTCCAGGTACGTCACCTCGAAGCCGTCGCGCTCCAGCTCGCGCATCGTGTCCAGCGTCGCTTTGTGTTCGGTTTTGACCGTAACTAAGTGCTTGCCTTTGTCTTTGTAGAAGCGCGCCGCACCCTTCAGCGCCAGATTGATCGACTCGGTTGCACCCGATGTCCAAATCAGCTCTCGCGGATCGCAATTGACCAGCGCCGCTACCTGCTCGCGTGCCTGATCGACCGCCTTCTCCGCTGTCCAACCGAATGAATGGCTACGTGATGCGGGATTGCCGAAGTTCTCGCGCAACCACGGAATCATCGCGTCGACGACGCGTGGGTCGACTGGCGTCGTCGCTGAGTAATCGAGGTAGATCGGAAGCTGCATTCGTTACCCTTGGGCCTGTTCGTTGACGACCATCGGCTTCTTCGCGCGAGGCTGCAGACGGCTGTCATGCAGCACCGCGACCGATGTCCTGCTGGCGTTCGCTTTCTGATTCTGCTGCTCCACCAGATCGGCCAACGTGACCGAATCCAGATAGTCGAGCATCCGCACGTTCAAATTCGCCCATAAATCGTGCGTCATGCAACGCTGGTCATCGTGGCAATTTTCCTTGCCGCCGCATTGCGTGGCATCCAGCGGCTCGTCGACCGCAAAAATGATGTCCGACACGGTCGTTTGATTCATCGGTCGCTCCAACTGGTAGCCGCCGCCCGGACCTCGCGTGCTAGTGACCAGCCGCCGCCGGCGCAATTTGCCGAACAGCTGCTCCAGGTATGAAAGCGAGATCCGCTGGCGCTCGCTAATGCCCGCCAGGGTGACCGGTCCTTCATGTTGCCGCAGTGCGACATCGATCATCGCGGTGACTGCAAAACGGCCTTTTGTAGTAAGTCTCATATCGCTTCGGTTTAGCTGAACCGTGCAAATTCGACCTGCACGGGCTCGCAAAATTCCCGATCAAATTGGTCAGGAATTGTACGGCCCCCGTCGTGGATGGTCAATGGGCCCACCGGGCCCACCAAGGACCCTCCCCCTGAGCAAATCAGTGGCGCTTCAACGCCTGTGCCAGATCGCGCTTTAAATCCGCAACAGATTCGAGGCCAACCGCGATGCGAATCAGGGCCTCGGTGATCCCGGCGCGCTCGCGATCGGTGGACGTAATCCGGCCGTGTGTCGTCGTCGCCGGATGTGTAATCGTCGACCGGGTATCGCCTAGATTCGCGGTGATTGACATCGTGCGTACAGAATCGATCACGCGCCACGCTCGGTCACGTTGTAGCTGCGCGTCCGAACTCTCGGCCTTGACCTCGAACGCGACGACGGCACCCGCTTGCGATTGTTGTTGGCGAGCCAGCGCCGCTTGAGGGTGCGATTGCAATCCTGGAAAGTACACACGCGCGACCTCGGGCCGACCCTCGAGCCATTCGGCCAGCTCCTGCGCGGATGTGCTTTGCGCACGCATACGTATCGCAAGCGTTTCAAGCCCTTTGAGCAGCACCCAGGCGTTGAACGGCGAGAGGCTCGGCCCGCTACTGCGAAGTACCGGCAACAACTGATCACGAATGAACGCCCTGGATCCGAGGACGGCGCCACCCAGCACCCGGCCCTGTCCGTCCAGATACTTGGTTGCCGAATGAATCACCACATCGACGCCGAACTCGAACGGGCGTTGCAACGCCGGCGTGCAAAAGCAGTTATCAACGACCGAAAGTGCGCCGATCGCCCGTCCAAAATGACCAAACTGCGTCAGATCGACGAGCTCCATTAGCGGGTTCGACGGCGTTTCGCAGTAGAGCAGCCGTGTGTTTGCAGTGGCGGCCGCACGCCACGCTTGCATGTCGGTGGCGTCGACGTACGTCACTGCGATACCGAACCGCGACAGCACGTTGGAAAACAGCTGAATCGTCGCGCCGAAAACGTTGGCGGCGCAGATCACGTGATCGCCGGCGCGCAACGTCGCAAGGCAGGTCGCCATGATCGCCGCCATACCGGAGGCGGTCGCCAGGCAATCCTCCGCGCCTTCGAGCGACGCCAGGCGCTGCTCGAACATCGTCACCGTTGGATTGGTAAAGCGCGAGTAGACGTTGCCGGATTCGGCACCCGAAAAACGCGCGGCCGCTTGGGCGGCGTTGTCGAACACGAAGCTCGACGTCAGAAACAGCGCTTCGCTGTGTTCGTTGAACTGCGACCGCTCGGTGCCGGCGCGTACGGCACGCGTTTCGAAGTCACCTGCCTCGTCAATTTTCTTAGACATAAAAAACCCGCCTCACTGGTTGTCGAATCAGCTCGGCGGGCTCATTGAAGCTTGGGCCTCCATCGCTTTAGCCGTATTTATTAAGCGCCCGCAAGCTGATTCAAATCGGCGCGTCAGCGAATAATACCTACATCAGTCGGCTTGGGCTAGGTTTAGATTCAGTTGCGAGTACGGATCGCTCTCCGCGATGGCGGCGAGCTCCCGTGCGGCCTCCAGCCGGTCCAGATAGTCCGGCGTCACATCACCCGTGACATAGACGCCATCGAAGCAGCTCGCCTCGAAATTGGTCAGATGCGGGCCGAGTTCGGACACCGAGCGCTTCATTGCGTCGATGTCCTGATACACCAGACCGTCGGCCTCTATCAAACGCTGGATTTCTTCGTCGGAACGCCCGTGCGCAATCAGCTCGCTGCGCGTCGGCATGTCGATGCCATAGACGTTCGGATATCGCACCGGCGGCGCCGCTGACGCGAAAATCACCTTGTTGGCACCTGCTTCGCGCGCCATGTTGACGATCTCGCGCGAAGTCGTCCCGCGCACGATCGAGTCGTCGACCAGCAAAACGTTTTTGCCTTTGAATTCGGTAGGCAGCGCGCTCAACTTCTGTCGAACGCTTCTCTTTCGCACTGCCTGACCCGGCATGATGAACGTGCGCCCCACGTAACGATTCTTGAAAAAGCCTTCACGAAACTCCAAACCAAGCCTCGCCGAGAGCTGCATCGCCGCCGGCCGCGACGTGTCGGGAATCGGCATCACGACGTCGATATCGCCGGTGCGAACTTGCTTGCGAATTTTCTCCGCTAGGTACTCGCCCATTTTTAGACGCGAGCTGTACACGCTAACGCCGTTCATCACCGAGTCCGGTCGCGCGAAGTAAACATATTCGAAGATGCATGGATTCAGCGTCGGAGCTTCCGCGCACTGCTGCGAATAAAAGTTGCCGTCGATATCGATGAAGATCGCCTCGCCTGGCGCAACGTCGCGCACGAACTTGAACCCCAGCCCTTCGAGCGCGACCGATTCACTAGCGACCAGATACTCGGTACCGGCGTCGGTTTCGTTGACGCCGTAGACCAGTGGGCGGATTCCGTACGGGTCGCGAAACGCGACGATGCCGTGATCGGCGATATGCGCAACGCACGCGTATGCGCCGCGCACGCGTCGGTGCAGCGCCGCGACCGACCGAAAAATCGTCGCCGGATCGAGCGTATAGCTGGACGTTCCCTCCTGCAGCTCGTGCGCCAGCACGTTCAACAGGATTTCCGAGTCCGAATTGGTGTTGATGTGGCGACGATCGATGCGGAACATTTCGCTTTTCAGCTGTTCCGCATTGGTCAGATTGCCGTTGTGCCCCAGCGTTATTCCAAACGGTGCATTGACGTAAAACGGCTGCGCCTCTTCGACGCTGAACGCCGAGCCCGCCGTGGGATAACGCACATGAGCAATGCCGACGTTGCCGGTCAGGTTGCGCATGTTTCGCGTGCGGAAGATTTCCCGCACCATTCCACTGCCCTTCCACATCGAAAACGTGCTGCCCGAGCCGGTTGCAATACCTGCCGCATCCTGGCCGCGATGCTGCAACAGCTGCAGGGAGTCGTACAGCAACTGGTTGACCGGGCCGGTGGCCACTACACCGACTATGCCGCACATCGAGTGTCTCCTCGCGCTGTCGCGATGCGCATCGTACGCAGGGTTGGCATCGATGCAATAGGCTTTAAAGAGTAATCAAGTCCGCGCTGATGCCCTGTGCTTTCAAGCGGCTCCGCACGCCGTCGGCCTCATCGCGCGACGCATACGGGCCTAGGCGTACGCGGTAGCGTGCGCCCTGCTTGGTTTCCACCTTTTCCATATATGGGGCGAGTCCGGACTTTTTCAGCCGGTCCGCAAGATCGCGTGCCGCTGTTTCGCTCGCGGGGGCGGCTGCCTGCACGGCAAACCGCGCCGTTTTGTCGCTTGCTCCGGCCGTTCCTGCCTTCGATTTGCCTTCCAGCAGCGCACGCGCGCGCCGCTCTTCAACGCTTCTTCCCCTCAATGGCTTTGGCGGCGGGATTCGGCCTTTTCAGGTATCGGCGGAGCTACTTCCTGAGGTGGAGCGACCGGAACGCTCTCAGGCGCCGGCACTGGCGGCAGTGTCAGGCGCGGGGTAAACGGTGTTTTCTCGCTCGGGATGTCGATTGCGATGTTGTCGGAGGCAGGCTTGGGCTCGGGATCAAGCAACATGGGAACCACTATCGCAACCGCTAACAGCAGCGCCGCCGCGCCAATCAGCCTTCGCCGCGCGCGGACGCGCACGATATCGGCCGGCTCAATCCGACCGGCGGAGGTTGAGGACGAACGTCTTGCTGGAGTGTCGACTACGTTGTCTTTGCGGCGCCAGAAGGCCATCAATACTCCCTGCGAGACTGGCGCTAGTGCGATTGTGTTGCGTGCGAAACGGTGCCTTGGGGCGTTCCACTCGTTTCTGTGATTGCGCGCATCACTTCAGCCACAGAAACGAAAGAACCGAACGCCAAAATTCTAGCATCGGCCTTCGCGTGTTCACGCGCTGAAGTCAATGCGTCCGCAAAGCTTGCATGCTCAGTGACGGACGGCAGCAGGTATCGCCGCCCGGATGTGGCGTGCAATGGTGGCGGCAGAAGCGCCGCGCGAACCTCTGGTGGGCGCCGTATACCAATGATCGATTCTGTCGCCGAGCTCTCGCGACGACTCCGCCGATGTCCTTGTCATTCAACATGCCGAACACGGCGTGCGTGCGCGGATAAAAACCCATCATGTCGAGATTTTCCGCAAGCACCGCCGCTGCGTGCGGATTGTGCGCGACGTCGAGAACAATCGCAGGTTGGCCGGGCAGCACCTGGAATCGCGCTGGCAGCTGCACCGTTAACAGCCCCTGTCGCACCGCCTGTTGCGACACTGGAAGTTGCGAAGCGCAAGTGCTTCAAGCGCCGCAAGCGCGCCCGAGGCATTCAGCAACTGATTGGCGCCGCGCAACGCCGGGTACGGCAGACTCGCGCGGCGCATGTGACGGCCGGCGTAAGCCCACTGCTGGCGATCACCTTGATAGTTGAAATCGCGTCCGAAGCGCCACAGGTCTGCGCCAATTGCATGCGCATGATCGAGTAACGATTGCGGTGGCTCAGGATCGCTGCATATCGCCGGCCGGCTCGGGCGATAGATGTGGGCCTTTTCGGAACCGATCAGCTCTCGTGTCGCGCCGAGGTAGTCAACGTGATCGATTGCCACCGAAGTGACGACTGAAACATCGGCATCGACGATGTTGACCGCGTCGAGCCTGCCCCCGAGTCCGACCTCGAGCACGGCTGCGTCCAGCTTCGACTGAGCAAACAGCCGCAAAATCGCCAGCGTCGTGAACTCGAAGTACGTGAGCGTGATATCGGCGCGGGCGCGCTCGACGGCTTCGAACTGGGTTATCAGCGCGCCATCGTCGGCTTCGACCCCATCGATTCGCGCGCGCTCGTTGAAGCGCAACAGGTGTGGCGACGTATACAGCCCGACGCGGTAGCCGGCGGCGCGCAGCATCGCGTCAAGCATCGCGCATGTTGAGCCCTTGCCATTGGTGCCGCCAACCGTGATGGTTGGGACGTCAAGCCGCAGATCGAGTCGATTCGCAACCTGCCGCACCCGATCGAGGCCGAGATCGATCGGCTTGGCGTGCAGCGTCTCGATGCGGGCAAGCCAATCGTCGATCAAAGACTCTGTCAGCGTTCGTTACGACAATGCTTCCGCCGGTTGTCGTTGCAGTAATGCCAGCAGCTGAGCGATCTCGTCGCGCATCTGGCGCCGATCCACGATCATGTCTATTGCGCCTTTGGTCAGCAAGAACTCGGAGCGCTGAAAGCCTTCGGGGAGCGTTTCACGCACCGTCTGCTCGATCACACGCGGCCCCGCAAAGCCGATTAACGCCTTGGGCTCGGCGATTACGACATCGCCCATGAAGGCGAAGCTGGCCGACACGCCACCCATTGTCGGATCAGCCAGCACGCTGATAAAGGGCAGCTTCGCGTCAGCAAGACGCGCAATCATCGCGGTGGTCTTTGCCATCTGCAACAGCGACAGCAGGCCTTCCTGCATACGTGCGCCGCCTGTCGATGTGATGCAAATGAACGGCACCTTTTGTTCGATGGCCGTCTGCACACCACGCACGAAACGTTCACCGACCACCGAGCCCATCGACCCGCCCATGAAGTCGAATTCAAAACACGCAGCCACGACCGGCAATGCGCGAATCGAACCGCCGATGACGATCAAAGCATCGGTCTCGCCGGTGTCTTCCATGGCTTGCTGCAGGCGCTCAGGATACTTGCGACTGTCACGAAATTTCAGCGCATCGACCGGCAGGATCTCCTGGCCTATTTCATAACGGCCTTCGGCGTCGAGCAGCGCGTCCAGCCTCGCGCGTGCGCCGATGCGCATGTGCTGCGCGCACTTAGGACAGACAAATAGCGTCTTTTGCAGCTCGGCCGTGTAGAGCACTGCCTCACAGCCCGGGCACTTGGTCCATAGGCCTTCGGGCACCGTCTTGCGCGCAGCACCTTCTTCGCGTTTGATACGCGGCGGCAAAATCTTGTCGATCCAGCTCATTGATTGTCCTTATGCCGCGCGCACGACTGGCGCATTGTCGATCGCAGTTCGAATACCGGCACACAAACTCTCGGCGGCTTGCACCGCGCGCTCGTTCGAAACAGCCTCCATTTCCTCAATGATGCGCGAGCCGATCACGACTGCATCGGCTACTTGCGCCACCGCTTGCGCGTTCGCGGCGTCACGGATGCCAAAGCCCACTGCAACCGGCAGGCCGGTGTAGCGCCGGATCACAGGCAGCCGAGACGCAACAGCAGCAACGTCGAGATGTCCAGCACCGGTGATGCCTTTCAAGCTGACGTAATACAGAAACCCTGCCGCCTGCGCCGCGATCGCCGCTATTCGTGCGTCGGTCGTCGTAGGCGTCACCAGGAAGATCGGATCGATGCCGGCCGCCTTCAATTGCGCCGACGATTCAACCGCCTCCTCCGGTGGATAGTCGACCACGATCACACCGTCGACTCCGGCAGCCTGTGCGGCACGGGCGAATTCGGCGCGCCCCATACGCTCGATTGGGTTGGCGTATCCCATCAGGACGACTGGTGTGACCGTGTCCGACTTTCGAAACTCGGCAACCATCGCGATCGTGTCCTTCAGGCCCACGCCATTGCGAATTGCACGTTCGGCGGCACGCTGAATCACCGGTCCGTCAGCCATCGGATCCGAAAACGGAACACCCACCTCGATAACATCCGCGCCCGCGCGCGCCAATGCATGCAGCACCGGCACGGTTGACGCACGTGAGGGATCGCCGGCACACACATACGCAATCAGCCCCTTGCGACCGCGAGCGCGTAGTTCGTTAAAGCGGCCCGCAATGCGCGACATCAGAACTTCATACCTTGACGATCGGCGACGATATGCAGGTCTTTGTCACCCCGACCGGAGAGATTGACCAGCAAAATCGAATCCTTCGGTAGCGTCGGCGCAAGCCTGGTCGCGTGCGCGAGTGCGTGGCTCGATTCGAGCGCCGGAATAATTCCTTCGATACGGCAGCAATCGTGGAACGCCTTCAGCGCTTCTTCATCAGTGGCGCCGACGTATTCGGCGCGGTGCTCGTCCTTCAGCCACGCGTGCTCAGGGCCAACCCCGGGGTAGTCAAGGCCCGCGCTGACCGAATGCGTCTCCATGATCTGGCCGTCGTCGTTTTGCAGCAGATACGTGCGATTGCCGTGCAACACGCCGGGCACGCCGCGCTGCAGGCTCGCTGCATGGCGCATGCTCCCAAGCCCTTCGCCCGCGGCCTCAACCCCGATCAGCTTTACATCCTTGTGCGAGATGTAGTCGTAAAAAATTCCCATCGCATTGCTGCCGCCACCGACGCACGCAATCACAGCGTCGGGCTGGCGTCCGGCGATCTCGGGCATCTGCTCGATGCACTCCTTGCCGACGACCGAGTTGAAATCGCGCACCATCATCGGGTACGGATGCGGGCCGGCAACGGTGCCGATGATGTAGAAAGTATTTTCGACGTTGGTGACCCAGTCGCGCATCGCTTCATTCAGCGCATCTTTCAGCGTGCGGCTTCCGCTGCTGACCGGGACTACGGTCGCGCCCAATAGCTTCATGCGATAAACATTGGCCGCCTGCCGCGCCATGTCTTCCTCGCCCATATAAACCACGCATTCCATCGCGTAGCGTGCCGCGACAGTCGCGGTTGCGACGCCGTGCTGCCCGGCACCGGTTTCCGCGATTACGCGCGGCTTGCCCATGCGTTTAGCGAGCAGCGCCTGACCGACGGTGTTGTTGATCTTGTGCGCGCCGGTGTGATTCAAGTCCTCGCGCTTCAAATAGATCTGCGCGCCGCCGAGCAGCTCGGACCAGCGCCGCGCGTGATAGATCGGGCTCGGGCGTCCGACGAAGTGCTTCAACTCACGCTGAAATTCAGCGACGAACTCGGGATCGTGCTGATACTTCAAATACGCCGAGCGCAACTCGTCGAGCGCGTGCATCAGCGTCTCGGCGACAAAGATTCCGCCGTAAGGGCCAAAATGGCCGCGAGAATCAGGAAGGTCGTATGGCTTCATGCGCGTTGATCGGCACGCCGTACCGCGGCAATAAACTCTTCGATCTTCGCCGTGCTCTTTCTGCCCGGTTGCTGTTCGACCCCGCTACTGACGTCGACTGCGTACGGACGCACCTCTGCGATTGCGGCGCTGACGTTGTCGACGTTTAGCCCTCCGGCGAGCACCAGCGGCTTGGCGCGCTTCTTGGGCAGGCGCGACCAGTTGAACGTCTGGCCGCTGCCGCCGAAGTCATCGGTTGGGGCGTCAACCAGCAGCGCGGCCGCTGATGCAAATTCGCTCTCGAAAACAGTTAGATCGGTGTCATCGGTCATTGGCACTGAACGTATGTACGGGCGCTTGTACCGGCTACAGGCGGGTTCGTGTTCGTCGCCATGAAATTGCAGCAACGCATTCGGCATCATTTCAAGCGCGCCTTCGACCAAGTCGGAAGCAGCATTCACGAACAGCAACACGGGTGCCGCGAATACACCAAGTTCACGGCCCAACGCACGCAGCCGGATCGGTGCAACGTAGCGCGGACTCTTCGGATAACAGACGAACCCGATCGCGTCGGCGCCGGCCGCCACGGCGGCGGCCACGTCAGCCTCGCGCGTTAGCCCGCAAATCTTGATTCGTGTACGCATCAATCCAGATCGGCTCGGCACCGGGAGCCGGCAAGCCCAACGCAGGATCGTACTCGACCCGCGCCAGATACAACCCGGCCGCCGAAAACGTGGGCGCACCTGCCGTCCGGTCGCGCGCATGCAGCACATCGTTGATCCAACTCTGCGGCCGCCTGCCAACGCCGACGTAGACGAGTGCTCCGACGATGTTGCGCACCATGTGATGCAAAAAGGCATTCGCCGTGACGCTAACCCGTACGAGAGCTCCCCTTCGCTCAACCCGCAGCTCCTCTATCTGTCGCATCGGCGTGGCCGCCTGGCACTCCGCCGAGCGGAACGATGTGAAGTCATGGCGGCCAACCAAGTGCGTCGCCGCTTGCACCATTGCATGCTCATCAAGCGGTCGAAAAACCCAGCCTGCACGTGCATGTGCCAGCGGCGATCGTACTGGCGCATTCAGGATCCAATAGTCGTAGCGTCGGCGGCGTGCACCGTAGCGAGCGTGAAAATCGTCGCCTACCGGTCGCGCCCACTGAACCGCAACTGATGCG
The DNA here is from genome assembly GCA_963807155.1 of uncultured beta proteobacterium. Lineage (GTDB taxonomy): Bacteria > Pseudomonadota > Gammaproteobacteria > Burkholderiales > Burkholderiaceae_F > JACCZX01. The sequence goes on from CAWEAZ010000031.1 coordinate 396,413, forward strand.
GGAAGAAACCGGTTAGCGCCGCGGACCCAGGCTGTTAGTGGCCGCCCGGCATCGGTGTCGAAGTGGATGACCTGATCGAGCGCGTGAACACCGCTGTCGGTGCGGCCTGCGCAGACGGTTGCGATCGCGCTGCCGGCAATCTGCGACAGTGCGCTTTCGATCGCGTCCTGCACGCCGCGCCCACCCGTTTGCGTTTGCCAACCGGTAAACGTCGCGCCGTCATATTCGATGCCGAGCGCAATGCGCATCGGAAGGGACTGTGAGCCGGCTGCGCCGGCTCACAGTTTCTAGCTTTCGATCTGCTTGATCAGATCGACTGCGGCCTGGCGCTGCTCGCGCGTGCCGTCGCGCATCACCTCGTCGAGCAACTCACGCGCACCGTCTTTGACGCCCAGATCGATGTAACCACGTGCGAGATCGAGCTTGGTTGCCATTTGTTGCGCCAGCGCACTCCCCGGCTCGGTTTCACCGCGCTTCGTGGCCGCGTCGAGACTGACGGCGGACAAGTCGAAATCGATCAGCGGAACGGTGGCCTGGTCGGTGTTGGCCGTCAACCTTGCAGCCTGTTCATCCGGCAGGCTGCCGACCGCCGATGACTGCTTCACACCGATGACGGTCGGGCGCGACAGCGCTTCTTCCATCATGGCCGAAGGTGCAACGGGCATGCGGGTCGACGGAGCAACCGGCATCCGCGTCGGCGGCGGAATATTCAGATCCAAGTCAGGAATCGCACCGACGCCGGTCGCAGTTGGCGCCATTGGCTGATACTTTTCCTTCGGCAGCGCAAAGTCCATGTCGGACACCGCAGGTGGCTCCGCTCGTTGTGGCGTTGTCGCCGCGAACACCTCGGGTTCAGCGCGCGAGGGCGCTGCGTCCAAGTCCGGCATGCGTGTTGCGACGTCGAGGTTGCCCATGCGTGTCGGGCCTAGATCGAAATCGAGCGAACCGAAGTCGGTGGCTGCACCGGTAACCGGCGCTCCCGCTGCGCCGTTTTTCTGAGCTTGCTCGCCGCCTGGCAACGTCGCTCGAAATTGCGTCGTAGGCGCAGACGTGGTCGACGGACCGGACATCTTCGTGTCGGCCGGCATCTTCGTCTCGACCTGCATCTTGCTGTCGCCCATCCGCGTGTCGACCACCATTTGTGTCAACGGCGGCACGCTTGAGGTCGTATCGCGACTCATGACCGAACTGCCGGCGCCAGTTAGTCCGCCCAGGTCGAGTCCGCCAGTCGCACCGCCACCCAAGGTCGATGGGCGGCTTCGCGTGTTCGTATTCGGATCGAGCCGGAAGCCCGTGGTCGGACCACGAGCCGCATCGCTCAGGCCTGCACCCAACACCGCGCCGGCGAACATCGCGTGCGCTGGATCTACGGTGCGACCCAGTTTGACTCCACGCTCCCAATCCTCACCGGTCGCTCCGGTGCGATCACGCAGTTCCTCCGCAACCGCCATGAAGGATGTCTTGTCGCCCCGACGCGCGTAGATTTCCATCAGCTTGACCCGCACCGCGTGGCGGTCGGGCTGCAGGCGCAGTGCTTCCTTCAAGATGTCTTCGGCCTGCTCTTCGCGCCCGTACGCTATATAGACATCGGCTTCGGCAACCGGATCGACTTCGTTTGAGTCCAGTTGTGACGCCGCCGGAATAAAGCTCGAATTAAACGTGCTGGTTCCGGTGTCGACACTCTGCCCGCCGGTGGCGCCAAACATCGAGTTCGCCTGGGTGCCTTCGCCGGTATCTTTAAAGCGATCGGCGCTCTCGGCTCTACGCTTGCGGTACCAGCTCCAACCAAACAGCGCAGCAAGCAAAGCGACGATACCGACCAAGCCAAGCAGAGTCGTCGTGTTGTTAAGCAGGTCGGCGAAAAAGCCCGGCTCCTCACGCGGTGGCGGGGGCGGCGGTGCCGCTTTCTTTGCCGGCGCCGGCGCGGGAGTAACAACAGGCGCGGGCGTCACCGCCGGAGAAGGCGTAGTCGCCGGAGGCGTGACCGCCACAGGCGGTGCCGACTTGCTGGCGTCGATAGGCGTCGCGGTCGTGGGCGGCACGCCCGGGGGTGTCACCGGCGCGACCGGCGTTGGCGACGGTGTGGTCACACCCGGTGTAACCGACGGCGGAGCCGGCATCGGTGCCGGCGGCGCGACAGCGACAGGTGGCGGCGACACGGCAGCGGGCGCCGTTGCCGTCACAGGCGCACCCTTCTCCGCTTGTTTCTGAGCCGCAGCTCCCGCCTTGCTTTGAACCTGAAGCGCTTTTTGAATCGCGTCGTTCGTCTTCTTCAACTGCGCGGCGCGCTCCTGTTCTTCACGAATCGCGCGCTGCTTCGCTGCGGCTTCGTCAGCCTTCGCGGCGGCAGCGGCCGCGGCGGCGGACTTCTGCTCGGCGCGCGCAATCTTCAACTGATCGCCCTTGGGTGCAACCGGCGCAGACTTGTCCTGAACCTGCGAAGTCACTCGGCCCGAACCTGCGGCAGCCGGCGGTGCAGTCGCAACAACTGGAGCCGAGCCAGCCGCCTGGGCCAACCGGCTCTTGTACTGAGCGAAGTCTGCACTTTGAGCCACGACTTCGCGCCGGGCGTCTGGCTGAGCCAGCGCGGAGGCTTCCGACTCGGAAGGAATCGTCAGCGTCGCGCCGGCCTTTAACCGGTTCATGTTCTTTGCAACGAACGCGTCCGGATTGGCACGCAGCATTGCGACCAACATCTGATCGAGTGATACCGAGGCCGGCTTGTTACGCCCCGCAATCGCCCCCAGCGTGTCGCCCGACTTGACCACGTATGACCCTTCGCTCGGACCCGTGGCGCGCGGTGCCGTAGTAGCGGCAGCAGTGGCAGGAGGCCGTGTTGAAGCTGCCGGTGTTCCCGGCGGAGTTGTGGCTAGGCCCGGCGAACTGGGAGTTGATGGGGCAGTCGAGGGCCGCGTCGTCGTCGGTGGCACCACCGAAGGTGCGGTCGGCGTTGACGTTGCCGCCACCGGCGGCACCACCGGGGCTTCAGCGCGCAGCGACGGCGGGTCGAGCAGTACCGTGTATTCGCGGATCACGCGGCCGGTCGCCCAGGTCAGCTCGACCATCAGATCAAGGTACGGCTCGTTGACCGGGGATGCTGAAGTGATGCGAACGAAGTAACCGCCGTCGGGCCGTTTGTCGAGTGCAAACCGAAGGTTGGTAAGCGCTGGATTGAATTCGAGGTTGGCCGCTCGAAACGCGGCCAGCGGAGCCATTCTTACCTGCAACGTCGGCAGCTCATCGCGCCCGACGGAGGTGACCTCGAGTTCGGCCCGTAAAGGCTGCCCCAGTCCCGAGGTGACGTTCAGGCGCCCGAGCCCCGCGGCATCAGCCAGCGGGCTGACGACTGCTAGACCAAGCGCAAGTGAAAGCGCGCACCATAGGGGCGCGCGCGCAAATTTATTGTGGGATGGCATTCCGCCCCCTGAAGGGATGCAACGTTTTTCGAACATAACATCATGGACTTACCGTCGCAAGCTTAGAAATAGCCGTAACTCACGTCTTTTTGTCAGCAATGCCGATCGCAAATGCGAATAGCAACACCCCGCTTCCCGCCCCTACAACTTGTTCAGCAACAGCCGGAGCATTCGACGCAACGGCTCCGCCGCGCCCCACAACAACTGATCACCGACAGTAAATGCAGACAGGTATTCGGGCCCCATCGCGAGCTTGCGCAGGCGTCCGATCGGAATGCTCATCGTGCCGTTGACTTTCGCGGGCGACAGTTCGCGGATGCTGTCTTCGCGATTGTTAGGAACTACGGTGACCCACTCATTGGCGTCGGCCAGGATCCTTTCGATCTCGCTCAGCGGCAGATCGGCGCGCAACTTGATCGTTAACGCCTGGCTATGGCACCGCATCGCGCCTATGCGTACGCACAACCCTTCGACGACCAGCGACCCCGGCTCGCCCATCGCGGGTCGGCCCAGAATCTTGTTGGCTTCAGCGCCAGCTTTCCGCTCCTCGCCGCTGATGCCGTCGCCTTGATCAGTGTGAATCCAGGGGATCAGGCTGCCCGCCAGTGGCGCACCGACGCTTCGTATCGGGAATTGATCCGACATCATCGTCATTGATACGGCGTGATCGATTTCCAGAATCGCCGACGCCGGGTCTGACAGCAAATCCCGCGCGGCAGCATGCAGCTGTCCCATTTGTTCGATCAGCTCGCGCATCTGCGGCGCGCCGGCGCCCGACGCAGCCTGATAGGTCATCGCCGTGACCCACTCGATCAGATCCGCTTTGAGCAGCCCATCGAGCGCGAGCAGCATCAACCCCACCGTGCAATTGCTACCGATGTAGTCCTTGACGCCGCGAGCGAGTGCGTCTTTGATCACTGGAAGGTTTACCGGATCCAGCACGATGACGGCGTTGTCGCTCATACGCAGCGCCGAGGCTGCATCGATCCAATAGCCATTCCATCCCGCCGACCGCAGCTTGGGAAATACTTCGTTCGTGTAGTCGCCGCCCTGCGCCGTGACTATCGTGTCGCACGCTGCCAACGCTTTCAGGTCACTTGCATCTTTCAGCGTGCGATCGCCACGCGGAACCGGTGGCGCGTCACCTCCAGCGTTTGACGTGCTAAAGAACACCGAGTCGAACAGGTCAAAATCTTTTTCCGCGCTCATGCGCTGCATCAGCACAGAGCCCACCATGCCTCGCCAACCGACAATTCCCACCTTCATGCTTGCCTCAATGCATTGATTACCGCATCACCCATCTCGCGCGTGCCAACCTTGCGCGTGCCTTCGCTCCAGATGTCGAGTGTTCGCACCCCACTGGCCAACGCACGCTTGACTGCAGTCTCGACCCGCTCCGCGTGGGCGGCGAGGTCGAGCGAGTGCCGCAGCATCATGGCTGCCGACAGGATTGTTGCCAACGGATTGGCGATCCCCTTGTCTGCAATGTCAGGTGCGCTGCCGTGCGACGGCTCATATAAGCCCTGGCCACGGTCGTTCAGCGATGCCGACGGCAGCATGCCAATCGAGCCCGTCAGCATCGCCGCTTCGTCGGAAAGAATGTCACCGAACAGGTTGCCGGTGACGATCACGTCAAAGCTCTTCGGCGCTTTGACCAACTGCATCGCGGCATTATCGACATACATGTGATCGAGCGCGACATCCGCGTAACCGGCGTGCACTTCGGTGACGACTTCCCTCCACAGTTGCGACGTCGCCAGCACGTTGGCTTTGTCGACGCTGGTCACTTTGCGCTTGCGCTTCCGTGCGGCGTCGAACGCGGTGCGTGCGATCCTTTCGATTTCAGGCCTGCTGTAGCGCATGGTGTCAAAACCTTCTGGCGCCCCGGCAAATGGACCGTCCGGCGCTGAACGCAAACCCCTCGGCTGCCCGAAATAAATATCGCCGGTCAGCTCGCGCACGATCAGCAGGTCCAAACCGGACACCAACTCGGGCTTCAAGCTCGAAGCTGCAGTCAACTGGGGGTAGCAGATCGCCGGACGAAAATTGGCGAACAGCCGTAACTCCTTGCGCAGGCCAAGGATGGCTTGTTCAGGGCGCAACTGACGATCGAGTGTGTCGTACCTCGGGTCGCCAACAGCACCAAACAGAACGGCCTGAGCCGATTGCGCCAGCTTCAATGTCGAATCCGGCAGCGGATGGCCGTGCGCTTCATAGGCAGCGCCACCAACGTCGGCGAACTCAAACTCGAAGCGCTCTTCGAGTGCTTCGAGTACTCGCACGGCTTCGGCAACAACTTCCCTGCCGACGCCATCGCCGGGCAACACTGCGATGTTCATCGGAGGGCGCTAGCTCGTTTTCACGAGCCAGGGCTGCTCGGTCAAGCGTTTCTTCTCGAACGCGGCAATCTTGTCTCTGTGCCGTAAGGTCAGTTCGATATCGTCGAAGCCGTTCAGCAGGCAATGCTTTCGAAACGGCGTAACTTCAAATGGATGCTCGGTGCCGTCGGGTTCGACGACGCGCTGCCGCGGCAGATCGACCGTCAAGCGGTAGCCGATGTTCGCTGCGACATCGTCAAACAGGTGATCAACAACGGCCTGAGGCAGTACCGCCGGCACCAGCCCATTTTTCGTGCAGTTGTTAAAAAAAATGTCAGCAAAACTCGGGGCGATCACAGCGCGAAATCCGAATTGCAGTAATGCCCACGGCGCATGCTCGCGCGACGAGCCGCAGCCGAAGTTCTTTGCGGCCAGCAGAATCGATGCGCCCTGGTAGCGCGGCTGGTTCAATACGAATTCCGGATTCAGCGGGCGCTTGCTGTTGTCCATCCCGGGCTCGCCACGATCCAGATAACGCCATTGATCGAACAGGTTCGGGCCGAAGCCGGTCCGCCTGATCGACTTCAGGAATTGCTTTGGGATGATCGCGTCGGTATCGACATTGGCGCGCGGAAGCGGCGCGACTAACCCGGTGTGGATATCAAACTTCTCCATCGAAGTTATCTCTTCGCCTTTTCCTCGATTTTTGCAGCCAAGCTTCTCGACGTCTCTACCGAAACCTTCCATCGTTTGGCAGGCGACCAGCGTGAATACGGCGGCCAGCATCAGCAGCAGTGTCTTCATTCGAGTCTCATCAGTTAAGTTTCCGAACGTCTGCGAAGTGTCCCTCGATCGCGGCGGCAGCCGCCATCGCCGGTGAAACCAGATGTGTCCTGCCGCCGGTTCCCTGGCGGCCCTCGAAATTGCGATTGCTGGTCGATGCGCAGCGCTCGCCCGGTTCGAGCCGGTCCGCGTTCATTGCCAGGCACATCGAACAACCGGGCTCGCGCCACTCAAAACCCGCGCCGCGGAAAATCTTGTCGAGTCCTTCGCGTTCGGCCTGCGCCTTGACCAGTCCGGATCCGGGCACGACCATCGCCAGCTTCACATTTCCCGCAACGTGCTTGCCGAGCCGCTTGACGACCCACGCAGCTTCACGCAAATCCTCGATGCGCGAGTTGGTACATGAGCCGATGAACACCTTGTCGAGAAATATCCCGGTGACCGGCGTCTTCGGCGTTAATCCCATGTAGTCGAGAGCACGCTCGATCCCTTCGCGCTTGACCGGATCGCGCTCGGCTTCGGGGTCGGGTACCGAGCCGTCAATCGTCGTCACCATTTCGGGCGACGTACCCCATGTGACTTGTGGCTTGATTTCTTCGGCACGCAATTCGAGCACGCGATCGAATTTCGCGTCCGGATCTGAGCGCAACGTGCGCCAGACTCTCGCTGCTTGCTCGAACTGTTCACCCGACGGAGCAAACGGACGGCCGCGCACGTATTCGATCGTTTTCTCGTCGACCGCGACCATCCCGGCACGCGCACCGGCCTCGATCGTCATGTTGCACACGGTCATACGGCCTTCCATCGACAGCGCTTCGATCGCATCGCCCGCAAATTCAATCGCAAGTCCCGTGCCCCCCGCGGTGCCTATGCGTCCGATGACCGACAGCACGATGTCCTTGGCCGTGCATCCAGTAGGCAGGCGTCCGTCAACCTTGATCAGCATGTTGCCGGCTTTCTTGGTCAACAGCGTTTGCGTCGCCAGCACGTGCTCGACTTCGCTGGTGCCGATGCCGAATGCAAGCGCGCCAAAGGCACCGTGCGTGCTGGTATGCGAATCGCCGCACACCACCGTCATGCCGGGCAACGTGGCACCCTGCTCCGGCCCCATTACATGCACGATTCCCTGACGCTTGTCGAGAAACGGAAAGTAGGCTGCGGCCCCGAAGCTGCGAATGTTCGAATCAAGCGTAACGATCTGTTCCTTCGAAATCGGATCGTCGATACCGGCATAACCCTGCTCCCAGCCCGTGGTCGGCGTGTTGTGATCGGCGGTGGCAACGATCGAGCTGACACGCCATGGCGCCCGGCCCGCCAGCCGTAAGCCTTCGTACGCTTGCGGGCTCGTCACTTCGTGCACCAGGTGGCGATCGATATAGAGCACCGTGGTGCCGTCGTCTTCGACGTGCACGACATGGTCGTCCCAAAGCTTGTCGTAAAGCGTCCGAGAGTGCAGAGTGCGAGCGGCATTCATACTCGAACGATTATGCCATCCGAGAGCGGAACATCGGCGTGGTCCATGGGTCTGAACACGCACTCAGGAGGTGACATGAAGCCGAGGCCAAATAACGCAAAGACGCTGCAGCGTCGACACTTTCTCTCTGGCGCGGCCGGCACATTGCTTGCGCCCTTAGCCGTAGCGCAAACGGCGTCCGGGGCGATGCGCGTCAGCCCATCGCAAACCTTGGGCCCTTTTTATCCGCGCAACGCAGCTGAACGCCCCACTGAGACAGATGCGGATCTGTTGCGAGTTGAAGGTGATCGCGTGCTGACCAAGGGCGTGCCGATCTATCTGACCGGCCGCGTGTTCGATCGCCGCGGTCAACTGCTGACTAACGCGGCAGTGGAGATCTGGCAGTGCGACGCAAACGCGGTGTATCACCATCCGGCCGGCGGCGCCGAAACCGAACGCGATCCGAACTTTCAGGGTTACGGTGTGGCACGAACCGATGCCACCGGTGCGTTCCACTTTCGCACGATCAAGCCGATCGCGTATCCGGGCCGCACGCCTCACATTCATGTCCGGGTACAACCGGCCACGGGGTCACCCTTCGCGACTCAACTGTATTTGCGCGATGACCCCAACAATCGCCGCGACTTTCTGTTCTCTCGGATGAGCCCCGATGAGCAAGCCGCGCTGACACTAAAGTTTGAGCCGACGCCTGCTACGGGCATCGCCCATGAACTCGCGCGCGCGACGCAATGGATCGCGCGCGCGGAACTTGTGGTCGCCTAACGCTTGGCCGCCTGATACAGCGGCATGACCTTGTCGACGTAGCCCTGCAGTTCCCGCAGCCGGGTCTCGCCGCTCGGGTGCGTCGACAGAAACTCGGGGCCGCCACCACCGCCGGCGACCTGGCCCATCTTGCGCCAGAGGCTCAATGACGCGCGTGGGTCATAACCGGCGCGCGCCATCAACTCGACGCCGATGATGTCGGCTTCGGATTCATTCTGCCGGCTGTTCGGCAGCACTGTGACGGCTCCGAGCACTGAGCTGGCAAGGTCGGGATCCACGCGCACGCCGGTAAATATCTCGAGTGCAATCGCTCCAACGGTGGACGCAGCGCTGGTCGCCATCTGGTTACCGATCCGCTCACGAGCGTGCTCGCGCAACGCGTGCGCGATCTCATGCCCCATCACGGCGGCGAGCTCGTCGTCAGTGGCGTTCAGTCGCTCGATCAGGCCCGAATAGACCGCCATCTTGCCACCCGGCATGCACCACGCGTTGATGTCCTTCGATGTCAGAACATTGCTCTCCCACTTCCATTGCAGCGCGTCCTTGCGGAACACGCCGACCTGCGGAATCAGCCGCTGCGTGATCGTGCGCACGCGCGCAACCTGCTGCTGGTCGCGGTTCAGGAGCCCTTTCTTTTGCGCTTCTGCCAGCAGTTGCGCGTACTCCTTGGACGCCTGCTGTTCGATCTCCTGCGAGCTCACCAGCGTCGTCACGCGCTGCTCGCGTGTCACTCCAACCGCGCCCGCCTCAGTGGTTTGCACCGTTTCGCAGGCGGCGAGTAACGTCAGAGCGGCAAAAGGTACGGCACGTAGTAGAAAGTTCATAGCGCAAACTCCTGGCAATCTAACGGTTGACGCCCCGACTGCCGCGTCAGCATTTACTCCGTCGCGCGTGCGGCAATCGCTGCTATCTCGTGCGAGACATCACCGTTTTGCGCGCGATGCAGCAGCGCATGGTCCATTAGGACCAAGGCCAGCATCGCCTCCGCAATCGGCGTCGCGCGAATTCCTACGCAGGGATCGTGCCTACCGTGCGTTTCGACGACGGTCGGCGCTCCCCCGCGCGTGATCGACCGCCGTGGAACCCGGATACTCGATGTCGGCTTCAGTGCGATCGACACCTCAATGTCCTGCCCGGTGGAGATCCCGCCGAGTACGCCCCCTGCGTTATTGCCGGCAAAGCCTTCCGGCAGCATTTCATCGCCGTGCTCCGACCCTTTTTGCACGACGGCGGCGAACCCAGCGCCGATCTCCACCCCTTTGACTGCGTTGATTCCCATCATCGCGTGCGCAATGTCCGCGTCCAGCTTGGCAGCCAACGGCGCCCCGAGCCCGACGGGCACGTGGGTGGCGACCACTCGCAAGCGTGCGCCGACCGAGTCGCCGCTCTTGCGCAACGCATCCATATAGTCTTCAAGCTGAGCGACCAGACGCGAGTCAGCAGCGAAGAAAGCGTTGGTCTCGACCTCGGCCCAGCTCACAAACGGAATCCGAATCTCGCCCAGTTGCTGCATGCAGCCGCGTATTTCGGTGCCGAACTTCGAGTGCAGCCACTTTTTTGCGACGGCGCCAGCGGCGACCATCGGTGCCGTTAAGCGCGCCGACGACCGGCCGCCGCCGCGCGGATCGCGCAAACCGTACTTGCGCCAGTACGTGTAATCGGCGTGCCCCGGGCGAAAAGTGTCGATCAAATCTTCGTAATCACGCTCCTTCGAATCTTCGTTGCGAATCAACAGTGCGATTGGGGTGCCGGTGGTTTGCCCCTCATACACACCCGACAAGATCTCAACCTCGTCGGATTCGCGCCGTTGCGTAACGTGGCGTGACGTTCCCGGCTTGCGCCGATCCAGATCGCGTCGCAAATCAGATTCGGCCAGCGGCATTCCCGGCGGGCAGCCGTCAATCACGCAGCCGATCGCAGGGCCGTGAGATTCGCCGAAATTGGTAACGCAAAACAGATGACCGAACGTGGAAGACATCGCGTCAGATTGTGCACGGTTTCACATTCGTACTTCTATTTCTGCGCTCCGCGTAACTCCTGCACGCGCTGCATCAGTAACTCCGGAGTCGCGATCGCCGGTGGAATGGGTTCACCGACGACGAGCTCGAGCTTGGAGCGAAATCCGCGCCGCAGTCGCGCATCCACCGGCAATGAGAACGCTTCGCCGCCGTAGCGAGAGAAAAACGATCCCCAAAGTCCTCGCAGCGCCATCGGAATCACCGGCACCGGATTGCGCTCAACGATGCGGCTCACGCCCTGCTTGAACGGATACAGCTCACCCGTGTCGGTGATCCGGCCTTCAGGAAAGATGCAAACCATTTCGCCTTCTTCGAGGGCTTGCTGGATGCTTTGATGAGCGCGCTGCAACGTGTCTGGATCCTTTTTCGCCGACGCGATCGGGATTGCCTTCAGCTGATTGAAGAAAGTGCGGAGTATCGGAATTCTGAAGATGTGGTAATCCATAACGAAGCGGATCGGCCGCGGGCTTTCCCCCATGATGACAACTGCATCGACAAAGCTGACGTGATTGCAAACGAGCACGACCGGACCCGCCTCTGGCAAGCGCTCGGTCCCGACCGCGCGGACTCGATACAGTGCGTGAGCGACCAGCCACGCGATGAAGCGCAGCAAGAATTCGGGCACTAGTAAATAGACGTAGGTCGCTACTGCGGCATTCATCAGCGCCGCGACCAGAAATAGTTCCGGAATCGTCAGTCCGCTGCCGAGCAGCGCCGCTGACGCAAGCGAAGCCACAATGATGAACAACGCATTCAGAATGTTATTGGCACCGACGATGCGCGCGACGTGGGTTCTGTCCGCACGGCTTTGTATCAGCGCATACAGCGGCACCGAGTAGAACCCAGCGAAGGCCGATAACAGCGCCAGATCGACGACAATTCTCCATGCACCATCACGCGCCAGGAACTCGGTCACCGAGTGCAGCGCTCCAGTGGGCATCATTGAGCGCGACGCGAAATACAGATCGAGCGCGAACACTGTCATGCCGATGGAGCCCAGCGGTACAAGCCCGATTTCAACTTTGTGGCCCGACAAGTGATCGGTCAACAGCGAACCGACGCCGATGCCGATCGAAAACACAGCGAGTAGGAACGTAACAACCGCTTCGTTGCCGCCCAGCACTTCGCGCCCGAACGGCGCAAGGCTGGTTAGGAAGACCGATCCAAAAAACCATAACCAAGAGATTCCGAGGATCGAGTTGAACACCGTGTGGTCGCGTCGCGCGAGTTTTAAATTGGCCCATGTCTCCGAAAAAGGATTCCAGTTGATTCGCAGCAACGCATCTGCCGGGGGCGAAAGTGGAATGAACTGCGCGGCCGCTCGTCCGACGATTGCGAGCAATACGACGGTTATCGCGACGACCGCAGCACCGGTAGCCGCATACGCCTCGATCAGCAGGCCGGCTAGCATCGTCCCGAGAAGAATCGCAACGAACGTGGCCATTTCGACCAAGCCGTTGCCGCGCGTGAGCTCGCTCGCATCCAAATGTTGCGGTAGATACGAATATTTAACCGGGCCAAACACCGTCGCCTGCAAGCCGATCAGAAATATCGCAACGTAGATCAGCGGTGACCATTGAAAGACCAAGCCGATCGCGGCCAGCGTCATCACGGCAATCTCGGCATCCTTCAACAGTCGGATCAGTCGGGATTTCTCCATCTTGTCCGCCATTTGCCCGCTGGTGGCCGAGAACAAAACAAATGGCGCGATGAACAGCGCCCCGATCAAAAACCCCGCGTAATGCGGGTCGACCCCGCCCCAGGTGGCCGCCGAGTAGGTCGCCAGCAACGTGAATGCAAACTTGATTACGTTGTCGTTCGCAGCGCCCAGAAACTGCACCCAGAACAGCGGTGCAAAACGCCGCTCGTGAAGCAGTGACAACGCAGAACGTAAACTCAAGGCGTAATCGCTGCGCCGAGCGCGTCGCCGGATAGAAACGCACCCTCGAGCCGCGGGCCCTGACACCAATCGCCCACCGCGCCGATCCGCAACTTCGCATCCCACAAATAGCGCTCAAGCAGTGGCCGCACCGGAGTTGCATACAGCCATCGATGCGCCGCTACGTAAGCTGGCCGGAATCCGAAGTTAAAGCGCTCGGCCAGCGCCTGCGCAAGCAGCGCCGCTACGTCGTCACTCGGCATGTTCAGATGAGTAACCGTCCAGTTCGCGGTAGCGTGTAACACCCAGCGTTCGCTGCCCGATTCGTCGTGGTCACGCGCGACCCATGACAACGCGGCGTGGTCGTTGACGAACGCTCCGGCAAAATCAAAGCCGCTGGCGACCTGCAGTGTCAAAAGCGCAGCCCAACAGGGACGCCACTCGACCATGCGCAGATGCTGCACCAGGGTGCCAGGAACACCCGCCAGTTGCGCGGCCTGCGCGGACGGCATCGCAAGCACCATTGCATCGAATCCACCCGGCGCCGGTGAGCGCTCCGTTTCGTCTAGCAACGACCATCGCATTCCTGTCTGTAGAACGGAGCCAATGCGCGTGTCGAGCCGAACATCGATTCCTTCTGACAGGTGCTTCGCAATCGAGATCATGCCTTCAGCGCCTGTGTAGCGCGTCGCCGATGCTGTCTTGTCCTCGCTCGACTCACCTTCGACCGCAATGATGCGGCCGGACCAGCGCTTGGCGACGCCCGCTTGCAGCCACTGCGCGACAGCGCGCTCGAATGCGTGACCCTGCACGGTGAAATATTGCGCGCCGTGGTCGAAGTTGCCGAACTCGGTACGCAACGTAGCGGCACGACCGCCGGGCCTCCGGCCCTGCTCGAATACGGTGACCTTGGCACCGCGTGCGGCAAGCATCCGCGCGCAAGATAAACCTGCAACGCCCGCGCCGATGACGGCAACGCGAAAGCCTTCGGAGAGTCGGCCGGGCTCCGGCTTTGTCAGCGGATCTGTGCCGTGCGGCTCCACTCAGCTGCGGGCTTCTTCGGGCTCGCGATAGTCGCCGATGTACGCCTTCAGCATCTTGTTTTCGAAGCTTTGTTCTTCGAGCACCGCCTTGGCCACGTCGTAAAAAGAGATGACACCCGCCAGAGTTCGGCCGTCCATCACGGGCAGATAGCGCGCGTGCCGCTCCAACATCAGCCGGCGCACTTCCATGATGTCGGTATCGGACGTAACGGTTAACGGCGCGGGGTCCATCGCAGCGCGTGTCGCAATGTCGCCGATCGCACCGCCGTTCGAATGCAGCCGATTAATCACCTCACGGAACGTCAGCATTCCCGCAAGCTCGCCAAACTGCATGACCACCGCCGATCCGATATCCAGTTCAGCCATCAGATTGACCGCGTCCGCAAGCGGCGCGTCAGGCGTCACCGTATAGAGCGCAGTGCCCTTGACGCGGAGTATGTCGGCGACTTTCATGGTTTCTCCTGTCGAATTACGGTGACGCGAACGATCGTAGCCCCAGGTGAAGGAAGCAACAAGCACCCCGATTGCGGGCAAGAACCGCGCTCACTCGGCTATCGGGCGAGGTGCAGCTTCATGCGGTCGACCTCCGCGACTACTGTAGCGCTGACCGACGGCTCCCAGACCGAATGCCCGGCGTCAGGCACGACCGTGTACTTCGCCGTCGGCCAGGCGCGCGCCAGCTCATCGGCGTTAACGATCGGGCACACCATGTCGTAGCGCGCCTGCACGATCGAAGCCGGCAGATGCCGTATCCGATCCAGATTGTTCAGCAGCTGGTTCGGCTCGAGAAAGCACTGGTGGGCGAAGTAATGCGCTTCCATGCGCGCCAGACCAAGCGCTTCGTCGGCAAAGTGCCGCACCAGCTCAGGGTTCGGCAGCAGTGTCGAACATGAACCTTCGTATTCGCTCCACGCGCGCGCAAACGGCAGATATACACGCGCATCAGTGTCGAACAGTCGCTTCACATAGCCTTTCAGCAGATCCTTGCGCTCGGCCGGCGGGAGCATGTTGGCGAACCGGTGCCACGCTTCAGGAAATATCGCGCGAAGTCCGTACAGGAACCAGTCGATCTCGCTCTGTCGGCCGAGAAAGATGCCGCGCAGCACGAAACCGGAGCAGCGATGCGGATACGCCTGGCCATAGGCGAGTCCAAGCGTGCTGCCCCACGAGCCGCCGAAAATCAGCCAGCGGTCAACTTCGAGGTATTCGCGCAGCTTCTCGATGTCGGCAATCAACTGAACCGTGTTATTGCCGAACGCCTCGCCGACCGGCGTTGAAGCGCCTGCGCCACGCTGGTCGAAGAGCACGATGCGAAAAAATTCAGGATCGAAAAAACGCCGGTGCTCCGGCGAACATCCGCCGCCCGGCCCGCCGTGCACGAAAAGCACCGGTGCCCCCGCCGGATTTCCCGACGTCTCCCAGTACATCGTATGCACGTCGTCGAGCGCCAGCATGCCTTGGTCATACGGCTCGACGGGTGGGTGAAGAACGGCTCTGGTGTCCATAAAGTGCGGTGCGAGTTTACGCAACGTTACTTGGCACTTGCGCGTAGCGCACCCGATGTGTTTGCGTAAACTCGCATCGCATGACCATCCGCTATCCTGGCTTCGACACGCTTGCATTGCATGCGGGTCAGCCGCCGGACCCGGCCACCGGCAGCCGCGCGGTGCCGATTTATGCGACGGCGTCGTACGTGTTCGACGACTCCGATCACGCGGCCGCACTGTTCAACATGGAACGCGCAGGTCATGTGTACTCGCGCATTTCGAATCCGACGGTGGCTGTGTTCGAAGAGCGCATGGCGGCGCTCGAGAAGGGCGTCGGGGCGATTGCAACGGCGAGCGGGCAGGCAGCATTGCACCTTGCGATCGTCACACTGATGGGTGCGGGTTCGCATATCGTCGCCAGCCGCGCCCTATACGGCGGCTCGCACAATTTGCTCGGCTTCACGTTAGCGCGGTTTGGAATCGACACCACATTTGTCGATCCGCGCGATCTTGACGCGTGGCGTTCGGCGATTCGCACCAACACCCGCTTGCTGTTCGGCGAAACGCTCGGCAATCCCGGCCTCGACGTGCTCGATATTCCGGCGGTGAGTGCGATCGCCCACGAGAACAGCGTCCCGCTGCTGGTCGATTCCACCTTTACTACGCCGTACCTGATGACACCGTTCGATCACGGCGCCGATCTGGTTTATCACTCCGCGACCAAATTTATCGGAGGTCACGGCATTGCAATTGGTGGTGTGTTGATCGATGGCGGCACATTCGACTGGCTCGCGAGCGGAAAATTTTTGACGCTGACGCAGCCGTACGTCGGGTTTCATGGCATGAATTTCTCGGAGGAAAGCACGGTCGCGCCGTTCTTGCTGCGTGCGCGACGCGAAGGGCTCCGCGATTTCGGCGCGTGCATGAGTCCGCACACGGCGTTCTTCCTGTTGCAAGGCCTGGAAACGTTGCCACTGCGCATGCAGCGACACGTCGACAACGCGCGCAAGGTCGTCGCTTTCTTGGCCGATCATCCGATGGTCGAATCGGTCGCGTATCCAGAGTTGCCGTCGCATCCGGACCACACGTTGGCGCAAAAACTCCTGCCACGCGGCTGTGGCGCGGTATTCAGTTTCAACATGAAAGGCTCTCGCGACGCCGGACGCGCGTTCGTCGAAGCTCTGCGCGTGTTTTCGCACCTTGCGAACGTAGGCGACGCGAAATCGCTGGTGATTCACCCCGCGTCGACAACGCACTTTCGCGTTCCTGATCACGAGTTGGCAGCAGCCGGCATCATGCAGGGCACGATCCGACTGTCGGTCGGGCTGGAAGACGCGACTGATCTGTTGGACGACTTACAGCAGGCGCTCAAGCGCGCCGTCAAGACCGGCTGATGGATTTGTTTGAAACGCCGCGGCTGTATGCCTATACCGGCGGAAAGGCGTTCGATCCCGAGCTGCCGACCCTCGTATTTCTGCATGGCGGCGAACATGATCACAGCGTGTGGATTCTGCAAAGTCGATATATGGCGCATCACGGCTATGGCGTGCTCGCGCTCGATCTTCCAGGCCACATGCGAAGCGCGGGACCGCCGTTAACGACGATCGAATCGATGGCCGAACTGATTGCCGGCGCTGTGAAGGCCGCCGGTGCCCAGCGCGTGATGTTGGTAGGTCACAGCATGGGGTCGCTGATCGCACTCGAACTCGCGTCAGCACTTCGTGACAAGGTGCACGGTGTCGTCCTGATAGCCGCCGCCTCTCCGATGCGCGTGTCGGACGCACTGCTCGACGCAACGAAGAGCTCACCGCCGCAGGCGATGGAGATGATCAACGTGTGGTCGCACAGCGCTTCTATCAGCGCGTTCGATCGCAAGCCGTCGAGTCCGGGCCCCGGATTCTCGAATGTGTGGAGCAATTTGCGGCTGATGCAGCGCGTTGCGAAACGCAACGGCGGCTGAAGTGCTGCACGCTGACTTCAATGCCTGCAATACCTATCAACATGGCCCACAAGCTGCTGCCGACTTGACCTGCCCGGCACTCTTCATCCTTGCCACATCTGACTCGATGACGCCGGCACGCTCTGCGCAGCCGCTGATCGATGCGTGCAAAGACGCGACGGTCGTCAGTTTGCCCGGTACCGGGCATTCGTTGATGGCTGAAAATCCGGATGGCGTGCGCGAGGCATTGCAGCTCTTCGCCTCGCGTGTATTCGAGCGCGCGGCAGCCTGACGCCGACGTGCTGCCTGCCTCGATCAACTGGGACACTTACTGGCTTTACCTGCTGACCGAAGCGGCGCTGTCGTTGTCGCCGGGTCCGGCCGTGATGCTGGTGATTGCGTATGGGCTAACACACGGTGCGCGCCGCTCGCTGTTCGCCGCGCTCGGCGTGCTGGCTGCCAATGCACTCTACTTCGCCGTGTCGGCTACCGCGCTTGGTGCGGTGCTCGTAGCGTCCAAACCGTTCTTCGTTACTGTCAAATGGCTGGGAGCTCTCTATCTTGTTTACATCGGCGTATCGGCGCTGCTGGGCCGCGCATCGCCGATTACCGCATCCAACACTGCGTCGCGCGACCGTTCTGCGCGCTCCATTTTTCTTTCGGGCTTTACGCTGCAGCTCGCCAATCCGAAGACGCTGATCTTCTTCGTCGCGATCCTGCCGCAGTTCGTCGACCCGAGCCTGCCGGTGGGTGCACAGATGATCTGGCTTGCCATCGGGTCGATCGTGCCGGAATTGCTGATCCTAGGCGGGTACGGCTATCTCGCGTCGCGCGCCGCGCATCTGGCGGCGAACCCGCGCTACGCCCGGATCACCGATCGAATCGCCGGAGCGCTCGTGCTTTGTGCCGCGGCGCTGGTGCTGACCGTTGCGCCGTCTTGAGCGCCGCGCAAAGAAGCGGTAGATTGATCGCCCATGAGCGAAACTCAGGTAACCCCGCAGCGGTTCGCGACCTTTCGCGAGTTCTATCCGTTCTATCTGTCTGAGCATCGCGACCGCAATTGCCGGCGCATGCACTTTGCCGGCTCATCATTCGCGCTCGCTTTCATCGTCGCCGCGATAGTCACGCGTAATCCGTGGTGGTTACTCGCCGCGCTCCTCTGCGGTTACGGCTTCGCCTGGATCGGCCACTTCGTTTTTGAAAAGAACAGGCCGGCTTCGTTCAAGCAGCCGCTTTATAGCTTCATCGGCGACTGGGTGATGTACGCAAATACGTGGGCCGGCAAGATTCGGCTCTAGCCGCCGCTTCCTAGTGCTTCTGATCCGCGAGCTCGTCTGCGAGCGGAGCCTTCAGCCAGTCCGATTGAAACCATCGCGTGCGCATCGCGCGCAGGCCGAGCGCATCGGTATTGATCAGACTATTGGCCGGGTCAACCGCAAAATGCTCGAACAACGGCTTAAGCGTCATCGTATTTTCGTCGCAGATCAGCATCCAGTCGTGGTCACTGCGGCGGCCGGCGCGAGTCACCGCCAGTCGCCTGACGTATCCCAACTTTTCAAGCGCCTCGAGCAGCGAATCGGTCTCGTCGATCGACATGCGAATTTGCCGTGCGAGCTCCACAGGCCTCACCGCAGGCGCCTTGTTCTGCTTGGCCTGCAGCAACACCTTCAGCAATGCGACCGAAGTGACGAACTGATTGCCTGCCAGCAACTCGTCGGCAAAGCGCGTCGCGCGTATCCGCGGCAAGGTCGCAGTGATTGCTGCACCAAACAACACGGCGTACCAGGACAGGTAAATCCAGATCAGAAACAACGGCAACGCCGCGAACGCGCCGTAGATCGAACCCGTCGTCCCTCGTGAGACGAACTCTCCAAACGCATGCTTGAAAATTTCCGCCAGAATGGCCGCGATGAAGCCGCCGATCAGGGCGTCGCGCCACGCGACCCTTCGGTTCGGAACAAAGACGAAAAGCGCGGCATAGGCGAATCCGCTGATGATCACCGGCGCGTAGTCAAGCGCACCCCGGATCAATCGAGGCAGTTCCGTAATCGCATCGCCCGATTTCGACCACAGGTAGGAACTCGCCGCCAAGCTGGCACCAATCAGCAGCGGACCAAGCGTCAGGATCGCCCAATAGATCAGCACGCGCTGAGTCAGCGGCCTCCGATTCTTGACGCGCCAAATATCATTCATCACGCGATCAAATGTGACCATCATCGCAATCGCGGTCACTGCAAGGAATATCAGCCCGACTGCCGTCAGCCGCGTCGCCTTTAGCGCGAACTCGTTGATGTAGCCGCAGCACCGTGTCCGAAATTTGACCAGGCAGCGCTTTCAGCACCGCGTTTTCGACGGCTCCGCGAAACTCGACGAACAATGGGAACGCGGTGAACAGCGCGAGCGCGACTGCAAACAGCGGCACGATCGTCAGCGTCGTCGTAAACGTCAAGCTGCCGGCGACCTGCGCCATTTTGACGTCGCGGGCACGCCGCTGCGCGAAGATCGCAACATCGTGCGCCCGCTTGAGCAACGGATAACGGTCAAGCCAAGGGGTGAGGTTCAAGCGCATCGTGCGGCGATAATAGCGAGCGCACCGCACCTATCATCTAATGGCGCAACCGCACAACTCGCCTATCTGCATCACTCAACCGTAATCGCGTGGACATCCTGGTTCTCTATTACTCGCGCACCGGCGCAACTCGTCTACTGGCCGAGGCGGTGGCGCAGGGCGTCGATCAGGTCGATGGAGCGCACGCACGGTTGCGCACCGTGCCGCCGGTGTCGACCGTCGTCGAAACCGCAATGCCGAGCGTGCCCGTTGACGGCGCACCCTATGCGGAGCTGCGTGACCTTGACGAATGCGGTGGACTTGCGCTCGGCTCGCCTACGCGCTTCGGCAACATGGCGGCGCCGCTGAAGCACTTCATCGACTCGACCTCGGCGCAGTGGCTCTCGGGCGCTCTCGCGGGCAAGCCCGCCGCCGTCTTTACGTCCACCACTTCAATGCACGGCGGGCAGGAATCGACGCTGCTGTCGATGATGTTGCCGCTGTTGCATCAGGGAATGCTCGTGCTGGGCATTCCGTATACCGAGTCCGATCTGATGACCACCACCAGTGGCGGCACGCCCTATGGCGCGAGCCACGTCGCACCGCATCGGTCGCCAGTGCGTCTGACCGACGAAGAACGGCGCATGGCAGTAGCACTGGGCAAGCGGCTCGCCACGGCCGCGCTGCGCTTGGCTGCACGCTAATGTTGCTGCCACGCTTGCGCGACATCGTCGGAGCGTCGCATGTGCTTTCGGCGCCCGAGGACACGGCGGCTTATCTGACTGACTGGCGCGGCCGCTTTACGGGACGGGCGCAGGCGGTTGTACTTGCTTCGAATACCAGCGAAGTTGCAGCGATCGTCGGCGCGTGCGCCGAGCTGCGCGTACCTATCGTGCCGCAGGGCGGCAACACCGGGCTTGCAGGCGGCGCTACGCCCGATACTTCAGGAGATGCAGTCGTATTGTCATTGAAGCGCATGAATCGAGTGCGCGAAGTCGACACGATCAACGGCACGATCACGGTCGATGCAGGATGCGTGCTGCACGATGTTCAACAAGCAGCTTACGAGGCGGGCCGGCTCTTTCCGCTCTCGCTCGCGGCCGAAGGCACCGCCACGATCGGCGGCAACTTGAGCACGAATGCAGGTGGCACGCAGGTCCTACGCTATGGCAACGCACGCGAACTCGCACTTGGGCTCGAAGTCGTCCTGCCCTCGGGCGAGACCTGGACCGGCTTGCGCGGGCTGCGCAAGGACAACACCGGCTATGACCTGCGCGATCTGTTCATCGGTGCCGAAGGCACACTCGGTGTGATTACGGCCGCGTGTCTCAAGACGTTTCCGTTGCCGCGCTCACAGGTGACGGCGCTTTTCGCGCTCGACTCAGTGTCCGCAGCGCTGTCGCTGCTGGTGCTGGCGCAAACGGCGGCCGGCCCGACGTTGACCGCGTTCGAATTCTTTTCTGCCACGTGCCTGCAATTGGTGACGCGACATTTTCCGCAGCAGCGCTCACCGTTCGAGCGCGCGCATCGCGCAGTACGTGCTGCTGGAACTGAGCGATCACGAAGACGAGCAGCACGCAGCAGCCCTATTGCAAACGCTTGCCGAACAGGCGTTGGAAAAACGACTGATCGCCGATGCCGTCATTGCGCAATCGGCAGCGCAAAGCCGTTCGCTATGGATGCTGCGCGAATCGATCTCCGAAGCCCAGGCACGCGAAGGCAAGAACATCAAGCACGACATATCGGTGCCGATTTCTTCGATCGCGCGTTTCATCGATGAAACCGACGCGCTGCTCGCTCAGCGTTTTCCCGGCATTCGAATGGTGACGTTCGGCCATTTAGGCGACGGCAACCTGCACTACAACGTGATGCCGCCGGCGGGGACGGACGAAGATCTGTTTTTTGAGCATCAAGCGGCGATATACGAATGCGTGCACGATCAAGTGACGCGATTTTCGGGGTCGATTTCTGCTGAGCACGGCATCGGGCAACTGAAACGTGATGAAAATATGCGCTACAAGTCGGTCGTCGAGATGAACCTGATGCGCGCCATCAAGCGCACGCTTGATCCATTGAACATCATGAACCCGGGCAAGGTCGTTTGATCGAGATCACGACTTGAGTCCCACCTTCGCGGGAGAATTCCCGCCGTTTTTCCGAGCATTGGAGTTTCGCGTGTTCGTTACGATCCGCGTGGTTCAAACGCAGCCGGAGATCACCTAAATGCACCTCAATCAGAAAATCGCGATGGCGATCGTCGCGCTGTCGCAATGGGCACCGTCGCCGGCGCCACCGAGTTGTCAACCGAGCTACAGACATACGGGCCACTGAAGCAACCGCGCCCAGTACAAGGTGCGAAGCCGCTGCCCAATCCCGGTCTCGATGCTTTGCGCGGGGACGGCATCTATCTGATCTACGGGGCACGCGTCGCGAATCTGCGTGCGGCTGACAAACCCGGCGCGGAGAATCGCTACGCGCTGACCGAAACAACGAACGACGCGAAGACCGGCGCTGTTCACAGCAACATCGACGCGGGCAATTTTGTACTGAACGGCGAGCGCCGTCCCGTCGGCCGTCCGAACTTCGCGATTCCCGCGCCCGACGGCACGATCTACATGATCTACTCCGGACAGAATCCGTTACGCGTGGCGGTCACGCTGCAGGCGTTTGACGTCGCCGGCCAGCACATGCAACCCTTTCTGCGTACGCCCGATAACTATTTGAAGCAGGAAGCCGCCAAAGTTGGAAGTGCCGTTTTCCCGCCAGGATCGGTCGCGTATTTGGTCGTCGCGCGGTTTATCGACGACGTGCTGATGCTGCCGGCGCGGGAGTCGTTCACTGGTGCCAGCAACACCGGACAGTTCGTCGGCAATTTCTCCAAGCAGATTCCCTATTGCCTCGCGTACGAAGACCGCAAGGGTGCGAAGCCGTACGCGATGCTGTTCAAACCCGGCAGCGTCAAGAAGGGGGACGTCGAGTTGTATGCCGCAAAGACCGGCACCTTGTTCTGCGACCGTGACGGCGTCAAGGCACTGGATGAAGGGGAGTGGGAAGAGCAAACGATCGCCGGCACGCGTGCGGTGGTGCTTTCGTTCCCAGCCAACGTCGATCCGCTCGACACCGGCGTCACCAACGTCGAGCGCGAGTCCGCCAAGATTGCATTCATCGAGCCGAGCAAGGGCACGCCGGGCGTGCGTCCGGGCAAGTTGTATCAGGCCGGCGCCAAGATTTACGACTACCAGTATCGGTTCAACAAGACCGCGGCCGATTCGGTTCGCAGCGCGTTGGCGATTCCGTAGCATCCGCCCCGCTGCAAACCCTAGCTAACGCGCCCAAATGGCGCTTATTCGATAGACTCGTGCGCGATGAAAGTCGCGCACATTCCCGCCACGATTGCTGCTGATCTCAGCGCGTGACGTTGCGGCATAACCTCTTTTCATTCGTGCATGTTGGTGGCTGGCGCGGTCGTCAACGATGCTAGCGCGCAGCAGATGCAGGTACAGCGCTGCGAAGCGAAAGACGGCACCGTCACCTATTCGAATCGTGAATGCCCGGCGGGTACCAAGCCGGTGCGCAAGGTCGATACGTCGCCCCCAGTCCGCGTGTCTGATCAGCAAGCTGCTAAAGATCGCGCCAAAAAAGACGTGGCCGAAGTCAAGCAGCTAGAGAAAGAGCAAAAGAAACAGGCTGCCGAAGAAAAACGCACTGCTGAAAAGCGTGAGAAGGCCGAAGCAAAAGTGGTTGACCGATGCGAGCGAGCGCGTCGTGACCTTGCACGAGCGATCGAGACGCGCAACAAAGTGGACACCCGCGCCGCGACGATCGAGCAAATGCAGAAAGCCAGTCAGGAAGTCAGCAAACGCGAAGCGGAATTGCCGAAGGCGTGTCCGACATAGCCGCACTCCTTCCCCTAGCGCGACACCGCCGCCGAGCGTTGCGCCGACTCGTGGCGGCACTTTGCAAACAGATCGAGAGCTCGGTCTCTGTCGGGTGTTTCAACGTCGAGAACGCCGGCAATCGAGTGAAATAAGTAGTCGTGACTGACGTCGTGGCGAGCGCGCTGACGGAGGCAGGACACATCGATGTTGCGATGGCGTACGAATTCCGGCGACATCCACCACAGCATCGGCACTTCGAGCTGCTCCTTCGGCGCAATCGCGTACGGCATGCCGTGCAGATACAGCCCGCGCTCTCCCAGCGATTCACCGTGATCCGATACGTACACCATTGCAACGTCGTATCGATCGCGCTGCTGCTCGAGAAACGCGATCACGCGCGCAAGAACGTGGTCGGTGTAGCGCAACGCGTTGTCGTACGCATTGACGATCTGTTGCTGGGTGCATTGATGCAGTGCGTCGGTCTGGCACGCAGGCTCGAAGCGCGCGAACTCAGTAGGATAGCGTCGGTAGTAGGCAGGACCGTGATTACCGAGCTGATGAAGGACGACGAACAGGTCGGAGCGCGGCTGGCGCACCAGCGCTTCCATTCCGTGCAGCAAGACTTCATCGAAGCAGTGACCAGATGTACATAGGTCGGGCACATTCGCATCGTTGAAGGTATGTACCTCTAAGCCGGTGCATACCCCTTTGCAGCCGCTCTGATTGTCGCGCCACACGACGCGAATTCCGGCACGTGCGAGTTGCTGCGGCAGCGATTCACGCCGGAGAATTTTCGCCTCATCGTATGAACGCCGGCCGAAAGGCGAGAACATGCACGGCAACGACACTTCGGTTGACGTTCCGCATGCGCGCGCGCGCGGGAAGTTGATGATGTCGAGCTTTGCAAGCTCCGGGTTCGTATCGCGCGCATAGCCGTTTAGCGAAAAGTTCGCAGCTCGCGCGGTTTCACCTACAACAAATACGAACAGGACGGGACGTTCATTGGCGGCGGCAACAGCAGCAGCGGCCGCGTGAAACCGTCACAGGGCCTTCGCGTTCCGCTGTCACATGAACGGCCCGCTGCCGCAGCGCGCGCGCTGTGGACACCAACAAATTGGCCGGCGTCAGCATGTTTCGAATTTCGGGGTGATTGCGCAGCGTGGGTGCGAAATCCTTGAACCCCAAAAAGGCGACGACCACCGCGGTAATCGCTGGCGATTGCGATGGTGGCCCTGCGGAATGCGAACGCAGGTCGACTGGGTGCAGCGATTCGGGTAAACGCAACAAGGGCGATCGGTAGAGCCGGCGAGCGGAAGCAGCGTCGCCGCGACATCGATGCCGACAAGCTCCACCGCCTCGTGCACATCGGTCTGCAGGACGTTGCGCATCATCGACGTATCGATCACGATGCCGTAGCGAGAGATGTAGTGCGCCACCAAGGCTGCGATCAACAAGGAAGCGCACAGCACGGGTTTGAGTGTCATTCGGGTCGAGATCGACGCCAGCACGGCGTAGTGCACCGCCGTCAACAGCAGCAGCGTTAAGACGGCCAAAGACCAGGTCGACGCACTGCTCAGGTCCGACCGAGGAGTACCGCCCGCCAGAACGGAACGTTGTCTGCGATCGCAATGAATAGCCGCGACGAAAAGAATCAGTGCTTCCGCGGCAGACAACCGGATGCCAGCGCGCGAGCACGCGCCGAGGATGCACGGCCGACGTGATCGCGCTCATGTTCGCGTCTTCTCGCCAACAGCGGGGTAAATAGGAGCGCCGCGGCAAACCAGTCGATCGCCGCAGCCCAGAGGTTGTGGCTTACGAAATGAGCACCCTGAACAACGCGCACGGCAGAAAAGGCGGTTCCGACAACGATCGCCGCAATCAATCCGACGCGCGCGAACGCGTGGGCGGTTGATCGCGTGGCCAAGGAAGTACAGCGAGATCAGCGCAAAACCGGCCGACGCGTGACCACTGGGAAAGCAACGGCCGGCATCAGCGGATGCAACGAACCAGTCGCGACTTACATCGGCAAAGCCGCCATACGCGCGCAAATCCCACGGGCAGTGATGACTGGTGGTGTATTTCAGTGCCGAAACCATCATCGGGCCGAGGGCCATCGCGAGCACGGCAAGACCAATCGCGCGCTGTTCATGCGGGTTTTGTCGAATGCGCTCGGTTGCAAAGGCCACGGTTAACGTGCCGAGGGCGATAACCCAGATGGCAATCTTTGCCACGCGGTGGCCGAGTAGCTCTAGCCAATAGCTGTCGTGCGCCGGGAAGCGCGCAAGCGACTGTGTCGTAAAAGAGTTCGGTGACTGTCCGGTCCAGGCCGCTGTACGAAGCAAGCCAGGCGAGCAGAACCAGCGCAAGTGGCACGAGGGCCACGTGCAGTGCGAGGGAGATGCGTGACGGAGCGGAGCACAACAACGGAGGCTAGTTATGCCCGCGTCAAAGCTACCGTCGTGACCTCGTTAAATTTTCGTTAAGTCGACGTGTCGGGAGAGAGATTTAGCGAAAAACACGTCCCAGATTCCGGCGTCGAATCGACCGACAGGCGCCAGCCGTTGACCTCCGCTGACTGCTTCGCGATCGCGAGCCCGAGTCCGCGATCCGAAGCCTCCTGTCCCGGCGCGTCGTTCAGGCGTCCGCGGAAGTAGCGCTCGAATACGAACGGCAAGTCGGCGGCTGCGATGCCGGGCCCATTGTCGGCGATCGTCAGCCCATCGCTATTGCGCCGGACCACACAAGTTGCGCGCCCGGCGTGCTCGGCAGCGTTTCGCAGTAGATTGCGCAGGATCGTCAACAGCGCATGTCGGTCGCTGACGATGACTTCGTCGCGTGGCACTTCGTTGAGAAGACGTAGCGACGGCGCGTCACCGTCTTGCGCCAGGCTGCTCCATGCATCTGCGACAAGTTCGTGCAGATCGATGCGCTCCAACTTGCCGCGTTGACTCGAAGATAACGCGTGCAGCGATTCGATAGTGCTGGCAGCGGCGTCGATCGTCGCCATGGCCCTGTTTAGGCGCGCCCGCTCCTCTGCGGTCAACTGTGGCGACAGCGCGGCTAATTCGAGATCGGTCCTGACGGCCGACAATGGCGTGCGCATTTCGTGCGCAATGTTTGCTGCGAACTCGCGCTGCCGCGTCGCCGCTTGTTCGAGGCTGGAGCGAACGCGGTCGAATGCCGCCAGCAAAGCGGTTTCTTCATTGTCGCTGGAGGTCGATAGCGTCGAGCTTCCTGGCGCCCAGCGCGCAAGACGCT
The DNA here is from genome assembly GCA_963807155.1 of uncultured beta proteobacterium. GTDB lineage: Bacteria > Pseudomonadota > Gammaproteobacteria > Burkholderiales > Burkholderiaceae_F > JACCZX01. Next base: position 423,216 of record CAWEAZ010000031.1, read on the forward strand.
CAGTCAACCGCTTCAGCGGTGCCACCACCAGCCGCGCCAGCATGTTTGCCAGCACGATGCCCAAACCGATGCACAACGCGCCAATGATCAGCAGTTGGGTACCGAAGTCGCGAACCAAGTCCTCGTTCAAGCGTCGCGTCATATTGCACAATTAACCGCCCCAGCGAAGTGGGCGCAACAACAATATGGAATACCTGATCTCCCTCGTATATCCGATGCGGTCCGGCAGACAAGGCACGCGACCGAGCGGGCAAAGAAGCTGTGTCGGCCTGATCACCTGCCAGCAGCCACGCCGAAAAATTGCCGCCAAGCGCAATCTCTGAAACTCCCGGCGCGGTTTTGAGCTCACCGCTTTCGAGGCGGGCGACCAGCCGTTTGGTTTCCAGCAGCACGATCTCGTCGACCAGCGTGTCTTCCTGTTCTTCGAGCGACAGATAGGCCAGCACGCCTTGTGCGACGACGAACAGCGCGACTAATGCACCGAGCGCCCAGCTGATCCTGCCCTGCAGAGCTCATGGCGATGCGCCTTCCGGCGCGAAGCCGGTACCCGACGCCGTGCACCGTTTCCAGTCCGTCGTAGCCGGCGTCGGACAACGCGCGTCGCAATAGATGAATTTGGCTGCGCAACACGTCACTTTCGCGCTCGCCATCCGGCCACAGCAACGCCTCAAGCTCGGCACGCGTCACAACTCGCCCCGGATCGCGCAACAAGCAATCGAGAATACGCATGGGGCGTGGGGGCAGACGCACCGGTACGCCCTGCACTGAAACCGACCGCGTGCGGCGATCCAGACGAAGCGTTCCTGAGATCGCAACATCTTCGACGATCGCACCGGTCGCCCGGCGATGCAGCGCTGCGACCCGCGCCTCAAGCTCGGCCAGCGAAAACGGTTTCGCAAGGTAATCGTCGGCGCCAAGCGCGAAGCATGCAAGCTTGCTCTCGAGCTCATCGCGCGCGGTCAGAATCAGCACCGGTGTCGCCAACGACAGCTCGCGCCGCAGATGATCGAGCACGCGCTTGCCATCCAACCGCGGCAGGCCGAGGTCCAGAACCACTACGTCAAACGTGTCGCTTGCAAGGCGCGCAACGGCGGCCGCACCGTCGTGGGCTATGTCGACCGAATAACCCTGCAGTTCGAAGAACGTCACGCAATTACGCGCGATCGTTGCTTCGTCCTCGACGATCAACACACGACAACTCACCGACTCTTTGCGTACTGCCCGGCCATCCATACATCACACTGTTTCACATTTCTCCGAGTCATGCGACGGCAGGAAGCAATGCGAGCGGGTTCCTGACCGCTTCAAATGCATACATCAGCACGTCGGCACCGCAGCGCTGTAGCACGTCTGCGTCACTTAACGTCCGGCGCCACTGTCGCGCGCCACGCAAGCCCTGAAACAGCCCCAGCATGTGACGCACGATGTGACGCGGAGCAACCCCTGCGCGCGTCTGAGTTTGCAGGTATTGCGTCATCTTCAGCACCATTGCTTCGCGCGTCGGCGCCGGCGAAAGATCGCCAAATACCGACGCATCGACTCCCGCAAGCAGATAGGGATCGTGATACGCGGCACGGCCCAGCATCACTCCGTCGGCAGCGTCCAAGTGCTCACGAGCGGAGCTCAGCGTTGCAATACCGCCATTCAGCACGAACTGCGCTGATGGAAAATCCTGTTGCAGGCGATGGACGCACGAGTAGTCGAGCGGCGGTACTTCGCGGTTCTCTTTCGGGCTGAGCCCTTTCAACCAAGCGCTGCGTGCATGCACGATAAAGACGCGACAGCCGGCAGCGTGTAACGCACCGACAAAGTCGCGCACGAATCCATAGTCGTCGCGGCGATCGATGCCGATCCGATGCTTCACCGTCACCGGAATCGTCACTGCGTCCTGAATCGCTTTCACGCAGTCGGCTACCAATGACGGCTCTGCCATCAGGCACGCACCGAACGCGCCGCGCTGCACCCGCTCCGAAGGGCAGCCGCAGTTGAGGTTGATTTCGTCGTAACCATAGCGCTCCCCGAGTTTCGCTGCGCTCGCCAGCTCGTCGGGCTCGCTCCCGCCCAACTGCAACGACACCGGGTGTTCGGCAGCATCGAACGCAAGATGTCGCGCGGCATCGCCATGCAACAGCGTGCCGGTGGTCAACATTTCTGTGTATAGCCGTGCCCGTTTGGTTAGCTGGCGATGAAAGTACCGACAATGGCGGTCAGTCCATTCCATCATCGGCGCGACGCAAAAACGCCATGAACTCAGTGTTTTATTTTCCACAGAGGCAATGTATTGCGGCGGTACATTTATTGGCGGCGTCGACAGCACCACGCAAACTCAGTTGCGCGCAATTGCTTCGGAAACCGTTAATGCAAATTCTCCGCGCATCGGGTGCCCGAACGACGCTCTGTAAATCATTGGAATGCGGCGGCACATGACGTGAAAGTAATTCGCGTTCCGTTTCGCGAGTAACCGATCTCATCGTCACAATGTTCTCATTCTTGCACGACCTCACGCACACCCAGGACTGCGAAGTCCCGTCTCGCACCCCGGAGCCGTAGAGCGCTTGCAGGAGCTTAGTTATATTCTCGCAATGCGCATTGTTTCCCTGCTCCCAAGCGCCACAGAAATCATCTGTGCACTCGGCCTTCGCGATCACTTGGTCGGCGTTACTCACGAATGCGACTACCCGTCTGACGTTTCGCACTTGCCGCGAGTCACACGCACGTTGATCTCGCATGATGCCGGCAGCGCCGACATCGATGCCCTGGTTCGCAACCGCTTGCGCATGCAACAGGCGCTTTACACGCTCGACATGCCGCTGCTGGAGTCGCTGCGCGCCGATTTGCTCGTCACGCAGGCGCTGTGCGATGTGTGCGCGGTCGCCGACGATGAGGTGCAGGCGGCTGCAAAGTCGTTGTCGACCCTGCCGCAGGTGGTCAACCTAGCGCCGCGGTCACTCGGCGATGTAATTGATTGCCTGCGGCTGGTCGCCGATGCGGCTGGCGTCTCTGCACACGGCCAGCACGTGATCGCAGATCTGCGCGCGCGGGTTGACGCGATTTCGGGACGCAGCGCGGTCGTTCGGAGGCGCCCGCTCATCGTGCTGCTTGAGTGGCTGGACCCGCCGTTTTCATGCGGCCACTGGACACCCGAACTGGTGGAGCTTGCAGGCGGCGCCGAGTTGCTCGGCCGTGCGGGCGAGCGATCTCGAACATTGCGCTGGAGTGAAATCGAATCGTCACAGCCGGAAGTGATTTTCATCGCATGCTGTGGCTTCGACACCACGCGGACACAACGAGATTTGGTCGCACTCGAAGCCGTGCCGCAGTGGAGCAGGCTGCCCGCCGTGCGCAATGGACGCGTGTACGTCGTCGACGGATCGCAGTATTTCAGCCGGCCGGGTCGCGACTGGTCGACAGCCTCGAGATTCTGGCGCACGCGCTGCACCCGGATATTCATGACTTACCTGCTCACTTGCCGCGCGCACTCGGCTTGCGCCAGTTGCGAGGAGCAGACCGTGCGCCAGCGTTAGCCGTGTGAATCGTCAACGTGCGCTGCTGTCCTGGAGTTCCGGCAAGGACAGCGCGTGGGCGCTTCACGTCTTGCGCGCGCAAGGTGTCCATGTCGCCGGGTTGCTCACGACGTTGAACGAAGCGGTCGACCGCGTGGCGATGCATGCAGTGAGGCGTGAGCTACTCGAAGCGCAAGCCGATGCCGCGGGTGTGCCGCTTCAGACCGTGGCACTGCCATGGCCGTGCAGCAACGCCGACTATGAGCAGCGCATGGGAGCATTCATCGAGCGTGCCAAAGCCGATGGCGTTACCCATATCGCTTTCGGCGATTTATTCTTGCAGGAAATCCGCGACTACCGTTTGCGACAGCTCGCTGGCACCGGCATCGAGCCTCTGTTTCCACTGTGGTGTTCGCCGCAGGACACGCCCGCGCTGGCGCGCGCCATGATTGACGCGGGGCTGCGCGCCGTTCTGACGTGCGTCGATCCGCGCCAGTTGCCGGCGTCATACGCGGGCAGCACGTTTAACGCGGCGCTGCTGCGAGATCTGCCGGCCACCGTAGACCCGTGCGGCGAACGCGGTGAATTCCACACGTTCGCGTTTGACGGACCGATGTTCGGACGGGCGATCGAGTTCGAGCCCGGAGAGATCGTCGAGCGCGACGGCTTCTGTTACGCCGATCTGTGCGGTGTTTCAGCGCCGGCCTGATCCAGACGTTGCCAGGGCAATAAATAACTGCGCCGTCGCGCTCGCCGCGCAACGCACTCACCGATACGTTGCATGCAGATTCTGATCGGTTAATACGTTCGTCGGCGATCCTGCCGCGACGACACTGCCGCGATCGAGCAGAACGAGGCGATCACAGAAGCGAGCGGCCAACGTGATTTCGTGGAGCACTACGATGACGGTCTGCCCGGAGTCTGCACGTGCGCGCAGGATCTCCATCACTTGCAGTTGGTGGTACGGGTCGAGCTCGGCGACTGGCTCATCGGCCAGCAACGCGGCGCCGCTGACCGCGAGGGCTCGCGCGAGCAGAGCACGCGCAAGCTCGCCCCCGGACAGCGTGTCGACGATGCGTTGCCGCAGATGCAGAGTGTCGGTATCGGTCATCGCTGAAGCGATAGCGGCCGCTCCTTGCGCATCGCGCATTCCCCATGACGTGCGCGTGCGGCAGGCGGCCGAGCGCGACCAGCCGTTCGACGGTCAGCGGCCATGCCACCGGCCCACGCTGTGCCAAGTACGCCAGTCGTTGCGACAGTTGTTGCGGAGGTAGTGTCTTGCGCGATTTTCCGTCGTAGCAAACCTGGCCGCGCGTGTAGCCGCGCAGCCCCGCGAGCGCTCGCAGCAAGGTGGACTTGCCGGCACCGTTCGGGCCGACCAGCCCCAGCAGCTCGCCTGGCTCTGCCACTACGCTGACGTTGTTCAGCAGCGTCGCAGTTGCCGACGGTCACCGTAATGTTATCGGCGGTGATTCGCATCAGATCGTTTCGCGGCGCAACCGCAGCACAAGGATCAGAAAAAACGGCGCACCGATCAATGCGGTGACGACGCCCAGCTTGAGTTCAGGCCCCACGGCGATCAGTCGAATCGCAATATCCGCAGCCAGTACGAGCACCGCACCGGCAAGAGCGCTGGTGAGCAACAGGCGACTCGGCTGATGCGCAACCAACGGCCGCAGCAGATGCGGCGCGACCAGACCCGACAAAACCGACCGCTCCTGTTACGGCAACGCCGCTGCCAACGGCCAGTGCTGTGCCGAGCACCAGCATGAATCGGAGCCTGCCAAGGCGAACACCGAGACTTGACGCGGTGTCTTCGCCCAGGGTCAGCGCGTCGAGTGCGCGTCCGCTCGTTAACAGCAATGCCCAACCGACGATCATCAACGGCGCTGCAAGTTGCAGATGGCTGATGCTCCGATCGGCAAGCGATCCCATCATCCAGAAAACGATCTCGGTCACCGCGAATGGATTCGGCGCGAGATTTAGCGCGAGTGCGGTTGCCGCCGCGGCGAAGCCGTTGATCGCCACGCCCGCGAGGATCAGCGTAAGCGTGCTGGCTTCGCGTCCGGCAAGCGCGTATAGCAAGACGACCGCGACCAACGCACCTGCGATTCCCGCCAGCGGCAATGCGAGCGGTGCCGCAAATGAAGCACCGCTGTAGAACGCGATGACCGCGCCGAACGCCGCGCACGACGACACGCCGATGATGCCCGGCTCGGCGAGCGGGTTGCGCAGCAGGCCTTGTAGCGCCGCGCCGGCCAAACCGAGACTCGCGCCGACCAACACAGCGAGCGCTGTGCGCGGCAAGCGCAGCTCGACCAGCACCAATGTTGCGAGCGTCGATTCGCCGCGCATCCACTGCGCGAACGCGGAGCCGACATCGAGCGGCGCGCGTCCGACCGCGAGTGACACGGCGCACAGTGACAGCAGGACCACGACCAGCGCGCCGATCAGCAACGATGGTGACATCGGCGTCGCGACTCCACGCGACGAAGCGGTGGCTGCTTGCGCGCTCATCTGCCTTCGTTCGCGTTTGCTGACAACTGTCTCGCCGCTTGCTGTAAGCGCTGCACGGCGTCGACCAATCGTGGGCCCGGACAGCTCCACCAGGCCGAAGGAACGCTAACGACGCGATCCCCGTGATAACGAACCTTCAGCGCAGGATGGCTCAAGACTTCGTACGCCAGCGCGTGCCCCCGATCCTCGCCGGCGTTAACGATCAACAGATCGGGCTGCGCGAGCAACAGCCATTCGAGCGGCAGCGCTCCGTAGTTGTCGATGCGGCGTTCAACTGCGAGGTTGCGCAGGCCGGCGCGGGTTAGCAGGTCGTTGACCAGCGATCCCTGCCCAATCGTCAGGCCGTTCGGCTGATAAACCGCGGCGATCGGTGGCGCTCGCGTCGCTGGCGCGACGTCGAGCTCAGCAAGCCCGTTTTTGATATCGGCAATCAACTGCGCGCCATTGGCCGGCGTTCCGAGCGCCGCAGCCACCGTCGTGATCTGGGCCAGCGCTTCGTCAACGTTGCGCGGCACATCGAGCTCCAGCACCGGTATCTTCAGTCGGCGCAGTAGCGCAACCGCAGTGCGCGTCGTATACGCGCCGGCAATCACGAGATCAGGCGCGAGGGGCACGACGTCTTCGGCCAGCCCTCGGTTGACCGGGACGGTGTGCGCCAGCGCCGCGACGTTTGACAACGAAGGATCGCGCGCCAGCCACGTCACCGACTTGACGGTGCCCGGCGCTGCGAGCCGCAACACCATTTCATCGGCGCACAGGTTCAGCGAAACAATGCGCAGCGGCGTTGCGTTGCCGGCGCTGGCGAAACCCCCGCCAACAAAAAATCGCGACGGCGCGCCGAAGCTTCATCGTTGCCAACCTCGCTTCCAAAAGCGCGCCTGCACGCCGGCATAGAACGCACGCCCGCTGGGCCGATATGAAAACATTTCTTCGTAGTCCTGGTCCAGCAGGTTCTCGACACGCGCCGTCAGGCTGACGTTGCGTGTGAGCGTCGTATTGGCCCGCGAGCCGCACCAGCGTGTAGTCACGCAATGTCACGCGCGCCGAAGTGAAGCTTCGAAAATCGAGATCTTCCTGCCGGCCGTTGTGATCGACCGCAAGCGTGATCGCACCCGCCGCGCTACGCAGCGCGTAGGTCAGCGCTGCGGAACCGACATGGCGCGGGCGGCGCACCTCAATCTGTCCGTCAGGCTGTTTGGAGTCGGTATACGTGTAGGCGACCCCTATCGTCAGATTGGCGCTAGGCGCGTATTGCGCTTCGACCTCGAATCCGCGCCGCTTGCTCTTGCCGCTGAGGTTGGTGACGCTCGAGCGAAACGTGTTCGCATCAAATGTGCTGCTGATTTCATTTTCCAGGTCGGCATCGAAGTACGTGAGCGAAAGACGGCCCTGTTCTCCGATGACGAAATCGGCGCCCACGTCAAACCCGCGCGATTCTTCCGGCTTCAAATCTGGATTCGGGTCGAAGCTTCCCGGGATAAAGCCGAATAGCTCGAAGAACGTCGGGTTCGCGATGCCCGTGCCGTAACTCGCGCGCAGTTTGACGCGCTCGCCAACCGGCTGCGCCACGGTGGCGCGATACGTCGTCGCGTCAGCGAACAGCTCGTGATGGTCGCGCCGCACCGAAAGCGTCAGTGCGGTCAACGAAGGCAACCGCGCGCGATACTCGGCGGCAACACCCGTCTTGTCGTTTTCACGAGTCTGGCTTTCTGCAGACGCCGGCGTTGGCCCTTTGCTTTCATATTGTTGCCGCTCGTGCTCCGCTGCCAGAGTCACAGCCTGCGGCACGCTTGCGCCGAATCGCCATGTGCCCTGGTAATCAACGCGATCGCGTTTGCCTTCAAACCCGTTCGTGAACACCCCGTCCGCAAACGTGTCTTCTTGAGTCTGCGTATGCGTGAATCCGAGTTGGTGCTCGAGCGCGCCAGTCGTCAAGCGGCCACGTAATTTCGCATCGAACTGGTCACCCTCGCTGCGGCGGTCGCCGTCGACGATCAATCCGAACGTTGGTGCCCGGAGGAAAACCAAAGTCCTGCGGATCGAACATGCTGCGGCTATCGCGATAGCGCAGTGATGCGTCAAGGCCAGCGGTAGATGTCGGCGCCCAGCCGGCGCGCGCGTACAGCGTCCCGTTGCGATAGCCGTCGTCCTCCGAACCAAAACGGGATACGTTGGTGCCGTCCGTTCTCAAAGCCGGATGCAGACAACGCATAGTTCAGCGTCTGAGTCGCGCCTCGTATCGCAGCGGAGCCGTCGACGGAAGAAAACGATCCGCCTTCGATTGATGCATCGCCTTGCATACCGGGTGCCCCGCGCTTGGTAAAGATGCTGATTACACCGCCGATCGCCTCCGAGCCATACAACACACTCTGAGGTCCGCGCAGAATTTCAATGCGATCGATTTGCGCTGATAGCAAGTGTGCGAAATCAACTTCGGATGTAAACGGATCGTTGATCTTGACACCGTCGATCAGCACCACCGTGTGATTGGCCTCGGCGCCGCGAATGCGAACTTGTGTAACCGTACCGATCGGGCCCTGACGGCTGACGGCAATTCCTGGCACCGCACGCAGCGCATCGGAGACAAGGCGGATCTGTCGCTGCTCGAGTTCCGCGCCCGTAATGATGCTGACGGCGGACCCGGTGTCCGCCAGCGTGGCCTCCGTGCGGCTTCCACTGATGACCACTTGCTCCAGTGCAGAGACCGGCGCTGCCTGCTGCGCATGCACACTTTGCATGCAAAACGTTGCCATACAAAATACCGACGCGCGCCGCAGCGCCGCGTCGAATCCAACTTCGAGACTGTTTTTCATCGCTCACCCGCGTCGAAACGCACGAGCGAGATAGGCTATGAGGGATGCAGCGATCGGCTGCACACCATCGCCCACCGCGACCGCGCTGCTGAAGCCGCCACACGATGCAGCGGCTCGCCCGTCAGGCCGGTCTCCGGACTCGTCAACACAGCGCGCGTTGTAAATGACAACAAATCGGCGCTATCGGATCGCACCTTCCCGCGTCTGACGACGCAGTGGCGCAGTACGCGATCCGTCACTCTGACTTACCGTTGCGGGGGCAGTGCCGGCTTTAGCGTTTCCACTTCACCGGCTTCCCGTTTCACCCGAGGCTTTCGCCGCGAGCACCTGACGCGTCATGACTATAGCGCTACCGACGGCATCCTTCTTGCTGTTCAACACCGCGCACCGCAACTTCTATCCTGGAGCAGAAATGACGAAAGCGACAAGCAAGCAGCAACATCTGTATGACTTGTTAAAGGATTTCGATACGGCCATGTTGGTCACGCGCTCGGCCGACGGGCATATGCATTCACGACCGATGGCGATTGCCGAATTGCGCGCCGATTCGGATGCGTACTTCGTCACCAGCATCAATTCGCCGAAGGTGGCCGAGATCAAGGCGAACCCCGGTGTCACCTTGACATTTCAAAGCTCGAATCAATACGCGTCGCTAAGCGGTCATGCCACGATTGTTCGCGATCAGGCGTTGATTGATCGGCTATACAAAGAGGACTGGAAGATTTGGTTCCCGCAAGGCAAGACCGACCCATCAATTTCGATGCTGAAGTTCAATGCGCAACACGGCGAGTACTGGGATAACGCAGGAGCGCAGGGCCTGAAGTTTGTCTTCGAGGCGGCGAAGGCCTATGTCAAGGGAGAGCGGCCGAAAGAGGAAGACCAAAAGCAGCACGCGAAGGTCGACTTGTAGTCCAAGTGACAGCACGCAGCGCCGAGCGCTTTCGCGAGTCGCGCGTCTGACCAGCGCGATACTTTCAGGCGAGAGTGGCTCGCCGCAACTTGAGGTAAGCCGCCGCAGCGATCATTCCGAACACAGGATGAATCAGTGTCGGCACCATGCCGCTGCGCGACTCCGTGAGCCACGGAAACAGCAGCGGCGCGAACACGTAGTAGTTGACAACGTAGATGCCGAAGCCGACCGCGACGCCGATCATCAGGCCGATCCTCCAATTCGCCTTGCGAACGAAGAACGCGACGATCACGCCATAGATCATCGAAAGACCGAAGTGCACGATCGTTGAGACGATAAAGAGAAGCAGATCGAAGGTCGCGGGCGGCGGCAAAACGCCCGTGCCCATCAAGATCGCGGCCGTGTGGCGCATGTTGACCCAAACGTTTTGGCCTTGCGTCCACGCACTCGCCGCCAGAAGCGCGAGATCGACCACACCTGCGAACAACCCCGCAAGCAGGGCTGCCTTGATATCGACGCCTTGCCAGCGGCTGCTACCAGGGGTGGTTAGGCTCGACATAGGCCGTGTTTATACAACACCGTCGGCACGACGCGCGCCTTGCGCTGCTAGTTGCCCATGCCTCCGGCGCTGGCCGCGGCCGATGCCGCGGCGTATGCGGCGGTTCCCTTGGCCGGAATTGTCCAGAAATAAATGGATCGCCCGCCGACATCGAGCGTCTTTTCGGGCTTCCAATCTCCCATTGCAAACGCGTGCGAAACGATGCGCGTACCGGGCTTTAACTCTTTCAACATCTTGGGCAACAACTTGACGTTCAGAGCGGGCAATAGGTAAAGCGTTATCACGGTAGCGTCGGAAAAGTTGGCTTCAAACAAGTCCTCGTTACGAAAGTGCACGCGGTCACCGACATCCGCTGTCGTTGAGGTTCTGCTGCGCTTCCGAAATGCGCTCCGGGTTGATCTCGATGCCGGTGGCGCGCGTCACGTTGTACTTCTGCGCCGCCGTGATCGGGATGCGACCGTCACCCGAGCCCAGGTCGTACAGCACGTCCCCACGGCGGACATTCGCAATGGTCAACATTGCATCAACGACCTCCGGTGGTGTCGGGACGTAGATCACATCGGGCGACCGCAGAGGCTTGGCCGGCGCCGGCGGCACTGCTTGAGTTGATTGCCCGCCGACATCGGACCATGCAGCAATCAAGAACAGAGTCGTTGCCAGCCATTGGATCGCTTTACCCGATTGCATTTGTTATTCCCCTCTCAGTTGAAGTAACGCGAATGGCGTCACGCCCGATCGCGCAGTTCCGTCACACCTTCATGTTCCGCGCAATGATCACAGCAGAACATCCGTCCCTCCTTTTCGAGGCCGTGACCGACGATGCGCACACCACAATGCTCGCACGTGGGAGCGAGCAGGTGGATCGCGCACTCGAAACTGTCGAAGGTGTAGGTCCGGCCGCTCTTTCTGACTTCGAACGACTTGTCGTAGTCATTGCCGCAAGCTTCGCACTTCGCCATATCTCCTCCAATTAGCTATCGGTCCCGAGCGCGCGTTCGCGCAGCCTTGCGTGCGGCGGCGGAGCGTTTCGCCGCGCCCTTCGTTTTCACCGCTTTGCGGGCAGCAGCCGATCGTTCAGATGCAGTTTTCGCTTCTGCCGCCGCGTGTGCATGCCGCGAGAGCGCTGTTTCGAGGCCGCGGCTGTGCCTTCGCGCTCGAGCATGCGTCTCGCTGCGCGCGAGCGGGCCGGCGACACTTTGTCGTCGCGTGCTTGCCCCGCCTTGTAGGCGCTTGCTGCGCTCCGTCGTGTGCGTTCCGAGGTCGTACCCCTGGCGGGCGGCGGCAGATCGACGCCCGCGCGCCGCGCTTTCGACAGACCGATTGCGATGGCTTGTTTGGCTGAACGCGCTCCGTGTTTGCCTTCGCGGATGTGCTCGATCTCTTCACGCACGAACTCGCCTGCCTGCGTGCTCGCTGCCTTGCCTTCGCGTTTGTCTTTCTTCGCTCGTTCCAGTGTCGCTTTGTCCGGCATGTCGACCTCCTATCAGGGCGCTCACCGGCATGCCCAGAGCATCTGGCGTTCCCGATCGAGCATTTCAGGATCGTTCCAGTCTCCAAGCGTTTCGTCCCCAACGATCTGCAGTTCGTCGCATCCCTATGGGCGCGCGATCGCGTGCCTTCTAGAGTCGCCGCTCCGCCATGGAAGGACACCAATGAAAAATTCCCTTATTGCCCCGCTCGCCGTTGCAGTCCTAGCCAGTTGTGCACAGATGACGGCCGGCAGCTCGTCAGCCGAGCTTCAATGCGTCAACTTCGCGCGTAACGAAGGCCTTAAGGTTGTTCGAGTCGACGGGATCGATGCCGCGGGCAGCGGACAAAACGTTCGGCTGCGCCTGGAAGACTCATTGGGCCGCGGCTTCAATGCAACTTGTAGCTCGGCCGCAGCGGGTCAGGCTAGCTGGACGCAACCGCTGCCAACGAACGCCGTGCGCGGCTGACGGCACTTGGAGAAGGCGGCTAAGCCGCCTCTCTTCTTGGCGGGCGTTGCGCAACCAGCTCGTTCAAGAGTAGCGCGCTGATCACCAGCGCGCCGCCGATCAACGTGTGACGCGTGATGACTTCGCCGGCGCCCGCCCACGCCAGCAGCGGTCCGAGAACAACTTCGAGGAGCGCTAACAACGCCACTTCAGTGGCTGACAAGATGCCGCGCTGCGATCACGAGCAGCGTGCAAGGCAGCCCGAGCTGAAAAAACCCGAGCAACGCCAGCAACAGCATGTCGCGCGGTTGGGCGATAAACGGAAGCGCAAACGGCAGCATCGCCAACGCGGAAATCACACCGCCAAGAAATATGGCGGGCACCAGGTCCACTGCCTGCCCGCGTTTCTTCAAGATCACAACGTTGATGGCGGACGCGATCGGCACGCCGAGCGCGATCAGCATTCCAAGAACGCTTGCGCTTGATTCGATGCGCAAGCTGCCCGCGAACATCGCGGCAATGCCCAACCATTGCAATGAAGATTGCGAGCCACGTGCGGGGCGATATCGGTGTCCGAAGGACAGCTCTCGCGAGCAGCGCGGTCACCAGCGGCGCGACCGCCAGCATGATCAGCGTGTTTGCAGTCGACGTCAGGGTCAACGCCAGCATGAAGTTGACGAACATGATCGACCACATGCAACCCGACATCAGTCCGGCCACGCCGGCGCGCCGCAACGCGCCCGAAAAATCTCGTTGCAGCAGCAGATAGCCGCCCACGAAGACTGCGGCAAACAAGCTGCGCCAAAACGTGATCTCGAAGCGCCCGCCCGCCAGTAGTTCGGGAGACAAATGACGTGTCACGACGCCGGCGGTGCTCCATAACGCCGGTGCAATGATCATCAGGATGACCGCGCGGCGATGCGCGGAGTTCGGCAAGCTATTCACTGGGTTAATCCCCTCCCTCGCGGAGGGAGGGCTAGGGAGGGAGTCGTCAGTACTGCCGTCCAGCGGCGACGCCAGCGTTCAGAGCCGCTACGCGGCTTCTCTCTGAGCGCGCTTGCGCTCATGTTCTTTTAGATATCTCTTGCGCAGGCGAATGCTGTGCGGCGTGATTTCGACCAACTCATCATCCGCAATGAATTCGACCGCTGATTCGAGCGTCAACGCAATCGGCGTCACGAGATCGATGTGCTCGTCCTTGCCGGACGCGCGCACGTTGGTCAGCTTCTTCTCGCGCACCGGATTGACGACCAGATCGTTTTCGCGCGAGTTGATGCCGATGATCATGCCCTCGTACAGTTTGTCACCGGGGCTGACGAACATGCGTCCGCGCTCCTGCAATTTCCACAATGCGTACGCAACCGCATCACCGTCGTCCTGGCTGATCAAAACACCGTTGCGGCGCTCGCCGACTTCTCCCATGCGCACCGGACCGTAGTCGTCGAACACGTGGCTCATCAAGCCGGTGCCGCGCGTCAACGTCATGAACTCGCCCTGAAACCCAATCAAGCCGCGCGCTGGAATCCGATATTCGAGCCGAACCCGCCCTCTGCCGTCGGGCTGCATGTCCTGCAGATCACCCTTGCGCCGACCGAGCTCTTCCATGATCGCGCCCTGGTTCTGCTCTTCAACATCAACGCTCAGCATTTCAAATGGCTCAAGCCGCCCGCCATTGACTTCCTTGAACAACACGCGTGGCCGTCCCACCGCCATCTCATAGCCCTCACGCCGCATGTTTTCCAGCAGGATCGTCAGATGCAGCTCGCCGCGGCCGGCGACCTCGAATACCTGTTCGTCATCCGTTTCGCGCATCCGCATCGCGACGTTCGACTTCAGCTCACGCTGCAGCCGTTCGCGCAGCTGGCGGCTGGTCACATACTTGCCCTCGCGACCGGCGAGCGGCGATGTATTGACCTGAAAGTTCATCATCAACGTCGGCTCGTCGACCTTCAGCAACGGCAACGCGTCCGGAAAATCGACCGGCGTCAAAGTGCAGCCGATGCCGATATCGTCGATGCCATTGACCAGCACGATGTCGCCGGCGATTGCTTCGTCGACTACCTGACGCTCGAGCCCCTTGAACGTCAACACCTGGTTGATGCGGCCTTTCGTGGTCGGCGCGTTCTGTGCACCCTCGGGGCCGTGCATCACCAGCACTTCCTGACCGGCGCGCAGGCGTCCTTGGCTGATGCGGCCAATGCCGATCTTGCCCACGTAGCTGGAATAGTCGAGCGAACAGATCTGCAGCTGAAGCGGTTTGTCGGGATCGTCGTCACGCACGCGAACGTGTGCAAGGATGGCGTCGAACAGCGGCTTCAGGTTGCCCTCCCGCACGTCGGGCGACGTTCCTGCGTAGCCGTGCAGCGCCGAGGCATAGATCACCGGAAAATCAAGCTGCTCTTCGGCGGCACCCAGTTTGTCGAACAGGTCGAACGTGTGATTGACGACCCAATCCGGCCGCGCACCCGGCCGGTCGATCTTATTGACGACGACGATCGGCTTCAGCCCCTGCGCCAGCGCCTTGCGCGTGACGAAGCGCGTCTGCGGCATCGGACCTTCGACAGCGTCGACCAACAGCAGCACGCCATCGACCATCGACAGCACGCGCTCGACTTCGCCGCCGAAATCGGCATGCCCCGGCGTGTCGACGATGTTGATGTGCGTACCCTCGTAGTCGACCGCACAGTTTTTCGCAAGAATCGTGATGCCACGCTCGCGTTCCAGGTCGTTACTGTCCATTACGCGCTCGGTCAGCTGCTGATTCTCGCGAAACGTGCCCGACTGCTGCAGCAGTTTGTCGACCAGCGTGGTCTTGCCGTGATCAACGTGCGCGATGATCGCGACGTTGCGAATGGGGCGTTTCATCAGAGGCTCTCGTTCGTTTTCAGTTTGTTCGCTCAGTTATTCGTTACTAGTCTTTCCGGCTCGACGACACCCCACTCGCTGATGGTCGCCGTGCCGAGCAATTCATTCTCACCGCCGTAGACGCGCACCCGGCCGCCGCGCGGCTCGGCGTCGAGCGCCAGACGCTGCCCCTGCCGAAATCGCGCGGCATGAGCGTCGTCGAGCAGTACAGTCGCCAACGACGCCAGCAGCTCGTCCTCCGGCAGCAGCCTGGCGAGCCGCAATTCCGGCGCCAGCGTTTCAAGCGTCGCAAGCGTCACTGCGTCATCAACGCTGAGCCGCCCCGCGCGCGTTCGACGCAACGCGCTCAGATGCGCTCCACATCCAAGCGCGCGACCGATGTCTTCTGCCAGCACTCGCACATACGTGCCCTTGCTGCAGTCGACATCGACGACCACCTCTTCTTCTCGATGCTCGACCAACGCCAATCGATGCACCGAAATCTGCCGAGGCGCCCGGTCGACTTCGTTTCCTGCGCGTGCAAGCTTGTACAGCGGCTGCCCATCGTGCTTCAGCGCCGAGTGCATCGGCGGCACCTGCTCAATGGTGCCGACGAAGCGTGACAGCGTCATTTGCAGCTTTTCGTCCGAGACGTCGACTTCACGCGTTGCCATCACGGTTCCATCGCCGTCGCCGGTGGTCGTCGTCACGCCCAGTCTTATCGTCGCTCGATACGACTTGTCCGCGTTCAGCAGATCGGCTGAAAACTTGGTCGCTTCACCGAACGTCAATGGCAGCAAGCCGGTCGCCATTGGATCCAGCGTGCCGGTATGCCCCGCCTTCGCCGCGTTCAACAGCCTCCGCGCGATCTGCAGCGCGGCGTTCGAGGTCATGCCGCCCGGCTTGTCGAGCAGCAGCACGCCGTTTACTCGATCTCCGCGTGCGCCCCGCGACCTGCCCACACTCACTCCTACGCCGATGAATTCTTGTTCGCTTGCTCGATCAAGCGGTCGATCTCGATGCCGCGCGAGACCGACTCGTCGTGCACGAACGTCAGCCGCGGAATCGTGTGAATCGTCAGACGCTTAAACAGCAGCGAATGAAAATAGCCCGCCTTGTCGCTCAACACCTGTTGCGCGGCTTCCACCGGCGCACCGATCGTCGTGAAATAAACCTTCGCATGCGCGTAATCGGCTGAAACTTCAACGCCCGTCAGCGTTACCAACCCGGCGCGCTCGACGGAGACCTCGCGCTGAATCATCTCCGCCACATCGCGCTGAATCTGATCGGCAATGCGCAGCCCACGGCCGGGTTTGGTTGCTGATTTCATTCGTCACACTCACGCTCAGCTAGGAAAGCGTTCGCGCCACTTCCTGCATCTCGAATATCTCGAGCTGATCGCGCTCTTTGATGTCGTCGTAGCCTTTCAGACTCAGGCCGCACTCGAAGCCTGCCTTGACTTCGCGCACGTCGTCCTTGAACCGCTTCAGCGAATCGAGCTCGCCGGTCCAGATCACGACGTTGTCGCGCAGCAGTCGCGCTTGTGCCGTTCTGCGTACCAGGCCGTCGAGCACCATGCAGCCGGCGACCGCGCCGACCTTCGGTACGCGGAAGATCTGGCGGATCTCGACCAGACCGAGCACGTTCTCGCGGTGCTCCGGCGCCAGCAGGCCCGACAGCGCATTCCTAACCTCATCGACCGCCTCGTAGATGATGTTGTAGTAGCGAACGTCGATGCCGTTGCTCTCCGCCAATTTGCGCGCTGCCTGATCGGCGCGCACGTTAAAGCCGATGATGACCGCCTTCGATGCGATCGCCAGATTCACATCGCTCTCGGTAATGCCGCCGACCTGCCCGTGCACGACTTGCACCTTCACTTCATCAGTGGAGAGTTTGACGAGTGCCTGGTTGAGGGCTTCCTGCGAGCCTTGAACGTCGGCTTTGATAATCAACGGCAACACTCGAACCGCAGCAGCACCTTCAGCACCGGCCTCGAACATGCCTTCAAGCTTGGCTGCCTGCTGCTTGGCCAGCTTCGTGTCGCGGAACTTGCCCTGGCGATACAGCGCGATCTCGCGCGCCTTGCGCTCGTCGCCCAGCACGATCAGTTCGTCGCCAGCGCCCGGTACGTCGGACAGGCCCTGAATCTCCACCGGAATCGACGGGCCCGCCTCGGTCACCGGCTTGCCGGTCTCGTCGAGCATCGCGCGCACCCGACCAAATGCCGAGCCTGCCAACACGACGTCGCCACGCTTCAGCGTCCCGCTTTGCACCAGTACGGTAGCGACTGGACCGCGGCCTTTGTCGAGCTGCGATTCGATGACCAGTCCTTTCGCAGGACCGTTCTTGACTGCCTTTAGTTCGAGCACTTCGGCCTGCAGCAAAACGTTCTCAAGCAACGTATCGATGCCTTCGCCGGTCTTTGCCGACACCGGAATAAACGGCGATTCGCCGCCGTATTCCTCGGGCACGACCTCATTCGTCACAAGCTCCTGCTTAACCCGATCGGGATTCGCCTCGGGCTTGTCGATCTTGTTCAGCGCGACCACCAACGGAACGTTGGCCGCCTTCGCATGCGCGATCGCTTCCTTGGTCTGCGGCATCACACCGTCGTCGGCAGCGACGACCAGGATCACGATGTCGGTCGCCTTCGCGCCGCGTGCGCGCATTGCGGTAAACGCTTCGTGGCCCGGCGTATCGAGGAACGTGATGATGCCGCGCGGCGTCTGCACGTGATACGCGCCGATGTGCTGCGTGATGCCACCGGCCTCACCTGCCGCTACCTTGGTACGACGGATGTAGTCGAGCAGCGATGTCTTGCCATGATCGACGTGGCCCATGATCGTGACCACCGGCGGGCGCGGCTCGAGCGGCGCTTCGCTTGGCACGACGACCGATTCAGATTCGGCCAGCAATGCTTCGGGATCGTCGAGCTTCGCCGCGTGCGCTGTATGGCCCATCTCACCGACGACGATGATCGCGGTGTCCTGATCGAGCACCTGGTTGATCGTCACCATCTGGCCGAGCTTCATCAAGGTCTTGATGACCTCGGAGG
The DNA here is from genome assembly GCA_963807155.1 of uncultured beta proteobacterium. GTDB lineage: Bacteria > Pseudomonadota > Gammaproteobacteria > Burkholderiales > Burkholderiaceae_F > JACCZX01. Next base: position 441,333 of record CAWEAZ010000031.1, read on the forward strand.
CCTTCACCGACATCTTGTGCGCGAGTTCGGCAACGGTAATCGTTTCCGGCACCGCAACGTCGCGCACGACGGCTTCGACCGGCATCGGCGTTGCCGCGGCACCATTGGAATCCTCGTGCCTGTCTTGCTTGCGATTGCCGCGCGGACCGCGCCAGCCCCCGGCTCCGCCCGACGTATCACCCCGCGTTTTCAGCAGACGCTTTTTCTGCTGCTCTTCCGACCAGCTCGACGCGAGCTTGCCCGACTTGATTTCCTTGACGCCCGGCTTTTTGTCATCCTTCTTCGCGCCCGGCTTCGCTTCGGTCTTCGCCGCGGGTTTGTGTAACGTGCCTACCGGCGCAGCCTCGGGCGGTTTCGCAACTTTCTTCGGCGCCATCATCGACTTGATCGCGGCGACTTCGTCTTCGACCACGCGCTTGGCGCGCTGCTGCGCGTCGGCCGCCTGCTTTGCGACAAGCTCGGCTTCCTTTTGAGCGCGCTCGGCCTTCACCAATTCTTCGGTCGCCTCGGTCTGGCGTGCCTGCACCGCCTTTAGATCTTTTTGCTCCTTCTGCTGCGCATCGGTCAGGTCGCGTTGCGCACGATCGGCCTTTTCGCGCGCCGCCGCTGTCTGGCGCGTGATCAGCTCCGCCTGACGGCGAGCTTCTTCCTCGCGCTTCGCGAGTTCCGCTTCATCTATTACCGGCGTGATCGGTGCTGCTTCCGGCGCAGCTTCAAGCGGTGCCTCAGCTGCTGCTCCGTCACGCTTGACGAAGACGCGCTTCTTGCGCACTTCGACTTGAATCGTGCGCGCCTTGCCCGATGCATCGGCCTGCTTGATCTCGGTGGTCTGCTTACGCGTCAGCGTGATCTTCTTCTTCTCGCCTCCACCGCCGTGTGCCTTGCGCAGCGATTCGAGCAGGCGCGACTTGTCATCCTCGCTTAGCGCGTCGGACTCCGCCTTCTTCAATACTCCGGCCGCGCTCAATTGCTCGAGCAGCAATTGCGGCGGAACTCGAAGCTCCGTCGCAAACTGGGACACAGTCGTACTCGCCATAACTCTTATCCTTACCTTCCGGCTACTTCCTGTTCCTGCTCCTGCGCTTGCTCATCGGCAAACCAATGCGCGCGCGCCGCCATGATCAGCGTTTTTGCGCGCTCATCGTCGATGCCCGTCATTTCGGTCAACTCGTCGACTGCAAGTTCGGCCAGATCATCGCGCGTGCGAATCGCGTTCTCCGCAAGCTTCGTCGCGAGTGCGGCGTCCATGCCGTCGAGCTCGAGCAGATCCTTTTCGGCCTGCTCGACGCCTTCCTCGCGCTTGATCGCCTCGGTCAGCAACGCGTTACGCGCGCGCGTGCGAAGCTCTTCCACCGTTTCTTCGTCGAATGCATCGATTTCGAGCAGTTCGTTGACCGGGACGTATGCAATCTCTTCGAGGCTGCCGAAACCCTCGCCAATCAGAATGTTGGCGATCTCTTCGTCGACGTCGAGCTTCTCGACAAAGGTCGCGCGGACCGACGACTGCTCGCCTTCCTGCTTCGTCGACGATTCCTCGGCGGTCATGATGTTGATCTGCCAGCCTGTCAGCTCGGAAGCGAGGCGCACATTCTGACCACTGCGGCCGATCGCGATCGCCAGATTGTCTTCGTCGACTACGACGTCCATCGCATGCTTGTCTTCATCGACCAGAATCGATGAAACGTTAGCCGGCGCCAGCGCACCGATTACAAACTGCGCTGGGTCGTCGGACCACAGCACGATATCGACGCGCTCTCCCGCGAGCTCGTTGGTCACCGCTTGCACGCGCGAGCCGCGCATACCGACGCAAGTGCCAATAGGATCAATGCGCCGATCGTTGGTCCATACGGCGATTTTTGCGCGCACACCCGGATCGCGTGCCGCGGATTTGATGACCAGTAGACCCTGCTCGATCTCGGGCACCTCAAACTCGAACAGCTTCATCAGGAACTCTGGCGAAGTGCGCGACAAAATCACCTGCGGTCCGCGCGCCGTCCGATCGATTTTCTGCACGTACGCGCGCATGCGATCGCCGATCCGAAGATTCTCCTTCGGGATCATGTCGCTGCGAGGCAGCCTTGCCTCGACCTTGCCGACTTCGATGATCGCGTCGCCCTTGTCCATGCGCTTAATGGCGCCGCTGACGATCAAGTCGCCGCGCGCGAGAAAGTCATTCAGCGTCTGCTCACGCTCGGCGTCGCGAATCTTTTGCAGGATGACCTGCTTGGTGTCCTGCGCAAACCTGCGACCCAGATCCTGCCGCGGCAATTGCTCCTCGATGTGTTCTTCAAGCTCGATGTCGGCGATCTGCTCGCGCGCGTCGGACAAGATGATGTGATGCCCCGGCTCCTGCAGGCCCGCCTCGTCGGGTACGACTAGCCAACGGCGGAACGCGTCGTACTCGCCTGTTTCGCGATCGACCGCAACGCGGATGTCGACGTCTTCCTCCGCATACAGTTTCTTGGTCGCCGTTGCCAGTGCGAGCTCCAGCGCGCCGAACACGATGTCTTTCGGCACATTCTTTTCGCGCGCCAGCGCATCGACCAACAACAAAATCTCACGGCTCATGAATGTTCGCTCCCCAAACTGCTTGCATTACCGATCTTCATCGCGTCGTCGCCCGACGCATTCAAACGAGCCGGACGAAAATCCAGTTCCGGCACTAACCGCGCCTTGTCGATATCCTTCAAGGCGACTTCAATGACTCCCGCTGCCGGCGCACGTGTTCTTGTGCTCGTTCTTGATGCCGCACCACGGTGCGCACCTTTGGTCGGCGTTTCTTCGGTCATCAGCTCAAGCTGCAGCCGCTCTTCACCCTCGCCGCCTACCAGTTGCAACACACGCCCGCGCAATCGCTTGCGGCCGCCCGCCGCGGCCGACGGCGCATATAGCTGGACGTTGATTTCCTTCCCAGCGAAGCGCGCGAAATCGTCGGCGCCTCTTAACCGCCGGTCCAAACCCGGCGACGACACCTCGAGGCGCTGATAATCGACCTGCTCAACCGCAAACAGGTGCGACAGCTGACGGCTTACACGCTCGCAGTCTTCCAGGCCGACACCCTTTTCTGCATCCAGACTCACCCGCAACAATCCGGCGCCTAATCGCTCAACGTCGACCAGCTGATAGCCCATTCCAACGACGGTGCGTTCCACTGTCCGATACAAATCGCTCGTGACCTCAGCCATCTAAATTCAACGCTTCCCCACGCTTCAATCGCTAACAAATGCAGGCCCGGAAATAAAAAATGGGCCGTAAAGCCCATTTCTTAGCCCATTTTTATTCTTACCAGGCTTGCTGCCGTTCTTGCTTGGCCTTACGACCTGGCCAAAAACAGCAGCCGCGCATTATATGGGGCAGAGGCGCCCCACAACAAGCTCGACGGCTGGGGTCCGGGAGTGATGCACTTAGAAGCTGCGCGGCGGTTTTCCGCGCTTGAAGCGCGCCGGTCTTCCGTTGTTCGGCAGCCCGTGTCCGGCAGCGATGTAGGTAACGCTGCTGGTCAGCGGGTCAGGCTGGCGCGGAGGGCGATTGCCCTGCGCAGGCTTGCCTCGGCCGCGGCCTGATCCCTGGCCTTGCCCGCCTCCGGGCTGGCCATTTCCCGGATTAAACGACTGGCCGAAATTCTGCGAAGGCTGGCGGCCCTGAGAACCAAACTGTCCGTCACGATTGCCCTGCTTGCGATTGCCCTCACCGCGACCGCCTCGGCCACGTCCACGGCCGCCTTCCGACGAGCCCTGACGCTGCCGTATCTCGTCGATGCCGATGCCAAGGTCGTGCACCCAAGCCTGCACCCATTCAGGCGCCAACTCCTGAAAGCGACCTCGGGCCAGCGAACGCGGCAGCTGGATTGACCCATAGCGAATGCGAATCAAACGGCTCACTGTGAGCCCAATCGCTTCGAAAATACGACGCACTTCGCGATTGCGCCCTTCGCTAATCGCCACCCGATACCAACGATTCGCGCCGTCCCCCCCTGCCTCGTCGACGCGCGAAAATTTGGCGGGTCCGTCCTGCAGCTCGACACCATCGAGCAACTTCTGACGCTGCTCATCGGTAACTTCGCCTAACACTCTGACCGCGTACTCACGCTCGACTTCATAACGCGGATGCATCAGGCGGTTGGCCAACTCACCCGAGGTCGTGAAGATCAACAACCCCTCCGAATTCAAATCGAGCCGGCCTACCGCAACCCAACGCCCACCGGAAACCTTAGGCAGCTTTTCAAAAACCGTTGGCCGCGCGCCCGGATCGTCCTGCGTGACGATCTCACCCACAGGCTTGTGATAAAGCAACACGCGCGGTGCGCGACCCGGCGCCTTGCGTGTCAGCGGTTTGCCGTTGATTCGGACTTGATCGCTCGCCAACACACGCTGCCCAATATGCGCGGGTTCGCCGTTAACAGAGACTCGGCCGGCGATGATCATTTCTTCCATATCGCGGCGCGATCCGATGCCTGCATCGGCCAGCACCTTGTGCAGCTTGTCCGATTGCGCCAACTGCGTCTGTTTGGCTGCTTGGCGGCCTCGCTCGAGAAGCTCGCGTGATAACGCCGATTCCGCCATCGCGGCCGGGTTGATGTCCTCGCCCTCGCCCGCCAGAGGCGCCTGCGGCCCGGCGGGTACCGCAGGTCCCGTGGGGATTACGGGTGGTGCCGCGACTCGTTCGGGGCGAACTGCACGATCAGTTCGATCACCACCGCGATCACCGCCCCTGCCACGGCGACGGCGGCCCCGTGGCCGCGGCCCACGACCATTTCCGGTCGCCGGCGGCGTCTCGCTGCGGTTTCCATCTACTTCGTCGGCTTCAGCTGCACCTTCGGGCTCGCTGACATTGCCGTCGGCAACGTTGCCGTCCTTGTCCGGCAGATCGCCGGAATGGTCCGCTTCAAGGGGCTCGGGGGGAATATCTTCGTCGGGAGAAGTGGAATTACTCATCAAGAGATCGGGAGCGAAGCCGTGTGGGAAAGTGTCAGCTCGGTTGAAGACATCGATTCGGATATCGAACTTGAAGGTCGTTGTGACAACGCATCTAACTGCGCGTCGGCCAGTTGGAGCTCCAGTTCCGCCGGAGCCTCGCCGGTACCCTCCTGCAGTGAGGGCAACTCGGCAAGCGAACGCAAACCAAGGTCATCCAGGAATTCCGTGGTGGTGCTGAATAACGCGGGCCTCCCCGGCACCTCACGATGACCGACCACTTCGATCCACCCGCGTTCTTCCAGAGTCTTGATCACCGAGCTGGACACCGTTACGCCGCGCATATCCTCGATGTCGCCACGCGTGACCGGTTGTCGGTACGCGATGATGGCAAGCGTCTCTAGAACGGCCCGCGAATATCTCGGCGGGCGCTCCGGGTTCAAGCGGTCGAGATAGTGGTGCATGGCGGGTGCGCTCTGAAAACGCCATCCCGATGAGAGCGCAACAAGTTCGAGCCCACGCCCCTGCCAGTCGCTACGCAACTGATCAAGCAGTACGCGCATCGTGTCGGCATTCAGCTCGTCGTTTAACAGACGGCGCAATTCAGGCACCGAAAGCGGTTGCTCAGCGGTGAGGAGCGCTGCTTCGACAATGACCTTGGCCTCAGAAGTATTCATCAGCTCCGAAACGACAGTCTCCGTTGCGTCTCATTGACTTGCGAGCTCGCGAAAGCGCCGAAAATTGGCCGCCGAGCCGCACGCCGTAAAACCAATAAGGTGTTTGAAAATTCGGATTACGTACGCTTCGTGCGGCTGAACAGTTCAGGAAGCCGAGCGCGGAATCGGACGATCCGGCAACGCTGTCGGCTCTAAAGCAGGCTGCTCGCGCTGCTGTGGCCGACTCAACTTGGATGACGGCGAGTCTATCACGCACACTCCATCGCGCAAGATCCTGATCAAGCAACACGCACAGTGCGATTCTTAACCACCGGGCTTGCGTTTGGCCCGAACACTGTATATATTACCAGTACCTCATTTCGTGAGACACCCATGAGCGCACGGTCCACGCCTGTTCCAGCAGTCGACCCTACTCCGCGGCAGACCGAGATTCTCGAATTTATTCGGCAGACGCTGACTGAAAGCGGTGCCCCACCGACACGCGACGAAATTTCCCAGGCGTTCGGTTTTCGTTCGCTGAATGCCGCTGAACAGCATCTGCAGGCATTACGGAAGAAAGGACTGATCGAGCTGGTAGCCGGGACATCGCGTGGCATTCGCTTGAAAGACAGCGTGCGCGAGTTGATGCTCGCCGCGCAGGATAGTGGGCTGCCGGTCATCGGCAAGGTTGCGGCGGGGAGTCCGATTCTGGCGCAGGAAAATGTGATGGCGACTGCGGCAGTGGATCCGGCAACCTTTAGACCGCATGCCGATTACTTGCTCGAGGTCCGTGGAATGAGTATGCGTGACGCCGGCATTCTCGACGGTGACTGGCTGGCGGTACACCGTCAACCTCAAGCGCGCTCCGGCCAGGTCGTTGTTGCGCGTATTGGCGACGACGTGACCGTCAAGCGCCTGAAGTTGCGTGGTGCGCGCGCGGAGCTGATCGCCGAGAATCCGGACTACAAGCCCATCATTGTCGATCTGAAGCGCGAGGCGTTTGCCATCGAAGGCATCGCGGTCGGAGTCATTCGAGCATCGCTGTAGTCAATCGCGCGGCCATGCGCGGCCGTGTCGGGTATCGGACTTGCCACCGTGCGGTGAACCAACGGCTCGGCAATGCGGAACATAAAATTGCAGACAACGCTCGCACACTCACTTGTTTCGACTCAAAGCGCAGATTCAGGTGCTGGCGAGGATCAACGCAAGTTGCTCAACCAATGCCGCAACTGCCCGCTTTGGAAGTACGCCACGCAGGCGGTGCCGGGTGAGGGACCTGTATCCGCGCGACTGATGCTAGTGGGTGAGCAGCCGGGCGATCAGGAGGATCTTGCCGGGCGACCGTTCGTGGGGCCCGCTGGCCAATTGCTCGATCGCGCGTTGGCAGCCGCGGGCATCGACCGTGGCGAGGTTTACGTCACGAACGCCGTCAAGCATTTCAAGTACGAGTTGCGCGGCAAGCGGCGTCTGCACAAGAAGCCAGCCGAGCTTGAAATCGCTGCATGTCACGGGTGGTACGAAAGCGAAGTAGCCACTGTGCAACCGGCTCTGATCGTTGCGCTGGGAGCCACTGCGGTGCGCGCGGTACTCGGACACCCGTTACCGATCCTTGCCAATCGTGGAAGGTTGATCGAGCCGCAAAACGAGCTTCCGCCGTCTACTCGCGTGTTGGTCACCGTGCATCCGTCGTATCTGTTGCGCGTGCTGCCGGAGACGCGCGACATCGAGTACGACAGGTTCGTTGCAGACTTGAAGATCGCGGCAAAGTACATCCGCAATTTGAGCAACTAGGACGCTGATCTCAGTATCTTGTCGTGAAAGCGCAAGTGATCATCGACGAAGCTTGCAATGAAGTAATAGCTATGGTCGTAGCCTTCGTGATATCGGAGCGTTAGCGGCTGGCCTACTTTCCGACACGCCGCCTCGAAGGTTGACGGATAAAGTTGTTCGCTCAAGAATGGGTCAGCCAGTCCCTGGTCAATCAGCAGTCCATGTGGAAACGGCGGCGCCGGTTGCCGACTCATCAGCACGCTTGCATCGTGCTGCTCCCAGCGATCAACGTGATCGCCGAAATAACCGCTGAATGCTTTCCTGCCCCAAGGGGCCTGCATCGGAGCGCCGATCGGAGCGAACGCCGAGACCGACGCGAAGCGGTCCGGATGGCGCAACGCGAGCGTCAACGCGCCGTGGCCGCCCATTGAATGGCCGAAGACACCAATGCGCGACACATCGATTGAAAACGCTTCGACCGCGAGCGGCAGAAGCTCGTGCATCAGATAGCTCTCCATCCGCCAGTGTTTGGCCCATGGCTCGCGCGTCGCGTCCAGATAGAAACCGGCGCCCACGCCGAAGTCCCACGATTCAGCTTCACCAGGCACGCCGGCGCCGCGTGGACTCGTGTCGGGCATCAGGAGCGCAATTCCGAGCTGCGCCGCTATTCGCTGCGCGCCTGCCTTTATCGTGAATGTTTCTTCAGTGCACGTCAGCCCGGCGAGAAACATCAGCATCGGCAATCCTGCACTCGACGCGCGCGGCGGCATGAACAGCGCAAACCGCATCGGCAATCCAATCTCGGTCGACAAGTGCCGATAGAAAAACTGGCGGCCGCCGAAGCAGCCGTGCTCGCTGAGCGGTTCAAGCTGCGGCACCTTCAGAATTTCGCAGCTAAAACTCAACAACGCTGCGAATCGATTCGCCGCGTTTCATCAGATCGAATCCTTCGTTGATGCGCTCGAGCGGCAAATGGTGCGTGATCAGATCGTCGATGTTCAGTTTGCCTTCCATGTACCAGTCGACGATGCGCGGCACATCGGTGCGCCCGCGCGCTCCGCCGAATGCGGTGCCTTTCCATACGCGCCCGGTCACCAGCTGAAACGGCCGTGTGTTGATCTCCTGGCCCGCAGCGGCCACGCCGATGATGATGCTTTGACCCCACCCCTTGTGGCAGCACTCAAGCGCCTGGCGCATCGTCGTGACGTTGCCGATGCATTCGAAGCTGTAGTCGGCGCCACCGTCGGTCAACTGCACGATCGAGTCGACGACGTTTTCCACTTTCTTTGGATCGATGAAGTGCGTCATGCCGAACTTGCGGCCAAGTGCTTCGCGCGCAGGGTTTGTGTCGATTCCAATGATGCGGTCGGCGCCGACCATTTTCGCGCCCTGAATAACGTTCAAGCCGATGCCGCCGAGCCCGAATACGACGACATTGGCTCCTGCCTCGACCTTTGCCGTGAAAAGTACCGCACCGACGCCGGTCGTGACCCCGCACCCGATGTAGCAAACCTTATCGAACGGCGCGTCGTCGCGAATCTTCGCGAGCGCTATCGCGGGCACCACGGTGTGATTCGCAAACGTCGACGTTCCCATGTAATGCAGGATCGGCTTGCCGTCGATTGAAAATCGCGACGTGCCGTCGGGCATCAGGCCGCGCCCCTGCGTCGAACGAATCGCCTGACACAGGTTGGTCTTGCGCGACAGACAGAACTTGCACTGCCGGCATTCGGGCGTGTACAGCGGAATAACGTGATCACCCGGCTTCAGCGTCGTCACGCCCGCGCCCACTTCAAGCACAACCCCTGCGCCTTCGTGCCCGAGTATCGACGGAAAGATTCCTTCGGGGTCAGCCCCAGATAAGGTGTAGTAATCGGTATGGCAAATACCGGTCGCCTTGACTTCGACCAGCACCTCTCCGGCGCGCGGTGGATCGAGGTCCACCGTTTCGATGCTCAGGGGTTCACCGGCCTTCCACGCAACCGCCGCTTTCGTTTTCATTGACCTCCTTTGCATTCAAGGTTGCGACAAACGCGCGCGTCAGCGGCGCCCCCGGCGCCACCAACGCATTTAGGTCTGCGACAGTATCAAGATCGTGCCAATACGGCAGGCTCACCATCTGCAGCCCGGCCTCGGCCGCGCGCTCGTGCGTCTGCTGCGCAACGACCGCAGTGCTCCAAGCGATACGCTCGAACAAGATCGGATGCATCGCACTCAGACCGATCAAGTAATAGCCGCCGTCAGTGGCTGGGCCGAGTACCACGTCAGCGCTGCCGCGAAGCGCCTCAAATGCGCGCGTGATGAGCTCGGCCGGCAAGTCCGGACTGTCGCTGCCAATCAGCACGACTGGACTGTGATTTTTCAACAACAGACTCAGCGTGCCGCTGATCCGCTCACCCAACGTGACCCCTGGTTGCGGAATCAGTAGCGAAGGACGGCGCTGTTCGCTTGAAATAACGCTCACCCTCATCAGTCGGCGGCGCGTAGCTCAACACATGCATCACATCATCGATCGATGACGCCAATGACAGCGTGTCGGCCAATGCGCATCGATACATTTCGACCGCTGAATCAGCACCGAGCGTGGCGGCGATCCGGGTCTTGACCTTGCCGCGCTGGGGCAGCTTGCACATTACCGCCAGACAAGGGCTCATCATGTGTTGCCGCAACTAATTGCAAAGGTGCGTCGCGCTATTGCGCTGCAGGCTTCTCGCGCATTAATAAGCCCGTCGTCGAAACCCGCAGCTCGAGCTCCGCGGGGCGTGACACCGCAACATAGCTGGCCGACCCATATTCCGCATCGAGCAGCGGTGCAAGGAAGGTATAACGCCGCCGCAGATCGAACAGATCAAGCGGTTTGTCGCGCGACAGCGGGAATACGGTGCGCGTAGCGGACCGCTCGTGCTCGATCGAGCGATACCGCCCGGCAATGCGATCGAGCTCATAAGCAGTGTGCAGTCCGACCAGATTGGCGATCGGTTTCCATTTGAGAATCTGCGCATCGACGTAGACCTCATCGCCCGCAAGTTCGAACTTGACTTCGCGCAAATCGGGATAGCGCACTGTCGCCGAGAACCTCTGCGGCCCGGTCGGCTGCACGAGCAAGGTTGCAGCAACATCTTCGTGAGTCAACGCGGTATAGCCGTACGTGCCAATCGCGATCATCGCTGCCAGACCGCCAACCGCCAGTAGCAACAAGCCGAATATTGTTCGCGAAACGAATCGAAATGGGCGCAGGCGAATCAGCGCACCGATGCCCGACAACAAGAGCATCGCACCTAGCAGTGCAAAAACAATCCCGACAAGCCCAAACGGCGATGCCCAAAGTTGTGTCAGTGCCATAAGGGTCAGTTAAAGGCTGGAATGATCTTTGCGTGTATTGCCGGTCACGGGCACTTGCCGTCTGTCAGATTTGCTGGCAATGCCGGTTGGGTGTGGCAAACTTTCTGTCGCTGTACTTTACTTTTACCGGGAGAGAAAAACATGAATTTCATCATTTGGTTAGTTGTCGGCGGTTTGATCGGCTGGGTAGCAAGCATGATTATGCGCACCGATGGGCAGCAGGGCATCTTCCTCAATATCATTGTCGGCATCGTCGGTGCAATGCTCGGCGGCTGGCTGATCTCTCCTCTTGTGGGCGTTCCCACAATTAACCAGGGCTCGCTAAGCGTAGGCGCATTAGTCGTTTCGCTACTTGGCGCCGTCATTCTGCTGGCGATCGTCAATCTGTTTCGCCGCGGTACCGCTCGCTAAGAGCGTGTAAGGTGTGAAGGGCGGGCATATGCCCGCCCTTTTCTATTCTGCAGTGACTTTTTGTTCGGCCTGCGGCCATACCACCACCTCGCGCGTCCCGCCGGGCGACAACCGCTTGCGCGACTGCTGCGACCACTGCGGTGCCGTGCACTACATCAATCCGCGGCCAGTCGTTGGAACAATCCCGATGTGGCGCGATCAGGTTCTACTGTGCAAGCGTGCGATCGAGCCACGTCTCGGCAAGTGGACTCTGCCTGCCGGCTTCATGGAAACCGGCGAAACCACAGCCGATGGCGCGTTGCGCGAAACTCTCGAAGAAGCCGGTGCTCGCGTCAAGTTAGGGCCACTATTTTCGATGATCGATGTCCCTCATGTACAGCAAGTCCATATCTTCTTCCGAGCTGAATTGCTGGACACGCATTTCACTGCCGGCACCGAGAGCCTTGAGGTACGGCTGTTCAAGGACAACGAAATTCCGTGGGAAGAGATCGCGTTTCGAACGGTCTCGACCACGCTCGAGCTTTACTTCGCAGACCGAGTGCGCGGTGAGTTTGGAGTTCATACGCGCGCGATCACGGCAGCGCCCGCCGCGCGCGTGATGCGCGCATGATTCCGTGGCTTGCGCCGGGTCAGCCGTTCCCGCCAGTCTCGGCTGCGCTTCAGACCCCTAATGGATTGCTGGCGGCAAGCGCCGAGTTAACTGCCGATCGTTTGCTTGCCGCGTATCCACAGGGAATCTTTCCGTGGTACTCGGACGAAGAGCCTGTCTTGTGGTGGTCGCCGGATCCGCGCATGGTGCTGTTTACCGACGAGTTCAAAGTTTCTCGCAGCTACTCGAAGACTCTGCGCAAGGCCGCGCACGATCCGTCAATCGAGTTGCGTGTCGATGGTGACTTTGACGCAGTCATTCAAGCGTGTGCGGAGCCACGCGGCGACGACGCAGGCACATGGATCACAGACAGCGTCACCGACGCGTACATGGAAATGCACCGCCGCGGCCTGGCGCACTCGATCGAGACATGGGTCGGCGGCGAACTCATCGGAGGTCTGTACGGCGTGGCGCTGGGCCGGATGTTCTACGGCGAATCGATGTTCTCGCGCGTGCCCGACGCATCGAAGATTGCGCTAGCCGTACTCGTGCGCGTGATGCGAACCGAACGGGTACGAGTGATAGACTGCCAACAGAACACGCGACACCTCGCCTCCCTTGGAGCACGAGAGATTTCGCGCCGGGAGTTTGTGACGCATTTGAACGCATCTGTGCGCGCCGCGCCGATAAACTGGACGGCATATGTGAAGCGACCGCTGAATGCGTTGCTGGTTGACTTCTGAGAACGACTTCTGAAAGCGACTTCGATCTCTACCGACTGACGTGGCCAATCTCAAGGAGTTGCCCTTTTCGGCGTTGCAGTTTTACGCAACCGCGCCGTATCCATGCAGCTATCTTGAGCATCGACAGGCGCGCTCGCAGGTCGCCACACCCGCGCATCTGATCAACGCTGATGTGTATAGCGAGCTGGTCAAGATGGGGTTTCGCCGCAGCGGAATCTTTACCTATCGCCCGTATTGCGACGGATGCCGCGCGTGCGTGCCGGTTCGAGTTCCGGTCGCCGAGTTCGAAGCAAATCGGACCCAACGGCGCGCCTGGCTGCGGCATCGGGCCTTGACGTCACGCGTTGCATCGCTGGCGTTCGATCACGAACACTACGATTTGTACCTGCGCTATCAGTCGACGCGCCACGCCGGTGGCGGTATGGACAACGACAGCCGCGAGCAGTATTCGCAGTTTCTTTTGCAGAGCAAGGTCAATACTCGGCTGGTCGAGTTTCGCGATCCGTCGCCGCCCGGCATCGACGGCGTTGGAACGTTGCGGATGATCTCGATCATCGACGTCCTGAACGACGGGCTGTCGTCGGTCTACACCTTTTTTGATCCGGATGAGCTCGCGACCAGCTACGGCACGTACAACATTCTGTGGCAGATCGAACAGGCTAAGGCGCTGTCGCTGCCCTATCTGTATCTCGGCTACTGGATTTCCGACAGCCCGAAGATGGCCTACAAGGCGACATTCCGGCCGGTCGAAATGCTGAAAGGTGGGCGCTGGGAGCGACAGAGCGACGCACCCGCTGGATAACGAAGACCGCCTCGTAGAATTCGCGCGTGCTTTATAAGCTCACGCGCCCCCTTCTCTTTTCGCTTGATGCCGAAGCTGCGCACGAACTAACTTTGGCCGCGTTGCAACGCGGTCACGACCTCGGCATCGCCAGCTGGATCGCCCCGCGCGTCGATCCGTTACCGGTTAGCGTAATGGGACTTCAGTTCTCGAATCCGGTGGGGTTGGCCGCAGGTCTCGACAAGACCGCCGCGCATATCGATGCCCTGGGTAGCCTGGGATTCGGCTTTATCGAAGCAGGGACTGTTACCCCGCGGCCACAGCCCGGTAATCCGAAGCCGCGCATGTTTCGTCTGACGCGGTCGCAGGCGTTGATTAACCGTCTGGGATTTAACAACGAAGGTGCCGATCAGTTCGTCGCTAATGTCCACCGGCAGCGCACGTTCCGTGACCGAGGCGGTATCGTCGGGCTAAATATCGGCAAGAATGCAGACACGCCGATCGAGCACGCCCTGGAAGACTATCGCACGTGCCTGCGTCGTGTTTACGATGACGCGGATTACGTGGCAGTGAACGTTTCGTCACCGAACACCAAGGAGCTGCGCTCGTTGCAAAGCGCCCGGCAACTCGACGGATTACTTACCGGGCTGACCGAAGAGCGAAAGCGCCTCGAGGATCGGCACGACAAGCGCGTACCGATCGCGGTGAAGATCGCTCCGGATCTGTCCGATTCATCGATACCGCAGATCGCCGACCAACTGGTCGAACATCAAATGGACGCGGTGATCGCGACCAATACGACGATCGAGCGCGGCAACGTCAGCGGCCTGAAGTATGCAAATGAGTTGGGCGGCCTTTCTGGCCGCCCGCTAACCGAGCGTGCTACCCAGGTCGTGCATCTGTTGGCGCGCCATCTGCAAGGTGCGTTGCCGATCATCGGCGTCGGCGGAATAATGAGCGGCTCCGACGCCGTGGAAAAAATCAGGGCAGGCGCATCGTTAGTGCAGCTTTACACAGGCTTCATTTACTCGGGGCCGGACTTGGTGGCGGAATGCGTTGAAGCGATCCGCCGAAGCGAATGCGTTGCTTCATCGCCGCCTGGCCCGACGAGCCGACGCGCATAGCGCTGTCTTCGTTGTCGGATCACGTTCGGCAACGCATCGAACATCGCCGCGTGTCACGCCCCGATGATTTGCATCTCACGCTGGCGTTTATCGGTGACCTCGCCGAAGACGTTGCGCTCGATCTATCCGACGCGATTGCAAAGTTGCGCTTCACCCCGTTTGCTTGGCAACTCGACACGCTTGGATTTTTCAAGGAAGCGGGCGTGGTGTGGCTAGGAGCTACAGGTGGAACGACAAAGCCGCTGGTCGATCTCGGCGACCGAGTCCGCGCGTTGCTTGACCAGATGAACGTCACCTACGATCACCGACCACTGGCGCCACATGTGACGCTCTTGCGCGGAGTTAGAAGTTTTGCCGCAGAGAAAGTCGCACCGATTCGGTGGTGTATCGGTTCGCTAGCGCTGTATCGCTCCGAACCCGGCGCGCCACGCGTCCCGATACGTGCGCGTAGAGCCTAGAGGTCGGGCACCTGCCATTGCTCCCTAGCGGCCGCTTTTCGTATCGTGATATAAAACGCACAAATGCCGCGACGCACAATGCTTGCCAGCCCGTCACGTGATTCCCAGCCCGACGGCTCGCAGCCAAGCGCTGTCCGCGAGCCAACGGCGATTCAGGTCATCGAGCGCATGATGGCGCTGCTCGATGCGCTATCGGCTCATTCCGATCCGGTCAGTCTTAAACATCTGGCGCGCGCTACCGGATTGCATCCATCGACTGCGCATCGAATCTTGAATGACCTGGTCATAGGTCGCTACGTAGATCGCGCCGACACGCCGGGTTCGTACCGGCTCGGTATGCGCCTGCTCGAGCTTGGCAATTTGGTTAAGGCTCGCCTGTCGGTGCGCGAGGCCGCACTCGAGCCGATGCGCGAGCTTCACAAGCGCACCGGGCAGACGGTGAATCTGTCGGTGCGCCAGGGCGACGAGATCGTGTACGTCGATCGCTCGTACAGCGAGCGGTCGGGCATGCAGGTCGTGCGCGCCATCGGCGGACGTGCCCCGTTGCACCTGACGTCGAGCGGCAAGCTTTTCCTCGCACTGGACGATCCGCGATTGATTCGCGCCTATGCAACGCGCACCGGGCTTGCAGGGCACACCCGCAATAGCCTCACGGACGTCAGCAAGCTGGAACGCGAGTTATCGATGGTGCGCACGCGCGGGTATGCGCGCGACAACGAGGAGCTTGAAGTGGGCGTGCGGTGTATCGCCGCTGGGATCCGCGACGATTCAGGCCGGCTGGTGGCGGGATTGTCGGTGTCGGCGCCCGCCGAGCGAATGCAGGACGATTGGATTGCCGAGTTGTTGCAGACGGCGGGGAAAATCTCGGCGGGGCTTGGATTTGTCAATCAACCAAGCGAGGCACCGCCTGCCTAGTGATGCGGCGCGCAGGGGTTGCGCTACATCGTGCGTCGGGACGCAGTCGCAGGAGTCGTCGGAGTAGACGCTTTAGACAGCCCGGGAGACTCGAGAAAATCTCGGATGCGTTCAGCGTCTCCAAGACGCGAATATTTTCCGACCGAGTCAAGCAACACCATCACTACGCGTTTGCCTTCAATCACTGCTTGCATCACCAGGCACCGGCCCGCCGCGGAGATGTAGCCGGTTTTTTGGAGGCCAATCTCCCACTCGGGATTGTCAGTGAGCCTATTGGTGTTGCGATAACTGACCGTGCGCTTGCCAACCGCCAATGCAAGCTCGCCGCTGACCGAATACTGTCGAATGACGTCATGCTCATAGGCAGCCTTGACAAGGCGCACCAGGTCGCTGGCGCTCGACCGATTCTCCGCAGACAAACCGGTCGGGTCGGCAAAATGCGAGTCGTTCATTCCAAGCAGGCGCGCCTTGGCGTTCATGGCTTCGACGAAACGCGACACTCCCCCCGGGTACGTGCGGCCCAGCAACTGAGCAGCGCGATTTTCGGATGACATCAATGCCAGATGCAGCGCAGTACCGCGCGTCATTGCAAATCCAGGTCGCAAATTGGAACGGACGCCCGCTTTCACCATCTCGTCCTGCGACATCTGCAGCTCTTCTGAAAGCGGCAGGTCCGCGTCAACCGTCACTAACGCGGTCATCAATTTGGTAACGGAAGCGATCGGAAGAACAGCGTTCTTGTTCTTCTCGAACAGCACCTCATTGGTGTCTTGGTCAACGACCAATGCCACTGACGACCGCAGATCCAGCGGATCGTCGCCGCGGTGCAAACCGGCCAAGTGGCCTTCGGAAGGGCTCAAGATGCGTGCGAACAGTGGCCGCTTACGCGTCGACTTGATCGGAGCATGTCCGGCCGGAACCGTGCCGCGCACCCTTGTCTGCGCCTTTGCCTTCGTGATTGTCTTCGTTGCCTGGGACTTGCCCGTGGCGGCGGTCGCTTCGTGCATGCCCGCCGAAGCAGCGAGCATGCAACTTCCGATTAACAGTGCGACGACAGAACGCAAGTCAGTTCTCCGCTTAGGTACGCCTGGCAAGCAGACCACAGTTCGATGCCGATCTACACCTCGTTAATCGGCGTAAATACCGGCTTTCTTGATGACCGGCCCCCACTTCTCAATCTCGCTTTTTAGATGAGACGCCAATGCGGCAGGGGTGATTTGGTCGACCGGGTAGACGGTCGCACCGAGCTCTGTCATCCGGGTGCGAAAGCCCGCATCCTTCGAAGCGTCTTGCATCGCAGCGACCAGCTTATCGATCGCGGCTTTCGGCGTGCCCTTAGGCGCATACAGACCGTGCCAGATGCCGACCTCAAAGCCCTTCAGTCCACCCTCCTGCATCGTCGGCAGATCGGGCAGCGTCGGCACGCGCTTGGCGCTCGTTACGGCGTACGCCTTGACCGATCCCGCTTTGATCTGGCCGGTGGTATTGGTCGTCTGATCGCACATGAAATCGACCTGCTTGCCGAGAATCGCATTCATCGCATCTGCGGTGCCCTTGAACGGCACCGTAGTCACGTCGGCTTCGATCGCACTTTGAAACATCAGCCCGCATAGGTGCGAGGCGGCACCCAGTCCAGCGTTGGCAAGATTCAGCTTGGATTTGTTGGCCTTTACGTAGGCCACAAACTCACGAAAATCCTTGGCCGGAAAGTCCGAGCGCGCAATCATCGTCATCGGTACATCGACGATCAGACCGACCATCTCGAAATCGGTCTGCGGGTTGTAGGCTAGCTTCCGATACAGCGCCGGCGCGGTCGACATGCCGATGTGATGCAGAAGCACCGTGTAGCCATCAGGCGCCGCGTTCTTCACGCGCGTCGCACCCACGGTACCGCCGGCGCCTCCGACGTTTTCCACCACCACAGTTTGGCCTAGCGATTTCGTCATCGCCTGGCCGAGCGAACGAGCCACAGTGTCGGTCGGTCCGCCCGCGGTAAACGGCACCACGAAGGTAACGGGCTTAGCCGGATAGCCCTGCGCCGCGGCTACGCCAACAGCGGCCAGCAATGCGATTGCAGCCAGTGGCCGCAGTGTCCTAATCATCTTGTCTCCTGTTTCCCCTGTATCCGAGATCCGGCGTCGCCACTTTTGGACGTGGCTCTAGCCGTTCAGCGCGGCGATTCTAACCGCGCTTTTGCCATCAAGGGTGCGTTTTCGCTCCAACCGCCATCGGGATTAACGCTTGCCGGCCCGCCACTTAGCGCAAACAGTTCAAGCAAACTGTATGCGGCTACCGGTACATGTAGTCACGCGTCAGCGGAACGTCAGATGCGCCAGGACTCGATTGCCGCGAGCCCAGCAGTTGATAGATCGACATCCAGCCTTGGGCAAAGCCGTAGGCCGATCCTGCCAGATAAGCGCGCCAAATTCGCAGCGTGCGGTCGGTTACCAGCCGCGCTGCGTCTGCGAGCTGCGCATCGAGACGACGCGACCAGTGTTCCAGCGTTTTCGCGTAGTGCGGGCGCAGCGATTCGACATCGATGATTTCAAAGCCAGCGCGCGACATTTCACGCGTGGCGACGTGCAAATGCGGCAGCTCACCGTGCGGAAACACGTACTTCTCGACGAAGTCGCCAACACCGCTACCGACCGGCCGGCCATCGAGGTCGGCCGACGTGATGCCGTGATTCAAGAACAGGCCACGATCGCGCAATACACCCAGTACCGATAAGAAATATTCGCGCAAATTTGCGAGCCCGACATGCTCGAACATGCCGACGCTGGCAACTTTGTCGAAAGCATCAGCGCCGAACCGGTCTCGCAAATCGCGGTAGTCGAGCAGCAGGACTTCGACACGATCGCCGAGCCGGTCTGCCGCGATCCGCTCGCGCGCGAGGTCATACTGGTTTTGCGACAGTGTGATGCCAACGGCGCGCACGCCATAGTGGCGAGCCGCGTGCAGAATCAACCCGCCCCAGCCGCAGCCCACATCGAGCAGCCGTTCGCCCGAGCGCAAGCGCAACTTGCGGCAAATGTGATCGAGCTTGGCGCGCTGCGCTTCGTCGATCGACTCATCGCCGCTCTTGAAGTAGGCGCACGAATAGACCATGCGCTCGTCGAGCCAGAGGCGATAGAACTCATTGCCGACGTCATAGTGATACCCAATGGCTGTGCGATCCTGGCGACGCGAGTGCTTGAGCAGCATGCGCGCTACCCGCTGCGCAGGATTCGAGCCGGCGGCACCAGCGATCCGCTCGGCCAGAGGCACCGCCTCGAGAAACTCGCCCTGCACATCGATGCGGCCCTGGACGTACGCCTCGGCCAACGAAGCAAGCGTCGCATCGGCCAGCTGCGCAAGCATCGCGTGGTCACGGATAAACAGTTTGATCCGCGCCGGCAGGCCAAAGCCGATGCGCGAGCCGTCCGGTAGCACGACTTCGAGCGGAACCCCACCCGCGGCAATGACCGATTCTGCAAGGCGCGCCACGCCAGAGTGCACGGCGCGCTCGGCGATGCCGGTTTCAGAGATCAAACCGCGTGCGATCCACATAGTCACTCCTCAAAGTTGAAGAATGGGCGGGCCGGACAATATTTGCTTAGATCGGGTTGGCTACCTGCCAATGATAATGATCAGCACGCGAGCGCGCCTGCGTCAACTGCCTTCAGATCGCTGCCGCGATCGCCTTGCCAAGATCGGCAGTTCCGGCCGTACCGCCGATGTCGCGTGTCAGTGGAGCATGCATCGGACCCGCTGCCAGCGTCGTCTCCACCGCCGCCAGCACCGCGGCGCCCGCCTCTGCGTATCCGAGCCAATCGAGCATCATCGACGCGGTCCAGATCTGCCCAATGGGGTTTGCAATGCCCTGCCCCGCGATATCAGGTGCCGAACCGTGCACCGGCTCGAACAGCGACGGCGCCGAGCGGTCCGGGTTCAAGTTCGCCGAAGGGGCGATGCCGATCGTGCCGGTGCACGCCGGCCCGAGGTCCGACAGGATGTCGCCAAACAGATTGGATGCGACCACCACGTCGAACCAGTCCGGGTTGCGAACAAAATGCGCCGTCAAGATATCGATGTGAAACTTGTCGACCCGCACACCCGGATGGTGATTCGCCATCTCCTCGACTCGCTCATCCCAGTACGGCATCGTGATCGAAATGCCATTGCTTTTCGTCGCCGACGTTAGGTGCTTCTTTGGACGTTTGCCGGCGAGGTCGAACGCGAAGCGCAGCACACGATCGACCCCGTGACGCGTCATCACCGTTTCCTGGACCACAAATTCGCGCTGCGTTCCCTCGAACATGCGTCCGCCGATGGATGAGTATTCGCCTTCGGTGTTTTCGCGCACGACGACAAAGTCGATCGCCTCGGGCGGCCAGGGGCTCCCATTCCGATCGACCAGAGGAGAACGAATTCCCGGCATCAATTTGCACGGACGCAAATTGACGTATTGGTCGAACTCGCGCCTGAATTTGATCAGCGAGCCCCAGAGCGACACATGGTCCGGCACGGTCGCAGGCCAGCCGCACGCACCGAAGAAAATCGCGTCGGCACCTTCAAGCCGTGACTTCCAGTCGGTCGGCATCATCTCGCCGTGCTTGGCGTAATAGTCGCAGCTCGCAAAGTCGTGGTGCTCGAACGCAAGATCAATCGAGAACCGGCGCGCCGCCGCGTCCAGCGCGCGCAATCCTTCCGGAACGGTTTCCTTCCCGATGCCGTCGCCGGCGATGACCGCAACCGTGTGCTTCATTGCTGCTCCCTCGTTACTTCTCAATAAAACGCGCGAAACCCGACACGGGCTCCCGCTCGGTCACGAGCTCATTTTCTATCTTCGACATATCGGCATAGCCGAGCGACATGCCGCACACGACCATTTCCGTTTCGGGCAACTGCAGCTCGCGCGCAATAACGCGGTGAAACTGCGTGAACGCTGCCTGCGGGCAAGTGTCGAGTCCTCGTGCACGCGCTGCCACCATCACGTTCTGCAAGAACATTCCGAAGTCGAGCCAACTTCCCTGCTCCAGGATGCGGTCGATCGTGAAGATGATGCCGACCGGCGCACCAAAAAAAACGTAGTTGCGCCCGTGCTGTGCGTGCATTTTTGCTTTGTCTTCGCGGCCGATATCAAGCAGCCCATACAAATCCCAGCCGATCTTCCGCCGCCGCGCCAAGTACGGATCGACCCATTTAGTCGGGTAGTACGCGTACTCCTCCGTGTGTTGCTTGCGCTGCTCAGTGTCGTTGTATACGGTCAGAATCGCGTCGCTGAGCCTCTCCTTCGCCGCACCGGTCAACACAACTGCCTTCCACGGTTGCGTATTCGTGCCGGACGGCGCACGCGATGCCAGCTGCAAAATATCTTCGACGGTTTCGCGCTGCACCGGAGTTGAAAGAAACGCGCGAACGGATTGGCGCGTCGCGATCGCATGGTCAACGATCGCCGGATCGCCGGCGGCGCTGCGATCGCGGTTCGGCACGTCGTTCATGCGACGAGCGTTTGCAGCGTTGCCCGCAGCTGCACGGGCAGCGGGACCGGCTCGCGAGTGGTGCGATCGACGTAGACGTGGACGAAATGACCCTGCGCGCTGGCGGCCTCTACGCCTTCCGCAAAGATCGCGATTTCATAGCGCACACTCGATTTTCCAAGGTGGCCGACTCTTAGTCCCGCTTCGATCGATTGGGGAAATGCGAGCGGGGCCAGGTACCGGCAATGAGTTTCAACGACGTAGCCCACAACGTTGCCGCGCTGCGGGTCGAGCACGTCGGAGCGAATCAGAAACTCGTTGACCACCGTGTCGAACCAGCTCAGATACGCGACGTTGTTGACGTGGCCGTAGACGTCGTTGTCCATCCAACGGGTCGTGACGCGCTGAAAGTGGCGGTAGCCGTCACGCCCATGCGGCAGGTCACGCTCGTTGCTCACCGATGCTCCGATTGAATGATGACCCTCTACGGCTTCCTCGTGAGTACCAGCGCCACGCCCGCCATCGTCACCAGCACGCCTGCCCACGCTACCGGGCCAAGCATCTCGTCAAACAGCAACCACGCCATGACCGCAGTGGCAGGCGGCGTGAGGTACATCAAGCTCGTCACATCGGTGGCACGACCGCGGCGAATCATAACGAGCAATAGGGTAATGGCGACCAGCGAAAGGGCGACGATCGACCACGCCAGTGCGAGCCAGAACTCCAGCGTGAAATCGACGACCATCGATTCAGTCGCGACGGCGAAAGGCAACAGGACAACGAACGACGCCGCAAACTGGATCAGGCTACCGGTGCGCAGATCGACGTCAGTGACATGCTTTTTCTGATACAGCGTTCCCGCCGTGATCCCGGCAAGTGCAAGAAAGTTAACGGCCAGCGCAAGCGGCTCAACGCCCGCGAGCGTTAGTCGGTCAGACAGCACCAGGGCGACGCCGACGAACCCGATCAGCAGACCGATCCATTGCAGGCGTGATGCCCGCTCGTTGACGGTGAATGCCAGCAGCGCCGTCAAGAGTGGCTGCGACCCCACCAGGAGTGCCGACACTCCGGCGGGCATTCCCAGCGCAATGGCAAGCCATACGCCCCCGAGATAGGTAGCCTGCAGCAGAACACCCACGACAATGACGTCGCGCCAGCTTTGCGCGCCACGCGGCCACGGCGCCTTGGCCACTGCGATGATGGGAAGCAGGATCGCGATGGCTCCAGCAAACCGGTAGAGCAGGAACGTCAGCGGCGGTGCATGAGGCGCGGCGTACTTGGCCACGATAAATCCCGTGCTCCACAGCAGCACAAACGCCAGGGGAGCGGCTGAAAGCCATGCAGCCTGCCTAGCAGCCGGGGTTAGGTCAGGCACCAAAAACCTCGGCCAGGAGCTCGTTTCTCGCCATCTGGCCGATTTTAGTGCGTTGCATCAAAACCGCTTGACTTGGCCGTCATAGCCCCTAAAATTCGCTTTGTGCATTGCAGCAATCGCAATAGCCGAGCCCTCAGAAGGGCCGAAACTTTTATCCACCATGAGGAGTATTTGAATGTTTGCAACCCCCGCACAATTTACGGAAATCCAAAAAGGTCAGATGGACGCCGCGATCGCGCTGAGCCAGACCTGGTTTGACACCGCCGAGCGTTTTGTGGAACTAAACCTTGCGGCGGCCAAGGCCACGCTGGAAGAGTCAGTCCAACGTACGCAAGCAATGTTGTCGGTCAGAGACGTTCAAGAGCTGTTTGCGCTGTCCGGCGGAATGACGCAGCCGACGCTTGAGAAAGCGGTCAGCTATTCGCGCAACGCATACAGCATCGCGAACGGTGCCAGCACCGAAGTCTCGCGCATCGTCGAGGCGCAAATCGCCGAGAACAACAAGCAAGTCGCTCAATTGATCGATTTTGCCTCGAAAAACTCGCCGGCCGGCTCCGAGCCCGCTGTGTCGATGTTGAAAAGCGCCGTTGCCGCTGCCAACACCGCCTATGACACGTTCGCACGTGCGACGCGTCAAGCGGTTGAAATGGCGGAGTCGAACGTGTCGGCCGCCACGGCAGTTACGATGAAAGCCGCCTCGGCTGCTAACGACTCGGCCAAGTCGAGCAAGCGCAAAGCCGCCTAATCGGGTTTTCTTGTTTAACAGTCACCCAAGGTCGAGCGTAAAGCGCGAAGTTGACAGCAAAACCTGATCAACTTCGCGTTTGCTGAGCAGATGAAGGCGCGTACAAAGACGCTGTAACGGTTGTCTCCTTGGCACCACTGTCTGGTTTAAACCAGACTCTCTGTCTCCTCCTTGGGTGGTGCTTTCCGAGCCCGATCTCTCACCAGATCGGGCTTTTTTTATGTCCGCGTCATTCTTCCACCGCAGTCGCCTTCACTGCCCTGCGCCGGCGAACTGCGTCACGCATCGCGTTCACCAGCACGTCGGGCGGGCACGGCTTTGCCAACACGGTAAATCGGCGCGCCGCGGCCGCCTGCAGTTGATTGGTGTACCCCGTCATCAGCACGACCTGAATTTCCGGATGTCGCTTGCGAAGATATTCAGCGAGTCCCAGGCCGTCGAGCTCACCGGGCATCGCCATATCGCTGAGCACGATGTCGAACTGACCCGGCTGCGGCGTCAACCATCACGCGCGCCGCATCCCCGCTCGCCGCCCATTTCACGGTGCATCCGACTGTTTGCAACAGCGGCTGCGTGGCGACCGCAACTTCTTCGTTGTCCTCCACCAGCAGGATGTTGCAGTCGAGCTTGTGATCTTCCGGCTTACCGGGCACGTCGACCACCGACGGCACCGGATCCGTGGCGGGCAGGTAAAGGCTGACGCGCGTGCCTTGGCCGCGCACGGAGTCGATGCGAGCGGTACCTCCGGCCTGGGCGCACAGCCCATAGACCTGGCTTAGCCCAAGCCCCGTACCCTGCCCCGCGGGTTTCGTCGTGAAAAACGGTTCGAAGATGCGGTCGGTCAACTCTGGATCGATGCCGGTGCCGGTGTCTGCCACCGTCAACACGACGAAGTCGCCGGTGATGTCGATCTCCGCTGGCGCTGCGTTACGCGCACTCAGCGTCAATTGCCCTCCCTCCGGCATTGCGTCCTTTGCATTGACCGCGAGGTTGATAACGGCGAGCTCAAGCTCGGCCGGATCGACCAGCACCGCCTTGGTTTTCGTCGTCCACGTCTACCGACGATTCGATGCGCGGTCCGAGCGTCGGCGCGATCAACGCGAGCAATGCCGGCAGCCGCTCCTGAATTGAAATGACTTCCGGCTGCAGTGGCTGACGGCGCGCAAACGCCAGTAATTGCCGGGTCAGTCTTTCACCCGACGACACGGCGCGCCCGATTGCCGCGAGTTGCTTGCTGTCGGCCATCTTGGGGTCAAGGCGGCGCATCAGATGCAGGTTGTTGCTCACGATCGTCAGCAGATTGTTGAAGTCATGTGCAACGCCACCGGTCAGTCTTCCCAGCGCTTCGAGCTTCTGCACGTGGTGCAATGCATTTTCAATGCGCGCTCGTTGTTCAACCTCGCGTTGCAAACTCTGCTGAGCCGCCAGCTCGCGTCGCGTCCGTCGCAGCGCGACCCACACGACATACACCAGTGCCATCGAAATCGGAAACGTAAACGCGGCCAGCACCGCCAGTTGCCGCTGCCATCCCGCGATGATCGCTTCACGATCGACTCCCGCCAGAACGTAGATCGGATAGCGCTCCAACCGGCGAAATGCGTTTATGCGATCCTCACCGTCGACCGAAGACACACCCTCGATGCGTCCTTGGACGTTGCCGGCCGCCATTGCTTTCAACAGCGCGCTGTTGCCACCCAAGTTGCGCCTTGTCGAGCGGCAGCTCGGGCCAGCGCGCAATCACCGCTCCGTCGCTGCGGGTCATCATCACCATCAGCCCAGGTGCGTCGTGCGCCATGCCGCGGTAAAACTCGGAGAAGTACGCGGGATATAGTGAAATAGAGACCACGCCGGCGAATTTGCCATTGTGGTCCCAGCGGTGCGAGACATCGAAGAACGGCTCGCCTGTGGTACGCGAAACAAGTGCCTCGCTAATAAAGAGGCCGGGGCGGCCTGCCTGATGCCAACGAAAATACTCGCGATCTGACGCGTCTATCTTCGGCACCGGAAAAACACGGTTCGACGCGAGGAGTTTGCCGGCCGGAATCCAGCAACGCCATCGACTGCACTTGTTGCAGACTCGAAGCTAGCGTCACCAGCTTTGCGTGCAGCTCGGGTTCGCGTGCAGATACTTCTTCCGGCTCCATTTTTGCCACGAAGTCGAGCACCGCTCGTGTCATCGATTCGTTGTTCTCCATGATCTTCGAGGCATGTTCCTGCGCGATGCGCGCCTCGCGATCAACGCGCAATCGCGCATCGTCGAATGCCTGCCCGTAGAAAATCCCAGCGGCGACCATGAACAGCAGCGTCGGCAAGATGACCGCCATCAGCATCGACAGACGAAGCGAACGCACCGTAAGTTGAGCCGACGCGGTCTCCGCGGCCGCGGCCGTCGCCGCCGCCGCTTCGTCGCGACCCTGACCACTAAAAAACGCGACTAGGAAGGCGGCTGGGATGAACGTGGCGAACTCTTCCCAGCCGAAATCGGCAGCAAGCGCCGGCGGGGTCCACGGTGCTAACAGCCAAAGTGCGCACGCGAAGGCAGTGATCGCACCCGTCGTAATACCCGAGAAGAACGCCACGATGGCGACCGCGGGAAACGCGGTAATAAAAGGCAGCCCCGTACCAAGCCAGGGCGTCAAAAGATTCCGCACGCCCATCGCTATCAGGGTCGCGACCAGAACGATCGCTGCTTGCCGCAGACCAAACCGCCAGCGGCCCTGCGCCAACACGCCGAGCGGGCTAACGGGTCGTTTGGTCCCTTGCATTACTGGCTGACCTCTGCACCCAAGAGCCAGCACTCCATCGCGCAGCTTGTTGAACGCGTGCTCGACGATCGACTCGTCAGCGCCCCGCACGCCCAGCTCGACGTGCCGTCGCGCCGGTTTACCGTCGGCTCCATCACCGACCGATGGGAGGCTGAAAGAGTGCACCCCAGGAAAGCCGAGCTCGACGTCTTCCATTAGCGGCGTCAGCAGCGACTCCGCTACTTCAAAAACGATCAGTGAACGTTCGACGCTCGAATGGCTGTTGAAGTATTGAGCGTAGTGAGTGTCGAGCACCCACTCGATCATGGGCCACGCCATCACTGGAAAGCCGGGCAAGAACCAATGACTCCGAATCGAGAAACCTGGAATGCGATTGAACGGGTTCGGAATGATCGCCGCGCCGGACGGAAAGTCACCCATCTTCAAACGCTGCTGATTTTCAGGCGTGCTCATGTCGGCGCTGCCATGGCCCTTTCGCGCCATTTCTGCGCAGCGCTCGGAGATCAGAGCAGCCGCCTGCGGGTGCAGATGCAGCGGCACGCTCGAGGGCGGCAGCGACCGCTTGCCGCGTGTGATCGTCTGGCGTGGCGCCGATGCCACCACAACTGATGACGATGTCGTCGCTCGCAAACGTCCGGCGATACAAAGCAGTCAGGGCGTCGCGATCATCTCCGATGTAGTGCGACCAGCCGAGTTGCAGACCTCGACGCACCGAGTAGCTCGATGACCTTGGTCAGATGCTTGTCCTCGCGTTTGCCGGACAAAATCTCATCGCCAACGATCACCAAACCGAAGCGCACGCACCGTTGTGGCGCCGTCATGCACCACCCCTCAGCGCGCACAACGCGGTAACGAACTTATTTTCATTCGGCGTCACGCGAAGTCCCCTCTGTGCTTTAAATTCTAATTGACGCAACACGTGCAACCGGAAAAAGAGTGCAACGCGCGCGCGCTTTAGCGGTCCAAAGCGCAAGAACGGTAGACGCTAATGCAGCTTTCTGAGAGATGCGACTCACGTTTCTATGTTTTAATCAAGTGGCCTACAAGCACCGGCCGTTATTTCGGAGGTAGACGATGGCATCCGGCGTTAAGTCGATTAGTGTTTTGGCTGCCGCACTCGTGGCCGCCGGCTGCGCATCGCAGAACATTGCGAGCGACGGCTCCAGAGCGTCCGGCGGCGACCTTAAAACGCCGGCTTCGGCACAAGCACCTGCAGTTGATGTGCAGGTTGTAACTGCGCAGTTCGGCGTGTTTGGTGCGGATCCCGCTGGCCGCCGCCTGCTGTACGAAACCGACAAATTCCCCGCAATACCCGCCGCGCCTTATGGCTGGTACATCCTTTTCAAGACGAGCAAGCCCACTGTCGTGTGGCGAGAAGAATTCGAATTACCTGAGGCGCCCCCGACCTGGGGTCCGGGCGAGGCGATGGGAATTTTCAGTATCTCGCCGGATCGTAAGACTGCGGTCACGGAGCGCATTATTCCCACTCGACTTGGCTTTATCGCCAACGAGTGGCGTTACGCGCCAGGCGATCCGATCGGTGCCCACAAAATGCGCGTGTATATCGACGGCCAACTGGTTCGCGAATTCAGTTTCGACATCGAGAAAGGCCCGGACGATCAGCGCGGTACTCGCCGCGGCCCGAATCGAAGCGATTCGAAGTCCTCGACCTGATTTCCAAGCGAGCGATTGTCGCGTTTCGCGCTGCGTCAGCGGTTCGCGCTTTCCCAGAACTTTTGCAAGCGCTTGACGCTCACCGGCATCGGCGTCTTCAATTCCTGGGCGAAAAGCGACACACGTAGTTCTTCGAGCAGCCAGCGAAACTCATCGAGCCGTGGGTCACTGACACCCTTACGCGCGCTGACTGCGCGCTGCCACGGCGTGACAAGCGCCTGGACTTCGTTCGTCCTAGTTGCGTCTCGCGCCGGATCACCCTTTGCTTTGTCCATCCGCAACTCGATCGCCTTCAAATAGCGCGGAAACTGAGCAAGCTGCAGCGGCGGGGTGCCCACGATGAAACCCGCGGTGAAGAATTGTGACAGTTGCTGCTCGACATCGGTCACCAAGCGCGGGAATGCTTTGAGTGCCGGCAGCTTGCGTGCGATTGTTCCGGCTTGTTCGACAATAGCTGCCACGAGTCGCGCGAGCTCCTGCGCTATCAAAGTGAGCTTGCCGCGCGCGTCCTCTTTACGCTGAACAAACGACGGCCGATCTGTGGGCAATGGAAGTACCAGGCACGTACGATCGAGCGCGGCCGTGACAATTTGCTCGCGAAGCTCCTCATAGCTCGGCAACGCGGCTGAAAGCCACGCGACGGTCGACGCACGCACCTGCGTCATCTGCAAGCTCGACAGGCCTTTCTCCAGAAACTTCACCTGATCCTTCAGCTGCAGCCGGAACAGCCGTCGCAAGCCAGCGCGATGCTGCGCGCCGGCGCGCGCCGGCGTATCGAACACTTCGATCGAACAGTGCGTCACATGATCGACCAGCGCGGGATAACCCACCAGCGCCTGGCCGTCGCGCTGGAGCTCGAGCACGTCGGGTAACTCGCCGAAGTCCCAATCGACAATCCGATCCTGCAATTTTTCGGACGCCGTTTCGTCGCGCTGCACGACCCTCTGAAACGTCGCGCGGGCTTGTCCGCCGAGCTCTGATCTAAGCTGCGCGAGGTTGCGTCCCATCGCCAGTTGCCGGCCCTGGTCGTCGACCACCTTGAAGTTCATCTGCAAATGCGCCGGCAACGATTCGCGCTTGAAATCGGCGGCCTGACACACGAGGCCGCGCTCACTTCGAATATCAGCAGATCAGCGCACCAATCAACGATTGCGCGGTTTGAGTGCCGGCACGTTCGACAAATGTGGCTGCATAGTCTGGCAAAGGCACTAAGTGACGACGCAGTTTTTGCGGAAGCGATTTAAGCAACACATGCACTTTTTCCTTCAACATGCCCGGCACGAGCCATTCGCCTTGCTCGGCATCGACCTGATTAAGTGCAATCAGCGGCACCGTCGTCGTGACGCCGTCGCGTGGACTGCCGGGTTCGAAGTGATAATCGAGCGCCAACCGCAACTCGCCGCCGATGCCGCGCAACAGCAATCTGCTTCGGAAAGAGGTCGGTAGTGATGCCGGCCGCCTGATGCTTCATCACTTCGTCACGGGATAGAAACAACAGCCTCGGGTCGTTGCGCTCGGCGTTGACGCGCCAATGCTCGAAGTCCACACCCGTGTTGACGTCCGGCGGGATCAAGCGCTCATAGAAGCCGAAGATCAGTTCGTCATCCACCAGAACGTCAAGCCGCCGCGTCTTGTGTTCGAGCTCGCGGATTTGCCGGATCAGCCGCAGGTTGTGCGATAAAAATGGCGCACGCGTTTCAAATTCGCCCTCGACCAGTGCTTCGCGAATGAACAGATTGCGCGCCTCAGCAGCATCGATTGGACCGAATGCGACCCGGCGCTGTGCATAGACCACCAGCCCGTAGAGCGTCGCTCGTTCGAACGCAACCACTTCGGCGCGTTTCTTTTCCCAATGCGGATCGGTATGGCTCTTCTTGAGCAGATGCGTGCCTACGCGCTCGACCCAACCTGGTTCAATCGTCGCGATGGTGCGCGCATAAAGACGCGACGTTTCAACGAGTTCAGCAGCTACGATCCATCGTCCTGCTTTCTTCAGCAGCGCCGATCCGGGCCATACAAAAAACTTGATGCCGCGAGCGCCGGCGTAAGGCGGTTCGCCGCGCTCGGCGTCCGCAATACGGGTGCCGATATTGCCCAAAAGCCCCGCGAGCAGTGCGACGTGCACCTGCTCGAATGTCGCTGGCGATGGATTGACACGCCAACCATGCTCGCTGGCGATCGTCGCCAATTGCGTATGCACGTCGATCCATTCGCGAACGCGGCGTGGACTCAGAAAGTGGCTCTTCAACTCGTCGGTGAGTTTTCGATTCGACTTCTTATGGTCAATCTTGTCCTGCACGAACGTCCACAGCTTGACCAGAGACAGGAAATCGCTCTTGTCGTCAGCAAATCTGCGGTGCGCGTTATCGGCGGCATCCTGCGCTTCCAATGGACGCTCGCGCGCGTCTTGCACCGATAAAGCCGCGGCGATCACAAGCAGTTCGCGCAGGCATTGCTGCTCGCGCGCGGCGAGCAGCATGCGCCCTACCCTTGGATCGAGCGGAAGCTTTGCAAGCTCATGTCCGATCGGAGTCAGCTCATTACGAGAATCGACTGCGTTCAGCTCGGCCAGCAATTGGTAGCCGTCGGAGATCGCGCGCCCCGGTGGAGGTTCGACAAACGGAAACTTGGCCACGTCGCCCAGCCCGAGCGATTTCATTCGCAGGATGACGGCCGCCAGCGAAGATCGCTGCACTTCCGGATCGGTAAAGCGGGCACGCTTCGCATAGTCGTCTTCGCTGTAGAGCCGGATGCAAACACCGTCGGCGACGCGTCCGCAACGGCCGGCACGTTGATTCGCTGCCGCCTGCGAGATCGGCTCTACCTGCAACTGCTCGACCTTGTTGCGATATGAGTAGCGCTTTACGCGCGCGAGGCCCGTGTCAACGACGTAGCGGATGCCCGGCACGGTCAGCGAGGTTTCGGCAACGTTGGTGGCGAGCACGATGCGCCGTCGCGCGCGATGTCGGCTTGAACACGCGCTCCTGCTCCTCGGCCGAAAGCCGCGCATAAAGCGGCAAGATGTCGGCGCCCGCGGGATGATGCTTGCGCAACGCCTCTGCGGCTTCGCGTATTTCGCGCTCGCCGGGTAGGAACACCAATACATCGCCGCTGCCGACACCCGCCAGTTCGTCGACCGCATCAGCTATTGCCTGCATCAGCGTACGGTCATCGATATCGTCCGCGCGCTCCGCGTCAATCAGCGGCCGGTAGCGCAGCTCGACCGGATACAGCCGCCCGGAGACTTCAATGATCGGCGCCGGGCCGTTCGCACCGGCAAAGTGCTGCGCAAAGCGGCCGGCGTCGATCGTCGCCGACGTGATGATGACTTTCAGATCGGGGCGCTTGTTTTCTGGGCCGTGCAGCAGTTGCTTGAGGTAGCCGAGCAGAAAGTCGATGTTCAACGAGCGCTCGTGCGCCTCGTCGATGATCAGCGTGTCGTACGCACTCAGAAGCGGATCACCCTGCGTTTCTGCCAGCAGGATGCCGTCGGTCATCAGCTTGATCGACGCACCGGGCTGAGTGCGATCAGTAAACCGCACCTTGTAGCCGACGATCTGACCTGGCTCGGTGCCAAGCTCCGCCGCAATCCGCTTTGCGATGCTCGAAGCGGCAATGCGCCGCGGTTGCGTGTGGCCGATCAAGCCCTCGCTGCCCCGTCCGAGCGACAAGCAGATCTTCGGCAACTGGGTGGTCTTCCCTGACCCGGTTTCGCCGCTGACGATCACCACCTGATTTGACTCGATAGCGCGCGCGATCTCCTCGCGCGCGCCGGAAACGGGAAGATCTTCAGGAAACGTAATGACCGGCAGCGGTGCGCGACGACGGGCGGGCCTGCGCGACCCTTGCGCGTTGTCCAGAAACGGTGGCTGCATCGGTCGCCGCGCGATCAGCGCGGCGTTCTCATTGGATAGGCCTGAAAAGTCGAAGGTTGATGCGTGCGCCAACTGCGGCGACATGGCGTGCGCATGCCCATAAGTATACTTTTGCGAATGAACGATACCGTCACCGCCACGCCGATTGCTTCGACAGCGGCGGGTAGCGACCATGCGCGATTCGTCTCATGGCTGCGCGAAGTGGCACCTTATGTACACGCGCATCGTGGCCGAACGTTTGTTGTCGGTTTCTCCGGCGGTCTCGTAGAAGCCGGTCATCTGGTGGCGCTGGTGCAGGATCTGTCGCTGCTCAATGCGATGGGGATTCGTCTGCTGGTGGTTCATGGATCGCGCCCTCAGGTGCAGGCACAGCTTGCGTTAAAAGGGGTCGAGTCGCGCTTCGAGAACGACGTTCGCATCACGGATGCCGCTGCGCTCGAATGCGCCAAGGAAGCATCGGGCGAGATTCGCCTGGACATCGAAGCCGCGTTTTCGCAAGGACTGCCGTCGACGCCGATGGCGCACTCGAAGGTACGCGTGGTCAGCGGCAATTTCGTAACCGCGCGCCCGCTCGGCGTCATCGACGGAATCGATTACCAACACACCGGCGTCGTGCGCAAGGTCGACGCCGATGCATTGCGCTTCACACTATCCAACGGCGCGATCGTTCTGTTGTCACCGCTCGGGTTTTCACCCACCGGCGAAGCTTTCAATCTGACGATGGAAGACACCGCTTGCGCCGTTGCCACCGCGGTTAAAGCCGACAAGCTCATTTTGCTGACGGAGACCGACGGCGTACGCGGCGCCGATGGCGAGTTGCGAAGCGAGCTGACAGTGCAGTCGGCGGAAGCTCTGCTTGCGAGCGACGAAGTCAAGCCCGACGCTGCGTTTAACCTGCGCTACGCGATCAAGGCGCTAAAGGGCGGCGTTGCACGCGCGCACATTCTTTCGTTCGCGCTTGACGGCAGCGTCCTTGCGGAGCTCTTTACTCATGAGGGCGTCGGCACGATGGTCGCATCCGAAGATCTCGAACAGCTCCGTGACGCGACCGCCGACGACGTCGGCGGCATCATCAAGCTGATCGAGCCGCTGGAAGCCGACGGCACGCTGGTCAAGCGACCACGCGAGCTGATCGAGCGCGAGATCGATCGGTTCGTCGTGCTCGAGCATGACGGCTTCATTTTCGGGTGCGCTGCGCTGTACCCGTTTCCGCGCGAGCAAATGGGCGAGCTCGCGTGCCTCACGGTGCATCCGGGCTATCAGGCCTACGGCGATGGTGAGAGGCTGATGAGGCGCATTGAAGCCCGCGCGAAGGCAGCCGGCATCACGAAGCTATTCGTCCTGACCACGCGCACTGCGCACTTCTTTATCAAACGTGGCTACCGGCCTGCGACGATCGAGGAGCTGCCGCCGCAGCGACAGAATATGTACAACTGGCAGCGCCGCTCGCAGGTACTGCTAAAGCAGCTTTAGGAGTGCACATGGCAAGGATGGTTAACTGCGTAAAGCTTGGCCGCGAAGCGGAAGGTCTTGACTTTCCCCCCGTACCGGGCGACTTGGGGAAGCGTCTCTGGGAAAACGTTTCGAAGGAAGCCTGGGCGGGCTGGCTAAAACATCAAACGATGCTGGTGAACGAGAACCGGCTCAATCTCGCCGACACACGCGCTCGAAAGTATTTGCTGACGCAGATGGAAAAACACTTCTTCGGCGAAGGCGCTGACGTGGCACAGGGTTACGTGCCGCCCAGCTGACGACGCGGAGTCGCCGACCTACTTTATCTTCTGCAGTTGATAAAACAACGCGGTATCAAACGGCGCCCACAGCGGCGCTCGCACGCCCGCCTCGCTTAGAGCCTTGCGCACCCAGTCGTTGCACGTGTACCAGAATTTGTAACCCGCTGCTGGCTTCGTAGAACGCGTCGCTTGAAAAATAGCCCGGCAGGTTGGTGCGATGCGGGCGTCCCGCCGCGTCGCGCTCGAATGATGCTCGGATGAATGCAACCAGTCGCGCATACTGCTCGGGACTGACCCTGACCTCGCGTGCCTTATAGGCGCGCGGCGATTCGATGTACTCGACGTGCATCGCGCCGGGGCCGAATCCGCTGAGCGCCATCAGCGCAGTTCCCGGCTTCAAATCGGCCCAGGTAGGTGTGTGGGCAAAAAACCCGCGATCACCCCAACCAAATGCGACCCACTGGAGCGGCTCGGAAAGTGAGCGCATGTGTGCAGGCGGATGCTCGACACTCCAGTCCGTATTGCCAGCGCGCGTCGGCAGAATGAGTTCAGCGTGTACGCCGTTCGTGCGCAAATAGATCGGCACGCCTTCGGGCGTCTCGGCAAACGACGCATTGACAGGAATTGCGCCCAGGGCAATCGCGGTGATCACATACGTTGCCGAGATGACGATCAAGGCTGCGACGAGCCAACCGACGCCGCGCAGAAGCGCACTGAGCGCCGAACGCCGGCCATAGCGACTTCAAGGTTCGGGCTGCCATGAATCGTTCAGGCGTGCGGTGGGTCGCCGCGACTCAATCACTCCGTTCGCGGTTCCCAACAGCAGAATGTCGGCTCCGCGTGCGGCGAACAGCCCGTTAGTGACCACGCCGACAATGCTGTCGATGCGTTGCTCGAGCGCAAGCGCGTCTTCAATCTCAAGATCATGGACGTCAATGATCGAGTTGCCGTTATCGGTCGTGAATCCCGACCGTACGATCGGTTTGCCGTACCTCGCGAGTTCACGCATCACATACGCCCGTGCGATCGGGACCACTTCGACCGGCAGCGGAAACCCACCCAGCACATCAACTTTCTTGCTTTCGTCTGCAATGCAGACAAACGTTTGCGCAACGGCGGCAACG
This sequence comes from uncultured beta proteobacterium, assembly GCA_963807155.1. Classification (GTDB taxonomy): domain Bacteria; phylum Pseudomonadota; class Gammaproteobacteria; order Burkholderiales; family Burkholderiaceae_F; genus JACCZX01. The sequence goes on from CAWEAZ010000031.1 coordinate 475,788, forward strand.
ATCTTCTCGCGCGTCAGCGCGCCGCCACCACCCTTGATCATCGAAAATTGAGCGTCGATCTGATCCGCGCCATCGACATAGACCGACAGTGATTCGACGTCGTTCAAATCAAACAATCGAATGCCGTGATGCGCAAGCCGTATCGCGCTGCGCTCGGAGCTCGGAACGGCGCCTGCGATTCGGTGTTTTAGTGTTCCGAGTTCGTCGATGAAGCAGTCGGCTGTCGAGCCGGTGCCGACGCCGATGATCTCGCCGTCCTTGATGAAACGAATCGCGGCTCGCGCGACCGCTCGTTTTAAGTCGTCCTGCGTCGACATGCTGCACCCGCGGCTACCCCGAGCGAATGATACGGCGTGCCGAAATCCGAAAGTGCTATTGAACCGCAGTACGTGTAATGGCGGACTGCACGATCCAGAATGCGCGCGGACGATGTTCGCAATAGCTGCGCATCTTTTGATCGGCGAAGCGCACAACGCGCGGGCGAAGCGCGAGGTTTGTTGTCACCAGCTGCGGCGAGTTGTCTTCGCTTTCGACGATATAGCCGTGGCCAAAAGGCTTCATCACAACATTGCCGCTGATGCGTACGTGGCGTGATCCCACCGTCACGATGCCACGCTGATAAGACTGGTGGATCAGGCAGCCAATGACCGAGCTGTCGGCTGCATCGCCATTGTCGTGCCAATGCAGTGGGTACCGGCCGGGACGGTTGAATTGACCCATGCGGCGGAACTCAACGCCGGAGAAGCGGCCGATCGAATGGCGCGCGGGGTTGTCCGCAGTACCGGCGATCATGCAGTAAGCGCCGACGCTGTTGCGCTCTGAATCAGCGCATCCTTCGATAACGATGTTGCGGGACAGAAGCACCACCTTGCCTATCGATCCCGGCAGCACGTGCCGCAGCGGAGCGTGCTTGCCGTGATGCCGATGCCATACCGGCTTTGCAAGGCGAACGGTAAGACAGTCGGTGCCGACATCGTCGATCGAGCGTTCTTCAAGCAGACAATGGTCTGCGCCTGAAGCGATCGCGATGCGTTCGCCGGCGCGCCAATCGACCGGCTGCGCCAAGCGCAGCGTGTTGTGACCCGGCGCGGTGCTGTTACCCAGCGGCACCCACGATGTGCGCGCCTCGCCATGCAGATCGATCGTGCCGCCGTTGAGAGCCGCAAGAAACTTACTGCCCAGCTGCGGATGAGCTGATGCGCTTCGATCCGATGCTCTCGAACACAAGGTGATATGCAGTCGCTGCTTGAACGGCTGCTCGGCGCTTCCGGCAATCAGCGCACCGGCGTCTTCGACCAGGATCCATTCGGCGCCGATTGAGATGTCGCGCCGCTCGACGAAGGCGGTGCCCTTGACGTGCAGAGAACCTACGTCAACGTCCTGATCGATGATCAGGGTGCGCCCGGCGTCGACGGTGACCGCTTCGCCGCTGGCTGGCAGCTTTCCACCCCAGGTATCCGGATCGGACCAGCGCATCGCGCCGCTGGGATACTCATCCGTAACGGCCGCTTCGGGTGCGGCGCCTGCGGCGAGAAATTCGAGAAAGCCCATCGCCCGATGACCAGATTACGAACAAATACCAAGGCTCTATAGGGTACGACTTGGACGAGACAAATCAATCGCGCCGCACGCATCCGGACGGACGAGGAGCGTCCGGCGCCCAAGGGAAATGGGCGCTATCTGCGCTGCGGCGGCAAATCGGTGCATGTGCCATGGGCGACTTCGGCCGCCATTCCTATCGACTCGCCCAGCGTGGGATGTGGATGAATCGTCTTGCCGATATCGACGGCGTCGGCTCCCATTTCAATCGCGAGCGCCACCTCGCTGATCAGGTCGCCGGCGTGCGTGCCGACGATTCCGCCGCCGATGATGCGGTGCGTCGCCTCGTCGAAAATAAGCTTCGTAAAGCCTTCGTCGCGGCCATTGGCAATCGCGCGCCCGCTGGCCTGCCACGGAAACTTTCCGACTTTGACTTTGACGCCCTGCGCCTTCGCCTCTTCTTCTGTAATTCCAGCCCAAGCAATTTCAGGATCGGTGTAGGCCACTGAAGGGATCACCCGCGCATCAAAATGACTCTTCTCTCCCGCCGCCGCTTCGGCCGCGACGTGCCCTTCGTGCACAGCCTTGTGCGCGAGCATCGGATTGCCGACGATGTCGCCAATGGCAAAAATGTGCGGCACATTGGTTCGCATTTGCCGATCGACTTCGATGAAGCCGCGATCGGTCACGGCCACGCCGGCTTTATCAGCGGCGATCATCTTGCCATTTGGTGAACGACCGACGCTGAGCAACACCAGGTCATAGAGTTGCGGATCGGGCGGCGCCTGCTCGCCTTCGAACTTGACCAGAATCCCGTCGGCCTTCGCTTCGACGCCGACAGCTGCGGGTCTTCAGCATCAACTTGTCGAAGCGCTTGTCGTTGAATTTTTGCCAGACTTTGACGAGATCGCGGTCGGCGCCCGTCATCAGACCGTCCAGCATCTCGACTACGTCGATGCGCGCGCCGAGCGTCGAATACACCGTGGCCATCTCAAGCCCAATGATGCCGCCACCGATCACCAGCATGCGCTTCGGTATTGCTTTGAGTTCGAGCGCGCCGGTCGAATCGACGATGCGCGGATCGTCTGGAATAAACGGGAGCTTTACCGATTGCGAGCCGGCAGCGATGATCGCTTTCGCAAAGCGCACCACTTTTTTCTCGCCACTGCTTTCGCGCCCGTCGCCGCGTGGTGATATCGACCTGTAGCCGATGCGGGCCCACAAACGTGCCCATACCACGCAACACCGTCACCTTGCGCGCCTTGGCCATCGTATTGAGACCGCCCGTGAGCTTGCCGACAACCTTCGACTTATGCGCACGGAGTTTGTCGAGGTCGAGCGATGGCTTTCCGAAATCGATGCCGATGTCCGCGAAGTGCGAAGCTTCGTCCATCACCGCGGCCACGTGCAGCAGCGCTTTCGACGGAATGCAGCCTACGTTCAGACACACGCCACCGAGCGTCGCGTAGCGCTCGACCAGCACAGTCTTCTTGCCGAGATCGGCAGAGCGAAACGCCGCCGAATATCCGCCCGGGCCTGCACCCAGTACCAACACGTCGCACTCTATGTCGGGCTGATCGACAGTCGGTCTGAAGCCGTTGCGGACGCAGCCAGCCGATATAGCCGCCGTCGTCGATGTACTCGTCGCCGGCGCAGACGCGGCCGGGGCACGCTTCCGCTGCGGCTGGACGACGCCTCCAGCGACAACACCGCGCTGCCCTTCGATACCTTGTCGCCCAGCTTGATGCGCAGCTCTTTGACGACGCCAGCGGCCGATGACGGAATCTCCATCGACGCCTTGTCGCTCTCCACCGTAATCAACGACTGGTCTTTGGCGATTGTGTCGCCGGGCTTGACCAAAACCTCGATCACTTCGACGTCCTTAAAGTCGCCGATGTCCGGGACCAGCACTTCAATAGCGCTCATTGCGTTTCCGGTTGTGGCTCGTGGCGGGCCGACTGACTGGTTTGAAAACTGAACACACGTAGCGGCAGTGAAGAACTCTTGTCGAACTCAGAGCCCGCCTTGATGCCGATTTCCGCGACATTGCGCGCGTTCTTCGCGCGGTCATACGTCGCGTACATCGCGCCCAACGCGAAGTTGCGGCCCGAGCCGATACCCCAAAAACGATCGAAACTGAAGACTTCACGGTACGAGTACACGCCATAGATTCCCGAAGGATTTGCAATCAAGGCAGTGATCTGCGACGACTCGTACGGATCCGAATCGTCTTCCTTCGGATTCAGAAAAAACCTGTCCTTCAAGATCACGTGCAGGCGCTGAAAGGTGCTGAACACCTGCTCGCGGCTGTAGAGCTTGCACTCGTCGGCCAGGTGCCGCATCGCTTCGGCCAACACAACAAAGTGTGCGGTGCTGCCGGCGAGACCGATATACGAATCGCCGATCGAAAAGATCTTCTCGTTGACTTCGTAACCGTGCGGCAGGCGCGTTTCTCCGAACGTCACCAGCGCATCCGAAGCAATTGCAATCTCATCGTTTTTCTTGACAACAACGATAGTCGTCATCGCTTCACAAGAGCACGCGGCGAAAGTCTGCGAGTACTTGCCCCAGATACGCGTTGAAGCGCGCGGCGCCGGCGCCGTCGACGACTCGGTGATCCCACGACAAAGACAACGGCAGGATCAGGCGCGGCGCGAACTGCTTGCCGTCCCACACCGGGCGCATTTGCGAGCGGCATACGCCAAGGATCGCGACCTCGGGTGCATTGATGATCGGCGTGAAATAGGTGCCACCGATGCCGCCCAGCGATGAGATCGAGAACGTACCCCCCTGCATGTCAGTCGGGCTGAGCTTGCCGTCGCGTGCCTTCGCCGCGAGCGCACCGGTTTCCTGTGCGATATCGATCACCCCTTTCTTGTCGGCGTCCTTGATCACCGGCACAACCAAGCCGTTCGGCGTGTCGGCAGCAAACCCGATATGGAAGTACTCCTTCAAGATCACCGCATCTCCGGTTTCGGCGTCGATCGAGGAGTTGAATTCCGGAAATTTTTTCAGCGCGGCGACGCACGCCTTGATCAGGAACGCGAGCATCGTCAGCTTGAGGCCGCTCTTCTCGTTCTCCTTGTTCAGTTGCACCCGGAAAGCTTCGAGCTCGGTGATGTCGGCGTCGTCGTGATTGGTGACATGCGGAATCGTCACCCAGTTGCGCGTCAGCGCCGGGCCCGAGATTCGGCGGATGCGCGACATTTCAACGCGCTTGATCGGTCCGAATTTTGCGAAGTCGACTTGCGGCCACGCGGGCAAATGCGAGGCCACGCCGGTCGACGGAGCGGCCGCACTACTCGTCGACCTCACTCCGCTCGCCATCACACCTTTCACGTGCGAGCGCACGTCGTCTTCCGTGATGCGTCCCTTCGGACCGCTGCCTCGCACCGCCGTGAGCTCCACGCCGAGCTCGCGCGCGAACTTGCGCACCGACGGCGACGCGTGCGGCTTCGCGCCGGGTGCGGGGCCGAGATCGAGCGGCTCGGGGCGAGCTCCCATCTCGGTCGCAAACGCGTGTGAGCGTGTTGCCGTTTCTACCGCTTTCGGCTCGGGCGCTGCTGCGGTCGAGGGCGCCACGGGCGCCGTCGACGGTTGCGCCGACTTCGGCGCGGCAGCGCCAGTTGTTCCTGTTAGCGTCGCCAGCGGCGTGCCCTTGGATACCTTGTCGCCAAGCTTGATCTTCAGCTCTTTGATCACTCCCGCGTGCGACGACGGAATTTCCATCGACGCTTTATCGCTTTCCACCGTTATCAGCGATTGATCTTTCGCTACGGCATCGCCAGGCTTGACCAAGAGCTCGATGACTTCGACATCCTTGAAGTCACCGATGTCGGGAACGGTGATCTCAATTCCCTCTGTCGAAGGTTGGCTGGTCGGCGCCGGCACTGCCGCAGGCGGCTGCGCTAGCGGGCGGAGAACTAGCGGCCGGTGCCGGTGCTGCAGCCTTTGCAGCGGGAGCGGACTTGCGCTTCGCTGTCGATCATCAGCAGCGGCGAGTCTTTGGATACCTTGTCGCCCAGTTTCACCATCAGCTGTCTGACAATGCCGGCGGCCGACGACGGAATCTCCATCGACGCCTTGTCGCTTTCGACCGTGATCAGCGACTGGTCCTTCGCAATCGCATCACCGGGCTTTACCAGCAGCTCGATGACCTCGACGTCCTTGAAGTCACCGATATCGGGAACCTTCACTTCGACTTGTTGTGCCATCGCTCGGCTCTACACCGTGACTGGATTGGGCTTATTCGCATCGATGCCGTATTTCTTGATTGCTTCGGCAACTTTTGACGCCGGCACTGTGCCTTCATCGGCCAGCGCCCGCAGCGCCGCGATGGTGACATAGCGCCGATCGACTTCGAAAAACTCGCGCAACTTGGCGCGCGTGTCGGAGCGCCCGAACCCGTCGGTGCCCAACACGCGATAGTCGCGGCCGCGCGGAATGTAAGCACGAATCTGGTCGGCAAACAGGCGCATGTAATCGCTGGTCGCAACAATCGGCCCGGCACTTTTTTCGAGCTCTTGTGTTACGTAAGGCTTACGTGGCTTGTCGTTCGGATGCAGCAGATTCGAGCGCTCGGCATCGATGCCATCGCGGCGCAGTTCGGTAAAGCTGGTCACGCTCCACACATCGCCCGCAACGCCCCAGTCCTTTTCGAGCATGTCGGCAGCAGCGATCGCTTCGCGCAAGATCGTGCCACTTCCTAGCAGCTGCACGCGCGGAATCGATTTCCCCGTTCCGCTTCCGGCCGGGCCCTCGCGCAGCCGGTACATCCCTTTCAGAATTCCGTCTTCCTGGCCTTTCTTCAGCCCCGGCTGCGGGTAGTTCTCGTTCATCAGCGTGATGTAGTACCAGACGTTTTCCTGGTTCTCCACCATGCGTTTCAACCCGTGCTGAATGATGACCGCGACTTCGTGCGCAAACGTCGGGTCATAGCTGACGCAATTGGGAATCGTCGAGCTCATCAAGTGCGAATGGCCATCTTGATGCTGCAGTCCCTCCCCGTTCAATGTCGTGCGTCCTGCCGTTGCGCCGAGCAGAAATCCGCGCGCCTGCATGTCGCCCGCGGCCCACGCCAGGTCGCCGATGCGCTGGAAGCCGAACATCGAATAGAAGATGTAGAACGGAATCATGATGCGGTTGTTCGTCGAATATGACGTCGCACCCGCAATCCACGAACTCATCGCACCCGCTTCGTTGATGCCTTCCTCGAGAATCTGACCCTTCTTGTCTTCGCGGTAGTACATCACCTGGTCTTTGTCGACCGGCTCGTACAGCTGCCCCTGCGACGAGTAGATGCCGAGCTGGCGAAACATGCCTTCCATGCCGAAGGTGCGCGCTTCATCGGGGATGATCGGCACGACGCGCGGTCCGACGTTCTTGTCGCGCACCAGCTGCGTCAGCGAGCGCACGAACGCCTGCGTCGTCGAAATCTCTCGGCCTTCGGAGGTGGGCTCAAGCACCGCCTGAAACGTGTCGAGCCCGGGCGCCGCGATCTTTTCGTCGGCGGTACGGCGGCGCTGCGGCACGAATCCGCCGAGGGCACGCCGGCGCTCCAGCAGGTACTTCATCTCCGCTGAATCGGCCGCCGGCTTGTAGAACGGCACCTGCTCGAGTCTGTCATCGGGAACCGGGATCGCGAATCGATCGCGGAATTCACGGATGGCCGCGTCGTCGAGCTTTTTCAATTGATGCGTCGGATTCTTGCCTTCTCCGACCTTGCCCATGCCGTAACCCTTGACGGTCTTCGCAAGAATGACCGTCGGCTGGCCGGTGTGCTTGGTGGCTGCTGCGTACGCCGCGTAGATCTTGTGCGGATCGTGACCACCGCGGTTGAGCCGCCAGATGTCGTCGTCGCTCATGCGCGACACCATTTCGAGCAGCTTCGGATGCTTGCCGAAAAAATGCTTGCGCACGAACGCGCCGTCGTTGGCCTTGAAGTTTTGGTACTCGCCGTCGACGGTTTCTTCCATCACGCGCAGCAAGTGGCCTTCGTGATCGCGAGCAAGCAGCGGATCCCAGTACGAACCCCAAATGACCTTCAGCACATTCCAACCGGCGCCGCGAAAAGTGCCTTCGAGCTCCTGAATGATCTTGCCGTTGCCGCGCACCGGACCGTCGAGCCTCTGCAGGTTGCAGTTGACGACAAAAATCAGGTTGTCGAGTTTTTCACGAGCGGCGAGACCGATCGCACCCAGCGACTCGGGCTCGTCCATTTCGCCGTCACCGCAGAACACCCATACCTTGCGTCCCTCGGTGTTCGCGATACCGCGCGCGTGCAGATACTTCAGAAAGCGCGCCTGATAGATCCCTTGGATCGGGCCAAGGCCCATCGACACCGTCGGAAACTGCCAAAACTCCGGCATCAGCTTCGGGTGCGGATACGACGTCACTCCCTTGCCGTCGACGTCGCGCCTGAAGTTGATGAGTTGCTCTTCGGTCAAGCGCCCTTCGAGAAAAGCGCGCGCGTAAACGCCGGCAGAACAGTGACCCTGGAAATAAATCAGGTCGCCGCCAAAATCACCGGCCGGTCCACGCCAGAAATGGTCGAATCCCACTTCCATCAGCGTGCTCGATGACGCATAGCTGGCGATGTGTCCACCCAACTCTCCCTCGCCGCGATTTGCACGCACGACGATCGCCATTGCATTCCAGCGGTTGTAGGCCCGAATGCGCTGTTCAATTGAGGCGTCGCCAGGCGAATGCTCTTCAAGATGCGGCGGGATGGTGTTGATGTACGCGGTGTTGGCCGAATACGGAAGATGAGTTCCGGAGCGGCGCGCTTTATCGATCAGCGCTTCAAGCAGAAAGTGCGCGCGTTCCGGGCCTTCGCGCTCGATTACCGTTTCAAGTGCGTCGAGCCACTCTGCGGTTTCGAGCGTATCGGGGTCGTTGGCCGCTTGTTGGAAAAGTGCGGACATACAGTCTCCTATCGTTTTGCCGCGACGATACCAGCCCTCAGCCCATTTTCAAATAGCGGCATTCGTTTTCGTAATACGAAACGTGAGGCGCTGAAAAAGGAGAGGGTCGCGAATGCACTGGCGCTGTCCATAATAGGCTCGCTTAGCAGGCTTCCCGCTGCATCGTCATTGAATGAACGAGCGCTGATGCGTGCCCGCTCCACCCCGCCGACTGACTCCGTGCTGCTCGCGTTCGATCCGCTGGCGCGCGCCAAGGAGAGTCGTTTCAATCTCAGCCGCTACGCGCACTTGTTGGCGATCCTGGTGCTCGCGATTTCGATCGCCGGGCTGGCTTATCTGTTGATCAACGAGGACCGCGCGTTGCAGCGCGACGCGCTGACGCGTGACGTCGACACGGTGGCGCAGTCGTTGTCACTCAGGTTGCAAACGGTGACCGAGGCCACGACGAGTATCGGACTCGAAATCGGCGATGCGAAGTACAACGCGGACCGATTTGCGTCGACGGGCCGCGAGTTGATGATGTCCAAACCGGAACTGCTGCATCTGGCGTACGTAGACAGCAAGAATCGCGTTCGATGGTCGGTGCAATCGCCGAGTCCGCTGGCAGATTGGGCGCGCCCCGCTACCTCCGAGATCGGTGCTGAAGTCACACGATCGGTGATCAAGCAGGCACGCGAAACGCATTCGACTTTTTTTTCGCCGCCGTACGAAGACGAGTCGCGACCAAGCTCGGACAACGGCAGCCCGTTCACCGATCTGGTCGCCCCGGTTTTTAGCGATGACCGTTACGTAGGCGCGGTGCTGGCTCGCGTTTCACTGCCGGAGCTGCTGCGACAAACCGTTAAGCCCGAGTTGGGCCAGCGTTATCGCATTGCGTTACGCGATGATGACGGCACCATACTCGCCGCATCGACCAGCGGTGAAGTGCCGGCCGATGAGCCACGCTATGCCGTGCGCGCGCCGCTGCTGTCGGACGGCATCATGGTGCAGGCATCGCCGTTCAGACAACGCTCACCCGTGCTGGGCAACGCACTCTCATGGTTGGTTGTCGGGCTGACGTTGATCGTGATGGCCACGCTGGTCGCGCTCGCGCGGCGCGATGTCAAGCAGGCGCACGTCGAACGCGTGCTGCGCACCGAGACCGCATTTCGCCGTTCGATGGAAGACTCGCTCGCCACTGGCATGGGCGTAATCGACCGCACCGGTGTGCTGCGGCATGTAAACCAGGCGTTCGTCCAGATGACGGGCTGGTCTACCGACGAACTGATCGGCAAGTCACCGCCGTTTCCGTACTGGCCGCACGACCGACGCGCTGAGTACCAATCCAAGCTTGCGATCGTCTTGGCGGGCAAGGCTCCTGCGAGCGGATTCGAACTGAAAGTTCTGCGTCGCGACGGCACGCTGTTCGACGCGCGCTTGTACTTCTCGGCGTTGTTGACCGACGACGGCGAACAGCTCGGGTGGATGTCCGCGATGGCAGACATCACCGAACCGAACCGCATTAGCGAACAACTGGCCGCGGCGCACGAGCGGTTCACCACGGTGCTCGAATCCCTTGACGCCGCCGTGTCGGTGGTCGCGGACGATCGCGGCGACGAACTGCTGTTTGCAAACCGCAGCTATCGCGACCTCTATGGCTCAACTCCCGCCGGCCACCGCCGATTGCGGGCGTCGCTTTCACAAAACGCGGTCGCCGGCGAAGCTTTCGACGCCGAGGTCTCGCGCTGGTTCGACGTGCGCACACGCAATGTGCGATGGGTCGACGGTCGCGATGTGCGGCTGCAGATCGCAACCGACATCACGGAGCGCAAGGCGACAGAAAACATGGTGCGGCAGCAACAGGAAAAAGTGGAGTTGACGTCGCGCCTGATGACGATGGGAGAAATGGCGTCATCGCTGGCCCACGAGCTGAATCAGCCGTTAACAGCGATCACGAACTACAGCCTCGGCGCCGTGACGCGGATGAAGGACGGTGGCATGTCGAACGACGAGTTGCTGCCCGCGCTGGAAAAGACCGCGGGACAGGCGCAGCGGGCCGGCAACATCATCCGGCGAATTCGCGAATTTGTGAAGCGCTCCGAGCCACGTCGTCGCCCGACAGAGGTTGCGCGCATTGTTGAAGACGCAATCGGCTTCGCCGATATCGAAGCGGCGAAAAAAGGCATCACGATTCATACCGACGTGCAAGCGGGCCTTCCGCCTCTGGACGTCGATCCGATCTTGATCGAACAGCTGCTGCTGAATCTGTTGAAGAACGCTGTCGATGCGATGGATCAGGCCGCACTGCGCAAGATCGACCTGGTGGTTCGGCGGCAAGACGATATGGCCGAGTTCTCAGTGATCGATCGCGGATCCGGCGTTTCGGAACTGCAGCGCGCGAATCTGTTCCAACCGTTTTTCAGCACGAAATCCGAAGGAATGGGAATGGGACTCAATATTTGCCGCTCGATCGTCGAGTTTCATCATGGGCGGCTGAACGTCGAGCGCAACCCCGAGGGCGGCGCGATCTTCACTTTCACACTGCCGCTGGCATCGACTGAAGTCAGAGAGGACGTCGAGTGAACGAACGAGTGGGCGAAAGCACGGAAACGATGGGCGTCGTGTACGTCGTCGATGACGACGACGCTGTACGCGATTCGGTGCAGTGGTTGCTCGAGGCGAGCCGTTATCGCGTGATTGGATTTACCAGCGCGGAAGAGTTTCTGGCGAAGCACGATCCTGCCGCGATCGCGGTGGCCATTTTCGACGTACGCATGCCGGGAATGAGTGGGCTCGAGTTGCAGGAGCAACTGATCAATCGAAAGTCGAGATTGCCGATCATCTTCATCACTGGTCACGGAGACGTGCCGATGGCGGTGTCAACGATGAAAAAGGGGGCGGTCGATTTCATCGAAAAGCCGTTCGATCAGGCAGCGTTGAAGGCGTTGGTCGAGCGCATGCTTGGCGAAGCACGCGCGCATGCATCCGCGACCGAGCGGCAACGCTTGAGCGAAGCCTTGCTCGGCAAGCTCACCCCGCGCGAGCAACAGGTGCTGGAGCGCATCGTCGCCGGCCGCTTGAACAAGCAAATTGCCGATGACTTAGGCATCTCGATCAAGACCGTGGAAGCCCACCGCGCCAATATCATGGACAAGATGAATGCCAACACCGTTGCCGATTTGATGCGCACCGTACTGACGGGAGGTGCGCTGCGCCAGTAGGGATCGCACTGCGCGGGTAGCCCTCGTAAACTCGTCGGTTGCTCATAAAACCAAGACGGACGGTCGTGACTGCTCGCATTATCGATGGCAAGGCGCTTGCGAGCGAGGTACGTAATGCGCTGGTGCCTCGCATAGAGCGTCTGATCGCTGAAGGTCAGCGGCCTGGTCTGGCCGTCATTCTCGTGGGCAACGATCCGGCCTCGGCTGTCTACGTGCGGAACAAAGGCCTCGCCTGCGAGCAGATCGGCATTCGCTCGACGATTGATCGGCTTGCGGCGGATACGACAGAGATCGCGTTGCTGGCACGCATTGGACAACTTAACGCTGATCCCGAAGTTCATGGCATTTTGGTGCAAACGCCGCTGCCGAATCACCTCGATTCGGCAAAGATCGTCGAGTCGATCGCTTTCGAGAAGGACGTCGATGGTCTGCACGCGATCAACGCGGGCTTGACGCTGATGGGAATGCCGTACTTTCGCTCATGTACGCCGTACGGCGTAATGAAGATGCTGCAGTCGATCAACGCGACGATCGAAGGCCGTCACGCAGTCGTGCTCGGACGCTCCAATATGGTCGGTAAACCGATGGCGATGCTGCTGCTGGCGGCCAATGCAACCGTCACGATCGCGCACAGCAAAACGCGCGATCTCGCTTCGCACACGCGCACGGCGGACATCCTGGTGGCCGCTGTGGGCAGACGCAATCTCGTGACTGCGGAGATGGTAAAGCCCGGCGCCGTGGTAATCGACGTCGGCACCAACCGTACGCCGGATGGCAAGCTCGCCGGCGACGTAGATTTCGACAACGTCAAACGGGTTGCCGGTTGGATTTCGCCCGTGCCCGGCGGCGTTGGACCAATGACAATTGCGATGCTTTTGACTAACACCGTAGAAGCGGCCGAACGCCGCGCCAATAACACACGGACTGAATGATGGACACGACTTCAACAATTCACGCTGCGCAACAACATGAACAAGGCGCCGGAAATCCGCTGCTGGACTTTGGTGGGCTGCCGCGCTTCGATCGTATTCAGCCGGATGATGTAACGCCTGCGATCGACGAGCTACTCGCGAGCGCACGTGAAGTCTTTGTCGCGTATCACCGCAAGCGATTCGGACGTCACGTGGGATTCTGTCGTCGAGCCGTTGAACGAGACGACCGACCGGCTCGCGCGTTCGTGGGGTGCGGTGTCGCACATGAACGCCGTGGTCGACACACCGAAGCTGCGCGAGCAATACAACGTGAATCTGCCAAAGCTCACGGAATTCTGGACGGAGCTTTCGCAGAACTTGGCGCTGTACGAAAAATTCAAGGCGCTGGCAGCCGCCGAAGACTTTGGTCGGTGGCCGGAGGTCCGTCGCAAGGTCGTGGAGAATGAGCTGCGCGATTTTCGCCTCGGTGGCGCCGAACTGGCGGCAGACAAGAAAGATCGTTTTAAGAAGATTCGCGAACGCGAATCACAGGTTTCAACGCGCTTTGCGGAAAATGTGCTTGACGCAACGAATGCATTTGCGCTTTATGTAGACGACGCGAGCGCGCTCGCCGGCGTGCCGCATGATGCCTTGCAGATGTTGTCCGAATCCGCACAAGCCGACGGTAAGACCGGCTACAAGATCTCACTGCAGTATCCGAGCTATTCCGCGATCCTCGATTACGCGCATGACCGCGCGCTGCGCCAACAGATGTACCGCGCCTATTCCACCAAGGCATCGGAATTCGGCAATCCGGAATGGAACAACGGCCCGTTAATGGTCGAGTTACTGAAGCTGCGACGCGAGCACGCGCAGTTGCTCGGATACAAGAGCTTTGCTGAAGTGTCGCTGGTGGCGAAAATGGCTGAAAGCCCGGCGCAGGTGCTCGAGTTCCTGCGCGATCTCGCGCGCCGCGCGAAGCCCTACGCGGAGCGCGACATCACCGAGCTGCGCGAGTTTGCATCGGAGCATCTCGGCATCGTGGACCTGCAGCCCTGGGATGTGTCGTATGCCAGTGAAAAGTTGCGCGAGCAGCGCTATTCGTACTCCGAGCAAGAGCTAAAACAATACTTCACCGAGCCGCGCGTACTTGCGGGTTTATTCAAGGTGATCGAAACGCTTTTTGCCGTAGCGATTCGCGAAGAAACAGCGCCGGTGTGGCACCCGGATGTGCGCTTCTATCGAATCGACAATTTGCGCGGCCAACTGGTCGGGCAGTTCTATCTCGATTTATATGCACGCGACCACAAGCAAGGCGGCGCTTGGCAAGGAGACGCGCGCAGCCGGCGCGCAAGGCGTACGGCACTCGCGACGCCGGTGTCGTTTTTGACCTGCAATTTTTCGCGCCCGGCCGGAGGCAGGCCTGCGACGCTCAAGCACGACGACGTGCTTACGTTGTTTCACGAGTTTGGCCACGGGCTGCATCACATGCTGACACGGGTCGACGAGCCCTCGGTATCGGGAATCCAGGGCGTCGAGTGGGACGCGGTTGAACTGCCCTCGCAATTCATGGAGAACTTTGCCTGGGAGTGGGAGGTTCTGCAGATGTTGACCCAGCACGTCGACACCGGCGACAGGCTACCGCGAGCCCTGTTTGAAAAAATGCTGGCGGCAAAGAATTTCCAAAGCGGTATGTCCACGATGCGCCAGCTCGAATTCGCGCTATTCGACATGTTGCTGCACTCAGCGGCCGAATGGCCTGACGAAGCGCACGTGATGAAGCTGCTGGCGGACGTCCGGCGTGAAGTTTCGGTGCTGGTTCCGCCCGAATACAACCGTTTTCCGCACGCTTTCTCGCACATCTTCGCGGGCGGTTACGCCGCAGGCTATTACAGCTACAAATGGGCCGAAGTTTTGTCGGCCGATGCGTATTCGGCGTTTGAAGAGAGCGAGGACGGCGGCGTCCTAAGCCCCGCAATCGGCAGCCGGTTTCTGGACGAGGTATTGGCGGTCGGAGGCAGCCGCCCTGCGATGCAATCGTTCGTGGCGTTCCGCGGGCGCAAGCCGACGATTGATGCATTACTAAGGCACAACGGTATGGTGAGTTAGTGACAATGAATGCGAATTTTTCCCGTTTCGCTCTGGCCACGCTGTTGGCAGCTGCGCTGCCTGCAGTAGCGCAATATCGTTGGACGGATCCCGACGGCCGCGTCAACTATGGCGATGCGCCGCCAGCGGATGCGAAGAATCTGTCCCGGATCGATGGCCGCGCCCGGTCCGAGGCCGGCGACCCGACAGGCCGGCATTCCCTTTGAGTTGCGCAAGGCCATGACGAGCCTTCCCATCACGCTCTACACGGCCCCGGATTGCGGACCCTGCGAATCGGCGCGCGCCTGGTTACGGCGGCGAGGAGCGCCGTATCAGGAGATCGTCGTCGACACCGAGTGTGGATGCCGAAGAGTTCAAGCGTCGCGTCGGAACCACTTCAGTGCCGGTCATGACGCTCGGTCGCTACGCCTCACGTGGGATTTAACGAGGGCGCATGGTCGGCCGCACTGAGTGCTGCCGGCTACCCGGCGCAGATCGTATTACCGCCAACGTATCGCCCCGAGCCGCCGAAACCGATCCTGCCACGCGATGCGCCCGAGCGCCCGGCCGCGAATTCGCCGGCGCCCAAGAGCTAACAGCACGGAGTTCTGAATGAAATTGTCGATCGTATTGTCAAGATTCCTCGCTGTGGGAATCGTCGCATTGATGCAATCTTCGGTGATGGCCCAGGCACTCGCGGACCCCGATAAAGAGCGCAAGTTTCTCTATCGCTGGACCGATACCCGCGGCCAGGTGAATTACGGCGACCGGCCTCCGCCTGACGCTCTGAATCTGTTGCGCATTGATCTGCGACAGATTGGGGAACAAGTTCAATCGCTGTTGCCTTATCAAGTTCGGCGCGCGCAGTCGATGTATCCAGTGATGCTCTTTACAGCGGGCAAGTGCCCACCGTGCGGTACGGCGCGCGAGTTTCTGATCAAGCGGGGCATACCGTTCGCGGAGCGAACGATTGAAACCGGCGACGACTCGGTTGAGCTCAAGCGACTGACACAAGCCGAGGGAGTGCCCGTAGCAACCATAGGTACCGCGTCGCTGATTGGGTTTGACCCCGACGAATGGAACATCACGCTGGATGCATCCGGATATCCGAAGACATCGCAGCTGACTGCCACCTTTAGACAAGAGCCTGCACGTCCGCTCACGCAAAAGGAAAAGGCGCCTCCAGCGGTCGCCAAGCAATAGCAGACACACAAAGCAGTGCCGAATCGCGCAGGAAGCTCAACCACCTTTGTTAGGTTTGACTTTCTGCTTCGCCACTTCCCGCCATTTCCTGGCGTTTGCGATACGGCGCGATCACTTGCTTGTCCAGCCAGTACGAGAACTTGTGCGCAGCCGCGTCGGTCCGGCGATCGAGCCACGCCTTGATTCCGATTTCGGAGAACGCCAATAGGCGCGAACCGGGCGGTCGCACGAGTCCGTCTCGCCCTGCAATCTCGCGCACGCGGGCAATGTTGCGCTGACGGCCCAGCAGCCCAAGGGCATCAAACACATCGTCAGCGGAAAACCAGATTGAATCGCCCTGCGTAAGAACTCTTATCTGGCGGCCGTCGAACTCGTAGTACGTACCGTTCCATTCGGCCCACGCGCCTTCGTATTGCCAGCGCCACCATGCACGGATGAAACGATACGTCGGCCAAAGCAGCCACAGTCCCCAAAACGGGGCCACGAGAATGAGACTAAGTGCACCGGTGCCACCTTTGACGTCATTGAGGAACAACGCCCCGCCGACGACACCCCAGGCCACCCAGATCATCCAACCCCATCGAACGATCCGCTCGTCGGGGTCCTGTTCAAGCCACGAAGCAGCACGCGCCATCAGCAAGTGAGGCGCTCGATCACACGCGACGGCGTTGTTCTTCCTCCGTCAGCTCCTTCAGCCGGCGCTCTTCCCAGTCGCGACCCAGCAAGCCGATCATCCCGAAAGTCGACAACGCGTGGATCGTCAGGCCGATGCCCCATCCGATTGCAGGCCAGACGAACCACCACCGCCCATGGCCGGTCAGCACGTTGATGACGAACAACCCGCTGATCACGATGACATAGATCGCCAGATGAACGTAAAAGCTCTTCTCGGCGACGAGCCGACGACGAGCGCGTTGCTCTGCGCTTGCGGGGTCATTCGAATCGACTGATCGCGCGTTGTCTGTGCTCATCGCTTTCTCCGTCCGGAGACGCGATTATGACTAAGCCTTGTCGGCAGGTTGATGGGTCAGTGCAGACGCCCCGCGGCGGCGCGCCTTGAACCGCCGTTCGAAGGCGTCGAGATAGCTGTAGATCACCGGCACCACGACCAGCGTCAGCAATGTCGAGGTGATGACGCCGCCGATGATCGCGCGACCCATCGGCGCCTGCTGCTCTGAGCCTTCACCAAGTCCGATTGCCAATGGCAGCATGCCGAAGATCATTGCCGCGGTGGTCATCAATATCGGTCGAAGCCGGACTTGACCTGCAGCGAGCAGTGCTTCGTTGCGCGCCAGTCCGTCGCGCTGACCCTTGTTTGCGAAATCCACCAGCAGAATTGCGTTCTTCGTGACCAAGCCCATTAAAAACACGATACCGATCATCGAGAAGATATTCAGCGTCGTGTTGGTGAGCAACAGTGCCAGCATCACGCCGACGATCGACAGCGGCAGCGACGCCATGATCGCGATCGGCTGCAGGAAGCTGCCGAACTGCGACGCGAGCACGATGTAGATGAAGATCACAGCCAGGGCCAGCGCACCGAAGATCGCCGCGTTAACCTCCTCCTGATCGCGAATCTGTCCGCCGATATCGAAGCGCAAGCCGGGTGGCAGCTCGTACGCCTTCACCATCGCCTGCACTTCCTTGCCCGCGTCCCCCGAAGGCCGGCCCTGCACGTTGGCCCATAGCGCAATCCGGCGCTGCAAATCCTGGCGTCGGATGTTCTCCGGATTAAATGTGCGTTCGATGGTCGCAATCGCGCGCAGCGGAATGACCTCCGGCGTGCCGTCGGCCATCAAACGGCTGGTCGCGATATTGATCCCCGAAATATCGTCGATCACAGTGCGGCTGGCGCGCGGAATCTGCGTGATCACTTCGTAGTTTTGGCCGTCGGGTGCGAGCCAGTAGCCCGAGTTCTCACCGCCGATCAGTGCCCGCAGTGTCGTACCGAGCTGGGCGTAAGTCACGCCGTACTCGGAAGCGAGCTCGGGCTTCAACCGCACCGACAATGCAGGTGTGCCCTCCTTGTACGACACCTCGATATCGGTAATGCCGCGAATCGACAGAATTTTCTGCCGCAGGTCCGCGATCACGCGCTGCATCTCGGCATCGTTGTTCCCTAACAATGCAACGTAGATGGGCCCGCCCCAACCTACTTTCATTTCGATACCGGGAATCGCCGCCAGCTTTTGACGGATCGCCTGCTCGAGCTTTTTCTGTGAGCGATCGCGCTCGGAGCGAGGTACAAGTTTCAGATTAAGCCTGCCTGTGTTCTTCGCGCCCTCGGTTCCGATGCCGGTGTCGATCGAATCAATCTCCTTGAAGTCGCGCAGGGCCTGCTCGACACGCTTGACTCGCTCGTCGGCGTATTCGAGGCTGGACCCCACCGGCATCGTCAGCCGCACGCTGGTGAAGCTTTCGTCGCTCTCCGGCATCATCTCGGTGCCGACGACCCCCGCAATCGGTATCGCAAGTGCGAAGCTCAGCGCCGCGATCCACAGCGTAATTCCACGCGGAGTGATCGTCGCAAAGCGTGGCTTCAGGTGGCTAGCGTCTAACGTGCGCAGCGCGCGCCAGATGCCGATCGCTGGCAAACCGATTGGAACATTGAGCTTTGGCACCTTTGTGCCAAGCGTCCACTGGCGCGGCGACAGAACCCAGCCAAGCAACCTTCCATAGATCGCATGTACGCGGTCCATAAAGCGATCGAAGCCTCGCAGCACCGGGCCCACGAAGCGCGCTTCGTGCATGCCGCGCGGGGGGTCGCGCCAGACCGCAGACAGCATCGGATCGAGCGTAAAGCTGACGAACAGCGACACCAGCACCGCGACCGCGACCGTGATGCCGAACGGATAAAAGAACTTGCCGACGATGCCGCCCATGAACGCGATCGGCACGAAAACCGCCACGATCGAGAACGTCGTCGCCAGCACAGCAAGTCCGATTTCGTCGGTGCCTTCGCGCGCCGCCGTGTAGTGATCCTTGCCCATGTGAATATGGCGCACGATGTTTTCGCGTACGACGATCGCGTCGTCGATCAGCAGGCCGATGCACAGACTGAGCGCCATCATCGTCATGTAGTTCAACGTGAACCCGAACACCCTGAGCGAAATGAACGTCGCGATCACTGCGATCGGCAGCGTGAGCCCGGTAATCACCGTGCTGCGCCAACTGCCAAGAAACAGAAACACGATCAACACCGTCAACAGCGCGCCTTCGATGATCGTTATCTTGACGTTGTTGACCGCGCCCTTGACGAAGTCTGAAGTCGAGCGCAGCAGCTTCAGTTCGGTACCCGCCGGTAACAGCTTGCGAATATCTTCGGCTGCGATCTTCAGGCTGTCGCCCACCTGCACGATATTGGCGTCCTGCGCCTTGAAGATGTAGAAGCTGATCGCGGGTACGCCGTTGATACGCGCGATCGAGTTGCGTTCACGCTCGGTGTCGAACACTTCGGCAACCTGCGACAGCAGGATCGGCGCCCCGCTCTTGCGCGCGACGATGATCTTGCCGAAATTGGCCGGCTCTTCGATGCGGCCGTCGACGCGAACGATCGCTTCGACCGTGTTGTTACTGATCGTGCCGACTGGAACGCTGACGTTCGCGTTGCGCAGCGCAGTGACCACTTGATCGACTGTCAGGCCGAACGCGGTCAACCGGCCCGGATCAACACGCACCTGAATTTCGCGCGTCACGGTACCGGCAAGTGAGACCTTCCCGACGCCACTGACACGCTCGAAGCCTTTCTGCACGACCTGCTCGCCGAGCGTCGTCAGCTGGCGTTGCGACAGTCCTTTGCCCAACAGCGCATAAAAAGCAACCGGCTCGTCGTTTTCGTCGCCGCCGCGCTGCACGACCGGATCCTTAACGTCGCGCGGAAAACCTGCGCGAATCTGCGCAATCTTGTCGCGCACTTCCTGCGTGACACGGTCAGTGTCGACATCGAGCCGAAATTCGATCCATGAAAACGAGATCCCTTCATATGAGGCCGACAAAATGCGCTTGACGCCCGCGACCGTGTTGACCGCATTTTCGATCGGTTTGGCCAGATCGTTTTCCACCTGCTCGGGTGAAGCGCCCGGGTACCGCACCTGAATCGACACGACCGGCGGACGCACGTCAGGCATCGCTTCGACGCCGAGCTTCGCGTAAGAAAAGAGCCCGAGCACGGTAAGCGCCACCATCACCATCGTGGCGAATACGGGGTGATTGATCGAAACGCGAGTCATCCACATAACTAGGTCTCGCTCTAGTTTCTTGCGGGTGCGACGCGCTCTTTATCGGCGACGCTCGCGTCCGGTGCCTGGCTGATGACCTTGGCGGCAAGGCCATCCTTCAAGTTGTCGAACTTGGTCGCAAGCACGACTTCGCCCGGCGCCAACCCCGATATCACTTCAACAAACTGCGCGCGCTCGTCGCGCTTGCCGATCACGACGTTTCTGCGCCAAAGCTTCTGATCGGCCACGATCCACACGAACGTCTGCGCGGCATCGGTGCGCACCGCCGATAGTGGCAACGCTGGCACTTCGACTTCGGGCGCAATCGTCAGCAGCACGCGCGCGAACATGCCTGCCTTCAGCAACGAATCCTCATTCGAAAGCGACACATAAATGTTGATCGTGCGCGTGCCCGGCTCTGCACTCGGATTGATGCGCTCCACCCGCCCTTCGAACTTGCGACCGTCGATGCCCTCGACGTCGACGTGCGTCGGCATCCCCTTGCGAATCTGCGTGACGTCGGAGATCGGCACCTGCGCCTGCACTTCCAGTTGCGCCAGATCCACGATCGACAGCAACGGAGCGTCGAAGCTGACTTTCTCGCCGGGCTGTACGTGACGCTTGGACACCGTTCCCGAGATCGGCGCACGCACCACGGCGTCGGTCATCGACAGCTGCGTCAATTCCAGTTGTGCTTGCGCCGCGGCATGCGCTGCAAGCTGCACCTGGTGCGCGCTGTCCGCCTGATCGAACGCGTTTTGCGAAATGAAATTCTGTTTGACGAGCTGCGCGTTCGACTGCCGTGTGCGCTCCGCCATCGCCAGTTGCGCACGCGATGATTCAAGCGTTGCCTTGCGCTCGGCCATCTGCGCGCGCAATTGCGCGGTGTCGAACTCGGCAATCGGTTGGCCGGCGGTCACGCGGTCACCTTCTCGCACGAGGACGCGTTTGACTTCGGCCGATAGCTTCGCGCGGACCGTCGCCTGTGAAACAGCCTGGACCGAGCCAGGAACCGCGAGTTCTACCGACAAACGCTTCGGCTGCAACGAAACAACGTCGCGCTGCGAAAATTCAAGCGGCGGACGCTCGCCCTTCTTGGCAGCATCGCCAGCGGCTTTCTTTGACGAAATCGCAATCGCGGCGCCGGCAACCACAACGGCAGCTACAGCCGCGGTCAATATCCATCCTGTGCGCTTACGCATCCAACAATCCCCCTGGGACGTACGGCTTTTGGCCAACCATCCGTAATGGGGCGCGATTATCCTCGACCGGGCGTCGGCGTCTCGTTTGCTGCGACGAACTGCGCCAAGGTGCGACGAAATGCAGGGACTGTGGGTCCGGCGTCTTTGCTCTAGCGCCGCTTCTAGTCTTCGAGCCCGAGATCCTGGATTTTGCGCGTAATCGTGTTACGCCCGACGCCCAAACGCGTGGCGGCATCGATACGCCGCCCGTGGGTGTGTTTCAGCGCAGCGCGAATCACCGTCGCTTCAAATTCGCGCGCCAGAGAATCCATCACGTCCGGCGTTCCAGCTTTCAAGCGCCGCTCGACCTCTGCGGTCAACTGTGTCAGCCAGTCTTGGTCAGACCAAGTCGTCGCGGACGTCGAACCTGCCGCCAGACGGTGCACCGTTGACTGTGGTCGCAGCGTCCGACGGCGCCGGCACAGCGAGAGATCGAAGCGGTCTCGTGCCGGACGTCGAGCGGCAGATCTTCGACCTTGACGACCTGCGCCGGCGCGAGCACGGTCAGCCAGTGGCACAGATTCTCCAGTTGTCGCACGTTGCCGGGAAACGGCAGTTGACTGATAAACGCGAGCGCCTCGTCGGATAACCGTTTCGTATCGACCGCAAGCTCGGCCGCGCTTTTCGCCAGGAAATGCTTTGCGAGCAGCGCGATGTCTTCACGCCGCTCGCGCAGCGACGGCAGCCGCAGCTTGATCACATTCAGCCGGTGATACAGATCTTCGCGGAACGAGCCCTGGCGCACGCGCTCTTCGAGGTTCTGATGTGTAGCGGCAATAACGCGCGCGTCGGCCTTGATCGGCTGATGGCCGCCGACACGGTAGTACGTTCCGTCCGACAGCACGCGCAGTAAACGTGTCTGCAACTCAGACGGCATGTCGCCGATTTCATCGAGAAACAGCGTTCCGCCTTCGGCCTGTTCGAAGCGCCCACGGCGCATCGCCTGCGCGCCGGTAAACGCGCCGCGTTCGTGGCCGAACAGTTCGCTTTCCAGCAGATCGCGCGGGATGGCCGCCATGTTCAGCGCGATAAACGGCATCTGCGCGCGCGGGCTGTGTTTGTGCAGCGCGCGCGCGACAACTTCCTTGCCGCTGCCCGACTCGCCCGTCAAAAGCACCGTCACGTTGGACTGCGACAGCCGGCCGATCGCGCGAAACACTTCCTGCATCGAAGGTGCCTGTCCGAGGATTTCGGGCACGTCGGACAGCGATTCGTCGGCTTGCGATTCGCGCACGCTCTCGTCGACCGCGCGGCGAATCAGCTCAACCGCCTTGTCGACATCGAACGGCTTCGGAAGATATTCGAACGCGCCGCCCTGAAACGAAGACACTGCGCTGTCGAGGTCCGAGAACGCCGTCATGATGATCACCGGCAGCCCTGGATGCTTGCGCTTGACCGCGCGCAACAGTTCGGTTCCGTTGATGCCGGGCATACGGATATCGGACACCAGAACCTGTGGCGTGTCGTGCTCAAGCTCCGACAACACTTCCTGCCCGCCACCGAACGCCTTGCAGGGAATGTTTTCGCGCGCGAGTGCCTTCTCGAGCACCCACCGGATCGAGCGGTCGTCGTCGACGATCCAGACGGGTTTCACGGCAGCACCGCCGGGCCGCCCCAAGGTGCTGACGCGCCCCTTCGGAGGGCAGCGAACGCAGTGAGGCGCCATCGGGCCTTCATACGAGCGGTATCAAGATGCGGAAATGGGTACGGCCCGGGCGGCTGTCGGCTTCAATCATTCCGTCATGCTGCTGGATGAACGTCTGCGCCAGCGTCAGGCCAAGACCGTTGCCACCGTCGCGACCCGAAACCAGCGGAAAGAAAATGCGGTCCTTTAATGGCTCGGGAATACCGGGACCGTTGTCGATCACGTGCAGATCGAGCGCCAGCCTGTGCCTCGCGCGCGCGATCGTCACCTGCCGCGCGACACGCGTGCGCAATACGATCTCAGCGTCACCCGCCGCGATCCTGCTTTCGAGCGCCTGCGCCGCGTTGCGTACGACATTTAGCAGCGCCTGGATCAGTTGCTCCTTGTCCCCGCGAAACTCCGGAGCACTCGCGTCGTAATCGCGCGTAATCGCGAGTCCGCGCGGAAACTCGGAAACCATGATCAGCCGCACGCGCTCGCACACTTCGTGGATGTTCATCTCCGAGACCACGCGAGGAGAACGATGTGGCATCAGCAGGCGATCGACCAGCGCGTGCAGCCGATCGGCTTCGGCGATGATGACGCGCGTGTACTCGCGCTGTTCGTTAGTCGCAAGCTCGGCTTCGAGCAACTGCGCCGCGCCACGCACTCCGCCCAGCGGATTCTTGATTTCATGCGCGAGGTTGCGCAACAGCTCGCGGTTCGCTTCAGTCAACCCGATTTGGCGCTCTTCGCGGTCCACCTTCAGCTGTTGCTCGATCTCGGTGACTTCCAGTACCAGAGGAACGTTTTCGACAAACTGCACCGCGGCGACCACGCGCACCGGCAGCGGCTCGCGTCCAATGCGACGCAATTCCATGATCTGCTTGCGCTGGCCGAATGCGTTGGCTTGCGCATCGGCCACCAGTTGCCGCATTTCAGCGTCGTCGCCGAGCACTCGCCCGGCAAGCTGCCCGATCAGCGTCTTGCGTGACGTGTCGAACAGCAGCTCCGCCGACTGATTGACATGCGCGATCCGTCCACTGTTGTCGACGAGGAGGACTGCGGTAGAAAGCAGATCAAGGCCGTCGTACGGCGGCTGGGTGAGCGCGAGCAGTTCGACTGCGCTCATGCGCAGCCTTGCGCAACGCGACAAACAGAGTTACTGGGTTTTGAGCAGCGACATCTCGCGTGCGAGTGCGCGCACGTTGTTCTCGGTGCGAGCGATGTCTTCCTGCAGACGCTGCGTCCGCTCTTTGTAAAGCGCAAAGTTGCGTTCATCGCCGCGCCGCTCGGGCTCGCCGTTGTTGAACTCCGCCTTGAGCTTGGCCAGTCGCTCTTCCTCGCCTTTTAACTCGTCTTCCAGAATGCGACGCCGATCCTGATCGCGCGTGCGCTGCGTGTCTCCGTCGACGCGCGGAAAGTTGGCGGGCGATACCGAAGCGCGCTGCTCGACTGCAGGCTGCACGCCACTTCTGGATTGCGGTACCCGCGATGCTGGCAGCGTCAAGATCGGCTGCACATCCATCCGCTTGCAGGTCTTGACGTTGCCTGTGTTGGTGAACTGCTTCTCGCCATTTTCGCCCACGCAGACAAAGATGTCGGACGATTGCGCGAGTGCGCCGGTAGACATTAAGGCGCAGGAAAAGAAACCGAGGACTGAGGCAAGACGCGTCACTGGGCGATTCCCTGGGAAGCGAGAGGCGCGCAGTGTAAGACAGTACTTCGCCTTTATATCCGCTGAGTAAGCCGTCTTGTCGGTCCAGTTCCCGCATTCGTGGGAGGGCACTTTGTCGCTCCAACTAGCCGCCCCCGGTTCCTTTGCGCCGCGTCGACTACGAGCTGTAATACATGTCGAATTCGAGCGGGTGAGTCGTCATCCGGAAGCGCGTGACCTCGTCCATTTTCAGCGCGATATAGGCGTCGATCAGATCATTGCTGAACACACCGCCGCGCGTCAGGAACTCACGATCGCGGTCGAGGTTGTCGAGCGCCTCTTCCAGCGAAGCGCAGGGATGCGGAATCTTGGCCGCTTCTTCAGGTTCCAGGTCGTACAGGTTCTTGTCCATCGGCTCGCCAGGATGAATCTTGTTTTCAACACCATCGAGCCCGGCCATCAACATCGCTGAAAATGCCAGATAGGAATTCGCCGTCGGATCGGGAAAGCGCACTTCGACTCGGCGTCCCTTTGGATTCGAAACATACGGAATGCGGCATGCCGCCGAACGATTGCGCGCCGAATAGGCAAGGTTAATCGGTGCTTCGAAACCTGGAACCAGGCGCTTATACGAGTTGGTGCCCGGGTTCGTGATGGCATTCAGCGCCTTGGCGTGTTTGATGATGCCGCCGATGTAATAGAGCGCGAAATCGGACAGTCCGCCATAGCCGTTGCCCGCAAATAAATTGGTACCGCCCTTCCACACCGATTGGTGCACGTGCATGCCCGAGCCGTTGTCGCCGACCACCGGCTTTGGCATGAAGGTCGCCGTCTTGCCGTAGCTCGCGGCCACGTTCCACACCGTGTACTTCAAAATCTGCAGCCAGTCGGCACGCTTGGTCAGTGTCGAAAACTTGGTTCCGATTTCGCACTGCCCCGGCGCCGCGACTTCGTGGTGATGCACCTCGACTTCAACGCCCTGCTGTTCGAGCAGCAAGCAGATCTCGGAACGAATGTCCTGCAGCGAGTCGGTGGGGGGTACCGGAAAGTAGCCGCCCTTTACCGGCGGCCGATGCGCCAGGTTGCCTGCTTCGTAATCGATGCCGGTCGACCACGGCGCTTCTTCGGACTTGATCCGCACGAATGAGCCGGACATATCGACACTCCAGGTCACCGCATCGAAGATAAAAAACTCCGGCTCGGGACCGAAGTAAGCGGTGTCGCCAACTCCGGTCGACTTCAGAAACGCTTCGGCGCGCTTGGCTAACGAGCGCGGGTCACGGTCATAGCCCTTGCCGGTCGACGGCTCGATCACGTCGCACGTCAGTATCAGCGTGTTCTCTTCGCGAAACGGGTCCATATGCGCCGTGTCGGGATCGGGCAACAGCAGCATGTCCGATGCTTCAATTCCCTTCCAACCGGCGATGGACGAGCCATCGAACGCGTGGCCCAGCTCGAACTTGTCATCCTCGAACGCTTTCGCAGGCACCGTGACGTGCTGCTCCTTGCCCTTGGTGTCGGTAAAACGAAGGTCGACAAACAACACCTCGTTGTCTTTTATTGTTTTCATTACGTCTTTGGCCGTCGCCATTTCGAAGTTCTCCCTAGCCGTTAACAAAGTGGTGTGTCGCAGCGCAACGCATTAAGTGTGCCAAAAGCGGTACAGAGAGCGTCCGGGCTGCACTGCCCTTGTGCGTCAAGCGCTTAGCGCGCTTAATTCAATCACTTAGGCGACGACACGCATGCCGTTTACGCCCCAAGTTAGTGCAGTATGCCCCGAAAGAAGGATTATGGCAGCACGACCTTAGGGCGGTGAGGCTTCAGAAACATCGCCTGCAAATCGGACAGGAAGCGCAGTCCCAACGCGGTCGGAGCCAGCGTTTGATGGTTTCGCACCAGCAGGCCACGCCGTTCCGCCTCTTCAAGCTCGGGCTCAACCGAGCTGAGTGAGAGCGCCAGTTCTCTCAAGGAACGAGTTACTCGCTACTCCGTCCGTCAGCCGCAGCGCGTTCAGCATGAATTCGAACGGCAACTCGTTGCGTGCGACTTCGTGGCTCTCGGCTACGAATTCTCCCGCTGCAGCTCGATCAAGATAAGACGCCGGCTGACGAAAGCGCACTTGCCGAACGATGCGATGCGGAAACGAGATCTTGCTGTGAGCGCCGGCACCCACGCCAAGATAATCGCCGAACGTCCAGTAGTTCACGTTGTGACGGCACTCGCGCGTCGGCATTGCGTACGCGGACACCTCATAGCGGTGGTATCCCGCCTCAGCCGTCGTGGTCTCGATCCAGTCCTGCATCGCCGACGATGCGTCCTCGTCGGGCAGCGCCGGCGGGTATTTGGCGAATACGGTATTCGGCTCGAGTGTCAATTGATACAACGACAGGTGCGGCGGCTGCGCAGCCAGCGCGTGTTCGACGTCAGCCTGCAGCTCGATCAGCGACTGACCGGGAAGCGCGTACATCAGGTCAAGATTGAAATTGTCGAAGTGACGTTGGGCGATCTCGATCGCGGCAAACGCCTGAGCGCGATCGTGAATTCGGCCGAGTGCCTTCAGCTTTTGCTCATCGAACGACTGGATGCCGATCGACAATCGGTTCACTCCGGAAGCGCGGTACGCGGCAAAACGCTCGGCCTCGAAAGTCCCGGGGTTCGCTTCGAGCGTGATCTCGCAGTCGAGAGCGAGCGGTAGTAACGCGCGAATATCTGATAGCAAACGGTCCAGTGCCGCCGCGCTCATCAGACTCGGTGTTCCGCCGCCGATAAAAACGCTGATGATGGGCCGCCCCCAAATGAGCGGGAGCGCTGCCTCGATGTCTGAGCGAACTGCGTTCAGGTACTCGTCTTCGGGCGCTCCGAGCGTGCTCCTCTCGTGCGAATTGAAATCGCAATAGGGACATTTACGAACGCACCATGGGTAGTGAACGTAAAGCGCTAGCGGCGGCAGAGAACGCAGGTTGAGGCTGCCCGGCCGCAGATAGGCAGACACATCGACGCTGGCGGCTGCAGGTCGCTGCGACTTGATTTCGATCGTCGAGTTCATTAGTTCCAATCGGCCAATCTCGCTGCGAGCGCACGCAATGCAAGACCGCGATGACTGATTCTGTTTTTGTGCGCCGGATCGAGTTCGGCCGCGGTCAAACCTAAACTGGCGACGTAAAACAAAGGGTCATAACCGAATCCACCCGAGCCACGCGGAGCTTGGGCGATTTCGCCGTGCCAGCGCGCATCGACGATGATCGGCTCTGCATCTTCGGCCGAGCGAAGGGCGACGAGCACGCAGGTGTAGTGCGCGCGCCGCTGAGTGACGCCGGACAGCCGCATCAACAGTTCCGCGTTGTTGCTCTGATCGGTCGCGTCCTGGCCCGCAAAGCGTGCGGACAGCACGCCGGGTGCGCCATTCAGCGACTCCACACACAGTCCCGAGTCGTCGGCGAGCGCCGGCGTTCCGGTGCGAGCGGCCGCATGACGCGCTTTGGCGAGCGCGTTCTCGACAAACGTTGCGTGGGGTTCGTCAGCCGAATCAACCCCCAGGTCGCTCTGCGGCACGACGTCCCAGGACAAGCCATCCAATATCGTCGAAATTTCGCGCAGCTTCGCAGCGTTAGCAGACGCGAGGATAAGACGCCGCCTCACAATTCGAGAGCGTGCTTCTGCGCGGCCACCAGCGAGCGGATGCCGCCGCTGGCGAGTTGCAGCATCGACTCCATTTGTTTCGCCGAAAACGGTGCGCCTTCTGCGGTGCCCTGAACTTCAACGAACCCGCCTTTGCCGGTCATCACCACGTTCATGTCGGTATCGCAGCCGGAGTCTTCAACGTAGTCAAGGTCGAGCACCGGCACGCCGCCATGCAGACCGACCGAGACAGCCGCGACGAAGTCCGATACAGGCACGTTGTCGATCATGCCGCGCGCGCGCAACCAGCGGCAAGCGTCGTACGCAGCGACAAAGCCGCCGGTGATCGCCGCGGTTCGCGTGCCGCCGTCAGCCTGAATGACATCGCAATCAATATGCAGCGACCGTTCGCCAAGCGCCGCGAGATCGAATACTGCTCGCAAGCTGCGTCCGATCAAGCGCTGAATCTCTTGCGTGCGCCCGCCCTGCTTGCCGCGCGCGGCCTCGCGGTCCGACCGCGTGTGGGTCGCCCGCGGCAGCATGCCGTACTCGGCGGTGACCCAGCCCTCGCCCTTGCCCTTCAGAAACGCAGGAACGCGCTCCTCGACACTGGCGGTGCATATGACGCGCGTATCGCCGAACTCAACGAGCACCGAGCCTTCGGCATGCTTGGTGAAGTTGCGCAGCAGTCGTACCGGACGCAGTTCGTCGGCACGACGGCCGCTAGGCCGTGAATTCGAAATCATTAGCCGTTGCGTGCGGCGCAGCCGCACGCTCCCCTGAACGCAAACTCCTATTTTGCGACGAGTTTGCCGCTGCGCTGAATTGCCTTCTGAATTTCGGCCACCGCGTCGTCGATTTGCTCTTCGGACAACTCTTCGTCGACGCCGGCTTCGCCGACTCGCGGCATCTGAATCGTCGATGCGACCGTTCCCTCCGGAATCAGCAAGGTCGACACAGGCGCTTCGCTCGGCGGCACCATTTCCATCGACTCGGTGCCGGCCCACGTCATCGCAACACCCGTGCAGTTGTCCGACTCCGGGCCGCCTAACTCGAGCGCGAGCTCCATCAGTTCCGGCACCGCGCGCATCACCGTCTTTCCCGAGAATGCTTCCGCTACTTGTCTGTCGTTCAACGTGCCCCATAGGCCATCGGAACAGAGCAGCAGCGTGTCGCCGTTGCGCAAAGCGACAGGCCGGCTGACCTCGACTGTAGGCGCGACATAGGCGCCGATGCAGTTGAAGATGCGATTGCGCTCGGGATGGTCCTTTGCATCTTCGGGTCGAATCAGACCCGATTGCACGAGATGGTGCACGCGCGAATGGTCGATCGTCCGGTCCAGAATTCGGCCGCCGCGAATCATGTACAGGCGCGAATCACCGACGTGCGCCCAAATCGCCACGCCCTGCTGAATGATGCAGGCGACCAATGTCGTCCGCGGTGCTTCGGGCAGGCTGTGCTCGGCACGATAGCGATGCAGCTCACGATGTGCGGCCAGCACCGAATCCTCAAGAAACCGCACCGGATCAGCCAGCAGCGGCTTGGCATCGCGCTGGTAAATCGACGCCAGTGTCTGCAGCGTCAACTGCGACGCCACCTCTCCGCGTGCGTGTCCGCCCATGCCATCCGCCACCAGCATCAGTAGCGAATCGCGCGTGTACAGGTAGCCCATGCGGTCCTGATTGATCCGCCGGCCACCTTTCTTGCTTTCCTGGTAAACGGAAAAACGCATGGATGTTCGGTCCAAAAACCAGCCAACGCCGAGGGGAATTCAACGAGGCCAAGTTTCTCGCTTTTTTCAGGAGTTGGCCTCAAAAAATTGTCCGGCTTTGCCGGCGATTTTTTGGAAACGAATCGCACAAAAGTAGGATTTTACTTTTGTGCGCCTCCTTAGAACCAAGTGATGTTGTGATCTTTCATGAAACGCGAAAATCGCTCCTGCAGGTTGCGCCAGCGCGCGCCAGTGCGTTCGACCATCGAAAACTCGGGTCGCTCCGGAACGTTTTGCAACAGCTCTTTTTGGACGGCGAACACCGTTTGCGGCCGTTCCAATGAATTGAGCCGTAAACAGCGCTCAACCATCGAGATCAGCTGATTCGAATACAAGCCGCGAAACGATCGCAGCGCCGTCGGCATCTTGTCTTCCTTCAACCGATGGTCCGATTCCTGCGGCGGCATGCCCGACATGCACGCGTAAACGCACGATCCGATCGAGTACACATCGGTCCACGGGCCAAGCTCCGCATCGCGCTTGTAAAGCTCCGGCGCAGCGAAGCCAGGCGTATACATCGGGTATGTCTTGCTGATGTCTCGCTGCAGCGTCTGCCGCGCGGCGCCGAAATCGAGCAAAATCGGCGTGCCGTCCATCCGCAGGTAAACGTTGGCGGGTTTGACGTCCAGGTGCAACAAGCGGTTCGAATGCACTTCACGCAAGCCGTTCATGACCTGAGCAAACACGCGTCGAATAAAGCGCTCGGATAAGACGTCTTTCTGATCTTTGTTCCTGTTGCGCAACACGTGTTCCTGCAACGAGCGGCCCGATTCGTAGTGCATCACCATGTACACCGTTTCGTTGGCGCGAAAGAAATTGATGACGCGCACGATGTTCGGGTGATAAATCGACGCCAGCGCACGGCCTTCTTCGAAGAAGCACTTCAGGCCGATGCGATAGGTGTTCAGATTCTCGGGGGCGATGTAGGGGGACAGTTCTCCGGGCTTACGCTGTGCGAGCGCAGCCGGCATGTATTCCTTGATCGCTACCGAGTTGCCCTGTTCATCGGTCGCCAGATAGACGATCGAGAATCCGCCCGAAGATATCTTCTTTACAATGCGATAGCCGCCGACCTCGAGGCTTTCGGGCAAAGATGAGTTGGTCTGTGCGGGCATGGTGACGTGTTGGGAACCGCGGCGATTCTAGCCAATAGGGCTCGGTGAGCCGTAACAACAATAGGGTGCGTTTTCGCCTGTTTTCGTCTTAAATCTCTGCCCGACCTCTCAAATAGCACTTGATACTTTGACCGTGATGACATCGCATTCCCCGGTCTTACTGGCTGACATTCGTTGACTGCAACGATGAAGCCAGTCGCCAGCATGACCGGCTTCGCGAGTGCTGCGCGCCCGACTGCGCTAGGCCGTTTGACGCTCGAATTGCGCTCGGTCAACTCGCGTTTTCTGGATCTGACGCTAAAAATGCCCGATGACTTGCGCGGGACCGAAGCCGCACTGCGTGAAGCGATCACCGCGCAGGTTGCACGGGGAAAGGTGGAGTGCCGACTCTCGGTCGCGCGCGGTGCCGGCGAAAGCGAGCCACAGTTGAATGCCGCGGCTTTGCAGCAGCTGGCCGCTCTCGCGTCGCAAGTAACTCGTAATTTGCCAGCCGCCGCACCGATCAGCACCGCGGACGTTCTCAATTGGCCGGGTGTTGTAGAAACACCCGGAGCCGAGCCTGACATTCTGCGCATTCAAGTGCTGGCGGCGTTGACTGAAGCACTGACGGCGCTGGGCGAATCGAGAAGCCGCGAAGGCGCTGCGCTCGCCTCAGTGTTGCTGGCGCAATGCAAGCAAATCGACCAGGTCGCGGCACAGCTGAGTGCGCGCGCGCCGGACTTGCTAGCGGCGGTAGAGCGCAAGCTGAGCGAGCGGCTGGAGAAGGCATTGGGGCCGGCCCTTTCCGGCGCCTCGGCATTGACTCGTGAAGAGATAGCCGAGCGCATCCGTCAAGAAGTCACGCTGTATGCGCTAAAAATGGACGTCGACGAGGAAATCAAGCGTCTGACGACGCACGTCGCTGAGGTGCGCCGGGTGCTTGCGGCCGGCGGTGCAGTTGGTCGCCGCCTTGACTTCTTGATGCAGGAACTCAATCGCGAAGCCAACACGCTCGGCTCAAAAGCCGCCGCTATCGAAATGACCAACGCTTCTGTTGAATTGAAGATTCTGATCGAGCAGATGCGCGAGCAGATTCAAAACCTCGAGTGATGAAGACGGCATTGGATGGCCCCTCCGCGGGCAATCTGTTCATGGTGGTCGCGCCGTCGGGCGCCGGTAAGTCAACTCTGGTCAATGCGCTGCTTGCGCGCGACGCGAACATCCAGTTGTCGGTTTCCTACACGACGCGCGCCCCGCGTCCCGGTGAGCAAAGCGGCCGCGAGTATCACTTCATTAGCGTCGACGAGTTCGAGCGGCGGCGCGCGGCCGGCGAATTCATCGAAAGCGCCGAGGTGCACGGCAACTATTACGCGACATCGCGCCTCTGGATCCAGGAGCGCGTACGCGCCGGTATCGACGTCTTGCTCGAAATCGACTGGCAGGGCGCACGCCAGGTGAAAGCGCAGTTCGCGCATGCCGTCGGGATTTTTATCCTTCCGCCGTCGATCGAAGCGCTCGAAGCGCGTTTGAGGAAGCGGGGCCAGGACTCGCCGGCCGTGATCGCGCGCCGTCTGGCTGCGGCGCGCAGCGAAATTCAGCACGCACCCGAGTTCGATTTCATCGTGATTAACGAGGATTTTGACCTGGCGCTGTCGCTGCTGGTCTCGATCGTGACCGCGACGCGGCTGCGGTACAGCACGCAGATGGTTCGCCATCGGGAGTTATTCACGCAATTAGGGATCGGATAACGTCGATCTGATGGCACTGACGTGCCGCGGTCGGCTAAAATGGTGGCACATCCCACGAAGGTACCGCCATGGCTCGCATCACCGTTGAAGATTGCCTGAAGCACATCCCGAACCGCTTTCAGTTGGCGCTCGCCGCCGCCTATCGCGCGCGTCAGCTCGCTCAAGGCCATACACCGAAGATTGATACGCGTGACAAGCCGCCGGTCGCCGCGCTGCGAGAAATCGCGCAAGGCAAGGTCGGCATTGAGATGCTGCGCAAGGTTCCTACCTAGAGCGCGGCTGAGTTCCATCAGCTCCTGACCCCACGTGGCCGGCGCGCGGGCTGATGGAATCGCAAGATCCCCCTCCGGTCGCATCCAGCCCGACTGAGGCCGCGGCGCCCGGCTTTGCGCGGCGTGCTGCGCAAGCATTCAGAAAAGCCGTCTGGCGTTCGGAGCCAGATGCTGAACCCGCGAGTGCCGTCGCCACCGTCGCCACGCTGACTGACCGCGTCAAGAAGTATTTGCCGTCGGCTGATGTGCAAAAGATCAAAGAGGCCTTTCGGTTTTCCGACGAAGCGCATCTCGGGCAATTCCGCCGCAGCGGCGCACCGTACATCACCCATCCGCTCGCGGTTGCGGAGATCTTGACCGAATGGCGCCTCGACGGCGCCGCCATCCAGGCCGCGCTGTTGCATGACGTCATCGAAGACTGCGGCGTCGAGCAGTCTCAGTTGATCGAGCGCTTCGGTTCAACGGTTGCCGATCTGGTCGACGGTGTGTCGAAGCTCGATCGACTGCAGTTCTCGTCGACCGAACAAGCACAGGCCGAGAACTTCCGGAAGATGCTGCTGGCAATGGCGCGCGATGTGCGCGTGATGCTGATCAAGCTCGCCGATCGACTACACAACATGCGCACGCTGGAAGCGGTCGACACCGAGCGACGCCGCCGCATCGCGCGCGAGACTCTCGAGATCTATGCACCGATCGCGCATCGCCTGGGGTTGAACACGCTGTTTCGGGAACTTGAAGAGCTGAGCTTCGAGCACCTGTATCCACTGCGTTATCAAGTGCTGAACAGAGCGGTGCTGGCTGCGCGCGGCAACCGACGCGAGGTGCTTGGCAAGATGATGGTCGCCGTGCGCAAGTCGCTCGCGGACGCAAAGCTCAAAGCCGAAGTACAGGGACGCGAAAAAACCGTGTACGGCATTTACCGCAAGATGGCCGATAAGCGCCTTACGTTTTCGCAGGTGCTCGATATTTACGGCTTTCGCATAGTCGTCGACACACCGGCGCAGTGCTATCTCGCGCTGGGCACGCTGCATAGCCTTTACAAGCCGGTCCCAGGCAAGTTCAAGGATTACATCGCCATTCCGAAAGTCAACGGCTATCAGTCGCTGCACACGACGCTGATTGGGCCGTACGGCACACCCGTCGAGTTTCAGATCCGAACCAAGGACATGCACCACGTGGCGGAAACCGGAGTCGCCGCGCACTGGCTCTACAAAGACGACGATTCGGATTTGTCAGAGCTGCAGTCGCGCACACATCAGTGGCTGCAATCACTGCTTGAGATTCAGCGGCAAACTGGAGATTCGAGCGAGTTTCTCGAGCACATCAAGGTCGATCTGTTCCCGGACAAGGTATACATCTTCACGCCGAAGGGGCGCATCGTTGCGCTGCCGCGCGATGCAACGCCCGTGGATTTCGCGTACAGCATTCATACCGACGTCGGTAACAAGACGGTTGCCGCGCGCATCAACAACGAGATCCAGCCGCTCCGAACGCAACTGAAAAACGGCGACATGGTCGAGATCATTACCGGCCCTGAGGCGAAACCCAACCCTGCCTGGGTGTCGTTCGTCAGAACCGGTAAGGCACGATCGGAGATTCGACATTTTCTGCGCACGATGAAGTTCGATGAATCGGTCGAGCTCGGCGAACGCTTGCTTGCGCAAGCGGCCCAACAGTTCAGCCTGTCGCTGGCGGATATCACCGACGAACAGTGGAACAAGGTCATCAAGCAGTCCGATAGCAAATCGCGCGAAGACCTGTGGGCCGACATTGGTCTGGGTCGCAAGCTACCGGCCGTCGTTGCGCGGCAGCTTGCACTGGACTCGGCTGAGGGTGACGACTCGCAAAGTCACGGACCTGTAGCGCAGGCAAGCCAGGTTCCAGTGATGGTACGGGGCACCGAAGGCATGGCCGTGCAGATGGCAACGTGTTGTCACCCAATTCCGGACGATCCAATCGTCGGACACATTCGCAAAGGTCAGGGCTTAGCTGTGCACCAGGCTGAATGTCTGCACGCTCAGCGCGCGCGGCGCGCGGATCCCGATCGGTGGATCGAGCTTCAATGGGCCAAAGATCCCGCCAGCAATTTCACGGTAGGTGTCGATGTCAGCGCTTTAAACGAGCGCGGTGTGTTGGGCCGCATTGCGGTCGCGATCGCGGAGGCCGAGTCCAACATTTTGAACGTGCACCTTGAAGACGAAGACGCCAAGCTCGCACTCATTCACTTCAAAATTCAGGTGCACGATCGCGTGCACCTCGCGCGAGTGATTCGCGCGTTACGCCGTGTCAAGAATGTGCAGCAGATTGTGCGGCCGCGTGGTGGCGTCACCAACGCCGCACGCGCACACGCTCACGACCTCGCGTAACTCACATCGAGAATCTCGAGCGTCTCCGTTCCCGCCGGAGTTCGTAACGTCACCGTGTCACCCGGGTACGCCTTTAGAAGCGCCGCCGCAATCGGCGAGATCCAGCTGACATAGCCCTGTGCGGGGTTGACTTCGTCGACACCCACGATCGTCACGCTGTTTTCGGTGCCGTCCTCAGTCGCATAGCGCACCGTCGCGCCGAAGAAGATCTGATCGGTGGCTTCCCGCGCACTCGCGTCAACCACCTCTGCCACGTCGAGTCGTTTGGTCAGAAATCGGATGCGCCGGTCGATTTCGCGCAACCGTTTCTTTCCGTAGATGTAATCGCCGTTTTCTGATCGATCACCGTTCGATGCAGCCCACGAGACCGTACGTACGACTTCCGGACGCTCAGCGTTTAGCAAATGCACCAGTTCCTGCTTGAGCCGGCTGTATCCGTCGGGGGTGATGTAGTTGCGGACACCCGCAATTTGCGGCACCTCGAGCTCTTCGTCGTCATCATCGTCGGCTTCCTTAACGAACGCTTTGCTCATGGCACGACAAGCTTAATCCCGGACCTCCCCAGGAGCGGTCCGAGGGTTCCAAAACGCCACTACTTCCGATTGGCCTTGTTGGTTTCAATGTCCTCGGGCCGATCGAGCAAAGGATCTTCGTCCTTTGCGCGCTGTCTGCCAGCCTGCTCGGCGCGCTCCAGTTGCTGCTCTTCGCGCGCGCTTTGCGGTTCGGCGTCGCGGGCCGCTTCGGCCACATCTTCGTCTTTGACAAACTCGCGCGTCGCCTCGTTATATCGGCGCGCAGCCTTGTAGTCGCCTTCGCCTTGCACTTCGCTTCCCGCCTTGGGTTGTTTCAGCCATCAACGTTCTCCCAGTTAAGGCGACGCGGCCTTTGTGAGCCGCGTCGCTCGAACACCATGTTTGCTTACTTCTTCGGCGGTGTCGTGTTGTTGGGCGCCGGTGTGGCGGCGGGGGACGTGCCTGGCGGCTGCGTGCCCGGTACCACGCCCGGGGCCGCACTTGGGCTAGAGGCCAAGTTGCTCTCGACCTTCTGCACACCCTGGACGCCTTTGGCGACTTCGACCGCGCGAGCCATCTGGGCCGGCGTGTCCACGGTCCCCGTCAGCTTGACGACGCCGCCGCTGGAATCCACGTTGATCTGCGTTCCTTTAACCATGTCGTCGGCAATCAGCGCCGCCTTCACTTTGGTAGTGAGCGCAGCATTGTCGACCACGTTGGCAGCGGTATTGGTTGCCTGCTTCGCCTCGGTTCGGACTTCCTGGCGTTCAGAGCGATTGCATGCTCCGAGTACGAGTACGGCCGCGGCGGCAACTACCACCGCTTGTAGTGTGTGACGTGCAGCTGTCTGCATATTGTGGCTCCTGTTGGATAAGTTAATTTGAGCCCTTGCTTGCATGTCGTTGGGCCCCGTGCCTAGCGCTAGTTACCAGCTTGGCGTACGCAGGCTTAGTACTTCGGCAAGCAGCGTGCCTGCCTAGTTGTACCGCTACCAGCCGGCGTGAATCGCGCCGCTACGCGGCGCGGCGCTCTCTTGCAGGCGGGGAGGAAGAAGGGGGCGCGCCTTCGGCGCCGTATTCCTTAAGCCGGTTATAAAGCGTCTTCAAGCTGACGCCGAGCGCGGCGGCGGTGCGCTCCTTGTGGCCTTCAAAATGCTCAAGCGTCGCAAAAATCAGCGAGCGCTCTGCGTCTGCCAACGTGGTGCCTACGCGCACCGACAAAATCGACGCCTCGCCAGCTTCCGTGGTGCGCCCCGCCTGAAGTTCGAGCCATTCATCGCTGATGGCTGAACCGGTCGCCATCACATAGGCGCGCTGCACGACGTTGCGCAACTCGCGCACGTTGCCCGGCCAGTCGTACTCATTCAGCCGCTCGTAAGCACTCTTGCTGAAACGTTTCTCCTTGCCCTCCTCCTTGCAAATCTCTGCCAGGAAGTGCTCTGCGAGCAGCGCGATGTCCTCGCGGCGCTCGCGCAACGGCGGCAAGCGAATCGGAAACACGTTTAAACGGTAGAGCAGATCTTCGCGCAGCTTTCCATCGGCCACCGCACGTTCCGGCACACGATTCGTCGCGCCGAGTACGCGGACGTCTGCGCGCTGCGTTTCAGTGGATCCGACACGGTTGAAGGTCCCTGTTTCCAGAACTCGCAACAGCTTGACCTGAAGATCCGCCGGCATCTCGGTCACTTCATCCAGGAACAGCGTCCCGCCGTGGGCGCGTTCAAAGAAGCCGAAATGCTGGCGATTGGCGCCCGTAAAGCTTCCCTTCTCGTGACCGAAGATCTCGCTTTCCATCAGATGCGGAGAAATCGCGCCGCAGTTGATCGCCAGAAACGGGCGGCTGCGTCGACGGCTGAGAGAATGAATAGTCTGCGCGACCAGCTCCTTGCCGGTGCCGCTTTCACCCTGTATCAGCACCGTCACCGCGGTTGCCGCTACCCGCGATACTTGCTCGTACACGCGTTTCATCGAGGGCGATCCGCCCCACATGTCGCCAAAGCGTCCGCTGCGGTCGAGCTCGGTGCGTAACCCCGAGATTTCCGCCTGCAGCTCGCCTGGCCGCATGACGCGCTCCAGGATTCCCTGAACCTGGCTCGGGCTCACCGGCTTGATCAAATAATCCGCAGCGCCCAGACGCAACGCCTCGATCGACGTCTCCAAGCTCGCATGCCCGGTGATCAATACCACTTCGGTATCCGCGAGGGCCGCTTTGTCGTTGAACAATTCGATCCCTTTGCCGTCCGGCAAAACGAGATCGAGAAATACGACATCGGGCGCACTCGTCGCAAGCTGGCGACGGGCGTCCCGCATTGTTCTTGCTGTCGCCGCAGTGAACCCCTGACTCGCGACGAGCTCAGCCAGCATTTCTGCCGTGTCGGCATCGTCATCGACGATTAACGCGTGACCCATTACCTTCTTCCCCTGAAGCAGATAGCAACAATACCCCAGTTGCGTAGGCCAGACGCCGTACGGCGACGTGGCCAGCGATCACAGGAAAGCGCGGTCGAGCGATGTCAACCGCAAAAGGCAGCCCCGCAGCGACGCGGGGCCACGAGACCTCAGCCGCTATACGGCGTGGCGACCAGCCTCGACGACGGTTAGAAAGAAGTTGTGGCTGCCAAAAGCGTGTGCTAGATCGGCCGCATAAGCGGCCGCAGCGGGCAAAGAGCTTAAAACAGCGCCCGCAATAACTCGCCCCTGATATCCGACCACCCAGCACCCCTTACCCAGTCTCGCCAGCAAAAACTCGTTACGGCCCGACTTGGCTGCCGGCAATTTTTTGACTCGCGCTTTGGTCGATGCTTTCATCGTCGCTCCTTATTGCTTATTGGAATTGCCTGGCGGTCCTTTAAAGCAACGTGCGTGCCAGCCACTTGCTTGCCTTGAACCCATAAACAAAGTCCCGGAAAACGGGCATAAGCTTTGCTTCTCACCCCATCGCGGTTCGCGTGCTGGTCTCGCGCTCCGTTGTAGCTAGTTTTAATTAACCGGCGCACTTAACCAACCAACTCGAGGTAACGAAATGATTAATTTCATCGTGTGGCTCATCGTGGGCGGCGTCGTGGGCTGGCTGGCCAGTCTCATCATGCGTACGGACGCGCAACAGGGCATTTTTCTGAACATCATTGTGGGCATCGTCGGCGCGGCGCTGGGCGGATGGTTGATCTCTCCGCTGCTGGGCGTGCCCTCAATAAATCAGGATGCGTTTAGTTTTGGCGCACTCGTTGTGTCCTTGATCGGCGCAGTTATCTTGCTCGCGATCGTCAACTTGTTTCGGCGCGGTTCTGTTCGCTAGACGGACACCGATCGAGGCTGGCCCCTTACCAGGGCCAGTTGACTCAGGACTTTGACTTCGAACTAAACGATTTCTGAAATCAATAGAGGAGCACATGGAAACGACTAACCCAAATACCGGCAACCTCGGCACGATGGGAACCGGCGGAAAGGCGACTCAAGCCGCCGATCGCGCGCACAGCACAGTCGATCGCGTTGCGCAGGGCGCACACGAGACAGTTGATCGCCTCGCCGCCAAAGCCGCGCCACTACTCGATCGTGCGCGGAGCACTGCGGCCGATGCGCAAGACACGCTGTACGCAAAGTACGACGACTTCATGGCGATGGAAGAAGAGTGGGCAGAGTCTGCGCGCGATCAAATCCGCGCACACCCGCTGGCGATTGTCGGTATCGCTTTGGTTGCAGGGTTGCTGATCGGCCGTCTGTCTCGCTAGCCGCGTCATTGCGGCCGAACACGGTGGATATTCCGCGCGATCCGGCGGGGCGAGGCGGTGCGAACCCGCCAAGCTCGCCTGAGCATGACGCTGCGCGCGCAGGGTCTGCTTCTGCTGCCCGCTCCGCCGCATCCCGAGCTCGCCCACGAGCTGCGCGGTCCTCCGATCCGCCTCCGACACGTCCTACCATTTCGCAATTCATCAGCGAAGTGCGCGCGGCATTCAGTGCGCGCTTTTACTTGTTTGAGCTTGAGGCGAAACGCGCAGCGTGGTCTGCCGCGTACATGCTTGCGTTTGCAACAGCCGCCGCGCTTCTGGGCGTTACGGGTTGGCTGATTCTGATCGGCGCACTGATTTATGGTGCTGTTGCCGCCGGGGTCCCGTGGATAGTTGCGGCGATCGTTGCCATTGCCTTGCATGCCGTTGGGGCATTCATGCTGATACGCGCCATACGGTCGATGGTCGACAACCTGACATTCGCGGCCACACGTCGCACACTCGAAAAAGCGGATTCGGCGGAGGCGCCAGATGGCCGTAGCCTTTGACACGCTGAAATCCGACATCGACGCGGCCGAAAAAGCCGTGCGTATTGCGGATCAACGTGCCGCCAACACCGGTCGTGCGCTACGTGCGAATTTGCGTTCCAAAGGCCCGATGGTTATGGGCGCGGCGGGCGCGGCGTTGCTGTTACGACAAGTGCTACGGGCGCGGCGCAAGGTTCCAAGGGACCGGGTGCGCGGACAGGGTGTCGGGGCCTGGTTCCGAGCCTATGGTCCCTACATTTCGGCGCTCGGTCCCCAGGCCGTTACCGCAGTGAGTGCGCTGGTGGCCGCGGTCATGGCGAAGAATGCGAAGAAAGCACTGGCGAGTGCGGCGCACGTTGATCTGGACCGTTTCGTAGGTAGCTGGTTCGAGGTTGCGCGCTTGCCGGACCGGCAGGACAGAAGTTGCGTGTCTGACGCACGTGTGACCTATGCGCGAACCGATAATGGTCTCCGCATGCTCAGCCTATGCCGGCGTGAAAATGGAACTATCAGGCGTTCAACCGGCCGCGCCAAGCTTGCAGACGATGCAACGCAAGCGCGGTTTAAGATTTCGTATTCGCATTCCGCGCTGGACGCATTGCCTTTCGTATGGTCCGACTACACGATCATCGATGTAGCGGACGATTACAGCACCGCCATTGTTGGGGCAGCGGATCGCAAACATCTTTGGTTTTTGTCTCGCCAGCCGACCGTAGCCAGCGCGGCGCATCAAGATTTCATGAACAAAGCACGCGCGCAGGGTTTCGACACCAGCGCCCTTGTCTACACGCGGCACACGCCCGCGTCGACGTCAGAGATTTGAAGCAGAAACCATTGAAGGAGGTTATCCATGTCACTACTCGTCCGTGCCGCACTCTTGGGAGGTCTAGCCTACGTCGTCTCGCGTGCGGTTCGTAGCAGTCAGCACTCTCTAGATCTTTCCCGCTCGCAATCCAAGCGCCTTCCGAGTTGACGAATCGGAGTTGCAACCAGCAGACGCTCAACCGTCTACTAGCAACGTCTAGAAAAATGGGGACCGAAGTCCCCATTTTTACTTTCAGCTAACGGCCCTTGCTTCGTGATCCGCTCATCGTGTCGCGATCTGAGCCAGATGGCGATTGCGAGCCTTGCGCCCGATTGGTCTGCTGACTCGTCTTCGACGAGCTGTCAGTGCCGTATTGGGCGTCCAATGCGCCCTGGCGCACCTTTTCGCCTGACGACTGCTCGCCGCCCTGATTCATTTCGGGAGAATCGTCATCGTCGGTGGATCGCGAGCCTTGCTGATTGGCAGTCTGTCCGCGCTGCGAACCTTTCGGCGCGTTCTGACTGCGTGAACCCGAAGAATCGCGGTCGCCACTACCCTGATCGGATTGACGCGCGCCTGGTTGGCCCTGGGACCGCTGAGTACCCCCGGTCTGACCCTGTGGGTTACGGCTGCCCTGCTGATCCGGATTTTTCCCGCGCTGTGAGCTGCTTTGCTGCTGCTCGTTCTGCTGCGGTTGTTGCTGCTTCTGCTTCGTCATATGGTCCTCTCTACGTATTGGACGTGCGCGCCAGGAGATACTTGGCCCTCCTAGGCGCCCATAGATCTGCCGCAAGCGACATGCCCACCTCGACTCGAGAGACGCGGAA
This sequence comes from uncultured beta proteobacterium, assembly GCA_963807155.1. Classification (GTDB taxonomy): domain Bacteria; phylum Pseudomonadota; class Gammaproteobacteria; order Burkholderiales; family Burkholderiaceae_F; genus JACCZX01. Next base: position 517,655 of record CAWEAZ010000031.1, read on the forward strand.
AAGGCGCCGGCAAAATTTCAGAAAGCAGGAACGCCAATTGCGGTCGGCATCGATTGTCCTCAAAGCGCGCCAGCCGTTGAGTCAGCCGGTGCAATGACATGATTACCGCTGCATCCAGCACGGATATAGACCCGCGATGCGGGGTCCATTGGTTGGCGCGACTGGACCCTGCAGGCCGAACCGAACTGATGGCTGCGCTGCTAAGCAGATTCAATCACGATCTGCGCACGCCGCTGAACACAATTCTGGGCTGGACCCATTTACTGCAAAAGGGGGGTCTCGATACCGTACGTGAAAAGCACGTCGCCGATGTGATCGCGCGCAACTCGCGCGAGCAAACGCAGCTGCTGGAAGACTTTGTCGATGACGGGCGCGCGATCTTGGGTGCATTACAGCTGCAGATGGTCGCCGTGAAAATGGACGAAGCGCTGACTGAGGCCATCGGGCGGCTGGGCAGTTTGCTCTCGTTGCACAGCGTATCCCTGCAGCCGAAGTTCGACACGCCTGACGTCAGTGTTAGTGGTGACCTGCGCCGTTTGACACGGTTGGCTTACCGGCTGCTCGCTATCGTGACGCAACGCGCGCGCGAGTCGACCATCATTGAAGTCGAAACCGATGTCGATCGAGGGCAGTACGTGCTCGCCGTTTCGGGAACCGCGCAGGAACCCGACTGGTCCCAGCCCGCTTTGCTCGATCTGCGCATCAGTACTCTAGTCGCCGCCCTGCACAAAGGCGAGTTGCAGGTCGATGCCGACGCTACCAAACCTTGCATCGCGCTTAGATTGCCACGTCTCTAACGTGGCGTTGCCACGCTTGAATGACGGAGAGTTAAAGCGTCGGTCGTGTGCTGAGTGGTGATGCGGCGAACCTCGCACTATGCTTAGGTAACGGTCTCCGTATGAGCGACGCCAAACCCACCTTCCGCATAGAGCACGATACGTTCGGCGACATCGAGGTCGCCAGCGACAAGCTGTGGGGCGCTCAGACTCAGCGCGCGCTTCACCACTTTGCGATCTCAAGCGAGCGCATGCCGCCTGAGTTGATCTGGGCATTAGCGCTAGTCAAGCGTGCAGCGGCGCTGGTCAATTCGGAACTCGGCGTGATCGATCCGGCGCACGCTGCAGCAATTGCGGCCGCTGCCGGTGAAGTTCTAGCGGGCGAGCACGCCGATCAATTTCCGTTGTCGCTGTGGCAAAGCGGCTCGGGCACGCAGACGAACATGAACGTCAATGAAGTGCTCGCGAATCGCGCCTCGGAGTTACTCGGCTATCAGCGCGGCATCGATCGGGCCGTGCATCCTAACGATGAAGTCAATCGGGGCCAGTCGACCAATGACGTATTTCCAACAGCGATCAATGTAGCGGTCGCAAAGGCATTGAGCGAGAGACTGCTGCCTGCTCTCGATGCGCTGCGTACGACGCTGGCATCGAAAGCAGAAGAATTCAAGCACATCGTCAAGATCGGCCGCACGCACCTGCAGGACGCAACACCGCTCACCCTTGGCCAGGAATTTTCAGGCTACGCGGCGCAACTCGAATTTGCGCACGGCGCTATCCGATATGGTATCGAAGGCTTGTTGCCGCTTGCCATTGGCGGGACGGCGGTAGGGACCGGCATGGCGACCCACCGCGAGTTCGGAACGTTGGTAGCAGCGCATATTGCTGCAGCGACGGGATTGCCGTTCGTATCTGCGCCGAACAAGTTCGCTGCGCTCGCGGGAAGTGATTCACTGGTGTTTGCGCACGGCGCACTCAAAACGCTCGCTGCGGCGCTGCTGAAAATCGCAAACGACATTCGACTGTTAGCGAGCGGGCCTCGGTCCGGGATCGGGGAAATCGCCCTGCCTGAGAATGAACCCGGCAGCTCGATCATGCCGGGAAAGGTCAACCCCACCCAAAGCGAAGCGATCATCATGGTTTGCATGCAGGTGTTCGGACACGATGTAACGATCAACATCGCCGGATCTGCAGGCAATTTCGAACTCAACGTGTGCCGTCCAGTACTTGCACACGACGCGCTGTCGAGCATCCGGCTGTTATCGGATTCCATCGTCAGCTTCGACCGACACTGCGTTGCTGGCATCACCGCACGCCCCGATCGCATCGCAGAACTGGTCGATCGATCACTGATGCTGGTTACCGCGTTAGCTCCGCATATCGGCTACGACAAGGCGGCAAAAATCGCGCAGCATGCGCATCGACAAGGCACGACGCTGCGTGCCGCCGCCATCGCGCTCGGGCACGTCGCTGCTGAAGACTTTGACCGGTGGGTGAAGCCGGATTCGATGACCGGCAACACCCTGTAAAAACTATTTCTTGTCGGTGGTCTTGCTGTCGCTGCCCTGCGCAGCGCCAGTGCCTGCTCCGCTGTCAGTGCCTGTGCCAGGCTTACCGCTGGAAGAAACAGTGCCCGCCTCGCCCCCAACCATGCCGGTGCTTGTGCCCTTTTTCGTGACATCTTCGGCAGTGCCGGGCGGGATGACCGGGGCCGAACTTGACGACGAAGTGTTGGCCGGCGCGCTGCTAGGCGCAGGGGCAGGCACGTTCGTGGTAACGGTCTTTTTATCGCTGCAGGCAACGCATATCGACGCAGCCAACACCGCGCACAACGGGATCAGAGTGCTCCGCAATACCTTTTTATTTTGGGTCATCGTGTCTCCTCACTAATCAGAGCACTCTACCTCGTCAGCGCGACGCTGTCGAAACAGCCGCCTCGATTTGGTTTAGGCCGTCGTTTTATGGCTATCGCGAAGCGCCTTAATCTGATCGTGATTACGACGTGCCCCTTCGTACTGCCGACGAACAACCTGCTCGACATCGGCGGGCAAGTCTTCTTCGAGCGCCTTGCGATAACGGTTAATGGCGATGTCTTCACCGCGCTCACATTCGTTCAGCATTGCCTGGTCGTCGTCAAGAGCAAGCGCCCCGCGAACCGCGAGCCAGCCACGATGCGCCGCACCTGAAACGGTACCGGTGGTATCAGGCTTGCCGCCGAAGCGCGTCACCAGCGTTTGCAGCTCCTGGGCTGCCGATCGGCACTCAGTCGCCCGCTGCGAAAAAACGCTCTTCAAGCTCGCCGATTTAGCATGCTCGGCACAGGTACGAAACCCGTACTCGCCATCCTTGCAGTTTTCGATCAAGTCATTCAGTGTTTCGACGACGTCGTCGCGCTCCATAGTGGCTCCCTTACGTTGTTGAATAGGTGACAGTGCACACTACTCGGCAGGTTTCGTGCCCGTAGGGCACCAAATCGGCATTGCTTTTGCTTTAGTCAGGTCAAGGACGCGGACGGAGCACAAGGGGTGGATCAATTTTCGACACCGGGCGGTTTGCACACACGCGTGTCTGCGCGGCCGCACCTGCTGGACATCACAATGTTCTGGAGCCCGCGCAGTGGGGGCGTCGCTCGATACCTACGTAGCAAGCGGGACTGGCTTAACGCGCATTCGACTTGGCGCCATACGATCATGGCGCCCGGCCCATCGACGCTCCGAAACAGCGAGAGTCTCGGCAGTTCCGCTACCGCTGTCCGGCGGCTATAGGTTTCCTTTGCGGCGTGCCGCCACGGCGCGCGCCATTGTTCGTCAGCAACCCGATTTGATTGAAGCAGGCGACCCATACCGATGTGCCTGGTCAGCGCTGGACGCCGGTCAGCAACTGGGTGTGCCGGTCGCGGCGTTTTATCACTCCAACGTAGAAGCTCTGGCGCAACGCTGGCTGCCGCGAGCTTCACACATGCTGATTCGGCAATACTTACGTCATCTTTATCGCCGTTTCGACGCTGTCTTCGCACCCAGCCACTGGGCCGCTGACGCCTTGCGGCTCCTCAATCTCGACAATGTGGTGCTTCAACCGCACGGCGTCGATTGCAATGTGTTTCATCCCGCATCGCACGACCCTCAGTGGCGTGAAGAACTCGGTTGCTCGCCAGCGGACATCGTGCTGCTGTACACCGGGCGTTTCGCACCTGAAAAAAATCTCGACCGCCTCGCGGCCGCCGTGGACCGGCTTGGATCTCCGTATCTACTGGTCGCGATGGGCGATGGTCCGTGTCCGCCACGCGGCGCACGGCTGCGGCTGCTGCCCTATCAGTCGAACCCGGCAGCGCTGACGCGCGCGTTAGCAAGCGCTGATATCTTCGTCCACGCCGGCGACCAGGAGACATTTGGCCTTGCGGCACTCGAGGCACTGGCGTGCGGTACGCCTGTGATTGCGCGTGCGTGTGGGGGGCTGACCGATTTGATCGACGGGCGTGCCGTGTTCGGTGTCGAGCACGACACTGCGCCGGCATTTGCGGAAGCGATCGCAGCGGTAGCACCCATTGCGGCAGCGTTGCGCACCGAGGCCCGCCGGCGCGCGCTCGAATTCGATGCGAACCGCACGTTCGCGCAGCTGCTCAACCGCTACACGACTTTGTGTTTTTCAGCGCGCCAGCTGGATCCCGAACCGACCGAGCGCTATGCGGCCTGATTTCGCCTCCCAAGCTCCGCCACCGCAGCGGTGGCTTTGCGTCTCGCTGCACGACGTTGCGCCGGCAACATGGTCAGCTTGTCAGAGGGTACTTGCGGCCGTGCGCGAGGTTGCCGACATTCCGTTGACGTTGCTCGTTGTGCCCGCCTATCACGGTGAGTGTTCGGCCCAACACGAGTTTGAGCAAGCTTTGACCGCTCAACTGACCGCCGGCCACGAGTTGGCGCTGCACGGATACTTCCATCTCGATCCGCAAGTACCGAGCGATGTGATCGACTGGTTCCGCCGGCGCATCTACACGGCGGGCGAGGGCGAGTTTTGCGGTCTGTCCGAAGCAGAGGCGCGCGAGCGACTGACGCTTGGCGCCCGTTGGTTCGCCGCCAGGGGCTGGCCGTTGGCAGGCTTTGTCGCACCGGCGTGGCTGCTCGGTCCCGGAGCCTGGAAGGCGCTGCGTACGCGTGACGGTCTGCAATACACCAGCACTCTGACAAAACTGGTCGCATTACCGGAGGCACATGCGATCCCAGCGCCGTGCTTGACGTACAGCGTTCGCAGCGCATGGCGCCGACCCACATCAATCGTCTGGAATTCTGTGTTGTCGCGCATTACGCGCCACTCGCCGGTTCTGCGACTCGGACTGCATCCGAACGACGCCGAGTCGAGCTCCGTGAGGTGCTCGTGGCAGCGTTTGCTCGAACGCGCGCTGACCGATCGCAATGCGGTCACTAAGGCTGAGTTCGTTCGCCAGTGGCGCCTCCAGTCGGTCGGCGCCGGAAAGCGTCCGCCTGCACTGCGACCTCTATCGGAATCGCTGTCGTGAATCACTTCGTAATTCCGTCTTCCAACACTTCGCTTGGAGAATCCTCATGAAGACCATTAAATCGACCTTACTCGGGGCAAGTTTCTTTCTCGCTTCATTGACGGCTTCCGCTGCAATCGTCGAAGGCCGCACCGCGAACGACCGCGTTTTCGTGACCGGCGGTATTGGACTCGAGGAGTCCGAGTTGCTGAAGCAGATGGCTGACAAGTATTCGTTGCAGCTGGTCATTTCGTCGCGCTCGGGCGCCTACCTGGCCGACACCCGCGTCACGATCACCGGCGCCAATGGTCAGACGATTCTGGATGTGCCACTCGATGCACCGTGGCTGTTGGCCGATCTTGGTCCTGGGAGCTACAGAGTCCTCGTATCCCACGCCGGGCAGAAGCAGGAGCGCAATGTGACTCTCGTGCCCGGTAAGCGTGAACATCTGGCGGTTCAGTTTGCTGTACCGGGTGACACCGCCAAGAATCCTGCGCCAGCAACCAAGTAAACGCAGCCGGCACGTCACTTGCTACTCTCATTTTGCCAACCAATTCGTCCTAGACAGTTGGTTGTTTGGCCCGCGTCCCTCCCCTCCCCTTCCCCGAGACGCCGGGTCGTTTTCAAAACCCCGCGTGCTCGCGGGGTTTTTTTTGCCGCAAAATCAACCGCAGTTAATTGCGATAATTGCAATCGGAGGCAACAAGAATGGCGACGATCATCGCAGCACGAGTGGAAACGCAGCAGCGCGCCGCTGAACTGATGGCGCAGTTGCAGTCGCGTGGCATTGCCGCCCACGACATGCAGGCGTTCTACGTTAATCCGCCGGGGCAACATGGAACGTATCCCATCGGCGGTGACATGGCCGCGGACACCGGTACCGAGGAATCCAGCATGGGCCAGGCATCAGGTGTTGCAGCGGGTGCGGCAGCGGGGCTCGCCGCGGGTGCGATCGCAGGCGCTGCAATACCGCCGCTGGCGCCGATTATCGCGGTGGCAATGGCCGGCGTAGGAGCCCATGTCGGCGGCATGGCCGGCGCACTCGCTTCAACTCGGACCTCGCACGAGGAAAAACAGGAAACGGAAACCAGGGCGCCCGATGCCGATGCCGTCGACATGCGTCGGGGTGGCATGACACTCGCGGTTCGCGTAGATCCGCACACCGAAAAAACCGTTATTGATCTGCTGGCGGCCGCGGCGGTGGAAGATCTTGAACGCGCCCAAGGCGAGTGGCGCGATGGCGAGTGGGTCGACTTCGACCCGCTTGCGCCGCCGCACAAGATCGGTGTCGAGAACCGCCGTTAGCCGGGAAATCAGTAGAGCAAGACGACGCCGAATCCCACCGCGGCGCCGATCACTGCGCCGGCTGCCACGTCACTGGGATAGTGCAGGCCGAGTGCGACGCGCGACAAAGCGATCAGCAGCACCAACGGAATCAACGCCACCCCGATCAGCGGGAAGTGCCAGCTGAAAACAACCGCGAACGCAACCGCATGCAACGTGTGACCCGAGGGAAAGCTGAACTTGTCGAGCGCTCGTACGCACGCTCGAATATCAGGGCAGGCTACGAATGGACGCGGACGGCCGATCGAGTGCTTGAGCCAGAAGTACAGCGGCAGATTGAGCAATCCGGCCAAACACATTTGCGCTGCCACGTCCCGGCCGTTGGTGCCACCCATTAGGGCGAGCGCTGCAATCAATACGTACCAAAATAAGCCGTCACCCAACTTGCTGACGATAACCAGTGCTTTGACCGGCGTCTGATAGCGCGCTACGCGATGCAGCCACTGCGCCCAGTGCAGGTCACGTTCGACCCACACGTCACGCCGCGCGTTGCGCAGGGCACGATCCAGCAAGAGGTGCTTCGATTGCATGTGCTGCATCCGATAGACAAAATTCAAAACGATTGATTACTGCGTCCCAGTTAGCAGCGACGGCGGCGCGGCGGGCGCCGGAGCGCATCATGTCGAGCCAGCGAAATTGCTGCGCAAGCGCACAGGCGCCCGCGATGAACCCTTGTTCATCGCGCGGCTCGATCAACACGCCGCTGGTGCAATCATCGATATGCACCGCCGCCGCACCCGATCGAAATGCGACGACGAGCAATCCTGAAGCAAGGGCTTCAAGCGTGACGTTGCCGAACGTCTCGGTCAAACTCGGAAACAGGAAAACGTCGGCTGACGCGTAATACTTGGCTAGCGTCGCACCACGCTGAGGTCCAACGAAAATCGCTTCCGGATGTGCCCGCGCAAGCTTTTTACGCAGCGGTCCGTCTCCCACCACCACGAACCGCACGCCGGGTAGACGCGCGCGCACCGCTTCGAACGCGCGAAATGCGAGCGGAACATTCTTTTCGGACGCGAGTCGGCCAACATAGAGCAGCACCGGGCTGCTGTCGTCCGCACCCCAGCTGGCGCGTAATTCCGGGCTGGCATGTGAGGGCGAGAAGATCTCGGCATCGACTCCGCGCCCTACGATTTCGGTGCGCCGATATCCCTGCTGTTTCAGCGTGTTGCTGACAGCGGACGTCGGTACAAACGTTCTATCGGTCGAGTTATGAAAATGCTTTAGGTACCCGCCTACGATGCCGCGCAGCCAACCAAAGCCATAGTGTTCGCTGTACAAATCGAAATTGGTGCGGAAGTCCGACGTGACCGGTATCCCATTCGCGCGCGCCGCGCGGATGGCCGCCCAACCTAGAGGGCCCTCGGTCGCTACGTGGACTAACTCAGGACGTGAGTCGCGCCAACGCTGGGCAAGCCGCGAAATTTGCGGCACCCCGATACGCAGATCGCGGTACATCGGGATCGGTATTCCCGGAGAGCGCAACTCGCTACTCGTATCCAAGTGAGGCTCGTGCGGCTGCTTGGGGCGTATCAGATCAATTGAATGGCCACGAGCCCGTAATCCACGAACAAACCGCTCGGCAGTCAGAGCAACGCCGTTAATTTCTGGCGGAAAAGTCTCGGTAACGTAGGCGAGGTGCACAGTCGAACCCCGCAAGCAACATCAATGCCCGCGTCGCGGGCGTTTGGATTGCGCCAACTCCGACCTGAGGGTCGGCTAGTTTGGCCGGTCGTTAAGGCTGGCGACGAACCAACACTCGCAGGCGGCGTGTAATCGGATCGCTACGGCGATCGACCGGAAGACGATCGGGATGATCGGTCGGCTCGCGGCTCAACTTATCGGGAGGTACCAATGAGAACGGGAGCCCTGGAGGAATTTGCGTCATGGTGTCTCTCTGGAATCGTTCTTGTGCCGGAGCAACTGGTATGCCCAAGTGCTCGGCGCCATGGAGAGCTAGCCACGGCGAACGGATTCTACGCGTTCGCATCAGCGAGAGAAGCAAGTTCCCGGCGTGCGCGCCGGGCCTATGGGCAAATCAGGCGCGCCTGAGAAACGGCTTTCGACCGCTTGCGGGACGCGCGCTCGACGCACTGGCGGATGCGGGGTTCGCTTCCGGTGCTGATACGCGCCGGCGCCGACGACGCAGACCAATGCCCAACAGTGTCCGCATCGTCGGCAACTCGGGTCTGCCACGATCCAGATAGACACACCATAGCCGCAGACTTTTCGAACGGCGGGCAGCACTTCGAATGATCACTAGCAGAGGCACGGCGAGGAACGCACCGGCCACGCCCCACATCCAGGCGCACACCATCACCGCGAGAAAAACGAACAGTGGGCTCATTTCCAGCCGCCGGCCAACAATCCATGGCGCAATAAAGTTGCTTTCTAGGACGTTGATGGTGGCGTACACAGCGGCCGGCGCAATGATCTCGCCGAACGTCGTATAGGTAATCGTGCCGGCGAGCAACAGCAGCACCACGAAAACAAGTGGCCCAAGATAGGGAATAAAGCCAAGCACTGCAATCATGACCCCCCATAGGATCGGACTCGGAAAGCCAATCGCTGTTAGTGCCAACGCGGTGGCAATGCCGACGCCGGCATTGATCAAGGCCTGCGTTCCCAGATAGCGCGCGATATCGCGCTGCGCTGCGCGAAACCCTCCAATTACGGCGACACGGATGCGGCGCTTGGGAATTGCCTCGACGGTACGGGCCATCAGCCAGCGCTCGGAGGCAAGAAAGAAGAACACCAAAATAATCGTCGCGACGGTCGATACGGCGACCCAGGTCGCCTGCTTGATCAAAGAGCCGGTAAGCGCAATGCCTTCGATCGCGATCTTGTCCTTTAACGGATCTGAAGCGGGTGCCGCTGCCACCGGAACAATTTCGGCGGCCGGACGCCCTTTTGTCGTCACTGTCGGCCTGAGCGCGATTTCCGGCGGCGCCATGAAAGGGACCGATCGGCGCAACCTCTCATAGGAATCGATCAACTGCTGGACCGACGTGGGTGCGCGAGCAATCCATTCGCTGGCTGGCGCTACGAGTCGACTCGCCAGGAAGCCCAGTGTTGCCAGCAGCCCGATGACTACAACCGCGGCTCCCAGCGCATCATTGAGCCCTCGGTTGCGCAACGCACGCGCGAGAGGCGCTAACAGAAACGTCAGGATGATCGCGATCGCGACTGGCAAAACTATGTCGCGCGCACTCTTCAACAGAAAAATAAGCGCAACGAACGCAATGACCTTGACCGCGAGCGGCGCGCGAAGCCGCTCGGTCAATGCGCCGGGCGAAACTGCCATTTTTTACGTAAGAGTGCGGTGCCAGAACTATCCGGAGATAGTAATGCACGACGACACGGTCAAACGGTTTGGGCGTCCCGTTCGACGTCCGAGCCCTCTCGCTGCGAATAACTTTCGAGCCGGTTGTATAGCGTCTTTAGGCTGATTCCGAGAATCGCCGCCGCGCGCTTTTTGACATTGCCGCAGCGCGCGAGCGTCGCCATCGTGACCCGCTCCTCGATCTCATCAAGGGGCGTGCCGATCTTCACTGTGATCTCGTCGTGATGATCGGTACTTCCCGATGACGCGTCGGACTGCGCGTAATCGTCAATAACAGTGTCGGCCAATAAGTAGGCGCGCTGGACATAATTCTTGAGCTCGCGGACGTTGCCCGGCCACGAATGTGCGTACAACGACGCGGCCGCCGAGGGGGCGAAGCGTTTCGCGGAATTCTCGGTGGTGTTGAGCTCGTCCAAAAAATGCTGGGCCAGCATCTCAAGGTCGCCGCCGCGCTCGCGCAGCGGCGGCATACTTATCGGAAATACGTTGAGCCGGTGATGCAAGTCTTCGCGGAACTTTCCGTCGGAGACCGCTTTGCCTGGTTGCTTGTTGCTGGCCGCGATGATCCGCACGTCTGCCGCGATTGGCTGCGACGTACCGGCCCGGACGAACGTTCCAGTCTCGAGCACGCGCAGCAGCTTCACCTGCAACGCAAGCGGCATCTCGGTAATCTCATCCAGCAGAAGGCTCCCGCCTCTCGCGCGCTCGAAGAACCCTTTATGGTCATGACCATTGCCGTTTACACCAGCCTCTTCGTGACCGAATAGTTCACTATCGATCTGCTGCGGAGATATGACGCCACAGTTGATTGCCAAAAACGGCGCGCGCTTGCGTTTAGACAAATCGTGAATTGTGTGTGCCGCCAACTCCTTGCCGGTGCCGCTTTCGCCGATCAGCAAGACCGTGGCCGATGTCGGCGCCACCCGCGCTATCTTGTCGTACAGCGCCTGCATCGGTGGCGATGATCCGTACAGGTGGCCGAAGCGCCCTACCTTGCGCAGCTCATCCCTGAGTTCACCTATCTCGTGCTTCAAATCCACGGTTCGAGGCTGGCGTCGCAGCATGTTTGTTAGGCGCTCGACGTCAATTGGCTTGGTCAAATAGTCGGTCGCGCCGGCGCGTAGCGCCTCGACGGCCGTACCCACCGACGCATGACCGGTCACGACCACCACTTCGGTTTCGGCCGCGCGGTCCAGATCCTTTATTAACGCCATGCCGTTACCGTCGGGTAACTCCAAGTCGGTCAACAGCACGTCCGGAGTTTGACGAACAAGCTGCGCACGGGCAGCTCGCAGAGTATCGGCACTCGCTACGGTAAAGCCCTCGCCGCGTGCAACCTGCGACAAGAACTCGCGGCTGTCGGTGTCGTCGTCAACGATGAGTGCGTGCGGCACGGTTATCTACTTTAGCAATTCCTCTCCGCACAAGCACGGAGAGAAAAACCAGCCCGTCTGGTAGGTGAACGGGCCGGTTCTTCACGCAGATGCCTTATACCGGCCGGACGGTGATGGCGTTTTGAACCTGCTTAACGCCTGGCACCGACGCTGCGATCTCTGCCGCGCGCGTGCGCTCGGCTTCGGTTGTCGCGAAACCGGATAACTGCACTACTCCCTTAAGCGTCTCGACATTGATCCGGTTCGCGGAGACGATCTTGTCCTCGACAAACCGCGTCTTCACGCGCGTAGTAATTGTGGAGTCGTCGACCACGTCACCAACCGTTCTTTGGCCGCTGGGTACAGAACAGCCCGCACTGTAAATAGCCGCGAGGGCCACCATCGCTGCAACTAGTAAGTTCTTCATTGTGTGTCCTCTCAGTTGTAAAAGGGGCGTGGCTTTTCTTCCACATGTCTGTTGTTGCAACATATGTGCCCGCGAGCTGGGACGCAAATTTGAGGGTCAGTAGCGCTTTGGCGTCGTCTCGTAGCTCTTGTCCGGCACGGCATGTGCTGAAGCGTGCCGAACATTTAAGACCAAACACGAGGTTCACATGCCTATACGAGGCGATCGATTGCGGTGGCCACCGCGACCTGGCAAGAAGTCAGGGGATACGCTCCCGGGGATACGACGTCCTGTGTCCAACGGAGCGCAATCGGGGGATGCTAAGCAGGAGTTGCAACAGCCGGACAAGACGGACGTGTCAGCTGATCGGGAAGCGGTCGCACCCGCGCGAGCCGATCCAGCCCACGCACAACGACGCCGGACAGTAGAAAACCGACGGTCGCGGCTTACGCGAGCACGCGATTTCGCTCTGATTAAGGGCGGCACGGGCCTTGCTTAAAAGGGCTCTATGGTTATTTCTGCATCGCTGGTCCGCAGCGTGCCACCCCTGAGTTCATTTCGCCACCAGCAGATTTCTCTCAATGTACTGATGGCTCGCGGTACGCAGTCATGTCATTGCGCCGCGCCCGTAAAAAATAATGCGAAGGGTATTTTGTAAATGAACGCCCCAGTTATTCGCCACGAGCAACGTCAACATCAGACATTGACGCCGCGCCTGCAGCAAGCCGTTCGACTTCTTCAACTCTCATCGCTTGATTTTGCTCAGGAAGTCACCCAGGCAATGGGCAACAATCCGTTCCTCGAGTTGGACGAAGCGCCCGACGGAGAATCCACAGTTGCTTCTCCTGCCGGCGGCGACGCTACTCCGCAAGGCGAAGCGTCGCCCGCAACGACCAGCGGCGAAGCGACCACCGAGGCGGCACCCGATCAAACGTGGGAAGGCGAAGGCTGGTCGCAGTATGGAACGGCGCGGCGCAATAACGGCGCCGATCATGACTTTGATTTTTCCGACATCACTGCCGCCGATCAATCGCTGCGCGACCATCTGCTGGCGCAGTCAAAGTGGCTCGCTTCGTCCGACCGCGACCGCACGTTAATGGCAACGATTGTCGATGCCCTGGACGACGACGGCTTCCTGCGAATGGATCTACAGGAGCTAAAGGCGCTATCGGGCCTGGAGCCAACGCCCGACGACGACGAGATGGCAATTGCGCTGAAGCTTGTGCAGTCGCTCGAGCCAGCTGGCGTGGGTGCGCGCGACCTGCGCGAATGCCTGTTGCTCCAACTGCGCGAAGATGATGATCCCGCGAGTGCCGCAATTCACGAGCTGGCGAAGCGCATCGTCAACGAGCATCTGGACAAGCTTGCGATGCGCGACATTCCGGGGTTGGCGCGCGCGCTCGGCGTTGCGCAGCACTCAGTCTCGCAAGCCGGTGACTTGATCCGCCGCCTGCAACCGCGTCCAGGTTGGAAGTTCGGTGCAGCCAACACGCGGTTCGTTGCGCCTGACGTGGTGGTGCGCAAGATTCGTGACGAGTGGACAGTCACGCTGAACCCGTCGGTCGTGCCTAAAGTGCGCTTGAATCGTATGTACGCCGATCTGTTCCAGAACCATCGCGATGCGCGCCATTCCGATCTAGCAGCGCAATTGCAAGAAGCGCGCTGGACGGTTCGCAACGTCGAACAGCGGTTCGCCACCATCCTGCGCGTGGCGCAGGCGATCGTGCGGCGTCAGCGCTATTTTCTCGACTACGGCGAGCTCGCGATGAAGCCACTCGGTCTGCGTGAGATTGCCGATGAGCTTGGATTGCATGAATCGACCGTGTCGCGCGTCACGAACAACAAGTACATGGCCACGCCGCTCGGCGTTTTCGAACTCAAGTACTTTTTTTCGCGCGCGTTGGCCACGAGCAGCGGTGGAACATGTTCGGCGACCGCGATCCGTGGCGCCATTAAAGACATGATCCACGAAGAAAATCCGAAAGAACCACTCTCAGACGCGCATATCGCACGGTTGCTTGGCAGACAGGGGCTTCAGGTAGCACGCCGCACGGTGACGAAGTACCGCCAGATGATGCGCGTGCCGGCTTACGAGATGCGCCGCCGACAGGCGGAGGGCTAAGCAGCACGTGGTGCTTCCGGTTCCTGACAAGCCGGAGTTGCCGGCGGTGCCGCCGCGCGTGATCCCGGACGCCGAGCCACCTATTAATGAGCCGCCGAACGACGATCCCGACGAAGACGCGCCAATTAGCGAGCCGGACGAACCCACGCCTGAGTTACCACCCGAGAATGAACCGGAAAGATCCGGTTGACGATCCTGCTCCGCCAGAGCCACCGATCGATGATCCGAAATCCGACCCACCGGTGACCGAACCACCGCGCTGATTGCGCAATGCTTCCGAAGCTGGGGTGGCTGACGGGATTCGAACCCGTAACCTGAAATCACAAGGCTGACTCCGGCACTGAAATCCCTAGAAAGTTAAACACTGCTTGCGGCTTTCGTCGCTCCCATCGTCGAGATGTAGGTGTCGAGCTGCTCGCTCGCATCCTCCTGCGTCGAGAACGGACCGAGCGCCCCTGCCTCGCGCGTCAGGCAGTACCAGCCGCCTTCTGCCAGGTAGACGCGGTCGCTGCGGAAGTGGCGCTGGCTTTCCTCGCCCGCGCGATGCATGGCGAGCTTGCTGAAGTCGCCGCGCCAGAACCGGCTGCAGGCCTGGATGACCTGGGCCGGCCGACTCGACGGAAAGAAGTGGCCGGCGTCGCGCACGCGCCGAAACTCGGCGTGCGGCCAGACGTCGAGCAACTCCTTGCCGGTAAGGCGCGCGTGCGAGTTGTCGCCGTACATGGCAAGGATCGGAAAGCGCATCTGGCGCAGCGAGTCGAGCGTGAGGCCGTCCTCGCCCATCAGCTCCGGCTCGGCCGACGTGCTCTGCATCAGTCGCAACCATTGCGCCGCGGTCTTGCCACCGCCGTTGGCGACCAGCGGCCCGACGAGCTTCTCGAGCGCGGGCGCACCGGCTTGCGATCGAGGTGCATCCGCGCCACCTCGGTCAGAAGGCGATAGCCGAAGTACGGATCGCGGGTGTCGAGCTTCATGTCGGCGTCGTCCAGCAGGGTCTGCATGCCGGTGCCGTATTCCCAGACCTGCCCGGCAGCGACACGGGCCGCCGAGATGTGGGTATCGGCGAGCACCAGGCTGGCGATTCGCTCGGGCGCGATCCGCGCCAGGTTGAGCGCGATCACGCCGCCGAAGCTGTGCACCAGGAAGTGCGCGCGCGGGATCGCCAGATGATCGAGCAGGCCTTCGAGATCGCGCGCCAAGTTCTGCGGCGTGTAGCCGCCGGCCGGCATCTCGGAGCGGCCGTGGCCGCGCAGGTCGTAGACCGTGACCCGATAGCGCCGGGCGAACACCGCGGCGTAATGGAAGTACCAGAACGCCAGGTTCGTAGCCAGGCCGTGGACCATGACCAGGTCTTCGTGCGGCCGCCGATGTCGGGCACCGCCATCTGCACATAGTTCAGGCGGATGCCGTTAACCAGCGCGGAGGGCACTCTTGCTACTCAGGATCGTTGCAGGCGAGCTCCTTCGGTCCACAAGGCCGCCACCCGCCTGGTATTGTTTTCGTCGCTCGCGGCTTCCGGCGATCCGCCCGCCGTCGCCGCCGACCGGTGCCGACGCCGACGGAAGGCGACTTCGACACGGCACCACAACGGTACCATCCGAGGAGGACGTCGATTGAACGAGTGTGGGCTCGGAAACGGCCGGCACTGTGGTCCCACCGATGAAGGATCGTCCATGACCCAGG
Source organism: uncultured beta proteobacterium (assembly GCA_963807155.1). GTDB lineage: Bacteria > Pseudomonadota > Gammaproteobacteria > Burkholderiales > Burkholderiaceae_F > JACCZX01. The sequence continues at coordinate 533,194 of CAWEAZ010000031.1, forward strand.
CCGTCGACACCAGGTACGACCGCTTCGCGACGACCCGCCTACATCGCCGCCAACGAAGGCTATGTCAAAGGCTTGCCACGAAGCCGGGCAACCGCATCCTCGGTCGCGGCGGCACTGGAGCCGTCGGTCAGCTCTTGCTGGCCGCAGCGCCTGGGGCCAGCCTGTACGGGATCGACCTCGATCCGGTGCAGATCGCCCTCGCGGCCCAGAACTACGCGCAGCTCGGATACCAGGTGCCGGATCGGCGCGCTCGACTTGGGGTACGCCCCCGCCTCCCGCAGCGTGACGCTGCAGGTCGGGCTCAACCTGATCGACCTGCCGTTCTCTGCCGGCACCTTCGACTTCGTCAACATCGCCAATGCGATCCACCTGATCGGTGCCAAGGAGGACCTGGTCGGCGCGATTTCGCGGGTGCTGAGGCCAGGCGGCATGTTCGCGTCGAGCACCGGCTACTACGCGGGGTGCTGGCCCTCGTTGACGCCAGCAGGTCTACTACGAATGGACGAAGGAAGCGATCGCCTGGATCGCGCGCCGGAGCGCGGCGCAGGTCGCCGCGGGCGGCCCGGGGATCAAGCGTCAGCGGGTCAAGTCGCAGTTGTCGACGGTCGCCTACCAGAACCGCTGGCTGACGCTCGACGAATGGCGCACGCTGCTCTCCGACAACGGCCTCGATGTGCTGCAGCTGGCCGAGCGGCTCGTACTCTTCGATCGACATTCCCTGGCGGCGATCGGGTCGTACAGCGGGCTTGCAGAGGCGCAGCTCAGCGGTTACCCGGTGGAGATCGCATCGCAGGCGCTCGCCGACACCGCCGCCGCCGCCCTCGAAGGCGCAGGTGTCTCCAGCGTCCAGCACAATTGGCTCGAGGTTTGCGCCATCAGGCGCAGCGATTGAGCGCCACGGCAGCCACCGAGCCCGAAGACTTTCCACTGGAGTGTTCCACAATGTCCGACCCATCCACCGCGACCAAGACGTTCACCCGGGATGAGCTCGAAAGCGGCGTCTGCGCGCTGCTCACCGACATGACGTCGGACTGGGAGCTCGACTACGACCAGCCAATCAACGGCGAGACCCGTCTCATGGCGGACCTGGCATTCAGCTCGATCGACGTCGTCCAGCTCGTCGTGGCGATCGAAGCGTTCGTTCAGCGTCGCCAGCTGCACTTCGAGCACCTGCTCATGGTCGATGGGCGCTACGTCATGGAACTGCAGGTCAAGCAGATCGCCGACTTTCTGGCAGAGCAACTGGCGAAGTGACGGCTGGCGGCCCGCTCGCAGGTTGTGTCGCGATCGTCACCGGCGCGAGCGGCGGCATCGGCCGCGACACCTGCGTCTTGCTCGCCCGCGCTGGCGCGATTCCGGTGCTGGTGGGTCGTGACGCGACCCGCCTGAGAGAGACCGCGGCGGCGGTGGTCGAGGCCAGCGGCGCCGCGCCGCTGGAGTTGCCGCTCGACGTGCGCGCCGAGGGCGACATGGCGCACATGGCCGCCGCCACCGTGGAACGACACGGCCGCATCGACGTTCTTGTGCACGCGGCCGGCATCCTGCGCGCCTCGGGAGCGACCTTGCGCACGGTGGGCAGCTCGCGGGCCGCGAGTGGGACGAGGTCGTCGACACGAACCTGCGCGGCACCTTTCTCGCCAACCGGGCCGTGCTTCCGGCGATGCTTCGGGCCGGGCGCGGCGACATCCTGAACGTGTCGTCGAAGTCGGGGCGTCAGGGGATCGCCTTCGACGCGCCGTACTGCGCCTCGAAATTCGGTGTCATCGGCTTCAGCGAGGCCCTGGCCGAGGAGGTGACCGGGTTCGGCGTGCGCGTCCAGGTGATGGCACCTGGCCGGTTCGCGACGGATGTCCTTCGCCAGACTGGCCCGCTGCCCACGCCTGGCGGCATCCCGCCGGGCTCGCGGGTCGCCGACCTCATCCTCTGGATGCTAATGCTGCCAGCCGACGTGCGGCTGGCCTGCCAATCCTCGAATCCGTCGCCGCGAACCGAGCCGGCCACTGCCCAGGCGCCGAACCTACGCGGTGCCGCCGGCGCCGGTGTCCGCTATCCCAACGAGGATCCACCATGACACCACAGTCACACGCGCCGCGAAGGACCTTCGCGGCAAGGTCGTCATCGTTTCCGGAGGCACCGGCGGCATCGGCCACGCGACCGCCCGCGCCATCGGCGAACTCGGGGGCTCGGTCGTCGTCGCCGACCTCGATCCGGCGAGGGTCGAGTCGGTCGCGGCCGAGATCACCGGCCTCAGTAACGGCGGCACGCTAGGCGTGGCGATCGACGTCCGGCGCGAAGAGGACCACGCGCGCCTGGTGCAGGCCACGCTCGAACGCTTCGGCCGGATCGACGCGCTGATCGTCTGCGCCGGCATCCTGCGCAAGCGGGGCACGGCACCGAAGCTCGCAGTCGACGTCGGCATCGACGAATGGGACGACGTGATGGCGGTCAACCTGCGCGGCGTGTTCCTGGCGAACCGGGCCGTCCTGCCGACGCTGGTCGCGCAGCGCTCGGGCCTGATCCTCAACCTGTCCTCCGTTCAAGGGCTGCAGGGGCGGGCCTACGACAGCGCCTACTGCGCCTCGAAGTTCGGCGTGATCGGGCTCTCGCAGGCGATCGCCGACGAGGTGAAGAGCTTCGGCGTCAAGGTCCAGGCGTTGATGCCAGCCGCCGTCGCGACGCCCTTCTGGGAACAGAACCTGCCGGCACCGATGCCGGGCGACGCCATGCCGCCCGAGCGCGTCGCGGATCTGATCGTCTTCATGCTGCTCCAGCCGGAGGATTCGGTCCTGGTCGGGCCGGTCATCGCACCGGTCGGCGCCCGCAGGCGCAGGGCGGCACCCAAAGAGGTCGACTGAAGCAGCGACTCAGTTCCCGAGCCCGGGATCCGCGAACCAGACGCGCGCGCACGGTCACTCCATGTAGCCGAGCAGCTGCAGCTGGGCCATGATCTGCGCCTTCTCGTCCTGGCCCATGCCGGCGGCGTCGTCGTTCTTCGTCGCGCCCACGGTCGATGCGCCGATGACGACCGGCCGGCGCTCGAGTTGCTCGGCGGTGAACATCGCCTGCGGCACCTCGCCCTCGAAATCGGACGGCACCGCGAGGCCCAGGCTGTAGAGCAGGGTCGAGCAGACGTCGGTGATGTGCCGCCGGGCGATCGTCGCGCCCTTCGAGATGCCCGGGCCATACGCCAGGAACACGCCGTCGGGATGGTGCGTGCCGGCGATCTCGGTGCGCGGCTCGAACGACCGGCAGCTTGTTCTTGATCGAGACGAAGCCGAAGTCGCGCAGCACCAGCAGCAGGTCCGGCGCATCGTGCATCGCCTCGCCCGGGAACACGTCTTCGCGCAGGTGGATCTCGGTGATGATCCGCTCGCCGCTGACCGGGTCCTTCAGGTCCTCGAGGTCGCGGATCAGGCGCTTGCGCAGGGCCTCGTACTGCTCCGGCGCCACGCCCGTCTCGCCCGGGTTGCGCGCGACCCGGATGTTGATGCCGTTGCTCGAGGGCGTGCGGCAGTAGGCGATCGTGTTCTGCCAGTCGAGGAAGGCGAACATGCTGTCTTCGCGGCGCCGGCCGGCGTCGGTGTCGGGCACCTCCTTCCAGTTGAGGTAGCCCTTCTCGTGCAGGTAGGCGTTGATGCGCACGACCTCGGTGGTCGCGGTGAAGCCATGGTCGGAGGCGAGGAACACCTGCACCTCGGGGCCGGCGGCGGTGACCAGCTTCTCGATGAAGCCGTCGAGCTGGCGGAAGTAGTCGAGGCAGAGCACGCGCATGCGCTTGTGATACTCGCTCAGCTCGCCCGACTGCTGGTTCGGGTCGACATACAGCCAGGCCTGGTGCTGCAGCTTGTCGACGCCGTCGAACATCACCGCCATCAGCTCCGGCGCTTCCTCGCGCAGCAGGTGGTCCGCGATGCGGAACCACTGGCGCTCGCGCGGCAGGTGGTACTTCACCCAGTTCTCGCGGTCCTCGTGGGTCAGCTCCTCCATCGCCTGCTTTTCCTGCTCGAAGTCCCAGGCGAGCTCCTTGGCATTGAAGTCGGGGATCGTCTTCAGGCGGTCGTACAGATCGGCGGCGCCGAGTTGCGGCGCAGGTGCCGCCACGGAATGAAGCCGGCACCATGAAGCCGTTCAGGTCTTTCGGCGGCGGCGCGGTGAAGGGGAAGTTCAGCGCGGCGACCTTCAGGCCCTGGCGGCTGGCGATCGACCAGATCGTCTCGACCCGGCAATCGCGCGAGTCGTAGAGCGTGAAGAAGACGTCGTTGGCGCGCTCTTCCGCACGGATGAAGTCGAAGACGCCGTGATGCCCCGGGCCGCGCCCGGTCATCAGCGACACCCAGGCCGGCGGCGTCAGCGGGTTCGGCGTCGAGCGCAGCTTGGCGCGAGTACCCTCCTCGAAGATCTTCGCCAGGAAGGCATCACCGGCCCTTCTCCGGTGCGCGCCGTCAGGTCGTTGAGCACCGTGAACGTGGCACCGTCCATGCCGATGAATAGCGTGCGAACGGTCATTTCGAGCTCCCTCTCATTGCAATCTGGATTCGACGTGCGCCGCCACCTGGGCCAGCGACAGGTCGCCGACATAGCTGCCGTCCTTCATCAGCAAATCGTGGAAGCCGAGCTTCCGCTCGTAGCTCTGCTCGAGCGCGACGCATAACTGGATGATGTCGACCGAGGCGAAATCGAGATCGGCCACCAGCATCGTCGTCGGGCCGATCGGCGTCGCGAGGTCGAGGCCCCAGTCCTGGACAAGATCCTCGACGATGACGCACACCGTCCTTTCTGCCGTGTCCTGCGTGAATCTGTCCATCAATGAACCTCTACGGCGGCGGGCTCGCCCGCGGCCACTGCGATCACCGACGCGCCGTCGCGGACGATGCGGACCTGGGTCGTCGCGCTTCGAAGACGACGCGCGCGCGCGCGCAGGCGTCGTCGACAAAGCCGACCTCGAACGCCTCGGGCTGGCCCTGCATGCCGACGCCGAGGTACTTGGCCGCCGCTTCCTTGGCGCACCAGAGGCGAAGCAGACGCTCGTCGAGCGCGGCGCCGGCCAGGCCTTCGACCGTGGCGCGCTCACCGGCGAGTGAGCATGCCGATGATGAGCTCGGGCTGCTGGATGCGGCCCAGATCCTCGAAGTCGACACCTACCGGCGACTCGGCCGCGCCGACGGCCACCAGACAGGCGCGCGCCGTGTGCGAGAGCGACACCTGCGGCGCCTCGGCCAGCTCGCCCCGCCACCAGCCGTCAACGAAGGGCGCGCCGAGGTCGTCGTGCAGCACCGTGATGTCGGAAGGATAGAGAAGCTTTCCGGTCTGCTGGAACAAGGTCATCCGCACCGCTTCCTTGACGGCCGCGCGGCTGAACAGCCACTCGCGCTTGCGCCGCACCGTGCCGGTCAGCGTGCGCCATTCGGCCCGCTCCTCGTCGCCGAGCAAGGCATGCGCCAGGATGCGCAGGAAGATCCCGTTCGACTGGGAGCAGAAGTCTTCGGCGTAGTGCGGCACTTCCCACAACGACACGCCGACGCTGGGACGGGCGGCACTCGCGGCGCCGAGCAGGCCACGCAGAGGATCGCGCCGGACCTCGTAAAACGTGTGCGGCACCGCGAAGAACACGTTAATCAGCTTGCTGACCCGCACCAGAGGCGCGCCGGAGGCATCGAGGCACTCGAAGTCCCAAACCCGCGGCGCGGAAACGTCGGTGACACCGGCGTCGAGGGCGCGCTGCCGCGCCTTCAGCGTGAGGCCCGGGAGGCCGGCCGGGCACGGTGCGTAGAGTTCGATGCGCTCGATCGTCGACGGGAAGCAGTTGAAGTCGACGCCCACCTGCTGGGCAATCCAGTAGGCCGCGACCTGGCCGACGGCGTCCAGCAGGATCGGATTCAGGACCAGCCGCGGCGTGCTGCCGATCTCGAAGAAGTCCTGCAACGCGACCTCGGACAGATCGGCATCCATGCCCTGCTCGTTCCAGCCCGTGATCTGGCGAACGCTCTGGAATATCGGCCCGTGGAACATGCCGGTCGTGTAGAGCTCGGAGCCGTTCCAGACCGAGGGTCGGGTGGCGCCGAGCGGCGGCAGGGGGCTGGCGTGCCAGAACGGCTCGAAGTGGAAATCGGCGCTCACGACTTTCTCCGCGCCATCGAAGGTCGTCGCGCGATAGAGGCTCCGGGCGGTGTCGACGGCCTCGGCACGGACCTCAAGGGTCGACGCACCATCGTCGAGGGCAAGCCAGTCGAAGGCGCGAACGTTCTCGATCACGTGTAGCGATGTGCTGCCGGCGAGCAGGCTGCAGGCCTCGGCCATGATCTCGACGCTGACCATCAGCGGCACGCACGACAGGCCCGACAGCTCCGCATCGATCTCGGATACCCGGCCCGAGAGAACGTGGCTGCGCAGGAAATTGTCGGCGAGGCTCAGATGGCAAAGCGCCACCAGGTGGTGATCGTCCTGCTCGAGCACCTCGCTCAGGAACGGAAAGTCGGTGACCACGGCGGGTTCAGGCGCGGCCGTTTCGACCGACGAGGCTTGCCACGACTGGACAACCGCCCGCTGCTGCTCCAGAAAACCGCGCATGACGTCGAAATACTCGGCCATGACGCCGGCGCACGGATCGGGCTCGAGCTGCGGATCGGTGTCGATGTACGGCGCAGTCTCGGGCGCGCGGGCGACGACGAAGCTCGCCTCGACCCCGGCGACCGGCGGCGCGGCGCTCGCAGGGCCGCCAAACGTCCGCAAGGCCTCACGGTCGAGGTCCGAATAGCGAATCATCGGCATCGTGTTGTCGAGCAGCACACCGTAGGGACGCGAATCCACGGGCTTCGCCAGGTCGACGGCGGCGATGAGCCGGCCGTCGAACAGCGATTGCAGGCGCACCGGCCGCCCGCTCACGTAGAGCTGGGCGAGAACCGTCAGCAATTGCTCGACGCCGTTGCGGCGGCGCAAGTTGCTCGCGATCGAGACCTGCGCCTTGCCGGCCGGGATGTCGCTGATGAATGCCGTGAGATTGCCGGACGGACCTACCTCTACGAAGCAGCCGATGCCGTCGGCGACCATCTGCTCGATCGTCTCGCGAAAGCGCACCTTCTGCGACCAC